>CAWHWE010000068.1:0-38805 GCA_963832915.1 uncultured Acidobacteriota bacterium
TAATCAGATGTCAGTTTGGGCTGTTCGGGCCTTTACTGATAACTGACCACTGATGACTGACGACTGTTCTACGAGTTTCCGGCGACCTTACCGGAGGGGCCACACCCGTTCCCATCCCGAACACGGTAGTTAAGCCCTCCAGGGCCCATGGTACTGCAAGGGGAACCTTGTGGGAGAGTCGGTCGTCGCCGGGATTAAATTGCAAAACCCCGCCCTATGTGGCGGGGTTTTTCATTTGGAGAGTTAGGACGACAATAGACGGAATTACATGACCTTCGAAAAACTGAACTCAGAGCTCAAGACTCTTATCGGTCAGTCGGTATCTTTCAAACGTGTTGCGGCCAACAGCGTCATCATCTATTTCTTCGGTGGCCCCGGCGATTCAACCGTTCTGAGCGTATTCATCGATCCACCTTGGAGGTACGAGCGGGAAGGCAAACTAATTCTCGGCAGTTATGATGTTTCCATGGACAAATCTGAGTTCGACTCCGAGGAACAATCCTCACAAGCCTTCTATCACCTGGCTTCATACATGGATGATCTGGTGGGAGCTTCCCTCCTGAAATGCCAGGTAGACCCCATGTCTTCCGATATCGCGATGGAGTTCTCTGGTGGTCGAGTATTGCGCAGCTTCGCGAACAGCGCATTTGAAGATACCGCATGGACGTATCGGAATTACCCCAAGAATTTCTATGCTCAGGTCTCCTCGCCCGGAATCACCGTCGGCGAGTTGTCAACGGAGCCGTAGAAGTCCAAAGGCAGTTGGCAGCATAAAGAAGAGGCTCAGTCGCACATTGCGGCTGGGCCTTTTTGCGTTTCGCAGCAAGTTATGCGGAGATATTCACATTTGGAGGGAGCCATGTCAGCTTTTGACGCCAAGCGAGTAAGTCATGAATACACTCAGACGAACGATGCGCCGCCGGAAAAAGTGTTCCCACTGCTTTGCCCGGTGAGGGAAGCAGATTGGGTGCCCGGCTGGAAATATCACCTGATCTATTCCGAGTCGGGCCTGGCCGAGGACGGGTGCGTATTCTCCACGCCGAACGACGCCGGGCCGGACAGCATCTGGATGCTTACGCACTACCATCCCGCAACATACAGTATCGCTTACGCTTGGGTCGAGCCCGGCATGATAGCGACGCAGCTTAGGATTTCGCTCGCTCCTGCTCCCGGCGGCAAGACAAGTACGCGCATTCGTTATCTCTACACCGGACTTTCTCCGGCTGGGAACGCCGTGCTCGACCATTACACAACGGAGTGGTTCCGGAGCAAGATGCAAAGCTGGGAAACCGCCATAAATTACTTCCTGCGCAACGGCACCTTGATTCAGGCGGCAGCGTGGGAGTGACCTCCAGAGGAGCTGCGAATGCCTGCCGGCTTCGCGGCTGCCCTTTTGCCTTTCCCTGAAAACCTCGGTAAGATGAGCGCAGGATTCCGACGATGAATGTAAAGGATGACATCGCCGTTCCAAGGCAAGAGATTGCAACCTTCTGCTGGAAGAACCCGTGAAGGTAACTTACGATCCCGAAGTGGACGTACTGCGAATCTTACTGAGCAATGCGCCCATCGAAGAAAGCGACGAAGATAAGCCCGGGGTGGTCCTTGACTACGACAAAGAAGGCAATGTCGTGGGGATGGAAATCTTGGAGGCCCCGAAGCGCATTGCCAACCCTCGATCCGTAGAGTATGCCGTGACGGGTTAAAACGCCGCCCTTCCCTGTTCATGCTGAGAAATTCGGGCTACGGGCGCGTTCAGGAGTAGTAGGCCGCAATCTTAAGATCGCGCTCGCCCACGGGCAGTTTGATTCGTTCCCTGGCCGCATCGAAGCCTTCCCAGGCGCGGTCGTTAACCTTGACCCGCTTCAGTTGAGCCTGCTTGGGGTGTCTCAGGCGAAGATAGAGGTTCGCCGGTTGCCGGCGGGGGGGCAGGCGCACCGTCGCTTCGATGCGACCTTGGTTGGCGAAAGACTCAATCCGATAACTGAGCTCGCCAAAATAAGTGGGGGCGCGAGTGACCCCGATCTTCTTGCCATCCTCGAGCCACTGCCGGGGTGTCCCCACCGCCAGGAAAAGGTCATTCTCCATTTCCATCACGAGCATATGCCTGAGCTGATGAAAGAACCATCCCTCTTCATGCGTCTTGTGCGGCTGGGCTCCACCAAAGTCCAGCTCCTCCTGGAAGGTCAAGGTTTGGGGATCGGAGATCGTTGCCAGGGTGTTGAAGAAGCCACGCAAAAAACTCGGGATCTGGTCGCGCTGCAAGTAGGCGTCCTGGTAGTGGACATAGTAAGGCTGTAGTTTCTCGAAGCCACCGAGATTGAACCAGTCGCTGCTCAGCTCGTCCAGATCCACCCTGGAGACCAGAGGCGTGAACATGAAAAACCTGTCCTCGAGATAGTTCAACATCCAAGTCACTTCTGATTCGCCGGGTGCAACAACCTCTCCCTTTAGAAGGTGGAAAGGCCCCCCTGTCGAATCGTACGCGTACCCATGGCGGAGATCAGGGTCCACCGAATCCTTGACGTCTGTACTGAGCCCTCGCAAACCCACATAGGAGGGAACCGAGGGTACGGACGTCCCGTCGCGAAGACGAGTCACGGGAGAAAGGGCCACGCTTTCCTTCAGAGCTCTGCGAAGCGTCTGGAGGTAGTCTCGCGCCTCGGCCTCGATACGCCTGGCATTCTCCGTGTCCACATCCTGGAGCACTTGGGCTGACTTCTTTAGTCCCAAGTAGAAGTAGGCATTGAGCATGAAACTGTATTCCCAATCCCGCATGTCGGCCACACAGCCCGCTGGAGCCAGCCCGTACCAAAGAGGCCTTCGCCCACTCGGAAGCTCCTTCATAGTGCGCTTCCGTTCCCGAATGATGAAGTCGCACCCTGCCACGATTTGGGGAGCAACTTTGCGGAGCCAGTCCTGGTCGCGCGTATAGAGGTAGTGCTCCGCCAAGGCCCATAGAACTCCACCCTGACAGCTCGTGTAGTTGGGCCAGTAATGGTAGAAACCTCCTTCCTTGGAAGCGTAATCTCCTGCCGGCATGGAGTCGCCCTGAGTGGATAGCCAGGCATTCAAGCAGCTCTCGGCGCGCGCGTGCAGACCACGCATATCCAGGCTCTGGATAATCGGGCTGCTCTCGCTACCAATACTTCCATAATAGAGCATTGCCGTGTTGGGGTAGTGCTCCTGCCGTCTCCCATCCTTGGTCATGGCTAGCAGAAAATGCTGAAGAGTGGCGTTGTAGAGGTTCTGCATATGCCGGTCAGGAATCTCGACCTGCATGCCTTCCGCCAGGCGGTCGTTCCAGTACTTTACGGTGGAAGCATGCAGTTGTTCGTAAGGAAGATCACGCAGCTTGTCCTGTTCCGTATCAGGGAGCGGCCGGCCAGGAACTACGGTGTGAATGAAGTGCTGTTCACCGGGGCTCAGCACCAGGGAGTACCTCACGGCGCTTGTTGCCGTTTCCAACGATAGGGATCCTCGACCGTGTGAGTCCACAAAGCAAACCGCGTACTCGCTGTCGCCATCCGTGACGCAGACACAATTCGCGCGCAACAAGATTTCCCAAGCGTTCTTTACGTTGCTGGGCATCGCTCCGTAGTCGAGCTGCCCGCTGGTGGGCTTCCAAGGCTTGATGTAATAGGACACAGTTTTGGGGAGAGGCGAATCATTCTCAATCGTAAGCCGGGAGATCATTAAGGCGAGTTCGTTGCCCATCAGCTTGGACTCGTCGAGAGGCTGGGGCAGGTGGTCGAGTGTGGCATAGTCAAGGCGCTCAAAACGGACCTCGTTCCTGCTCCATTTGGTTGCCACGATGGGCAACCAGCCCTCCTCCAGAGTCTGCGACTTCTCGCTCTCTGCGGCGAAGAAGTCACCCGCGCTCGCCGGTTCCTGAAACATCCTCGTGGCTTCGGTGCTGGCAAAGTACATGGCGAACTTTGGAGCGATCTGTTGGCCGTTGCTTGGGTCGTTATTTCCAATAACCAAGTGGCCGTCGGGCGCCACGCCAAATTTCTGGCTATTCGAGTCCACGCCAACAAAGGAGAGCGTAACCCGCTTGGCGTGTATCGACTGATGGGCGTTTTCAAACGTCTGCTCGGGATGTTTGGCCACTGCGTCAATGATCCGGGACGCTTTCGCGTTCTTCTGCCGGTAAGCGGTTCGGTCCAGTTGGAGAGAATTATTGCGAATGTAAACCCCAAAGTCCGGTATATCGATAGGCTGATACTCCACGACCTCCCCAGGCAAGAATGAGAAATCGAAAGCCTTTGTGCGTACCGTAACGATGGTCCGATCAACATCCATGCCCGAAGTGTAAAGCACCCGGGCAACAATTCCTGCGGTCGTTCCCTTCCCTGCCGTCGAAGTCCAGGCCAATGGCCCCCGTGCTTGCGTGCTCCCGAAGGGTCGGACTTCCAACACCTCACCGTTATACATGCTCAGGGAGCCGTCGTAGGATTTCTCCTGTGGAGTGTGTCCCCACTCGATGTATGCTTCGCCAGCCTTCCACTTCGAGGGGCCATAGACTTCAAAAGCTTCAATCTCCACTTGCTTTTGGTCTTGAAAGCAGAGCCTCAGCTTGCAGGTTCTTCGCTGCGGAAAAGTGAATGTCCAGGTCCGCCCGTCTATTTCCAGAGGAATCCCCAAGATGGTATCATCTTCCAAAGTTCTCCACCGGCCCTGGCGAGTGGTTATGCCGTCCCAATATTCCACAAACTGCCTCCCTCGACGGGGAGAGCTATCCACGGAGGAGAATCGGATAACCAATTGGTTAACGGTCCGAAATTCGGGCCATTCCACCCCGATATCAAGCTCCGAATCCTTCCAAGGCAATTCGGCCAGCTTCACCGGCCCGGCGGCAGTTTGGGAAACCTGCTTTTGCAGCAAGGGTGTAGCCTCCGGACTGAGCCACGATTGCATTTCGCCGAACATGGCCAGATTGGATGGCTTACCCACGAGTGATTGCTCGAGGCCCGCACCCTGGCTCTGAATTGGGTCACCAACTCCAAATGCGCCCCGCCTCCATGTGCTGTCTAAGAGGCCCACCGTTGCGCAACTATATAGAAAATTCCGTCGGTTCATTAGGTCATCTCACAACTCGAATCAACGTCGCTGGGTCTTCCCCAACCGATTTACGGGCTGGCCGCCTCCTGCCTTGATGGAGGTCGCCTCCTCCTATATTGCCGCCCCGAAGGGCTCCACAGGCTGCGGAAAAACTCGCAGACGCTGTCATTCCGAGGAGCTGGCGGCCCAGGCCGAACGAAGAATCTCGTCCGTTCATGAAAATGTGCAGAGCGAGATTCTTCGCGCAGTTTATACTGAGCGGGCAGGGCGAGATCAGGATGACAGCGAAGACCTCAGAATCATAACGGGGAAGCGTTTTCCCGCAGCCTGTCCTGCTCGAATGAAGCGTTCCTCACGCCGCCGGTGGGGCAGTCTGAACGGGACGTTTTTCCATGGGAATCCAATCCCGCGATTCGTAGCCTGTATAAATCTGCCGCGGGCGCGCAATCTTCTGCTCGGAGTCCTGGAGCATCTCTTCCCACTGGGCAAGCCAACCTACCGTGCGCGGGATGGCAAAAAGAACGGTGAACATCTCCGGCTTGAAGCCCAAAGCCTGGTAGATGATCCCTGAGTAGAAGTCCACGTTGGGATAGAGCTTGCGCTTTACAAAGTACTCGTCCTGCAAAGCGATCCGCTCCAGCTCCAGCGCAATCTCAATCTTGGGATTCCTCCCCGTGACCTCAAAAACTCGATCGGCAGCCCATTTGATGATTTTGGCGCGCGGGTCATAGTTCTTGTAGACTCGGTGCCCGAACCCCATGAGCCTTCCGCGTCCAGCTTTGACGCCCTCGATGTAGGCAGGAACTTTGTCCTTGGACCCGATCTCATCCAGCATCTTCAGCACCTCTTCATTGGCGCCTCCGTGCAGGGGCCCGGAAAGAGCGGCAGCGGCGGCGGATACGCAGACAAATGGATCCGCCAGGGAACTACCCACGGCGCGCATGACGTTGGTACTGCAATTCTGTTCGTGATCGGCGTGAAGAATAAACAGAATATCCAAGGCCTTGGATAAGACCGGATTCGCTTCGTACTTAGGCTCGGCCATCTTCCACAGCATGTTCATGAAGTTTTCCGTATAACTAAGGTCATTGTCCGGGTAAACGTAGGGGAAACCGAGGCTGTGGCGGTAAGTGTAGGCCGCAATGGTTGGGACTTTTCCGATTAGCCGGTGAATCTGCAAGGCGCGCAGCTCAGGATCTTGCACTTTGCGCGCTTCGGGGTAAACCGTTGAAAGGGCCGCAAGGGTGCTAATGAACATGCCCATGGGGTGGCCGCCGTAAAGGAAGCCCTCGAGGAATTTCTTGGTTGTCTCATGCAGCATGGTGTGATGAGTGATCTCGTTTGTCCATGCGGTCAATTGCGCAGCCGTAGGGAGTTCACCAAACAGGATGAGATAGGAAACCTCGAGAAAGGTGCACTTTTCGGCAAGTTGCTCGATGGGATAGCCGCGATACCGCAGGATGCCCTTATCACCGTCAATGAAGGTTATGGCACTCTGGCAGGACGCGGTGTTCATGAATGCAGGATCGTAAGTCATTAGTCCAAAATCTTCCGGATTGGTCTTGATCTTTCGCAAGTCCATAGCCCGAATGGTGCCCTTAAAAAACGGCACTTCATAGGACGTCCCGGTTCGGTTGTCAACTAGATTCAGAGTTTCCTTTTCCAATGCGTCTTCCTCCTTTGTGGGGGTTGTCGAGCCTCAAAACTCTGGCGCCACGACTCCGCCCGCGCGAAGTGCGGTTACCAGGGTAAATGAGCATTGTAACCCGATTGTCCAAAGGTTTTCACGCCTTCACACCCAACTTGCGCAAAAACGTCATCATCGGGCACCAATTCGTAAATGCCGATTGAATCAGATTCAAGGCTACGAACCCGGTGAAGAGAAACCATTTGGGCCTTACATAATAGCCCAGCAAAAGGGTTCCCAAAAGAAAACTGCCTGCAATCAGTCTTAGCCAACGATTCAGGTCCATGCTTTTACCTCCAAGGATAATCTACCGGCTGCCTGCTGAGGTTGACGGATTCGGCCCTACGAACCGTGTTTGGCGTGCAGGTAGTAAAGCACCGGCACGGCCATGCGCGACAAGAACGTTGAGGCCACTTCGCCGGCCATCAACGAAATTGCCAAGCCCTGGAATATGGGATCAAACAGGATGACAAACGCGCCCACCACCACCGCTGCGGCAGTCAGGAGCATGGGGCGGAAGCGCACCGCGCCGGCGTCCACAACGGCTTCCTCGAGCGACAAACCCTGCTGGCGACGGAGTTCAATGAAGTTGACGAGGATAATCGAGTTCCTGACTATAATCCCCGCGCCCGCGATGAATCCGATGATGGAGGTGGCCGTAAAGAAAGCTCCCATCAGGGCATGCGCAGGAAGTATGCCGACCAGCGTCAGCGGAATCGGGGCCATGATAACGAGCGGCACACGAAACGACTGGAACCATGCCACCACGATGACGTAAATCAATACCAACACAACGGCGAAGGCAAAACCCAGGTCGCGGAAGACTTCGTAGGTGATTTGCCACTCCCCGTCCCACTTCATCGAGACTTGGTCTGTCATGAAGGGTTGGCGAGTGAGGTAACGCTCGAGCCTGGCGCCGGAGGGCGTCTTGATCTTGTCCAATTCCTTCGAGACGCTGAGGATGGCATAAACCGGGCTTTCTTCGCTGCCTGCCACATCACCCGTGACGTAGACCACGCGTTTGAGGTTCTTGTGGTAGATGCTCTTCTCGATGGTTCCCGCGTCGATGTGGGTA
The DNA here is from genome assembly GCA_963832915.1 of uncultured Acidobacteriota bacterium. Taxonomy (GTDB): domain Bacteria; phylum Acidobacteriota; class Terriglobia; order UBA7540; family UBA7540; genus CAVROP01. The sequence goes on from CAWHWE010000068.1 coordinate 7,824, forward strand.
AGTTCGCTGAGGGGAACCAGCGCCCCATTCGCCGACACCAGGCGAATCTCACCCAGGTCGCTGAGGCTGGATCTCTCACTCCGGGGAAGTTGGAGCACGATGTCAACGTCTTCTTTCTCCTTGGGCTGATGTGCGATGCCGACTACCGCTCCACTCAAGGCCATGCGCAGCGTTTGCGTGATCTGATCCGTAGAGACGCCGTTCAAAGCGGCCTTTTCCTTGTCCACCACAAAGCGATATTCGGGCTGCTCGTCTTCGACGTACCAGTCCACGTCCACCACGCCCTCAGTACGCTTGAAAGCATCGCGGACCTGCCGCGCCACTTCAAGCTGTTGGGGTTGATCGGGACCATAGATTTCGGCCACCAAAGTCTGGAGGACCGGCGGTCCCGGAGGAATCTCGGTGACTTTCAGTCTGGCTCGATATTTGTCGCCGATCGGCTGAATGGCCACCCGCACACGCTTGGCGATTTCATGACTCTGGGCGGACCGCTCCCCTTTGGAAAGCAGGTTTACCTGAATGTCGGCCTGATTGGGCGCCTGCCGCAGGAAATAATGCCTTACCAGTCCATTGAAGTTGTAAGGCGCGGCGGCGCCGGCGTAGACCTGGTAGTTGATGACCTCCGGTTCCTGAGCGATGCGCCGCGCGAGCTCGCGCGTGACCGTAGCCGTTTGTTCCAGCGTGGTGCCGTCCGGCATGTCTACGATCACCTGAAACTCACTCTTATTGTCAAAGGGCAGCATCTTGACGCGCACGATTCTGAGCAAGGGCATGGTCAGAACCAGGAGCAAAAGGAGCACGACACCCACCAGGAAGCCGCGCCGCTTGCGCGAATCAAGCAGCAAAGGCGTCATCAGGCGGCGATAGAGGCGGGTGCTCCAACCCTCCCGGCCTTCTCCTTCTTGATGATTGTCTTCGCGCTTCAAGAGGCGGATGGCAGCCCAGGGAGAAATCACAAAAGCGATGAGGAGAGAAAAAAGCATCGCCACGGAAGCGCCGATGGGAATGGGGCGCATGTACGGACCCATCAGGCCACCCACGAAAGCCATGGGGAGGATGGCGGCAATGACGGCCCAAGTGGCGAGCGTGGTGGGGTTGCCCACTTCGTCCACCGCTTCCACCGCGATGTCGGCGGCCGGGCGGCCCTTATTCTCCGGGAGATGGAAGTGGCGCGTAATGTTCTCCACAACGACGATCGCGTCATCCACCAGGATTCCGATGGAAAAGATGAGGGCGAAAAGCGTAACCCGGTTGAGGGTGTAACCAAAAATGAAATAGAGGAACAGTGTCATGGCCAGGGTCACGGGCACCGCGCCCAATACAACCATGGCCGAACGCCACCCCAGGGCAAGGGCAATGAGGGCGGCTACGGAAAGGATAGCGAGTAATAGGTGCTTGAGCAGTTCGTTGGATTTCTCCTGCGCCGTCTCGCCGTAATTCCGGGTGACCGTCATTTCAACCCCCGCAGGGATCAGCGAGCCCTTGAGGTTGTTGACCTTTTCCAAGACGCGGCCGGCTACCCCCACGGCATTCTTACCTCTGCGTTTGGCAACGCTAAGAGTCACCGCGGGATATTCACCCATAGGGCTGCGCTGGATTCTACCGGATCCATGTCCCAGCCCGAAGAGCACGTAGTCGGATGGCTCTGCCGGACCATCGCGGATCTCCGCGACGTCTCGCAGGTAAACAGGACGGCCCGAGGAAACTCCGATGACGACGGCTCCCACGTCCTGAGGGGTCTCGAGGAAGTTGCCGGTCTGCACTGCAAATTCGCGGTTCTCCGCCGCAAAGCTTCCCACCTGGAGCTGCTGGTTGGCGTGATCCAGAGCCGCGTAGATCGTGGCCGGCGCGACATTGTGCCCCGCCATCTTCGCGGGATCCAGAAGAACCCGGAGCTGGCGCCGTTCCCCTCCAATCACTTTTGTTCCCGAGACATCATCAATGCTTTTCACTTCCCGATCCACTTCCTCGGCAATGCGGCGGAGCGTATAACTGTCGTAGCGGTCGCTCCAGAAGGTCAGGGCCAACACCGGGACGTCATCGATGGATCGGGGCTTGATGAGCGGCTTGGAAGCACCGGGAGGAATCAAATCGAAGTTCGAATAAAGTTTGTTGTAGATTTTGACGATGGATTCTTCTTCGTTTTCTCCCACCTTAAAGCGCACGATCGCCATGCACATGCCCGGGCGCGTGGTGGAGTAAACATATTCCACGCCGGGAATCTCCCAGAGGAGTTTCTCCATGGGCGTGGTCACTCGCTGTTCCACCTCTTGAGCCGTGGCGCCGGGCATCTCCACGAATACGTCCATCATCGGCACGATGATCTGTGGTTCTTCTTCACGCGGAGTTTTCATCACCGCGAACGCGCCCAGCAGGAGAGAAGAAACCATCAGGAGCGGGGTGAGCTTCGAGTTGATGAAGTAGTGGGCGATGCGGCCTGCAAGTCCGAGCTTTCGCGTGGTCATTGTGCCTCCACACGAACGCCGTCACGGAGCTGTTCCACCTGGGTCACGGCAATGCGATCGCTTGGATTCAAACCTGAAAGGACTTCGATCCGTTCGCCCCACGATTTCCCCGCTTTGATCAGCCGGTATTCCGCGCTTCCCTGGGGATTGACCACATAAACTCCCTCCAACTCGCCGTGTTCGACCAGCGCCGCCCGCGGCACGGACATCATTCGGGTCTGCTCGACCGGGAACATGGCCGTGGCGTACTCACCCGACTGGCAGGAACAATTGGAAGGAAGATCGACCTTCACGAGGAACGTCCGGCTGCCGGGATCAGCGGCTGGAACCACTTCCGCCACACGCCCCTGGACTTTGCCCCGCGCGGTGGCCACAAGGGTTTCTTCCCCCACCCTGACCTTGGCGAATAGCTCTTCAGGCAGGCTAGCATCCAGCCTGTAGCGAGCCGTCTCCTCGACAACTATAAGGGGCATCCCCGGCATTACCACCGTACCGGCATCAACGCTTCTCAGTGTCACCACACCATCCAAGGGCGCCACAATGCGGGAATAACTCAGCATCGTTTCCGCGGAGGATTTCTGCGCCCGGGCCTGTTGGTGGCGCGCCCGGATTTCCTTTTTCCTGGCCTCCATAGAGCGCTCGTTGGCCAAAGCTGCCTTGTACTTTGCTTCGGCGCCGTCATATTCCTGACGGCTCAGCGAGTTTTTCTGAAGGAGGGTTTGATAGCGCGTAAAAGTAACCTGCGCAAATTGCCGGTCCGCGCTAGCGGCCTGCAGCGACTGCTCTGCTTCCGCCAGCCCCTGCGTAGCTTCCTCGACTCCCGCCTGCGCCGCCTCTACCTGGGCGCGAGGCGAGCGGTCATCGATGACCGCCAGGAGATCCCCTCGACGTACACGGTCGCCCGACTTGACACGGACCTCGCTCACCGTGCCGCCCATCTGCGCATTCAGGACGCTGACATCCGCCGATCGTACCGTCCCTACGGCCTCGTACATTTGAGGCACAGGAGCCAAGCTGACCGTCTCGAGTTTTACGTCCGAGACAACTCCTGCGGCCTCTCCGCCAGCAGGTTTATTCGAGCCGCAGGCGAGAAGGAGGCTCACAACAATCAGAAGTGACAAGGGTTGAAGGAACTTTCGTATCTGCATGGCTGCTCCTATTGCTCCTAATGCTCCCACCGCGAAGCGGGGTTGTCGTAGCGCTGACCTTTAGGTCAGCATGATGAATGCCGAGCTAAAGGTCGGCGCTACATCTTCCCATCCGTCGAGCAAGGCGGCATGCCTACTGTTTCACCGCAGCAGAAGTCTGGGAGAGTTCGCCGGTAGCAAGTTCAAGGGCGGCGTAGCTGAGCCGGTAATCAAAGTTGGCATTGAGGGCAGTTTTTTCAGCCGCGGTCTTCGCCGTTTCAACGCGCAGCAAATCCGTAATCGTGGCGAGACCAGCCTCAAAGCGGTTCTGTGTTATTCGGAGGCTCTCTGTGGCCTGCGATGTGGCGCCCCTCACAACCTCCAGGCGCTTTTGCGCGGTGGCCAAGTTCAAATATGCCTCGCGAACCTGCAAGCGCACGGCGGAGGTCATCTGGTTTTCAAGGGCTCGCGCTTGAAGCTCACGTGCTTTTGACTCCTTCACCCGGGCTATTTTCTCTCCGCCGTCGAAGAGGTTGAGGCTGAGCGTGGCGCCCGCAGCCCAATTGTTGCCGCCGCGTGCGGCGAACGTCTGGTTGTCAGCTTCCCAGGAACTGAAGAGGTTTACTTTGGGAAGGAATTCAGCCCGCGCCATGCGCATCCGATTGGCCGCCTGCTGCCCGCTCAACCGGGCTTGGAGATAATCCGGCCGCGCCGCCAGGGCCTTGGTTTGCCTGTCCTCGAGGGAACCGGTCACAAAGCTTGCCTCGCTCAAGCTTCCGTTAATCGACGTGGGCGCATCCTCGGCCAGGCCCATGGCCACATTCAGACCTGCATGGGCCAGGTCCACCGCGTTCCGCGCCCGGAGCAAGTCCTCTTCCGCCTGGGCAAGTTGAACCTGAGCGCTCAGGAGGTCGGACGGTACGGCAAGCCCGCTCTGCTGCCGGGCATTTACACGCTCGAGGTCGCTTTTGGTCATATCTACTGCGAATTTCGCCACCCGGACGGTTTCCTGCGCCAGCAAATCGTTCAAGTAGGCGTTGACCACCTGGAAGACAACTTCTTGCCGGGTCCGCTCCCTTCCCTTTTGCGCAGACTGTGCTTGGAGCTTTGCGTTTTGGACCATGCGAGAAGTCTGGCCGGCATCGTATAAGGGCATTGTGGCGAGGAAGGCGGTACGGAAATCATCCAGCGGCGGAGGAGTGTTCAGAAAGCCGAGCTCAAAATTGGCCGCGGTGAACTGGCGTTGGGTAAGAAGCGTCCCGAATACGTAGACGGGATTATTGCCGCGCGTGAATCCTTCCACGAAATTCATTCGTGGGTAACGGAACGACTTCGCTGCGGTGATGCCTTCCTGGACGGCCTGCGCGTAGGCGTCAGCAGCCTGGATTCCCGGATTCTTCTTAAGTGCGATCCCGACAGCTTCCTGGAGAGTGAGAGATTGAACGGTGCCTGTGGCGGGAGGCGGAGTTTGAGCGCCTGCGCCTGCCCCCAGGAGAAACACCGCCACCAGTAAGATGGGTCTCTTCATTATGCCGCCTCGCGAAAGGTTTCCTGTGCCGCGTCCGGCAGGATCTCGAAGGTAGTTTCGATCTTCGCCGTCTTCGAGATCATCGCCCCCACCGCGCAGTACTTCGTCTCGGAAAGATGAATGGCTCTTTCGACGGCCCCGGGATCGATGCAACCTCGAAGCCGGTGCTTGATTTCAACGCGGGTGAAGTAAGCAGGCGGCTCCGGGTTCTGCTCGGCACGAACTTCGATTTCATACCCGGTCACAGTCTGGCGCTTCTTGCGGAGAATGCTGATCACGTCAAAACCGGTGCAGCCACCGAGGGCCAGCAAAGCCAACTCAATGGGCTTGGGTCCTGTGTGGCCGTTGGCGTCGTCAATAACGAGGGCATGACCAGTACCCGACTCCGCTACAAACTGCCTTGCTTCGCCCTCGACGGTTGTTAATCGCAATTTTCCTTCGGTCATTGTTCACCTCATTCACGTTTGCTGAATTCGTTTGTCGTGTTGCATTTCACTCGCCTCACCTGCATAAATGCAATTTTCTGGTAAAGGTAACAGAGCGAGCTATTTCAGACATTCTGACCCCGAAAGCAATTAACCTGGGCCGATCTCTATGGGCGGACCGCAGGCCCATGAACACTCAGTACGATAGGGAATGCGGCGGGTGGCTCCAATTGCCACGGGAGGATATGGAGAGGCACGTGTTTTGAGCCGGTCTGCCGACTCATTAAACGCGTTTACGGCTTCACGCTGGGAAAACAGAGCCTTTCACCTTGCGAATTCGGGTAGACTTGGTATGGACATGAGAGGACAATGTCCTCGTTTGACCAAAAATGACGTCTTGACGAGAATAATGATCGAGAATCTTGCGGAGGATCGACAAACTATGCGCTCACGTAATCTCTTCTTGCTGGTTTTGATGGCAGCATTTCTTTCGACCTGTAGTACCGCGCTCGGAGAAGATATTTCCGTCGAAGGCGCCCCGGCTGATAGCGGTTTCAACGTTGGCTCCATAGCTACCATTCGAGCCAGGGTGAAAGGACTGGGGGGCGACGTGGGCCGTTACGTAGTGTTTGCGCAGATTCAGTATGCCGGCACTACCTCCACAACCAGCGTTCAAATGGATCGAGTCGGAGAACTCCTGCAGGGGGAAGCCCAATACGAAGTCGGATGGCCGATTCCTGCTGAGGCCCCCACTGGACTCTACACGGTTGCCGTCCAAGTGCAAGACCGCACATCCCATCGCACTGTCGCCCTCCAGCCTTTGCGCGGCTTCGCGGCCTACAAGAAGCTGATTCAAATCTCTCACTTGACCTTGGACAAGACGTTTTATAATCTCGGCGAACCTATTCACTGCGAGGTCACGTTGGAAAACCTGACCGACACTGAGATCAAGAACCTGCGCGTCGAGTTCTCAAACGCCAACTATCCCTGGATCTCCCTCTACTCGGGAGAAGCCAGCGAGAATCCCGACCTTGCGCTGAAAGTCTTGCGGGACCACTTGACCTTGGCGGCCCGAGGGACAGCAACGATTCCCATGATGAGCGCGGGCATTGCCTCTTCTCTCCAAGGGAAGCAAAAAGAAGTCATGGGCATTGGAAGTCCCGAGCGCCACGACAAAATCCCTCCACCGGAAGTGGACGCTTACACGGTGGCCGTGTGGAACGCTGAGCGAACGATTATTTACGATATGCAATTCACCCGGCCCGCCATTGTGAGGCCCCCGGGACGCGATCTTCCCAAACCTTACAGCGTGGCCTTTACGCACCCCTACAACTCCGATATTGACTTCGTAACGTACCGAAACTTTTACGCTCCTGGGCAGGTTTCTCCCGTTATCACCCTGGATCACTCGCGAACACTCTACCGTCCGGGAGATCGGCTCAGAATCGTGGGCAAGCTGAAGAATTCAGGGGACGAAGCTTGGAGTGGCGCGGAACTTCAGACAACTATCCTGGATCCCACAGGGAAGGCCGTCCAGAAGGCGACGCTCCTCTCGGGAATCAATCTTGCCGCTGGGCAAACGCGGGCCGTGGCGGCGGACGCCTGGGCGATCCCTGCCGAGCAGGCGCCCGGCACTTACCGGGCAAGGTTGGAGTTAATCGGCGCGGGTGGGAGACTGCTGGCCGAAACTGGCACGGAAATCGGCGTCAACACATTGCCGGCATCCGTGTTGGTTGTTTGCCCGCACGAAGACGACGAGTACTCCTATGCCGGCTTGATCCGCGCCGCTGTCGAGGCGGGCATTCCGGTGCGGGTAGTGATCCTCACGGGGGGTGACGTCGGCGCCTGCGAGCACTACTACGGCAAGACTTGCGGCCCGAACGAGGCGCGCGAGTTCGGTATGGTCCGCATGGAGGAAACCCGCGAAGCTCTGGAACACATCGGCCTGACCCGTGACAAGACCGATATCCTGGGCCTGCCCGACGGCGGCTCGGGCGCCATCTGGTCAGAACACATAAAACCCTTGAACCCGTTTTTGTCGGTATATCTTGCCTGCGACCACGCGCCTTATGAGCAAGTTCTGAAACCCAATTTGCCCTATGCGCGTGACTCCGTGATCGGTACGATCGAACAGATCATTACCGAATTTCATCCGGCTCTAATTGCCCTGCCCCATCCTGACGAGCGACACGTGGATCACCGCACCACCAATTGGTTCGTCATCAAGGCTTGCCAGGAATTGCTCCGCGAACACGGGATCGATCCGCGGACCATCATTTGGGGAGATCGAGCTTACGGCGCCGGCGGTTTCAAGCCTGCCCCTTACAAGTACGGAAAAGCTGTTGTTTACTTGGGCGGCGAGGTCGCGGCGCTCAAGCAGGAGATGAGCTGGATTTACCAATCGCAGGACGGGAACCTGGAGGAAGGAATGAAGAAGACCTTTTCTGAGCTTCCTCGCCAGGAAGAGCACGTTCGCATCCTGGATTGGCAGGAACACGAAGGGTGGAACGAGTAAAACCGGGGCTAAGGGCTCGGAACTAGGGACTGCGAAACGAAGGTGGGCACCGGCGGAGTGTAGCCACCAGCCGGCATAACGGCTAGGGCACTCGAAAATTGGGGCTTTGCCCTCTCCCTTGGGGAGCGGGGTGTGCTTTCGTGCCTCGGCCCACGTGTTCAGCCGAGATTTGGGTAAAGATCAGTCCCCAGCCCCTGCATCCTGTCACCTAACGCTTATTACCTACCTCTGCCTTCTGATTTCTGATTTTCCTCCTAAAGCCGTGCGGCGCGGAGCGCTTCCTCCCGGGCGCGCCGGAGACTTGCGACAGGGTCACCGGTGGGAATGAACTCCATGGCCACGTAGCGGTCGTACTTCAGCCTCGCGAGCTTCTTATAAATATTGGTGTAATTGATTTCGCCCGTCCCAGGCTCGTGCCGCCCGGGAACGTCGGCCACGTGCATCAACCCCACCTTATCGATATTCTTTTCCAACTTCTCAATCAGGTTGCCTTCCGAAATCTGCTCGTGGAAGAAGTCGCAGAGAAATCTCACTCGTGGATGGTCCACCTTCCCGACGATTTCGAACCCTTCTGCCACCGACCAGAGGTAATAGCGCGGGTTCTCTTCGAGGTCGATATTTTCGAGCAGAAGTGTGAGATCCTTCTTCTCCGCAATTTCCGCCGCTCGCTTCAACCCCTCAATGCAACTCTGGTGCTGGTCGTCATGCGACTTCCCCGGCACCGCGTTGCCCGACATGACAATGATGGCGCGGCATTCGATTTTCTCCATAGCCGGAAGCGCCTGGCGGAGGTCGGAAAGAAATGCTTCCCGCGCCTCCGGGTCCGCTACGCCATGCGCAAGCCCGGCCGTTACGTCAAAGGTGATCCCGAGTTCACGCCGCTTGCGGTTGGCCCTGTGGAAGTCCTCATCCGACCAGGTCTTATACTCGCCTACCAATTCCACGGCGTGGTAGCCGGCCTCCGCCACCTTTTCAAGGCGTTCTTCAAACGGCAGCTTTTGAAATACAGTCCATAGCATCACGGAAATTTTGAACGCTACGCCGGAGACTTCTCCTCCCGCCAGCACAGATTCTGAGTGGACCGGCAAGCCCGCCAGGGCAGGCGCAGCTAGAGCCGTTCCGGCAAGAGTACGACCGAATTGACGTCGATTCATGGTTGTGACCTCGGCTTTACGCACAGAGTTTGCTTCTCGCACCCAGGTCCGCCTTGGATCTCAAGTCCCATGTCTCTTCACCACGAAGAAGCACGAGAATGACAAGGACCTGGGCCAGCATGAAGAGTGCGATATTCTGACCGGGTGAGGATACAAGACAACAAGCATCGATAACAAACAAATTCTGGCGCTGGCGTCATTCGCGAAACATGGGCGCTGCAGATGTCAGTCATTGTGAGGCTTCGGGCCATCTCCCCCAAGTGGGAGAGGGGAGAATGCAGAAACTCGGGAAGGACCGCCGTTTCAAAGGGGAGCCCAGCCCAAGTGGGACCGGCACCCAAATTCTGCGATGAAGATCCCGCCCCTGCTTTATTGCGCTGGAAACGTCAACGCGACTCACGTATGCTTTTGCGGAGGGATAAAGGTGATACTGGACCAACATCTTTCCGGCTGACGTTTCATTTCTGCGTGCTGCGATATAGAGATTCGAAAGGATCTGGTGAATGTCTGAAAAATCGATGACAGCGGTCGTCCAATATGCGCTAAAGGCGGGAGCGGTGGAGCTGCGGGAAGTTCCGGTGCCGGGCGAGCCGGCGTACGATGAAGTCCTGCTTCGCACCCGCGCCGTCGGTGTATGCGGCAGCGAAATTCATCAATATCACAACACCCAGGGCTGGCCCGTCAATGTTCCGGTGATCCTGGGTCATGAATTCGCGGGCGTGGTGGCTCGCGCGGGCAAGGCGGTGCAGGGGTTCCACGAGGGGGCGCGCGTTGTGAGTGAAACCGCCGCCAGGATTTGCGGCCAGTGCCTTTACTGCCGCAGCGGCGATTACAACCTCTGCCCGAAGCGGCGAGGTTTCGGCTACGGCGTCGATGGCGCCATGGCGAATTTTGTTACAGTGCCCGCGCGCTGCCTTCACCACCTTCCCGATTCGGTCCCCTTCGAGAAAGCGGGGCTAACGGAACCTTGTTGCGTGGCTTATAACGCCACCTGCGTCAAGACTCGGATCCGGCCTGGTGACTCGGTGTTGGTTTTCGGTCCCGGCCCGATTGGCCTGCTTTCGCTTGCCCTGGCAAGACTCTCAGGTGCTGGCTGGCTCGGGGTGGTGGGGCTAAAGCAGGATGAAAGGCGCCTGCCCATCGCGAAGTCTCTCGGCGCTGACCTGACGATTACCGGAGGCGAGTCGGAAGTTCTCGAAGCGGTCCGCTCGCTGGGCGATGGATTAGGGGTAGACGTGGTGATCGAGGCCTCCGGGGCATCATCCGCACTCAAGCCCGCCTTGGCTGCCGTTCGGCCGGGAGGGCAGATCACCAAAGTCGGTTGGGGGCCGCAACCCTTGGAGTTCTCCCTCGACCCGCTGGTTCAGAAAGCCGCGCATCTCCAGGGCAGTTTCAGCCACAACTTCCTGATTTGGGAAAAGGTCATCTCGCTCTTGGCCTCCGGCAAGCTGGATCCTACTTTGATCGTGGGCCGCGTAGAGCCGCTCGCGGGTTGGCGCGCCTGCTTTGAGGAGATGGCCGAGGGGAAAATCGTTAAAGCACTGTTGACACCGGAGTAGCCGATGGTTGGGCGCTGAATGGATATGTTGCTGGCGATGTAAAATCAGAGATGCCAAATTAGCAGCTCACAACGGCGCTCACAGCGGCTCTGCCGCCCCGACGTGCGGAAAGCCTCCGGGCTTCCCGGCCCATGCTGCGCCGCTCGTCCTCCTCCGCACAGGCTGGAAGGCTGAGCCTTCCAGCCTGTGCGGAGGAGGCTGTTCAAGGTGTACGTCCTTCGGAGAGGCTTCGCCTTTCCGCACATCAGGCGGCAGAGCCGCAGGTCGTCGCTGATCGCCGCTGCATCAGCGGGAAAGGAGCTCTATGCGCCAAGGAGACTCAAAACATCTGGCGTTAGCGGGGCAAGTCGCTGTAGTCACGGGCTCGACTCAGGGAATCGGAGCCGGAATCGCGCGAAGGTTTGCAGAAGAAGGTGCTCGAGTCGTCGTGCACGGTTTGGAAAGCCACAAGCTCCAGGGAGAAAAGCTGGTCAATGAAATCGAGGGCTCCGGTGGCGAGGCGCTCCTGGTGGTCGGCGACCTGAAACAAGAAACACATTGCCGTGACCTCATCCGGCGGGCGGTGGAGCGCTTCGGCCAGCTCGACATCCTGGTAAATAATGCCGGAATTGGGGCGCGCGGGAATCTCGAAAACACCTCCGTGGCGCTGTGGGATGAGGTGTTTGCCACGGACCTTCGCGCGCCCTTCATTCTTTGCCAGGAAGCTGTAAAGTACATGAAGCAGCGCTCGTGCGGGTGCATCATCAACATCGGGTCCGTCCTGGCCTATGTCGGCTTCCCGAGCATTATGGCTTATTCCGTTGCCAAGGGTGGCATGATGACCTTCACCAAGAACCTCGCCGACTACCTCAAGAAATTCCGGATTCGAGTGAATCAGATTAATCCGGGCTGGGTTCTAACCGAAGGCGAGCATCATTTGAAAGCGGTGGTCGAAGGCCTGGGAGAAAATTGGCTGGAAGAGGCTCTTAAGACTCGCCCCTTCGGGCGCATGATCTTGCCGGCGGACATTGCCAACGCAGCCCTCTTTTTCGCCAGCAATGAGTTGATCAGCGGTGCCATCCTCGACTACGAGCAAATGCCCTTCGGCGCTCCCAGCGCTGCCGGGACATTACAGGTGCCCCAATAATGAAACTCGCCGCATTTCCAAAGTGCTTCATGGACCAACTTGTGGTCCAACGCAGCATGAGCGTATTCGACTGGATCGAGATGGCGGCAGACCTTCCCATCGACGGTATGGAGCTTTACGACGGATTCCTGGAAACCCTGGACGAAGGCTATCTCGAGAAGGTCCGCTCGGCCATTGAGCGCCGGCGCCTCGAAATGCCCATGCTTTGTTGCTCGCCGGATTTCACCCAGCCCGACCCCGATGCGCGCCGAAAGGAAATTGAGCGCGAGAAGAAGATGATCGATGTGACGGCTTCCTTGGGCGGGAGATTCTGTCGGGTTCTCTCCGGCCAACGCCGGCCCCAGATTACGCGCGCGGAGGGAATTCGCCTGGTGGTGGAGAGCATTCGTGAATTGCTGGGGTACGCCTGCCAAAGGGGAATCGTTCTCACCCTCGAGAACCACTACAAGGACAATTACTGGAAATACCCCGAATTCGCTCAGCACCTGGATGTCTTCATGGAAATTGTGGGCCAGATCAACTCACCCTGGTTCGGCGTGCAATTCGACCCCTCGAACACTCTGGTGGCCGGCGAGGACCCCCTCGACCTGCTGGAGCAAGTCAAGAGCCGAGTGGTGACCATGCACGCCAGCGACCGCTATCTCATGTCAGGGCACACCCTCGATGACCTGAACAAAGCGGAAGGTTCGATCGGGTACGCCGCTTTCCTTTCACATGGGGTCATCGGGAATGGATTGAATGATTATCCGCGAATCTTCCAAATCCTGAAACAAGCCGGGTTCCAGGGGTGGATCTCGATTGAAGATGGCTTGAATGGCTTGGAGGAGATTCGGGCTTCGGCTGAATTCCTTCGCCCGCTGATGGCCGGCTGAACCGCTGGGTCCGTTTTTAGGCCCCGGTGTTTCCGACTGCCTGGAGGTAGCCTTCCACCATCTTTGTGAAGCTGCGGACAAGGGGCGGAAGTTCGTGTAGTGCAAGGGTCGCAGCCTGCTTGATGGTCTCGACGGTCCCGAGGAGGTCCGTGATAGAATCGAGCGTTTCGGTAATCGGATATTCGACTCCGACCAGACGAGTTGGATTGAAGCGCACCAAGTTCTTCAGCTCGCGCTGGACTTTGTCGGTGGTGGCCAGGACGCCACGTTGTTTTTCGCAAAACAAGTCCCAGGTGGGCCCGGATTCCGGGAAGCCCTCCATGGCGTGCTTGTGGCCGACGTATTCCAGTTCGCATCCCAGCCACTCCAGATCCTGCGCAAGCTTGAGAAGTCTCGGCTCAGCCATAACAGTTCATTCTAGTACAGAGTCATCAGTTGCCAGTTATCAGTTTTAAGCGCTGCCGGGCATCGGGAGATTAACACTACCAAGACACCAAGGAACAGCACCTCAAAGTCAAATGCCCTGTGTTCGCTTGTTGTCTTTGTGCCTTGGCGGTCGCAACTTGTGAGGTTAATATGGAATACCGAACTCTTTCCACGACAGATTTAAGAGTGTCTCGGCTCTGCTTGGGGACTTTGACCTTCGGCTTGCAAGCAGACGAGGCCGAGGCGCTGAGGATCGTAGACCGATGCCTCGACGTAGGAATCAACTTCTTCGACACCGCAAACGTTTACAACAAGGGCGCAGCCGAAACCATGCTTGGCAAGGCCTTGGCTGAAAGACGCCAAGAGGTGATCCTCGCCACCAAGGTAGGTCTCAAAACAGGTGACGACCGAGACGAGAGTGGACTTTCACCCGCCGCCCTTCACAAAGCGCTGGAGGCAAGCCTGCGGCGGCTGCAAACCGATTATGTGGACCTTTATTATCTCCACCTGCCGGACTACGCCGTGCCAATTGAAGAAACGCTCGCCGCCATGGACGAGGCCGTTCGCGCCGGGAAGGTGCGCTATCCGGCGGTGTCGAACTTCGCCGCCTGGCAGATTTGCGAAATGCATGGGATCGCAGAAAAGAACGGGTTCAAGCCGCCCTGCGTCTCCCAGCCGATGTACAACCTCCTGACACGTGCCATCGAAGATGAGTACCTGGCGTTCTGCAAACGCTTCAACGTCGCCGTGGCGTCGTACAATCCGCTGGCCGGGGGCCTGCTGAGCGGCAAGCAGTCCAAGCAGCACGGGCCGATTCCTGGAACACGCTTCGATGGAAACAAGATATATCTGGACCGCTACTGGCACGACGACTACTTTGCCGCCGTGGAGGAACTGGTGGGCATCGCGCGCGACGCGGGGAAGACTCCCGTCGAACTCGCATTTCAATGGGTGCTCGGCCAGGCGCAGGTGGACGCGATCATCCTGGGCACCTCGCGCCTCGAACAGCTCAATGAAAACCTGAAAGCCTGCCAAGGCGGCCCTCTCGATGAATCGATCCTGGCCCGCTGCGATGAAGTCTGGAAGCGGCTAAGAGGTATCACGCCCAAGTACAACAGATAGTCTGTTCTGTGGATGTTTAACTGAGTTCTTGTGTGCTTCTGGCGTGGGCCGTTTGGGTTACTGTTGGCTGGAGCGATGAATTGAACGGCTCTTGTTGTCGTTTCGATCCCGACGTTAGTCGAAACGGCCTCTCAAAGTCAGGAGCAAAAGCACCTGATCGCCGAGAAAACGACGAGGCCGATTGCAAGCACCCACAGCGTCCATACGGTCACCTTCGGTGCTGGGGTCTTTGGTGGCCGGAACTTAGGAATAAACGCGTCGTAACCGGTCGCACTGAGAATCTCCTCAGCGTTTCTAGTCGCCGTAATAATGGAGCGCGCGTTAATAACAAGACGATGGAATGCAAACACGAAAACGCAGTCAACTAGTGACACCAGGAGCATAATCTTCGGGTGACGCAGAAATCTGTCCAACGCAACGAAGTTAGCTGCCAGTAGAGCTAACGGAAACTGCCAAAAAATCGCCACATACTTGTGGAGCTGCTCAACTAGCAGGGCGTAAAGCTTGAATTTGATATCCTCAGGTTCATTCCCGTTTGGCATAGATCCTCCTGGCGAATTTGAATGGCCTACGAGCGATCAGATTGATCCATATGATGTCCGGGACACTGGCTTCCGATTGTCATAAGACGCTGTTGAATCTTGACCCCGAAGAGGACGAGCAATCACAGTGGAAGCTTTCTAACATCGGGTCGGGTGAACTAGTAGAGCTTGTTCTTCCAGTCCCTTCAAGGGGAGAGTACCACAACGCAAGCCGGATTGCGCCCCGTTGTCAGCACCCGACCGAACGGCCGCGGCGGACGGCTCTTTCACGGGGCTGCGGCTTTGGATCAGGCTGCGCGCTTCTGAAATCAACCTTAACCGTGTATCATCTACCTCCGCACCAAATCGGAGGTCTTCTCATGAAGCGCATTCGTGTTCTTTGGACGGCAGTTCTCTTTCTTGCCTTCGCCGGCTCTGTTTTCGCGCAGGACACTAAGTTTCCGCCCCAGGGCGAGCAAATCCCAGGCCCCGACAAGACCGAAACCAACGCAGGCCAATGTTGTTACCGCAGCGACGAAATCAAGGACCCTGCCCAAGCCTTTAAGACGTGGATCGACGATGTCCGCCACTGGCGACGCGAGCGCTTGATTCGCATGGGTTACAACGGCTTCGAGTATGAGCGGCCTGAGTTGAAGTGGACGCAGTCCAGCTTCATCCAGCCCCAGATGATGATCGAGGAGCGGTTCTTCTACGATCCCGTTGCCGGTAAATATACCGTAGACCGCTACCTGGACGACCTCGAGAAGCGCTACGGCGGCATTGACTCAGTTTTGATATGGCACACTTATCCGAATATCGGAATTGATAATCGCAACCAGTACGATCTGCTTCACGACATGCCCGGCGGCGTGGAAGGATTGAAGCAAATGATCAACGACTTCCACCGCCGCGGCGTCCGCGTCCTCTTCCCCGTGATGCTTTGGGACCAGGGCACGCGCGATGTAGGCATCCCCAACTGGGAAGCGACCGCCAAAGCTATGGCCGAGATCGGCGCCGACGGAATCAATGGTGACACGCTGGATGGAGTGCCGCGGGCATTTCGCATTGCCTCCGACAGAACCGGCCACCCTATCGCGCTGGAGCCCGAAGGCGGTCCTGCCGACGAGGCGCTCCAATGGAACAACCTCACCTGGGGCTACTGGAAATATCCCTTTGTCCCCATGATCAGCCGCTACAAGTGGCTCGAACCGCGCCACATGGTGAACGTCTGCGACCGCTGGAACCACGACAAGACCGATAATCTTCAATACGCCTTCTTCAACGGCGTGGGCTATGAAAGCTGGGAAAACATCTGGGGCATCTGGAATCAGATCACCCCACGCGACGCGGAGGCGCTGCGCCGCGTTTCGAAGATCGAGCGCGTGTTTGCTGCCCTCCTCGTCAGCCCCGGCTGGGAACCGCATACGCCCACTCTCCGCTACGGCGTTTTTGCCAGCAAGTTCCCCGGCCAGGGGCAAACGCTTTGGACGATGGTCAACCGCAATGAGTACGACGTGGCGGGCCGCCAGATCGCGCTCGCTTATAAAACTGGAATGCACTTTTACGACCTCTGGCACGGAGAGGAATTGGCGCCTGAGGTGAGCGGCCCAACCGCCACGCTCAGCTTTGAAGTGGAGGCGCTCGGCTTCGGCGCGGTGTTGGCCACGCAGCGACCGCAGGCCTCCAGCGACACGCAGAAGCTGCTCTCTGAAATGCGCGAACTCGCGCGCACGCGACTGGCGACGCTTTCCCATGAATGGAAGGTCCTTCCACAGCAACTCGTCGAGATTGCGCCCACCCAGCGCGCTCCTGCTGCTCCCGCCGGCATGGTGAGGATTCCTGAAGCCGATTTCGACTTTCACGCTGTCGGCATTATGATCGAGGGTGGCAATGACGTAGGCGTGGACGTGCAATATCCCTGGGAGGATGCGCCCCGCCGCTACCACTTGCATAAGATGCATATCAAGTCGTTCTATATCGATAAATATCCCATGACCAATGCCGAATTCAAGAAGTTCCTGGAGGCAGCTCGTTATCATCCCCAGGATGATCACAACTTTCTGCGCGATTGGAAGAACGGAAGCTACCCGGACGGCTGGGGCAACAAGCCTGTGACGTGGGTTTCTCTCGAGGACGCTCGCGCTTACGCCACTTGGGCTGGCAAGCGCCTGCCGCACGAGTGGGAATGGCAGTATGCCGCGCAGGGGACGGATGGCCGGACTTATCCTTGGGGTAACGAGTGGGATGCTGCCGCCGTCCCCACACCCGACCAGCGCCGCGAAATGCGCGAGCCCACGAACGTGGATGCCTATCCCAAGGGCGCAAGTCCGTTCGGAGTGATGGACTTGGTGGGGAACGTCTGGCAGTGGACGGATGAATTCCTGGACGAGCACACGCGCGCCGGCATCCTCAAAGGGGGCAGCTTTTATCAACCGCAGGGTTCGCTCTGGTACTTCCCCCAGGCCTGCCGGCTCATCGAGCACGGCAAGTATCTGCTTATGGCGCCGAGCAAAGACCGCTCCGGCACCCTCGGCTTCCGCTGTGTCGTGGACGCGGAATGAGGGAAAAGATTCACCACAGAGCCCACGGAGAAAAATACGTGGGCTTTTCCCTGCGACCTCTGTGACCTCTGTGGTGAGTCTCTTTTTGTGCGGCCGCCCGGGCCGTAGTGTATTACGTCCTTTTTGGCCTAACTCAACGTCGGGAACACAGTAACCCGCAGTCTCGCGCAGCCCATAGGCACGAGGGTGACATCCCGTGGCGGCTGGTTCGAGCTTGCAGGGCTGTTTGGAAGCGGGCCGGCGCAGTTCTCGACCAGCTTCCAGTCAGGCAGGAGGCGGCCCTTCGCGCTCAGTTCCAAAGGCGTGGAGTCCAGCTTGAAGGGCTGATCGACCGCCTTTGATTTCTTCCGAACCTGAAACGATGTCGAGGGATTTGTGCGGTTCACTTCCAGGCCGATGTTCCACGGCGAGGTGGGATAAACGGCCAGGTCCGGCCACTCCTCCGTGCCGCTCAGCTTCTCCCATTTTTCTCCGATCTTCAGCGAATATGTGAGGGGTCCCAGGTTGACCGAAACTGCATTAGCCTGTGTTTTCCAAACGGAAACCGCAACCTTCATGGGAAATTGCAGGCTCACCCAATCGCCATCTTGCCAGCGGCGCTCGACCACCACGTAGCTCTGTGGCGAAGGATTAACATTCAGGTTCTTTCCATTGACGGCCACTGTGGCGCCCTCCGCCCAGGAAGGAATCCGAAGGTAGAGAGGAAATTTCACCGCCTCGGGAGTAGTAAGCCTCAGCCCGACCGCCCCCTCGAAAGGATAATCCGTATCTTCCTCAATTCGCACTTTCACGCCGTCTCCCACTTTCGCCTCCACCACGCTCGCTGCGTACAGCACAGCGGCCAGCCCATTCCTCGGAGTGGCCAGCCACAGGTGCTCAGCGTAGTAAGGCCAACCCATGGCGACGTTGTGCTGGCAGCAGCGATAGACCTCTCGAGGGGAGAATGGCAGCATATAATCCCTGTTTTGAAAAACGTGGTCCTTCGAAGGATCGCATTGCACAAGGTTGGGAGCCGTCAGATAGTGTAAACCCTTTAGGTCCGGCGTCATCGCGGCGGGAAAAGAGTTAAAGGCCACGTCTTCACAGCGTTCGGCCCAGACCGGATCTCCCGTAATCTTCAGGAGCATCTGGAAACTATGCATGAACTCTACCATGGAGCACGTTTCCGCGGCTTGCGAGGGTCCGGTGTATCCCGGCCTGAAGGTCTCGTCGGCCCCGAACATCCCCCCGGGAACCTGCCCGTATTCTTTCATGACGGCAGCATAGTCTCTTTCGGTGGCCTCGAGAAACCTCCGATCCTTAGCCTGTTGGTAATAGGTTGCAGGCTCCCGAAACCCTTCCGTGTTATTCACACCATGAGAAGTCTGCGGCCCGGCGGTCCAGTCGGCAGTCTGCTCGTGCAGTGCCGTGGCGAGGTCGAGGAGCCAACGTTCTCCCGTGCGATTGTAAAGCCAGTAGACGGAAGCAAGGTTGTCACCACCGCGGATCTTCTGCCAGCTATCCGGTAGCAGTGTCTTCTTCGGCAAATCGTGTTCGTACCGGAAGTACTTCGTCATTACGGGCAGGACCCGCTTATCTCCCGTGGCCTCGTAAAGCGATTGAAAGGCGTTCAGCATGGGCATGTTCGGCCACAAATCATCCTTCGCCTTGTTAGCTGGGGGACCAAAGTAGCCATCTGGCTGCTGGCTGGCGAGTGCAGCGTCCAGCCATTGGCGGGCTTCCGAGTCGATGCGCTTGTCTTTCAGGACGTAGCCGAGATCACCAAAGCCGCGGAGCCAGTAGGGTACTTCCTCCCACCCGTAGTCCGTGGCCTTGAGGGTCTTCCAACTGCTATCCGGCCGGAGAAACTTGCTCAGCTTGCCGAGGTTCCCGGTCATCCCATCCGTCATGAGCAACAACTGCCGGCGTACCCAGCCACGAGGTTCAATCGCTCCGATGGAAAGTTTCATCAAGGGAATGGGAAGCAAGGGAGCCCGATTCCCCGCATAGAAACTGTTGCCGCCCTCGACGGGAGGAATCTTCACCACGCGCGCCTGTGCATTGGGGCTATCAACGCTGAGATCTAACCTAAAGCCGCGCCCAATAATCGCAGGCGTACCAGAGGCTGTACTTGCCAACCCCGCACTGCCAAGCAATATGAATTCCCGCCGATTCATCGTTTGTTTCTCCCTCTTGGAATAACTAAAGTCAGAATACAGCCCTCTCCCTTGGGGAGAGGGTGACGAACGGAGCGAGCCAGGTGAGGGGTTACTGGGTCGCGTCCGTCCACCCGATCCCTCCTCACCGGGCGACTGACCCCTCACCCGTCCCACGCCGGCTGGTGAAAACGCCGGACGCGGGACACCCTCTCCCCAAGGGAGAGGGCCAGTCTTTGGCTTCGATGTCAGAGTTGAATCTTCTGAAGATACGAAGCGACGGACACATCCCATCGCAGTTCTTGGGCGACCTTCTGGCGGAGCGATTCGGAAGCTTTGGGTTCTCCGTGGACCAGAAACGTCTTTCCAGGCGGTTTGTGGAATCGGTGCAACCAGCCCAGAATCTCCCCGTAATCCGCATGGCCGCTCAGGTGCTCGAGAGTTTCAATGCGCGCCCGGATGTGAACGAACTGGCCGTGCATCTTGACGGGTTGACCTGCCTGGATGAGTCTGCCGCGTGTACCCGCCGCCTGGAAACCCACAAAGAGGATGGTGTTGCGATGGTCCGGGAGGCAGCGCTCCAGGTGATGAACAACGCGCCCTCCGGTGGCCATGCCGCTCGCCGAGATAATGATCATCGGAAAACGCGCATCATTCAGGGCTTTGGAGTCCTGCACGTTTTTGTCGAAGTGCACGCCGGGCGGAGAGAAGGGTTTGATGCCCTGCGTTTCTAGCGCTCCGGTCCGGAGGTCGTGGTCTTCCTGATGGCGCCGGTAAAGGTCGGTCACATCGATGGCCATGGGGCTGTCCACGTGGATGGGAAGTGAATGCATTTTACCCTGCTCGATGAGCTCGCGGAAAAGGTAAAGCAGTTCCTGCGTCCGCCCCACGGCAAATGAAGGAATCACCACGGTGCCGCCACGCTGAGCCGTCGATTCGACGATGGATGCAAGGCGCGCCCCGACGTCGTCCCTCGGGTGCAGGCGGTCGCCGTATGTGGACTCAAGCAGCAGGTAATCGAACCCATCCTCCGGCACGACAGGTTCCCGCAAAATGAGCTGCGGGAAGCGGCCGAGGTCGCCGGAGAAGAGGATTCTCTTCACGCTGCCGTTCTCGCGCACGGTGACCTCGATCATCCGCGCTCCCAGGATGTGCCCGGCGGAAAAGCAACGCAGCGTAAAGTGCGAGGAAAGATCGAGCGGCTTCGATTCGTCGATGGCGCGGAATGACTCGAGCGATTTCACGGCTTCGTTGTAGGTGTAGAGAGGCAGCGCGGGATCGTGTTTGCTGAATCCCTTCTTGTTGGCGTACGCCGCGTCTTCTTCCTGGAGGTGGCCCGAGTCCGGCAGCATGAGCTTCGACAAATCCACGGTGGCAGGCGAAGCATAAATCTGCCCTTTGAATCCGTCTTTCACCAGACGAGGAATATAGCCCGTATGGTCAATATGCGTGTGCGTCAGGACCAGCCATTGGATGCTGGAAGGAGGAATGGGCAGCGGGTTCCAGTTGCGCAAACGAAGCTCTTTTAGCCCCTGAAAGAGCCCGCAATCGATCATCAGGCGTTCCCCGCCGGCTTCCAGGAGATACTTCGAGCCAGTTACCGTGCCGGTGGCGCCGAGAAAGGTCAGGCTAGACATCACCGATTCTCAGTCTGTGGTAGATCCAGGAACCTCAAGTCAGGCATAGGGAAATCTCTCCGATTGTCCGTGGCCAACGTGAGATCGAACGTTAGTGCCACTGCCGCAATGATTACATCAGGGAGGTCGATGGTCTTTCCTTTCCGTGCCCAGTCATACTTCAGGGCTCCAGCCCTTTGAGCTACTTCCCAGTCAATCTCTATACATTCCAGACCTTGAAAGAATTTGAGGGTTTCATGCTCCTCGTCCGGTTTCATCCCCGCAAACACTTCCGCTACATTGATAGCACAGCAGGCTATAATGCAGCCATTTCCAGAAAGTTTCAGAAGCAAATTACGCCGGTCCATCCTCTGACGGAGCGCGTCAATGATCACGGAGGTGTCCAACAGAACGGTCATTCGCGGTCCCTGGTTTGGGTGCGTTTCTCGGTCGCACGGTCCGCCTCGCGCCGAATCTTCTTGACCCAGGCAGCAGCACCGCCTTCCGCGTCAAACTCGGGATGCTGGGCGGGATTCCAAATTGGGTCAGGTCTTCCCAGGATTTCAAGCAAACACCGGCGCTTTGCCTCCTGGCGGCTAATATCAGCCAGCCGAGCGCGAATGCCTTGTACCGATTCTGAAGTCATCTCCTGTCCAGACCATTCATTCAGGATCTGTATGGCCTCTTCTGGTGTACGAATCAAAAGGGCATCGTCTGCCATCATAACTTGGGAGCTCATGAAAACTCCTGTAAAGCGGGATTAAGAAGCTTAGATCGATTCCGCAATACGTCGCGGTGCTCCAGGTCACCCGAGTCTTGCAATTTAACTCGCCCTCTACGCGCTCTGCTGTTCGACAACAAATAGCATACTCGCTAACGAAAGCGCCTCCGAATCTTCGACCTCCTGCCTCAACTCAAGCACATAGCGACCCGGCTGTTTGAAGAGACTCGATGTAAGCGCCCAAATCGATTGCACAGGACCAACCTGGGCGATTGAATCGCGCCAATTTCCCGGGATTTCTCGCTGCAAAGGGTCAATCACCTTTAATGCCACTGTGCACGGCTCGTCTACAACAATCTTGTAGTAGGCGAAGAATAGTTCAGGTTCCTCCGGAGTCGGAGGGACTATGATTCTGTCGAACAGATGATGCAAGGTCACTCGATTGTCCGGCGTGGGTGCCACACTAGCCCTTTCGCACAGCAGGAACGCGAGTAGCTTAGATTTCGCCATAAGAAGACCATACCAGATGCCGAGCGTGGCATCAAATCACCACCGATTCCTGGTACTCCCCGAACACCTTGCGCATGGCGTCGGAAACTTCACCAACGGTCGCATAGGCCTTAACGGCCTCCAGAATGGCGGGCATCAGGTTTTGTTCAGAGCGCGCGGTCTCCTCCACCTGGCGCAGCGCCGCCTGAAGGCGCGAGGCGTCGCGGCGCGCGCGAAGTTTCGCCAGTCGGTCCACCTGCGTGCGTTCCGTTTCCTGATCAATGCGAAGGAGTGGCCATGGCGTACCTCGCTCGTCCTGGTAGCGGTTCACGGCCACCACCACCCGTTCCCCTCTCTCGATGGACTTCTGATATTCGTAGGCAGCCTGCTGGATTTCCCGTTGGACGTAACCATTTTCAATGGCGCGTAGCGTCCCACCCATTGCCTCAGTCTTTCGCAGGTATTCCTTGGCGCCCTCTTCGACCTGCGAGGTGAGCTTCTCGACGGCGTAAGAACCGGCCAGCGGGTCAATGGTATTCGTCACTCCGCTCTCCACCGCGATGATCTGCTGGGTGCGAAGAGCAATGAGCGCCGAAGTCTCCGTGGGCAAAGCGAGGGCCTCATCGCGGGCGTTGGTATGAAGGGATTGCGTCCCCCCCAGTACTGCCGCCAGCGCCTGAAGCGTCACGCGCACGATGTTCACGTCCGGCTGCTGCGCGGTCAGAGTGGAGCCCGCGGTTTGGGTGTGGAACCGGAACATCCACGACCGAGGATCCTGGGCTTTGAAGCGCTCGCGTATCAGGCGCGCCCACAGGCGGCGCGCGGCGCGGAATTTTGCGACCTCCTCCAGCAAATCGTTGTGCGCGTTCAAGAAGAAAGAAAGGCGTGGGGCAACGTCATCCACTGGGAGCCCGCGCGCCATGGCCGCCTCGACGTAAGCGGCGGCGTTGGCCAGCGTAAACGCCACTTCCTGGACCGCCGTCGAGCCCGCCTCGCGGATGTGATAACCGCTGATGGAGATGGTATTCCATTCCGGAGCGTTTTCATGGCAGTAGGCGAAGATGTCCGTCACAATTCGCAGGGCGGGCCGGAGGGGATAGATGTACGTTCCACGCGCGATATATTCCTTCAAGACATCGTTCTGGACAGTTCCCGAAAGCCTGCGGAGATCCGCGCCCTGCTTTTCGGCCACCGCGAAGTAAAGCGCCAGCAGGATGGCCGCGGTTGCGTTAATGGTCATGGAGGTAGAGACGCGGTCCAGAGGGATGTCCTTGAAAAGGACTTCCATATCCTCCAGCGAATCAATGGCCACGCCCACGCGGCCCACCTCGCCACGGGAAAGAGGGTGGTCCGAGTCAAAACCAAGCTGGGTGGGAAGATCGAAAGCCACCGAGAGACCGGTCTGTCCTCGCTCCAAGAGATAACGGAACCGCGCATTAGACTCCGCCGCCGTCCCAAAGCCTGCGTACTGGCGCATCGTCCAGAGCCGGCTGCGATAGAGGGTTGGATAGACTCCACGCGTGTAAGGGTACTGGCCTGGGTAGCCGGCCTCACGCTCATAGTCCCAATCGGCAAGGTCCTCGGGCGTGTAAGTGCTTTCCAATTCCAGCCTGGAAGCAGCCCTGAACTTCCTCTTCAGTTCATTGTCCTGGTTAGAACCCATCGCGCTCCCAGCCCTCGCCTCATTTTGTAGAATTCACTTGCACGGGAACCGGCTGTCAGATTCTCACTCGACTATCGGATGCTCCGAGCCTTCAGAAAAGAGTAGAGGCAGAGAATAACCAAGAACACCGTGAAGCTTGCGTAGAGAATGACACGCACCAGACCCTCCGAGGGAGACCTGAGATGGTCTTGCCACTCCGAGACGGAAACGGTCGTCCCGGCCACGGCGAGCGCCAGAAACGCCAGCCCTACCAGCGTGTGGAACAGACGCTGAGCATGGCGAAAATAGTGCGAAAATAGATATCCGATTTTACTCAATCCGTTATCCTGCAACCTCGAACGGCGGCGCAAATCTCACAGTGGCTATCCTAACTCAAAACTTTGTGCCTTGACACAGTTTTGCAGCGAATCATACAATGAGCCGAGCGGAAAGCGTGGTGACCATTGGAGCTGGACGATAACTTCAAGCGTCTAATCAAAGAATTGGGCGACGCAATCAACGAATCTTTGTCTGAATCGGATAAGATTTCAGACGTCCTGGCCCGCATTCGCACTTCCGGATATGATCTTTTCCTCGTCCTGGAAGTGACCATCGGATTCAACAAGAGGGGCGAAGCTAATCTCATCCACCGCCAAAAGCTCAATGCCGACCTGCGTCAGGAACCCGTTTTCCACCTGACAACGCAAGATGCTCAATTTCTGAGGGCTCTCAGAATCAGCGTAGAAGATCGGGATTCTTAAACGCTTCAGACCAGTTCACGCGGGTTTTCCGAAGGCTGTTTCCCAAACCAATTTCTTCCGGTGTCCATTCCAAACGAAGGCGGGACTTTCCCAGGAAGCAACTCGCTTGACATCCAGCGAAATCGGGGAATAGGATTCATCCATGCCATCCCTTGCCATACGACCGCCTACGGTTGCGGGCCGATTTTATCCTGGCCGGCCGGAGGCTCTGGGGCGTCAACTCGATCAGTACCTCGGTAACGAAGCGGAGAAGATTGACGGCGCGCTGGGATGTGTGGTACCCCACGCAGGCTATATGTACTCGGGGCACGTGGCTGGGGCGGTTTTCGGCAAGCTGCCCAAGCGTTCCACGTACATCATCCTCTGCCCGAATCATACGGGGCGCGGCGCGCCACTGGCGATCATGTCCAGCGGAGAGTGGTTAACCCCTTTAGGCAGGGTGCCAATCGATTCCGCCATGGCACGCCTGCTGTGCCACTCCTGCCACTTACTCATGGAGGATTCCGAGGCGCATGAAGACGAGCACTCCCTGGAAGTCCAACTTCCCTTCCTTCAGCGCAGCGTGGGAGAGTTCAAGTTCGTTCCCATTGCCATCGGGGTCGGCGGGTATTCCGGGCTGGAATCTCTCGGCCACAGCATCGCCCAGACGGTGGGACCCACCGCCGCCGTAATGATTATCGCTTCCAGCGATATGAACCACTATGAGCCGGACGGCTTAACCCGCGAGAAGGACCGCAAGGCGATTGACAAGATCTTGGCGCTCGACCCGCCGGGCCTTTACGAGGTGCTGCGCCGCGAGGACATCTCGATGTGCGGGTACGGTCCCACCATCACTATGCTGACGGCGGCGAAAGATCTTGGCGCCCAGGGCGCGGAACTCATTAAGTACGCCACTTCTGCCGATACCAGCGGCGACCGGGATGCTGTGGTTGGATACGCGGGCATCATCGTCTCGCTTTAGCGCCTAACGCGAGCGCACCTTCACGCCTGCCAATTCTTCCAGGAACGTAATGATAGCGGCATAGTCAAGGTCGCCTTTTCCCTGGGCCTTGGCGGCGCTGTACACCTCTTTCACTGCCGCCAGGGTGGGCATGGGCACATTGAGCGCAAACCCGGCTTCCATGGCCAACTCGAGGTCTTTGTGCATCAGCTTGAGCGGGAAGTAAGGAGTGAAATCACCTTTGAGAATGAACGGCGCCTTGAAGTCCGTGAGTGCTGCGCGGGCCAAGCTGGATTGAAGGATCTCCAGCATAGTCTCCGGCGGCACGCCAGCCTTGGCGGCAAGGACCAGACCCTCGCTGAAGACCTCGAGCATCGTAGCCTGGATGGTGTTTTGGGCCAATTTAGCGGAGAGCCCCAGGCCATTTTGGCCGCAATATATGTGCTTCTTTCCCAACACCTGAAGGATAGGCAGGGCGCGTTCAAATACCCCGCGGTCGCCACCAACCATAAAAGTCAGCTCGCCCTTCTCCGCGCCGTGCTTGCTGCCAGTTACCGCGGCGTCCAGCCAACTGGCGCCTCGGCCGGCGACGTGGCAGGCCATCTTGCGACTGATTACAGGGCTGATGGTGCTCGAGTCGATGACAATGGCGCCCGAAGCGACGGTCCCAAGGATGCCGTCTTTGCCCAGCACCACCTCTTCCACCGCCGCACTGTCAGTCACGATCAAGATGACGAAATCGGCGTCATTCGCCGTCTCGGCAGGAGTCGAGGCCACTAGTGCCCCGGCCTGCTTCAGGAGTTCTGCCTTGCTCCCAGTGCGGTTATAAACCGTCAGCTTATGTCCAGCCTTGAGCAGATTCAGGGCCATGGGCTGGCCCATGATTCCGAGGCCAATGAAACCAATCGAATTCTGCATTTGTTACCTCCTCTTAGCTCAAGTACCACCCGCCATTCACGTTAATCGTTTGCCCGGTGATGTACCCGTTGCGCGCCAGCATGACTGCCACGTCGGCCACTTCCTCGACGGCGCCGAAGCGCCCGACCGGAATGAGGTCCGCGCGGGCCTTTGGATTGGCAGCCACCATTTCGGTGTAGACAAGGGCGGGGGCGATGGCGTTCACTGTGATGCCCTCTTTTGAGAGAAGCGCCGCGTAAGAGTGAGTGAGACCCAGGGCGCCGGCCTTGGAAGCAGCATAGTGTGGACCCACCACGCCGCCCGTTTGCGCGGCGACGGATGAGAGGTTAATGATCCGTCCCCAGTGGCGGGCGCGCATTCCGGGGAGGACTTGTTGTGTGACCAGGAACATGGATTTCAGGTTAGTAGCCAGGAGATCGTCCCAGTCTTTCTCGGTGATCTCGTCGAGCGGCTGGGGGCGCGTGATGCCGGAATTGTTCACCAGGATCTCGACTGAGCCTAGTTGCTCCTCGACGGTTTTCACCAACCGCGCAACCTCGACTGACTGAGAGACGTCCGCCCTGATGGCCACGGCGCGCCGTCCATGCGCCCGGACCCGCTCACAGGTTTCCCGGGCGGCGCCCTCCTGCGTGAGGTAGTTCACGGCAACGTCAACTCCAGCCGCCCCCAACGCGATGGCGATGGCCCGCCCGATGCCGCGGCTGGCGCCAGTCACCAGTGAAACTTTCCCGGAGAGTTCGTCCATCCGTTCTTCCCCAGTCCCTAGCCCCGATCTTCTGACTGACAACTTCTTTCACCGTTCCGCTAGAGATTTCCGAAGTCCAGCCACACCCGGACATCGCGGAGGTTGTTGTCCATATAACCGATGTCCACCGTATCTCCGAGCGTCCGGAAGAAGGAATAAGAATCGCTATCAGTCAGGTACCCCGCGGGGTCCATCCCCAGAACATGGGCGCGAGAAACGGTCTGGCCGTCCGCCACGGCGCCGCTGGTTGGGCTGTTGCCGTCGCGTCCGTCGGTGCCTGCACTCAAGACTACCCGGTACTGTCCGGCAATGGACTGGGCCGCGTAAAGCACGTAGGCTTGATTGCGCCCCCCGACTCCAGGTCCGGTGACGCGGCAGGTAACTTCGCCGCCTGCGATGGAACAAACCGGACGTCCCTTGTGCGTGTCAGCCAGCGCTTTGAGTGCGACGAGGTTCGACTGGGCCACCTGCCGGTAGTCTGCGTCCCATGGGTTCGAGTCAATCTCGCACACAAATCCGAGTCTTTCCGCGGCTGCCCTGGCAGCCTCCACGGCGTCGCGATTGGAGAGCAGACAGAAGTAATGGGAATTCTTGAAACGCTCGTCGTCCGGCTTGGGAGTTTCTTCCAGAGTGTGTTCGAGGAAGCGCTTGCGGATGCTGGGTGGGAAGCGAAACACCAGCCCGTTTTGCTCCGCGAGTGCGTAAGCCTGCTCCGCCGTTGACTCATCGGGAAGAGTGGGGCCCGAGGCGACCATCGAGGAAAGCTGCTCCGGCACGTCAGAAATGTAAATAGTGAGCTGATGCGCAGGGTACGCCCGCACGGCGAGGCGCCCGCCCTTCACCGCCGAGATATGCTTGCGGAGAACGTTGATTTGCTCGATGGGCAAACCGCAAGTGACCAGCTCACGGTTGAACTCGCTCAGGTCAGAAAGTGAGACATCGGAATCAAAAGGTTGCTCGAAGATGGCTGAACCACCACCCGAGACGAGGAAGATGACGAGATCCTCCGGAGTCGAATTGGAAGCCAGCTCCAAGGCGGCGCGCGTCCCCTCAAGGCTTCCCGCCTGCGGGTAGGGATGGCCTCCCAAGAAATAGTGGAAACGGTCCAGTTTCTTTGCCGGCTCTCCCGGCGAGACGCAGACTCCAGCTTCAACCCGGCCGTCCAGGATCTCATCCAGCACCACCGCCATCCGGTTGGCGGCTTTTCCGAAGGCCACCACGCGGGGAGGACGCTTCAGGGAAACCGATAGCTCACCGGCCTGGAGCAACTCACCGTCGCGCTTGAGCTTGGCCAACATCGCGGAGCGAAGATCCAACGCGGCCATGGCGTCTAAGAAAACCTGAATAGCCAGTTGCTTTCCACGCGAGTAATCGAGAATGGAAGGCGTTGCGGATTGGGTGGCCGGGGTCATATGAATTTTGCCAAAGCGTCCGCACCGGCCCGCGCCACTTGGACGTCCTCATCCTCGGTGCCCGCGCTCACTCCGATCCCCCCCACGCATTGGCCGTCCACCATTAACGGCAGGCCACCTCGAATGCAAGTGAGCTTCCCGCCAGTCGCCAGCGGCAACCCCAGTGAAAGCATGACGCTGGGTTCGCCGGACGAAGGGGAGGGGCCGGTAGGAGAGCGGCGCAGCGCGGCGGCACTGGCTTTGGTGAGCGCCACCTCAACCGAGGAGAGCTTGGCGCCGTCCATGCGAGCGAAGATAAGCAGGTGACCACCCTCATCCACCAGGGCGATATTCTGCGGTACGTTGATCTCCCGAGCTTTGTTTTCAGCCGCGGCCAGGATGGCGCGCGATCCTTCCAGCGTCAAACGAATATTGTTGCGTGTAAGCATAAGAACATTATTGGGAAGTGGACGAAGAAAGGCAAGGGCAGGTTTCAGTTGTCAGGTTCCAGGTCTCAGGAGCGAGCGATGGCGGGTCCGTTGTTAGTGGTCCGTGGTCAGTTGAAGAAGACGGGGCTGGGGAAGAACCGAAGGCAGTAAGCAGTAGGCAGAAGCGAGCGAGGTTGTAGTTGTAGTTGTTGCGCAGACCTGTTCCCCGAGTTCGGGGCATGTCCGCAGTAAACAGCGCGCAGTAGGCAGTAGGCAAGGAGAAGCAGCTTCTGGGGGGCACAAGAATATGAAGTAGTTGGTTCATTGGGTCATGAGGAATCACGGCTGGGGCCAGGAGCAATTCTGAATTTGAAATTTGAAATTGGAAATCTGAGGTTGGAAATCTGAAATTCGAAATTTGATGTCTGGATCCTGAAATTTAAGATCTGAAATTTGAGATCTGAGATCAGTGCTGTCCCATTACAAGTCGAACAGGCTCAACTGGATACCTGGATCGACATCGGTAGATTGATCGTTGAAGTGGGAAAAACCCTCTAAAATCGGGGTTTTTTCGAAAATCGTGACGCTGAGAATTTCGAGAATTTGATAGAGACTCATCTCCAACCCGAGTTGCTTTTTGGCAATGGCCACCAGGACGTAGGCCGCCAGGGCGACCCACACTTGCGTCTTCACGGCGTTCTCGGAGGTACCGTAAAAAGCCTTGATGCGGAGGTGCTGTTTGATCCAGCGAAAGAACAGTTCCACCTGCCAGCGTACCCGATAGAGTTGGGCGATGAGCAAGGGAAGCAGGGAAAAGTTGTTGGTCAGGAAGGTCAGCCGCGAATCTTTTTCGGCATCGTAGAAGACGATGCGACGAAGTTGATCGGGATAGCGTTGCGCCGTGCGGATGCCGGTGAGGCGAATGATTTGGTCGCAGCGCAGGCCGCTGGAGCGATCGACCGGGCGCGAGGTGCGCAGGTAGAACTGCAAGTTCTTTTTGGCGCGCGTAACGAAAAAGGCGCAGGCTTGCGTGAACAGATGGAGACGCGCAAAGTCCACATAGCCGCGATCGAGCAAGTAAAACGCTCCCGGTTCCAGGAGGAGTTCGTCGAGGAGGTTGACATCGTGCACCTGCCCGCCGGTCACATAAACACTGGTCGGAATGCTGCCGCGCACGTCCAACAGGGTATGCAGTTTGACCGCACTTTTGTGGCGGCGGAACTTTCCCCAAGGGAAGAGCGACAGGCACAAATCGATGGTGGTCGAGTCGAAGGCATACACGGTCTCGGACAAGTCCACGGCGAAAGATTCGTGGCGGTAAAGATCGCGGGCAAGGCGAATCAACTCTTGCGCAAAGTCGCGGTAGATACGCCAGTCGCGCACCTCGTTGGCGTGCGCCAGCGTGTTGCGAGAAACCTGTCCCCGAAAACCCATATGGTAAAGTTTGGAGGGCTGGGCGCGCAGGCAGGCTTCGATATCGCGCAAACTGCGGCGATAAGTGAGTTGAGCGAACAGCAAGCAAAGGAACTGGTCCCAACAAGAGAAGTCCTTCACGTAACGATTGCCCTGGTAGCGATCGACGCAAATCTCGAATTGGTAGGTCGGGAGGAAATCCAAAAGCTGCGAGAAAACACTGCGGCCAAGATTCATCTGCTGCCTCCGGCATGGGCTGGAAAACAGCAAAATGATGCCAAAAGAGCCGCAGAAAATTGAAATCGAAAAGTAACATCCCGACCTTACTTCGGTTCAATCAAGCACTTACGGCGAAGTGCCCCAACTTTCTTGGGACAGCACT
>CAWHWE010000069.1:0-7802 GCA_963832915.1 uncultured Acidobacteriota bacterium
AGGCGCTGGCCCACATCATCCACCATTACACGCGCGAAGCCGGGGTCCGGAATCTGGAGCGCGAAATTGCTACGGTATGCCGAAAGCAGGCACGCAAGATCGCCGAGGGCAAGGCGGAGAAGCTCCTGGTGACTCCAGATAATCTCCGCGATTTCCTTGGAATCGCACGCTTCCGCCTGGATACTGAAGTGGTGGAGCGCACTCGTCAGCCGGGAGTGGTTGTGGGGCTGGCCTGGACCCCGACGGGTGGCGATGTGCTGTTTGTTGAAGCCAATGCCATGAAAGGCGGAAAGGGATTCACCATGACCGGTCATGTCGGCCAGGTGATGCAGGAATCCATGCAGGCCGCGCTTGCGTGGGTCCGCTCGCACGCCGCGGATTACGACATCGACCCGGATTTCTTCCAATCGAAGGATATCCACTTCCACGTCCCCTCCGGCGCCATCCCCAAGGACGGCCCCTCGGCCGGCGTTACCATGGTGACCGCGCTCGTATCAGCCTTGACTTCCCGGCCGACCAGACCGCACTTGGCCATGACGGGTGAAATTACCTTGAGCGGACAAGTCCTGCCGGTGGGAGGAATCAAGGAAAAGGTTCTGGCGGCCAAGCGCGCCGGAGTGCTCGAAGTCATCCTGCCCGCTGATAACGAGCCGAACGTGAACGAGGACCTTAACACGGAAATGCTCCAGGGGTTGTCGCTCCACTACGTAAAGTCGATCACCGAAGCCGTTGACCTGGCGCTTGAGAAAGAACCGGTACCTGTCGAGGTGGGCAAGCCGACCCGCGAGGTGGCCTTGACCACAGTAGCCGCAGGCACGCCCAACTGAGCAAAAGGAAGAAAGCGGAAAGCAGAAGGCAGAAACTGGAAATTGGAAAATCGAAAATGGAAACTGCAGAATCGAAGATGGAAACCCTGGCCCCCAATCTTCCTGTCTCTAGCTTCCAGCTTCGAATTTCCAGTTTCTGATTTCCAGTCTCCTTCTTGTCTCAAACCTGTTTACATTTCCCGCTTGAGGTACTATAAATAGCGCGCTAGCGAAGGTTGCATCCCTTTGTGTG
Source organism: uncultured Acidobacteriota bacterium (assembly GCA_963832915.1). Classification (GTDB taxonomy): domain Bacteria; phylum Acidobacteriota; class Terriglobia; order UBA7540; family UBA7540; genus CAVROP01. Next base: position 1,060 of record CAWHWE010000069.1, read on the forward strand.
AGGCCTGTTTATGTATTGCCGAAATTGTGCGAGACAGTTGGCAGACAATGCGGAATATTGCATTAGCTGTGGCCAGCGGCCATTGTTGGGGATCCGCTATTGCCAGTCCTGTGGGCAGGAGACGGTGCCGGGCGCGGAGATCTGCGTAAAGTGTGGCGTGCGGCTCGGGCGTAGCGGCGATAAGGACTGGTTGATTGCGTTGATTTTCTCCGTCCTTCTGGGGTGTCTCGGGGTGGACCGCTTTTACCTGGGGTACGTGGGGCTTGGAATTCTGAAACTAATAACCTTTGGGGGCTGTGGCATCTGGTACTTGATTGATGTCATCCTGATCGCGATGAACAAGCTCCCGGATGCGCAGGGAAATCCGCTGCGGCAGAGGTGACGGATGGCCTTGTTTTCCCGCCGAGTGCTCCGCCTGCTGGCCCTGGGCGTGGGACTTTTGGGGTTCTGTGTGCTGCCGCCGGAGATTATATCGCGAGGCCCCAACCTGTGCTTGTGGCGACACCTTTTGCACCTAACCGCCTGTCCGGCCTGCGGGAGCACGCGTGCCCTGGCGGCTTTCTTTCACGGGCGGTTTGGCGATGCCTTAGCCTACAATCGAAACGTGCTGGTGACAGCGCCCCTGCTTATTGCGCTCACTGCGAAGGACGCCTTCAGCTTGTTGCGGAAAGTGGCAGGAACATTGGATTTGGGGCGCAACGCTAATGTTCAGAATCATGAACCCGGGGTAGGGGAGTACTCTTCCCGGATCATGAACAGGTAACAAAGGATGCCCACCACCAGCACGACCATGATGGCCATCATCGGAGCGTCGTAGGTACCGGTCTTCTGCAAAAGCCAGCCAGTAAGGATCGGAGCGGCGATTCCGGCGAGACTGCAAGCGCAGTTTTGAACCCCGGTGATGCGACCGATGGCCGCGCCCGGGATCAGCGTTTGCGTGATCGCCCAATAGTTGGCGGTCGCCAAGCCCAGGCCGGAGAGCGATACCACCGCGAAGACCAGCGCCGTTTCAAGCGAAGAAGCTCTCGCCCCTATCAGCTCCGTGCAGGCCACGGCGAACCCGGCGATGGTGAACCACTTTCGGACCGTCACCGGGTTGTGCCCGCGCCCAATCAACCGGTCCGCCGCCCACCCTGCCAGCGTGGCCACGGTGGCCATGCCGCCGAAGCTGAAGAACGCGTAGAGGCCCATTTTTCCGAGAGAAAGGTGACGCCTCTCGATAAAATAGGCGGGCATCCAGGTTACGCAGAAGTACACGAAGTACATGTAGCAAAACGACGCGACGATGGTACCCCAAGTCACTGGACTTGCCAGGATCCTGCTGAACGGGATAGGTTTTGCGCCAAGTTTCTTCACGTCAGCCTGCTCGAGTTGCCGGTCGTCATTTCTGACCAGCAAGAGCCACGGAGCAAGCCACACGAGGCCGCCCAGCCCGATCAGCACGAACGTCACCCGCCAGTCATACATGCCAATCAGCCAGGCGGTCAGCGGAGCCCCGATAGCAGGCCCTATCTTCGTGCCCGTCATGTAAAGACCGATCGCCAGGCCGCGCTCTTTCTCCACAAAGTGGTACCGAATCCATCGATAGCTTGCGGGGGGCACAACGGCCTGGCCGACGCCCAAAAGAACTTGCACCATGATCAGTTGCGGGATGGACCGTGTCAGGGCCGTGCTCGCGGACGCCAGGCACCAGAGGGTGAAGCCTATGAAATAGGGGAACTTGACACCGTAGCGGTCCACGACCCAGCCAGCAGGTATCTGAAGCACGGCATAGGTCCAGAAGAACGCCGAGTTCACCACCCCCCGATCCGTATTGGAAAGATGGAAGGACCTGATGAACTCTGGAAGCGCTAGGGGAACCGCCAAGGCGGAACGCGAAACGTACGCGATGACCATGCCGAGGCTCAGCACCCCGATGATCATCCAGCGCACCGAGGGAGCTTCGCTTCCGACAGATTTCGGGGAGGTAGTTGTGCTAGTCATATCGTTAGAATGGCTCACTTAACAGCGAGGATGGAAATCTCTTCGAGCGGTAGCGCGGACCTCCACGGTTCGTATACGCGGCTCTTTCTGCCGGCGCCCGGAACTGGAGTCATTGCCGCCGCCGGTTGAAGAACCGTCCTTGCCGGGGTCCGGCCGGTAAAGTGGCGGAAGTACACCCGGTCCAGCCGATCCGCGTCTTCAACATCGTTGAGGCCGTGCGCACCCTGACCCGAAACGTAGAGAAGATTGCCGGTAAGCACACTTGGACTGGCGGGCTGGCGCGCTTGGGCCTGCCCCCACAGGGCCAGTTGCGCTCCAATCCCCGTTATGCAGGCCAAGAAGGCGGCGCGCTTCAGGGCGGCAAGAATTCGCATGCCATCAACCTTTCGGGAATTTCCAAATGCGGAGCGCGTTCTTTCCCAGAATCAGCTCGCGGTCTTCGGCACTATAAAAGTCAAGTGCGCTGTTAACGAACTCCAGCTCTTTGTCCATCGGCAGTTCCCAACGTGGCTTCGGGTACCCTGTGCCCCAGATGATTTGCCTGGGACCGAATTCCTCATAGGTCGCCTTGAAGAACGGATAGGTGTCGTGATAGGGGAATTCTCTACTCAGAGATATTCCATAAGGCTCCGACGCGCTAACCCAAACCTGGGGGAAGCGTTTTAGCCGAAACATCTTACGAAAGTCGGCCCAGGGATCGGAAGCCGTCAAGTCCGGCTTGCCCAGATGATCCACAACAATCTTGACCCCGGCGAATCTCCCCGCCATATCTTCCAGCATGGGCATCTGCTGGGGAAGAATGTAGAAGTTGAAGACGGCGCCCGACCGCTCGGCCTCCCGCCAAAGGGGATAGAGATCCTTGGAGTTGAGCCAGCTCGAGTGGGGATCGTAGATAGGACTGAACCGCATGCCTTGCAACCCATGCTCTTCCATCCAGTATCGCAACCGGCCTGCCGGATCGTCGCCCAGTGGATTCAACAAGCCGTGGGCTACAAACAGGCCGGGAAACTTCTGCCGTGAATAGCTGATGTAGGAGTTGTCCCAGCCGTAGAAGCGGGGGTTGATGAGCACGGCGTATTTCAATCCGTACTCCCGCATCTCCGCGACTTCGTTTTCAATGGGCGCGTCAAGGGTGGGCTTCGTCTCCGGATGTTCAGGGTGATGGAAAGGGAACTGGGGATTAAGAGTCCAAACTTCCAAATGCGTGTCGATGATGAGGTGCTCTGATTTGGCGGCGCTGAAAGCAGCGGCAGCCGCCAGGGAGAGGAATTGCCTGCGATTAACCGTGTGAGGAGTGATCCCGGCTTTGGGCATCGCGATTCTTCAAGGAAACAGATTATAACTCTTTGCTTTTCCCACTGCAACAATGCCTACGGCCACTATCCGCCCACACGCGCGTTTCCCCTGCATGATATGGCCGTGATACGATGGAGCGCGAGGAGGCGAGGCAAAGGACGGTTCCTCCTCCCGGCACTCCGGTGCATCTTTCATGGGATGAAGACACCCGTTACACCGAACGGCATGAAACTGACCTCTCGACGGCCTCAGGCCCCGGTGCTGTTGACTCCTGGCCGCAAGATCTTTAATGCGGCTTTCAGCGTCGCCGCGTGCGCTGCGATTGCCGGCCTCGGATCCACGGCAAAAGAGTTGGTGGTGGCGCACTGGTTCGGCCGGGGCGACGCGCTGGATGCATTCCTGATCGCCTTCCTCCTGCCCTCCTTCCTGGTGAACCTGGTGGCGGGATCTTTCAACTCGGCCATGATCCCAACTTTCATCGAGGTTCGCGAGAGGGAGGGGAACGAAGCGGCTCAAAGACTCTTTTCCGGCGTTATGGTCGTTAGTCTGGGCCTGCTGGTGGGAGTTTCCATATTAGTCGGCATCCTCGCTTCCCATTTTCTCCCTCTTTTGGGGTCAGGTTTCAGTCCGGCAAAGTTGATGCTCACCCGGCGGCTTCTTTACGCCCTTTTGCCATTTATTGCCTTAAGCGGACTGGCGGTGGCCTGGACCGCCGTCCTGAATGCAGGAGAACACTTTGGTCTGCCCGCCTTATCAGGCATACTGACTCCGCTTTCCATAATTGCTTTCCTGTTGCTGCTGGGTAGGGCCTGGGGCGTCTTTACCTTGGCTGTCGGGACAGTGACGGGGGTAGCGATCCAGGCCGCCGTGTTGGGCTGGTTGTTGAGAGAACGAGGGGTTAGGCTCGAGCCCCGTTGGTATGGCTGGGATCCAGGCCTGCGCAAGGTCATTGGCCAGTACGTTCCCATGCTGGCCGGCGCGATGCTGATGGGCAGCACCGAGCTGGTCGATCAATCCATGGCCGCCATGTTGCAGCCCGGCAGTGTGGCGGCTTTGAATTATGCGCGAAAGGTCGTCAGCCTCTTCATCGTGGTCGGGGCTACACCTCTAAGTACGGCGGCGCTTCCCTATTTTTCGCAGATGGTGGCGAAGCAGGATTGGAGCGGCTGCCGCCAGACTTTGAAGACCTATTCCCGATCCATTGTCCTGGTAACGGTCCCCATCACACTGGGTCTCGTAGTGTTTTCTCACCCTTTAATCAAGATTCTCTTTCAGCGCGGGGCCTTCACGGCGGTGGATACAAACATCGTCAGCCGCGTTCAGGCCTTCCTTTCGCTCCAGATCCCTTTCTACATTCTTGCCAGTCTCGGAGTGCGGTTGGTCAGCGCCTTGAAGAGAAACTCGGTTCTCATGGTGATTGCCGGGGTGAACATGGTCCTCAATATAATTTTCAATCTGATCCTGATGAGGTACGCCGGTGTGGCCGGGATAGCCCTCTCCACATCGTTCGTGTACCTGGTTTCCTGCGCGTTGATTTACGCTTCCATTGCCATGTCGTTGCGGCGATTGGACAGACCCGAGGAGGTCCATGGAAACAGTAGCCTGTAACCTCTGCGGCTCGACACGTCACACCGCCCTCTACCAGATGCCTGACCGGCGGGGCTTTCAAGCCGGAATTTTCACCGTTGTGGAATGCAACCAATGCGGCCTGGGTTTTGTGAATCCGCGCCCCCGATTTCAAGACATGGGGAAATATTATCCTAAAGAATATTATGAAGAGGGGTTCGCACAGAATCGCGCCTACCATCTGGGGCGGTATGCGCGTGAAGCGAGATACTTGAGACAAATCGAGAGAAAGCCGGGGCCCAAGAGCTTGCTGGACGTGGGTTGCGCGAACGGAGATTTCCCAAGATTCATGATGGCGCGGGGCTGGCATGCCGAAGGTGTGGAAGTCTCAGCCTCCTCCCAACCCATCACCGACTTCAAGGTTTATCCCCAGCAGCTTCCTGATATTCCCGTCCACCAGCCCGCCTACGACGCCGTAACCGCCTGGGCGGTCCTGGAACACGTGCACGACCCCATGGCCTATTTTCGCAAGGCTTCCGAGGTGACCAAAGCCGGGGGGCTTTTTGTTTTTCAGGTGCCGAATTTTAACAGTCTTGCCTCACGGCGCCTGTTTCTTGAAGACGTCCCGCGTCATCTCTATTTCTTTTCGGAAAAGACGGTACGAAGGTATTTGGAAGAAACGGGATTCGTGTTGGAAGAAGCCCACTTTGGACGGGATATCTTTGTGCAGCCATCTTGCAACTGGCTGTATTACCAGATTAAGATAAGGCTGTGGAGGCGGCCCTTCACGTACGCTGATATTCCTATGGCGCGGCCTGAGTTCTTCAAGCGTTACAATCTTAAACCTGGCATCTTTTCGACCCTGAAATACGCCGTCGCTCAACCCTTGACAGTTCTGGACCGGGCTCTCTTGCCAGTCTTTACGTGGATTCAAATCCTGCGTAAAACGTATGCGAACAGCACTTACGTCGCAAGGAGGCTGGGTTGAGCAAGGTCCTGGGCACGCGAGCCTGTGCGACCACGGCCTTGACCAATTCGCGTGAGCCGCCCGCAAGACTCCGTCCGAAAACTGGAAAACTAAGTGCAGTCGGCGATGCTTGCGAAGAGGGGAAGGGCGGCAAAGGCTGATGAGCGATCCAAAGGCTGTCCCGGTGGCCGCGATGGTGGAGCATTGCCGCCGGCGGCTCGAGCCCTTACTCGGGGGGCGGGGCGACTGCCGAGGCCTGATTCTGGGCTGCGGAAACGGCGACGAGGTCGTGTATCTCCGGCGGGTGTTCCATAGCGGGGGCGTGGTGGGAGTGGACCTGAACTCGCGGTTCTCGCCGCTGTCACGCGCCGAGGGTTGCGTGGTGCGCGGCGACGCAATGCGGCTGCCTTTTCCGGCGGCTGCCTTCGATTTTGCCGCCGCGTTTCACTTGCTCGAACACGTCCGTGAGCCCCGTGTCGCCCTCGCGGAGGTGCGGCGCGTGCTCCGCCCCGGGGCGCCCTTTTACGCCGGAGTGCCGAACCGTACGCGCGTCCTGGGCTACCTAGGCTCTTTCGACGCCACGCTGTGGCAGAAGGTCACCTGGAACCTAACGGACTGGCGGGCGCGGCTCCTGGGCCGTTTCAGGAACGAAGCAGGCGCCCACGCCGGCTTTGACCGCGAGGAATTGCTCGCCCTGCTGAGCGAACACCTTGGGAAGGTATATCAAAGCCGATTTATATTTGTTCACATAACACCAGTTTTTTGGTCCGACCCCTCTCCGACCCTACGAGAAAGCAACGGAATGGTGGGTAAGCTTTTAGTTACCAAAATGGCCGGGCCATGATAAAACGACCGGTGCCAACGTCAGTCTGACGGGTCGGGTAGGGCTCGGCGGCGGTTATTCCGATTTATCCCTGGATCTGGTTTGTAG
>CAWHWE010000070.1:0-88799 GCA_963832915.1 uncultured Acidobacteriota bacterium
CACCAGGTGCTCAAGCGCCGTTTTGCCCTCGATAGTTTTTTCGAGCCAGGCGAAGTCTCCGGTCACGCGCAGGTAAGCGTGCGCACAGCGCAAGATGCCCATGTCATTGACGGCGTACCAGGGGCCTACGCCTTGACCCGTAAGATAATCCGTGGCCAAATGTTAATGCATGTCCTGTAGGAGCCAGTTTTCGTAGCAGCCGGCGTAGCGCCTGGGGATCGAGCAGCGAAAGGCTGAGCGACGTTGCGAAACATGGCGTCCCGGTAACGTGGCTCAGGGGTGAGGGCAAACACGAGGGATGGTGACGTAAGTCGGACCATAGAGGGAGTTTTCCTGACACTCGTCGATTGATCAGAATATTGGTAAGACCCACGTAGTAAATCCTCCAGAGCTCAGGGCTGCAAGTGATGAGTTCAGGGAGGTGTCCCGAGAATTCCGAGTTTCCCGGCGTGAAGGCTGACCGGAGGATTCCGGCGCATCGTCTGTCTTCATTCTCGACGAGCAAGCGTTCAAAGTCGGCTTGCTGTCGATCGTAGGCGTCCAGGGTCGCGTCCTTGTCTTCCCCGATGAGGTTGAGGTAATGGAACATCCGCGTTTCTCCCGGATTCAGAGAGAATTCGTGGACCAACTTGCGCCCCTGCTCGATGCGGGCCGGGCGGGGAGAGACGCCCTGGACAGAGACCGCCCGGCTGTGCTGGGCCTCGAAGATCACGCAACCGTGGGACAGGCTGGGCGTGAGCTTGTTGTCCACCTCCGCCGAGGAGTTTATGAACCAGGGTTTTTCGCGTTTCACTGTCACGCCGGCCCGCAGGTCGAAGCCCAGTGAAATGTCGCGTCGCACCTGACTCTCGTTTTTTACTGCGATCAATTCAGCGGCGGCTCGCTGCCTGGAAGGCAGGAAGGTCTGGGTTGTGAATCGGATGCCTTGAACTACGGTCTCTCGAACAATGTGGTGGGGATACCAGGTGAAGGAAATTTCTCCGGCGGGAGCGGGATATGAGGTCAAAGATTCGTCCGTTCAAAAAAGTCTCACACGTCACGAGGTTGCCGGGGCTGAAGGGCGTCTCCGGAACACCGCAGCAGCCTAAAGGTGGAAAGCCCATGGCGGTGATTCCCGAGACCGACTTCGTAGCCTGAAGATAGCCCGACTCGTTTTGCGCAGCGGGGGGGTTGAAGATATCGGCGAACATGGTGGACGAGCCGGTCGCTCGCCAGATCCGCAGGCTTGGGAATGGCAGGAAGCAATTCGCGTTGGGCCGCATCGGGCCGTTCTGCCCCCGACGACGGTGCGCCGCTGCCGACAGCAGCCCTGGGCGGCGTGGCGAGTGGCAGAGTCGTGCTGATTGCGCTGAGTTTCAAAAACGCCCTGGCGATCCAAAGGTCCCGGTAGGGGATTAATGCGCTTTGAATTTATGTTCGACATGGCTTGTTCTTTCCTCGTTGCCTGGGATCTCCAGTTTATGGCTGATTTCCGCTTTCAATGTGTCGGACCGAGCCTAGCGGTTCTCGTGGTCTGGGTCAAGCGCCCGCAGCCGTCCAAGAAATCGATCCCGCGAAAGACACCGAAGGGCGCGGTGCCTGAAGAGTCCGGTTTCAGAAGCGGAGAGAACGGGTTTGCAGGACTTTGGGATGGGTAGTTCGGAGGCGATGGCGCCATGCGAAGAAAAAATTGGGGCTGCCTTGGACGCGAATGAAAGTATACTTTCCTGTGGCGCGAGCCAAGAGGTCGATTCCGGTTTATCAAGATCGAGTGCGTGTCATCTTGACGGTTGTCCCTTCAACAGGAATGAACAATGAGCAGCCCAATAACCCCTGAAGTAGCGGCCACCAGTGAAAATACCCCACCCCCGCTCGTGCGCCCCAAAGAGCGGTTGCTCGCATTGGACATCTTTCGCGGCATGACGCTTGTCGCCATGACCCTGGTCAACATGCCCGGTGACCACAACTTTACCTACGCGCTGCTTACGCATGCCCGATGGGACGGCTGGTCGATTGCGGATCTGATCTTCCCATTCTTCATTTTCATTGTCGGCGTCGCGATGCCGTATTCCTTTGCAGGGCGGCTGGCTCGAGGGGATTCAAAAGGAAAGCTCGTAGCCCATATCCTGCAGCGGACGGTGATTCTGTTCGCCATCGGTGTTTTTATGAACGGGTATTACAATTACATGGACGGCCTTCCCCGGTACCATCTCGCGAATATCCGCATTTTCAACGCGCTGCAAAGAATTGCCCTGGTCAATTCCTTCGCCTCGATTCTGTATCTAAAGCTCAATAACTGGGGGCTGGCGATTACCGCCGCGGCCATCCTGGTGCTTTATTTTATCCTCTTGAAGTTCGTTCCAGTCCCCGGCCACGGTGCGGGTGTGCTGGGAAGAGACGGTAACTGGGTGCAGTTCATTGACCTCCATGTCATGCCCAGGCATCTACAGAGCGCAATAGGGGAGTCGAAAGGTCTGTTGGGCACGTTTCCGGCGGTGGCCAACATGCTGATTGGTGTTCTGGCTGGAGTGTATTCCCGCTCGTCTCGCTCGGCGATGGAAAAAGTCCGCTCCTTTCTCCGGGAGGGAATTGTGGGACTCCTGTTGGGTTCGGTTTGGAGCGTGTGGTTTCCCATTAACCAGAGCCTATGGACCAGTTCGCTCGTGGTTTTCATGTGTGGGGGGATGGCTCTGGTCATCCTGACGTGCTGCTACTATCTGGCGGATGTTCCTTAAGATTACCTGGCTGACGAAGCCCTTCGTCATCGTCGGGGTCAATTCTCTTTTCCTCTGGGTAGTGGCTGGCACCACCACTTCCTTGATTAACCTGGAACTGATCAAGCTCACTCTGGCAGACGGCTCAAGGGTTACCTTGACCAGCTTGATTTACAAATTATTCGCTTCTTGGGTCGGCCCGGTTAATGGATTGGAGCTGTATGCGGTTGCTTGGACGGCACTGTGGCTGGGCATATTGACGGTCATGTACAAGAAGCGAATTATTTTCAAGGTTTGACCGAAATGGGCATTGAACAATAGGAAACGCAAGCCGGACTGGCGATGAATGAAAGGACAGAGGCAGTAAGGTCTTATTTTCCGCCGCGGCCCCGCCTCCAATCGCCGCATTGGGCGCCGTGATGGCGGTCCGGCCAAAGCGCTGGCACACCTCCTCGCCCAGGGCATCCACCTCCTCTTTCACGGATACGGCAGTTCCCCAGAAGATGATTCGGTCCCCGAGGGATGTTTGAGGATCGCGGACGTCTGCCGCCCCAACCTTTGCTCCGACGTGTTCCAGTTCGCCTGAAATGTGGCTTCCCAATCCTCGGGTCCAACCTGCTGGGCGGTCTTCGCTTGCTTCGCTGCAATCCGATCGCGGATAGCTTTCATGCGTTCGCGGGCTTTTGCGGTTTGATTCCGGCCATCGGGTGTCGCGTCAATCAACTTCTCGAGGTTGACCGCGAATTGGGGTGCAAATGCACTGCGGATCTCGCCAAGCAACGGCTCGATTTTGGAGAGCACGCCGACGTGCTCACCATTGGTGCTTGAAAAAGGTCCAAGCGAATGGCTCCATCATTGACGAGCCCCGCGGCCATGTCCCAATAGCTCACCACCATCCGCAAATGAGCGCTGTGCTCACCAAACATCGCATCGGTGAAGTCCGCTATGGATTGCGGATTGAAATCCCGAAAATACTAGTCTCGCGCTTTGCGCATCGTGTCTTCCCTGCGCAGCTCATAAAGCTTCAGGATGAGACCGGCTTCGTCTTGTTTCGACATAGAAATGCATCCTCCGTCTTGGGTTTCGGCGCTATGGGTGCGCCGTTCGCATAGCTAATGTAGCAAACGCGAACGCCAATCGTCCAGCCAGGCCTTGACAGCTAGTGCCCCATCGCCACGCACGGTCCCGGCGTATTTCGAAATGTCGTAGCGTCAACTAATCCGCTGTGGCAAATCTCAACTTTCAGCTCCGGGCCATGACCCGGGAAAGTGTGCGTATGCGCGAGACCGCCGCAGCCCAAGCGGGGCACGCTTTACCAGGAGTGATGCTTCTTCTCAGGCATTCCAGAAGAGCGAGTCTTTGAAACAACGGTCAGCGGATATCAAAAGACCTCGCGCCTGTGGCCTCAACCTGGCCGTACATTTCCACCGAGCAAGCAAGGGCGGCGAGGAACATTAGGGCCAGCAGGTAGACCCGTCTCCTGTTCGCGCGACACCCCCTCCACTATTTTGCACGGATTTACGTCTTCATTTTCGAGCTGAGAGGCAGCCTACACCCGGCCTGCTGCGAATGCAAGGTCCAGTCGAGTTGTCAGTGCTGGGTGCCTCCACGGACCAGGGGAGGGTTCAGTTTTGCCTGGGCGGAGAATCCCAAGGCCGAAACTGGTGCTTTTCCGACCGATTTCTCCGACACTATTCCTCAGTACTGGGTCTAAATCCCTGATAGGTCAAACGCTTCCACCTCCGCCACGAACCTTGCCCAGCGCAGGCCTATTGCGGCGTCGATGGGCTGTTGGTGAACTGCTGTTGAACTGCAAATGAACAGGTAACCTAGGTATTCGCTGGGGCGTATGACACAAGTGAGAGCAGAAAAAAGGCTGCTCCACAAATCGCGACTTTACTCAGGAGGTGGATCATGAAATCGACTCGAATTTACGGGCTGCCCCGCATACTGGGGCTTGCGGCACTGGTGATCTGCTCCAGCGCTGCTTTGGCTAACGCAGAGGTGGTCAATGGAACATTCACTCTGCCGTTTGAGGCCCGATGGGGACAGGCGGTTCTGCCCCCCGGTAACTACTCGTTCAGCGTCGACTCGAGTGGGTCTGCGCGCCTGATCACGAGCTTCGAGGGGGAGACCAGCAAAAACGAGGGCGCTGTTCTGCCCCAAGGCTACACCGACCAGCAGACTCTGGACCGTAGCGAACTGCTCCTTGTCAACACTGGTGGAAACTACACCATCCGTGCCCTGCGGCTGGCCCCCGTGGGCATAACCATCAATTTCTCGGTGCCCAAGGCGGCGCGGCAAATGATCGTTCAGGCGCCTCAACGCCTCCCGGTGATGGAGAGCGGGAAGTAAGCACCGTTGGACGGCCCGACATGTGGGGGCAGGCCTGCTTGCACCATCACTTCCAGGACAGGCCTGCCCCAGATTTTGTTCTCGGAAATATTCTGCCCTGAGAGCCCCACAGGAGTCGATTGGTTCCTCAATGACAGGTCCAGCAGAGCGAGGGAGTTCAACGGAGATGGGTCAAGGTAGCGTCGCCTCGATACACATTGCTCCAGGAGCGGCAACTGCGATGTCAACTGTACAACAAGTGCGGGCCGTCGCCGCAAGGGGACTCGAAGGAGACCGGTACTTCTTTGGACTCGGCACCTTCTGGAAGCCCCAACCTGACTACGAGGTCACGCTCATCGAGATCGAGGCGCTGGAAGCGCTGGAACGTGATTACGGCGTTGCGCTCATGCCCGCCGAGGCACGTCGTAACATTGTGACACGCGGCGTCGCGCTCAACCATTTGGTGGGCCGCGAGTTTCAAGTAGGCGAGGCCATCCTGCGGGGTCTCAGGCTGTGCGAACCCTGCGCGCACCTTGAACGGCTGACGCACAGTGACGTGATCCGAGGACTCACCCACCGTGGTGGCTTGCGGGCTCAGATCCTCATCGGAGGCGCCATCAAGGTCGGTGACCGCGTGGTGCAAGTAGCCTCGCAAGCAACCTCAGAATGGTCGAACTCAGGATAAGGAAATCGTTTGCCGGGCGCCTTTACCTTCTTGTGGGCCGGCTCGACTGACGGTTTCCTTTACAACACGTAGTAAATCGAATTACTTCTTTGCCGGCGGAAGAGTGTCGATGCCCGCCAGACCTCCGATAACATTGACCAGTGAAGAACCTGTAGGCACAACGATTTTGGAATTGTTGGTGAGCGATGTTTCTACCGCCTGTAGTTGCCGAAGCAGTTGCGCATTACCTTTGAAATAAAGGTCGGCCGCTTCATTCACGAGCTTAATAGCCTGAGCTTCACCATCAGCTACCAGTACCTTGGCCTGCTTCTGACCTTCAGCTTGCAGGATTGCGGCCTGCCTTTGTCCCTCAGCCACCTTGATAGCAGCGCGTCTTTCGCCGTCTGCCTGAGTTTCACGAGCCGTCGCAAAGTCAATCGCAGCAATCTTTTCGTTACTGGCTTTAACCACTTTGTTCATTGTCTCTTGGACGTCAGTGGGAGGATTGATTTCCTTAAGTTCGGTGCGAACAATCTCAAGCCCCCAGCTCTTGGTCTCCGTGGAAAGGTTATTATACAGTGCGCTATTGATTTTACCGCGCTCGCTGTTGGCATCTTTTAATGTCATAGTGCCGATGATGTTTCTTAGTGTTGTTCGCGCCAGTGCCACGATCTGCAGCATATAGTTGAACACATTATATTGGGATGCTTTAACATCCTCTTCATCAGAACGTACCTTAAAGTAAACCTGGGCATCAACCTGGGCATTCAGACTATCGCTGGTGATAATCTCTTGCAGTCCGGCATCTATCATATTTTCTGTAATATTTACTCGAACCAGGTGCTCGATAAACGGAATCAGAAAGATAATACCCGGGTTAGCAAAACGGTTGTATTTGCCAAACCGTTCGATTAAACCTCGACTGGTCGGCCTTACGGTACGAACGGATTGCCCCAGCAGCCAGATTACAAGGAATACAGCTACGACTATAATAATGACAGCGGTACCTGGCATGGTGAAGTCCCTCCTATTGAAATATTTCTTTGGTCTCTATTGATCGCTGTTTATCAGGATTTCCATTTTGGCATCCTAAACGCCAGCAGTATACACCCACCGGCTCGTGCGCAACCGCAATTCCGCACTCCAGGCGCCAGCGCGCCGTCTGGCAGCCGGGTGTGCGCCTTCGGGATGGAGTCATCCGGCGCCTTTGACCCGTTTCCCGTGCGATTTCTCGGACACCTCGCCACCACCCTGCTTGCTTCCCCAGTTTTTTGCCTGCCGGTTGCGGGGTCTACCCCGCGGGCAACCTGCGGTAGCGGACACAAACCTGGGGCAAACGGGTGTACACTTGCCAGCTCCGAAACGCTAAAATGGAAATTCCGAGCTTAAATGGCCGTCGGAAACAGAAATCCTACAAGTTGTGCTGACATGGAAGCACGGCTTGGCAAGCCATTTGCTGGCCGGATTCATATCCTTGCAATACGGAGGGTCGGACAATGAAATACCGGAAAACTATCTATGTCCTCGTCGGCTTTCTTGTTTTCTTGGTAGCGGCTGGCACTTACTATTTCGGGAAGAGGAAAACAAAGCCAGCCACAGCAAGTTCGACGAACCCATTTTCCGCCCCGACGGGAACCCGTTCATCAGCAAAGCCTGCGGACGTGGCGCAGGTGAATCCCGAGGAGGTGACGGAAAAAGTCGCCGACTTCCTGGGAAGTCTTATCCCCGGAGGAAGCGCAGAATCGGCGGGCCGTGAACGGAACTACGTCGTCTCCTACCAAGTGGATTTCTTTCGAAAGAAACCTAACGAAAAGGTGCCCGAAGAGAGCCTTTCGTATGCAAAGCTTCGTGACAGTGACCTGATGGAGATGCCTCCCTACGTCTACTACGGTGAAACGGTGAAGGGGAAATACGACCCTGCGCAACCTGAAGTTATTGCTATCCGCGCCATCATCGGGGGCAAGGAGGCCAAAGGGTACGTTGACGCCCGCAAGCTATGGCTTCAGCCAGCGCTTGACCGCCCCGAGAGTGACCGGTACATGGCGGTAACGGAAACCACTTCGGTTCACGTGGTGCCCGACCCTGCCAGTCCGGCGGTCTTGACGATCTTACAAGGAGAAGTCGTGGACGCCGTCGGCCAGCTCAATTTCCAAGGGCGGAGTTGGATCAAAGCGCGCTTCAACGCTTCCGAGCGGCCGCGCTACGGTTTCATTCCGGGGAGCGAAGTGAAGCCATTGGTTTTCGCCTCCGTCAATCAGTCGGCGGTCACCGAGGAAGAAGTCCCGAGGCGCATTCGCAGCTCGAAATTGAGTTTTTCTGAAGCGGACCGGCAAAAGCTGTCCCGGAACGGGTTCTACATCGAGGGAATGCCCGCGCCCAAGGAAATCGACGTCGATGATATGGCAGATTTGTATTACGATTCAGACTCATCCTCCGGCGAGCAGGTCTTCGTAACTACCGATCTATTCCTTCACGCCTATCATTTGATCTTTGATCGGATGCTCCAGGACATCGAGGAGAAGAAGTTCCTGCCAGCGGTTACGAACCTCTCCAAAGCACTCGCCAAGACTTCGGAGGATGAGGTCAAGGGGGCGCCTCTCAACATGCCCGCTATTCGCGAGGCATTACTTTATGATCTGCTCTATTTTTCGGTGGCCGCCAAGGTGCTTGACCCTTCGTTCGCTGTTCCCACGGCTATTGGTTCACAAACGGAGGCTTTGGTCCCGCGTATCAATTCGGGGGAAGGCGAATTGCCCTCTGCCCAGAACTTCTGGGGGCTCGGCAAAGAGGACTTCACGCAATATAAGATACGTGGACACTATGCCAAGAGCGAGGCATTGCGAAGATACTTTCGCGGCATGATGTGGTACGGCCGCCACAATTTTCTCCTCTCCGACAAGACCCAAACCCTAGCCGCAAGCTTGCTTCCGCACTTAGTGGAAGGAGCCCATGAAAGCAGTAGGTTCGACAATATAGATGTGCTGGTCACTTATCTCATTGGCCGACAGGACAAATACACGCTGGCAGGGTACCGCTCCGTAAATCGGAAAGTCTTCGGCACGGAGGTTCCCGGTTTCCACGAGCTCAGTGCGAATCTGGACGACCGCCTTGCTGCATTCCAACGAACAGCTTGGAGCGACCTCCCTACGCCACAAATCGTTTCCACGCAGACCGGAACCGGATTAACCCAAGAGCAGCGCCTGCACGAAACAGCGGGATTCAAGTTCTTGGGCCAGCGCTATGTGCTCGATGCTTTCATTCTGAATCAGTTGACCTCCCCCAGTGTGGGCGACGATCAAAGTCCGCGCAATCTTCCCTCCGCGCTTGACGTGATGGTCCTGTTCGGTTCGAAGGCGGCAACGGATTTACAGCAGAAGGAGCAAAAGGAACACCAGTGGCCCAATTATGACAGCCAGATTGCCAAGCTCAAGGGAGCCATGGAAGAGCAATTGGGCAAGCGGTCGACTTTCTACGAGCAATATCTGTACGGCCTGAAAACCCTGTTCCAGCCAACCTCCAGCAAACAAGCTTTCGTTTTGGGGGAGCCCTGGCAGTACAAGAACTTGAACACTGGCCTCGCTTCGTGGACAGAGCTGAAGCACGACACCATCCTTTATGCGGAGCAGTCGGCCGCGGAGATGGGTGGGGGTGAGGAATTCGAGATTCCCCCTTACATTCCGCCGGGGCCCAAAGGATACGTCGAACCCAATCCGGTTTTCTTCCATCAACTGACCGCGTCGATTGACCAGATGCTGGAGGCGCTCAAGAACTCGGGCTTTATCCCGGAGGAATATGCGGATAAATTCACGCTCTTTAGGGGGCTTGCACATCGGGCGGAAGAAATTGCACAAAAGGAAAATACTGGCGAGCTCATCACCCCCAGAGACTACGAGTGGATCAGAAGACTTCGGTTGAGTTTTGACCGTTCACTGCTACTACCTCGGGGCGCGGATACCATCAAGGACCGATCCCTTTTGCAAATGGCTTTGGCCACCGATGTCGCGACGGATAGTGTAAGCGGCCGGGTGTTGGAAGAAGGGATTGGCACGCCCCAGAGAATGATCGTCGTGATCAAGGACGCCTTCGGAGGAACCCGGCTGACCGTGGGTTATGTTTACTCCTGGTTCGAGTTTATTTCGAGGCGGCGCTTTAGTGATTCGGAGTGGAAAACAATTATATATGGAGGCGATGAGAAGATAAGAAAAGAGCAAGGCATCATACCGCCAGATTGGTATTCCACATTCTCGAAAAATGCGGGCGAAGCGCCTTGAGGCTCCGTTGTCAAGGCGCAATCCTCCTCTGTTTGCTCGCTACCCCTGCGTGGACTCGAACGTGCCACTACTCATGGTGGAGCGATAATCCCCAGCCTTATCTCGATGCCATCCAAAAATCGCGCCTGGTTGTCCCGCCTCCCCTGTTATCGGGCCAGCGGATTCGAGCGGGTATTGTGACTCATCATTTTCTGGCCAGTGGCCTGATGGTGAGGTTCTTTGAGAAGCTGCGCGCCGAGACTTCGCCGGAAACCATTATCCTGATTGGCCCCAATCACTTCCACCATGGTACGGCAAACATCAGTCTCTCATCACTGCCTTGGAAGACCCCTTTCGGTATCGCGGAAACAGACCGGAGCATCGTTCAGCGGATCGAGGCCGCGACCAGCTTGCCGGAAGACCCAGAAGCCTTCACGGGAGAGCATTCCGTGGGGGTGCTCGTTCCGTTCTTGAAATACTATTTTCCCTACAGCCGCCTCGTACCCCTTCTGGTGGACGTCAACGCGCAAGAAAACCGGCTGAAGGAGTTGCGAGGCTTGCTTTCGGGATTCCTTGGAAACCCGAAAGTGCTGGTTTTGCTGAGCATGGACTTCTCCCATGACGCCATCGCCAGCATCGCAGATTCCCGTGATGAACGCGCCCAGCAAGCGATTTCCGCTTTGGATTTGAGCAAGGTAAAGGAACTGAACGTTGACTGTCGTAAGGGACTCTGGCTTCTTTTGGCCTCGCTCAAAGATTTGGGGCAGGTTAAAACTCAGGTCAACGAACACACCAACTCAGCCCGGCTGACTGGAAAACTCAACCAGCCGGACGTAACGAGCTACTTCACAATTTACTTCATAAGATGATCAGCGGTTTGAAACACTCGTCACTGCTACGCAACCTCAACTACGGCGAGTACAGCCCGCTGACCGAAAGCCTCCATCCTCCGCGTCTCGACCTTCTTTGTTATCGCTACCCAATTACCACGCTGGATTGGAGTGTAGGCGCGTGACACCATTTGTGCCGGCGGCCCGGGTCTTATCCATGATCCGCCCTCACGGTTGCATTGGGTAGCGGTCTGGAGTACCTTTTGGGTTAGCGGAAAGGGGATCATGAAAATCCCTGATGGTATGTCGCGATTGCCGCAAGAGCAGCCCATCACAGCTCTGCTACATGAGTTCCCCTCAGGGGACAAGAGCGCACTCGACCGTCTGATACCTCTGATCTACCCCGAACTGCGGAGGCTTGCGCGGGGCTACATGAGCCACGAGCGTTCTGGCCATACGCTGCAACCGACCGCCTTGGTGCACGAGGCCTATGTCCGGCTAATAAAGCAGGAGCAACCCGATTATCGCAGCCGTGCGCACTTCATGGGCGTAGCGGAGCGAGTCATGCGCCGGATCCTGATCGACCACGCACGTACTCGCAATGCGGAGAAACATGGTGGTGGAGCGGCGAAATTGTCCCTGGAAATGGCTGCCGGCATGCCCGTCGGCCAGCCTTCAACGATCATCGCCATTGACGAGGCCCTGGAGCAATTGGCGCGCAACGATTCCCTGAAGGCGCGGTTGATCGAGATGCGTTTCTTCGGAGGGATGAGCGCTGAGGAATCCGCCGAGGTTCTGAAACTTCCCGTCACCGAGGTGCGGCGTCAACTCCGCGTGGGCCAGGCATGGTTGCAACGTGAGCTGGATCAGAAAGCCGCCCCTGACGAAAAATCCTGACATGGGTGCAAATTTCTCCGGCCTTTTTCGCCTTAGTAGTGGGGTGCTCATCGATTCGAAGGAGAGACTGTGTCCAGCAACAACTGGGACCGAATCCAGGAGATTTTCTTTGAGGCTGCCGATTTGCCTATCTCCGAGCGCGATGCGTTCCTGGCGCGCGTCTGCAACGGGGATGCCGGGTTGCGCGCTGAGGTAGAGTCCCTGCTCAGGGCTGACGCCGCCGGTGGCTCCGCCATCGCCGCGGCTATCGAGTCCGAGGTCAGTGCGCTGCTCGACGACCATGCGCCGCTGGCCGGCACGCGCATGGGACCGTACCGCTTGTTGAAGGAAATCGGGCGTGGCGGCATGGGATCGGTGTACCTGGGTGAGCGCGACGACGAACAATACCGCAAGCCGGTGGCCATCAAGGTGGTCAAGCGCGGCATGGACAGCACGGAAGTGCTGGCGCGTTTTCGCCACGAGCGCCAGATTCTGGCGGGCCTCGAGCATCCTTACATCGCTCATCTCATCGATGGGGGCACAACTCCTGATGGCCGTCCGTTTTTTGTTATGGAGTATGTGCAAGGGCAGCCGATCGATTACTACTGCCGCGAGCAGGGTCTCAATCTGGAACTTCATTTACGATTGTTCTTGCGAGTTTGCGAGGCCGTCTCGTATGCCCACCGTGGGCTGGTAGTCCATCGTGACCTCAAGCCCGGCAATATTTTTGTGTCCGCAGAGGGAATCCCCAAACTCCTTGATTTCGGAGTGGCCAAGCTGCTGGATCCCGGCAATGATCCCGGGCTCACCTCCACTTCTGCCGCGATGGGCCCCCTCACTCCGGAGTACGCCAGCCCCGAGCAAATCCGGGGCTTGGCGATAACCACTGCGGCGGACGTTTATGCCTTGGGGGCCATTCTCTTTGAGTTGCTGGCGGGGAGCCAGGCCCAGCGGATTGCTACCCATAGCCCCTCGGAAATTGAGCGCGTGGTCTGTCAAACGGATACCCCACGCCCCAGCGCCGTTGCCCGGGCCGCCGGCGTACCGCTCCGGCTAGACGGCGATCTGGACAATATCGTTCTCATGGCGATGCGCAAGGAACCCGAACGCCGCTATGGATCGGTGAACCAGTTTGCCGACGATGTCGTGCGCTATCTGGACGGCCGGCCCGTCCTCGCCCGGCAGGCTTCGGTGGTATATCGCTCCCGCAAGTTTGTGCGTCGCAACAGCCTGGCCGTGGCGGCGACCTTCCTGATCTTCCTGAGCCTGCTCGGGGGGATTGTTTTGGCGAATAGGCAGGCTCGCCGAGCCGAGAGTTCCCGCAGTTTTGCGGAAACCCAGAGGCAGTCTGCCGAGGCCGAGCGTGCGCGTGCCGAAGGGCAGAGGCAACTTGCCGAGCGCGAACGGGCCCGGGCAGAAGCCGAAACCCAAGTCGCCAGAGCTGAACAGGACCGCTCCCGACGCCGCCTCGCCCAGATGCTGGAATTGGCAAACAGTTCGCTTTTCGACGTGCACACGGCCATCGAAAAACTTCCCGGCGCAACGGAGGCCCGGCGTCAGATCGTAGTGACGACGCTCCGATTCCTGGAGGACCTGTCCAAAGATGCCGGCCAAGACGACGGCCTGCGGTTCGTGTTGAGCGCCTCCTATTTTAAAGTCGCGAACATCCTGGGTTTTCCCCTGCGGCCGAATCTGGGTGACACCAAGGGTGCGTTGGCGAATTACGAAAAATCCGTTGCGTTGATTGAACCCCTTTTGGCTAAAGATCCCGATTGTTCGGATTACGTTTTGCAGTGGGTGCAAGAGAAAGTCAATTGGGCAACATTGCTTGCCCGGACGAGTGAAGAAGCGCGGGCGTTGCAGATGATGCGTAACATCCTGCCGGCGGCTCAGAGGCTCCCGCGATTGTGTCCCAAGGACTCGCAATGCCTTCTCGCTGAGGGCCAGGTGTACTCGGTGATGGTAAAGACACTGGTAAACAGCGATACCAGCGCTGCTCTCCACTTCTCACAACTCCAGACGCAGGCCACGGAACGAGCGCTGCATGTTTCCCCGAGTAACTCCGACATTCAACTTGAACTCGGCACGGCCTATAGCCAGGAGGCGAAGGTGTGGCACATTCAGGGGAATCTGCGGGAAGCCATGGAGCGATACCGGAAAGCTGTGGCGCTGAGGGAAGGCGTATTGGCTCGCAACCCATCCGATGTCCAGGTGCGACGCAGCTTGATGATCACCTACGGCAACCTTGGCGGCGGCTTGGGGAGCCCGCTTTATCCGAACCTCGGAGATACGGTGGGAGCGCGCGAATACTACGGGAAGGCACTCGCCATCGCCCGCGATCTGGCGAAGGCTGACCGCAACGATCAGCTTGCGCAGTATGATCTTGCCAACGCCCTGGTGTTCCATGCATCGTAGGACCTCCCCAAGGATGAGTGGGCGGAATCCTTGGCGAATCTTCAAGAGGCGGACGGAATTCTCCAGAAGCTCGTGGCGGCTGACCCTAGCTCAATTTCCCAGGCGCGAACCCTGGCCTTGGTCGAGGAATACGAGGGGAAACGACTGGAGGGCCTGGGAAGAAGTGATGAGGCGCTGGTCAAAAGTCGGCAATCCCTTGCCGCTACCGAGAAGGCGCTGGCCCGCAGCCCCTCCGACCTCAGCTTGGTCTCGCAAGCGTTGGCCAGCGAGGAGAGCATTGCGGGGATCCTCGCCCATCAGGGCGATCACCCCGGAGCCGTCGAGATGGCGCGAAAAGCGATCGCGCGGGCGGAACGGATTTCCGCGCCTGATTCTGAGCGGTATCGTGTAACCCGTTCAGTTGCCTCGGCGTACCAGAACCTTGCAACCGTTGAGGTGGCCTTCGGGAACTGGAGTGAGGCACGGGCGGCCGCACAGCGCGCGGTTGATGGATGGCGGGAAGTGGTTGCCTCGGGAAGCCGGCGCGACGACCCTGACAAGGCGGCCCTTGCCGAAGCCCTGCTCAAAGACTGCAATGCGCATTTACGCTAACAATTATTTTCCTTCCGCGCAAATTTCCCCCTCGTTTTTCGCCTTAATAGATGAGGACCTAATTAAAGGTCTTCTCGCGGAGTTTTTCATTTAAGGACTCGGATGAAGGACGCAGGGAAGCACCCAGCTCCTATCGTCATTCTTTTGGGTTCTAGGTGTTTTGGCCGCAGGGGCAGGATCGGCGCCGTTCGGTCCAGGGCCTGAATTTGGCTCTTTTCATCGACGCAGAGCACCAGGGCGCGATCCGGGGGATTCATCTCGGTCCCACCACGCGCGCACCTTGGTCTCAAACTGAGGGTCGTTGGAGAGTTTGAATTTTTCCACCCGATGGGGTTGCAGATCGTAGCGTTGCCAAGCCCGGTGAACGGACATGTGGGACACTCCCAGTTGCCGAGCCAAGGTGCGGGTGCTCCAGTGGGTGGCATGGGGCGGGGGGTGTGCAGCGTCGTCTCGATCAACTGCTTCTCCAGGGCGGGCCTCAGCTTGCGGCGCGAGCGCTGGCGTTCGGGGTCATGTCGAAGGGCGTCCACTCCGCCCTGGGCAAAGGCGCTACGGACGGACGACACGGTGGGCCGAGAAACACCCACTTGCCGGGCAATCACCGGTTGGGGGTTCCCTGCGCCGCCAGCAGAATCACTCGGCAGCGGCGCTCTAGGTGGAGCGCATGCGTAATCCGGGGAATGTCAAACAAGTTGGCCCGCAGGCGCGCATTGCGTCGGAGCTTGTGCGGTTGGGCTCTCAGAAGAGGGAGTTCTGGGCTCTGGTCATCATTGCGGGTGTGGTCCTTGTGCTGGGAGTTCTGACTTTCTTTTTCCCCCACCTTTTCTGGGATGGGGGTGGTTTGCACGTCAGTCTCTCGCCGCAGGTGCTTTTTCTCATCATGGTGGGCACGGTGCTAGCTTCGTTGTTCCACATTCGGCGGGACTTTGAGATCCGCGGCCTTCGGCTGGCGAATATCCAGCAGTACTTGACCTCGCAGGAAGAGCAAGCCAATAGCAAGGTTGACGCGGTGACCAACGTGTTCGCTCGCGCCTTCCTGCAATATCTCCTGACCCGCGAAATTTCCCACGCCGAGCGTAGTAACCGCTCGCTGGCGTTCCTCATGTGCGACCTGAACAATTTTAAGCAGGTCAACGATCGTCACGGGCACCTCATCGGCGACTCCGTGCTCTCCCAGGTTGCCGCCATCTTAAAATTCTGCGTCCGTGGCTCCGATTATGTCGTTCGCTACGGCGGCGATGAGTTCCTCGTATTGCTCCCTGAAACCGACCAAGAAGGGGGGGAGATCGTGCGGCAGCGTGTGCGTCGCAAGGTCGCCGGATGGGACCGCGCCAACCGCGTGGGCGATTTGCCGATCTCCGTCAGCCTGGGCTTGTACCTCCACGTGACCAGCCAAACGGCGGACATGGATGTCGCGGAAGCCGATGCTCGCATGTACGCGGATAAACAAGCCACCAAACACGGAAGCATCGCAAGCACCTTACCCCTGTCTCTATGAACTTAGTCGCGCGCAGAACGCCTTCACTGCTAACCGACCAATGCCTTCGCCATCCGGGTGAGCTTAAAAAATAGGGACGTCAGCGAATCATTGAGCGGGCCGCAGTCAGTGGTTTGTTGACTATGGGCATTTCTCGTGCCCGGCTCCCCAAGCGCAAGACAATAACCAGCGCCGCCCCGTAGAGCAAGCCCCCAATGAACAGTGTCTGCATCAATCCGAGGTAAATGGCGCACAGCAAGGCTCCCACCGAGCCCAGCACGCTGGCTGCGGCATTGAGCGACCACGCCCACCGAACCGATGGCTTTTGCCACTCCTCCAGCCGCTTCAGCCCGGTAGGAAAAGGCATCCCCATGGCAAATCCAGCAGGAGAAATCATCAGGACCGTGATAGTAATTTTCAGCCACAGCGGCAATCCTACCGCTATGGGTAGCACAGACGAAGCTATGATTCCCAGCAGCGCAACCAGGATCGCAATCGTGCCCAGGGCTTTCACCCAACGCACCTTACTTTCGCCCAGCACCCACCGACTGAAGTAGCTACCCAGTCCACTCGAGATCAGCATCGAGAAGATCACAACCGTCAGGGCATAAGTGGGGTGGCCAAGGAAGAGAACGAATTTTTGGATCAGCGCCACCTCAATCATAATGTAGCCGGCGCCGATGAATAGAAAATACAGGAGGAACACCAGCAAGCCCTTCTGGCGAGGCAGTCGTGTGCCCAGCACTATCGGGGGCAGCAGCAGGATCACAAGCGTCGCTACCACGCTGATTCCCATCAGCCCGAACAGCAGCGGCACAGCCTTGTTGATCTTGTAGTCCATCGCCTCGCGCGATCCGGTCGTCAGGAACAACCAGAAGTCGCGCGGCTGGACCGTGTAGAAGAAGAACGGCCGGTTGTCAGTCACGGGGGTGATGTCGAACGGATAGTTGCGCTCATAGTCCAGCGCATTCGGGCTGCGAAGCAACTCCGCGAACTCGAAAC
This sequence comes from uncultured Acidobacteriota bacterium, assembly GCA_963832915.1. GTDB lineage: Bacteria > Acidobacteriota > Terriglobia > UBA7540 > UBA7540 > CAVROP01. The sequence goes on from CAWHWE010000070.1 coordinate 17,133, forward strand.
CGCGCCCATGGCCCGCGGCCCCAGGCAGGTAAACTGTCGAAATGTTGGAGGTTGCCATGGCAGAACGGGCGCGAGCCACGTCGGCCTCCGAGAAAGGTTGGCGTGAGATGAGCACCGTGTCTGTACCTCCCTCACGCGCCACGATGACGTGCCGCCACGGCTCCGGCTCGCCCATCTGGGTCAGCGCCTCTATCGCTAGCGACACTAACCGCAGCGATTCACGCGGCGGGTTGAAGGCCCATCGCGTGAAGGCTATCAGCCCATCATCGGTCAAGTGGCCCAGGTAGTCGCGAAACGCATCGACAGTGTAGAGATTGTTCTCTGCCAGCGCGAAAGCTCCGGCCGCCGTCGATGCCCAGGTGTCCACTAAGGTGGCTTGCAACACCTGGTACTTCTCGTGGCTGCGGCGCACGAAACTCCGCCCGTCTTCCACCACGATGTGAACTTCCGGACGCAAGTAAATCCCTTGGCTCCGGTCAAGGAACCTCTCCCGCATGATGGTGGTGGCGATGATGGGGTTGATCTCGACACCCGTGACGTCTTTGCTGCCCGAGGCGAGGCAGCGCGCCACATCGTATCCGCCGCCTGGCCCGATGATCAAGGTCTTCGCTCCGGGCCGTAGTACATAAGGCAGCCCTGGCCCAGCCCTTAGAAGAATGTCGCGGTCGCGCGTAGCAAGATTGTCGAAGTTGAATCCGGCAATCCACGTGGTCGCATCCGCGTCAATGACGATGCATCCCTGCGTGGTCACCCCAACGCGCGAAAAGCTGTTCCACTTTACGAAACTCTCGCTCTCAAGCTTATGTCGTTTAGCGTATGTGACATCGATCAGGTTATGGGTGGTGTTGTAGACAAGGAACGCGATTAGTCCGAGCGCCAGTGCCAGGCAGGCTGTGCGCCCTGAGCCGGAACCCGCCATGCTATGCCAGACGACCGCCGCCGCGGCGAACAGCACCGCCGCCGCGATCACAGTGTTCGGCCCGCCCAGATGGTTCAACAGCGGGACCAGCACCAAACACCCAGCCGCCGCGCCCATCAGATCGAAGAAGTACACCCGATCCACCTTTTGGATAGTCTCGGAAATGGCCAGCGAAACAATCGTCCCGGACAGGAAGAAGGGCAGGGCAACCACGAAATACACCAGGGCCAGTTGCAAGTTGGTGAGATCCTTAGCCAGCACCAAGGCTAGCATCAAGACGACCAGCAGGCTGTTGATGGCGCTGAGCCATCCTAGCTGGCTGAAAAGATGGCCTCGCCACCCGGCGACCACGTACGAAAACACACCTCCTGCTCCGAGCCCGAACAGGGCGATCGAGATCGCCAGAAAAGCGAAGTGGTAGAAGAAAACCACCGAGAAGATGCGAGTGAGGGACAATTCCAGTAGGAGCGTGGCAAGCGTGGTCAGGGCCAAGGACAAGTAGATTCGGGGCCAATGCAGCGGAAGTTGCCTCACGGAGTTCAATCTGTCCGATATCATATCAGTTTCCATTCCCCATTAGTTTAGGACACAGTGCCCAAGAAGGACAAAACCAAAATGAGTCACCACCGAAAGGCCGGGTGCTTTGACAGTTTCACCACCAACATGAAGTAGCGGTGCGGTAGGTTTCCAGATGGTAACCGGGCAGGCAACTAATCGCCCAGAGCAGTCTCTGGCGAATGACTTTGAAGGCCAGTCTCGACACAAAATTTGCTAACGTCCCAGAGAAATCTCGATTTGCCTTCTAATCGGATGAGGCCTCGGATCACTGCACTTGGTAAGGGCGGCGTCTTCACATTCGCGCTCGATTGTTTCCACGGGGTTGTCCATGCTGCCAGACAATATTTTCCCGTTCGCCAGACTCAGTTTCATTTGCACATCGAATGTCTCTTTGCCCACCGCTGCCAGATATTTTCCGTTCTTGGTTCTCTGCACCTGAACCCAGTTGTTGGCAGTATCGGCTACCGGTTTGCGCATCCAGTCTGCCGGGAGCCTGATTTCAGGCCTCTCGGGCGGTACATGACGGACAACCAAGGTGGCTGTGTTGTCAGGCCGGTTGACGTCCTTGAGCGTCAGATCAAAATCGATCGCGTCTTCACCAATCAATACGTGAGCGCCATCCGCCCACGAGTTACGGGCGCCGCTCTTGAAATGGAAGTGATCTCCGGGATGGGCGAGCTTGCCTGTCTTTGTGGCTAGCCACAAATCGACATAGAAGGTCATGAGATCAGTGATGGGGCCGATAAGCCTGGAGTCAACCTGGCTGAGGTTCGGGACTGCGGGGTTGTGATGAGGATCGAGCGAAAGCTGCTGGCGAAAATCTAGACTTGCCGGGGAGAGAGCGGCCCGCTGACTGTTGGAGATCAGGTTTGACCAGCCATACTCCTCAAAGTAAGTTCCAGCGGAATCTTTCTTTACGATTCCGTCAGCCTGAATTTCATAGTGCCAGTCCTCGTTGCTGCCTTTCATATGGTAGGTTAACTTCTCTCCCTCGCGATAACGCCTGAGCAACACATTTTGTTCATCCGGGGGAGCTTGCGCGGCGAGCAGGGAAGCGCCGCCGCATGTCAGGAGGATTACCGCAAGCATCTTGATCATGTTCCTGTCCTCAGTCCTCTCTGGGGCCCGACCGATTGCATATACTTGACCGTCGCCGAATACGGCCGGGCGGTGGGCATTCACCGGCCCCACAGTAACTCTTGCCCCGCCTCGCCTGGCCAGTGGGCGTGCACTGTAAAGTGCGCGCCAAACTTGCGCTGGGCGTCGGGCTCCCATGACATAGTTAAATCAGTCGTGTCAGCCAGATGGATGGTGGCCGAATAATAACACCAAGTCGCTCCCCGTTGGGGTTTCTCGCAGTAGAAACCACTGGGATGAGCTCTGTCGGGAGTGACCGTGATGCGGGAGTTGCGCAGGTAGCGCGGCGTGCTTTCAAAGAGGGGGAAAGGTAAAGGGTTTGCTTTGGCCAGATCATCCACGGTGAGTTGCAGCGGATGCGCCGCATCAGCGTTCGCTGTGCTGGGTAGGATTTTCGCTTTCGCTCGGGCGCGTAGGATCTCCTCGACCGCATAGTTGGTTCCAAAAAGCAGCATGTTCTTTTGTCCCGTGGCGTCCTCCACGAAGGTGTAGAAAGCCAGAAAAGAAAAACTGCACAGAAATACCATCATGGCCACGGGCAGCAGACTTCTGACCACAGACAAAGCTCGGTCCTGGATTTGTGCGCGAAACAGCCGGTAACTTTGGATGACGGCGAAGAGCAGGGCCGGAACCAATATCGTTGTTGTTAGCACGAATGCTGCTTGTATGCTGTCCGTCATGTTATCCGACGCAGCGTGGATAAGTCTGAACAATACGTTGGGACCGAGCCGCGAAACAGCGTTGGTGAATCTGAAAGTGGCGAAGGGATCAAACCTCGCAACAAAAACCTTTACGAATTCATGGCCGGCCGGTTCACCGAACACATTGGCCGCGCCGACGGCGATCAGCACCGGAAAAACCCACAGCACCGCGCCCACTGTCCCGTTGACGGCGCACGCGCACCAGAATGCAGCGAAGGTCAGAATTAAAACCACGAGCAGCCAACGTATTCCCAAATGCACATCCACAAGTATGTGGGACGATCCAAATAATCTGCCCGCGATCAACATCGGGAGCAGCGCCGCGCCAACGAATCCCGCGAACAGGGCCATAAACAGCTTGATGAGCCACTGGCGGAAGGCCGACACGGGCAAGGTCATATGCCAGGCGTGCGTCCCCGACGTTTTCTCTTCCCCCAGTGACGTGCTTCCGGCGAGAATCGCTATCATCAACGTACTGATCACACCGACGATGACCACCGCGGTTTCGAAATTCCTGGTTGATCCTCGCTGATGCAGCAACCCGAACAGGGCGAGACAAGCCCAGCCCACGGCAGCCAGCAAGCTGATCAGCCAGACCGGGCGCAGCAAACGTAGTTCCTTGCGGATCAAGTTCAGAACCGCTCCGGTGGGGCGGCAGCGAAACCCGCCGGCAATTGCTCCAGGCATCACGTCCCGACCCGCCATCAGCAGATCATCACTGTCCATGCCACCCGTCGCTTGAAACCGCGCTAGCGTTCGCCCGCCCAGCCAGACCATTACACCGGCGTAGCACAGGAAGACGAAGGTAACGGTTGAAGGAACGATGGGGTTTCCCGGCGAGAGATATCCGCGTGCGCGAAGCCAGTCGGCCAAGTTCGCTCAGGGAACAACAAAACTGATGAAAGATTGGACCCCAATGTTCAGGGCGACACCGCCCACCGTTGATCTTGTGAAAAGCGTCCAAAACGTCGCCGAAGCGGTGATGGCAACGATCCAGGCTGCGCCAAAGGCCCACACCCTCCAGTCCGGCCGAAATAAGGTCGCCCGCAAGGCCAGGGAGAAAACCAGAACCGCCGACACGGTCGCAACGATGGTAACGCTCAACTTCTCGCCCCAGATTTCCATCCTGCCGACAGGTTGAGAAAGCAGGAGAGAAAGCGTTCGGTGTTGGAATTCGTTGCCGAGCGAGAGAGTAGCCAACACAGGGATGATGAAGAACCCAATCAGATAAATAAGCGGGGTCCAAGCAAGCGGGTAAACGAGCGGCACCACGCCCGACAGGGCCACGGCGCACCAGGGCCAGAACAGAGGGCGTGCTTCCTTGAGGATTCGGGTGGCGTTCATTCTTGTCTCCTAAGTATTCCCGTGCCGAAGGCACCTTGGACTGCGGTAGCAGCAGCTACCACCTTTTTCCCTCTGGCTCATGCTGGATTGGCGTATGGACCACGCGCGGAAGGCGGTAGCTGCTGCTACCGCACTCCAAGGCGCTTCGCGCATTCCCATGCAGCGTTGTGAGCCGAAGCCTCATGAAATCTGCTCTCATGATGACAGCGTTTGACCTGGCATCATCAAGCTGAGGTTTGCTGCAACCAGTCAGCCTCCAAATGGGAACTAAGTCTTCCCGCCGCTAATTCTCCGACGGCCTCTCGATGTAATCGATGACAAGAACATCCACCGACGCCTTTGTAGATGCCAGCTTCAGCCCAAGCTGCTCTTGGAGTGCCGTGAAGAGTGAAGGTCCTGAAGGCTCGGGCGAGGATGCACTGTCAGACGCTTGGGCGCCAGTAGATGGATTTTCCGGCGCCCACTGGAACGTAAAGCTGTAGTGGCCATGAAGACCCGTTTTGTCCAGAACCACTCGGCCCCCTAACTCCGGCTGAAATGAAAGAATGCCAGCGAACAAACTGAAATCACAGGATATCGCCTCGAGCTTCCCTCGACCACGGTAACTTATTGCCCCGATCTCGGGATGGCTGTTATCTTCTGCAAACTTCGGACCATTCTTGGCCAAAACTAGCGCATAAACGGGAAGCTCCTTCGTCTCGTGCCTTACCCTCAACTTGAACCGATCAGCAAGCAAGGTCTGAAGCATCAGCATGACTTGATTCCACCGTTGGTCGAACGACAGCCTCTTCCATTCACCCTCAACCAAGGAGTCATCCACCTTCGCGTCAATGTCGTACAGCTCCGACTTTATCCAGTCCGGGCCTCCAGAAAGTTGATCAGGGCTTAGTCCGCGCATATTGGGGCTGTATCCAACCATGATCATCCCTCGCGCTGACATTGTCGCGTTAAACCTATCATTAAAAAGGTGAGCGCCTGGTAATGGTGTACGCGACTTATTCAATTTGATCGATGCTACTTCAAAAGAAGCCCGCGGCGCACCAGCCGCCTGCGTCGCTAGCCCCCGGATTTGCGGTCCGATCACGAGACCGAACGCTACAGGTCCGGCTATGAGTGCTAAGCCAAAAACAACCAACAGCAGCTTTCTGCCGAAACTCAGCTTGTTTGCCACCCGCTCGGTCATGATACGGACAATCCGTTTCTCCAGATCGGCGCCCGTAACTCCGGACACGCAAAACAGCGGGCGTGCTTCCTTGAGGATTCGTTTAGCGTTCATTCTCGTCTCCTACGCTTTCAGCGTCGCGACAAAGATTTCCTCGAGCGTCAGCGACTCCGTGGAGAGCGACTCGGGATGATGTTGTCGCAGACGCTCCATCAATTCGGGGCCGGCGCCATTGACGATCAACTCCAGTTCGCGGCCGTCGCGGCGTATGCGCAATGCCGTTTTAAGGTCGAGTTCCGGCGGCGGTTGGGCAAAGCGTGCGCGGATTTTCTGATAACGCTCGCGGGCTTGGTCGGCCTCGAGCGTCAGCACGGCGCGCCCGCGACCGATGAGCGTGAACTCGTCAATCAACCCCTCGAATTCGGTGATGAGATGGGTGGAAACCAGAATCGTGCGATGGCCCGGAATGCCTTGCTGGTACGCGCCGATCACCGCCTCAATGAACTCACGGCGAACGATAGGGTCAAGGCCCGATGTCGGCTCGTCGAGCACCAGCAAGTCTGTCTCCGGGCAGACCGCGGCGATCAACGCCACCTGGGTTCGCTGGCCCTTCGAGAGACTTCCGGTGCGCTGGCCCGGATCGAGCTGGAAGCGCTCCAACAACTCCTGCTCAATCTTCCGGTTCCAGTGCGCGCGAAATGATGCCAGGTAATCGAGGGTCTCGCGCACGCTCATCCACGGATAGAATGCAACCTGGTCCGGCACGTAAGAGAGGCTGCGTTTCACCTCCACTTCGTGCTTTGCCGGATCGAGACCGAACACGCGCACCTGCCCATGCCGCGGGCGGAGCAAATTGAGCAGGCACTTCATGGTGGTCGTCTTGCCCGCGCCGTTGCGCCCGAAGAGTGCGTAACAACGACCGGGCTGCACGCTCAGGCTCAAGTCGTGGACTGCCTCCGCGCGCCCGTAAGCGTAAGTGAGATTCTCGATTTGAATGGCAGGAGCGAAAGAGTTCATGGCCGGTCAATCCTCCTTAGGATTTTCATGGGCGCGCCGTTTGTCGTCCAGCACGTCCAATCGTTCATGGATCAATTTGAGGAATTCATCGCGGGGCACCTGCAAATGGTGTGCTTGCACAATGGCTTGGTCAACCTCTTCGATCAGCAGCTTGCGCCGGACTTCCTTACGCAATGCCGATTGATTTTCTTTCAGGTAGCAACCCCGCCTCGGCAGCGTCTCGATCACGCCCAGGCTTTCCAATTCCGAATAAGCTTTGGCGACGGTGTTGCGGTTGACGCGCAGCTCCTCAGACAGCGGACGGATTGAAGGCAGCGCCTCGCCCGGCCGCAGCGCCCCCGATGCGGCGGCGGCCTTGATCTGATCCACGATCTGGAGGTAGATCGGCATGCCGGACTTGAAATTGATTTGGAGTATCATAGGTGGCTCTCTGTCATATGACAGTATGACAGATGGCCCGTCGCTGTCAAGTGGAATTGTTGAGGGGCCTTAGGGGGATGAATTACTGTGACATTCGAAAAATGAAGAGTTCCGTGCTTGTCGCTCGCAGCGCAGAGGCAGGAATGGCATTCCGTCGATCCCGGAAGCTCCTCGGCATCAAACACTTCTGAAAAACCGACGCCAGCAGAGGCGGTTTGGTGTAAGATTTCCTGTCCGGAAACGCAATATGGAAATCCCGGATAAATGCAGTGCTTCGGACTTAGCCCCGCAGCGGAGAAACTGTGAAAGAACCGAGTTGTAGGGGCGGCCCTTGTGGCCGTCCCGCCAGAGCGGGAGCAACCATCCCGCCCCTGCGGGACCCCGACAACGCGACGGCAAAACACGCTTCTTTCACAGCTTCCGACGCCCGCGTTATCACGTTTGCGTCTTTACGTTTTGTGCTTCCGCGGCCGAGCTCTATACTCGTGCCCGCGCGTCGAGGATTCGCCGGTGGTCCGGCTTGCTCCTAAAAAGACTGCCACGTTGGGACGGACTTTTATGAATCGATTTGCTGCGACCCTGATGATTGTGTTGAGCAGTTGGCCCGCGCTCGCTGCGAGCCCCCGAAAAACGGTCACGATCAACGAGGGCACGAACATCGACGCCACCGTTTCACCCGACCACAAAAGCATCATTTTCTGCCTGCAGGGCACGTTGTGGGCGCTTCCTATGACGGGAGGCGCAGCGAAGGCGCTTACCGATCCCCTCCTCGACCCGGCGCGGCCTGACTGGTCGCCGAAAGGCGATCGAGTGGCGTTTGAGTCCTATTCGGGAGGGACGTTCCACATCTGGACCATGAAGCCGAATGGCACGGGTGTCAGACAACTCACCGACGGCCATGGCGATGATCGCGACCCGTGCTTCTCCCCCGATGGAACGAAGATCGCGTTTTCGTCGGACCGGGCTTTCAAGGGCAGTTACAACATCTGGGTCGTGGACGTTGCAACAGGCAAGCTGACACAGTGGACTTCCGGCGCAGACGATGAATATGAGCCGGCGTGGTCCCCGGATGGCAGTGAAATCACTTTTGTCAGCGGGGCGGGAAGCAATGGAACCACGATCCGGTCGTCCACGGCAATGGGCGCGGGCAAGACTGTGGTGACTGCGCCCCACGGAGCGCATCTCAACTCACCGGCCTGGGCCGTGGATGGCAAGCACCTGGCTTACATCGAATTTGATGGGACGAAAAGCTTGCTGAAGATCGCCGGGGGAGCCTCCGGCCCCATGCAGGCCGGAGACAAAGACGATGTATTTCCGTTTCCGCCCGTCTGGCTGGCGCCGGATGAAATTCTGTATGCGGCAAATGGAAAGATCTGCATTTCAAAACAGGGCGGAGAGACTCGTGAGATTCCGTTCCTGGCGCAGGTGACTCTCAACCGTCCGCCTTACAAGGGGAAAAAGTACGAGTTCGATTCGAGCCAGCCCACCCAGGTCAAAGGCATCGTTGGACCGGCTCTTGCGCCCGACGGAAAGAAGATCGTCTTTGAAGCCGTGAACCAGCTATGGCTCATGGAGATCGGGAAAGCGCCGCAGGCACTTACCCACGACACTTACTACAAGGAAGATCCGGCCTGGTCGCCCGACGGCGCTAAGATCGCCTATTCATCCGATAAGGCAGGGACTGAGGATATTTATATCCTGGATGTCGCAACGAAATCGGAAAAACGCGTAACTTCGACCCCCGATGCCGCCGAGTTCGCCGCGGCGTGGTCGCCTGATAGCAAGTCGCTGGCTTACCAGGATCAGACGGGAGCGACTTATACGCTCGACCTCGCCACAGGTCAGCGGAAGAAACTGATCCCTTCACAGTTTGAGCCTGGAAAACCGAGTTGGGGAGGCAACGGAAAGACCGTTTCGATCGCAGCCGTGAAAGCGTATACGAAGCGCTTCCGCGAAGGCACCAGTCAGATTCTGTCCGCCGATGTGGCAACAGGCGCGCTGACGTTTTCCGAAGTTGCACCTTTTAAGTCGCTGAGCACGCGGGGAGAGGATGGTCCGGTTTATTCGCCCGATCAGGCGTCCATGGCGTTCGTCGTGGAAAGTGTTCTTTGGATCAGGCCAGTGGACGCGAACGGCATTCCTACAGGTCCGGCAAGGCAGATCACGCACGAAGCCACCGACGCGCCAACCTGGAGCGGAGACTCGAAGCACTTACTGTATCTTTCGAACGGTAGATTGCGTTGGGTGGGGGTAGATGGGTCGGCGCCGGAAACCATCCCCCTCGAACTCACCACAAAGCTGGAAGAGCCGAGTGGAGAGACGCTGATACACGCGGGACGCTTCTGGGATGGCAAGGGCGCCGGCGTGAGGACCGATGTTGATATCCTCGTCGTTAAGAACCGGATCAAAAGCGTGCAGGCGCACACCGAGGCTGCGCTTCAGGCCGCCATTGCGCGTCACGCTCAGATTGTTGATGCGTCGAAGCTCACCGTGATTCCGGGGTTGTGGGAAGCACATACGCACCAATACATCAGCGGCAAATCGTACGGCGACCGGCTGGGCCGCCTTTGGCTCGTGTATGGAGTGACTAGCCTGCACAGCCAGGGCGACCCCGCGTATCGCGCCGTCGAGACGCGCGAAGCATTCGCGTCGGGCGCGCGAGTGGGGCCGCGATTCTTCGCCACGGGGGAAGCGCTCGATGGCGAGCGCATCTTTTACAATTTCATGCGCCCCATAACCAGCGAAGAACAATTGAAGATCGAACTCTCCCGCGCCCGGGCGCTCGAATACGACAGCCTGAAGACTTATGTGCGGCTGCCGCACGCCATGCAAAAGGAAGTTGTACAGTTCGCGCACGGCACCATGGGCGTGACTGTGGCCTCGCACTACATGCTGCCAGGTATGGCCTATGGGATGGACGGCATGACTCACGTTTTTGGAACTTCGCGGTACGGCTTCTTCACTACGCGCTCGCAGTGCGGGGTGAATTATCAGGACATGCGGACGCTGTTCGCTGCTTCGGGGATGTATGACATTTCCACTCCCTTCGCGTCGGCCACGCTCTATTCGGAGGATCCGAAGATCGTGGAAGATACGCGACTGACGACGCTGAATACGCCGTGGGATGAAGCCGCGCTGCGCGGACGCGCGGCGCGTGCGCTCGGCACAGACCAGACGAGCACGCTCGACGCACTGAAAAAAGAAATGGAAACCGTGGTCGCCATCGTCCGCGCGGGAGGGGTGATGCTGGCCGGAACCGATTCGCCGATCGACGCCGTGGCCACTGCCCTGCACATGAATCTGCGGGCGCAGGTGAGGTTCGGCCTGGCCCCGTGGCAGGCGCTACAGACATCCACATTGCTGCCGGCAAAAGCGTTCGGAGTCATGGGCGATCTTGGAACACTGGAACCCGGCAAGCTGGCCGATATGGCCCTGATTAATGGCGACCCGCTGACCCATATCAAAGACCTCGCAAACGTAGAGAGTGTCATGAAAAATGGCAAGCTCTACAGGGTTTCCGATCTCATGAAGCCCTTCAGCACGGCAGGCTCCCAATAAGCGTGTGACTCCATGAATATTTGATCGCCACGTTGTGGAGGCGCTGAACGAGATGGGCTACCAGGTTGAGGTTAATGACCAGAGCACGCGACTGAACTCGTATTACTCCGCGCAAGAAGCAAAGGTCGCGAACATCGCCATCAGGCGCGAGCAACTGCCTGGAGCCTACGGCGATGTGGGGTTCGCCAGGCAGCCGGACGGTTGGCTCACCCTCATCGCGGACGAACTCGACGCCTACCGCGATTACTGGTTGAAGTGGCTGGGGCGTGTTCAGCAGCTCTACAAAGAGAAGAAGACGCTGGCCATGGCTCGGGCCAGGGGCCACGTCCTGAAAGGCCGGGAAGTGATCGGGACCACGGAAGGGTAGCTGGTGCCACTCCAATTTGTCGCGCGGAGGTAGGCTACCATGCAGGAGAAGACCATCACAATCATCATTGATGAGAAAGGAAGCTCCCCACTGGATCTCGAAGGCTTTGCAGGACAGGGCTGTGAGAGGGTCTTTGACGACTTCCGTGGCGGAGACAGCGTGAAGGTGGAGCGGAAAAGCCTGCCGAGCGGAACCAACCGGCCTTCCGATTGTGGGTTTACCCTGGTAGAAGCTGCATCGCTTCGCGGGGCCGATCTCGCGAAGCACTATCGGTCAGGTCAAGTTTTCAGCCTGGAGATGAAGTCCCTGGGAGAAACAATGGGGACGCCTTTGTACTCACCAAGGTGGAGCATGTCACCGATATCGCCGGTCACGAGGTAATCGGCTTTCCCACCGATGGCTGTCGCGAGAAATTTGTCATCATCGGGATCGCTGCACACCCTCACCTCGGGAAGATCGATCACGAGTTCTGCAACCTCCCACAGGATAAAGGACACATCAAAGATGCGGTCGCCTAACCCGTACCGATCGCGAATGCGATGGCGGTTTAAGACCTCAATGATCTCCTCGTTGATCGGTGGGCTGGATACCAGGGAAAAGCGCCTGGATCGGAGGGCTTTGAGAATGGCGGCAGGCTTGCCTATGGGGCTGATCAGAGCGGAAACAAATACATTGGTAGCAAGCACGGCCCGGGGCTTACCGGCCATGCCGGACCTCAGAAATAGCGCTTAAGATTTCTGCCTGCAGTTGCTTTGGCTTGACCTTCCGATTCTGAGCCCATATTTCCTCAACAGCTTTCCAGGGATCGTAATCCCTGAGGGCCTTTCGCGCCATGATTGCTTCCAAACAGAGCTCGTTGATGGAACGTCCGCTTTCAAAGGCCTCGCGGGCCAGTTTCCTGTGGACTTCGGGTGGAACACGGATAAGGATCCTGCCGGCGTAATTCCGCATGCGATTCACTCCTCTGTCTAGAATGATAGCATACTATCATGCTAGCAGATTTCAGAATGAGTAGCCGTAGCCTCTGTTATCCCCACCTGGGTTCTGAAAACGCCTGATTCAAATCGTCAGGCCCTTTCCGAAAGGAGCACGCAAATGTTCCGGTCAGAAGCTGGGGGACTCATAGGGAGGAGTTTGCGTCGGCGTTCCATGCCGCGCGCTGTGTGTCGGCTCCGCTTGGCGCGGTACGCACGGCCGCCCCGGCAAGCACAACCCATTTCATCATCGAGACTGTCAAGCAAGGCCGGGAACTTCCACCGCTGCTCTTACTGAAAAGGCAGGCTCACAGCCCCCCGTGAAACCGTCCGAACGCGTGGGCCAGCATTAGCGACATGATCAGGATACCCGCCCCGAGGACCAGCACGTGCTGGGTCTTGCGCAGATTGAAGCTGCCGACACGACAAACGAGCAGGTAGCTAACGGCAAGGTTGAAGAGGCCCCAAAGAACATTGACCATCGAGGAGGACAAGCCTATCCCGGGTGGTGATGCGAAGGGGCTCTGGAAGGCATGCCCCGAGATCCCATTGCCGAGATGGGGCAGGGTGTTCGCGAGGAATGCGCCCCCGAAGAAGTACGCCACATAGTGGTACCAGCGCATTGTTGCTCCTTTCTGGCTGCCAAACCCATGGTAAAAGGCCTCAGGAGTCGCCCCAATTGGAGGTTTGCTGGAGCCTGTACGTCGGCCAGCAAGGTCTGGCAACATCTTTATTCATTGGGGGTAATTAACACGGATTTCCATTTTACTCCCGATTCCCATTAAATATACATCCAATTGCCTCGATCCTATCCTGGACGACATGTGTTTGCACTTCGAGGCCGGCAAGACGGTGACGAACTTCTCTTTGGCGGTGAAGGGACCCTCTCCTTCTTTCGGGTCGTCCATGTCTGCGCCCTGAGGGATATTGTTGGTCACCGTCAACCTCGAAGTGGCGAAGGGTCAGGCGACCATGATAGAGTTGCGCCACACGTGAACGCAAGGTCAGACACAGCGGCGTGGAAATTAGAGGAGATGAACGTGGCATCGAGACGAGCGAAAAGAACGGAGTCCCCGAAGAGCGGTAGCCCGATAAAAGCGACGGATACCCCTGTGGGGGTGGTGGGCATGGGGTTGATGGGAACCAGTATCATGGCCTGCCTGTTGGCTGCCGGGCATCCGGTGGTGGGCGTGACTCGTAGCCTTTCACGGAGGCGCAATACCCGCCGCCATCTGCAGTCTCTGCTCCGCGAGATGAGACGCGAGAAACTACTTTCCGCAGATCCGGCAGGGGTGGTAAAGAACTTGCACATGGCGGAAGACTACGCAGACCTGCGCGGGTGCCAGGTGGTGATTGAGACCGTGTTGGAGGACCTGCCAGTGAAGTATGAAGTGTTCCGGAAAGTCGAGGCGGTGGTGTCACCGGAGACGATCATCGGCAGCAACACCTCGGCGATTCCGGCGACGACGCTGCAAAAGGGTGCTGTCCATCCCGAGAGATTCATGGGCATTCACTGGGGGGAACCGGCGCATGTCACCCGGTTCATGGAAATCATCTGTGGTGAGCAAACGGACGTGCGCTTCGTCGAGCGCGTGCGGACCCTCGCGCAAGGCTGGGGCAAGGAGCCTTCCATCGTCCGGCGCGACATTCGCGGTTTCCTGACCAACCGTTGTATGTACGCCCTTATGCGCGAGGCTTTCTACCTGGTCGAATCCGGCTATGCCACGATTGAGGACGTGGATCGTTCGTTGCGGAACGACCTCGGCTACTGGCTCACCCTGGCGGGGCCTTTCCGCTTTATGGATCTTACCGGGGTGCCCGCCTACCTTCGAGTGATGAAGGATCTGCTGCCTGAGCTATGCTGCTCGAAGGAGATCCCGGCGCTCATCCGGAAAGTGGTGGATGAAGGCGGCCTGGGCGTGGCCAATGCCCAAGGCTTTTACGATTACACTCCGCAAGAGGCCCGGCGCTGGGAGAAGCGCTTTCGAGAATTCAGTTACGATATTCGTGCCCTGGCGCAGAAATATCCGGAGGGGCGCGGCGGCAAGCCGTTGAAGAATAGAAAGTCAAAAGGTTGAAGAGGGAAAAACCCTATGCGTTCCTGGCTGCTGCTCTTCAGTTGTAATATGATGTGGGCTCTGCAATTCACCTGCGTCAAGCTGGTGCAAGCTCAGGTGGGCCCGTTGATGACGGTCTGGGGACCGGTGACCTTGGCCACCCTCATGCTCTACCCGCTGGTTCGCTGGGAGAATCGCGACGCGTACAAGGGGAAGGAAAGGTCGCGAAAAGACATCCTCCTTTTTTTCGTTCTGGCGCTGGTGGGGATCTTTCCCGGGCAGGTGCTCATTACCTGGGGCACACGCTTGTCGCTGGCCAGCAACGCGGCGCTCCTGATGTTGACACTGCCGGTTTCCACCGCCATCCTCGCGATCATTTTTCTCCACGAGCGAATGACCGGGATGCGCTGTGTGAGTTTCCTCCTGGCGATCGCCGGCGTGCTGATGTGCTCGGGGATTGATCTGCGGAGTCTCAATTTCGGGACGAGCTATTTCTACGGAAACACCCTGATTTTTGTCGGCACTCTGGGGAGTGCGTTTTACAACTCCTACGGGAAGAAAGTACTGGAACGGTACTCGCCCATGGAGATGCTTTTTTATACATACGTCGCAATGCTCATCCTGCTGACGCCACTCGTGTTGGTGCAGGAGCGGGGCGTTGTCAGCCACATCACACTATTCACCTCGCGCACCTGGGTCGGCCTCATCTTGCTGACCTTTTTCCACAATTACCTTTCGATGGTCCTGTTCCTGAAGGCGCTCAAGGTCCTGGATGCTATTCAGGCGGCTCTGTCGAACTACCTGATCACCTTCTTTGGGGTTCCCATCGCCGCCATTTGGTTGGGAGAGAAACTGACCCTGATGGCCATCGTGGGCGGTCTCCTGGTATTGGGGAGCACTTTGCTGATTACGCTCTGGGATGGAACTCGGCCGGAGAAATCTCCCGCGACGGGATAACGCCCGCCACGGCAGGTTTTTCTCTAGCTTCTCCGTCGAGGAGTAATAGCCAAAGGCGTAACGTGAAAGAGGTAGTTGTTACCCCGAGGGAGCCAAACGATGGGCCCGCCGACGGAACTTGTCGGGATGGTATTCGATCTAATTGCATAGAACTTATGGTGTCGTCCTAGTGCTCATTATTGCCACACTTTGAGTTTGAGGTCGCCCCGGCCGGGATTCTCGAATGGTCCCGGAGTTGGATTCGATTCGTTCCTGCTCCTGCCGAAGTAATCGGTGTTGATGCAAATCGGTTTGCCGTCGCGTTGTTCATAGGGAAGATTCGGAATGATTGCCCGGCCGAGCCGTATGGTCGTCACGAGTGGGCGCGTTCGCTCTGTGTTCCAAGCCGGGTCATACGTCATTTCGAGATAGAAGCCGTCGGCCTCCTCCGCCAGTCTGACCGCCGGATCAGAATCTAGTTTGAGGAGAGGGTCTTTTTCATACTTGGAAGGCTTGGCTCCCTTCAGGAACAGATTGCCATCCATCTCCACGGGTAAGGGGGCGTTGTCATATACGCTCAAATCGGCGCCTTGCACGAAGATATTGTTGAGGTAGCGGTTGTCGCCGATGGGGTTGTCGTGAAGTCCCGCAACCTCCGTGGAATGCGGCTTGTGGAATGGCGTCTGGCGCTTGTCGAAACCATGCCGATAGATGGTCCCGTCGAACAGGTTGTGAACGTAAGCGCCGCCCTGCGAATTGTCTCTTAGCGATAAAGTCGAGAGGAACAGGTTGTTGTCCATCAGGAACGGCCCGTGATCCACTTCGACAAATACATCCTCACCATTGTCGTGGAAGAGGTTTTCAGAGACGTGCGCGCCTTGCGCCATCCAGTCCAGCCAGAGGCCCCGTATGGTGTGGTAGATGTGGTTCCGGCTGATCTCGACGTCAATGGCGCCGTGGAACTTGATGCCCGCCATCTCGGCGCCGGTGAACAATTGGCGAACATGGATGTCATGGATGGTGTTGCCCGTGATGGTGCTGAACGCAGCGCCCAGGCTGCCCACGATCCCCGCCTGCTCGCAGTGAGAAATAGTGTTATTGCGGACGATGTGGTGACCAATGTTTTCCTTTGACCAGCCGATGGCGAGAGCGCGATCGATGGTCTTGACGTACCCCTCGGCGGAGTTGGCTGACGTGTTATCCCACTCGTCGCCGTATTTGCCAAGGGAAATGCACGAACAAGTGGAGTAGCTGATCTTGTTGTTCTCGATAATCCAATCTTTGCTCCAATGCGGCCCGATCAAACCGATCTGCTCGGCCGTGGGCGGCGCCCACGGTGTGGCCGCATCCTCCAGGGTGAAGCCGCGCACGGTGATGTAGTTAATGCCCGTCTTTTGGGGGTAGAACACTGTCTGGCGCACATTGATTTCCACGAGTTGCTGATTGGGGTTGACGCCCTTGAACTGCGCCCGGATCGTGGTGTTTTTCTCGTCCACTTGACCGAACCAGAGCGCGGTGCTTCCCATGGGTTCCATCACATCATCCAGCTTGGCCGCCTCGGCCAGCCAGCCGCCGTTGAGATAAACAGCGCCGGTGTGATGGTCGCGGCCTTTGGGACTAAACCAGTCGCCGTGGATGAGGTCGTTGTAAGGATTGAAGCTGCCGAAGAATGCATTGGGGAGCGTCACCTTCCAAGTATCATCCCCAATCTTCACCCAGTTCTTGATGACTTCCGAGCCTTTGATCTCAACCTTCTCCCCCGGAGCGGCCTGATAGACAATGCGCTGCGTGTCGGATTCGCCCCCGCGCGGAGGGCTGATGCGTTCGCGGTAAACACCCTCATGCACCGTGATGACATCACCCGGCTGGGCGAGGTTGGCGGCATGTTGAATCGTGCGGAACGGGGCCGTTTGTGTTCCAGGGTTGGCATCGTTGCCATTGGGGGCGACATGGAAGTTGGCGGCTCGCGTAACGGTAACAAATGTGAGGACAGTTAAAAATGCGACAAAGGTTGTTTTCATTTTCCCACTTTTCGGCCGGCTGGCCTGACCGTGGCATTCTCTCATGCTCGATAAGCCGCTGGCAACCCGCCGTCAATGTGAGGTCTATAATGGAAATTCCGGCTCATGCCTTTCCCCATCCCAAATGGTATTATTTAGCCTCGATCAACGCTCCGCACCGGTCACAAGAGGTCAAATACCATGAAAAGGCTCGCCGGAGTTGCCCTCTCCAGTCTGGTTTTCGGATTGAATTATGCGACTTCCAAAGCACCCAAATGGGACTTTCGCTTGAACTCGAGTATGAGGTGGAAAATGAGGATGAGGCTGCGAATCGCCAGGCACTTCCTTCTTTGGATCTTGCTGGCTTTCTTCCTGGTCCAATCCATTCCTGCCGGCGCACAGGCACTGGGCGCGCAGAAGGGACGCAAGCGAATTGACACCTGGTTGGTCCTTGACGAAGAAAAGGGGTTCGCGAGGATCGAGCAAAATGCTGACATGCTGAACTCCTTAAGCGTCTTCGGGAATGCCTCGAAAGATTTCATAAACCGATGCCATCAGCTTCATATCGAGGTCTACCAAGGAGTCTCAGGAGACGCCTCAGCCGTCGATACGCCCGCTCATCGCCGGGCCACCGTGGACCAATATCTGCAGGCCTGCCAGGTCCAGGGTTACGACGGGATCGACCTGGATTTTGAGCACTTGGATCCCTCCCTCCAGGGTACGTATTCGGAGTTCCTGCGCCAGACATCCGCGGCCCTGCACAGGATCGGCAAGAAACTCAGCCATTCCGTAGGCTGTTACCCGAATGCGGGATGGGATGCTCCTGCGAAAACGTTCTGCGATCCCAAGGTGGTGGCCAAAACTTGTGACTTGATTCGGGTCATGTGCTACGACATGTACTGGGCGCCGGGATGGGCAGATCCGAAGTTCAAAAATCACCCCGATGCCCTAGGCATGGGTCCGACTTCCAGTTATCTTTGGGCGCGGGCTGGCATGCGCTTTTGGTTGGGGAAGGCTCCCCGGAAGAAACTTGTCATGGGCCTCCCCGCTTATTCCAACGACTATGCCCTTTCCGCCAATGGGGGTGGAAAGCAGGTTTACGCCTCCAAGCCTCAAATTCAGGAAGAGGCTCAGAAGGCCTGGCTCTGGTACGACCGACTCACGATGTATATCTACACGGAGAAGGACGCGATTCCTCATGTTTTCTATGCCAGCGACGCCGACAGTACCAAGGCACACCTGGAGACCGTCGACGAATTGAATCTGCCCGCCATTGGCTTCTGGCATTTCAGCTCTGTGGACGACGCTACCTGGAAAACCGTCAGAGCCTGGCTGAACAATAAATAACGCGCTCTCGGAGTTTCAGCCCCACCCTCGCGTTCACGAACTTGCCGTCCACTGCTTGTGTTTGACCATTCGTGCGCATAGCCGCTGGCCTTTCCAAGGCCCGCGAATTACGGCTTCAGCCAGTGGTCCAGCCAATCGAAGGCTTCCTCCTGCATCTCCAGGCTGAAGATGTGCGGTTGGTCGTAGAATCGTCCTCGGAACAGCGAGTTGGCGCCTGCCTTGGCGTAAATGGCGCTAAGTTTGTCGAACGGCTTCCTTCATTCCTTCCAATGGATAAAGCTGATCCTTGCTGCATTGCAGGACCATCAGGGGCTTGGGCACCATGCAGCCGAGGAGATCCGGCAAATCGAGAAAGCGTGTGAGGCCGGGTAGGAAATGGATGTAGCTGTGAGTCTCGACGTGCTTCTTGATCATGGGCCGAAGCGTTGACATCCAACCCACGGAAACAGCGCATTTAATGCGCTCATCCAAACCCGCCAGGTAGTCCGTGCGGTCACCGCCCATCGAGATCCCGAGACAACCGATTCTTGCGTGATCAACCTCGGAGCGACTCAAAAGATAATCCACCGTCCGCATGTCATCCCAATGCGCGATGCCTTGCCAGGTAGTCCCGGCCCAGAACAGGCTGCGAGCCAAAATCCCTTCCCCGTCAGTGGAGCGGCCGTTCAGATAGGTAACATCGCTGGGGGAGTACTTGGAGCGATCCCAGCCGTACTTCCTGAGGTCATCATCGAAAATGGTTCGGCGTTCACCAAAGTAAAAGCAGTCGATGGAAACGACCACATAGCCGCGTCTACAAAGCGCCAGCGAGGTCGACCGGCCCTCATAATTCTCCTGGCGATAAGTGGCGATGGAGGGAGGATCCCCTTCCGGGAGCGGCATGACTTTCTCTTTGCCGTAAACGAACATGCCTCCGTGGGAATGGAGATCCACAATTCCCGGACGTGGTCCCTTCCTGCCTTTGGGGATCAGCACGTAAGCTGGGACGCGAAACCAAGGAGCGGTCGAGAAGAGGACCTTTTCCTGGATGTAATCGGTGTATTCCCAGCGGCCCACCACCTCCGGGGCGGTCGCGACCGCAGGTGGCTCATAGTGAAATAGTTCCAGAACTTTTTCCCTCGCAGAATGCCGATAGGCCTCAGCGTTGTTGTCGCCCCGCTCAAGGAACGAGAGAGGGTAACGGCATCCGTCTGCCAGTGTCTTGACCTGAGGGTAAAGACTTCCGCAATCCGCCTCACTCGGTGGGAGTCCGGGAGAAACGACTTGCCCCTCTCCGCCTTCTGCACGGCCGGCGGCCCCGGCGCCGAGGATCATCCCTCCCAAACTCAGGCACGCGAGAAACGATCGGCGGTCCTGGGTGGGCGCCTCAACTGGATTAATTGAATGCTGCTGATCGAGGGGCTGCATATGTTCCTCCGGGATCAAAGCGTTTCGAACAAAATCTGCATTAAGGCGCGCGCTATCGCGGGTCCGCCCCAGCGCTCAATCCTCTTCACAATTAACAGCTTACATCAGGCTGGCGAAGGTCGGCGTCTATGCCACGAAAGGAGGTCCTGTGTTCGTTGAGCTCATGCCGCTTCTTGCCGCTGGCTGTTCGTCATTTACATCGAATTTGCAGTTTCCCGGCAGACGTGTACGGACGCGATTTTTCCGTAGACAACTTTTCGGCAAGTCATAGTAGAATAGCCATAGACGAAGGATGACCCACAAGCCGACTTTCCCCCCCACGACTGGATTCAAGCAAGCCCTCGAAACTAGTGTTGATGAATACTTCCGGCGGGCTGGGATTTCCAAGACCGGAAACCTCCGCATGTACCTGAAAGCGACGTTGCTTCTCGCTTGGCTCGCCGCTTCATACTACCTATTGGTTTTCCATGTCTCAAGTTGGCCTGGCGGAGTCCTGGGCGGCCTATCTCTCGCCTTCGCCATGGCCGCAGTTGGGTTCAACATCCAGCATGACGGCAATCATGGAAGCTTCTCGAGCCGCCCCTGGATGAACCGGTTAGCAGGGCTAACGCTTGATCTTCTCGGGGCCAGCTCTTATTTATGGATTTGGAAGCACAATTTCGGCCACCACACCTACACGAACATCCCTGATTCGGATGATGACATCGACTTGGGCCCGGTCGGGCGACTCTCATCGGAGATTCCATTACGTTCTTACCATCGTTACCAGCATTATTACCTTTGGTTCTTCTACGCTTTGCTGCTGATCCAATGGCATTTTTACAATGACTACAAGAAACTGTGGACGGGGAGGATTGGGCACAGAACTTTTGCGCGGCCCCGAGGGTGGGATTTGGCAGCACTGGTTGCCGGGAAAGTCATCTTCCTCAGCTTGGCGTTTATTATTCCCTGCTTGAGTCACCGTTGGTGGGTTGTAGTGGCATTCTATCTGGGAGTGACGATGGTCACGGGCCTGGTAATCGCCGTAGTGTTCCAGTTGGCCCATGTCATCGAAGAGACTGAGCACCCGGCCTTGTTGGAAGATGTTCACGCCGAGTGGGTGATTCACCAGATTCGGACCACCGCCGATTTTGCGCGCGAGAACCGCTTGCTCACTTGGTATCTCGGCGGGTTGAACTTCCAGGTTATTCACCACCTCTTCCCGAGAATCTGCCATGTCCACTATCCTCAGGTGGCTCGAGTCGTCGCGCAGGTTTGCAACGAGTACCAGATCAATTGCCAAGCACACCGCTCGGTCTATTCCGCAATCCGCTCCCACTTTCGATTCCTGCGGTCGATGGGACGCACACAGCCTCTACAACGACTAAGAACCGAGCTATAGCTCCGCTGAGGTATTGTGTACAGACCGAATCCTCGTCGCTTACGCCTACCTATTCAGGCCCAGCGTGATCAGTTCGTCGGAAGCGGATTCTTCGAACTGAGTCTCCAGCTCGCTTCGATTGGCACCCGTATTGGCAAGCAGCCGGGCCGCGAAGGCAGCGGCGGCCACGGTGCCGGCCATCGCCCAGTAGCGCAGCGGGCTCGCCATGGCGCGCTCTTCCAGTTGCGCGACCTTGTGAATGGCCAGCACCACCGGGAAGATGCCGCACCAGAATACCATGTGGACCTTCGATTTTCCTGGTAGGTAGGAACAGGTGAAAGGAATTTTCCGAAAGCTCCGCAGAGAGATGTCCGCGAGAAGGCTGCCGAGTAGCCCGAGTACCAGCAAATGCTCCGCTACCGTCGTCCAAGGCCAGAACCGCAGCAATAGTGCCGACGAGGCCGCCAAGACCGGGAAGACTGAGGCTGCCAGCAACGCTCGCCGGACTGCCGAAAGGCGCTCCGGGCCTCCTAGCGCCGATGTCACGTGGAAGAGCCAGTTAGCACGCAGGTCCAGCGGCAGAGAAAACACAGTCCGGATCCCCAGCCACGAGGCGCACAACACTAGCATGCTTGCAGCCAGTGTGGGGACGTTAACGCGGCGCACGAGGTCAATCCATGCGAGATGCATCATCTCCCTCTCGCCTTCCAAGTATAGCCACAATGGCGAAGCCGCCGCCCAGGTAGAATGCCAGAATGGCCCGATGCCGCTGGCTGCGCAGGAGAGTTCGGATAACGAATTGCCCCAGCGCCGTCTGCGGCGAATTCCCAAATCGCGGCAGCCAAATTCCCCCGTGTGAGCCCGGCACGACGTCCGGTTCTTCCACAATCTTCCGCAGCGTCCGGAGATAAGAGAGCAGGAACGCGCCACCGGCCACGAATATGGCGATGGCAAGGCTCGCCACTGCCCGGCGCGCCAGCGGCGCCATCACAGCGTGACCCTCGACCCGGAAGGCGCCGTTCATCTCGCTGAGGAATCCCAGGAACCAGTACGACGGCAGCCAAGCGAGCGCCCGTTGATTCTCGGGCGCCCCCAGAGCCGCCGCAGTGTCCATTGACGGCTGCAAGCAAACGACGCCGAGCAACAGGATGAACGCGGCAATCTGAAGAACTGACGAGACCCGCAGATACCACCGCCGAGGCAGTTGCGCCGCTACTGCTTGCAGGCCCAAAAGTGCGCAGTACAGAAACGTGCCCGCCGCCACAAGCGTGACCCAGAAGGCCGCTACACACCGGATCATCCCTGCGAGTCCGGAGCCGGGAGGAGTCAGCATCATCGGCCATGTAAAGCCGGCAATGCAGTTCCAAGCCGCCAACGTGAGACCCAGTGCGGACGCCGCCGCGGCAATTTTGGCCGCGAACAGCGTGCGCGCGCGAACGGGCAGGGGAGCCAGCACAAGAACATCGCGGCGATCGAGAAAGGTGGCCTCCCAGCTCAGCAGCGTGAATACTCCCACCACCAGCATTGTAAGGGAGATCAGGAAGCGTTCCACAGGCCAGATCGAAGCAGCTACCGGCTGATCCCGAAAGTTCTGCCCGACTCCGATCGCGCCTACGCCGAGAAGGACACTTCCAAAGATCAGGAGAGAGCCAAACTGCCCGAGCAATCCGCTAGCGTCCCCGCTGGCGGATGCCGACAGGAGTTCCACATCCATTAAGCGGAAAAGGAACTGGCGATAGAGAACCCGGAATTGCAGCTTGGTGTTCGTCGTCATCGGACAAAGACCACAAAGAATTCAGCCCGTCAGCCGACGGGCGACAGAATGTAGCCCACGGCGTGAGAAGCTGTGAAAAATTCGAAAACCGGGAATTTCACCCTGTGTAACCCATTGAATATTCAGGTAGGGACACGCCATGGCGTGTCCCTACGAGGATTTTTTCACAGCTTCGTGAGCCGTGGGTCAAGGAGACCTCCCTCTCCCCCGGCCCCTCTCCCGCTCGGGCGGGAGAGGGGTGCCGGAGGCGGGGTGAGGGCCGTCAACCCAGGGCTTACGCCCTGGGCTACTATCTTCCGCCCCTTACGGGGCTCGTCCTACACCGCCCGCTATTGGTCGGCCAACCACCCCCTACCCCCTCCTTAGCTAAGGAGGGGAGTCGATTTCCAACTTGTGGGTCAGGCCTGAATAAGATCGGCTATTTGGCGCGAGACTGCCGTGGTGTCCTGCTCCACGGCAAGCTGCGAGAAAATCTCTTCTAGGGTTGGCAGGGCCATCAGCGTCCGCAGCCGCTCGATGGAATCGTCGGCCACAACCTTCCCGCGATGCAAGATCACCACATGCGACGAGATCCGCTCGACCGTCTCCAATTCGTGCGAGCTGAAAAGCACCACCTTGCCCCGCGCGGCCAATTCCTGGATCAAGCTGCGCAATACCAGCGAGGTGGAAACGTCCAGCCCGGAGAACGGTTCGTCCAGCAGGATGAGGTCGGGATTGTGAAGCAACGCCGCCGAAAGCAGCACCTTCCGCCGCATGCCCTTGGAATACGAAGATATGGGCGCGTGCCGGTTGCTTTGCAGTGTGAGCAAGCGCAGCAGCGCATCGATGCCATCGGCCGTCGGCCTGGCGGGCAGATCGCGCAACTGACCCACCATGATGAGGTACTCCAGGCCGCTCAAGTGCGTATAGAGATGCGGTTCCTCGGGCACGTAACCCATCCGCTGCTTAAAGCCAAGCAGGTCGCTGCGGATCGGCCGGCCATCGAAGAAGATATTGCCGGACGTGGTCTCGATGAGCCCAGCGATCATATTCATGGTGGTTGACTTGCCGGACCCGTTCGGCCCCAGGTATCCCGTGATTTCGCCGGCGTTCGCCTGAAAACTGACCTTATCCACAGCCAGGATAGCGGGAAATCGTTTTGAAACATTACGGAGTTCGAGCATGCGCGATCTACTCCTCGCGTAGAGCCACCAGTGGATCGGTACCGAGCGCCCGGCGCGCGGGCACGTAGCACGCGAGCGCCGCGAGCGCAATAAGCAACGACGGAACGCCGACGGTCAGAGCCCGATTCGAGACCACCGGGCCAATGAACTGCGCCATCGGGGCAAACACTGCGCACAGGACGCGGAAGAACGCGAAAGCGGCGGCAAATCCGAGCGACGCGCCGATTGCCACCATCACGGCGCCCTCCTTCATCACCAAGAGCAAGACCTGCGATCGCTGCGCACCCAGCGCGGTGCGGATTCCAATTTCTTTCCTTCTGTGCTGCACGGTCTGTGCTGTAACGCCTGCCAGGCCGAGGCAAGCCAGAATCAGGCCGAACACTCCAACCAGGGAGTACATAGCGGAATATCTCGAATTCTGGCGGTCCCATTCCGCCACATACTCCGGCAATGTTTGCGCATGGAAGAGCGTTAATCGCGGGTCGATCGCCGTCAATTCCCGGCGCAGCACCGGCATGCTGATTTGCGTGCGGGCACGTATGACCACAGTGGTTCCCTCGGTCGCGTCACCTTCGAGGTCTTTCACAGTCAGCGGTACAAACATTATGGGAATGGGCCGCCCCATAAACCTCGCGCGCGGAGCGTAACGCACAACGCCGGTGACCTGGAAGGTCCTCTGGTCCTGTTGGACGCGGCGCCCGAGCGGATCGGCTTTGCCGAACAACTCCGTCGCAGCAGTTTGATTGATGATGACCGGCAGGATCTTCCCGGAACCATCTTCGGACAGCAGGTCTCGGTCTTCAAAGTCCGCCCCGCGCAGCAGGGTGGCTCCGAGAGTGGCGACGAACCCCGGGCCCACCTTCTCGATGGCCACAGCCCCCGTGCTGAGCGACGGAACGGAGACCGTTACGCCTGGGGAGGTGCTGCTGAGCGGCGGCTGCTCCGCTAAGCTCACACTCTCCACTCCTGCAAGGCTCGCCAAGCGTTTCGGAATCTGCCGAATGGCCTCCGCGGATTCACTGGGAGTCAACCCGTCGCGCGCCGGATCGACCGAGAAGAAGGAGA
The DNA here is from genome assembly GCA_963832915.1 of uncultured Acidobacteriota bacterium. GTDB lineage: Bacteria > Acidobacteriota > Terriglobia > UBA7540 > UBA7540 > CAVROP01. The sequence goes on from CAWHWE010000070.1 coordinate 42,399, forward strand.
CGGGCGCCGTGTCGAACCCGGGTTTCGTTTTGGAGCGATAGAGAGCGCCGAGGACGAGAAATCCCATGATCAGCACCAGCATCATGGCTGCCGCCACTTGCACCACGACGAACGTGTTGCGGAGGCCGAGGCGCCGGTAACGCCCGAGACCGGCGGAGAGGTCAGCCTTCATTACACTCACCAGGTTTAAACGCGTGACCGCCAGCGCGGGCAGCAAACCGAAGCTGACTGCCATAAGGGAGGAAATGAGGAAGGTAAACAGCGCGACCCTGAGATCCGGACCTGACATATAGAGACCGTTCAGGGCATTCGACGCGCCTGGAATTCTCCAATACAGGTCGAATATAGCTTTGGCCGCGGCAAAACCTGCAGTTCCGCCCATCACCGCTAAAATCAGGCTTTCCGTGAGCAGTTGCCTTATGAGGCGGCGGCCTGCGCCAACAGAGAGCCGAATGGCGAACTCCCGCGCGCGCGCCGCGCCGCGGGCCAGCATGAGCCCGCCGACGTTGGCGCACGTCAGGCCCAAGATCACGCACATCAACACCCCGTAGACCGTCAAGATCATGATCAGGACCTCTTTAGGAAGCGGGACCATCGTGCCGGCGGGAAACAGGCGGATCAGGCGGCCTTTCTTCTCCTTCTGGGTGTCGAGGGCGCGCGCGGCGGCATCGAGCCGCGCCTCGGCGGCGGCCAGGCTTGTGCCCGGCGCCAGTCTCAGCAGGCACAGGAATAGAGGTTTTTGGCTGCGTTGTAAGACCTCCCCACGCAACTCCGGCGTGATGGCCGGGTCGGTCGTGACGGCGATGAAGAATTGCGGTAAGACGAAGAACGTCCCCGCCGTCCCGAAGAAATCTCGCGGGCCGACTCCGACGATCATCACAGTGTGCCCGTTCACGCGCAGAGTGCGGCCAATCACGCGCGGGTCCCCGCCCAGGTGCGTGCGCCAAAAGCGCTCGGTCACCACGGCCACGGGCGCGCCACCGTCGCCGTCGAGCCGTGGATCGAACAATCTGCCGAGCAGCGGCTGAACCTCGAAAGTGGCGAAATACTCCGGCGAGACCAGCGTCCCGATGATGCGCTCCGGCGCGGCTCCCTCGAGGGCAACGCCGAAGGGAGACGACGGCAGGAACGCGGCGGCGCTCCACAGACCTTTACCCTGATCGCGAAAGCTTTCGAACCAAGAGTAGGGAACGGGAGGCTGTTCCAGGGCGAGCCGGTCCGGCTCCGGAACGCCCGGCAAGGGCCGCAGGTACCCGCCATTCAGCGGCGTGTATATGACGCTGCACAAGCCAATTCCGAGAGCCAGGGTCGCAACGGTGACGAGTGTGAAGCCGGGGCTCTTGCGCATGCAGCGAGCGGCGTACTGCGCATCCTGAAGCAGGGAACCGATTCCGGGCATCTGCCGCTGTTCCCAGACATCCTCTTTGGCTGCGCCGACGCTTCCGAATTTGATCCGGGCGAGCCGCTGCGCCTCCGCCTCACTCATTCCGCGCTGCAGATAGTCCGCCTTGGCGAGTTCCAGATGGCTCGCGATTTCATCTTCCAAATCCGGATCGGGAGCTTGCCGGCGCAGGAGTCCCTTGAGCCGGCAGCACAACTCGCGCAGGGTCATTGCTTCCCTCCTTCGGAAGGGGCCAGGACGCGGCCAATCACCGCCGACAACCGCTGCCAGTAGGACGTTTCGGCGGCCAGCCGTTTCCTTCCCGAACGTGTGATGGAGTAATATTTGGCGCGGCGGTTATTGTCGGAGGTCCCCCATTCGGCGACAATCCATCCACGCTGCTGGAGGCGTACCAGGGATGCATAGATGGTGCCTTGATTCAACAGCACCTCGTCTCCGCTGCTTTGCTCGATCCGCCGGGCGATCCCATAGCCGTGCAGCGGCCCCATCGCGACCAGCGTCTGAAGGACCAGAAGGTCGAGCGTTCCCTGCAAGAGATCGAGCTTTGCTTCATGTGGCATTCGCACAGGAGCGTATCACAACTCCTGTGCCTGTCAACAGAAAAATGAATGAAAGAAAAATGAATGACTCACTCAGCGCCGCCGGCGGTCTGGATGACGATGATCACGAGGAAGCGGTCCTGTACGCGCCCTTCAGAAGAGCACGGCAAGCTAAAAGCACAAGGTAAGATCCCCCCGATTTCTCGCTTTACGACCTTGGCTCAGAGAGACCACGCCCTGGCAGCGCCTGACCAGGGTGCGATGTTCTATGTCACTAATTCTGAAATCCTAATCGTTACTCACCTTCTCAAATACTTGTGAGCCGCACGGTTCGGACAAAACTTCTCCGACAACGAACAAGTTCAAGGTTCCAAACCATCCAATTCGTGCGAAATCAGCTATCATGGGGCTTCATCAATTTGGCAAAGGTATTACCTGGATGAGACTAAGGTAAAAAGGACAACTTATGAAACGAAGGGCCTTTCTTCCATTCCTGCTTACGCCCGCACTCGCGGAGGCTGGCTCGCAAGCATTCGCTCAGGCAAGTTCAGCGCCGGCCATGAAGATTACTCGGATTGACACGACCTATTTCCGGCCGGGCGCTGACTTGCCCTGGCAACCCAACTGGGTATGGGTACGCGTCCACACGAATTCGGGCCTGGTGGGGATCGGCGAGACTTACCCCCGCAATGAGACGGAGGCCAGCCTGGTTCATTCCAGTGTCGCCGGCATATTGCTGGGACGCGACGCGCGCGACATCGAGCGTATCTGGGCCGATTTCTATCGCACCTTCGATTTTCAGGTGACCGGAGGCACGGAGATGCGGGTGCTGAGCGCCATAGATCTGGCTCTGTGGGACCTCTTAGGAAAATCCTTGAACGTTCCGGTTTACCGCCTGCTGGGGGGAAAGTCCAATCCCGAGATTCGCCTCTACAACACCTGCTTCGGCCACCGCTACGACTTTAACAAGGAACCGGAAAAGATCATGCATGAGTTGATTGACCGCTATGGCATCAAAGCCATTAAGATCTGGCCCTTTGATGGAGCGGCTCTGCGCAACCAGCACGAATACGTCACCCCTGCCGACATCGATGCAGGCTTGGGCCCCGTGCGTAAGCTGCGCGACACTTTCGGAAACGACATTGAAATCCTCATGGAATTTCACGGATGTTGGGACCTGACTTCCGCGATTCGGATTGCCAAGGCTCTCGAGCCCTATCGGCCCATGTGGCTTGAAGACATGCTCCTCCCCGGCAATTTCTCGCAATACCGACAATTGGCCGAAGCCACCTCGAATCCCCTTACCATCAGCGAACGGATGGCAGGGCGCATGGAATTCCTGCAAATGTTGGAAGCCCGAGCCGCCAAGTACGTGATGTTCGATGTGACTTGGTGCGGCGGGCTTAGCGAGGCAAAGAAGATTTCGACCATGGCAGAAGCCTTTGAACTACCCGTGGCGCCGCACACAGCGGGCGGGCCATTACTTTTTTACGCCACTACGCACCTTTCCACTGCAATTACCAACCTCGCTATCCAGGAGAGTTGCCAGGTATTCTACGAAACCACCTGGCCCACCATGTTGGAAAACCCTATGGTTCCCCGTGACGGCAAAATCCGCGCCCCGGAATTGGCGGGCCTGGGAATGGAGATCAAGCCCGAGGTGTGGGCCCACCCGGCGGCGATCACGCGCACCACAACCGCCTGATGCTATAACCTAACCAGAATTTCCGTTTTCAGTTTTCGCCCGGTTGGTAATTTACACCCGAGCGCCTCTGACTACAGGATCCAGCTTTGGAAATCGTTTCACAACCTCGCGAGCAGGCGAAATAGGGTAAAATGGCTGCCGTTTTCGGGACCGAAATGGAAATCCCGGCTAAGATCAATTCGGTGTGAATCCTTACACTGATCCCACCCCCTACGACTTCAGCGGCGCCGACGCATTGGTTTCGTTCGCCCAAAGCCACAGTATGGTGGTGCGCGGACATACTCTGGTTTGGCACAACCAAGTCCCCGACTGGGTGACCAAGGGCGGGTACAAGGCGCCCAAACTGGCGACGATTCTGCAAGGCCACATCAATACCGTGATGGGCCGCTACGCCTCGAAGGTCTATGCATGGGATGTCGTCAACTTAATTAATATTCACGATTAAAGAGCCGCGAAGTAATCCCGCCGGCGCGGGATTACCCCGTGCTACCTGCTCTCAGTCCTTTACCAGCACCACCGCCATCATCTCTCCCGGGTTTGCTGGGTCCTTGGCGGGGCGATAGCTGATGCGCGCGTGCCAGCCTTGCAGATCCTGGCAGGGATTCATGTTTTCCTCAAGCGTGAAGTTGAGCGCGCTATAGAAAAGCTTCATGTAACGGTCGCTGTAAAGGTGAATTTCCCCTGAGCTGGTCTTGACCGTGACTTCGATCGTCGTGCTGCCGTTGCATTCCGCTTTTTCGATGATTCCCTCGGCCAGCTTGGGGCTGTCCTCGAGTTCTGGGCGCTCGGGGCGACCGGGGTGATCGCTCATCTCCGATTCTTGCGTTCCCTTCTGATGCACCTGTTGCTGCCGGGCCATCGCCAGGCGGGTGGCGACATCGCGCCGCTCATCGGGGGTCTTGGCCCTGGCGGCGGCAAACTCAGCCGCGAAGATGAATCCCATGCTCTCGTGGGCCGCCGCCAGCTTCGGGTCGAGTTGGAGCGCTTCCTCCACCATCTTCTGCGATTCCGCGTAATGACCATCGAGGGCCATGAATTCGGCCCGCACCGCCAACGATTCCGCCGGCGAAGCAAGCTCGGCCTTGAAATCGTTGGCATCGAGCGAGGGTGGCATGGGCAGCTCCGGGGCGGTGTAAAAATCGCGGTGTAGGTATCGCTGTAACTCTTCCTGGAGGCGCACGGGGTCGCTGATGGTGCGCCGCGCCGCTTCCTCTGGTTTCACGCTCTGCCCCAACAAACCCACAAAATCGGTGACGCGGTGCGTTCCCTCCCGCCAGTCGCGGGTGATCAGGTACTTCGTAAGCAGCCAAGACTGCGCGTAAAAATCGAGGTCCTGTTCTCCTCGTGGTAGTAAGGCGAAGAGGCGTCTACGGCAAACAGAGTGCCGAGCGGGAGCAGTTTGGTTCCGAGCAGAACCTTGAGATTCGTGTTGCTGGGCGCGCCGACGACGAGCTGGCCGCGCTCCACCTCCGTGCTGCCGAAAAACTCCGCCAACCCCTCCACCATCCACAGTGGCAGTTGAGAGATCATGCGGCGCGTGAGGAAATGGACGTATCCGTGGCGGACGTTCTCGGAGGGGTAAAACGTCGTCTGGTTCCCGGTTACGTCGAGCCGGAGAGCGATGTGGTCCCTTTCCGGCCCGGCCACATAGACGCCTGACGGGTCCGAACTGATTGCGGGGTCATTGAATAACAATCCTTTACTAGCCCAGAACTTGGGCATCAGGCGCTTCAGGCCGTCCTCGTTCTGGACGGCGATGATGGTGACGACCGGGTCCTTCACCGCGCCCGGAATATTGAAGAATTGGCGGAAGAGGGAGCGGATCATCTCGAAGTGCAAAGCCACGCGCCGCCCTTGCTTTGCGTTGGAATCTGTAAGAACGAGGAAGTTCGGACTGCGGACCTCGGTCCACGCCTCCGTCCGCGCCGCGAAGGAGCGCTCCGCCGCCAGGATCAAGAGGATAATCACCAGGCAAGTGCGAATAGATGGACGCAACATAACCCCCGTATAGACCTGTGGAAGGGCGGGGTCAATGGGGTTGCGGGTTACGAGAATGGAACGAAGGGCGGCCACAAGGGCCGCTCCTACGAGTCCTATTGTCGGGCCATTGCCCGCGCCACGGTCTCATTTGCCCGCATCACCCGTAACGAGTTTTCGCCCATGATCTTGCCACACCCCCCCAGAATCAACAGCCTTAAAGCACCCGGACTTGAAAGAACCGTTTCGCATGTGATCCCTCCCTGCCTGCAATAAATCTCTGTCGTTTACCCTCTGCCGACCGGGCCTGACATCAATGTTGCTGAGCCGCCGGTAGGTCCGTCTTGATGACGGACTCGACCATGAAACGCCGATAATCCGAGTACCTGTGACGATTGGAAAACAGGTAGGGGCCCAAGCTCACCTTGACTTCCACCTCTCGGGGCAGCCACAAAGCTGTGGGACTATCTCGAAACTGGTTACGTGCATAGAGCACAAGCGTCGTCACCTGTGCGAGTGGCGGGAGGGGTGCAAGGATGTCTGTCCGTATCCTGAGGATCTGGTAATCGCTGGTACGAATCCAGGCCACACCCTGGACAAGAATCGGTATGGATGCTTCGCCCATGCTGAAGCGGCCCATAACCGCCTGGGGATCAGTGTGCTCGGCGAAGGCCACCGCCTCGGTGGGGCTGCCGCCGATCTTCTGCCGGCCCAGGTATCGAAAGTCAGACCAGGGCTGTTGCAGCGGCCCGAAGAAAAGCTCGGTTGCGGCAAAGCCGGTCATCTTGATGAAGTTCTTAGTTAGTTTCTGAGGACGCTCTTCCTGCCCATGTAGATCGGTGCGGTACTCGATAAGAGTCAGGGCGTTGCCCTCCCGCCTAGCCAGCATCAAGTACCGGAACTTCTGCACGCTGCGCTCTTCCACGTACCGCCCATTTAGGCTCCCCCCTCCCCTTCGGGTCTCTTCGATGGTCTCCAGTGCAGTGGTATTGACGAAGTTCGTGACGAATCTCTGGAGATTCGCACTGACGTGGCGCAAAAGCACTGGAAGCTGAGACTGGTCAGTGGCGGGCCGGAGTCCTTTGAGTTCCGGGATCTGTCGCCGCACTTTCTTCAGAGGCCATTTGGTGATGGGGTCGCTTTGCCGGTAGGCGTCGAAGAATGGTTCATCCGCAGGAGCAACCAGTTCGGCCGCCGGCGGCGGGGCAGCCCAAAGCAACCACAAAGCACAGGCGAGCGAAACCAGCAAGCTCGCTCTGGCTCTTATTCGGCGAAGCAGGGCGAGATTCTCCGATTCTCGAAGTCCGATGGATCCCATCAGAGTCCATGCTTCGGACCTCGGCGAGTTTAGCGCGGGCGAACTGCGGAGATTCTTCTCTCGTGACTGCGGGATCAGAACGTCAGTAAATGGGCTCGGACTAGCAGGCGGACAGTCGGCGCTCTCACTTCCGTGCCGTTTCCTGCCCCGAGCCAGGGCTTTGAGGATCAAAAAGTAGAGTGTTCCAGGAGTGCTTGCAGCTTGCTGCATCAGCTTGCCTCCTTGTATACATTGACTATGCTATTAACTAAAAGGTTTCAGCAATGCGACCGTTTTTCAATCCCCGCCTACATTTATCTTCGGACTTTCTGACACCCAGCACCGGGCCCCAGACAGCAACTCCAACCTCAAGGCTTCCATGGGATCAAGCGCAGCGGCGCGACGGGCGGGAACGAGGGCCGCGAGAAAGGCGACCGCCGCGAGCAGCACCACGGTGCCAGCCAGGCGGGGACGGCGCCGAACAGCAGCGTGGTGAGCACGGCGGGAATGGCCGTCACCAGGAAAACCGTCTTCGAGGCTGATGGGAAAGATGCGCTGTTTCTTGACGAGCTCTCAGATGAGTATAAATGATCCAGCTTTGGAAATCGTTTCACAAGCTCGCGAGCAGGCGAAATAGGGTACAATGGCTGCCGTTTTCGGGACTGAAAAGGGAATCCCGGCTAAGATCAAATCGGTGTGAATCCTCGAGGCTCAAAAATGGACTCTCCCTGCGCAGCGTTGCCGGATCGTATCCTCGCCCTGGTCCGCCCGGGTTCTCGGGGAATAACCGTTGCAGCATTCCTGTGCTTGATTGTTCTGCTCTCTTGTCGCAGTGGATCAATGTTTCGCGGCAAGGGCGCCTCCACCACGCTTCGTCAGGCTGCGGCGCCTCACGGCGTGTTCATTGGGGCTGCTGCGGATTCTGCATACCTCGGCGAGGCCAACTATGGCAACCTTTTGGCCTCGGAGTTCAGCCAGTTACAGGCGGAAAACGAGATGAAGTTTGGTATCATTCATCCCCGTCCTGACACTGATCCCACCCCTTACGACTTCAGCGGCGCCGACGCATTGGTTTCGTTCGCCCAAAGCCACAGTATGGTGGTGCGCGGACATACTCTGGTTTGGCACAACCAGGTCTCCGACTGGGTGACCAAGGGCGGGTACAAGGCACCCAAACTGGCGACGATTCTGCAAGGCCACATCAATACCGTGATGGGCCGCTACGCCTCGAAGGTGTATGCATGGGATGTCGTCAACGAAGCCATCAACGACGACGGCACAGTGCGCGATACCCTCTGGTATGACCAGCCGGGCATTGGATACGCGGGCCAGGGCACCGCCTACATCGAGCACCTGCTGCGTTGGGCGCGTGCCGCTGACGCTAATGCTAAACTCTTCTACAACGACTACAACGCAGAGATCATGGATGCGAAATCCGACGCCATTTACGCTATGGCCGCCGACTTCAAGAGCCGCGGCGTGCCCCTCGATGGCATCGGCTTCCAGACCCACGTCGATCTTAGCTTTGATAAACCCTCGACGCTTGCCTCCTACGCCAGCAATCTCCAGAGATTCGCCGCACTGGGGCTCGATCTGCACATCACCGAGTGGGACATCCGGCTGAACGATTCGAGCCCAGCCTCGCTCAATGCACAAGCCAAACTGTACGGCGAGCTCATGACCATGTGTTTGCAGCAGCCGAAATGCAGAGTGTTCCAAACCTGGGGCTTCACCGACAAATACTCGTGGATCCCGGAATTCTTTTCGGGAAAGGGCTGGGCGTTGCTTTGGGATGCGAATTACCAGAAGAAGCCCGCCTACACCACAGTGCATGACGCGCTGACTAAGCAGTAGAGACTGGAATGATCTGCGTTCCTGATTCCTTTCAGGCGTCACCTTGCCAGATTGCCGTGGAGTGCGAGCAAATGATCGTTTTCGAATTATGTTGTCGATCACATAATTCACGACCAATCAGGACTGATCCGGTTTTTCCATTCAGATTTGACAATCCGATATTACTTCAGCCTTCCTCGCGAAGGGTTTCGACAGGGTCGAGGCTCGCAGCACGCCGGGCCGGAAGGAATCCTGCCAGGAGCCCGATCAGCGCTACGGAAAAGCACGCTACGGTGAGCGCCACGGGGTCGAGCGGCGACACTTCGAATAACAGATTCTTCATCACTCTGGTCAGCGCAAAAGTCCCGAGCAATCCGAGCCCAATCCCCACCGCCACCATGCTCAGCGCGTTCCGCAACACATGCGAGAGCACCTCAGTCGCCCCCGCGCCCAGCGCCATTCGGATGCCGATCTCCCGCCGCTGGAGCGTTACAGTGTGCGAGAGCACGCCGTAGAGGCCGATCGCAGCCAGCAACACCGCGACGGCTGCGAACGCCGCGATGAGCCCGGCCGGCCGGCTGGCGCCCGAAAGCGTTCGATCCCGCACCTGCTGCAGGGTGGCGATATCTCCCAGCGGCAGGTTGGGGTCGATCTCGCGTACTGCTTCACGTATGGCGGGCATCACAGCGGCCATCTTCGCGCCCGTGCGAATAACGAGCTTCACCCCAGGCGAAGGTACCTGTGCCAGCGGCACGTAAACCACCGGCGGATCGGGATCACCCGGCCCGGAGACCCGCTCGCTGCGGATCACGCCCACAATCTCGACCTCCGGAATAAATTCCATCATCTCGCGATAGCCCGGAGTTGACACCCGCACCGCCTTGCCGACCGGATCCTTTATGCGGGCAACTTGCTCGAGACGCGACGCCAGAGCCTGGTTGATCACCGCCACGCGCGGAGTTCCGTCGCGGTCCTCGCCGCTGATGCCTCGGCCGGCTAGGACGGGAATGCCGAGCGTGCGGAAGTAACCCGGATCAACACGCTTGAAGCGCACATGGACTTGTTCCGGAATTCCCGGGACGAAGATTCCCTCTCCATTGCTAATCCACTGGAGCGGTAAAACCGTTGCAAGACCTACCTGTGAGACGCCCGGAGCAGCTTCGAGCCGCTGCGCCACCGACCGGTAGAAAAGAGCGGCCTTCTGCGGTGTCGGATACGCGCCAGCAGGCAGGTTCACGGACATCGTAATGACCTTTTCAATGCTAACTCCGGTGTCGAGTTGCTGCAGTTTGAGCAGGCTCCTGAACAACAGCAGCGCGCCGCACACCAGCACCAGCGAGAGTGCCACCTCACCGATGACAATGGCGCGCCGCAAGCGGGCGTGCGCGCCGGACGATCCGCGGACCGACCGGTTCAGCGATTCCGCCACATTGCTGAAGGAAGCCCTCAGAGCCGGGAACGTGCCGGCCAGCAAAGCAACTCCCAGCGCGACAACTCCGGCGAACGAAAGCACGCGCAGATCCAGTTTGACGTCGGCTGTGAAAGGCAGCGACTCCGCCAGCAGCGGCCGCGCGGCACGGAGCAGCAGGCCGGCGAGTGCGACTCCCGCCCCGCCTCCCAGCAGGCACAGAACCATGCTCTCCGTCAGCAATTGCGCAATCAGGCGCCCGCGGCTGGCGCCCAGAGCGGCTCGAACGGCAAGTTCGCGCCCCCGCGACGCAGCCTTGGCCAGCAGCAGATTCACCGTGTTCGCGCAAGCAATCAGCAGCACCAGGGCAACCGCGCCGAAGGCCACGTAGATTGACCGTTGCAGACCGGCCCCGACCATCAGAGGCGCCAGGGGCGCAACGACGATGGTCCCGTTGGGATCCTGGATAGAGTGGGCCGCCAGCAGCGCGGCGTTGATGGCCTGCATGCGTTGGCTGGCCTGTGCTACGGTAACGCCAGTTCGAAGGCGGCCGTACACGGTGAGCCAACGAATGTCGCGCACTTGTTGGTCAGGAGTGAAGACCAGGGGCTTCCAGAATCTGGTCTCATCGCGATCGAAAGCGCCCGGCGCCAGAACACCGATGATCTGGTGCGGTACGCCATCCAGGATCGGACGGCGATGCAAAATGTCGGGATCGCCGCCAAAGTCGCTCTGCCAGGCGGCGTGGCTGAGGACCATCATCGGGGCGGCGCCCGGCTGGTCCTCCTCCGGTGCGAACGTGCGGCCCAACCGGGCCTGGGTGGCGAACACCTGGAAATAATCCGCCGTCACCGCCTTGCCGGAGAGCCGCGTTGCTCCGTCTTTATCGGTGAGCGCCACCGAGATCGACTGCTCCGCCGACAACGCTTCGAACTCGGTACTCGCCAGGCGCTTCCAATCGACAAAGTCCGGAACGCTGGTGGCATTGACCGCCCCGGGCTGCGGCGCTTCCCAGACGCGAACCATGCGCTCCGGCTGAGGGAAAGGAAGAGGCTTGAGGAGCGCCGCGTCCACCACGCTGAACATGGCAACGTTGGCGCCGATCCCGAGCGCCAGCACGCTGACGACAATAGCGGTGAACCCGGGTGCGCGCCGCAGCGCCGCCAGCCCGCAGCGCAGGTCTCTCAGCAATGTTTCAATCCATCGAAAACTGCGCTGATCGCGGTGTTCTTCCTTCATTTGGTCGATTCCTCCAAAACGGCGGCGGGCGGCCCGGCGGGCTTCCTCAGGGGACAGGCCGCGCGCCATGGCGTCCCTTTCGGCTAACTCCAGGTGGGCGAGAATCTCGTTCTCTAGTTCCCGGTCAAGGCGCCGTCTGCGAACCAGGGCCAGCAGGCGCTCCACCGCACGGCGGACGGTCATGACATCGACTCCAGGAAGTGAGCCACCAGGGCCGTCGCCTTCTCCCAGTTCGCCACCTCCACCAGCAGTTGTTTCTTTCCCGCCCTGGTCAGTGAGTAGAACTTCACCTTGCGATTGGTTTCCGAAATGCCCCAGTCCGTGCGGATCCAGCCTTCCTGCTCCAGACGGATAAGGGCGGGGTGCACCGAGCCCTGGCTCAGTTGCAGAGAATCGCCGCAGACCTGCTCGATGCGCCGGGAGATGGCGTAACCATGCAACGGCCCCATTGCCTCCAGGGTCTTCAGGATGAGAAGGTCCAGCGTCCCGTAGGGCACTTCCGATTGTGGTTTCGACATGTCGATAGCCGACATCTACATCATCATAGATTAGCCGTCGGGGTCGTGTCAATAGGTTTGAGCTGTTTTTGAGGCGAGCCTTGTTCAGTGGCCTGTAAGCCGGACCTACTGCGTGGCCCGTGGCCGATCAAGGAGTTCAGAACTAACGGCCCGGTTCGAGAATCAACTTCTGTACCCGCCAATTCAACAAATCGGCGGCGTAGAGCTCGGTCTCAGAGGGGCACGCAATTTCGTGGATCCAACCGAACTGCTTGAGTTGTTTGCCCGATTCTCCGAACACGCCCAAGACTTTCCCGTCCAAGCTGAGCTTGTAGATCCGGCCCGGGTAGCCGTCGGAGCTGAACAGCACTTGATTTGGCCCCGGCGTGATGCAAATCGCCCAAGGGGCGCCGGGCGCCATCTCTCCGGTGGTCGCACTCGGCTTGTTACCGATCGCCGGACGGGCGTGCGGATCGACCGGCACGTCGATGGTGATCTGGCGCAGGAACCTGCCCTCGCCGTCGAAAACCTGGATGCGGCGGTTACCGCGGTCCGCCACATAGATGCTCCCGTGAGCGTCCACCGCAATGCTATGCGGAGTGTTGAACTGTCCGGGGCCGTCGCCGGGCTCCCCCCACGACTTGAGCCAGTTGCCGTCTTTATCGATCTTAGCGATGCGAGAGTTGATATAGCCGTCGCTGATATACGTGTTCCCGGCCGCGTCTCAGGCCATGTCGGTCACTTGCCTGAACATCCCGTCCACCGGAGGCAGCGGGGGCTTGATATGGCGCAGCGGCTCGGTGCCCTCGTCCGAGGCTTCCTGTTTGCGCCCCAGGACCATCGCCACGCGGCCTTCAGGGTTGAACTTGATCACCAAGTCCGAGCCCTTGTCCGCCACCCAAATGTTGTCATCCTTGTCGACTTTCACCGAGTGCGCGAACGACCAAGCGTACAGATGATGGCCGATCTCGCGAATGAATTGGCCGCCGGCGTCGAACTCCAAGAGTTGCGCAGCACCCGCCGCATAGGCGGGGCCGGAGGTGCTGCCACGCGAGAAGACGAAGACGTGTCCCTTGGAGTTCACCGCCACGCCCGCGACCTCGCCGAGATAGATGTCCGGAGGAAGTTTCAGAAAATCAGGAACAGATTGGTACCGGATCGTGGGCGCGTATTGAGCGAAAAGCGAGACGCTGAACGAAAAAAATAGGACAAGAATCGAGCGTTTCATCGTAACCTCCTGGAGACGAGCGCCGGCCCGGCTTACGGTCTTGCGTCGAAATGCTTCAGGCTAAGCAATGGCCTGGATGGAGAAAACGGAGCTACTCTGTCCTGAACCGCTTGAGCCCACCGAAGCGCTATGAGGGTACTAACCAGGTGGGGACCACTAAAACATGGCAGGCGTGGAGGGACTCGAACCCCCGACCCTCGGATTAGAAATCCGATGCAAGTAGTTTTCAAAAGCTTAAATTATTGAATTTACAGGGCTGCTGAACCCAACTAGTGTCGCAGATAAGGCCCAATTTGCGCTTATCCATGACGCTAACTGTGACGCCGTTTTCCTATTTCAGTTCCTCAATTCCCACCTGAAACTATCGCTGCAATCCCTCCCGCCAAACCTTGACCCAATAGCTGATCTTACACCATACCCTCTCCCGCGCAAGGCCAAACGGAGAGCCAAAACCCTTCGAAATCGTGGCAGCCGCCAGGAAACCTGATCCTCCCTGGCAGAGGCGAGAGGTCATTGTGCATCGCGCGAGGCCTGAAGTGGCCCGAGTGGGCAGGCGCCTGGATGCGGTACAAATGCGGGGGCCCATCCAAATTGTTTCGAGCCCACGAGGGTCTCCTTGGATATCGCTGTCGAGAGATCCCGTCGGCCTGTCTCAAGAGGACACATGGATACGAATACGATATTCACGAGCTTGTTTGGCGGATGGCTCAAGGCAGCCGACAAAGCTGCTGCGGCCACAATCATCTACAGCAAATCAACCGTCATACCTGGCGTCTGCAACCTGTCACGGAAAGCTACTTTTTGGCCACAGGCTTCCACTATGACTTAGAATCCCCGAAGGGGATTGATAAAGTAGCCGGGGGCAACGCCCCCGGGAACGGGCGTACACACCAGGCCCGACCCCGAAAGGGGTCGAATGCGATGTCGAGAGCGTCTATGGGGCCTCTAGCAGGTCTATACGACCCCTTCAGGGTCGGTCAGTTTCCGGGTCAGTCTTCCAGGGGCATTGCTCCCGGCTAGCATATGGCGCCCTTGCAGGGCATAGCTGACGGTTCGACCGGAGGAGGCCACGTACTTTGATCGCAAGAAGAAGAGGAAGAAGACTTCATCCATCTGGGCGCTGAGTCTGGAGGTCGAAGGCAACTCCTAGCAGTGCTCCGTCGAACTCGCCAGGTGAGACCACACTCTCTGGGAACGGGACGAGGGCTTCTGGCGGGAACGGATCTGCCAAGCCAAGTACTGACCGACCCGCCTCACCTCCAGCGCCCAACAATGGCAACGGGTCGCCTGCAAGTTCGTGCTTCAACCAGCTCCGCAACGAGTTCCTGACAGCGGCACGGCGCGTTGCCAGGACCAAGAAGCAAGCTATTGGTGAAGTGGTTGAGTGGGCCAGTGGAAGCACCTTCAAGTATGGCGATATTGGCCACATGACGGAGGGCGATTTTCCCAAGCTGCGGGCAGCCACTGAACTCATGGCGTCAGCGCTGGCGCGCACAGCTCGCTGACCGAGAGCGCCTCTCTTGTCCAGGCCTCAAACTCAACCACGTTCCTCCCCTTGCGGTCTGCTTATTTCTTCGAGCAGAGTCCCGGCGGGGAGCTCAAATTGCCGGTGTTGTTGGACCAAAAGCTTTCCGTCCCCAGCGTACCAATGCCGGTGGTCGTGTCGTCCTCGCAGTCATTCACGTGGTTGCTTTCCGCCTCGTTATCGTACAAGGAGTTATGAATATTATTCGAGCTAGCCCCTTCGATGAAAATCCCATCATTGCCGTTGTCATAGACCTCGTTGCCTGCAATCGAGGATTCGTCGAGCGTCCCCACGCCTCCTGGCGACGCCTCCGCCACGATGCCATTCCCCGGGAAGCCTTGGATCTTGTTGTTTGTCACATTCGCCTGCACGTTGGGGTTGGTTCCGAAAACGGTGGCGAAAGCCGTGGTGAATGCTATACCGTTGCTAATGGGCGCTTTTCCTTTTTCCAGATCATTGTCGCTGATCACCAGAGCGAGATTGCCGGGACCGACGGCGACCGCCGCGTCACCGGCACCCGAGAAGGCCCCGCGACCGAGGTCCTTGCCCCGGTTGTGGCTGAATCGGCCGTAGGATGTATTTGTATAAATCACGAACGAGCCGCCGTTCTCTGAGGTGTTGTTAGTTATCGTTGTTTCGAGGGACCCGTCGTCGTCTATGGCGGCCGTGTTATTTCCGGTGAACTCGTTCTCAGCGATGGCTGAATAATGGGCAGCTTCTAAGAAAATTCCGTAACCAGAATTCGGCGCTGTCCCCGCGTTGTTGTTTCTGAAGAGGTTGTGTTCGATAACGGCCTGAACCGCACCGCTTAGATAAGCACCCGTGCTGTTGTTCTGGAGGATGTTGTTGATGACTTGCGTCAACGCTTGCCCGGGCTTCAGGTAGATGCCCGCGGGGAGGGGTGGGGGAGAAGCCCCTGCCGTTCCGCCCTGCACGGTGAAGCCATCGATAACTACAAAGTTCGCGGCTACGATAATCGCAGAAGTCCCTGCGGGCGCATTCACGATCGATTCTTTCGCCGGGTTCTGTCGGCCCACCCGTGCATCATTTCCAGCTTGCGCACCGAAGAGGCCCAGAAAACCGGTGGTGATTGTCACCGACTCGTTGTACGTCCCCGGCCCAACGAAAATGGTGTCGCCAATCGAGGCGGCACTTACCGCAGCCCCAATCGTGCCGTACGCGACGGTACAGCTAGGGTTTACGCTGAGCGTGGTGACACAGCGCACCGTGGGCGCAGCCAGCGCGTTCGCGCCTCCGGCGAGGAGAACAAAAACCGCAGCCATAGCGGTCGAGAACACAAAACGCCTCCGATTATTCAGCATGATATATAGCCTAATCATGGAGCCTCCGTTGTCCGTTCAATGGGAAATTGACTTTTTTTCGTCTCCGATTTCATCACAGGTAGGTGGGCCTTCCACCTCCTGAAGAGAGCCCTGACAAGTCAGCGTGATTTAAGTGTGCGAAGCGCCTCTAGTATAGTATCCCAGAAATAACTGGACAGCGCGCTCGACGTAGCGCCGGTCCCGCAGGGCGGGACCGGCACCTGCCGACCCCGCGCCTGCGGGGTCGGCGCTACACAGTCCAGCTAATTAGGGGACACTATACTAGTATTGAGGGCAGGGCCGCATTTGTCAAGAGACCCAATGGCGCTGGGTTTGGCGCACCTTGGTGAAAACAGGAGCGGTCAAGAGTAGCGTCCTTCGTACAGCCCGCCGTGGCGGGCGACACAAGAATCCCGCTCGATCCTTCGTGATGATGTCGCCCCTGCTGGGGCTTAAGAAGTCATTCCAGGTTTGTAACTTCAAACTTCGCCCAACTCCACCACCCAGCGTAAGGCGTCGATAACCGCTCTTTCACTGCGAAAGGCTTCGCAGGCATCGGGGTCCAAAAGAACAAGGTTTGTGGCCGGTGATAGCGTCTCGGCTACGTGCCGCGTACGCCTCGGAAGGCCCCCGAATCGACGCGGACTATGAGAATGCGCTTACGGATCTCCTCAAGCTCAGCTTCGATTTCTCACCACGAATAGGGAAGGGCGGGGTTAAAACCCCGCCCTTCCCGTTGCCCCCCTCAAAACGGCGGAGAGCGGTGAGAAATCCAGATTAGCTTCTACATCAGGCAGGATGGGGTGGAGTCAGCATTTGAGAAAAGCCATTCCCTCGACCACATCAACACCAAGCTCCGCACCGTGGGGCACAACAATATCACCCGCTGCCCATCCTGCGCGGAAGAGGGGCACGACCGCAGTGGGGATAATCTCTCGATCTCAATCGAGAACCCCCCGCAAGTACATCTGCTGGCCTTGCTGCACGAGAGACATGACTCGGGCAGCGGTGGGCTGCCCACGGCCAGTCCAACATGACTCACATGGGCGGAAGAAGGAGGCACCGAATGTCGAAATACGGTTTGACTCAGACGGTCTTGCGCGAGGAGAAATACCTTGTGCAGGCTCTGAAGGAGATGGGCTACGAGGTTGGGGTCCACCCGAAGGGCGCAACTGAACTCGTACTATTCGGAGCAGGAGGCAAAGATCGCAAACATTGTTATCCGGCGCCAGCGCCTGCGCGGGGCCTATGGTGATATCGGATCCAAACGTCAGCCGGATGGGTGACTCACAGCCGCCTGGGGCCGCTCAATCGCGATTCTTGGGGCTTTTCGGTAGTGGTACAGTTTGATGCAGAGGCGGCGGAACCTGTCCCGATTTGATCGGGACGCTGCCAATTGGCGAGGTAAACTCGCCGTTACCACATCAAACTGTACCACTACCGGCTCTTCATGTCTCTTGACAAGCGGATCAAGATAGGCTAGAGTTCTATACTGAGGCTGTAGAGGAGGTCGGCCCCCCGCGGAACACGATACTGCGACGCTATCCCCATGTGCCAATACACTCACGAGAATGTGCCAAGCGGGACGAAAAGGCCACAAATTGGCTCGTCGCGTCACGGACAACAAGTCTTGAGTCTGAGCCCAAGCAAGAAAGAAGGTTCTTCAGCAGAATTTGTGGGTGACCCGGGAGAGAGAAAAGGAGTAGCGCATCCTGCTCCGAACCTGTTAAGGGATATGTGGACCAACACAGATCCCGGCGCAGGGGGGAGACAGGATGCGCGTCAAGAGTATTCTGAATCAAGTGGAGAAGTACAAGGATTTTGTGTATGAGCGGGTACGGTGGAAGGAGGAGGGGGGAGAACAGGTGCTGGCGGTGGAGGTGCGGCCACGAGCGCATCGTCCGGGTCGGTGTTCGGGGTGTGGGGAGCCGGGGCCGGGATATGACCGCTTGCCGGCGCGCGCCTTCGAATACGTGCCGCTGTGGGGGATGCGGGTGTACTTCGTCTATGCGCTGCGCCGGGTGCAGTGCGCGCGTTGCGGGGTGAAGGTAGAGATGGTGCCCTGGGGGCAGGGGAAGCAGACTCTGACGCGCAGCTATCTGCAATTTTTGGCCACCTGGGCGGGCCGGGTTTCCTGGCAGGAGGTGGCGAGATTTTTTCACACTTCCTGGGAGAAGGTTTTCCATGCCGTGAGCTGGCAGGTGGAGTGGGGGTTGGCGCATCGGGATCTGTCGGGCATCCAGGTTCTGGGCATCGATGAGACGGCCTGGCAACGTGGGCATCGCTATCTGACGGTGGTTTATCAATTGGACGGCCAGGCCCGGCGACTGCTCTGGTGGGGGAGCAGCGCAGCGCCCAGACGCTGTTGAACTTCTTCCACTTTTTCGGCCCCGAGCGCACCCGGCAGTTGCGTTTCATCTGCAGTGACCTGTGGCGGCCTTATCTGGAAGTGGTCGCCCAGAAGGCTGGGCAAGCGCTGCATGTCTTGGATCGGTTCCACGTGGCGATGAACCTGAACCAAGCCATAGACCAGGTACGCATCGAAGAGAGCCAAGAGTTGCGGCGGCAGGGGTTCCGCCCGCTCCTGAGCCGCAGCCGCTGGTGCCTGCTGAAGCGGCCTGAGCATCTCACCTCGCAGCAGGAAATCAAGCTGGCGCACTTGCTGCGCGCTAACCTGCGCACGGTGCGTGCCTATCTGCTCAAGGAAGACCTGGGGTTTTTTTGGACCTGTCAGGGGGTGCTGTGGGCGCGACGCTTCCTGAAGGGATGGTATCACCGGGTGCTGCGCTCTCGCATCGAACCCCTCAAGAAGGTGGCGCGCATGCTGCGGGCGCACGAACCTTTGCTGTTGAACTGGTTTCGGGCGCGTAAGCTGATCTCCAGTGGCCCTACCGAGGGCCTCAATAACCGTTTCCAATTGACGCTGCGAAAAGCCTATGGCTTTCGCACCTTTCGCGCCGCCGAAATCGCTCTCTACCATACTCTTGGTGCTCTGCCGGAACCGGAGGCCACCCACAAATTCTGCTGAAGAACCTTAAAATTGAATGAACGACGCGGGAATGTCTATGAAAACAAAGGAACGCTGTTGGAAACCTGCGACGAAGCCGGAATCTTATATAAAACAAAGGTACTTACTGGTTTAGTCGTAGAATGTAAAAGAAAACAAAGGACTTATACTGCGTAAGGGCAGTACCTAAAGGTCAAGAGTTGGAAGGCGGCCGAACAGAAGTCACGGGATTCCCCACCCTTGGCGTGCCCTGGTAGGAAACACCTTCGGTTTTCCGTGTAGATTCGGCAAGGACGCATGCTTGGCCGGACGAAGGTTGCTAACGTCTGTCTTTCGCCTAGCGAGGGCGAGGAGGACGGGGTTTTCCAAGTGGAGGCTGGACGGAGAGCGGAGAGACGGCGCAGGATCGCGATTTCTTCTTGCGGCGGGAGGGGAGAAGCTCGCGGCTGATGGCCTTGAGGAAGTCGCGTCCCCAAAGGCCAATTAACAGCAAGGCCCCGAAGAGCAACACGGCGTCCAGGCTGGCTCGGTCCCGCCGGGTCCAATAAACGCCTTCCTGGAGGTTCAGCCAGATAGCGAACTCGTCCAGAGTGAGAGCGGCGCCGACACCGTAGAGCAAGGACATCAAACGGCTGGCGAGGAGAGAGGATGACCTGCTGCCCGTTCCCACTTCGATCAGCCAGCCAAACCCCACAGCCAGCAGAAGGAGAATCCCCCAGACCAGGTGATGGACATGCGTCCCGCGAATGTAAATGTAACGAAAGGGGCTGATGTTGCGGGAAGCCAAGAAAGCCAGCGAGCGGGCCAGGGCGAAGGTGGTAAAGAAGCCGACCGCAGCAAGGAAAAGGCGGCGTTTGGGGCGATCGGGGACATGCTGATGAAAAAGCTCACCCACGCGTGGAACGTACAGAATCAGGAGGACAATAGCAGTGGCGACAATAATCGAAATAGCGAGGAGCCAGGTTGTGGGCGACATGAGCGCGGCATCTCCTATGCAGAGCCAGCTATTTGCTACCTGCCCCTCGGTGCTCACCTAAAAAGCGGCCAACGATGATCAGGTCATGAGCGGCCAATGGACGGCGTCAGGGACTAAATTGTTTTATCCTGCCTGCTCCCTTTCTGGCAAGCCCGTTTTGGTCCACCAGCTTTGTGGGCCGCACTTCAGCTCCCGTCACTTTGGTAGCGACGAAGGCTGGACAGGGGCGGAAATCAAAGAGTGCTGCCGAAAGGCGCACCGCCTGGGAATCACTCTCATGCCGGCCGCGTGGTACATCGTGCCGGTTTCACGTTCCGCAGCCGAGCAGATCAAGGCGTTGCGCCAGATGGTGCCGGGGAAGTTTATTAGCGCCTCGACACCGGGCGTTTACCAGTACCAGGAGAACCCGCCCGCACCCCGGCGACGCGTCATGCGAGATCTGGATGGGCCGCTCACTGTCATGCCACCCTCCAAAGCAGAAGCCTGAACACCTCTCGCCAGACTATGCCGGGATCGCAAGTGGATCTTCCACAACGAGCACTGACACAAGACTCCTGGCAAGCCAGGGTGCCGTATTAAGAGTTTAAGCCCGAAAAGACGAGATTTAAGGTAGCTGCTCGGCGCGGAGTCGGATTTTCTCATCTCGCGCCGGGTCATGACGGGCTGTAAAGCGGAATCAAGGGACGCGCCTCTTTCCAAGCAATTCAGCCCCACATGTCAAGGAAGAGGACAAAGGCAACGACACAAACCCACCCGAGAACACCCAAAACGGCGGCCTCGGCAAGTCTGAGGCGCGCCCCGCCGCTCCCAACAATTGCGGTCAACAGGGCAAGTACGCAGATGCTGGTTCCGACTTTCGCGCAGTTGATGGAGTCTTCGAGCGTAACCGAGTGCGACCAGAAGTACCATAACCAGCCGTGGGACAGCAAAGTGTTAACAGAGCCAGCCACCAGCCCTGCAAATAACGTGACGCTTCTCGATTTGGGATCTTTCCAACGAGGAAAGTCACGATACCATCGCCGCCAAGCGAATCCAAGAAGAACCGTCGTTAAGCCAGCAACCATCAGCCAGAGTTCCAGAAACTTGAACACTATTCCCCCCACTCGGTCACTCCTCGCTCGCTCATCCTGACGAAGTCGACGAGGAGCCGGACGTGCTCCGACTTGAATCCGCCTGCCGCAATGGCCTCCAGTGCCTCGGTGGTCGCGCCCTTGGGAGATTCTATGATGTGCGTTTCAGTCCTCGCAACTTTCCAGGTAAGTCAGTCGACCAGGGTGAACGCAAAGGCACAAGCCCACCCGAGAACGCCCAAGAACCCGGCCGCGGCAAGTGGTGTGAGGCGCGCCACGCACGCCCCGCGAGTCTTAACAATCTCGGTCAGTATGACAAAGACGCAGAGGCCGGCTCCGATCTCTTCTGCGAGGATGGGGTAGATGGACCTAATCGAGTGCGACCAGCCGTACCATAACCAGCCGTAGAATAGCAAAGCGTTGACAGAGCCAGCCTCCAGCCCCGCAAGTGACGTGACCCTTCTCCATTTGGGCTCCTTCACATGAGGTAAGTCAAGATACCATCGGCGCCAAGCGAGTCCAAGAAGAGTCGCCATTAAGCCAACAACAAGCAGCAATATCCCCACAATCACCAGAACCCACGACGCTAAATATCGCACTTGGCCACCCCTCGCTCGCCCGACTGAAAAGATATACCTGACCACCGCCGAATGCAATTGTCGGTCGCGCCTGCAGTGCAAGGTACTTCCGCGAGCCAGGAAAGGGGTGATTTGTGCCTCTCGCTCGCGAGAACCCCAAAGACCGCAACTGCCCTCTTTCGGCCCGTGCTTAAGAGTTCCAACCCCAAGAAGGAGGATGAAATGGCAACGGCAACAGCAGTGCCAATCTTGAACATGCAAAGCTCGGAAAATGAGCTTGCCAAGCAAACCGTCTTCATCAAGGTTCATCTCGGTTTGCTAGGCAACACTCGAAAAGTCAGCCCCTCGCAGGTTGAAGTTGACGCTGACAGGGCGTTGATTCGCGTCTCCAAGACTTTGCTCGACTCGCCGGAGCTGCAAGCCATCCGCACCCACATTTGAGCGGCCCCGCTTATCTCCTGACGCAATTGAACACTGGAGGTTTTGCCTTGCACGGCAGGGCCACTGCTATGCGCAGGGCGTTCTGTGACCAAGTGGATTCCTTCCCCAACCAGACCGCCAGTTGCCAGACCATCTTATGAGAGGGGGCTTTCACCCCGTCCAAGATGGCGACAACCTGCTCAGTGGTTGGCATGACTCTGTGTTGGCAACTTTCTAGTAGGAGAGAAGCGCTCGGGAACCGCAATTGTGGCGTATGGCGCCAGGGTCAGTGCTTGCCTGAGGCCGCATGTCCCGCCGTATCCACCAGGTAGAGCACCGCGTCTTGGCTGAACGGCGGGGTGAACGACTGCGAGGATGAACCGGAGGGAATGGGTGCCCCAGCAATCGTCGCCCCTGTCGAGGGGTTGAACCACTCTACCGCTAGTGTCCTTGAGGGTGACATCGAGGAGAGATCCACTGTGAACGAGCCGCCCGAAGGAGCGTAGACCAGGTACTCCGCGCCGAGGGGGGGCGTCTGGGCAAGACAATATCCTGTTGATGAGAGAGAACTGCGGGGAGTGACGTTGGCAAGATTCAACCTTTGGGAATATCTCAATATGTACCCAAGATTATCCCTGAGGTTGTCATAACGCGTGTCGGGTCCGCGGCATATAGCGTTGGTTGGAGAGACGCATAAGTTGCGGTTCTCGCGCGGGTAATATACGACGTAAGGGTCCATGAACAGCACCTGGTTGCCGGTCATGAAGTTTTCCCAGGCATAGTTGCGAGCCTGTAGCGCCGTCTCCTTCCATATCCCCCAGTAGGTATGGTCACTGTCGTTGACATTGACCTTGCAGGCCGGCTTGCCGTTTCCGCAGGACTTAGTCGGTGAAATCCTGGCGCTGGGGGCCACCCAGTCCGCGTCCGAATTGTAGAGTGGTGCGTCCGAGGACCCCACCGCGCCATAACCAATAGGGTGCTGGTGAGCCTTTCTCGACTCATAGGCTCTAATGTGCGAGATCTGGTGGTTGTTCCACCAGATCGAATTATCGGGAGTCTCTTCGGAGACGATCCACAGAACATTCGGCAAATCGTTTAAGGTGTCGATTACTTTTTCCACATAAGCGTCCTGAAACGCGGTGATGGCGTTGGGCGCGGTCATAGTGATCGAGCCCGTCCCTTGGCGTCCGCCGGTATAACCGTCGTCAATGCCATTGATATTGTTGGCGCCAGTGAAAGGGTAGCCGTCGCCCGAGCAGCGGTAAACGTTAAGAAACTCGCCAGTGAACAGGTAGACGCCCACGAAGATGCCGGCATTGTTCAGCGCCTGCACCCGCGCCAGTAAGCGATCAAAATATCTTGGGTCGAACTTCCTGAGATCGAATTTCAAACCACCGTCCGTGGCCTTCCCCGGTCCTGTCCTCAGCCATGGATGCGGGGCAACCGTAAGATCAGGCGGAGGACCCGCAATGATGGGAAGCCCGCAGAGTTTGGGCAGTTCCGTGCGCCAAAGCAAAGTGAAATTGAGTCCGTGCGCGGTGAGAAACTTGACGTAGGCGTCGAAATCCAACGGCTCGACAGAACCAGTGCTGCCCCAATCCTGAAGCGTGTTCCAGGTTTGCGACCCGTTCAAAATAAGAACCATACCGTTAGCATCTTTGAAATAGTTGGGATTTCGAGAGGCGGTGAGCTGCCCCGCGACTTGGGCAGCCAAGGCTATCTGACAGCCCAAGAACGCCCCGACGAGAAACTTCAAAACCTGGCCACTGAAAACCAGGCCTCCGGTTCGCAATAATCGCGGGCGAGTTTGCATGCTGGGGACCTCCGGGATTCGCGGTCGCTCCTTTTCAAGCGGGCAGTTGCCATGAAATTGATTATATCTTCCCTCTTGCGGAAAAGGGGATGGAACTGGTCCGCGGGTGCTGTACAGATTTCACATGCAGCGCTGGCGCCTAGCCACTAGCACTAACCACTCGCCACCAGCAACTGCTTTATTCATACCTCAGCGCCACCATCGGATCGACCTTTGTCGCACGGCGGGCGGGGAGATAGCATGCCAGTAACGCAACACCCCATAGCGGGGGTCATACCGCGAAGAAAGTGGCCGGGTCGGTAGGCTTGACCCCGAACAACATGGTTCGCACCAATCGAGTGATGGCCAGCGACGCCGCCACGCCAATCTCCAATTGCGCCTACAACCTCTTTTGCATAATCGGAACCTGAATCCTTCCGGATTCAGGACCGGAGTTGAGGCCTCAGGTTTACACTCCACTTCCGTCCCGGTAGCGCAAGCGGGTAACCACACTCAGTGTAGTCCTGATTGTGGGCTCGTCGAGCACATAGATATTGCCCTTTTTGCCCAGTTCGGCGGCGAGCTTGAGCCGCTGGCGTTCGCCGCCCGACAGGGTGGAGAGCGGCTCGCCCAGGGTAAGATAGCCCAGGCCCACATCGTCGAGCACCTGCAGGACCTTGGCGAAGGCCTTGCGCACATTGTCGAGAATGCCGGTATTGGTCGCCGTGTTGGACCGCCGCGCGCCGCAGCTCGGAATTGCACCTCAGGGTCTACCGTTTCTTCGCCGGCGGGCCATTCTGGGCCACCGCGGCCTTCATGAGCGCCTTGAACGCGCCCGCGTCGACCTTCTCCCCTTCGTGGATGTCGATGGCCCTTCGCGTGTTGCCTTCCAAGCTGGAATTGAAGAGGCGCGATGGGTCTGGGATCCTGGCCCCCCGGGCGAACGTGAGCTTCACGACCTTCGTGTACGCCTCCCCGGTGCAGACAATCCCGTGGTGCGACCAGACCGGAGTGCCCATCCACTTCCACTCCTCGGTCATCTCGGGGTCGGCTTGCAGGATCAGCGCCCGCATGCGGGCCAGGGCCTCCCCGCGCCATCCCCCCAGGTCGCGGATTCGCTGGTCGATGAGCCGGGAAGCGGGTTTCCCGGTGGCTTGCTCACGGCTGCTCATGTCTTTTCTTTCCTTTCCCAGATTGTGCCGGCAGACTTCAATCTATCCGCGCCAATACCTGCTCCAGGGCCGCAAAGAATTGCTGCCACCCGCCCTTGGCGCCCTGGTAGGCCTGCTGCTGATCCGGCCCGAAGCCCGACTGCTCCATGCGTAGTTGGGTCCCCGTGCTCGTAGGGGAGAGAGTCCAAGTGACGACACTCTCGAGACCATAGGCCGCCCACGTGTATGACAGCGTTTTGTTCGGCTCCACTGCCAGGACCTGACAGTCAACAGCGCCCCAGTCTGCGCGAAGATTGAAACGGTGACCCACGACCGGCTGGGCCATACACACGACCGTTTGAACATCATCTATTCGCACACAGGGGATCAGGCTCAGTTAGAAGCTTCGGAAGCGGTTTGGCAGAAACTCAAAGCGGCGGGTTCAGAATGCAGTCACCAGTCCGCTGCCGCTTAAAGTAGCCGGAAAAGGGGGGTTCGCTGTAAGTCCTCGAAAAGATGGCAGGCGTGGAGGGACTCGAACCCCCGACCCACGGATTAGAAATCCGTTGCTCTATCCGCCTGAGCTACACGCCCCCCTAGCTTACAAATGGATGATATCGGCGGCTTCGGCCCAAGTCAATTCATATGCATGGGGTGGGTGACGGGATTCGAACCCGCAACGTCCAGAGCCACAGTCTGGCGCTCTACCACCTGAGCTACACCCACCACAACTGCGGTGCTCGCTTGCAGCTTGCTCTCATACCTTTGTAACATCGGGTGGGGAACGGTGTCAATCAACTCGTTTGGGCAACAACTGGTTTGGGCATCGAGCGGGGTCGATAATCAGAAACCCAGGTCTTCGTCGTCGTGAATGGCCAAGCCGATTTGCTCCACATGTCCGTGCCGGCCGTTATACCAGAGGAGCCAGCGCCGGCCATCGAATATCGCGTAAGGCTTATAACAAGCGTCGTGATCCCATTGGTTCTGGCCAGGCCTAATGATGGGGTTGGCCGGGTGAGGTTGCCAGCCTGTAATTCCGTCCTTCGAGCGGGCCGCACCAATCTGTGCGTGATCGACGTCCCTGAAGCCAATGTAGAACATGTAATACCATGCGCCACGCCGCAGTACCTGGCAGGCTGTCACCTTGAAGCACTCCCAGGCGGTTTCCGGATCGGCCTTGAATATCGGGTTGACTGCCAGCTTTGTCCAATATTGCCCGTCAGGGCTGGTGGCATAACCAATGGCGTCCGGTTCATACTGCTCCCCGCCCGAATACCACATGCGATAAATCTGCATGGATTCATCCCATATTACGTGCGGGCACATAACAGCAGCCTTCTCCCAGGGCTGACCGGCAGACAGCACCGGCTCGGAGCCGGCACGCTCGAAGTGGGTTCCATCCTTGCTTGTCGCCAACCCAACGCGGGAATGTTCTCCGGTTTGCCCGGTGTACCACATGTAGTAAGTATTGCCTCTTCGGATGACAACGGGGCGGTTTACATTTTCTTCCCAATGCGTGGCGGGATTTGGGCTAAGCGCGATGGTGGGAGGTCCCCACTGAATCCCGTCTGCGCTTTCAACGGAGGCTACGCTTTTCTTGGTTCTCCACGAAAACCACATCCGGTATTTGTCGCCTTCTCTCAGCAACGATACGTCGAAGCAAACGCCCAAGCTGCCGCCCAGAACCGGGTTGTGCTCATATTTGCGCCAGCCGCCGCTGGTGTTGCTCGGTGGGGTTTGGACCAGTGCGAGTGCGCGGGCGGAAGCGACAGTCAAAGCCGAAGTAAGCGACGAGAGGAAGGCGCGCCTTAACATGCAGGAGGATCTCCCAATGAAATCTCAAGATCAACTTTCGTCTTGCTAGACAGCAGGGCAGCGTGCAACACGACCCGATCCGGGTGGGAGTGAAGTTGGTTATTGGGTGTCGTCGGCTACAGGGATTTCCTGAAGCTCGGTAGGTTGCTGGCAGCAGACGCAATCTCCGGGCTCAAGAGCCGCGATGTTACATACTTTGCAGAAATAACGGACTCGGTAGAGTTTCCCATTCCTGACAGTGTAAAGCCGCTCGACCTCAAAGGTTCCATCGGCTTTCATCGTTCCTTCGAGCCGGACCTCGCGGTTGGCCAAACGTTTGTCCAGCAAGGTGTGGAACAAATAAGTGGTGGTCGCGGAGAGGGGCTGCTCCTTTTCGTTTATTCGTAAAGCCGGCCCTTGACCGGAGATGGAGATCAGCTTTCCTGTCAAGGCAGCCAAATGGCGCGGCCCGCCTTGCGCCGCGTATAAAGGGGGAGCCGTCAGCGCAGCCGTCCACACCATCAGTCCCATCACCAACACTCGCATCGAGGCGCGCGAGCGGGTCTCGTGCTGCCGTTTATCAGAAGAGTACATCAAGTCAATTTCACCATCGCTTCAGTGAGTCGTTGATTCACTGACGGGAAAACCCCGAACCGCTTTTCAATGATTCAACGGCTCCGCGAATCAACCACTCAATGCGGTTCGTCAGCCCGCGAACTTCCCCACAACCGTGAACGCTAGCGGAAGATCGCCTCCTGCCCCGTGAACCTTCACCTGGAGGTTCATATGGCCTTGATCGTCTTTGACTACAGCCGGGAAGCTATCTCCGTTCACCGGCGCTCCGACAAGGAAACCAGGGTGCGGCGTCCCAGACGATTCGCGGCCCAACTTGACAAGGTCATCAAACTTCAAAGCCGTGCCCGGATCGTTGTCCGCAGCCACGGGGCAGAGAACGAATGCGTCTCGGGTGGGGTTCACTCCCATATGATTTCCGTCCTGAGGAATCAACTCGTAGCGCAGAGTATAAAACCCCGGCTTGATAGCTTGCCCTCGGAAATCTGCGCCCTGACTGGGGAAGTGCAGCACGCCGAGGAACACTCCCTCGCCCAGAGAGCCATAAAGGATGTCTGCGGAACCGCTACTGGAACCGGTGGGCACGGTCTTCCGCAACCACACTTCCAGCAATGTGCCACCTTGGTCATTTGCCACCCGCAGGCCCTGCGATTCCAATGCATCCTGCAAGGGTTTGGATAGGCCAGCGGCTGGAGGCGGTCCGGCGCTTTCTACTTTGTAGGTTTGTCCGAACGCCATGCCTGCCAGTACAAGTTGCGAGGCTAGAATCATCACTTGTGCACGATGTAGTTTCATTGAATAGCCCTCATTGTTTAGATGCTCTGAACACAGCAGCGGAAACGCCGGAATAACCGGCTTCCTGTTTCTATTGTGCGGCAAGTGGCCAGGAAAAATCTATTGGGTAGAAGAAAAAAGGTATTCCATGCCGTCCTTGAGGAGCCACCTGCCGGGGGGCGAAGGGGGGAGGGTTCGTGTGTGTCAGTGGTGGGCAGGGCGCGCCTGCGCGGCATTTGACCGCACCCCGCCGAGAACTGACAACCGGTAAGTGATTACTAACGCCCCCGCTTAGAATGACCGCCGGCACTTATCCCGGCAGGCCATTCATCGCAAAGGTTCCCACGAAGGCGCTACGTTTACCAATGTGGTTCCAGACCACGTCCAAACCCTTACCTTGGAATGAGTCTTCAAGTGTGAACGCAGGCATGGCGTGAGCCAGATGCACGAGCGGCGGATAGTACACGATCTCGTTCCCGCAGTGGTCGTCGCCATGGCACAAGCTGCGCGTTTCGATGCGCGCCAGATTTCCGGCCACAAGACGGGCAGCCCCGTGTTGTTCTCCCTGACCGAAAGCAAATTCAATCGGCGCTGCTTCAACGCGAACCACATGGTTCAGCAGCTTGCCGGCCATGGAAGCCGCAAAATCCTGGAGGGCCAGGCGCTGCAAGCTGGTGGCCCGTTGATCAACAATCAGCACAGATTCGGCTGGGTAGGCACTGTGGTAAGGATCACCTAGTGTCGCATGTGCCTTCACGACGGCGACAACGCCCAAGCCGTTCAGGCTCGTTCCCTTCCAGTCCCCTTCATTGATTTTCCATGCCAGGATCGCCTCGTTTCCAACCAGCCCAACTTCCCCGTTGGCGAAGCATGGCCCGGTGTAAACATCTGCGCTCCGAGCTTCGATATAGTCTCCCTTGATCGCCGCGCTGCCGGGGATGGCCAACACCATCAACAGACCTAACCCTGCAACTCCGGGAAGATAAAACTTCCGCATGATATGCCCTCCTTCGAGCAAATTAGTGCAATAGCCCCACACTAATTTGATGTCTGAGGCAACTGAAAGTTACTCTGCCGGCGTGCAGGGGCGAGTTCATCTGCCATTGGCGGTGTGTTTCGGAAGGTCGCTTGCTTATGCCTGAACTAGTTTTCATACAGCTTCGCGGGTGGCGCAAACATTGTCTTTCATGTCTGCGCCCCACGAACACGCGGAACACCTGTGTTACTGCGTCCCATCCATGGCCTATCTCGGCTTCTTAACGGTCGCCGACATAAAAGGTCCGCCGCGGCGGATCCGCGCCACCCCCGGTCAAAGAGATTCGTAGCAAGCACGGCCCGGTTTGCAGTTCTCCTTGTTGGCTACGTCCCCATCCGGTCCAAGGCAATTCTGGGTGTGAACGCACCAACAGATGCTGCTGCCGGAGCGGGGGACGGTCGGGTCAGGTTCAGCTTCGATAAACATCCACTTGGAGCGCAACAACCGGCAACGCTCATGGGAAAATTCAGGTTGCGGAGTGGGTTCTGGCATAATCAGGCCTCTCCTTTCACTGCGCGCAGCAAGGCGCGCTTGACCGCGACGCGGGCCAATTGGACTTTGTAACCATTCTTTGAAAGCGGGGTGGCTTTGCTCACTGCGGCTTTCCCGGCTTCGTCCGCCAGTTCGTCAACAAAGGTTTTACCCATCAAGGCTTGTTCCGCCTCCGGTGAGGGCCAAGGCACGGGCGCCACATGACCGAGCACGACGCGCGCCTTCCTGATGGAATCGCCTTCCATGCTGAGCGCCACCGCGGCGGCAGCCAAGGGCCAATCCAGCGCCTCTTTTTGGCGAACTTCGTACACGGCCATCTTGACTCCGTGGGCAGCGGGCACCACGATCTCCGCAACGATTTCATGCGGTTTGAGCGCGTGCTCGTCCTCACTTTCGCTCGCCGGTGTAACGAAGAACTTGTCGATCCCAAGCTCCCGCGCACCCTCCGGACCGTGCAGCCGGACCTTCGCTCCCAAGGATAACAGGGCGGGTCCTAAGCTCGACGGGCTGACGAAATAAGCCGGTCCGGAATTGCCCAGGATGGCGTGATAGCGGTTGTCGCCGTCCGGCGGCAAGGCTTTTCCCTGATAAATCGCCAGCAGGCCATATCCCGCACGGTAATACCAGCAGCGCGGCCGCTGGCAAAGGTCGCCTCCCACAGTTCCCACGCTGCGAATCTGTGGGCTGGAAACCCCTCGGGCAGCCTGGACCAAGGCTGGATAATGCTGTCGCACGCTCGCATTCTCGATGAGCTCGTCCAAGGTGACCAAGGCGCCGAGGCGCAAGCCGGACCCTGGTTTGAATTCGATTTGCTTCAGTTCCTTGAGCTTCTGCAGGTCAACTACCCGCGCCGGGCTGGCAATGCCGTCCTTCATCAAACTGAGCAGGTCTGTTCCCCCTGCCAGGACTGCTGCTTCGCCCTTTGCGTCGGCCAGCATATGGATCGCGGCCTGTAAGGTTGTAGGGCTTGTATATTCGAAGGTTTGCATCAGGCTATCCCTCCTTTCTCGAGAGCGGCGAGAACCTTTTCCGGAGTGATGGGTAATGTAGGCACGCGCACGCCGATGGCGTTGGCCACGGCGTTGGAGATGGCCGCGCCCGGTGAAATCACAGGCGGCTCACCCAGGCCGATGGTGCCGCGTTCGTCAAATCCCGGCCCCGTCATCATGTGGACCACCAATTCGCCGATGTCACCAATGCCCGCCAGCTTGTAAAACTCCATGTTGGGATTCAGCATACGGCCCGTGGCATCGTCCATGATTATTTGCTCGAACAGCGAGTAAGTGATGCCCATGATCATCGCGCCGTAGCATTGGCTTTCCGCCGTTTTCACGTCGATGACAAGCCCGCAGTCCTGCGCGCACACCATCTTGTTGATCTTCACGATTCCTGTCTCGGTGTCCACGGAGACATCCGCCATTTCTACTCCGCCCACGCCGCTGTCACCCAGCTTGCAGCGGGCGGTGTCGGGGTTCTTGCCGGTCACCTGAATCGTCTTCAAACTCAGTTTGGCGCAGGCTTGCTTCCAGGTAAGGCTCTTGGAAGAGTCGTCCTTCGCCTGTATTTTTCCGCCAGTGGCTATGAGTTGGTCAGCGGGAACCCCCAGGCCGGGGGCCACGGCAGCGAAGAGTTGATCGAGGGCGTCCACGCACCCGCGGCGAGTGGAAGCGCTCACTCCGCCCACGGTGGTGCTACCGCCGGAGGGGCCGCTGGTCGGGTACTTGGTATCTCCGATATTTACCGCAATCGCCTCGAGGGGAAGACCCAGGGTCTCTGCCGCCACGATGTTGATCACGGTGCGCGTCCCGGTGCCCAGGTCTTGGCTTGCCAGATTTACCTCGACCGAGCCATCGGGATGAATGATTACGTTGCAATTACTGTTGTGCCCTCGGCCGCCCCAGGTGTGGAGGCTGATTCCCAGGCCACGCTTGATGGAACTGGGAGTCGGGTGGCCGCGCGGGTGCCAGTTCTTCTCCCAATCGATCAGCTCAGCCGCCTTGCGAAGTTCCTGCCGGTACACGCCGGCGCGATCGCCCGCGAGATCGGCGTTCTTGGAGAAGAACTCCAGCGGGTCCATGTTCAGCTTAGCGGCAAGGTCTTCAAGAGCACCCCACGTAAGCACCGCCGCCTGGGGGTGGTCGGGCGCCCGCCAAGCGCGCGCCGGACCGGTGTTCGTGCTAACCGAGGTATGGCGAGTGACCTTGTTGGGTATGCCGGTGAAGACGTAGGGAAGGGGAGGCATGCCCGTCCCCGCCGGTCCTCCAGTGCCCCAGGAGTCCGATTGCCAGGCCACTATAGTCCCGTCTTTCTTTGCCGCCACTTTGATCTTGGCGAAGCTGGAAGGTCGCGCCCCGGCCACTTCCAATTCCATGTCACGTTCGAGCAGCAGCTTGACGGGCCTGCCGGCAATCTTCGCAAGCCGGGCGTTCTCAATACCCCAACGGTCCGCACCGAACTTGCTGCCAAATCCCCCACCGACGTATTGGCATATATTCTCAATATTGTTGTTCTTGATATCGATGTTAGCCTGCCTCAGTGCTTCACCGACCTCCCCCGGTATCCCGGATACGTTTTGAGTGGAGAAATAAGTCTTCAAGGTGTCCGGACCTGTCCAGTCAGCAACGCTGCCGTGTGATTCCAGGCAGCAGTGTGTGATCGTGGCTATGCCGTAGTAACCGTCGGAAATGACCACATCGGGGTCGCTGAAAGCCTTGTCAGGGTCGCCGGCTTTTTCGCCGCCTGCCGCCTTGCCGTGCTCACCCGCCTTGCTTAAGTCTTCTTCATTAACGAAGTGGGGGAGTTGTTCAAATTCGATCTTGATCTTCTTCAAGGCGTCTCGAGCAATATCTTCGCTTTCCGCCGCCACGGCCACGATTTCATCGCCTGCCCATTGAATTTCCTTGCCCACGTCCTGAATCTTGCGCACCGCTTTCACGCCCGGAGTGCTCTCGGCGGCGGAGGTGTCCAAGGCGGTGATTTTGGCATGAGCATAAGGTGAGCGCAGAATTTTGCCATAGAGCATGCCCGGGAGGTTGACGTCGTAAGTGTACTTGGCCTTGCCGCTCGACTTGGCGGGCCCGTCGACCCGGCTGATCCGCTTGCCAATGAGTTTCCTTTCTCCTGCTTCCGGCCAATCGTATTTGCACTTAGGCATTTGCTTTCCCTCCCTTCATCGACTTGGCGGCATCCAGCACGGCTTGCCGAACGCCGACGTACGTCCCACAGCGACAGAGATTGCCGCCCAGTCCCGCTTCGACGTCATCAAACGTGGGGTTGGGATGTTTATCCAGGAATGCCTTGCACGCCACCACAAAACCGGGCGTGCAAAAGCCGCATTGCTGCGCATCGTTTTCGACAAAGGCGGCCATGACGGGATGCAGTTTGCCATCTTGGGAAAGTCCCTCGATGGTCACAATGTTATGCCCCTCCGCCTGTATTGCGAGCAGATTGCAAGCATAGACTGGTTTGCCATCTAGAATGACCGTACAGGCGCCACAGACCCCACGATCGCAAACCTTCTTAGCCCCGGTCAGGTCCAAGTGGTTCCGGAGAGCATCGAGGAGCGTGACGCGAGGCTCGAGGTTCAGTTTGTGAGGCTTACCATTAACCCTCAAAGTGATGGGGACAGGCCCCGGACCAGCGGCAGCATCCGACCCTGCCGGAGGAGAGGCCGAGCGCGCTTCCGTAACCAGCAACCCGCTGGATACGGCGGCGCTGGCCCCTTTCAAAAAGTCGCGCCGAGTGAGACTTTCTTTCCTTGACGCGGCCTCTGTTGGCTTCTGCTTTTTCCGTTTCATGCTTTGCTCCTTCGATTCCTGAACGCGACAAGACACGTTAATATGAATCGCACCGCTTGCGAGCTCGTCAGCAGATGAATCCCAACTGCCTCAGTTGGTTGGTAGCAAACGGTCATTATAGCACTTTTTTCTATGTCCGATTGTACCTTCTTGCGCGGGTGTTATCCTAATTTCTGACGTAGCGCCGGCTTCCAGCCGGCTTTGAGCCGCCAAGATGGCGGCGCCACGTTCAAATCAGGAGAGCACTCTGGCTCGGGGCAGGTGTCCTGAGAGGTTCCGGACAATTCACAGATAATGTAGATCATACGGTTGGTTAATCTGTCTCGGTGCTATCGTGATTGTTGCCCGTTGCCGATAGCGAACCTGTGTCAACTTTTCATCAACTTTTCATCCTCTGGCGGCAAGCGGGTACATCGTCTATACTTCCGTTCGTTTCGATTGGAATGGCCTAAGGCGAGGCGTCGTCGCATAATGCCAAAGTGGATCAAGGCGGGCTTGACAGTCTGCGCCGGCGCGATCCTAGGTGAGAGGGAGGTGATAGTTCTTGATGGGTCAGCATCTCTCTAATGCAGACTCCGCGACGGGCCTGGCTGAAAGGGCCCAAGGTCGCATACAACTCGCTAGGGGAATTGGAGGCCGTCTCGTTCGGAGCCTGCGTTATGTGTTTGCGACGGAGGTCCACGCCTACGCGTTCTCGATTGCCGCGAATGTGTATCTTTCTTTCTTTCCGTTCACGCTCCTCTTGCTCACAGTTTGTCTGCGATGGCTGCACTGGAAGGGGGCTTACAGTGTGATCCTGGAACTCTTGAAGATCCACCTGCCTGTGGGAGCGGATTCCATCCTTCGAAACCTTGCCGTGCTCGCACAAGGGCGTCCCAGGCTTCAACTCATCTCCGTGTTTATGCTCTTTTTCACAAGTTCGGGGGTCTTTCTGCCCTTGGAAGTCGCGCTGAATAATGTGTGGGGCATTCGGCGCAACCGCAATTTCCTGAAGAACCAGGCTATGTCCTTCTTTTTGGCTGTGGCGACGGGTCTTATGGCGTTTCTTTCGATTCTCCTCTCCTCCGTTGCGCAATGGGTGCTCACTGTTACCATCGGATGGATCCCGTCCCGCGTGGTAGTGACGGCGATCTCTCGTGGTGTTATGGAAATCTTCTCGATCCCGGTCGCTGTCTCGATCTGCTTCGTGATTTATTTCTTCTTGCCGAACGGCCGGGTTCCGGGCGATCAGATTCTTCTCGCGGCTATGACCGGCGGTATTTTGACAGAGGTTGGGAAGCTCATTTACA
Organism: uncultured Acidobacteriota bacterium; assembly: GCA_963832915.1. Taxonomy (GTDB): domain Bacteria; phylum Acidobacteriota; class Terriglobia; order UBA7540; family UBA7540; genus CAVROP01. The sequence goes on from CAWHWE010000070.1 coordinate 77,120, forward strand.
TTCAGACGTTGCCGCTCTTTCGCTTTCGCGAAGTCTACGGGCCATTCGCGATTTCCGCAACTCTGTTATTCTGGGCTTATGGAGCAGCCTTGATCCTGCTCTTTGGCGCCCACCTCTGTGCGCATGGTTCTGGCATTCCCGCTGAAGCAGGGATGCCTGGCGTTCGAAGAGCGGAAGAGTTGCGTTGAGGAGGAACCAACCGTTCCCCAAGGTGGCAGCAAATGGAAACAAGAGCGAAGATCCTGGAAATTCCCCGGTTTCTCCGTGAGACGCTCGAAACGGTCGACCGCGAATACGAAACGCTTATCCGCCGCGTCCGATGGGCAGAGGCGCCCATCTCCATTTGCGGCTGCGGCGCGTCCTTGCCGGTGGGTATGGCTGGGGCTTATTTGTTCGAGTGGCTGGCAGGCTGGCCGGTGCTGGCACGGTCCGCAAAGGTCCTTGAAGCGTACTCACTTTCCGCGTTGCGTCCCCGCTCGGTCGTGCTGGTGATTTCGGCAAAGGGCGAAGACCCTGAGGCGCTCGAGGTCGTCCGCATCGCGCGCTCCCGTGGCGCCGCACTCCTGGCCTTGACGCGTAACCCCGATAGCCCGCTGGCCAAGGCGTGCGAGGGGGTTTTTCTCACGCGGGATGAAGGCGCTGAGGATTCTGCGGCCGCCGCCGTTTGCCAGCTTGCCGCACTTTCCAGCATTGCACTGATTGCGGCGCGCGTCCTCAAGCACTCCAGCGCAGGGCCTGAGCTTGAAGACGAACTGAAGCGATTGCCGGAGCACGTCGAGTGGTCGTTCACCCAGCTTTCTGACGCGCTTCGCTCCATGGCTCGAGAACTCCGAGCTACGGACCGGTTCTGGCTGGTGGGAGGCGGGCTTTATCATCCCGTGGTGGTTCGCGGCGCCCGGCGGCTAAGCGCCAGTGGGGGGATCCATGCGGAGGGAATCGAGATCTCCGAATTTTGTTCAGACCCCCTTTCACATTTGCGGGGCGGGGACGTGGCCTTGTTTGTTTCCGGGTCGCGTTTGAGGATCAAGCGGGAGGTTCACCAGGCTGCCGCCCAAGTCAAGGTCAAAGGGGCAAGGCTGATTACGCTTACCGACACTAGCGATCGGGAGCTTGCCGATCGTTCGGAGATGGCGATTCTCGTGCCCCCTTTGAGCGAGGTGGGGGGATCGATACTCGCTTTGACGCTCCTGGAATTGCTGGCGGCGCAAGTGGCGAAGAGTATCGAGAAGGACCATGCCGGGAGGCCCTTGCTCAAGCTGGTGGATAAGTCTGGGTCTGGCGTGAAAAGCTGAAGTTTTCACGGTTATTTCCTGTTAGACGCTCGTCCATAGGTATGCCTAATCCGGGAATTTCATGAGGTGAGATTTCGACGGCGTGACCTGCCTCGTCAGAGAACACAAGATATCATCTTACTGAATTTGGCAAGTCGGAGATTCTATTAACTTCGCGGGATTGACACTTGTGCTCAATTCTGATTTAATGACGGAATGGAACTTGGAAAAAGATTAAGAGCGCTGCGCGAAGCAAAGGGCTTGTCGCAAGGTGACATCGAAAGACGGTCCGGTCTCTTGCGATCTTACATATCTCGTGTAGAAGGCGGGTATACCGCCCCCTCCCTTTCGACCCTGGAGAAGTTTTCGAAGGCACTAGAGGTCGAACCATATCAGCTCCTGTTTCATGGAGAGGGCAAGCCCAGTGCGCCCAAGGTGCCTGAGCAAGTCGGCTCGGGGAAACCTGTCAAGCGGTTGGTGAAGATGTTCGAAGGTATGTCGAGCGCCAATCGCAAACTACTCCTGAGTATGGCTGCGCAGCTCAGCAAGCACTAGCTCGGGGCGACTTCGCGCCAGGAAATCATCGGGTCTCTACCGGCGGGTAGACGGGGGTGGTCGTGTACCCCGGCGACACGCTCAGACAACGTGGAGCAGGCCTGTTCTTTAGGGCTGCGGCTCTTCTTCGTCGCCCGCAGAATTGTCAGTGGGTTAAACTGGTTCGGACTTAACATCCAAAAGAGAGAGAACATGCTGCGTAACACTACGCTGAGTGTATGCTTGGCGCTCGCTGCCCTGACTGCCGGTTGTTCGAATCCTCCTGTTCCACCCCCGGACACGCGCGCCGCCGATCTGCAAGCGGTCAAGGACGTCGAAGCGGCCTGGCTTAAAGACACTGCTGCCAAAGACCCCGACAAATGGGCCAGCTACTTTGCGGAAGATGGATGCGCGCTATACCCCGGGGCCGGCATACTGAATGGGAAGGCCGCCATCAAAGCGGCGATGGCGCCGTTATTTGCTGATCCCAATTTTTCCCTGACTTTCGAGTCCACGCGGGCGCTGGCCTCCAAGGGTGGTGACATGGTCTATTCGCAGGGCACCTACACCATGACCGGGACCAACTCGAAGACCAAGAAGCCCATGACGGACAAAGGAAAGTATCTGACGGTCTTCACCAAGCAGGACGACGGAAGCTGGAAGGCCGTCGCCGATACGTACAATTCCGATTCCCCTATGTAGGCGTCTGGCTCCTGCGTATGGGCACTTGTGTTGCGTTTGGAAAATACGTTTACCTGTAGCGCCGCCCTTTAGGGCGGCACATGCCGGGCTAAAGTCCAACGCTACAACGAATTGATGCGCGTTACATAAGTAATCCTATTTACTGAACGCAACACTAGTGGCATGTCCGTTGGCATGGCGCCGCATTGTTCCTCCTCCTCAGAAACCTGATCGTCAAGAAAAAGATTGAACAGAGGGGCACTCCAGCCGCGACTGGGAATCAGTGTCCGCGCCTTGCGGGGCGATCGCGCCACCGGATGCGTTCAGCACGGCGGGTGATGTGTCATCCCCCTCAAAATTCAAGCCGCTTGCCGGCTTCCGGTCGTCGGTTCTTGAATAACTCAGTGGATATGCGTGACCTTCTTTTGCAGGTAATCCATCAGAAGGTATTGGCCAAGGGTATAGGGTGTGGTGAAGTACGCTTTCCCGCGACAGATTTCCGTGACTTTCTGGACGAAGTTGATGAGGCTATAGTCAGAAGCGAGCATGAAGGTGTTGATGAGGATTCCGTTGCGGCGGCAACGGGCGACCTCGAGGAGAGTTTCCGAAACGACCAGCGGATCCAGACCAAAAGAGTTCTTGTAAATCCTGCCATCATCCAGCGTGAGCGCGGACGGCTTGCCATCGGTGATCATTACGATCTGACGCATGTCTTTCCTCTGGCGGGAGAGAATCTTCTGCGCCAGACGCAAGCCTTCGCGGGTGTTTGTGTAATACGGTCCCACGCGGATTCGCGTCAGGTTGGGGAGCGGTACTTCTTCTGCGGAGTCATGAAACAGCACTAAATGCAAGGTATCGCCCGGGTACTGGGTTCGAATCAGGTGGGTAAGCGCCAGCGCGACTTTCTTGGCCGGAGTGAAGCGGTCCTCTCCGTAGAGGATCATGCTGTGGCTGCAATCGAGCATGAGGACGGTGGCGCAGGAACTCTGGTACTCGCATTGGCGAACCTGAAGGTCCTGATAATTCAAGTCCAGAGGAATTTTGAGGCCGTTTCGCTGAATGGCGGAAAGCAGCGTGGCATTGACATCCAAATTCATCGTATCGCCGAACTCGTAGCGCCGGCTTGAACCATCCGATTCGACCCCGGTGGCGAGTTCGCGCGTGTCATGCCGGCCAAAGCTCGATTTGCCCAGCGAGCCCAGGAGATCTTTCAGGGTTTTGAAGCCAAGGAAATCCAACGCCTTGTCCGTGACTTCGAATTTTGCCTTCCCTCCGCCCTCCATCATCTGGCCCGGGCCTGGCTTTTTGGATTCACTTTGTCCGGGATTTGGCTCCTCGATAGTGATATAGCCTTCTTCCGCGAGCTGTTGCAACAACTGATTGATGCGGTCGGCCAGTTCGGATTTCTGGTATTCCTCCCATTTCTCAAACATCTGCCGCAGAAGGTCCCCAGGGATTTTCCCCTGCCGCTGAAGAGCTTCGAGCAGCGCCTGGTGCAGTTGTTCCATGGTGCGGGCGGGGTCCATTTCATCGAATTCGGAGTACTGGTTATAAAAGCCGCTGTCGAGAAGGAAGTCCTGAAGGAGTTGCATCAGATCCTCTGCGCTCAGCTCCTCAAAGGGCTCAGGAACGTACTTGGTGTAATTGATAAATTTCATTGCAAACACCCATTCGCTGTCCGTTGTCAGTGGTCCGTTGTCAGTGGTCAATTGTCAGTTCAAAGAACAGGGCCAGCGGAAAACGTCCCTTCTATTTCACTTTCCGGCAAGCTGCACTGACTTGGTTCCCTCCAACCCCCTCGAATTCGAATCAACTGACAACGGACGACTGACCACGGACCACGGACCACTGCCTCAGTTCAATGAGCGCCGGCGATGCGACTCTGGAGTGGGTTCCGCGCTTTGGCTCTCGGCACGCTGTCTTTCGACGTAATACCCTAATTCCTCGTTTCGGCTGATCCTCTTCAACGCCGCGAGTCCCTCCAGGATGAACTCGGCACCCGCAGCCAGGAGGCTGGGATCATCTTTTGCTTTGATGCCGAGGTGCTGGGTCTGTTCAAGCAAACCCTGGACCTTTTTGAATTGCGCGTAGAGTTCCACTGTGGACGCATGCGGGGAATACTTCAGTGTTCCTCCCAGTTCGAACCATTGAACGAGGGATTGAAGCGGGACTCCGTCAAAGTACTTCTTGAAGACTTGGCCCGTAGCCTGCCGGATAATGTCGCGCACCACATTGTCCGCCCCGCGCATTTCACCCTCGTATTCCAATTCAACCTTGCCGGTCAACGATGGCATGGCAGTGTAGATATCGGAGGGACGAGGCACTGTCCTATCTTCATGGTTCTTCACCGCACGATACTCTGCGCTGCTGACCACATTTTCCAGGCAGGTTATGGGCACGCGCTGGCTGACGCCACTGCGTTTATCAACCCTTTTTTCCTGACGCGCCACGAAGGCAATGCTCTCCACAACCTCCCTAAGGAAATCGGGGATCACCAACTTGGTGCGGCCGCTGCGATTGGTCCATGCTTCCTGGGCAGTGATCGCCATCGCATGCTCGATGGAAGCGGGATAATGCGTGCGGATCTCGGAGCCGATGCGGTCCTTCAAGGGGGTGATAATTTTGCCACGGGCCGTGTAATCTTCCGGATTAGCGGTGAAGACGAGCGCCACGTCGAGAGGAAGACGAACAGGGTAACCCTTAATCTGCACGTCGCCTTCCTGCAAGATGTTGAACAGGCCGACCTGAATTTTGCCGGCCAGGTCGGGTAGTTCGTTAATGGCAAAGATGCCGCGGTTGGCGCGCGGCAACAGGCCGTAGTGAATGGTCAGTTCGCTCGAGAGGGCGTGCCCGCCCCTGGCGGCCTTGATGGGATCAAGATCGCCAATGATGTCGGCGATGGTCACATCAGGTGTTGCCAGCTTTTCAACGTAGCGATCTTCTGCGGGGAGGTAGTCAAGAAGTGTGTCATCGCCCATCTCCGCCAGGCGCTCGTGGCAGGCCCGGCAAAGCGGTTTCAGAGGGTCGTCATTGATCTCACAGCCGGCGATGAAGGGGATGGAATCGTCGAGAAGCGTCACCAGCGAGCGAAGTATGCGGCTCTTGGCTTGGCCCCGTAGACCCAGCAGGACGAAGTGGTGCCGGGAGAGAATGGCGTTGGCAATCTGGGGGATCACCGAATCATCGAATCCGATGATACCCGGGAAGAGGAGCTCGCCTGCGGCGAGCTTGCGCAGCAGGTTGGCGCGCATCTCATCCCTGACGCTCACACTCCTGTAGAGAGACTTCTTCAGCTCGCCTAGTGTTTTTAGTTTTTGCATATGCCCTTAGCCCCAAAAACCATTATAAGCCAGCAGAGGCGTTAACTCAACGAAGAGTCGCGTGTCAAAGCAGTTTGGGAACTTTGGGCGAGAAAAGTCAGTCTAGGGCGGGAGCAGCAGTCTGCGGAAAAAAGCTGCCCTGCTTTCATCCAGAGTCCTTGGGCAAGCTGTAGCTATTTCAAAGGGTCTCAATGCGGTGGTCCTTCTGGCAAGCGGCTGCCTCTCTACACCGGAGGAACCATGTCCCGCTTCCACACGCTGCGCAGCACGCCGAGCGCGAGGGGTACAGCGCCCACGAGAATGAAGATCATGTCCCCTGCCATGCGCACCCATTCCAACTTGTGGTAGAGGCCGCCCATCAGGAATGTGAGACGACGCGCGTGCCAGTACCCATTGGCGATGGAGTCCCAGAGTTGGAGAACGCCCCCGGGAAACAGGTCCAGGAGGACCATAAGGGCGAGGCCCACGTTAGCGCCCCAGAATCCTATCCTGATGAACTTCTCTGTCCCCTTCCAGGTGGCGTCGGATTGCATGGCCCTCAAGCAAAAGACCAGGACCGCCAGCGCTAACATTCCGAATACACCAAACAGGGCGGCGTGCCCGTGGTTGGGCGTAAGTGTTGTGCCCACCTCGAAGTAAGACACAATCGGCAGGTTGATAAGGAAGCCGAAAATCCCCGCGCCGACAAAGTTCCATACACCGACCGCCATGAGGAAATAGATGGCCCACTTCTGGGTGGTGGCGAATTCGCGTCCGCACATGGAGCACTGCTCGTTTTTCAGCTTGATGAAGTCCCAGGCGTCCAGGGTTAGAAGCGTCAAGGGCACAACCTCCAAGGCGGAGAAGCACGCCGCCAGGCCCATGTTGAGCGTCCCCTGACCGGTGAAATACCAGTGATGGCCCGTGCCAATGATCCCGCCGGCGAGGTACAGGATGGCGTCGAGGTAGATCAGGCGCGTGGCGGTCTTAGTGCTGACCACGCCCATCTGGTGGAACATGATGGCCACCAGGACCGTGGCGAAGAGCTCGAAGAATCCTTCCACCCAAAGATGGATGATCCAGAAACGCCAATTATCGATGATCGCGAAGTTGCTGTGGGGGCCGTAGAAGAGGGCGGGTAGGTAAAAGATGGGAATGGCCACGGCGGCGTACAGAAAGAGTGCGGATAGCTCTCGCTTGGCAGGACTCTTGATGGCGGGTTTCAACGCCCGGTACATTAGAAAAAGCCAGTAAAGGAGGCCTGCCGCCAGCAGGTACTGCCAGAACCGCCCGAGATCCAGGTATTCCGAACCCTGATGCCCGAACCAGAACCAGAAGCGCCCTAGCTTATCATTAATGCCCAGGTACTCTCCGAAAAGGCTGCCGAAAACCACTACTACGAGTGCACCGAGGAGAGCGTAAACGCCAGCTTTTTGGCCTTTGGGTTCCCCGCCACCCACCCAGGGCGCCAGGAATAGGCCGCCGCCTACCCAGGCCGTTGCGATCCAGAAGATGGCGAGTTGGAGGTGCCAGGTGCGCACCAGAGTGTAGGGCAGGAACCGAGCGAGGTCGAAGCCGTAGAAACCTCCCGGCTCCACGCGGTAGTGGGCAAGCGCGCCTCCCAGGAATGATTGCGCCAGAAATAAGAGCGCCACCACCGCAAAGAACCACCCGGTAGCCCATTGGCTAGGCGTTAATGTCAGACCCGTGGGAACGGAGTGCGTGGCGTGATCGACATCGCCCTCACCCTTCCAGCCCAGGTAGTCAAACTTACCGACGATGAAGAGGATCAAGCCCAGACCCCCCAGAAGGGTGATGAGACTCAAGGCGCTCCAGACATAAGCCTCGGCGGAGGGCCGGTTGCCTACCATAGGCTCATAAGGCCAGTTGTTCGTGTAGGAATAGTCCTTGCCTGGCCGGTTCGCCGACGCAGCCCAGGCGGCCCACGCGAAAAAGGCGCTCAACGCTTGGATCTCGGCGGGGTTCTTAATATAGCCGGCAGGCAGTCCTGGGGCGGCGCCCTTCTTGGTGAAGTAATCGGTCCATTCGGCCGTCTGGCTGCGATAGGCAGCGGCCTCGCCGGATGAAATAAGGAGCGTCCGTGATGCCGGTACGTACCGGTTCTCCTTAAGAACCCTCCTCACCTGCGCGGATGCCACAATTTGCTCATCGGGCGAGAGCTGTGCGAAGGGTCTGCCGTACTTCTCCACCGCGATGGTATCCCGAGTCACCTCGCTGAGTCTGTGCAGATACTCGGCGCTGTAGTCAGGACCCAGATAAGCCCCGTGACCCCAAAGGCTCCCGTGTTCCATGAGGCCGTATTTAAAAAAGACCTCCTGGCCTTTTTGGATGTCGGCGCCTGTGAATACCACATTTCCCGCCGCATCCACAGCCCTGTCGGGAATTGGAGGGGCGTTCGTGTAGGTCAAGACGGTTACGAAAGTTAGAACCGAGAAACCACCGATCATGACGAGAATCGCCGAGTGTCGCCACCACGGAGAGAGAGCCTTAGCACTAACGGACGTGTCTGCCATTGATGCCCCCATTTAATTGTCAGCTAGAATTTCCATTCTCGATCCCTGGTACATCGTACAGTTAGTTCTTGATATTACGGCGCTCAGTTTCCCTTTTCGAGCGCAATCGCTTGGGGAAACAGGAGGTTGTTTTCCAGGTGGATGTGCTGGTGGAGATCCGCCTCGAATTCCGCCAGAGTCTTGTAGAGGGTCTGATAGCTCACACATCCATCAGGTGGGGCCGTATAGCCATTGCTGTTTGCTCGCAGGGTGCGCAGGGCATTGCCGGCGGATTCATGCTCGTGCTCCATCATGGACACCGGATTCTGCACGGTGCCGAAGGGCGGGGGCAGGATGGGCTCCTTCTGAAGAACGGACTCTTCCATCCTCTCGATGTAGGGAAACAGGACCATCTCCTCCTTCATCAGGTGGGTGGTCAGTTCCTGCGCCAGGCCGCGGAAAGTTTCGCGAAGCTGCAACAGCTCGGGATGGTTATTTCCGTGGACCGAACAAACTTTGTCGAACAGCGGGCCGAGACGAGCAATCTCCTGCCGGGTGTATTGGTGGTGCGTGTTTTTGATGTGGTTGATCAGGTCAGCGAGTGGAGCCGCCTGCCAATTGGTTCGGCTGGAAGTTGCATTCCCGGATTGGTGCGCCGCTTCGAGTGCGTCTATCACCTTGTCGACCGGCACGCTCGCCGCGCGACAAGCCTGCTCAAGGGTCTGCTTGCCCCCACAACAATAGTCGATCCCTAACCCTTCGAAAACTCTCGCAGCGCCCGGTTTTTCCAGCGCCAACTCCCGTACCGTTTTTTCCGTCATCACGCTCATTGTTTCCTCCTAGCGGCCCGGGTCCATGCCTTATGGCCGCGCTTGATGTATTGATATTAGGGGAGCAGCAGAGGCGCGCCGATGACTTTTGTCACGGCCACATTACAGTCAATGTTGTGTAACTGAAGTTCGTCGAACGAGCGCCGCACTCTGGGGACGGCTCCTCAGCCCCGATAGGGGCGGCAGAACTTAGCCCACGGCGTGAGAAGCTGTGAAAATATAAACAATCTCATCCCGCGAGGCGGGACCAAGGTGCAAAGACTCGCAAAGAACAACTGCTTTCTTTTCTTTGCGCCTTCTTCGACTTTGCGCCTTTGCGTGAAATGCTTTTGCTCTTCCAGGGATTTTTTCACAGCTTCGTGAGCCGTGGGAGTACGCGGTGTTGAGTGGCGCGGGAACCCCTTTAGGGGCGGCATCCGGAGGTTCGAATCCACAGTGCCACCGAGGACTGCGCTCAAACGTGACCCGATGTCGCCCCTTACGGGGCTCATAAATCCTGCCTATCGCGTTCTGCCCCACGGCTGGCGCCATGGGCTAAATGCTGACGCCCGCTACGCGGGCTCTCGAGCACGCTTGCTGGTTGTCCAATCGCGTGGGGGAGGCTGGGATTCACTCCGTTGCGAGATTTTCTTCTTCGAGGGCCTTCAGGTTAAATATGAGGACGTTGCGCCCATCGATTTTCAGCATGCCTTCAGCCTGCAAGCGGGAGAGATTCCGGGATACCAACTCGCGGACCGTGCCAATTTGAGCTGCCAATTCCTGGTTGGTGATGGGCAAGGTGACTTCCACGCCCTCAGCCGTACGCTTACCGGACTTTTGCGCGAGACGCACGAGATAGGAAGCAAGCCGGTGGCGCACCGTGGTGAAGGACAGTTCTTCGATAATTCCCACTAGGCGCCGAAGACGCGCACCCACCACCCGCAAGACCTTTAGGGGGACTTGAGGATGAGCAAGGCAGAGTGCCTGAAAATCCCGCTTGCTCACAAAAAGCAGGGTTGCGTCGTCGATCGCGGTTGCCGACGCCGGGTAGTTCCCCCCATCGAAGACAGGCACCTCGGCAATCGAGCTCCCAGGGCCATCAATACTGAGAACCTGTTCGCGTCCGTGGGGGGAGCTTTTGAAGATGCGGACATTCCCGGACTCAACCACAAAAAGCCCGGCGCAGGGCTCGCCTTCGCCAAATACGCTTTCGCCCGCTGAGTAGTGGCGAGGGACCGTCCGCTGGGCCAGAAAGCCCAACTCGCTCTCCGTCAGCCCGGAGAAGATGTGGACCTTCGCCAGTGTTTGCCCAAGTTCATGTGCGGAGTCCGGCACGGCGGATATTGTACCAGAGCACCTCGGGCAAGAAGAAATTGTGTTCAGCAAATTGTGTTCAGCTTGAAATGCGGCCAACGGCGCCGCGAGGCAGGCTTTGGCGATGTTTCGCTCCGCGGCGCTCCTCGCAACGAGCGCGCGGCGGTTCGTAGCATGCTTCGTATCAGGAGGCCTTGCGGGTTAGGAACCGCCGCCCCCGGCCACGGACGCGTTCAACTCTGCCAGGAATGTTCCCAGATCGAACCCATGCTTTTCGGCGGCAAAGGCGACTGAATGGACTCCACCGCAGTGCAAGTTCAGGTTGTGGCTCAGGAAGACTTTCATTGTCTCCGGCCAGTTCGTGACGATATCTCCGACCTTCATTTCGGGTGTGATTGCTGCCATGGTTGCGTCTCCTCTCTCGATCGTACGGTCACAGCCTATAACAGCGCGGAGATGGGAGCGATGACTTCTGTCACAGGGGTGTGGATATCGCTGCCTCCCAGCGCCTCACCCCTTCTAAACACAGTCAGCCTCGGACCAAATTCAACCCCTTCGGGGTTGGTAAATCGCGAATCGTCCCCGTGGGTTTCACCCACGGCTAATGACATTGGACCTCTTTGAGGTCCCCCTTCAGACAACCGTGAAAGCAAACTTGGCCGTTACCCCCCGTTTTATTTAGTAGACAATCTACCACCGCGCGTGGTAGATTACCTGCCACTATGGCTAAGCAAACATCCGGAGACCGAATCGAACTTGTTTATGGCTCGCTCGACATGCTGATTCTGCGCACCTTGCGCTGGGGACCCACTCACGGGCATGGCATTGCCAAGTCCATTGAGCGCCTGTCGGAAGAGACGCTCAAGGTGGAACACGGGTCGCTCTACCCCGCACTCCAGCGCCTGCAGCAGGAGGGTTGGATTACCGCTGAATGGGGCGTTTCCAAAAACAATCAGCGGGCCAAGTACTACCGCCTTACCGCGGCGGGACGACGGCAATTGGTGGCCGAGACCTCGCGTTGGGAGCGCTTTGTGCGGGCCATTACCGGCGTTCTGCGGCCCGCCGAATCCGAGGAGGGGCGATGAGTAGCGCCGGCTTCCAGCCGGCCCAGTGCCGCCAAGATGGCGGCGCTACAATCCGCTGTAGCGTTGATCTCCGATCGACGATTCGGCGGTCAGAGACCGCCGCTACAAAGAGCCGAGTACCTAAGATGAGCTGGCGGCGACAACTTTCCAAATTCGGTGCTCTGTTTCGACGGC
>CAWHWE010000071.1:0-17855 GCA_963832915.1 uncultured Acidobacteriota bacterium
AGATTTTAAGGAGCAACGCGGGAATGTCTATGAAAACAAAGGGTTGATCTTCAAGCGGCAGGAGTAAAACGGGAATGTTATAGAAAACACAGGTAGTTACGCGTTGAAAGCGGGAATGTTGATGAAACTACAGGTAGTTAGTGCCTCGCAGGGGGTTGGTGGAGGGAAAGAAGATTCCAGGTTCCAGGTTTCAGGTGTCAGGCGCCGGGTAGGTGGCTGGCCGTAGTAGGAGAAGAGAGGCTGCGTCGAGGCCGCCTAACTTAGATGGCTTCCCCAGCTGCAGCAGGGCAGCGTCAAAGTCGCGTCGGCACGCCGGCCCCAAAGGGGCCGAAGGTCATTAGCCGTAGGTGAAACCTACGGGAAGCGTCGCCCGTAGAAGTTCGACCCCTGCGGGGTCGAATACCTTTTTCGCTCCTTGTCCGTAGGTTTCACCTACGGCTAATGATCTTGTTCCCCTTCGGGGAACTTCGCGGACGTTGACGCGACCCTGCCGCCGCTGTCGCCCTTAAGAAGTTCCCTCACCTTGCGTGTTAGAATACTCAATGGAAACACGTTGCTTGAGGCGGCTGATCTCTTTTGGTAGGGGCTGGAATTTGCTATGGGTGTTGAGAAGATACTGACCTTGGAGCGGGCGTATGAGGTTGTGGCGGACTTGAAGCGGCGCGGAAAACGCGTGGTCTTCACCAACGGCTGTTTTGACCTGCTTCATCCTGGTCACACGCGGTATCTGGCTGCAGCCAGGAAACTCGGCGACGTGCTGATCGTGGCGGTCAATAGCGACCGTAGTGTGCGGGCCCTGAAGGGTTCCGAGCGCGCGATTCAACCTGAAATAGAACGCGCTGAAATTCTGGCGGCGCTCAAAGCAGTCGATTACGTGACGATTTTTGATGACCTCACTCCCCAAACCGTCATTGCCCGCATGCTGCCTCAGGTCCTCGTGAAAGGCGGTGATTGGAAGCTGGACGCCATTGTTGGCCGGGCCGAAGTGGAGGCTGCGGGCGGGCTTGTGGTTTCAATCCCTGTCGTCGAGGGGTATTCGACATCGTCGATGATCCAAGCAGCCCTAAGGACAGTGACAAGTGACGAGCCAAAAGACAGGTTTCAGGTGTCAGGGCAGAGCGCGCCACCGGTCCGCAACCAATCACCTTGCATCACGGACAACGGACTACTGACCACGGACGACGGACGACGGACAACCGACGACTGACAACTGACGTCCTTCACATCAATGCCTAATCTACAGTCCCTGTTGAATCCCATTCTCGTTCATGCTGCCTTTCGCGGCGCCGTGCAGGCCCTGAGTGGTAAGGCATCGGGACCACGCCCGCCCGTGACCATTTCCGGCTTGACAAGTTCCGCCAAGGCGCTGGTGGTGGCGGGAATTGCCCACCAACTGACTCGCCCGGTGGTTGTCCTGACTTCGGATAATGAGACCGCCGCCAATCTCCAGCGGACCACCTCGACATTCATCGCCGGGTTCGATCCTCTCTCCGGCCCGGCCGTACTGACGCTCCCGGAACTGGACTGCTCTCCTTACGAAGGCCGCTCCCCACACGCAGAGATTCTCGAACAAAGGGCGGTGACGCTGTGGAGCGTGGCGCAGGGACGGACGCGCGTGCTGTACGTCCCGGTGGCGGCCGCGCTGGGGCGGTTCCGGGAGCGCGCTTTCTACTCTTCCCTGGCGCTGGAACTCAAACTCGGCGATGAGCTGGATCTCGACGACCTAACGGAGCACCTGGGCGGAGTGGGATACGAACGGGGAGAACCAGTTTCCGATGTGGGCCAATTCTCGGTGCGAGGAGGAATGGTCGATATCTTTCCTCCCCAGGCTGTGTGGCCCTTCCGCATTGAATTTTCCGGAGATCAAATTGAATCCCTGCGTGAGTTTGACCCTGACACACAGCGCTCGCGAAGACCCGTTCCGGCAGGGCTGCTGCTTCCGCTTTCGGAAACCAAACACTCCCGGCAATTTTTCCAGAAGCTAGTCCGCGCTCTTGAGAAACGGGTCATTGCACGGGGCGCGGCGGAGGTGCAAACCAGAGCTCGAGTTGAACTTGGAACCCGAGTGGGCGAGCGAATACTCAAATCCATTCCCGGGATGGGAGTTTCTTACTCCTCTGGCTGAACCTCACCCGAACAGCTTGTTCACGTTGTTTGACAACCCCGTATTGCTCTGGGACGAACCCCTGGACCGCAACGCGCAGTTGAAGCGCTTCCTGGAAGGGTTGGCGTCCGCTTTTGACGAGGTGCGAGATGTCATTCCGCCTCGCCCAACCCCCGAGGATATCTTCCTCACCGAAGATGAGTTCCTACAGAGCAGTGGGGCAGTGCCGCAACTCTATCTCAAGGAGCTCAGCTTCGAATTCACGCCACAGGCAGCGGTGGAAGGCCCCTCCAGCGATTCGGAAGAGCATGGAATCGAGCCCCACGAGAACCAGAGTACAGAGGAGAGCGCGGGCAAGCAGAGTCCGCCCGACGACGAATTTTTGACTCCCACTGAGGAGGCGTGCCGACCTGAAGGTCGGCGCTACTTCGCGGCAGCGCAGAGCCCTGCCCCAGCCCAATCCGAGCTGGTTCTTCTCACCCAGCCCTCCCCGAAATTTCATGCCGGAGTTAAGGGCCTGGTGGAAAACCTGCGAGGCAATTTAGAGGGAGGCATGTCCGTGGTGCTGGTGGTTCCCACCAACGGCAAAGCGGAACGGCTGCGCGGAATTCTCGCCGAATACGAGATTCCCTTCGGCACGGTGACTCAAGAAGGCATTTCCACTGAACCAGGTGGCACAGGCACTCCTGCCTGTGCTCGCACGGATGAACCATCGCACAGGCAGGAGTGCCTGTGCCACGATGGTCAACCTGGGGAACTCCGTGGGAGTGCCGGGGTGGCGCTGATGGCCCGCGGTGATCTTACCGAGGGGTTCGTCATTTCCGATTTGCAACAAATGTGGCTGGCGGACGGCGACCTGTTTGGAGGATTCGACTGGGCCTCGCGACGCCGCGAGCGCTCCGGGGTTTCGAGCTTCATCTCGGGCCTGGGCGATCTCAAAGTGGGCGATTACGTGGTGCATGTTGACCACGGGGTGGGGATCTATCAAGGGCTGCGCCAAATCAGTGTCAGCGGTTCCTCGCGCGACTTCATGCTGCTGACGTACCAGGATGAGGCCAAGCTGTATGTCCCCCTCGAGCGCTTGGATTTGGTGGAGAAGTACCGATCCGGCGGCGACGGCGTCAAACCCGTTCTGGATCGGCTGGGAGGATCCGGCTGGGAGCGGACGAAGAAACGCGTCAAGCGGGCTCTGCGTGACATGGCGCAAGAACTCCTGCAGTTGTACGCCGAGCGGAAGATGTACGGCGGCACGCCCACCAGCCCTGACACCCCCTGGCAGAAGGAGTTCGAAGACGCCTTTGAATTCGAGGAAACCCCCGACCAGTTGAAAGCCCTGGCCGACATCAAGCAAGACTTGGAAAGCCCCGAACCCATGGACCGGCTCCTCTGCGGCGACGTGGGCTATGGAAAAACCGAATTGGCCATGCGCGCTGCCTTTAAGGTCATCCAGGATGGGCGGCAAGTGGCGGTGCTGGCGCCGACCACCGTCCTCGCTTTCCAGCACTTCACAACCTTCCGGCAGCGGATGGCCGCCTTCCCTATGCGCGTGGAAATGCTCAGCCGCTTCCGGTTACCCGCCGAGCAGAAAAAGGTCGCGGCCGAGGCGGAGGCCGGCAAGGTGGATGTCCTGATTGGAACTCACCGCTTGCTCTCCAAAGACGTGCGCTTCCGCGACCTTGGATTACTGATCATCGATGAAGAGCAGCGGTTCGGGGTGGCGGCGAAGGAGAAGCTGAGGAAACTCAAGGCGGGGGTGGATGTGCTGGCGATGTCCGCCACTCCCATTCCCCGCACCTTGCACATGTCGGTAGGCGGATTGCGCGACCTCTCCGTCATCGAAACTCCGCCGCGGGGCCGGCTGGCCATTCAAACCACGGTAGCGCCCTTCAACCAGACCTTAATTCAGTCCGCCATCCTGCAAGAGGTACAGCGGGAGGGCCAGGTCTTTTTGGTCCACAACCGTGTGGAATCCATCTTCAGCATCGCCGCCCTGGTGCAACGTCTGGTCCCCACCGTGCGCGTCGGGGTGGCGCACGGGCAAATGGGAGAAAAAGAGCTGGAAAGGGTCATGCTCAAGTTCATGCAGGGCGAGTATGAGGTCCTGGTGGCGACGGCGCTGATTGAAAACGGGCTCGACATCCCCCGCGCCAACACTATCCTTGTCAATCACGCCGAGCGCTTTGGCTTAGCCGATCTTTACCAACTTCGCGGCCGGGTGGGGCGGTCGAACCGCCGCGCCTATGCCTACTTCCTCGTGGCCGCCGAGGATACCTTGACCCCCACGGCTCGCCGGCGGCTGGCAGCGCTGAAGGAGTTCTCGGAGCTGGGAACAGGCTTCCGCCTGGCCGCCTTGGACCTCGAGTTGCGCGGCACGGGGAACCTTCTGGGCGCCGAACAGCATGGACATTTGAACGCCATCGGGATTGACCTCTACCTGAAGATGCTCGAACAGACCGTCGAAGAATTGAAAGGCGCGCCCCAGAGGATTGAGGTCCGCACCACGCTTAATTTGGGACTCGATATCAAAATTCCCGATGTCTATGTGGCCGACGAGAGCCAGCGCCTGCGCCTGTACAAGCGGATCTCCAGCCTGGCCACGCCCGAAGCGCGCGCGGAACTCGAAGCCGAGCTCATCGACCGTTATGGGCCCATTCCTCCCTCCGTTTCAAACCTCCTTTCGTACGGGCTTGTGAAATCCGCCGCCGAACAACTTCTGGTGCGGTCCATTGAAAGAAAGGCGGAAGATATCTGGATGCGGTTTCATGAGCAAACTCCTGTGGAGCCGAATAGAATCACGACCTTCGTGCGCCACCGCCGGGAGGCAAGCCTTCGACCCGACGGGGTCCTGCGTTTCAGGTTGCGCAACGCAGGGGTGAATACCTTGCAGGAGGTCCAAAATGTCTTGCAGGAATTGCAACCCTAGCATTAAACTGAAGCTCGGCAGGGTCGAGTGTGGGGGAAACAACCCCGGCACATACATGGACATTGAAAGGTCAAAGGGACTTCGAGTTTCGGGATGGGATAAAGAAAATGAACAGACGAAGATGGGCTGTAATAGTTAGCATGGCGCTGGTCACAGCGGTTGGGAGCCCGGCCCTCGGGGGCGCGAGAATAGTTGAGCGCATCATTGCGCGGGTCAACAGCGAGATCATCACCCAACAGAAGTACGACGAGGAGAAAGAGAAACTCCGCCAGCAACTTGCCCAGCAATACTCGGGGGCGGAATTCGAGACCCAATTCCGCGAACAAAGCAAGAACCTGTTACGCGACCTGATCGACCAATCCCTCATGGTGCAGAAGGCCAAAGACGAGGACATCAACGTGGAGACGGATGTGGTCAAGCGGCTCGACGACGTACGCAAGCAGAACCACTTGGCCACCCTGGAAGATCTGGAAACAGATGTGGAGAAAGAGGGATTGAATTACGAAGACTTCAAGGACCAGATCCGCCGTGAACTTCTGATGAAAGAAGTGATCAGCCGTGAGGTCGGCTCCCGCATTGTTTTGTCGCACGAGGACGAGGCGAAATACTACGAAGCCCACAAGGACGATTACAAAACTCCCGGCATGATACACCTGGCGCAAGTCCTCATTTCAACTGAAAAGCGTAAGCCGGAAGAAGCCGAGAAGCGGGCGAACGAGGCGTTGGCTGAGTTGAAGGCCGGGCAACGTTTTGCAGACGTGGTGAAGAAGTACTCCGATGGGCCCGGCGCCGAGCAAGCTGGGGACCTGGGATTTATGGAGGAAGCGAAGCTGACGCCGGATGTCGGGGCGGTGATCGCGAAGCTCGACCGCAATGATTTTACCAACCCTATCCAGACAAAATTCGGGTATATCATCCTCAAGGTGCTGGATCGATACAGCGCCGGAATTCCCAAATTTGAGGAAGTCGAAGAACGGGTCGCCGCAGTCCTTTACGACCAGAAAATGCAGCCGCAATTGCGGGATTACCTGACCCGACTCCGTAGTGAAAGCTATATCTTCAGGGCTCCTGGATATTTTGACACGGGCGAAGAACGACCAAGCGAAACCCAACCGACACATAAGGGGCTATGAAGGAGCGCTTTGTAATCGACCTCAGGCCGGACGCTCACGTTCGGACCACCTTCCTGGTTCAAGCCCGCGAACGGAAAATCGCCCGCACGGGAAGTGCGTATCTTGATTTGGAGTTGCGCGACTCCAGCGGGGTGGTGCGCGCCAAGCTGTGGGACTGCGATCGGCATACGCTGGATTTCGAGGTGGAGGATATCGTTGAGGTGGACGGGGTTGTGGAGGACTACCAGGGGACGGCGCAGATTCGGGTGCGCAAGATCTCCCGGTGCTCTCCTGACCAGGTGGACGTTCTCGACTACCTCCCGCGCTCGCGCCGGGCGCCTGCGGAAATGTACGCCACGCTGCTAGACCGCCTGCGTCGCGTGCCCGAGGGACCTGTGCGAGTGCTATTACTTTCCATCCTGGAAGACCCCTCGATCGCGGAGAAGTACAAGAGGGCTCCGGCGGCGATGAGTTATCACCATGCTTTTCTGGGTGGCCTGCTCGAGCATGTCTTGTCACTGGTGCAACTCGGCGACCAGGTTTGCGACCACTACGAGTTTCTGCGCCGCGATCTGCTGCTGGCCGGGTTGGTGCTGCATGACGTGGGGAAGATTGAGGAGCTGAGTTTCTCTCGCGGCTTCCGGTATTCCACTCGGGGACAGTTGCTGGGCCACATTTCGATAGGCCTCGAAATGGTGCAAGAGAAAATGCGTCAGATTCCCGGCTTCCCCGCAGAGTTAAAGGGTCAGATCGAGCACATCATCCTTTCCCACCACGGTAAGTTGGAATTCGGGTCGCCGAAAGAACCTATGTTCCCTGAAGCTCTCCTCGTCCACTTCCTCGACGAGATAGATTCCAAAATGGAAGCTATGCGCGCCCAGTATGCGACGGACCAGAATCGTCCCGGCGATTGGACAGCCCGCAACCCGGCGCTGCGCAGAGAACTTTTGAAGACCGCGGAAGGCTTGCCCACTTCCTCAAATGGTCCCGATGCGGAAAAACCGTGAGCAACGTGGAATCACCATCAGACATCCTCAGAGTCCTTCCTCATCGTTACCCTTTTTTGTTCGTGGATCGAGTTACGGAATTCATTCCGGGCCAGCGAATCGCGGCTACCAAGCGCTTTTCGGTGAACGACGAGGTTTCGCGAGGTTACCTTCCCGCTTCCCCCGTCATTTCGGTCGGGATACTTTTGGAATTGGTAACTCAGCTTGGCGCTGTCCTGGTGATGGAGCGACCCGAGATGGCCGGGAAAGTGGCCGTGATCCTGCAAATTCCCGCCGCACATCTTACCAAGCCGGTGGCGCCCGGCGACACCCTTCGGGTGGAGGCGGAAGTGGTGAAAATGGGCGAGCGTTTGGGTGAACTTCGCGGAGCCATTTTCTGCGCCGGGGAACTTGTAGCCGAGGGAAGATTGCGGTTCGCGATTGCGGACGCATCAGAAATTCTGGCAGGTCGGTGAAAGGCAGGAGTCAGAAGTCAGAATGAGGGTCTTCAAGTATCGCGTGACAGCTATCAGAGTCAGCGGGGCTGGGGAAGCACAGCACGCCGTGGCGGAGCAACAAAAGGCAGCATTCTGCTGTTTAAGGGCCACAGGCCCATACAACATGACCTTCGCTGCGATTACTCTGGATTTCGGCTTTCTTCTGACTTCTGACTCCTGACTTCTGACTCCTGACTCCTGGTTGATTGAATTCATGCTATTCGAAGAACTGCGAATTCGTGATGTATTGATCCGGCCGGCCCATATTTTAGCGCCGATGGCCGGCATTACTGACACGGTGTTCCGCCGCTTCATCAAACGCCTGGGTGGATGCGGACTGATTATGACGGAGTTCGTATCCAGCGAAGGGATGCTACGTCAAAACCTGCGCTCGAAGCGGTTCTTGTATTACACCGAAGAAGAAAGGCCGATTTCCGGGCAGCTCTTTGGCGCCGATCCGGACCGCCTGGCGGATGCGGCCCGCATGATCGAAGATCTGGGGTTCGACCTGGTGGACCTGAACTTGGGCTGCCCGGCCAAGAAGGTTGTCAAGTGCGGCGGCTCAGGCTTGCTTCGCGACCTTCCGTTGCTGGAGAAGATCCTGCGAAAGATTCGCGCCGCAGTGCGCATCCCCTTTACGATAAAGTTCCGCTCCGGCTGGAGTGAGGTGGAGATCGTCGCACTCGAGGTGGCGCGCATGGCTGAGGAGTGCGGCGTGGAGGCGCTCAGCGTCCATCCTCGAACGCGCCAACAGGGATTCAGTGGGCGCGCCCAATGGCAGATTATCCAAGAGGTGAAGTCGCAAGTGCGCATCCCGGTAATCGGCAACGGCGACGTGATGACGCCGCCGGACGCCCTTGCCCTTTACCAGCAGACAGGCTGCGATGCAGTGATGATCGGACGCGCCGCCGCCTCCAATCCATGGATATTCCGCCAACTCTCCGATTTCTTCCGCGATGGGACATTCACGGAGCCGGGCGAGTCTGACCGCTACCAATTGATCCGATCTTATTATCAAATGTTGGTGGCGGAAGAAGTTCCCGGTGCGATCGGCAAGATGAAACAATTCGCAAGCTGGTTCACCAAGGGAGTCCGCAAGGGAGCAGAACTCCGCAAGTCGATCCAAAGCGCGCCCGGCACCCGCGAAGTCCTGGACCGAGTGGACCAGTTCTTCAGCCCAGGCGCTTTTACGGAGGACAAAGAAAGGCGCCCGGGCCATGTCCCTCTCCCGAGGGAAGAGGGTGGCCCGGCGCCAGCGCTTTCACCAGCCGGAGCCCCGCACCGTCCGGTGCAGGGCGGAGCGGGACAGGCGAGGGGTCACTCGGCCGTCCCCGGCGGCTGACGGGCTGGTGAAAAGGCCGACAGCGGGATACACTCTCCCGAGGGGAGAGGACGAAGACACAATGCAGAAGGGGGAAGGGGGCCGGGAAGGCAGACTTATGGCGTTGCCTTAACGTGGCGCTTGCGTGGGTCTTTCCATTTGCAAAAGTCGATACGCCTCACTGCGAGACATACCTCGGGCCTTGGCGACCGCCTTAAGGGCCGCGCGCTCGTCAAGCCCGCGTTCTGCCATCAACTTCTCGATCTCCGGTTTAATAAGCGGACCCGCCGGACGAGTTTCCCCCGGCGCGGAGGCACCCCCAACCAGGAGGGTTATTTCCCCCTTAATGGTCTTGCCTTTGGCACGCTCTAATAATTTGGACAGCGGGCCACGCAAAAACTCTTCGTGGACCTTGGTCACTTCGCGCGCCAACACCACTTCGCGGTCCCCAAGAATATCCAACACATCCCTCAGCATCTCGAGGACGCGATGCGGGGCCTCATAAAAGACCAGGGTCTTGGTTGCTGTTATTTGCTCTTCCAAGGCCTTTCTGCGCGCCGCTTTCTTGCTGGGCAGGAACCCCAGGAACCGGAACTTGTCCACCGGCATGCCCGAGGCAGCCAGCGCCGCCACAAAAGCCGAGGCTCCGGGAACAGGCACCACGGGGATGTTGTGGCGGACTGCCAGGTGAACCAGACGGAATCCCGGATCAGAAACGACCGGCATCCCCGCGTCGGTCACCAAAGCTATGTGGCTTCCCTCTTCCAACATGATGACCAGTTCCGGCGCGCGCGTCATCTCATTGTGCTCGTGGTAACTTATGGTGGGGGTGCGGATCTGATAGTGGTTGAGCAAATTCTGCGTGCGCCGAGTGTCCTCGCAAGCAATCAAGTCCACTTCTTTGAGGATGCGGATGGCGCGCAGCGTAATGTCCTCCAGATTACCAATGGGCGTCCCTACAACAAAGAGCCTACCCTTGGAATTGGTCGTGGAATCCTCCAGAGGGTCCATGAGTCCTGGCTTGGCGGAATTAGATGGTTTCGGCATATGGGTTAAGGGTGAATTACGCCTTCAAGTGTATCAACTAGCTCCGACAATGGCAACGGAGAGTTAGAACCACAGAGAGTTAGAACCATCTGCATGTTTTGACGCCAGAGGACCGCGTCGATATAATATATACGAAGGCGTTTGTAAGGGAGGTTAAATTGCCGCTTTACGAATACTTGTGCACGCAGTGTGGACAGCGCACCGAGAAAATCCGCAGGTTCTCCGATCCTCCACTGACCAAGTGTGAGAAGTGTGGAGGCAAGCTAAAGCAGCTTGTATCTTCATCCGCCATCCGGTTCAAGGGGAAAGGCTGGTATGTGACGGATTATGGCGGGAAAACCTCCTCCACCACCGCGAGCAGCGCCGCAAGCTCTGGTAATGGGGGCAAAGAAAAAGAGCTCTGAAAGCGCTAAGAAGGAAGTCCCCCCGGCCAAGACATCCGAAGCTAAGCCCGCCACTGAAAAGAGCCATTGAAGAGCAGGATTCAGGAGTCAGGAGTGAGAAATCAATAGGCGGCCCGCGCGCATTGCGTTCTGTCCCCACCTACCACCTACGACCTACCCCCCATCCTGAATCCCGAATCCTGAATCCTGTTTCAGAGCTTAAGTGACTTGAGGTATTTGCGGAAGGCTCTTCCAAGGTCCGGCCGCTCGAGCGCCAGCTCCACCGTGGCTTGAAGAAAGCCCAGCTTATCACCGGCGTCATACCGCTTTCCCTCAAACACATAACCGTAGACCGGTTCCTTTTCGAGCAACCGGCGCAACCCATCCGTCAGTTGGATCTCGCCTCCCGCACCCGGCGTCGTAGCCGCAAGCTCATTGAAAATTGTTGGGGTGAGGATGTATCGGCCTATGACCGCGAGATTCGAAGGCGCCTCGCGAGGACCCGGCTTTTCCACCATGTCCTCGATTTGGTAGAGCCGACCGTGCCATTGAGGGTCCGCTACAAGCTGGCCGCGAATGATGCCGTAACTGCCGACAGCTTTGCGATCCACTTTCTGTATGGCGACAACGCTCCTGCCGTAACGCTCGAAGACCGCCAGCATTTGCTTCAAGCAAGGCACCCGGTTCACAATCACATCATCGGAGAGCAGTACCGCAAAGGCCTCTTCGTCAACAAAATCGCGCGCCGTGAGAATCGCATGGCCCAGCCCTCGTGGGGCTTGCTGTCGAACATAAGCAAAGCGCAGCAGACCTGAGATCGAATGCAACTGCTTAAGAAGGTCTTCCTTCCCTCTTCCGGCCAACTCCTGCTCGAGCTCCGCCGACAAGTCAAAATGGTTCTCGATGGCCGTCTTTCCACGTCCGGTTACGAATATGACCATGGGGATACCGGACGCGGAAACTTCTTCTACTGCATACTGCACCAAAGGTTTATCCACGATAGGGAGCATTTCCTTAGGCTGCGCTTTGGTGGCTGGCAGGAATCGCGTGCCAAGCCCGGCAACAGGCAAAACCGCTTTACGAATCTTCATGGGTACCTCAGCATGGGTCATAGACGAGTAGCCTTCGCAGAAAGGACAGTGTAGCGCCGCACTCCAAGCTGCGTCAAAGAAAGGATCGAGGGCCCAGCCGTCAGGCGCCAGAATTTAGTGGCCTAACGTCCCGCCGCGGCGGGTCCGCGGCCCATGCTCATTCTTTGCGGACCCCGACACGCCTCCCCCTGGCGCCTGACACCGGATCTTCCGGCTCCTTCCCGCCATCGCATCTATGCTAGCATCTAGTGTAAGGACTTCGTAATGTTGGTTCTTGGCATCGAATCCAGTTGCGACGAGACCGCGGCAGCCATTGTGGCGGATGGCGCAGAGATTCTCTCCAGTGTCGTCGCGTCCCAAATCGCCACTCACGAAAAGTATGGCGGAATTGTTCCCGAACTGGCTTCACGCGAGCATCTGCGCAATATCGAGCCCGTCGTTAACATGGCCTGCCGGCGCGCGCACGTCGGGATACGGGAGGTGGATGGCGTGGCGGTAACGGAGGGACCAGGTTTGATCGGGTCGCTCCTGGTCGGCCTTGTCTACGGCAAAGCCCTTGCCCTCGCCTTGGCTAAACCTCTGGTAGGCGTGAACCACCTGGAAGGTCACATCCATTCCGTGCTTCTGGAAATCAGGATGGACCGCCTGGCCGGGAAGCGTGTGGACGAAGCGCGGCTCCCTGCTGTGACCTTGGTCGTATCTGGCGGTCACACGAGCTTGTTTCTAGTCGAGGAAGGTCGCCATCCGGCCAATTCCCATCCTGTCTTCAATTACAAGCGGCTCGGACACACACTGGATGACGCAGCCGGTGAAGCTCTCGATAAGGTCGCAAGACTGCTGGCACTGGGCTATCCCGGCGGACCCGTCATCGACCAACTGGCTCGCTCGGGGGATGCGCAAGCGGTCGATTTCGGCCGCATCAAGATGAAGGGCAACCCTCTCGACTTCAGCTTCTCGGGGCTCAAGACCGCCGTTCTCTACCAGGTCCGCGGCACTCCGCTCGCCGTCGAGGCCGAGGAGCGGCGTGCCTGGCGCAAGACCCTCGAAAGTGCCAGTACAGATGCGCTGCGTGCTCATTGCTCGCGAGAAACACTCGATCTTATCGCCAGCTTCCAAAACGCCGTCGTCCGTGATCTCCTCGAGCGCACCCTGGCGGCTGCGGACGCCTCGCAAGTTGACTCGGTTTTTGTTTCGGGGGGCGTGGCCTGCAATTCCCTTCTGCGCGCTCGCTTCGGGGAAACTTCGAGGGTTCATGGATTGCGAATCTTCTTCCCCTCGCCCGCGTTATCTACCGACAACGCCGCGATGATTGCCGCAGCGGGCTATTACAAGCTGAAAGCCGGACAGCTTGCCGATACAACCCTTGCGGCGCATGCCTCATTTCCACTCGGAACGTAACGGAAGGGCTCTTAAGGGGTATAGACTTTAGTAGGTAAGTAGAATATAACATTGTGCGTCGACACGAGTACCGATACGGGACGGCTCAAGCATCTGCCTCAGCGGTGGTTGGTCTGGAATCCTGGACCGGTGATTTGTCGCCCTGCCGGTAACGTAGTTGAAACAAAAATGAGGTGAATCCTATGCGTACTCGGTGCGGCGGTTGGATCTTTGTATTCTGCCTTCTTCTTGTTACTGGACTTGCACAGCAGAATGGACCTGCGGCGCAGTCCGAACCTCCGGCGTCTGTCCCGCCTGGCAATGCGGATAGCCGCATAACGCTCGATGTGGTGGTGACCGATAAGTCCGGAAGGCCGCTCCCCGGCCTGCAACAGCAAGACTTTACGCTCCTGGACAACAAACAGCCGGCGAAGATCGTATCTTTTCAGGCCGTACAGGGTGGAGCCGCGACGGCTGATCCGCCCGTGGAAGTCATTTTGGTCGTTGATAACGTCAACGCTTCCGTCTCACAGGTAGCCTTCGAGCGGGATCAAATCGAGAGGTTTCTACGGCGAAACGGCGGGCAGCTTGCCCGCCCCGTATCGACGGCCGTCTTTTCCGATTCAGGAATAGTGATCGGAGACACGTCTTCTAGAGACGGAAACGCTGTACTTGCAGACTTCCAACAGAAGAAAACCGGTCTGCACTCAATGGTCAGGTCACAGGGATTTTACGGCGCCTATGAGCGGCTACAGTTGTCTCTCCACAGTCTCGATCAGCTCGCTGCCAACGAGGAGCCAAAGCCTGGACGAAAACTCGTGGTTTGGATTAGTCCGGGTTGGCCCCTGCTTAACGCGGCGGAAGAGCGGCAGACCACAAAGCAGCAGGAGGAGATTTTCAACTACATTGTTGCTTTTTCGGACCGGCTGCGACAGGCTGGCATTACTCTTTACGAAATCGATCCGTTGGGGGCAGAGGACGCGTCCGAATTCCGAACGTTCGAGTATAAGCAGTTCTTAAAACCAGTGAAGAAAGCAGGACAGGCGCAGTTTGGAGACCTGGCACTGCAGGTTCTTGCGTCTCAAAGTGGGGGCCGGGTTTTCAATTCAAATAACGATGTGACGGGTGAGATCGAAGCGTGCGTTGCTGACTCGAATAGCTTCTACGTCCTCTCCTTTGACGGCCTTCCCGGGGACGGTCCAAACGAGTACCATGCGCTCGAGATTAAGATCGACAAGCCCGGACTAACGGCGCGCACGCGCACCGGCTACTACGCCCAGCCAGACCATTAACAGCAATGGCCATAGCATCATTCCCCCGCAATTGTGTGCTTGCGACGAGCGGGCCGGAACGATGTGGCTGCGTAGTCGGTGATGCGAGGAAGTGTGGGTTCCGCCTGAAAGACGGGAATATCTGACTTCTGACCCCTGATTTCTGAATCCTGTAAAATGGTGATTCGTTTGCTGCCTTCTGCGGCTCCAGCTGACTCTACTTATGCGCTTTGGTGTTGACACTGGCGGGACGTTCACAGACTGCGTCATCCTCGAGCAAGGCGAGGTCAGGATCCTCAAGGTCTTTTCCACGCCGGAGGACGCCTCGCTTGGCATTCTGGAGGGTGTCCGCCGGCTGGCCGACGCGTTTCGTCCTGCCGGCGCCGTCGAGATCATCCATGGCACCACAGTGGGCACGAACAGCTTGATCGAGCGGCGAGGGGCGCGCGTGGCGCTTGTCACCACCGAAGGATTCGAGGACCTCATCGAGATCGGCCGGCAGGCGCGCCCGCGACTTTACGACCTCGACGCGCGGCAGCCTCCGCCCCTTGTCTCGCGAACACTCAGGTTCGGCGTCAGGGAAAGAACTGTGGCGGACGGTACGATTCTCCAGAGGCCTTCAGCAGCCGCACTTGCAAGGCTGAGAAGTAAGTTGAAGGGTTTGCATGCCGAGTCAGTCGCGATTTGTTTTCTCTTTTCGTACCTCAATCCAGCAAACGAAAAGCTGGTGGCGCGAGCGCTGAAAGGGCTGCGCCTGCCCGTCTCCGTGTCCCACGAGCTTCTCCCCGAGTTCCGCGAATACGAACGACTGGCCACTGTGGTAATAAACGCCTTCCTGGCCCCCAGAATGGGAGAATACCTCAAGCGGCTCGAACAGGGCCTCGGTGAGGACATGCGGAAGCGTGCTGCTTCCTCCGACAGTCTTGTAGGGCCGAATTGCGTTCGGCCCTGGGGCAAGGGCCGCTCGCCCCTACCCTGCGGGAACGCAGCCGGCCGGGTCTACGTGATGCAATCGAGCGGGGGCATTACGACGGCGGCGCGAGCGGCCCGTGAGCCCGTGCGGACTATCCTCTCCGGACCCGCTGGGGGCGTTGTGGCGTCCACATGGCTTATCCGGCAGCTTGGGATTTCGCGGGCCATAAGCTTCGACATGGGCGGTACCTCTACAGACGTATGCCTGATTGACGGCCAGCCTCGCAGCACCAACGAAACCACGCTGGGCGGCTTGCCGGTGGCTGTTCCCGTGCTGGATGTTCATTCAGTGGGCGCCGGTGGCGGGTCGGTGGCGCGCCTGGATGCGGGCGGCGCCCTGCGCGTCGGCCCGGAGAGCGCTGGCGCCAAGCCCGGTCCTATTTGCTACCGCAGAGGCGGCGCCCAACCCACCGTAACGGATGCCAACTTGTTGCTCGGCCGCCTCGACCCTGACCACTTCCTGGGTGGTGAGTTCCAGCTCGACCTCCCCGCCGCAGAACGAGGCTTTGCAGACTTCCTGCATCGACATTCGCAGAAGACCGGCTTTAGGACTGTGCCGGAACTCGCCGCCGGTATCGTGGCGGTCTCCAACGCCACCATGGAAAAAGCACTGCGGGTCATCTCCGTGGAACGCGGCCACGACCCAAGAGAATTTGCTCTCATCTGCTTCGGCGGCGGAGGAGGACTGCACGCCGCAGACTTGGCGCGCTCGCTCGGGCTTCCCAAATTGGTCGTGCCTCGGAACCCTGGCGCCTTCTCAGCTCTTGGAATCCTGCTGTCTGACGTCATCAAGGACTCCGTCCGGTCTGTTTTCCTGCATGTACCCGAAGAAGGGGAACGTTCTTCGCAGCGCTTGGCGGATTTCAGGCGCGACCTCGAAAACCGTTTTGTAATTCTCGAGCGCGCATCGCGAGCGGAACTTCAGAAGGAAGGATTTCCAGCCGAACTGGCGCGCACCGAGCGGCGACTGGATCTCCGCTACGCCGGCCAGTCTTACGAACTTTCGGTGCCACTTAGGGCGAATTTTCGCCGGTTGTTCCACCAGGCACACGAAAAAGCCTATGGTTATGCGCATGCTGGCCGGCCAATGGAGATCGTCAACCTGCGGTCAAGGCTCGTGATCAGAATGCCAAAGCCGCGCCTGCGTCCTTCCGCGCGCAAGGCACGCCGCCTCACGCAAGCTGCCGTAGTAAAGACTAAGCCCATGTGGTTCGGCGGAAAGCCGCTCCAGACTCCAGTTTACGTCCGAGAATATCTTGAACCGGGAGCGAGACTCCAGGGGCCGGCCGTGATCGTCGAGTACAGTTCCACCACGGTGGTCCCCCCGGACTTCGAGTGTCACGTGGATGAGTACCTGAATCTTACTCTCTCCACAGCGGAGGACGAAAAATGACTCTCTTCGACGCCTACCTAATGGTGGACTGGTGTGCAAATGCTCGCCGCAAAACCAGGGAGGATTCGGTTTGGTATTCCCTGCTTTCCCGCACGAGTGTCGGGTCGACGCCCCCCCGATGCCTTAACCCCGCAACCCGGATAGAGGCGATTGAAGAGATCGGTAAGATCTTGGCTGATTGTTCTGAGCGACGGGTCCCAACCCTTGTCGGGTTTGACTTCCCTTACGGCTACCCTTCAGGGTTTGCTGATGCGCTCGGATTGAGTGAGAAGCCCGCTTGGCGCGCCGTGTGGAACGCTATCACGGCCAGGATAGAAGACCACGAAGATAACAGCAATAATCGGTTCGAGACAGCGGCAGAATTCAACAGAGAGGTCTCAGGTGGCCCCTTCCCATTCTGGGGCTGCCCACGCAACCGCCAGAGTACAACGCTGACATCGTGTAAGGTTCGTCCCTTTTCAACCGGCACTCTCCCTGAATATCGGTTAACCGATCGTCACGCTAAAGGTGTCCAGCCCGTTTGGAAGCTGTTTGGTCCAGGCTGTGTGGGAAGTCAGGCATTAGTTGGGATCCCCTGTCTAGCTCGCCTTCGCGACGATGATAAACTCAGCCCGCGCTCGGCTGTCTGGCCGTTTGAAACCGGCTTGACACAGCTTCCACCACGTACGGAAAGGAAGTGGGTAATACTCTACGCGGAGATATTCCCCGCAATGTTCAAGACAGCCGCTGGTCACGGTGAAACCAAAGATTAAGCACAGGTGCGTGACTTGGTCCAGCGTCTCAAAGTCGAAGACGAAAGAGGCGGGTTGGGAGAGTGGTTCGCAGGACTCAGCGAGCTCAATAACGAAGACAAGCGCAAAATCGTGAGTGAGGAAGGATGGATCTTGGGGGTCCGCTAATGTTCTGAGCCAAAAGTCCGTTGAGTAAGTCAGCCCGCGGAGCGGGCGAAAGAATGTAGCCCACGGCGCAAGCCGTGGGTCAGCGAGCCCCCCCTCACCCCCACCACCCATAGGCGCTAAAATAAGGCCGCATGCCCCGATTCGGCCGAGAACAAGGGTGGGCGAATGGAAGGGGAGCCGTGTCAGCTTGCTTTCTTCGGCCTCCCCGAGGGGAGAGATAAAGTAGCCGGGGGCAGCGCCCCCGGAAAACGGTCCGCCGCACCCGGGCCGACCCTGCAAGGGTCGCGGAACGGTGGTGCCAGGGTCGAGCCAGAGCCATCGGCGCGGGCCGTGCGACCCCTTCAGGGTCGGTAGGCTATCCTGATGGCTTACCGGGGGCGTTGCCCCCGGCTACTGTAGGGTGCCCTTGCAGGGCACAAGAGCTCGCGCCTCGGCGATGGCCTCCGCGCACCTTGCCACCATTTGGGAAACGGGCTTAT
>CAWHWE010000072.1:0-18585 GCA_963832915.1 uncultured Acidobacteriota bacterium
CTTTTTTTGGGAGAACGACGCGGGAATGTCTATGAAAATAAAGGACCGGAGTCGAAAGCCCGCGGGGGAAACGGGAATGTATATGAAAACAAAGGTACTTATCTACATAAAGCGGGAATATATTTTAAAACACAGGACTTACAAAGTAAATTCTTCCAACCAAATCGCAAATCCAAGGTCCAATACCGCTGAGCCCTACTCCTGACCCACAGGTCACCAATCGAACTTGTGGCGAGACGGGTAGCGGGCATCTGTCTTCCAATACGTGCGGCCTTTGTTATGTGGGCGACCTGATACGGGGAGGCGGCCGCGACATTCGCAGCCGCAGAGCCTCAGACCTTGGGAAGCATGTCTGCGCTATGAGGTATGGTGAGATGATGCGGCGAAGTGATCCCTCACCTGTCCCGCGACGGGCTGGCGAAGACGCCGTCGCGGGGGACGCGTTCAACGAAGCGTTGCTGGATTCTCTCAATCGAAGCGGCGACCTCTACTTAACGCATACCAAGCTCAACGACCGTTATGTCATCCGCTTCTGCGTCGGCCAGACCTACACCGAATTTCGTCACATGGAACGAGCCTGGGAACGGATTCGCGAGGAAACCGCGAGGCTGGAATCGCGCCCAAAAACCTGAGAGCCACTCCAACTCGCTCTAAACCGCAAATCAATACTCGCGAGAGCCGGCTTTTCACTTTTGCTTTCGGACCCGCGATCTGCTCTTCAGACCTATGGCGTGGAGCAAGGGACGTGGCATGAGCCGTAGCAGCACTACAAAGAACTTGTAGAGCCAACCGGGCACCACGAACAATCTGCCGCGCCGGAGGCCTTCGAGGGAAGCGTCCACAACCTTCTCGGCGGGAGTCCACAAGATTGCGCGAACACGTTTGCGGTCGAATCCCATGACGTCGTGAAACTCCGTCACAGTGTATCCGGGGCAGAGCGCCTGCACGCGCACGGGCGAGCGGGCCTGCTTCAACTCCAGGTAGAGCCCTTCGGTAAAGCAGTTGATCCACGCTTTGGTTGAGTGGTAGCTGACGCTGCCAGGCCGGCAAATGAACGCCGCCACCGAGGAAACGTTAACCACCGCGCCCTTGCCGCGTGCCGTCATCTTGAGGAGCGCCGCGTGGGAGAGGCGCAGCGTGGCCATCACGTGCAGGCGGTGCATGGCGTCCTGAATTGCCACCGGGGATTCGTAGAACCGTCCGCTGCCACCAAACCCGGCGTTGTTGAGCAGAAATTCGAGATGCTCCTCGCGCGCGATTCGGTCTTCAACAGCTTTCAGGTCGGCGTCGCTCGTGAGGTCGGCGGGCAACGGCTCGGCACGCACTCCGTAGCGGCTTGTGAGTTCCGCGGCCAATTCTTGCAGGCGACCCGTGCGCCGCGCCACCAGGAGCAAATCGTAGCCCTGCTCGGCGAGCCGGCGGGCATAGGCAGCTCCAATACCGGCCGAGGCCCCCGTCACCAGCGCGAGGGGTCGAATGTTTGTCATTGGTTCCTCATTTAGGGCGGTCGCTGAAAAATGTGCAGTGGCGACTTTGCGCAGCGATCTTGGGTTTCTACATTCTCCCCTCTCCCCCCGTTTGAGGCGAGCAAGGAATTGGGTGTGGCGACTTTACGTTGCGCTACGGTTTTTGTGGCTGGCCCGTAGCACCCTTTTGGCCCGCCGGCGCTCCCGTGATTGCGCCCAACTGGCCGCCGGCGCCGCCTGACTTCAGTGTGAACTTGGGATTCTGTAATGGCCCAGCTAGGCTGAATGGGAAAACCATCTTGCCCTTGGAAAAAGTCGCGCCTGAAAGGTTAGCGACTAAATTCGAGAGGGCGTTCTGGGCGGCGGCCACTCTTGCCACGCCTTGATAATCGAGGCTGCCCTCCCCGGCCAGAGCAAGGCTCCCGGAGGCGTCCACGTCAATTCCGTTGCCAACGATGGTGGCTTTGGTGCTGTTAATCCGTTCGTTCGCAATGGTGAAATCCATGGCGATGGAGGAGAAGGAACCAGGATCTCCGGAGCCCGGCCCCATCTTCGCAAGCTGCGCCAGTTGCAGCAGATTCTTGTTCAACAGCAAACTGGGCAACTTCCCATTGCGAATGGCCATTTGCCCGGAGCCGTGAATTCCCGCCAGGGGGTGGGGTGAGCGGGTCACTTCGCCATCGAGTTTCACATTCCCCTCGAGTGTGCCGGTCATTTTCCCGCGGGCATTCGGAAATGCATCCAGCAACTTCGCCACGTTCACGCCGTCCAGTTTCGCAT
This sequence comes from uncultured Acidobacteriota bacterium, assembly GCA_963832915.1. Lineage (GTDB taxonomy): Bacteria > Acidobacteriota > Terriglobia > UBA7540 > UBA7540 > CAVROP01. The sequence continues at coordinate 2,247 of CAWHWE010000072.1, forward strand.
CGGTGTTGAAACGGGGGTTTTGGCCCGCCAACCAGAAGGAAAGGTTCCCAACGGTGTCGCCGCCATAAAGTTTACATTCCAGGCCGTCGAAGAAGACTTGCTTGGGGAAAAGACGGAGTTTGGATTCAACATGGGTCACGACCATATTCATGACAAGCAAAGAGTCCATCTTGAGCGTTCCCTCCGCCACGAGCTTGCCACTCTGGTCGGCGGCGTAGGCAACAGACACGAGCCAACCAGCATCAGAAGCCGCTTCGGATTCACCAGCGACAGCATCGGGGTGGACTGAGGCAGATTCAGTCAAGGCGTTAAGCTCGACCTGCCGCAGTTGGCTCGAAACACCCTCCGCTTCAATGAAAGCCGGGCCCGAACCCCCGGAGGGCAAAAGGCTCGCGACACTTAGCTTGCCCATGGTGATCTTGACGTTGGAGATGGCTCCCAGCGTAAACAAGGGTTTTTGCTCCGGCGGGTCAGGGTCGTCTTTGGCTGAAGAAGGCTTGATTTGGAAGTTCCAGTTACCCTTAAGGTCGGAAAGCAGGTTGATTGCAGGCGTGTCCAGGTCCAGCGATTTGATGACTACCTGGTGGTTCCAAAGCCCACCGGCGTCAACCACGGCGTAAATCCGTTGAGCCTTCACGAAATAACCCTGGGGAAATCCCGAGGGGTTCCTCAGAGCGAAATCATCCACGCGGATGGAAAGGCTTGGAAAGACGGTGAGAGAGAGATGCCCAATCTCAGCGGACTTGCCGGTCCGCTGTTCGATTAGCGATTCGACCTGCGAGCGATAGCGGTCCACATCGAAGAGCAGGGGGACTATGACCACAAGGGCAACGAGTGTGAGGACCAGGAAGATCAGGATGCCAAGGACGACCTTCTTGCGTGTTGACATGGAACTCCCCCCTTGCTTGCCAAGGCGAATGCGCCGCCAGGGCCCTCTTCAACCTCGACAAGAGCCCAAAACCACTCCTCGCCTGGCGTTGGAAATGGATCCATCCGCCTGTTATTTTACATCAGGCTTTTGGGCCGGGTTTGGAGGCGTCTTCGCCTTCTCTTCCGCCCTGATGCGGATCAATTTGGCGGTGTAATAATCAAAAAAGCTCTTGTTGGGGGGCGCGGCCTGAACTGTCTCCACAAGCTCCTGAGGGTCGGTCCGCTTGATGACCGTGCGAAAGAGCCATCCCGGCGGAGGGGACTCGCCTCCTTCGGGATTAATGTGGGTTTCCGCCCCCTCCACGGTCACTCGATATCGGGTGATGAAACCAGTGCTGGAAAACGTGCGTAGCAAAAAGCCGCTCACTCCTTGGCCTGAGGTAAGGACGCCCAGCCACGATTCTTTCGCCGCCGGGGAAGTCTGGGTCGCCTGGAAAGACGATTCCCCGCGCAGGAGCATGACCTGGTTATCCAGGTCATAACTGACGGACAAGCGGATTTCACCCTGGGCTTTCCCGTCGGTGGTCTTTCCGGCCCATTCCCCCGCCAGCCAGTCCACGGTCGAGAAGTCCGGCTTCGGCGGCAAAGGAATTTGGTAAATAGTCGGCGCCTTCTCCTTGGCGGCAATGGGTACGGCTCCCACGAGGCAAGCGAGTGCAAGAATGGTAGCTGTCATCGCGTCCTGGCAATTATAGTGGAATAGGCACCAACGTAGCCACCCCAGAATGCCTTGTTCATTTTCTTCCCACCAAGCGAAGGCGTCCGGTAAGAGCTCTGCCCTGGCCTCCTGCGAAAGCGAAGGGACTGATAACGGTGTTGACGACATTGGGATTGTCGTAGTTGGTAACATTGATGGAGCTAACCCGGAAAGCCCACACTTGTCCGTGGAACGGGAACCGCTTCTCGAGGCCAACATCCAGATCCAAATAGTCAGGGAAGCGAAACTGGCCTGGCGTGCCCACAAGTTGCTGTTGTTCATTCAGGTCATCGAACGGGAAACCCGACCGGTATTCCAGCCGGTAAGTCAGGAACAAGCCCCAAAGCGGAACAGGAGTCTTTCCCCAGGAAACCAATCGGTTCGGGGCATCCCACAAGAGTGGTCCCGGGGCCTGGGGAACAAAATAGGGAGTTGAGAGAGAATAATCCAGGGCTTCGTTGCTGCGGGCGCTGGAGCGGGTATAATCCCCATATATTTCCGCCTTGTGCTTGAAGACCCGGCGAGCCCAAACTTCACCGGAACGACTGCGGTCGCGCCGGTGGTTCTGCAACAGAAACACCCCTCCCAGCGGACCCGGTTGGATGTCTTCATAAGCGAATCCGTCGCCTTCCACACGGCGCAGGAGAGTGATGCCCGCGTAGGTATTGGACCCCAGTTTTTGTTCCCACTCGACACTGCTGGTGTTGAAGCGCGGCTGCTGAAGGCCGCTGGAGGGCAACAAGAACCGCGTAAGCGTAGGGCCGAGCACCGGCGTCGTCCCGGTTTGGTCATAAAGGGTGTCATTCCGTTCTTGATCGAGCCCGGCGCCCCAAAGGGCCAGGTTGACGGGCCGGTAGTAAATTCCCCAGCCTGCTGAGATTTTGGTCCGATCATCACGAAAGGGCAGGAGATTGGCTGCCAGCCGCGGGCCGAGCACCGTCTTTCCCACCACCGTATCCCAATCCGTTCTTCCTCCGAACGATACGACCAGCGGGCGAAGGACTCGCCAGGAATCTTGCAGGTAAGAACCCAACTGCGTATTAGTGATGCGATAGTTTGACGTTCCGCTAAATGTGGTGCGAAGCAGCAAGGTGTTGTCGGCGCGGACTGTCTCAATCGGATTGCGCACCGCCGCTTGAGAGAAAGCGAGCCCGTCAGCGTTAAAGCCCGCTCGCACCTCGTGGGTGCCGTGCCAGCGAAGGGAGGAAAGGCTCAATTGACCGATAGACTGCAGGCGGTGGCTGTGCTGCTCGAATCCCTCGAAGTAATTACCTGAAGCCGTGAGAGGCTGAATGATGTACGGCTCGGAGCCGAGCGGCACGCTATGACCCGTGTTATCGTCGATGGCCGCACCCAGCTCAAACATGTTCCTGCCAAAGAACATCTGGTCCTTGGCGGAGACGAAGCTGCGATGGGCGTGCATGTCGGTGGTGGTGGAAAGGGGAGTAAACAGGCTGAGACCAAGATGGGAATCCGCGGTCATGTTGTACAGGAAGTTCCCTTGAAGAATGTTGGTGGGCGTCAGGTTCATCTGGATCCGGAAAAGATTGTCCCCCGACCATTGCTGTTGCGTGTTGGCGCTGCTGGGCAGCCCTTGAATCAAGGTAAACGTGTGCTGGAGGCTGATGCCGTCGGAGAACCAAGCCCGGCCCTTGTGCAATGGACCCGAGAAGTTGAATCGCGGGTACCAATTTCCAAGATGCAGACCTTGCTGGAGGTTGACGGACGGGAAGAAGTCTGTGGTTCCGAACCTCCATCGGTCGTCGCCGACATACGTCTTGAGATCCATCACCGCACTGGCGGCGTGGGCATACTGCGCGCCATAACGCCCGCTCGCCACCTGCACCTCGCGCACGCTGTCTATATCTAACCGGCTGGTCAGTTCCCCCGTCACCGGATCACCGATTTCGAAGCCGTCCAGCAAATACTCGGCATCCCCCGATCGTCCTCCGGCCACATGGATCGCCCCGGAGTTGTCCTGCACTACCCCTGCAATCGCGGGCAAGTAAGCCGCCAGATTATGCGTACTGTAGGCGGGAATATCCAGAATGTCCTGGGCATCTAAAGTCTCCTGGTGCTCGGCCTGCAAGGGGTCGATTTGCTTCGTCGAAGAACGAACTTCCACACTTTCATGGACCTCAAATTCGTGGCTGAAGGTAAAGGAGACTTCGTTGCTTCCTTCTTGCAATGGCACAGGCTGGTCAGTAAGGCGGAAATAATCAGGCTTGCTGAGGCTTACAAGGTACTCGCCTGGCGTCGGAAGCAGAGCCTCAAAATGGCCAGCGTCGTCCGAATAGGCCCGTTGAGCGCTTCCGCTCTGAGACTTCACCGTAATTTGGACGCCGCTTACTGGGACTCCATTTTCGTCGACAATACTGCCGCTCAGTTGTACAGCCGCGGTTGCTTTGGCCGCCGCGAGCACCAACGTTAGTATGGCCAACCGTGTAGTGGCATTGCACAGAGACATTGCGAGTGCTCTTCCTCCACCTGTTCCAGCGCCCCAAACTACTTCAATCGGCCACTGGCAACCAGCCGGCGGGAATGAAAACCAAGCCTTCGCCCACGTCCGATGGCCCCGCTGCCCATCTCATCTGGTATTTTATTCGACGCCCGGCACAGAGTATAGTGGAACGTGGAGCAACCAGCAGAAGGGGACGATGACGGCTAGGTTGAAAGCCACCCAACTCGCATTCTTATTCGTGATAGCGTCCGTGCCGCTCTATGGGCAAGGCAACTACGAGATTCAGGTCTATGGAGCCGACACGGTTCCTGCGGGGCGCACTATGGTCGAGCTTCATAGCAATTTCACGTTTGAAGGTTTCAAGACCACGGTCTACGACGTTCTCCCCGATGAACATCAATTGCACGAAACGGTGGAGATTACGCAAGGCTGGAACGATTGGTTTGAAACAGGACTCTATATCTTCACGAGTTCCGGTCCCCGCCAGGGCTATAAATGGGTTGGCGACCACATACGGCCCCGGGTTCGCGTCCCGGACAAATGGAAGTGGCCGGTAGGAGTGAGCCTTTCCACTGAACTTGGCTACCAGCGCCCTATCTTCTCGAGTGATACCTGGACCTGGGAGATTCGGCCCATCGTCGATAAACAATGGCGCTCCTGGTACCTTTCATTTAACCCGGCCTTGGAGCGGTCGTTTCATGGGCCCAGTGTGCGAGAAGGTGTCGGCTTTTCTCCCAATTTTAAGGTTGCCTATTCGGTCAGGCGCAAGCTCAGCGCGGGTCTCGAATATTACGGGTCGTTAGGATCGGTCACCGGTTTTGACGCTCTTTATTTGCAGCAGCACCAGATCGTGCCAACCATCGATTATGATTTTGGCCCGAACTGGGAGTTTAACCTGGGCGTAGGTCTTGGGGTTACTCGCAACACCGATCATCTCCTGGTTAAAATGATCCTGGGACGACGCTTCCGGTTCATCACGCCACGTCTGCCTCACTTCCTCAAGCCCAGTCAAGCAGAAGTGGCCGACTGATCGCCTCCATGTCGAGTCGTGTTGCGTTGACAACCTTTTTCCTCTTGACTCTACTCCCGGTCTTATTGGCCGTCCGCCAGGCTCAGCCTGTAACGCCTGAAGCGCCAGTCCCTTTGGGCCTGCCGGCCGTTCCGTGGCCTGAAGACAATCCTTACTCGCCGGCGCGCGCCGAGCTGGGAAGGATATTATTTTTCGATGGCCGTCTTTCTTCAAACGGCATCGTCTCGTGTGCCTTCTGTCATGAAGCGGACCATGCATTCTCGGGCACTACCGCATTCTCAAAGGGTGTGACTGGAAAGCCGGGGCCGCGCCACACACCTACGTTGCTCAACCGCGCCTGGGGCAAGTCGCAATTCTGGGATGGCCGTTCTCCCACGCTGGAATCGCAACTCATTGTTCCGGTGACGAATCCCATTGAGATGGGCATGACTGTGGAACGAGTCGTCCAAAATATCCAGGGGATCAAGGGCTACGCCCCGCTGTTTGCCGCCGCATTCGGGGACAGCACGATTAACTTCGATCGCATCTCGAAGGCGATAGCTACCTTCGAGCGCACCATCGTGTCCGGAAATTCCCCCTACGACCGCTACGTCGCCGGCGATAAGTCCGCTCTCACGAAACAGCAGAAGGCCGGCCTGGACTTCTTCGACCGCAAAGGCGAATGCGCCGAATGCCACGCCGGCCCGAACTTCACCACAGAAAAGTTCACCAACCTGGGAATTGGCATGGATCAGGAGAATCCCGATCCTGGACGCGAAGTCGTCACGAAGCGGCGGGGGGATTTCGGGAAATTCAAAATACCCACTTTGCGCGATCTGGCCCATCGAGCACCCTATATGCACGACGGCCGGTTCAAAACGCTTGGTGAGGTTTTGGATCTCTATGCCAAGGGAGGGCTGCCGAACCCTCACCTTGATACTCGGCTCACACCGTTTTATTTAGATGATCAAACAAAGCGGGATCTGCTGGCGTTTCTGGACTCATTAAACGGCGAAGGATGGGAGAAAATCAGGTCTCCGTCCGCCTTCCCTCAATAGACATTCCGGTTTGCAAGCCTACTTTACAAACTTGATGATCCCAAAACAGGCTGGTTGGTGGAAGGACCCATTGTGGCCGGGGGGCAAGGTGCTCCAACTCATGAAACGCCTCTGAGTATCGTCTCCCGGGCCATCGCAGCGGTAGAGATTCAAACGCCATTCATCTCCCGGGTGGATGGCGGTCACCTTCATGGAGGCGACGGGGATACGCATCTCCACAACCCAGATTTTATGCTCGGCATCCACTTTTGCGACATGCTCGAAGTGAGAGTCCCAGTCCCCGTTATACGTCGGCGTCTTGGTGAGGTTGATCTCCAGGTCCCACCACTGATTGTTCGGTGCTATTTCATATTCATAATAGTGGATAAAACCCTCTGGCTGAGGATCGATAAATGCTTCCACCACGTCACGATCGCAGATCCCCGGATGCTCTTTAATAGAGTCGCCGGGGTAAGTGTTCAGGGATCGGTATCGGCACCGATAGGAGAGGTACATGTAATGCGGGGTCCAGAGGCTTGCCGCCTGCACTTCAGAATCAGGATAGCGTGGCTCCCCAAAGCGGTCCCGATCGATAGTAACGTGGCGAGCATCCTTCCAGACCTTCTTTGAGAGGTTGCCATCCGGAATGAAATCGGCGGCCAAGAACGTCGAGGTCATGGAGAGATTTCGAATGTATGGACTGCTCCCCGGCGATGCCTGGGCGCCACCTTTTCCTCGCAAGAAGTATAAAGACCCGAGCACCAGCAATGAGACAATTAGCAAAGGATACCGAATCGAACGCCTCATCATAACCCTCCCCTATGCCCCGCGTACCATTGCGGGGAATCTATCGGGGGGGCAATATAGCAATGTAAAGCGAAAAAAACAAGACCCATTGATCCAATTGATCCTGATAGGGAGACCGGGTGATGTGGGTGCTGGCATGGAACCCGTTTGGCTGCGGCGCCCGGCTCGCAGATGCGTCATGCTTGCGGGTTGCGGATGACATAGGTCGAATGATGGGTGCCTGGGAAGTTCAACGAAATCGGGCGCGAGTTGAAGCTTGGCGCTTATGATGCTCAGTACTTATCCCAGTGCAGAACGTCGGAAAGGGGGCGCTTGGACTTTTCCGGGCTTTCCGCCGGATAGCCCATGGGAATCAGGCTGACCAACTTGTGGCCTTGGGGCGCTCCTACCAAGCGGCAGATTTCCGAAGCAAAGGGCTTCTTGTCTCTGGCGACCCAGCACGAGCCCAAGCCGTGCGCGCGGGCAGCCAGCAGGATATTCTCTGTGGCAGCGCTGCCGTCTTCGAGGTAATACTTTGTGTCTTCGCAGAGAACGACCACGCACACCGGAGCGTCGGAAATGAACTTCCCATGGTCAGTGGTCTGAGCAATGCTGCGCAGCAAGTCGCGGTTTGTCACCACGACAAATTCCCAAGGTTGTATGTTGATGGCCGTGGCCGCCAAGCGCCCGCAGTCAATTACGTCCTCGATGATCTTTCTGGGCACCGGTTCACCCCTGTAAGCGCGCACCGAGCGCCGTGTCTTTAACACCTCAATCGCGTCCATAGCTGTGTGTCCTCTAACTAGATAATGGCTTCAGCAAGTGGCAAATCCCAGTTGAGAAAAGAATCTCCTCGAACGCGTTATGCGAATAGTATGAGGCTTAGCCTATTGCCGAGCGACCTTTCAGGTAGGCCTTCCAGGGCTCCCAATAGTACAAGGGCCACCCTTTGGTGACGCCTTGGTGGTCATGCTGCGGAACTCCCGCATGGACCAAGTCAATTCTGCCGCCGCCCGGCGTCTTGGAGAAGTTCAAGACCAGAATTGAGTCGAGGTCGGAGTCCCTCCAGTGGGAGGCTCGCCAAGCCTGGACGATCATGCGGCCGGGAATCACCAGGAGGTTCCTTCCCGAGAGCATTCCCTCGAAAGCTGTGAACTTGGCCCCCGCCTTGGCGCTGATGGATGCCTTGGCTCCTGTGGCGGCGGAATGCTTTTTCGAGTCAGTAAAGATTTCAAATAGGTCTTCCGGGGAAGCCTTAAAAGTCACCGATTGCACGATGGGCTTGGTCATGTTGTTCCTCCAATGGTAATTGATGGCCTGTCCCCGTTCATTGTACCACTCGAGATGTCCGTATGCGGGTGCATCAGTGATGGCCCAACTGGGGGCAAGACTGACCGACATTTGGGGGCCGGTGTCACCTCCTACAAGTTCCTTCGGGAAATTGCAGGACCCCAATAACATAGGTCCGTGCGGGTGGCGCCGATCCGCCGCGGCGGGCCTTTCAGGTTGGTGACCGCCAAGGAGCCAGGACAGGACGCGGAAATGTTGCGCGTGCTCTTGAGGTGACCCGATGCACCGGGGCGCCGCCCGCGGCTTTCACCAGTATGTCGCACGCGCGAAGGTTGATTTTTTGTCGCATATCAGCCATGCTGGCCTCATCCCAATCGCATCGGGGCAAGTGGAATTATGAGAAGGATTCAGATTTACGACACGACGTTGCGAGATGGTTCGCAAGGCGAGGACATCTCATTCTCATTGGAAGACAAGCTTCACATTGTGAAGAAGCTGGACGAGCTGGGGGTGGATTACGTTGAAGGCGGCTGGCCCGGGTCGAACAGCAAGGACATTGCTTTCTTCCGCCGGGCCCGGGAACTGAAGTTGAAGCATGCCAAGCTGGCGGCCTTTGGCAGCACTCGCCACCCGCGACACAGCGTGGCGCACGACCAGAACCTGCAAGCGCTTCTGGAAGCCAACACTCCGGTGGTGACCATCTTCGGGAAGACTTGGAATTTACATGTGAAAGTGGCTTTGGGCATCTCCCTGGAGGAAAACCTCAAATTGATTCGTGAGTCTGTGGAGTTCCTGAAATCCAAAGGGAAGGAAGTGATCTACGACGCCGAGCATTTCTTTGACGGATTCAAGGCCGACTCGAGTTATGCGCTGGCGACCCTCAAGGTGGCCGAGGAGGCGGGCGCGGACACCATTGTGTTGTGCGACACCAACGGCGGCACGCTGACCGGCGACATTGGCGAGCGCTTCCAGATGGCTTCGAAGCATGTCAAGACGCCGCTGGGGATTCACACTCACAACGATTGCGAAATGGCGGTCGCCAACTCCATTACCGCCGTGCAACAGGGAGCGGTGCAGGTGCAGGGCACGATCAACGGGTATGGAGAACGTTGCGGGAATGCCAACCTCTGCTCTGTGATCCCCAATGTCGAGCTGAAGTTGGGCATGCGCTGCATCGGCCGGGAAAACCTCAAGCACCTCACGGAAGTGTCCCGCTATGTAAATGAGCTGGCCAACCTCCATCATCGCCAGGATCTGCCCTATGTGGGCAAGAGCGCGTTTGCCCACAAAGCCGGCATTCATGTGAGCGCGGTGGTGAAAGAGGCATCTTCCTATGAGCACGTGGATCCGGCAGTGGTGGGCAACGAGCGCCGGGTCCTGGTCTCGGAGCTTTCCGGAAAGAGCAACGTGATCTACAAGGCGGCGGAACTGGGTCTGGAAATTGACAAGTCCTCTCCCGACGCCAAGCTCGTGGTGGACAAGCTCAAAGAGATGGAGCACTACGGCTACCAGTTTGAAGGGGCGGAAGCGTCGTTTGAGATCCTCTTCGACAAACTGGTGCACCACTCGAAAGAGTTTTTCGAGTTGGATGGCTTTCGCGTCATCACCCAGAAGAAAGGAGCCAACGAGCCTTACTCGGAGGCGGTGATTAAATTGCGCGTGGACGGCACGGAAGAACACACGGCCGCGGAGGGAGTTGGCCCGGTGAGCGCCTTAGACAGGGCGCTGAGGAAATCGCTCACCACTTTCTTCCCATGCATCCGCAACATTCGCTTGACCGACTACAAAGTCCGTGTGCTGGACGCCAAGGCTGCGACGGATGCCAAGGTTCGGGTGCTGATCGAAACCACCGACGGCCAAGAGACCTGGGGAACGGTGGGGGTTTCCGAAAACCTCATCGAGGCTAGCTGGCGGGCCCTGGTGGACAGCATCACTTACAAGTTGAAAAAGGAATACGGTTACCGGCGGCAGGCAAGCGTAGCGCGAGACTCAGCAGGTTAATGAATCTCACTGTGGGCTGCAATCCTCGACGGGGCCTGCATCGAATCCCACTCGTCGTTTCTATGGGTTCGGCCCATGTTCCTGAGCATAGCGGCACAGGGCTCGAAGGTTTTCCGGGGGCGTGTCTCGAGTGACTTCGCACCCGGCGCCAACAATGTAACGGGGACCCGCTTGGCGGTGACACTCGGCAAGGGCGGCGGCCACCGACTCCGGGGAGCCTTCGCGCAAGACGCGCACGGGGTCGACGTTACCCAGCAGAACTTGGTTCTGCCCCATCTTCTCACGGGCCTCGGAGATTGGCACGAGATAATCCAAATCGACTATTTCGCACCCAAGCCGCCCCAGGCTCTCGAGTATGGCCCGCGTATCCCCACAAATATGCAGGCGCACCCGGCCGCCAAGAGCGTGCAGCCCGTCAACCATCTTCTTCTCGTAACCCCAGACAAACTCCTCGTAGATTTGCGGGCCGACAAGCGACGCTGCGGCGTCCCCGATTCCAACTAATTCGGCGCCTTCGGCGATCTGGGCTTTAGCGAAACGCAGCTCCATCTCCAGCACAAAGTCAAACAACCGGCGCACGAAGACCGGATCGTCATAGAAATCCAACATAAGGTTGTTGATTCCCCGCAAATCGGCGCCTTGCGCGCAGGGTCCCTCGACCCAACCCTCAATCAGCTTTTCCCCACCCACGCGTTCCTTGTACAGCGCCAGCGCTTGCAGGCGATTATGCATGCGCTGCCCGGCATAGGGGTCAGGGACTTCAAGCGTGGCCAGGCGCGTCTTGTCTGTCAACAAGGCATTCACCTCATCCAGGGCCGGCGGCTGGTTTGGAAAGAATTTCACGGCTGCGCCGCAGTCTGCCGCCTCCCCGGCCGGGTCCGACATGGTGTTCACGTGGTCTATCCCGAACTCTTCCGCTACACGGGTCTGCCCTTCGGTCAGAACGCGGAAGTCGGTGGCGTAGTCTCGATAACTCGCCCCGATGTGGTCCCCGGCAAACTGCATGATAATCGGCATGCAAGGAAGGTGGTCAACCGCACCTCCCTCCAACATGCCCAGCACACGCTCCCGGCTATTCATGAATTCCTCCTGGGCCCGCCGTCGCGATGAAGGGGTGGGCGCTTTCGGGCGGAGTGCGCGCCCATGGCACCGGCCGACCCGGTTTCTTGAAACGAGCGGAACCGACTCCAGTATAGTCGGAATCCGTACTGCCAATGACCGTCTTCCTACGGGCTGGAGGAAGCAAGCTGGCTAGCGCGTTTCCAGCGGGGTCTCTGTGCTTAGGGCTTCGTCGCCAGGATCAGGGGGGAAGGGCCGGGGGCGTCGAGGGTTCGCGGGTTCACAAAGCCCGCCTGGGCCAGCCAAGCGCTGATTTCGCCAAACGAATACGTGTCTCCGCGATCGGTATTCACCAACATGTTCACTGCGAAGAGCAGGCCCACAAGCGGTTCCGTTCTCTCGTCATTCACCAGGAACTCGGCGACGGCGATGGTGCCGCCGGAGGCAAGCGCATCGAAGGTCTTGCGCAGCAAGGCGCGGCTGCGCTCCTCGCCTTCACTGTGAAGAATGTGGCCCAGGGTGGCGACGGAGTGGTTGCGCCCAAAGTCGGCCAGGAGCAGGTCGCCGGCGACGAACTGAAAGCGCTTCATCAGCCCGAAGCGGGCCACGGTTTTTCGGGTGACGGCGATCACCTCGGGCCAGTCTACTGCCGTCACGCGGACGCACTGCGATCTCTGCGCCAGCGCGATGCCCCACACTCCGGAACCCGCCGCCAGGTCGAGCACGCTGAGCGGCGCCCCGGAGCGGTCCAGGTCGAGTGTTGCGGCCAACTTCTGGGCCGAGCCGTAGCTCATAGGGAAGATGTCCTCCACAAACTTATGGAAGAAATCGCCTCCCACCCGCTCCTGATTTACCGCCTCCGTCGGCCTGCCGGTAGCGACAATTTCGTTGAGGCGCAGCCATTTCGGAATCAGTTGCTCGCTGCAATGGAGAATCATGCCGCCCTGGAAGCTAGGCTTAGTGCTGACCAGAAACGTGGCGCTTTCCGGAGTGAGTGCATATCGGCCCAGCGTGTCTTTGGTGAGGAAGTCCAGTCCCACCAGCGCGTTCATCACGGCGGTCAATCCGCGGGCGGAGGCTCCGGTCGCGTCCTCGACTTCATCGGCGGTTTTCGGGCCGTCGTCCAACACGTCGAAAACACGGTGGCGAAGGGCAGCCTCCAGAATGAGCGGCGGCGCGTAGCCCCACATTAACTGCAGGATCCGCTCGGGTGTAACTTGCGCTTGACTGGAAGTGCCCATATCTCCTCCCACGCAGCCGGAATTTCCATTTTGTTGCCCTGATTAGCCCCAGTATAAATCGAGCCCACTCCCTGCGGCAAGCACAGAGAGGCTTCCAACTCAGCAGCCTGTAAAGGCCGGCGCTTCGCCCTTTGCCACCCCAGATTGTGGGGTTACGTGGAGAAGCAAAAAAAGGAGAAGAAAAGGCTTGCAATTGATCGCGCGGAGGAGTAGAAGGAAAGTATGCTGCCGGGAGGAGATAAGGCTCCACCGGACACGCATATCAAATGATCACACCGCTCTTGCGGTGCGCACCGCTGATGACGTTCCAAGAACGTTACCGCGGCGCAAGAAAAGTGAACGAACGAGACGGGGGACCGACATGGTTCCCCGTACTCATTTTGTGGCCACAACTTCCTGACCTCAGCCCGAGCTCCCCACTTTCACTGCCAGGTGGTATTGAAGATTTGAGGTAAGGAGCCGGCGTATCTGTTCATGAACAACCGAGAGCGAAGGCTAGTGCCCCGCAAATCTCCCTTAATCGCTCGGAACTGAGCACCGCTACCCGGCGCCCCAGATGGGCTTTGGACACCGTGACGAGGTTGTGGAGGTTGACGGCCCAGGTACCTTTCACTCCGTCCGCCTCCGTCAGCAGGATCTCAGACGGCACACCACGGATGGTGGAAGTTATGGGCGCCACGGTGACGGCTGATAAGTAGCCGACGGCGCTCTCCCTGGAAAGCACTACCACCGGTCGTTGCTTGTCGGGATAAGAGAACTGGTACAAGCGGACTTCTCCGCGCGCTATTGCTCCGGCCATGATGCCACTCTTTCCCAGGCCCCAACATCGCCCGCGGCCTTCGGATGCTCTCGGTAGCCTCGCCGGTCGCGAGCCCCGACCTCGCGCGTGCGGAGGCGGTTCAAGTGTTCGCGAAGGGCCTGGCGAATCAGAGCAGGACGGTTTACTCGCGCCCGTTTGGCAGCTCCATTCGCGGCCCGAGGCAAGTCCGGTTCCAACACCACTTGGATTGTTTTCATACTGTGGAGGCTACTCCACAGTCGGGTCAACAGGCAATTCGAATGGAGTTTAATTCTTAGGAATATCCGGGCGGTTCCACCATCCGCCGCCAAGAGCCTGAAACAAGGCGGCAGTGTCGGCATAACGATTGGCTTGCGCCTGCGCGAGGTTTATCACGGCTTGCTGAAACGCTTGTTCCGCGCTTAAGAGAGCCAGGTAGCTGACGTAGCCGGACTGATACTGTTTTCTGGACAGGCCAAGGGTGATGCTGGAAGCATTTTTGGCGGCGGCTGCCGCCTGCAAGCCGTCGGCATCCTGTTGCAGCGCATTCAGCGTGTCAGCGACGTTCTGAAAGGCGGTGAGGACAGTGCTGCGATATTGTTCGGCGGCCTGAGTATAAGCGGCACGCGCGGCGCGCTCCCGATGCCGCAGGGTGCCGGCATCAAAGATGGGCTGCGTAACGCCTGCGCCCAAATCCCAAAAGCCATTGCCTCCCGAGAACACCCGGCCAAGGACCACCGCCATGCTGCCAGCATCCGCGGTCAGCGCGAAGTTCGGGAGGCGGTTCGCAACCGCAATGCCGATTTGAGCGCTGGCGGAATGCAGGTTCTCCTCGGCCTGGCGCACATCCGGGCGTTGCTCCACGAGTTGCGAAGGAAGGCTCAGCGGCAGTTCCTGTGGCAGTTGCAAATTCGCCAGCTCAAACCTTTCGGTCAAATCCTGGTTGGGGAATCCGCCCGACAGCACAGCCAGCAGGTCACGTTCTTGAGCCAACTGCTTCAACAGGGAGGGCATGGTGGCAATGACTTGCGCGAGCTGCGATTCCTGCGCCGCCACATCGAGTTCGCTCGCATACCCCTTCGCATGCTGTTCCCGCAAAATCCCGAGCATGTCGGTGTTGATGGCGATGAGCTCATGGGTTGCTTTAATCTGCCCCCGCAGTGATGCCTCTTGGATGGCGCCGGCGACGACGTTTGAGCTCAACGTGATATGCGTCGCGGCCAGGGCAAAACGCGCCTGCCGCTCTTGCGCTTGGAGCGACTCCACCGTTCTCCGGTTAAGACCGAAAACGTCCGGCACAAACGAGACGCTCACCTGCGGCGTGTAGAGGCTGTAATTCAAGGCGCTGGTGTTGGTCACGGGTGAAAGGTCGTTCGCTGACTTCGCCCGGGTCGCAGAAAAACCGCCCGTAACATTGGGATAGTAAAAGCCTCGTTGGGCCAGCACATTCTCTCTTGCCACTAACAATGCCGCCTGCGCCGCCTTGAGGTCGGGATTGGTTTTGAGCGAGCGCTCAATCAAATCGTTGAGTGGCTTGGAGTGAAACAATATCCACCACTCTCCCGGAATATCCAGCCCTTTCTCAAAGTGTTGCTCCTCTCCCCCAGTGACGTTGGCCGTGCTGTTGGTGGCCGAAATCGGAGTGGGGGTATAACCGCCCACATCCGGAGGAGCAGGCTTCTTGAACTTAGGCCCGACCGCGCAACCTGTGGTGAGCAATAAGGCAGAGGTCGCGATGATGCGGGCAAGGCGTGATTGGTGCGTGCGAAACATAGGTTTAGTTCCTTAGCACGGTGCCTCGTAGCGCGGGCGTCTCGCCCGCTGTGGCAAGGGCATCCTGCCCGTGACCTCTTGCGGGAGCGGGACGCTCCCGCGACGGCGGGCGAGACGCCCGCGCTACATCCTCCTAACGCTTGCGGCTCATGCGGCTTCCGTTGATCGCCCCGGTATTGCTGCTGTGTGAGTTCGGCGATCCACCCACGACCGCCGGGTTAGGGCTGCGATGGCGCACATTGTTGAGCGATGATGCACCGGGCCGGACGACACTTGGCGTCCGAACAGGCCGGGCGTTGTTGGCTGTTTCGTTCTGTATCAATCCGCTTCTTGCCGCACTACCGGATTTGCCCAAACCCGGCTGATGAAGAGCATTTCCAGGTATGGAACGTTGCCGGCTGTTCGGAAGCTGCTTGGGACGATCCACCTTTTGGGATGCTGGACCCACGTGACCCCTCACCCGTCCCGCGCCGGCTGGTGAAAACGCTTGGCGCGGGACACCCTCTCCCCAAGGGAGAGGGCCTGGGGCTTCTACCTTTTCCGTCACGCCCCGAGAGAGGGGCGGCTCCCTGCACGAGCCGGGACTGCGTAGCCTGCCCCAGGCGTCAACATCGCCGAGCTAATCGTCAGGAAAAGGAAACACGTGGTCATCATCCTGGACGCCCTCTGTAGCGCCGGCATCTTGCCGGCCTTTGATGAACCTAAAGGAATTGCCGGCTGGAAGCCGGCGCTACGGGAGCGCCTCAAACACTTCTTCATCTTCATCCTGATTGAGCCTCCGTTACCGGGTCGTGGTCGCGGCCTAGAAATATCATTCTCAGCGCGGGCACAGCGAGAAGCAGCATGACGGGGCCGAGCAGCATGCCGCCAACAATCACCGTGGCGAGCGGACGCTGCACCTGGCTGCCGATCCCCGTGGAAATGGCCGCGGGAAAGAGGCCAATGCAGGCCGAAAGCGCCGTCATCAGCAGTGGGCGCATGCGGGTGCTGGCGGCGCGGAACATCGCGTCTGTGGGCGCAAGGCCCTTTGCCCTTTCGTGTTCGTAAAAAGTGATCATCAGGATACCGTCCATGACGGACACGCCGAAGAGCGAGACGAAGCCGATGGCGGCGGAGATGCTGAAATGGAGACCGGAGATATAGAGCGCCAGGATGCCGCCCACCACCGCGTCAGGAATGCCGGCGAGCGCCAGCAGGGAGTCGCGCAGGTTATTGAACAAGCTATAGAGCGCGCCGGCAATCAGAATGAAGCTGATCGGTACAATGACCTCCAGACG
>CAWHWE010000073.1:0-13293 GCA_963832915.1 uncultured Acidobacteriota bacterium
CCTCTTACTGCTATTACCCAAACCTGACCTTACAGGGCGCCTGCCGCATGTGCCTGGTCGCCATCGAGAGGATGCCCAAGCTGCAAACCGCCTGCACTACGGTGGTGACCAATGGGATGGTGGTCCACACCGACACCGAGGAAGTGAAGAATGCTCGGAAGGCCATGCTCGAGTTCCTGCTTACTAACCACCCCTTGGATTGTCCGGTTTGCGACAAGGGCGGAGAATGTGAGCTCCAGGACGCCGTCTTCCGGTACGGGGCTGCTGAAACCCGCTTCATGGAGTCCAAGCTCCACCACGATGAGAAGAAGTTCTCCAGCCTTGTCTATTATGATTGGCCGCGCTGCATCCTGTGCTACCGCTGCGTCCGAGTATGCGACGAGGGATTGGACGTCAACGCCTACGGTATCGGTTTCCGAGGCGCGCATAGCGAGATCATTCCCAATCGCGGAGAGCAACTGGAATGCGAAGAGTGCGGAATGTGCATTGATATTTGCCCGGTGGGCGCGCTCACCAGCGGGACCTACCGCTATCACACCCGGCCGTGGGAGATGACCTATACGGGGACGATCTGCAACCACTGCGGCGACGGCTGCAAGACGACCCTCTCCGTTCGGAACAATCAGATCATCCGAGCCAACAACCGCGACCATTCCGGGTTCAATGGCGAGTTCCTTTGCGTCAAGGGCCGTTTCGGATGGGACTTCGTCAATAGCGACAAACGGCTCACGGCTCCTCTGATCCGTCACAACGGCCGGCAGGTAGGCAGTACTTGGGATGAAACTCTTGGCGTGACGGTCGAGCGGCTCAAGGGCATCTTGGCGGAATATGGACCGGATGCAATCGCAGTCATCGGCTCCAATCGCACAACTAACGAGGAGAACTATCTCCTCGGGCGGTTCACGCGCACCATCTTGGGCACGAATAACCTGGACCACCATCGCACAGCCGATTACTCTTCCCTGGTGCGCGCCTTGACCGAATCGCAGGCCGCCGACCGGCATGCGGCGATGGAGGATATCCTGGACGCCTCCAGCATCCTGCTGGTTGGGAACGATCCCAGCCACCAGCATCCGCTGACGGCATATCAGATTCGACAGGCGGTTCAGCGGCAAAGAGCGCGGCTCTACGTCATCAACCATCAAGAGATCAAGCTCCATCGCCAGTCGAGCCTCTATCTTTCGGTAAAACCTCGTGGTGAAGCAGAAGCGATCCGCGCTCTGGCAGGAGCCGAAACACCCTCGGCGGATCTTGACGTGGAGGAGGTTGGCACTCTTAATTCACTGCGGGAGAAGCTTCAGAAGGAAAGCGACACCATCATTATTTTCGGCGACGAAATTCAGGGCGCAGCGGTTCGCGATTTGGTCCGTTGGGGACTCTCGCTTCCCGGCCGGACGCGATTCATTGCCCTTGGCGACTACGCTAATTCACGTGGAGCGGCAGACATGGGCGTTCTCCCCGGGGCTCTTCCGGGGCACTCACCCATTACCGATGACGCGGCTCGCGGAAGTTTTGAATCCGCCTGGCAGGCGAAGATCCCCGTAAGTCACGGGCTCAATCTTCTGCAAATCGTCGCGGGTATCGGAACAGGACAAATCAAGGCCTTACTCGTCTTCGGGTCTAATCCTGTCAAGACGTTCAAGATTTCGAAAGAGGCCTTGAGCAAGCTGGCCTTCCTGATGGTCGCTGAACTTTTCCCGACGGAGACTACGGAAGCGGCGGATGTGGTCCTGCCCGCAACAAGTTTCGCAGAGAAATCAGGCACCGTCACGAACACCTGTGGCCAGGTGCAAGCGCTTAGAAAGACCATGCGTAAAGCTGGAACCCGGAGCGACCTCGAGATCCTGCTTGTTTTGGCCCGCTTGTTTGACCAAAAATGGAATTACCAATCAGCGGACGATGTCATGCGGGAGATTATTGCCAAAGTGTTCGGGTACGCGGTCCCTCTTCCCAGCCTGCTGGTCGGCCGGGCGATCCCGACGCGGCCCCAGGGGATGCCACCTGAGCTGGAGGGCGCGGGGCTGGTTTTTTCCTCCCGTGATTCGCTCTTTACTTCGGGGACAGTGAGTCGTTACAGTTGGGCGCTGAATTCAGTGGACGAAGCCAAGAAGCCCTATGGCCACATTTTCTGACGCAGGGTTGTTGCTCCTTATCACCCTGATAAAAATCGCAGTGGTTTTCGCAGTGTTGATGACTACGGTCGCCTATCTGACCTGGTTGGAACGGAAAGTAGTGGCGCACATCCAGGCCCGTTGGGGGCCTTACTTGGTTGGGCCACACGGCCTTCTCCAACCGATCGCGGACGGAATTAAGTTCATTTTCAAAGAAGATATCGTGCCCCTTGATGCCGACAAGTTCATCTACTGGCTGGCGCCCTTCTTGGGATTTACCTTGGCCTTGCTCTCCATCGCTGTGATTCCATTCGGAGAGAATTTTACGATTTATGGCCACACGATCAGTTTTCAGATTACGGATTTGAATGTCGGCCTGCTCTTTATTTTCGCTGTGACCTCGCTGGGGGTTTACAGCATCGCGCTGGCCGGATGGTCATCGAATAGCAAGTACTCGCTGCTGGGCGGGCTTCGTTCTTCCGCCCAGATGATCAGCTACGAGCTGTCGCTGAGCTTGGGCGTGGTAGGCGTTCTGATGATCGCAGGGACGTTGAGCCTTCGCGGAATCGTGAATAGCCAAGCGGGCTTCTGGCATATCGGCGGAATTAACACCTTGCTCCCTCACTGGAACATCTTCGTGCAACCGGTGGGATTTCTCGTATACCTCATGGCTGCCGTCGCGGAAACCAACCGGGTTCCTTTTGATTTGCCGGAGGGCGAGAGCGAGTTAGTAGGTGGATTTCATACAGAGTACAGCAGCATGAAATTCGCCATGTTCTTCATGGCCGAATACGCCAACATGATCACCGTTTCCTGCCTGGCCACCATACTGTTTTTTGGCGGATGGCATGGCCCCGTCTTTGGGCCTTATGCGCTTCGCGTGATCCTCCCTCTCGTTTGGTTTTGCGTAAAGCTCTTTTGCTTCCTGTTTTTCTATGTCTGGATACGCGGCACCCTGCCCCGCTTCCGATACGATCAGTTAATGGCTTTCGGTTGGAAATTTCTTCTGCCGGTGGGGGTGCTGAACATTCTGGCGACGAGCTTTGTGGTTGCCTGGATCAGCTCTTCTTAAGACATATGGTTGTGCTTTTTTACATTTTCGCTGCGCTAGCCGTACTTGCGGCGATAAGCGTCGTCGCGCAGCGCATGCCTGTGCATAGCGCCCTTTCGCTTATCGTGGTGCTGTGTTCGCTGGCGGCAGTCTACCTGTTGCTGGGCGCAGAATTCATCGCTGTCATCCAGGTGATTGTTTACGCCGGCGCAATTATGGTGCTGTTTGTCTTTGTCATCATGCTCCTGAACGCGGGCCGGGAAGATCCTGGCCAACGCAGTCGAATGGCGCATTGGCTCGGCGCACCCCTGGTTGCTGCTTTCCTTGGGGAAGTTCTGTTTGCAGTCTGGCGGCAGTTCTCCGGTGCCAACGCTTGCCCTGCTCCATCGTTGGACGCCGGACCCACCGCCGTGGGTCACCTCTTGTTCAAGACTTACTCGTTGCCGTTCGAGGTCACGTCGATCTTGATCCTGGTGGCGATCCTGGGCGCCGTGGTCCTGGCCAAGAAGGAGCTCTGAGGTTCAGAGAATGGTTCCACTTTCACACGTATTGGCACTCAGCGCCACACTTTTCGTGATTGGGGCGGCAGGGTTTGTTTTTCGGAAAAACATCATCACGGTTTTCATGTGCATTGAGCTTATGCTTAACGCGGTCAACTTGGCTTTCATCGGTTTCTCGCGGTATTTGGGAAACCTGGACGGACAGTTGTTTGTTTTTTTCGTGATCGTGGTGGCGGCGGCCGAAGCGACCGTCGGCTTGGCCATCATCATCGCACTTTATCAAAACCGTAACTCACTCAACATTGAGGATCTCGATTCGATGAAGATGTAGCGCAGGTCTTGCCCTCTGGACCTGCGGAACTTCAGAAGCAGAAAGGGCTAGGCAGTGAGCACTGTGGTGTTAGTTCTCAGATTCCTTTCGGCCCGGGAAGATGTCTCTGTGTGCTTCTTGCGTAGAAGAACCTCAACACAGAGGCCACTGAAATGCTCCGTGAGCTCTGTGTTAGAGCTTGAAAGCCACAGAGGACACAGAGAGTCTCGTTATTCCGGCTGTGAGCTGACAGCTGATAGCTGAGCGCTGAAGGCTGGATACTGACTGCGCATTATGGAACTTTTGCTCATCTTCATGCTGCTCCCACCCTTGGTGGGGACAATTTTGAACGGCCTATTCGGCCGGCGTTTCTCGCGGGCAGTGGTCTCCCTGGTCGGATGCGGCGCTGCAGGACTCTCCATGGTCTTCGCGCTGCTCTGCGCTTGGACGTATTCAAGCTCCGCCAGCCAACCTGCGCCTTTCATCCACAGCTACTTTACCTGGATTGAGTCCGGAAACCTTCACGCTGATTATGCTCTTTACTACGACCGGCTCACGCTGGTCATGAGCGTGACGGTCACGATTGTCGCCTTCCTGATTCACCTTTACTCCAGGGGGTACATGGAGCACGAGGGCGGCTATTATCGCTATTTCACTTACTTGAATCTCTTTCTCTTCATGATGCTGACGCTGGTGACCGCCGCCAACTACCCGCTCATGTTTGTGGGTTGGGAAGGCGTGGGGCTCTGTTCCTACTTGCTCATTGGCTTTTATTTCCGCAAGCAGTCAGCTTCCGACGCTGGGAAGAAGGCGTTCATCGTGACGCGCCTCGGTGACGCGGGATTCACCGTGGGCGTGGCGCTGCTCTTCTGGACGTTTGGCTCGCTGAATTTCCAGCAGACCTTCGCCGGCATCGGCGCGTTACATACTGGTGAAATGCAGGGGACGTTAACGGCCATCGGTATTCTCTTCTTCCTGGGGGCAGCGGGGAAATCGGCCCAGATCCCACTTTACATTTGGCTTCCGGACGCCATGGAAGGTCCTACGCCGGTTAGCGCCTTGATCCATGCCGCCACTATGGTGACTGCCGGGGTCTACCTTGTGGCGAGGTCGAACTTGGTGTATTCGCATGCGCCCCTTGCCCTTGAAGTTGTGGGCGTGGTTGGCTGCGTGACGGCCTTCTTTGCGGCGACGATCGCCCTTACCCAAAACGATCTCAAGCGGATGCTGGCCTATTCCACCATCAGCCAGCTTGGGTACATGTTCATCGGCTGCGGGGTTGGGGTGTTCGCTGCCGGAATCTTCCACCTCATGACCCACGCCTTCTTCAAGTCTCTCCTCTTCCTGGCATCCGGGAGCGTGATGCACGCTCTGGACGGCGAACTGGACATGCGCAAGATGGGTGGCCTACGGCACAAGATGAAGACCACTTTCCTGACCTTCTTCATTGCGACGCTGGCCATTAGTGGGGTTCCGGGGCTATCAGGATTCTTCAGCAAGGATGAAATCCTGGCCGGGGCGTATGAAGGACCCCTCGGCCGACCCTGGCTGTACTGGCTTGCCACCCTCACCGCAGGTCTGACGGCCTTTTATATGTTCCGCGCGCTCTTCATGACATTCTTCGGGACTTCGCGCTTGTCGCCTGAAGTCGAACACCACGTGCACGAAAGTGGCTCGAAAATGACGATGCCACTCCTCGTGCTGGCGATTTTCTCGGTGGTTGTGGGCGACGTGAGTTGGCCAAAGGCATTCGGGGGAAGCGAAGGCTTTGATCGTTACCTGGAGCCCGTGTTCAAACCCTCGCAGGATTTTCTTCAGGCTTCTGCGCACCATGCTGGCCGCGAGCTCAGCAGTGGCACTTTAATGATGTTCGCATTGCTCTTCGCAGCGGTCGGCATCCTCATTGCCTATGGGTTCTATTTGAAATTCACTTCCTGGCCTAACCGCGTGGCTGAGCGCTTCAGCGGGCTCTACAAGGTACTGATCCACAAATACTATGTCGATGAGTTCTATAACTGGTTGATCGTCCGGCCAATTCGACTAGGGTCGGAGAAGATCCTCTGGCAGCGTGTGGACGCAAAAGCTATTGATGGAGTCATGGTGAATCGAACCGGCGAGACTGTGGCTGAGGTTGGGAGCCTTCTGCGCCGCATTCAATCCGGCAATATCCGAAGCTATGCCTCGTGGGTCCTGCTGGGGGCTACGCTTTGGATGGTTTATGTCCTTTGGCCTCGTTAGGCAGTGGCGAGTGACAAGTGACGAGTGACGAGCAAGAGCGGAAAGCAGAACACAGATCGCAAATGACGAGTGACCCGCCGCGGCGGGACGAGTGGCAAACTTCTTCTTAACCTGTGGCCCGGCTCTTCCAACGGACAACGGACTACGGACAATGAACAACCGACTCGCGCAAGACGGAACGTAACTGGCTCATTTTATGTCCTCGATAGCTGAGCATCTTCTCACGATCGCAGTCCTTCTGCCGCTGGCGGGAGCGGTCCTCATCGCTTTCCTCGGCAGCGCGCACGCTCGGCAAATCCGTTGGGTAGCGCTTGTGGTTTCGCTGCTTACGTTCATCGTGACCGTCGTGCTTTACGCCGGCTTGAGGGGCGACACCCCCGGCATGCAGTTTACCGAGATGCGCCCCTGGATCGCCGTACCGGAGATTAACTATCACCTGGGCGTGGATGGCCTGAGCGCGCTGCTGATCCTGCTGGCAGGATTCCTGATGCCCCTTTGCGTGCTTGTATCCTGGAGCAGCATTACCCGGCGGGTGAAGGAGTTCTTCATTTTCCTGCTGGCGCTCGAGACCGGAATGATCGGCGTCTTCGCGTCGCTCGACCTTGTGCTTTTCTTTGTCTTTTGGGAAGTCATGTTGATCCCCATGTATTTCCTGATTGGCATTTGGGGTCACGAGCGGCGGGTCTACGCGGCAGTGAAGTTCATTCTGTACACCATGGTAGGCTCCGCCCTGATGCTGGTGGGCATCCTCTACCTTCACAGCGTGACGGGAACTTTCGACCTGCCACGAATCATCGGGGCATTCACGAGCGGTCCTTTGTTGCCGCCCTCCACTGAGCGATGGCTTTTCCTCGCCTTCTTTGTGGCTTTTGCGATCAAGGTCCCTTTGTTCCCATTTCACACCTGGCTCCCGGATGCGCACGTTGAGGCGCCTACGGCGGGCTCCGTGATTCTGGCCGGTGTGCTGCTGAAAATGGGGACCTATGGCATGTTGCGCTTCTGCTTGCCGCTGTTCCCGCGCGCCTCGCGCGAGTTCGCTCCCATGGTCATCGTCCTCGCCATCATCGGAATCATCTATGGCGCACTGGTGGCAATGGTCCAGCCTGATCTGAAGAGGCTGGTGGCATATTCCTCGGTGGCGCACCTTGGCTTCTGCGTGCTGGGGATCTTTGTTCTCAACACTCAGGGAATGGAAGGCGCCATCTACCAAATGTTCAGCCACGGTATTTCGACCGGCGCTCTTTTCATTCTTGTTGGCCTACTCTACGAGCGCCGTCACACACGACTCATCAGCGAGTTTGGCGGCCTGGCCACCTCGATACCGGTCTACAGCACGTTTTTCCTGATCGTGACCCTTTCTTCCCTTGGCCTGCCCATGCTGAACGGATTCGTGGGCGAGTTTCTGATTATCGTCGGCTCCTACCATAGCCGGGTGGTATACGCTGCACTGGCCGCGCTGGGTGTGGTGCTGGCCGCTGTCTACTTGCTCTGGATGTACCAACGCGTTTTTTACGGCGAGATTAGGAATGACAAGAATCGGAATCTTCCGGATTGCAGCGCGCTTGAGAAGCTCGTCCTGGCCACCGTGGTGATTGTGATTCTTGCCATGGGGATTTATCCCCAGCCATTCTTGCGGCGCATGGACAGTAGCGTGGCCGCCACCTTGTCGCGCGTGGCGGGAGAGAGGAATAGGGAGTTGGAAATAGGGAGTGAGAGAATTCGGTCTTCCCCGTGTCCAGCCGACGATATGGGTAGCGATCAGACTCCCTCCGCCGGGGGTGGCCGATGATCACTTTCCAGCCCACAGACCTGTTGAGGATTCTCCCGGAAATCATCCTCTGTGGATTTGGAATCCTGGTCATGGTCCTCGACCCTTTCGTACCTGCCGGGAGAAGGTCTTTGCTGGGGTGGCTTGCTTTGGTGGGAGTGCTGGCTGCGGCGGGCGGCACTCTGCGGACTTCCGATAGTCCCGGCCTGGCCTTCGGCAGGTCCATCGCTGCCGACCATTTCAGTTTCTACTTCTTCTACCTTTTCTTGCTGGTCGCGGCACTGGCATTGCTGGGTTCCATCAACTACCTCGAGCGCGAAGGTATTCAACACGGAGAGTTCTACGCATTGATCCTGTTGGGCACGGCAGGAATGTGCTTTATGGCCTCTTCCACCGACCTCATCATGGTGTTTATCGGCCTCGAGATATCTTCCATCTCCACCTACATTCTCGCCGGCTTTAAGCGCAAAGACGCTCTCTCCAACGAGGCATCGCTCAAGTACTTCCTGCTTGGCTCGTTTGCGACCGCCTTCTTCCTTTACGGGATTGCCTTTGTTTACGGATTGACGGGCACCATCAACCTGCTGGAGCTGAGCGCACGGCTTGCCCATCCGGCGCAGTGGACAACGCTGGCGCGCGTGGCCCTTCTCTTGATGTTCGTGGGCTTGGCGTTCAAGCTTTCGACCGCCCCTTTTCATATCTGGACGCCGGATGTTTACCAGGGAGCGCCTGCGCCGGTGACTGCTTTCCTTTCGGTTGGGCCCAAGGCGGCGGCCTTCGCGGTTCTTCTGCGGATTTTCCAGGGAGGCTTGTCCTCATCAGGTTCCACGAGCTTTTGGATAATCTGGGTCTCAGCGATTCTGACCATGTGCATGGGCAATCTCGCGGCCCTCTGGCAAACGAACATCAAGCGGCTGCTGGGATACTCGGCGATTGCTCAAGCCGGTTACGTTCTGGTCGGGGTGGCTGCGGGAAGCAGTGAGGGCACCTCCGCCGTACTCTTTTACCTCACCGCTTATGCATTGATGAACGTGGGGGCATTTGTCTTGATCGCCCACCTGTCCGGAAATGACGAGCGCTCGACGCAAATTGACGATTACACGGGGTTGGCTTACGTCCGGCCGGGCATCGCCGCTTGCTTGACCGTCTTCCTGCTTTCACTCGCCGGCATCCCAACCACGGCAGGGTTCTTCGGAAAGTTATTCCTATTCCGCGCCGCCATTCACTCCCACTTGATTGGACTCACCACCATCGCTTTGCTGAACAGCGTCGTCTCCGTGTACTACTACCTTCGGATCGTTGTCGCTATGTACATGCGGGAAGGCAAAACCGAGGCTTCAACAGACCCTTTGCCTATGGCGCTCTTTACTGCCCTGGCGGTGAGCGTCGTCGGCATTTTCTATCTGGGTCTCTTTCCCAACCTGTTGCTGACTTTTTCAAGCGCGGCAGGGATTCCACTTCCGTAAATGCCAAAGCCATACCCGATGGTTTTCTCAGGCGTCTCGGACGAGTCCTGGGATTGAAAGGTCCTCGTCAAGCAGGGGCCGGTGAATAGAACAAAGAGGGGAGGCCGAAGCCTCCCCTCTTTTCACCGAACCGGCACAGCATCTCTATACTTTCAGACCGTCACCTTAGCGAAGATAATAGCAAACGTGTAAAGAGCCATCGACTCAATCAATATCAGCGCCAACAACAAGGCAAACTGAATGCCGGGCCGGGCGCCGGGATTGCGCGCCAAGCCTTCGCAAGCTGCTGCGGTGGCCTTCGACTGGGCATAGCCACAAACGGCGGAAGCAATCGCCATAGCAAATCCGGCAGTGATAATCACCCATTTGGTATTCTCTGAGTTCCCACCACCGCCCGCCGTACCCTGGGCGAATGCCGGCGCCGCAACTAGCAAGGCTCCCAACAGTGTCACTCCTATCGCAACGTATCGTTTCACTTTCTCCCTCCTCTGGACTCTCCCCCAGCTTGGGGCGAGGTCCCTATGAATTTCCGCCAGTGGGTGGTTTCCCGCCAACCCTCAAACAGGCGGGACTCACACTCGCGAACTTGTTGTAGCGCGGGCATCCTGCCCGCACCCTCTTGCGGGAGCGGGACGCTCCCGCGGCAGCGGGCGAGACGCCCGCGTTACGTCCATTGCAAAAACTAGTGCTCCTCCGAAACCGCCATACCGATATAAACAGCAGGCAACAGCATGAAAATGTAAGCTTGCAAAAGCGAGACAAAAACGTGCAGCGCCATAAACAGCGGAGGTGCCAGAATGGTGATGGTGAGACTAATCAAGCGCGAGTGGAACGCGGCAAGGAACGCGGCAGGGACCAGGGCGCCAAAAACCGTTTCGAGCATATCACCCACCATCATGTTGGCGTAAAGACGCACGCTGAGTGAAAGCAGCCGGCCTAGGCCGCTAATGACTTCAATCGGAAACATGAGAAACCCTACGAGCAGCATCGGCCCCCAAAGGTGCTTGAGATACCCGAACACCCCATGCTGCCGGAACCCTTGAAAATTGTAATAAAGGAACACTACCACAGCACAGGCCAGCGTCACCTGAATATGACCCGTCGGCGTCTGCAAGGTCGGTATGAGCCCCAGCAAATTACACAGAGCGATGAAAATCCCCAGAGTCCCAAGCATCGCCACATAACGGCCGCTCCCGGTGCCGATGATTTCTTCGCATATACCCTGTATGAATTGCACTACGACTTCCATCAAGTGCTGAAACTTGCCAGGGCTTTCAACCGACAAACCCATGCGAAGGATAATAACCCCCACGATCATTAATAAGATGACAAACACTTCCATCGCGATGTAATTCGGAATCGGATGCGCCGTATCCGAAGGCGCTTGTCCAACCTTCGCCAGTAAAGGGGTTACCACGCCCCCCAATAGTTTATTCAAGATTGTCGTAAACCAAAGTTGATGTTCCATGCTTCTTCTTAAAGAGTCTCCACCTCCTCAGGACGGATGGGGCGAAAGTAGTCCCTCGCCAAGCTGGATGATGGCTTCAATCAGAACGCCGGCAACCGGGACAAACAGGCCCGCCAGAATAGCCATAGGAGGCAACCACCCGGTCTTGAATACAACAAGCACTAAACCGAACGCGACGGGATATCTTATCAGAAATTTTGCCACCACCGACTTTGGGATTCGGGTCTGGCCGGCCTTCACCACGGCTTCCACTGCCTCGTGAAGCCAATAATAGTTCAAGATTCCTAATCCGGCCCCCAAGGCAAAACTGGCCGCGATTCTTAACTGCCCGCACAACAGGATCACAATGAGCGCCAGGAAACCACAGAGCATCATCCAACGCGGCATGCGCGCTTCAGCCCTTGCCAGTTCCGGAATTTGAATTGTCCCTGTCTGCATCCTTCTCCGCCCGGCTCAGTGTCCGCAGAACATCGAGGAAACCGGCCGCTGCCCCCAGAAAGCCCAGCACGACCATCAGAATCGGCGAGGTGTGCAGCCAGCGATCCAGGAACCACCCGATTGCACAACCTGCCACCGCACCCGCGGGCAGGATAAAACCCAGGCTCGAATAAAACCCTACTTGAGCCCAGAGGCTGGCCTGCTTCCCGGTACTCCTGCGCACACGCCCTCCTCTCACATAAAGAAGGGCCGAATGGCCTCACGCGCCATCAAGATGAAAGGCTGGGGGTAAACCCCGATCACCAACGTCATGCTCAGGGTAACGGCGAGCGCCACTCGCACACCCGCGCCGGTCGCCAAAGGCACGGCCTCCGTGGCCTTTCTCATGAACATCGCAACTACAATTCGGAAATAATAATACAACGCGACAACGGAATAGGCCACTGCCAGGACGGCCAAGTAGTAATGTCCTGTTTCGACCAGGGAAAGGAAGATGAAGTACTTCCCGATAAACCCCGCCGTAGGCGGAATGCCCGCCAGCGAAAGCAGGAAAATAAGCATGAGGATGGCCATTCCTGGCGCGCGTGCCATCAAGCCGGACAGGTCATCAATCTCATCGCCGATCAGGTCCTTTCGCCGCATCACAATGATCACCGCGAAGGCCCCGAGATTCATGAATGCATAGACAAGGAGGTAGATGGCAATGGCCGTCAAGCCTTCCCGGTTTCCATCAGCGGCGGTAACCAAGCCAAGCAGCAGGTAGCCCACGTGAGCAATTGCGGAGTAGCCGAAGAACCGTTTGATGTTGGTCTGGGTTATAGCCGCCAGGTTCCCCAGGGTCATGGTGGCGATGGCAACTCCGATCGTCAACACCTGCCACTCGCTCCGCAGCGGCCACAAGCCTGAAATCAAAATGCGAATGAAGAATGCGAATGAAGCTACTTTCGGGGCCACAGAAATAAAGGCTGTGATGGTGGTTGGGGCGCCTTCGTACACGTCCGGTGTCCACTGGTGGAAAGGCACCGCCGCCACTTTGAAATAGATTCCCGCCAGAAGCGTAATCATCGCCACCCAAGCCAGAGGATCGTGCACAGGGCGGTCCGATAACCGTTGTGCAATCACCAATAAGTTCGTCGAACCGCCGATGCCGTACAGCAGGGACATTCCGTAAAGGAGCAAGCCGGAGGAAAAAGCACCCAGCAGGAAGAACTTCACCGCCGCTTCGTTTGACCGCTGCTTGCCACGCAGAAAGCCTGAGAGGATGTATTCGCATAGCGCCATGAGCTCGAGGGAAATAAACAGCACAATGAGATCAGTCCCCGAAGCCATAAACAGCATCCCGACGGCGGCGAAGAGGAGCAGGGCGTAGTACTCACCCAGGTTCGCATTCTCAATCTCAAGATACTTCACGGAAAGCAACACCACGACCGCCGTCGCGATAATGATAATGAGTTTGAAGAAAATCGCGAAAGAATCGAGCCTGAAGGCGCCCCCGAAGCCGTGGTACGATTGTCCACCCAGCACGAACCAAAACATTACCAACTTAAGACCCGCCAGGGCCAAGCCCGCTAGCGCAGTCACGGCATTCATGTACTTGTCGCGCTTCTGGAGCAGGAAATCGAAGAGCAGGATCGCCAGCCCGAACATGGCCAGGAGGATTTCCGGCTTAATCGCCTGATAGTCCGAACTGTGGAAGAAGGGAGCGACCATTAGTGCGCGACTCCTGCAGGTTGGGGCGCCGCAGATAAAGCAGGCTCATTAACCGCCCCCGGTTCGACCTGCGCCGGCGGAGAAGCCTGCATGGGAAGCGTTATGGTGATTTTGGCTGCCGCAGGCCGATAAAAGTCCGGGTTAACCCGCTCCACGATTGCCGCCACGGGTTTATCGAGTATTTTGAAAAACGGCTTGGGGTAAAGCCCGATCCAGAAAGCCCAGATAATCAA
>CAWHWE010000074.1:0-90673 GCA_963832915.1 uncultured Acidobacteriota bacterium
GGAAGACAGGCGTATAAACCCCAACTGGGTCAGCGCACAGGTCGCCCAACGGTCCCGGCTCGACTCCAACCTGCGCGTTGCTGCGGCGTGAAACTGATGGTTGGGCCAAGCGAGTGCAAGCAGCACATTGACATCGAGCAGCAGAAGTTCAGAGGAGACTGTCTTCATCAAGGACACACTCGATACGGGAGGCTGAAATGATCGGCGACCCTGCGGGGATTTCGAAGGTGGGGAAACGCCGCGCCCCCCTGCGGACAGGAGGGGCCTTTCGCTCCAGACCTCTCCGTGCGAGTTTCGAAATGACCTTCCCCAACCGCTCGCCCGAGACTCGCGACAAATGCTGGGCGGCCTCGTAGATATCCTCATCCACCGTGATGGTCGTTCTCATGCGCCAAGTATGATGCCTTGAGACCTGATGTCAAGATGCACGACCTCGTGGCGGAAGATACGGTTGAGGAGCGGATCTAACCACTTCTTGAAGAGAAGCAAGCGCAGGCGTCTTTTTTAGGTCTGCGGCATGCCGCCTCGCGTTTCGAAGGCTCAGGGTACGACCGGCAGCTCGATATGAGAAGCTGACTGGGGCGAGCGGAAGATCTTTTGGGTGGCCTGCTGATAATCGGAGGCCCGCGCGTGGAAGATGTTCTCGACGAAGGTCTGAGGGTTCACATCGTATAGCGGGAACCAGGTGCTCTGGATCTGGACCATAATGCGGTGGCCTTTAAGGAACGCGTGGTCGTTGGTGTGCAAGTCGATCGCATAAGGCGTCACCGCTCCGGGGGTGATGGCGCCGGGATGTTCGAAGCTTCCGCGGAACCGGCCGCGCAGTATCTCATCCGCGATCATCAACTCGTAACCCGCCAACTTTGGGTTGTCGGGGTAAGTCTCCGGATAGACGTTCGATCAGCTTTACCACCCAATCCGAGTCGCTGCCGGAGGTAGAGGCGAAGATCCGAGCCACGATATCGCCTGCAATCTTGACGTCGTTCTTCAGCGGCTCGGTTTGCCAGGTGAGCACGTCGAGACGGTTATCCACGAACCGTTGGTCCTCAACCAGCCAGGTTGGCCAGCCGCCGCCGGGGTAAGTCGGGCTGATCGGCCGGTGCCGGTACGGTACTGGATGCGCGGGATCGGAGATGTAGCTATCGAAAGCCTCACTTTCATTCCCAGCGGGCGGATCGAACGACAGCTTGCCCCCAGCCCGCATGTAGATATTAGTGGGCCGGGCGGACGCGGGCGGCCAGGAATCGTACTGCTCCCAGCGGTTGCTGCCCGTCTGAAAGACTGTGGCTTCGGCGAAGTGGCGCGAGCCTTGGTCATGCAGCCAGGAGGCGAACCAGGGCGCTTCGATGTGCTGGCGGAAAAACTTGCTGGTGTTGCTGTCAAAGGGAATCTCGCCGAGTTTGCTGCCGTCGGCGCCACGCCACCCGCCATGATTCCAGGGGCCTACAACCACATAATTCAGGTGCTGGGGGTCGGATTTTTCGAACAGCTCATAGACCCTGAGGGGGCCGTAGAAGTCTTCCTGATCCCACCAGCCGGCAACGTTGAGGTTGGGCACTTTGGGCGAGCCATTGATGTAGCGTGGGAAGGCCTGCTTCTGCCAGAACTGGTCGTAGTTCGGGTGGGCAACGAAGTCGTTCCAAGTCGGCATCTTGCCGTGGAAATACTTCTCGTTCACGTTCGAGAGCACACCGAGATCGCCGTACCACTGGTAGGTGTCGGCGCGGTCGAAGGTGAAGTTCGTGTTGGCTTGCTTGGAGCTCTCCAGCAGAGCCGCATATTCGAAGCCATAGCTCAAGCGGAAGGCGCCGTTGTGGTGGAAGTCGTCGCCGAGAAACATGTCGGCCGGGGTTGCCTGTTCGGAGGCAGCCTTGAGGGCGGGGTGCGGATCGAGCAGGGCCATCGTAACCAGCCAGCCGGGATAAGAGACTCCCAGCATGCCGACGCGGCCGTTGTTGCCCGGGACATTCTTGACCATCCAATCGATGGAGTCGTAGGCGTCGGTGCTTTCATCGATCGAGTTGCGATCCGCCCGATTGCGGGGAGGCCGCACCATGACGAATTCGCCTTCCGATTTGAACCGGCCGCGGATGTCCTGGAACGCGAGGATGTAGCCATCATCGATCAGGAATTCGAAGCTGGCGGAGAAACCGAGCGCGTCGGAGGGCGCCCCGTACGGGGTCCGTTCAAACAGGATGGGCAGGGGTCCAGTGCGATCTTTGGGCGTAAATATGACGGTATGCAGCTTAACCCCGTCGCGCATCGGAATCATCACTTCGGATTTCTCAAACAGTTCGGCCGCCACCGCCTGCGCGCCAGCCAGCAGGATGCAAAACGCCAGCAGTCCTGCGCGATCAATCCCCGATTTCTTCGACATTTTCCTCCTCCACTCGATGAAGCTGCTGTTCGCCGGCATCGGATCCCAAGTGTTGAGCACAGCGGATCCAGTGCGCGACGGTCTGGAACTGCTTCTCAGCTTCCGATTCCGAGAAGTCTTCGTCCAAGGATACCAGGGGCAGCGACAGTAACCAAGAGAAAGCCGAATTTAGGGCCACCCCTTGGGGCGACTTGCCGCGGACTGAAGGCCCGCGCCCTGGACTGCGGCAGCTCTGTTGAGGCGGGCATGGAAGAGCTTTACAAGCGACGGCGCGCAGTGGGTGTACGATAGAATACGAACAGGCATGGACCACGACGACGAGCCACTGCGCATCCCCATCAGCGATGTTTTCGACTTGCACACCGTGCGGCCGCAGGACGTCAAGCAAGCCGTTGAAGCGTATCTCGAGGAAGCCAACCGCCTGGGCCTGAAAGCCCTGCGCATCATCCACGGGCGGGGAATCGGAGTGCAACGCGAAATCGTGCGCGCCGTGCTGGCCCGCACGCCTTTTGTTTTCTCCTTCCAGGACGCCCCGCTCCAAGCCGGGGGCTGGGGAGCCACCATCGTCACCCTGCGCACAAAATAGTGAATAGTAAATAGTGAATCATGAATTGGCATGATCTGTCATTCCGAGCGCAGCGATCCTCAGGGTCCGCCCACGCAGTCGTTTTCCCTTGCCGATTTTCGTTCTTATTTGCTATAAAAGAAGTGGGGCATGAAAATTACAAAAAAGGCTGGGGCTTTATTGTTCTCGCTCCTTCTTTCCCTCCTTCCCGGCGCACCGTTGCTGGCGCAGAGAAGCCAGGGTGGAGGGTGTTGTGTTTCCTCGGCCTGTTGCGGGAGCAAGAACTGCCCCATGCATTCGTCACATTCCCCAATGACTGAACACTGCCCGATGTCCAAGGCGTCTCATTCGAGCCCCCCCCGGACGACGTGCACGTGCAGCGTTTCACAGAATCCGCCGGCAACCGGACTGGCCACCCCAGTTCGTTTAATCTTCGACCTGCCCGGGCCCGATGAGTCCTGGAAGCTGGACTCCTCTCCTTACTGTCATGCGGGCGAATCGCTAGCACGAGAGGATGCACTTATCCCCCCACCCGATCAACCTCCGCGGACCCTCTAGCCTCATTTCTCACCAAAGTTGAAGGGCTTTCTTTGCGCGGCCGGAAGGGCAGGGCTGAACAGGCTACGCAGAAACTCACCCGTGCTGTCATCCTGATCGTAGCGAAGGATCTCGCTCTGCGTATCTTCTTGAAAACGCACAGGGCCCGATTCCTCGCTTCGCTCGGAATGACAGTTTCGAAGAGTTTTTCCGCAGCCTCTAAAGCCCGACCTTTTTCGCCCCGGGGAGAAATTCGGACTGGCAGATTGCTGTCCCCCAAGTTCTGCGCAGATGGGTGTGTCTTCGAGGAGGTTGAACATGCGTCCACGGCACAGCTTTTTCGCCGTCGTGTTAATATTTTTGTCAACATTGCAGTCCCACGCCACAATTTTTGGAAGAATACAAGGAATCGTGCACGACCCACAGCACCGGCCTATTGCCGGAGCATCGGTAAAGCTGCAGGCGGTTACCTCGGATTGGTCTCAAACCGCGCAATCGGACGATAACGGTGAGTTTTCGTTCACCGCCGTGCCGATTGGCGACTACAAGATCACCGTCATTCAGTCTAATTTCCAGACTTCGGAGCAGACAGTCACAGTTGATTCCGGCTCGTCACCGATTCTTCACTTTCAACTGGCGATTGCGACCGTGAAACAAACTACCGTTGTCGTCGGGCGCGGAGAGGTGGCCGATATGGATTCGGTAACCCCTACCACTCTGACCGATCG
Organism: uncultured Acidobacteriota bacterium; assembly: GCA_963832915.1. Taxonomy (GTDB): domain Bacteria; phylum Acidobacteriota; class Terriglobia; order UBA7540; family UBA7540; genus CAVROP01. Next base: position 4,208 of record CAWHWE010000074.1, read on the forward strand.
CCAGGACATAGCCCAAACTCCCGGCGCCGACCGCACCAACAGTTTGGCGATGATCACCGACTACGTTCCCGCTGCCTACGTGACCCACGACATGTTGCATATACGAGGCGGCCACCAGGTTGACTGGCTCATTGACGGCATACCTTTACCCAACACCAATATCGCCGCCAATCTGGCCCCGGTAATTGACCCAAAGGACATTGATTATCTCGAGGTTCAAAGAGGCAGCTATGAAGCCGACTTGGGAGACCGCACGTACGGAATGTTCAACATCGTGCCCCGTACCGGCTTCGAGCGTAACAATGAGGCGGAACTCGTCACCACTTTCGGCAATTGGTTTCAATCGAACGATCAACTCAATTTCGGAGGGCACACCCAGCGCTTCGCCTACTACGCCAGTGTGAACGGAAATCGCAGCAACTACGGTTTACAGACCCCGATTGCGCAAGTTTTTCACGATGCGGAGAACGGCTACGGGGGATTTGCTTCGTTCATTTTCAATTCCGATTCCAAGAACCAATTTCGGCTGGTCACCTCATTGCGGGAGGATTATTACCAGATTCCCTACGATCCGGATCCCAATTCCATCGGAAATCAGCAGTTGGAAGCGGGGGGAAACTCTCCGAGCTACGCCCTCCGCGATGGCGAACATGAGCGCGACGGCTACGTCACGTTCTCATGGGTCCACACCTTCAATCCCAATACGCTGCTTACGGTTTCCCCCTTCTATCACTACAACAGCGCCGATTATCAAGGCGGCACGGACGATTTTCCTGTCATCTCAACCATGAATCAGGCTGCCAATTACGGGGGCTTGCAGGCGACTCTTAACGAACACGTCTGGAGAAACGACGTTCAGGTCGGAGTGTACGGATTCGCTCAGCACCAGTACAACCTCTTCGACAACCAATTCACGGACGGCAGTCAAAACTTCCCCGCCTCTTCGATTGGCGTAACGGGAGGGCTTCAGAGCACATTCATCGACGACAAATTCAAAGTGACCTCTTGGTTGACCTTAATCGCCGGCCTCCGCCAAACACACTTTACGGCGGACATCGTGGAGGACGCGACGGACCCACGCTTTGGTCTTGCCATCAGAGCCCCACACCTGAACTGGGTCTTTCGCGCCTTCTACGGTAAATTTTATCAAGCCCCGCCCCTGGTAACGGCCACGGGCCCCCTGCTTGGTTTAGCGAACAGCAATGATCTTACTTTCGCTCCCCTGCACGGCGAGCGCGACGAAGAACACCAGTTCGGCGTCACGATTCCTTATCGCGGCTGGGCGCTCGACGCCGACACTTTTCAAACCGAGGCGAGCAATTGGCTGGATCATAACAATATCGGAGAATCAAATCTCTTCTGGCCGATCACTTGGGATGCCGCCTTGATTCAAGGTTGGGAACTCACCCTGCGGTCCCCCCGCCTGTGGAATCGCGGCCAGTTTCACCTTGCCTATGCGAATCAAATCGCGCAGGCAACGTCGCCCATCACCGGTGGCTTGGTCTGCCCCAATAGCAACGACATGAACTGCCCACTGTATATAACGCCTGGATATTCGCCGGTCGATCACGACCAGAGAAACACGTTGAATCTGGGTTTCAATGGAAATCTTCCCTGGCATGCGTACGCTTCGACGAACGTGTACTACGGCTCGGGGTTCAGCAACGGGATTCCAGACGCGCAATATCCGGGGGCGTATCTGCCTGCGCACACCACGTTCGACATTTCGCTGGGCAAATCCTTCGGCGAGAAATACACCGTTTCCGTAACCGCGCTGAATGTGGCAAACCGGCGCGTGGAGCTGGACAACAGTCTGACGTTCGGTGGCTTTCACTACAACGACCCGCGACAAATCTATTGCGAATTCAGGTACCACTTCCACTTCTGAACCCGCCAGGATTTCAAACAAACCCAATAAGCGGTGCTGTCCTAGTTTGGGGTGTAGCGTCGGCTTCCAGCCGGCAAGGAGCCGCCAAGATGGCGGCGCTACGTTCAAACCAGGACGGCACCCCATAGGCGCGTTAACAAATCCCTTTGCCGCGCGTTATAGCAAGTGAAGGGAGCACCGAAAACTCCCTCGGCAAAAGCGGCGGATGACGGAGTCGGATATTCTCCCTTACTCGAGGGTTACGACTCCTGTTGCCGCCAGATACCGGATCTCAGCACTTTAGGTAAGGACGGAGGTTGGCAGTCATGAATGGAACAATCAAAGGGCGGGTTCTGCGGTTTGCAGTTTTCCTATTGGTTTTAGGCCTTGCGGGGATCACCTTCCTGCGCGCGGCGCCAGCACCTCAGGGTGCTGCGGGGCAAAGTGAGGTGGCGGTAGGCTCATCTGCCCAACAGCAACTGATCTCTTTCCTGGCAGCGCACCCTGGTGTTTACAGCGAGCTTTCGAAACAGCCCAGACTGATCGGCGACAAAGGCTATCTTCGCCAGCATCCCGAACTCGCAGCCTTTCTGAAGGAGCATCCGGAAGTCGCACAGAAGCCGGCGTTCACGGAGGGCTTGCCTGTTCCCTCGGGAATGGTGTCCTCGCCTGTTCCGGGGAACTGGAGAGAGACACTTGCCGGACCTTGTGGACCCGCGCTAAAGATCCAAGCGCTCCAATATGAGTTGGACCGCGCCCAAAACGGTCGTTCTTCCCAGGGATACGGCCTGGCTCGATTCATCAATGATGCGTATCCTTTCCTGGTGTTCGTCATTATCCTTGGCGCTCTCCTCTGGGTATTGAGGGTCATTCTGGAAAACCGGAGATGGGGCAAGGTGGCGAAAGTCCAGTCAGAGGTTCATTCCAAGCTACTCGAGAAGTTCGGCACAAGCCAGGAACTGCTTGCTTATATGGAGACGGGAGCGGGTAAACGCTTTCTGGAATCGCAACCCTTTCAGCTTGAAGCCCAGGAGACGCACGCAACTCCCTACCCCTTCGGACGGGTCCTATTGTCAATGCAGTTGGGAGTGGTGGTGCTACTGGTCGGGGTGGGATTGCTTTACCTGCGGGGCCACGTGACCGAAGGCGCGGAAGGCTATCTGGTTTTAGGCACTCTGGCAAGCACTGTCGGAATTGGGTTCCTGCTCTCAGCGGCGGCCTCCTACGGACTTTCTCAACACCTTGGACTGCTGGAAGGTGTAACATCCAAGCGTCAGTAAAGAAGGGCGACTGGGCCTCATATGACCAAGATGGGAGGCAGCCGCCCCGGCAGAGATGAGCGCAACGCCGCCATGCGGGAATTGACCTATTCGGAGCTCCCACAAGCAGAGGACACCCTGCAAACCGAAGCCGCCTTGCAGATGGATGAAGGGAGTTTCCGGGCTTTCTACAACCTGACGGCCCGCGCACTTTGGGCGTATCTTGCCAAGGTGACGGGTGACGCTGCCGCGGCGGACGATCTGATGCAGGAGTGCTACTACCGCTTTCTGCGCACCGGCCACGCCGCAATGAGCAAGGAGCAGGCGAAGCCGTACCTGTTCCGGATTGCTACAAACCTCCTTCGCGACCGTTGGCGGCGTGGCCAAGGCAGGGTCAACGTCCCCCTGGATGAGATGGAGGAAGTGCCCTCGGGGGAACGAACGGCGGAGGGGGTCCAGACGCGGTCGGATTTGAAGGGAGCCTTGCGCCAGTTGACGCCACGCGAACTCCAACTGCTTTGGCTGGCTTACGTCGAGGGCTCGAGCCACAAGGAGATTTCCGACGTGGTAGGATTAAGAACTGCAAGCGTGCGTCCCATGCTTTTCCGGGCCCGGCAAAAACTTTTGGGGATCTTGCGGAGGGCGGGCATCACAGGGGGTGGCAGGAAGTGAAACTCCAGGTTGTTCCAAGCCGCAGTCATTCCCGCGAAAGCGAGAATCCACTTCGGAAACATTCGCAAATGCCCTGTCAACGGGCTGGATTCCTCCCGCAGGGCGGGACGGGAATGACTGGCGCTTTGCACGTGGCGGTATCCGGAGCAAAGAAATGAAATTTCCCCAGTGCGAAAGAGAACAGGCCGTTACTGAAATGCTTCAATGTGGGCACTGGCCGGAGGCGTGCGATCCGGCCTTGCGCATCCATGTGGAGCATTGCGCCGTTTGCTCGGAAGTCGTTTTGGTGGCCCAGTTCCTGCGGGAAGAGCACGCCTCCTTGTCTGCTGATATGAAATTGCCTGACGCCGGGCTTGTCTGGTGGAAGTCTCAACTGCGGGCTCGGCGGGAGGCGGCCCACATCGCCACGCGCCCGATTGCGCTTGCCGAAGTATTCGCCCTGGCCTGCGGCCTGGCAAGCTTGTTGGCCTTTGTGGTCTGGAAGTGGACCGGTTTCCACACTTGGCTTAACCGTTTGGTGAACTTCGGCCATTCTGATGCGCAGTGGTTCCTAAACCTTCTGTTCAATTCCTTCCAACAGCCTTTCACCACCCTCTTTGTAGCCTCCGCAAGCTTGCTTGTGCTTTTCATGGGCTGCCTGGTTTACGCTATTTGGGAAGAGAAATAGAACCATAATTGTGTCTTTGTCCTCTGAAGGTGTGAAAAAATCGATCGCATCAACCACGGAGGCGCCGAGACACAGAGAAAAAGCCCCTTCTTTTCAGATCTCAGTGCCTCTGTGTCTCTGTGGTGAAAGATTTGTTTGGTAATTCTTTCACAGTTTCAGAGGGCTGTATTTCCGACTTGCGCTCCCTTTGTCCGAACGCAACGGGACATTCTCGGGCGAACTGCGTATAATTAAACCAGACGGCATTCTGGAGGTTCGCCGATGGTTAAGTTCTTCCTCTGGTGCATACTCTTGGTTCTTTGCTGGCCGCTGGCGTTGGTGGCCCTCATTCTGTATCCGTTCGTGTGGTTATTGCTTTTGCCCTTCCGCCTCGTGGGGATCGCTGTGGGAGGAGTCTTTGAGCTGCTGGCCGCGATCATCACCTTACCGGCGCGCATCTTGCGAGGGCCGCGCCATGCTTGAGGCGCAGGGGCGCTTGGAAATCATACAAAGTGTATGAGCCCTGTGGGTGTCATTCCGAGCGCAGCGAGGAATCTCGTTCTGGTTCTTCCTTCCGCCTGTCTCCTGGTTCGTCTTGAGCTCCGATCCGCCTCAGCACAGAGTGCGCTTCCTCGCTGCGCTCGGAATCACAAACTCCTGGCGATGTAAAATCGCCGCTACGTGAAATCGCAGTTACGCGACTTGTCCCTTGATCGGGTCCCAGACCACTTTCATCCCGCGCTTCAGGGCGATGTTTCCGATCCAGGAGGTGCGCGCCGCCTCGAAGGCCACGTGGATGTTGGCGTTGGGAGTCTTGCGAGTGCGCACGCAATCGAGGAAGTTATTGACGTTGTCGATCGTGCCGTCGTGCTCCGAGCGGACCAGGATTTCGGGCTCGGGAACAAGCGTGCCGGGCGCCACGGCTCCACCTTCAGGATAAACCGCCAGGTGGGCGCGGTCGATTTTCAGGGTGGCTTCACTGCCCCGGAATATGATTCCCCCGTCATCCACGCTGCTGTTGATGGCGCCCGTGAAGGTCACCATGAACTTCCCGGGATACTCGTAAGCCGCTGTACAGGTGTCCGGGGCCTGCCAGGGCATACGGTAGACTTCTCCCGTAGTGGTCGCGGTCAGAGGCGCGGGCTGGCCCATATACCATTGAATAACGTCAATCCAGTGAGTAAGGAGATCCGTTAATATCCCCCCGCCGAAATCCCAGAACCAGCGCCACCAGTAGAACTTCTCCAGCGTAAACGGCTGGTCCGGTGCGTCGCCGAGGAAGCGCTTCCAGTCGAGTTGCGACTGGTCGACCGCGAGCAGCTCCTTACGATTCAGGTAGTAGTCCTGGTACCAGTAAGTGTGGATGAAAGTGATTTTGCCCAGCTTGCCGGAATCGACGATCTGCTTGCCCATGATCCAGTGCGGCCAACTCCTCTGCTGCGTGCCCGTCTGGACAACGCGCTTGCTTTCCTCGACGGCGCCCACCATCTCCACGCCTTCCTCAATGGAGTGCATGATGGGCTTCTCGCAGTAGGCGTCCTTGCCGGCGTGCACGGCGTCAATGAGCATCTGCTTATGCCAGTGGTCGGGGCTGCCGATAATGACGGCATCGATATCCTTGCGGTCGAGCAGCTCGTGGTAGTCGAGGTAGGATTTGGCCTCCGAGCCTGCAATCTTCAATGCCTTGTCGCGGTGCGGGCCGTATGCGTCGCAGACGGCCACCAACTCAGCCGAGGGATTATTGTTGAAGAGACTCATCAGGTACTGGCAGCGCCCGCCGGTGCCCATGGCGCCGATACGGATCTTGTCATTCGCCCCCAGCACGCGCGCCGGCGCCAGACCCCCGAGCACGGCGGCCGTGGCCCCCGCCACGGCGGTTGTCTCTTTCAAGAAATCTCTTCGAGTAATTCCTGCTTCACTTGTCATGAATTAGCTCCTCCGTTTAGGATTCAGGAGTCAGGACTCAGGAGTCAGAAGCCAAGTCAGGGGAATCCCAATTCTTAAATTCGAGACAGTCTCACCCCTCGCTTCCCGTTCTAGGCTGACTTCTCCCCACTGACTACGGACCACTGACCACGGACAACTGACCAGTTTCCAGTTTCGAATTTCGAGTCAGGCGCCGAATGAAAGGCCCAGCTCCCGGGCGACCCCCTGAATATAGTGTCGTCCCTCCTCGTACTCCTCGGCGGTTTTCAAGTGTTCGAGCATCAAGGGAGCGTCAACCCTAAGCTTCGAGAGCTCGCTCAGATAGGCCTTGTAATCGATCTGGCCGCGGCCCGGAATCACTTCGCGCAGGCACACCTGCACGTAGTTCTCCCAATTCAAGTCTTTGGCGTGACAGGAGGCAATCCATGGCCCCAGCTTCCGGAAGCATTCGCGGATGACGGCGCCGTTGTGGTACATGCGCTCGGGGCTATTCATCACATTGCAGACGTCAAGATGAACTGCGAACGCTTTGCGATCCACTCCCTTGATCAGCTTCAGGTAGTCGTCCGGTCCGCTGGGGAAGTTGAACGGCATCATTTCAATGGAGAACCTGGTGCGTTTCGGCTTTACGGCATCAATCAGCTTGCGGCAGTTCTCCACCGTGGCGTCGATGAATTCCTGGCTTATGTTCTTGGGGTTGGGGGCATACCAAACTTTAGGGTCGTAGGAGCCTGCAATGTCCACACAACACCGCGTGCCCAACTCCTCGGCCAACGCCAACCGCTCTTGCACAAAGGACATGTTCTTGCGGCGCTTTTCAGGGTCGGGGTCGAGCATGTTCACCCAGGCGCCCACCTCCGCGAGGGCTACGTCCTGGGCTGCAAATTCCTTAATAATGGCTTTGATCCTGTCCTTGTCCTTCAAGTCCACCTTGGGAGCGTAGGCAGCGCGGTATCCCAGCCGGCGATGCTCCCGAGCTTGTTCGCCAGGATCATCCGAATTGAGAAAGATGGGGCCACCCAGCCGCATCGGCCGGCCGGAGGCTGCCGCGCCAGCGCGCAGGAACGCGGGCATGGCCACCGCGGTGGCAGCCACGGCTCCGGTCCGCGCGAAAAATGCACGTCTTGAAATTTGATTCTGCATTATGGCTTCCTCCCGTAGGGCCAAACGGTGTTCAGCCCAGGGGCGAGCGCCGCTCGCCCCTACCTTGCAAGTGCCCCCTCACCCGTCCTGCGTCCCTCATGCCCCGGTCGCGGTCCTCTCCCCTGCGGAGAGGGCAAAGACTCAATTCCCCCGTTATTGCGACCAATGGGTGGGTTGGCGGTCCCAGCGGTGAGGCCGCAACTTCGCGAAGAGGTCTCTCGGAAGAGGCCCGGCGTTGCAAGCGGCAGTGTTGGCTTCCACATGCTTGACCCTGCGCATCCCAGGAATGATGGTGCATACCGTGGGATTATTGAGGATGAAGCGCAGAGCCATCTCCGGCATCGTCATGCTGCTGGGAATAAGCGGCCGGAGCGCCTCGGCCCGCGCCACGCTGGCCTTAAGGTTCTCCGCCACGAAGTAGGTGTTGCGCCAATCGCCTGCCGGCCATTTGCTGTCCAGCTTGAGGGTTCCCGTGAGCGTTCCTTCATCAAAAGGGACGCGGGCGATCACCGCCACGTCGTTCGCGGCGCAGGCGGGGAAAAGCTGGTCCTCGGGGTTCTGGTCGAAAATGTTGTAGATCACTTGCACGGCGTCAACCAGGCCGGATTGGACCGCGCGCACGCCGTTCCAGGGTTCCCATCGGTTGATGCTGATCCCGACGGCATGAATCAGCCCTTGACGGCGCAGATCATCCACTTTCCTGGCCCAGCGGTCGTCCTTCATCCAGGAATCTTCCCACACGTGAAACTGCACCAGGTCGAAGCTCTCGAGGCGGGCATTCTTGAGGCTCCGGTGGACGTAATCCTCGATGTGATCGGGAGGAAAGCAATCGTCCAGAGTATATTCACGCCGGCTGGGCCACTGGAAGTTTTTGGGGGGAACTTTGGTGGCTGTGTAGAGCTTCTTGTCCGGGTGGTTGCGGACCAGCCATCCCAGCAGCGCCTCGCTGTGACCCTCCCCATAGCCCCAAGCCGTATCGAAGAAATTACATCCTAGCTCGACGGACCGTTGCAGGGCTTGCTTGGATTCATCATCGTCGGAGCCTGTCCAGCCTGCCATTCCCCACATGCCATAACCCAATTCGCTCACCATCCACCCTGCCCGCCCGAACCTTCTGTAGTTCATCGATATCCTCCCCTTGCCATTGTCGATTGCCATGGGTGGCGCATACATCGTCCTTTATGTATGAGCTCCCGTTTGACACGAGTGTCAATGTAGCGCCGACCTTTAGGTCGGCACCACGGTAAAGACCTAAAGGTCAGCGCTACAAGCCCCCTGGCAATCGCCAATCGTCCATCGTAAATCGACAATCTCTACCCCCGAATGCCGAGGTTCTGCATCAAGCGGTTGGTCTCCCCGTAAGCTTCCGTGACCCAGTCAACGATCTTCTCCGGCTGGGGGGAATACTCCAGCTCAATGCTTATGGCGCCATCAAAGCCCAGATTTTTCAGTTGCTGGAGGTATGGGGTAAAGTTCACAGTCCCCCGTCCCGGTGGCAGATCGCCATGGACCATGCCGTTGCAGTCGGAGAAGTGCACATGGGCGATGCGCCCTTGGAGTTTTGGAATGGACTCCGGGGGCGAGTTGGAAAGCGCCAGGTGCGAGATGTCCAGGTTGGCGCGCACGGCGGGATGGTCCACATCCTTCAGGAACTGATCCATCTTATCCAAGGTGTTAACAATGGAGAGCTTGAAGGGCTCGAGTTCGATCGCGACCTCCACACCTAGTGTCGCCGCATATTCACCCAGCGCTCTGACGTTGTCGACGGCAAACTGCCACTGGGCTTTGGGCGGAATGACCTCCTGCTGCCAGATATACTCGCCCACCACCAGCAACAGGTTCTTAGCCTCGAGTTCATAGACGAAGTCCAGATAGGCTTCGCAACGGCTAACGTGGAACCGCTGTACCGGGAGATTGAAATCCGCGATGCCCAGCGCACAACAGCAAACCGAGACGACGGGAAGGCCGGCTTCCCGGCAGGTATCCTTGATCAGCCGCCGCTCCATGATATCAATGTCCAAGGGGTCGTTGAAGATATCAATGGTGTCGAATCCGATCTCTTTGGTCTTGCGAATGCCTTCGGCGGTGCTGACCGAAGTCCCCAGCCAGGCCGAATTGATGAGTCCGAGTTTCATGATGCCTCCTTCAGGATTTCCTCCACCCTTACAGGCCGATGTTCTGCGATGGATTTATAGCAAGCCTCGACCAGGGCCATGGTTTTGAGGTTATCGCGGCCGCTGATCGTCGGCTCGGCGCCCTTCGCCAGCGCCTCCAGCAATTGGCCCATGGGGCCCTCAAAAGCGTCAGGAAACCACACTTCTTTCCAACGCGGCGAAAACCAGCACCCGGGCTCTTGCTTGGTCGTGAAATCGATGGTGCTGGGAGTGAGGTTTGGATAGGAAGGCCAGCCGATGGTCCCTTGCGCCATCCCTTCTGTACCCTCCACCCTCCATTTGATGTACAGGTCCGGCGGCGTACCTTCGCGCGCCGGACCAGCCCACACATCGTCCCAGGCGGTGGCACGGAAGCCCCCTGCATACTCGAGGATGTAAAGCACCACGCCATCCACGTGCTCCGAGAGAGTCCGGGGATCTTTCCGGGCGCTGGCGTAAACGCTCTCGGGCTCACCAAACAGGTAGCGGAAGCTGTCGAGGTGGTGGATGCTCATGTTGAGCAAGGTCAGGTGTGTGTAAGCGAGCTGCCAGGGCTTCCAGTGTGGTATGGCGCGCATTTCGATGCTGGCCAGGACCGGTTCACCCAAATAACCACGCTTCAGCAGGGTCTTGAGGGCGCGCATGGAATGGTCGAAGCGCATGTTCTGGTTGACGGCAAGGGTGATGCCGGCTTGCTCGCACAGGCGCACAATCTCCCTGGAATCTGCGTAGTCCATGGCCAGCGGCTTCTGTGCCAGAATGCCTTTGAGGTGGCCGGAGTATTTTACGGCCTCGCGCACGATCATCAACTGCTTGTCCGGCGGCACGGCAATGTCTACGACCTCGATCGAAGGGTCAGCCAACAATTCCTGGTAGGCGCCGTACACTTTGGGTATACCACGTGCCCGGGCCACTTGCTCGGCCTCCTCCGGAGACGCGGACGTGATGCCTACGACGTTGTAACCGGCGTGGCCATAGGCCACCAGGTGGCATTCACTCATAATGAATCCCGCGCCAATGGCTCCAATCCGATAATCCTTCCGATTCGGCGCAGGGGGGACATGCTCGAGATCGAGGTTAATGGCCATTGTTGTTCCAACCTCCGCAACCAAGAAAGGCGCCGGGTGCCAAGTGCCAAGTGTCAGGGAAAAACAGGGGCTGGGGAAATTCTGAATTATGAATTCTGAATTCCTAGCTGCCTACTGCCTATTGCCTACTGCCTGCTGTTCTTCACCAGCCCCCAGGCACCTGACACCTGGCGCCTGAAACCTGTTGGCGGCGGCAAGTATATCGCCGCAGGTGAATGAGCCGCAAGCTGAACTGTGATTCACGGTCGGCGAGGGAATTCGCCTTCAATTTGAGCGACAGCCCAAACAACGCGCTTGACCCGGCCCGCTTGCGGCGGTACATTCACCCCTTCGGGTCGTACCGTTACGCGCACTGCGGCACGCTTCTTCCTGCCGCGAAAATCAACGCTCTGCTCTCGAAGGGAAGGTAGTTTCATATGGCAACCATTCACAGCCGTCGAACCCGACGGGAGATGTTGTCCGGTATGGCAAAGCTTGCAGGCGCCACGCTCCTTAGCCGGCGACTGCTCCTGGGGGGCAATGCAACAAGCGCGGCGCACTACGCTCCCAAGCTCTCGGTCGAGGTTTACATTTGGACGCAGCAGCTCGCATCCGAGAAAAAGACCCTGGCCGAAGGGGTGGATGAAGTTCTCGCCAGCTTTCATGGCGCAGGGTACCATCGGGTGGAGCTGAATCAGGACTTCTTCAAGCCGGAATTGCGCGAAACAACCCTCGCACTGTTGGCCAAATATTATCTGGCCCCGGAAACAATCTATGCTGGCACAACCCTGCATGAGGCGGCAGCCGCCGAGAAATCAATCAAGGAGGTGGTGGAGTTGGCGCGGCTGCTAAAACCACATCGGACGCGCATTATCATTACCAACCCGAGCCCCAAACCAGGCCAAGTCCGAAAGACGGATGAAGAGCTTGACACCCAGGCCAATTACGTTGACCATTTGGGCGCCGAGCTGCACCAATTGGGAATGAAGCTGGCGCTTCACCATCACACCCCCGAGCTTGTTGATAACGCGAGAGAATGGCGCCATCTTTTGCAGCACACCAATCCCCTGCGGGTTTATTGCTGTGTGGACGTGCATTGGGCCTATCGCGGCGGCCAGGAGGTAATGAGCTTCATTCGCGAAACCGGTGACCGGCTTGTGGAACTGCATCTACGCAATTCCAAAGAGGGTGTTTGGATGGAGGATTATGGCCCCGGCGACATTGATTATCAGAAAGTCGCCGATTATCTGCGCGGAATTCGTTTCAAGGGATACCTGGTAGTCGAGCTGGCTTACGAGAAGGGCACCCAAATCACTCGCTCTCTCGACGAGGATTTGCGATTGAGCCGCATTTATACTGATAAAATCTTTGGTATTCCGGCATCCGCTTGAAGGGCTGCGCTGTGGATCGTTAATGGAATCGAAGTCGGGCAAATCCGAGCTGATCAGCGTCGTCCTTCCCGTCCTCAATGAGAGTGAGAGTCTGGAGGAACTGGGAAAGGCCCTGCTTACCGTGGCTGCGACGCACGGGCTTGACCTCGAGGTGATTTTCGTGGACGACGGCAGCCGGGATGGTTCGTGGGATAAGATTCGCCGGCTCGCCGCGAGCGACCCGCGCATTCGCGGCATTCGCTTTCGGCGCAACTTTGGCAAGGCCGCAGCGCTGGCCGCGGGGTTCGATGCCGCGCTGGGGCAAGTCGTCCTCCAGATGGATGCAGACCTACAGGACGACCCCTCTGAAATTCCAAGATTCCTGGCTAAGCTGGAGGAAGGATTTGACGTCGTTAATGGCTGGAAGCAACGGAGGAGAGACCCCTGGCACAAGGTCTGGACCAGCCACGTGTTCAATTGGCTCGTCAGTCATCTGACGGGCCTCAAGCTGCGCGACCACAATTGCGGGCTCAAGTGCTTTCGCGCCGAGGTGGTCAAGGATCTTCCTTTGCATGGAGAGTTGCACCGCTTCATCCCTGTGATGGCCTACACCCGCGGATACCGCGTCGCGGAGCTGCCCGTCGCGCATCATCCCAGGCGCTACGGGCAATCGAAGTACGGGTTTCATCGGTTTGTTAAAGGTTTCCTCGATCTCCTTACCGTCGTTTTCCTGACCGTCTTCGGACAGCGTCCGCTTCATCTGCTGGGTGGGATCGGCCTTCCCGCCTTCTTGCTTGGAGCGGCCGGCTTGTCCTACCTTGCGTTGTGCTGGGTGCTGGCGCGCTTTGGAGTGCATGGCTTTGGGCCCATTGGGGCCCGGCCTCTGCTGACCTACTCTCTCGCCTGCCTCATCATTGGGTTTCAATTGCTCGCTATCGGATTTCTCGGTGAACTGGTCGCTTTTCAGAACATCCGGAACGAGCACAAGTACAGCATAGCAGAACTTACTCAAACCACTCAGGGGAACGGCAGATGAACGATCCGGCACAACTCGACTCACCACACGAAGCTCTTGCCGAGAGGAGGCGCCTGGACCTCATACTGATTGCCGTGACCGCAGGGGCCGTGCTGGGCTTGGTTTTTATGGCCCGCGGGGAACGCAACGCGCAAGGTGCGAGCCTTCCGATGCACAGCGTCAACGATCTCTCGCGCTGGGCCACGGTCTACAGCCTTGCAGAACGAGGAACCTACAACATCGATCAAACACCCTGGCCTGATACGATTGACCGAGTCCGGCTGCGCGGGCACTATTATTCCTCCAAGCCTCCCTTGTTGGCAACTTTGCTCGCCGGCGAGTATCTGCTCCTGAAGAAACTGAGTTTTGACCGGCTAAGTTTTCATAATAGTCCGGAGAGCGTAATCCGCATTATCGTGGCTTCTATTAACCTCGTGCCGCTGATCATCTTTCTAGGTCTCTTCTCTCGACTCCTCGACCGGCTCGCCCCTGACCCCTGGGTTCGGGCCTACGCCATGACGGCAGCAGGGCTGGGAACCTTCTTGACTGGCTTCAGCATCACGCTGAACAACCACACTATCGCAGCCTTCAGCTCCTTCTTCGCGCTCTATCCTGCTTTCCTGATCTGGCGCGAGGGACGGCGCGGGTGGCGGCTCTTCGCCCTGGCGGGGTTCTTTGCAGGATTTGCCGCGGTGAACGAATTCCCAGCCACTGCCTTCCTGGTGGCGCTCGGCGCCGGGCTGGCCTGGAAGGCGCGGCGGCAGACTTTGATCTGGTTTCTCCCCCTTGCGCTGGTCCCCATCGCCGGGCATTTCTCGACGAACTACTTGGTCACCGGGGACCTTAGACCCGCTTACGCGGACAAGCCAGCCTACGTATATCCAGGCTCCTACTGGGTGATTGATCCGGCATCCGGCCGGCTGGTGGGCAGCGAGGTCGATCCCGCAACCGGAAAGTCAACGGGGCAAATCGGCAAGGGAGTCGACAACATGTATGAACCCTGGCCCGTGTACCTGTTCCACATGCTGGTGGGACACCACGGGATTCTTTCACTCTCCCCGATTTTCTTCTTCACCCTGTTGGGAGTCTGGAGGTCCCTCCGCTCGCCCGAAAATCCGCTGCGCGCCTTCGCGGCGCTTGCCGCCTTCCTCACCTCATTGCTGCTCGTTTTCTACACATTCTTCGCCGGTCAGCGGAATTACGGCGGCATGTGTTGCGGCCTGCGCTGGTTTTTCTGGCTGATCCCTTTATGGCTGATGTTGCTTCCAGAGGGGTTGCGGGGCAAAACCGTCCACCGTTGGTTCCGCGGCGTAGCCCTGGCCTTTTTACTCGTATCCGCAGTTTCGGTCTTCTACTGCGCCCGTAATCCCTGGTCACGGCCATGGCTCCAGCAATACCTCTATTACAAGCAATGGATTAAGTATTGACCCGATTAGGCCCCATCAACCACTGCGCAGCTCACTACTTCTGAAGCTGTTCCTTCAGATACTCCTGGTATTCCTGTTTCAACGCGGGGTCTTTCGGGCTTCCATAAATGTCGGTTGACTTGTACTTGCCCTCGGCGAATTTCTTTTTCGTCCAATCGTCGTGAATATGTACTTCATCCGCCTTGTCAACTATTTCTTTGACCAGGTGAGGTGGGATGAAGTAAACGCCCTCCCGGTCGCCAAAGACCACGTCGCCGGGCATTACGGTGGTGGTGCCGATCCGAATGGGCACGTTAATACCCGTCACCATGAGATGACGGATTGCGGGAGGGACCGCTGCCCTGTAATAGCCACCCATGTCGAGCGGAAAGATGCCGTCCAGGTCACGGATCGCGCCGTCGATGACAAAACCAGCGGCCATTTTATAAATGTAGTACGCCAAGTTATCCCCGATGATGCCACCAAAGGAGGAGCTGCTAGCGTCCGCGACAAAGACATCGCCGGGCTGAAGCATATCAAGGGCTGTCTGGTGCGTAAGACTACCGAGGCCCTTCGCCTTCCTTTCCGCTACATCGACATCGGCAATGTCCGGGCGTGTTGGCATGAGTTGCAGCGTGAAGGCCCGCCCCACAAGTTTCCGGTCTGGATGCAGGATCTGCCAGCCGTCGGAGTACTGGTTTGGGTATCCGCGGCCTTCCAACCCCAATATCTCTTCGGCCGAGAGGCCTTTCACCTTTTCGAGAATTGCATCCGGCACCTTGGGCCTGCCGTCCGGGAAGCGCTCATAAGGGTTTTGTGCCGTGTACCGAATTAGTTGCTCTCGCGTGAAGGTGAACACCTGGCCCCACGCGTGGGACGAAATTAACAGGCCTACAAGCAGCGGCAGAACAAATACCCGCAGCGCTGCGGCCACAGAACTCCACTTTACGTCAACAGATAGGTTTGGCATCATCAACTCCATTTCTTGTTGTTAATCGACTGATGTTTGACACGAAGCGACTAGAGAGTGTATTCCATTGTTGCCGCGATTTCCATTATGGATTCGTGACTGTAGGTGTACACTCAAGTCCTCCTTTGGGATCGGCGCCCCCTGAGGGTTTCTGTGAGCATGCCGGACCATGTTGGACAAGCTCGAATCAAGTCTCGCCTCACGAACTACTCTTGGAGTAGAATCGCGGGTTGTTTTTGAAGCCTCACCTTCCCAACGGGGGTCTCGTCCTCGGCGGCGCCCAGAGGTGCAGCCGGAATTAAGGCCAGCAATCAATCTGGCCGACCCGCAAAAAAGCAGAGGTTCACTACCATGGAAAATCCAGATCACAACGACAAGAGTCGGAGACGGTTTCTGAAGTCCGCTGTCTTGAGCACTATGGGATTGGCTGCAGGCCGGATGAGCGTTCTTTCCGCTCCCGTGAACCCCGCGAAAAAACCTCTTACCCTTGTGAAGCAGGGGAAATCCACCTACACCATTTGTGTTTCGGAAGCAGCCTCGCCCTCGGAGAGGCGGGGCGCCGAAGAGCTACAGAAATTTGTCGAGGAGATGTCGGGCGCTCGCCTGCCCATAGTCACCGATGCGGAAGGACCGGAAGGCGATTTGGTGCTCGTCGGGAACAGCAACTTGATTCAGAAAATTGGATTGGCGTTCCCGATTGAGCAACTCGGCTCTGAAGGCTTTGTATTGAGAACGGAAGGGAACCACCTCGTGATCGTGGGAGGCCGGCAGCGTGGGACCATGTATGGCGTCTACACTTTTTTGGAGAAGCTGGGATGCCGATGGTTTGCGCGTGATTTGAGTGTCATCCCGAAAAAGCTGACTCTGATCGTGGAGCCTTTGGATGAAACCCAGAAGCCCGCATTCGAGTATCGCGAGCCGTTCTTTACCGAAGCTTTTGATAAGGACTGGGCGGCCCGCAACAAGATGAATGGGTCTTCCATGCACCTCGACCAGTCAACCGGCGGCAAGGTCATGTACTATCCCTTCGTTCACTCCGCTTACCAGATGCTTCCCCCTGAAAAGTACTTTAAGGATCATCCTGAATACTACGCTCTGGTGGACGGCAAGCGGAGAAGCGAACGGGCGCAGCTCTGTCTTACGAATCTGGATGTACTGCGGATCTCGATTGCGACAGTGCTCGGATGGATCGAGCAGCATCCCGAGGCGGGCATTTACTCCGTTTCGCAAAATGACTGCGAGGGATGGTGCGAGTGCGACAATTGCCGGCGCGTCGAACAGGAAGAGGGCGGGGCTCACTCGGGCCCCATCCTGCATTTCGTTAACGCCGTCGCCGCGCAAGTGGCAAAGAAGCATCCCGAAAAGCTGATCGATACATTGGCCTACTGGTACTCGGAACCTCCTCCGCTGAAAGTCCGTCCGCTCCCCAACGTTCGGATCCGCCTCTGCCCCATCGGGGTCTGCGAGGCGCACGCCTATGAAAATTGCGTAAACGATGCGTATTTCATGAATAACCTGCGAGCCTGGTCGAAGATCACGAACCAGCTCTACATATGGCACTATGTGACCAACTTCGCACACTACCTGCTTCCTTTTCCGGACTTCGATGAGCTTGCAGCGAACATTCCCATGTATCGGAAGCACGGGGTCGTGGGCATATTTCTCGAGGGCGACGCCGCCCCAGGTGGGGGTGGAGAAAATGCCGAGCTCCGGTCCTACGTGATGGCACGCTTGCTGTGGAATACGAGCCTTGGGGTGAACGGAATCATCAATGAATTCATGAATGCGTACTATGGCAAGGCGGCGCGTCCCATGCGGGCCTACTTCGACTTGCTTCACCGGCAGGTGAGGCCGGCACCGCAGGGAAAAGGGCTGCACATGTGGATTTACTCGAACCCTGGAGCAACTTATCTGTCGGAGGACTTTCTTGCCCAGTCCCTGAAGCTCTTCCATGAAGCCGAAACGGCCGCAGACGATGATGCTACGAGGACAAGGGTAGCCAAGGCGCGGCTCTCGATCGATTACGTGAGATTGATGCACGCCAAAGCCTTTCAGGTTCGAGATGGATCCTACGCACCCGCCGGCCTCGACAAGTTGAAGGAGAGCTTCCAGGATTTCATGAAAGACGTCCGTTCATCCGGCATCACCGAACTTCACGAAGGAGCCGAGCTGACCGGAGACGAAGAGAATTTCAGCAAGTTGATAAGGCCCTATCATGTAGCGACATTGGAGAACGCGGCGTGGCGAGTCGATGTGGCGCCGGAACTGAGCGGCCGGGCCATCCAAATGATCGAGAAGAGGACCGGAAAGGACGTGCTGCGCCGTCCCGATCCCGGCGAGCGGTCGTATCCGGACACGGGAGGTTTAAGCCTGGCTGTGTACTCCGACTATCTTGCCTCCAGGCCCTACGAAGTGAAATGGGAATTGGAAGCACAAACCGAGCCCACCGAGCTGCGGCTCACCGGCACTTATGCCAATGGGCTGAAGGCGAGGCGTGTGATTCGGCTTGGGAAAGACGGGCCGCTCGTGCACACTGAAACCACTTTGGAGAATGGCAGCGCTTCCGCCCTCGATGTGGTGCTCCAGTCGCGATGTGTAGTCGGCCCAAGAAGCATGGACCGGGCCGTCCTCTCCTTCCGCCAGCAGGATGGAAAAACCGTGGAGCAAAAGCTGATCGAGCCAGGCCAAGAGCCCCGGGGTTCCAAAGTCTATGACGGCGCGGAACAACCCAACGGAGAGTGGGTGCTCTCGGAGGCGGGGACGGGTCCGGTTTTGGTCAATCGCTTCCCCAAGGATCAAGTCTCGCGATGTTTCGCACAATGGACAGGCAAGACAGAAAACGCGGTGACCATGGGGCTCTGGTCGGCCAAGCGCGCTCTAGCACCCGGCGAGGTTTTGAAGTTCGAGGCGGATTATGGAATTCACAGCTCGTGAATGAATGCTACAATCAAGGCGAGGGGCAACCCAAAGGTGTTGAATGGCAATCGACAAGGTGTTGCAAAGCCGGCGTGAGGAGATAGTGGGGATTGCAGAGCGTTACGGCGCAAGAAACGTCCGCGTATTTGGCTCGCGCGCCCGCGGCGAGGGCCGGCCCAATAGCGACATTGACATTCTCGTCACAGTCGGTGACCACACGAGCTTGCTCGACATCATCGCGATCAAGCAGGACCTCGAGGACCTTCTGGGCTCGACCGTGCACCTCGTTACCGAAGATGCCATCAGCCCGTACATCCGGGAGACAGTCCTGAAATAAGCCATTGCGCTATGAAAACTGCACTGCCCGTTTTGAAGAAGCAGATCAGGAACATTCTTGAGGAGTCGGAGGCAGGGCACGATCAGCGCTAAAGGCGAGCGCTGAACGCCGACTCCAGCCGAGTCACTCACCAACAGGCGCAATCTCAATCACCTTGAGTTTTCGAGGGCCAAGTTTTTCGGTTCGCTGCGCTGTTCCCGTGACCGTGGCGAGGGGCGCCGTGCCCTCGGGGGAGATTTCTTTCAGCTCGAAACGCTTCCCTTTTAGTCCAAACTTACCCGGGTCGAGGCGATACTTGAACTCAACCGGCTGGTCGATGTAGTTGGCAAGGAAAAGAGCCAGGCGGCCGTTCTCCGCCTGCCACAGTCGTCCTTCTGCGGCGGGGACCGTTCCCTTGTGTTTATTCCCGAATCCAAACCCTTCCTCGGTGAAAGTGGGCACAGGGTTCTCCGGCTCAACGGGGCCCAGCAGACGGCCATAGACGAGGTATTGTTTGGTTGCGACCCGGTAACGCCCGCATTGACGCAAGTATTCAGCCTTGGTTGAGTTCTCCGGCTTGAACAGGGCCAAGCTCAGCCAGCCGTTCTGCCGGCCATCGATAACGCCCTGTCCCTGCGCGTAGCAGAAGAAGCGCTCACTTTTGGTAATGTCACAGGGGCTGCCAAAAAAGACAGTGTGGCCGGAATAGACCACTTCCATGAGTGGGATTTCCCTATCCGTGGGCTCCGCCCAAGTCAGATAGCCATCCACAAGGTCCATGAAGACTTCATCGGTGCCCTCGGATGTAATCACGGGATGCCGGCCACTGCGCTCCCCAAAGTTCCGTACCTTTCTCAAGAGGTCGCGGTTTCCGTCCACCCAGTAGTGTCCGCCACCCAGTGGATGACCGTGTTCCTTATTGAAGCAGAACTCGTGTAAATGGGCGGCAATCTGATCGATGTATACTCCGTTGACGCCGTAATCCTCCACCAGGCTATTGAACAGAGTCGAGATCGTGTTCTGCCAGAACTCTTGCGTGGGACACATCGAGAGGAGGCGCCCTGAACTCTCCCCATAAAAATACATCTTGTAACCGCCGGCTTCATCAACAATGGCGTGCGGTCCAAAGCGGTCAAAGTCCGGTATATTGAAGTCGGCGCTGGTGCCGTTGATGTAGGGCATTACCAGCACACCGTGACTGGCAAGGTCCTTGACGCGTTCCGCAAATCCGGGTTTGGGCGGAAGGAAGTGAGGGTATTCATTGTCGAACTTCATGTGATGCCAGTTATACCAATGCAGGCCGATGGGCACTCCCAGCCACTTCTGCGCTTCGAGCAGCGGTGCGTCCATTTGTTGCGCGGAGCCTTCTGCGCCGGCCCACACCCAATCGTCCATAATCCACACGCCAACGTTTTTCAACATTTCGGGAACGTCAGTGCGTTGGGACAGCTTTCCCCCCTGCGCCCACTTCTGCTCGAGTGCCCATCGGCGGTAGCGCTGCGCTGCTTCCAGCCACCCGCCTTGGTAAACTCCGAACTCGACAGGGTAGTAGCCCGCATAATCTGAGCCGGCTACGCCCATATTTTCGGGGTAATGAACTATCGACATGGTGCTGTTGCCCGGCTCCACAACGAAGTCTTTCGCACGCGCCTCCGAATCCATCGTCGCGAAATAGATCGAATCCCGCGACCGGCTCAGTGCCAGAAACTGCATCGGCCAATCACCCGCAGGATACCTGGCTTGAATCTTGCCACTCCAGGCTCTCAGCAATTGCCCCCCACTACCAAAGGCCGGACGCGCAATGTCATACTTCCCGGATTCGGGGAGCCCGTTGACATCGGGGTATGCCACTGACCAGAGGCCCCAGTAGTTACTCTTGTTGCTGACCGAAATCCGCCATTGCGCAATGCCCGAGTCGGGTGGCAGATCGACCGTCACCCGAACGCTCAGAACACGCTCTTCATGCCACCAATTCAAATCGTTCCACTCCATTACGGCGCGCCGGATACCCCCGGGAAGCTCCTCCATTCGAGCGTAGTTGCAGGGCGCATAGTTATTGGTGACTTTCTCGATCTGGGCGCCCCGGGCAAGGTTCACCTGCCACAGACGGTGCGCCTCCTTAACAGGCTGGATGTGATTCACGCCGCTCCGGAGGTCCACCAGGGCGGAGAGGCCCATCCCCTTCGGCTCGAACTCAAGCCGCACCTGGCTGTTCGCAAGGGTAATCCCTTTGGACGGGTCTATTTGCTGGGCAGCCTGCAATCCCAGAGCGCAGATTGCGCTCAAGAGACAGGCCAAGGACTGGTTTCGCATTGCTCCTCCTCGCAGCTTGAGGATAGATGTTGAACCTCACGAGGCCGCAAGTATACCAGTTCTGGGGGGAAGAGCAGACCCTACACGTCCGCTAACCAAAGTAGGAAAGTCGCGCTGGCAGAAGCGGGTTACAGCTTGCGAAACAGCAAGGCCTTCTTCACTTCTCCGATAGCACGCGTGATGTTGATGTCGCGCGGGCAAGCCTCGACGCAGTTGAACACAGTGCGGCAGCGCCAGACTCCATCCACGGAGTTCAGGATTTGCATTCTCTCCGCCGCCCCTTCGTCGCGGCTGTCGAAAATGAAGCGGTGCGCATTGACAATTGCGGCGGGGCCAACGTAATCCGCGTTCGCCCAGAACGAGGGGCAACTGGTGGTGCAGGCGCCGCAGAGAATGCACTTCGTGGTGTCGTCGAACTTTTCGCGGTCTTCCGGTGATTGCAATCTTTCCTTTTCGGGCTCGGGCGTATGAGTGATGAGGAAAGGTTTTACGCTCCTGTATTTGGCCAGGAACGCGTCCATATCCACCAGGAGGTCTTTGATGACGCGGAAGCCACGCATGGGTTCAACAGTAATCCGCAGGCCCAGGTTTTTTAGCAACACCTTGCAGGCCAGACGATTCGACCCGTTAATCACCATGGCGTCTGACCCGCAGATGCCGTGCGCGCAGGACCGGCGAAAAGTCAGCGATCCGTCGTGGTACCACTTGACCTGGTTCAGGGCATCCAGAAGCCGATCCGTGGGCTCAGCATCAATCTTGTATTCGCCCCACCACGGTTCTTTGTCCTTTTCAGGATTGAAGCGCTTGATTTTCAGCGTAACCTGCATGGGTAAACCTAGTATTTCCGTTCCTTCGGCTCGAATTTCGTAATCGTCACCGGCTTGTATTTCAATTCGATCCCTTTTTCGCCCTTATAGAGCAGCGTGTGTTTTAACCAATTGGGATCGTCGCGTTTTGGGAAGTCCTCGCGGAAATGCGCGCCGCGGCTTTCCTGGCGGGCCAGCGCGCTTTCTACCAGAACCTCCGCAAGGTCCAGCAAGCAGCCCAGCTCGATCACTTCCAGAAGTTCGGTATTGTAGCCCGCGCTCTGGTCTTGCACCCTCACTTGCCGATACCGCTCGTGGAGTTCGCGCAGTTTCTCGCGCATGGCCGTCAGGCCCTTGGCCTCACGGAAGACGGAGGCTTTATCCATCATCTCGTCCTGGAGCGCATCTCGTATGTCGGCAGGCCGTTCCTTGCCTCGGGAATTTTTCAGCTCGCTGACGAACCCTCTGGCCGTCTCATCGGCCTTGGGAGGCAACGGGGTCCAATCGTTCTCTTTGATGAAGTTTGCCGCGTGCCTTCCCCCGCGCCGCCCAAAGACCAGGATATCCACTAAGGAATTGGTTCCCAAACGGTTTGCGCCGTGGACGGAAACGCATGCCACTTCACCCGCCGCGTAAAATCCAGGCAGCGGCGTGTTCTTCTCATCGATCACGACGCGCGCTTCCACGTCGGTGGGTATCCCACCCATCGCATAGTGCGCGGTGGGCTGAATGGGCACAAGTTCTGTGAGCGGTTCAAGGCCCATATAAGTGCGCACGAATTCAGTAATGTCCGGCAGCTTCTTATCCAGCACCTCTTTTCCGAGGTGGGTCAGGTCGAGGTGGACGTAGTTCTTCCCGTCTATGCCGCGTCCCTCGCGGATTTCCTGGTAAATGGCGCGCGAGGTCATGTCGCGCGGAGCCAGGTCCTTGAGCGTGGGGGCGTAGCGCTCCATGAAGCGCTCGCCCGATCGGTTGCGCAGGATGGCGCCTTCCCCGCGCGCCGCCTCGCTCAGCAGAATACCCATCTTGTAAATACCTGTGGGATGGAACTGGAAGAATTCCATGTCCTCGAGCGGAATGCCGCGGCGGTAAGCCACGGCCATCCCGTCGCCGGTCAATGAATGGGCGTTCGAGGTTACCCGGAACATCTTTCCGCACCCGCCGGTGGCAAACAGAACCGCTTTGGCGTGGAAGGTGTGAATTTCGCCGGTAGCCAGGCACATTGCCACCACGCCCGCGCAACGCCCCTGTTCGATCAGCAGGTCCAGGACATGATACTCATCGTAGAAATGCACCTGGTTCTTGATGCACTGCTGGTAACAGGTTTGCAGGATCATGTGTCCGGTGCGGTCCGCGGCGTAACAGGACCTGCGCACGGCCGCCTTGCCGTATTCCTTAGTATGCCCGCCGAAAGGCCGTTGCGCGATTTTGCCGTCCGGCGTGCGGCTGAAGGGCAACCCCCAGTGCTCCAAGTCGTAAACGGTCTCAATAGCCTCGCGGCACAGGATCTCTGCCGCGTCCTGGTCAACGAGGTAGTCGCCGCCCTTGACCGTATCGAACATGTGCCATTCCCAGTGGTCCTCTTCCAGGTTCCCCAGCGCCGCCCCAATGCCCCCCTGGGCTGCGCCCGTGTGCGACCGCGTGGGATACAACTTGCTCAAAACGGCCACCTGTCCGTGCCCCGCGAGCTGCAAAGCCGCCATCAGGCCCGCGCCCCCAGCTCCCACAATCACCGCGTCGTAACGTTGCACCATTGTTTCAGTTGTCAGTTATCAGTTATCAGTTTTCAGTCCAAAACTGCGTCCAGACCGAAAACTAGCAACTGACAACTGGCGACTTCCTTCCTTTCGGTTTTCAGTCAACAGTCCGAAATGAAAACTGATGACTGATGACTGATAACTGATGACTTCTTTACCCGGGCGGCTGGAAAGTCATGATCGTAAGCGACCCCAGGGCAAGAAGAATAAACCCAAAAACATACAGGGAAGCCAGCGTGGCCACCTGCCAGCCCTTCGGCCGCACATAATCTCCCACCAGCGTCCGGATGCCATTCAGCCCGTGGATGAGAGCGAGCCAGAGCATTACCAGATCGTACGTCCTCCAAAAGGGTGTGGCATAACGCTGAGCCACGAATTGAAAATCGATATTATCGACGTTGTGGATAATATGCATGATCAACAAGTGTCCTAACGCTAGAAAAAGCAACACCACGCCGGACACGCGCATGAACATCCATGCATAAAGCTCCAGTCCGCTTTCCGGTCTTGGTCTGCCTGCTTCGTTCATCGCTTCCCCCTACTTCAATAATGCGCTTAGCATGTAGACCGCCGCGGGAATGAAGACCACGACGAATGTCACACCCACCGCGTAAACGAGCTTGCGATGGATGACGGTCGCTTCCGGCCAGAAGTCAATAATGCAGATCCGCAGGCCGTTCAAAGCATGATAGAGGACCGCTCCGGCCAGCATGACTTCGCCCACGCGAAAGGGTGGGTAACGGTAAAGGAAAAGCAGCTTGTTGAAAACCGCAGGCCCCCAGCCCACCAAAGCGATGTCCACGATATGGACCAGCAAGAAAAGAAAGACGCCCACACCGGTCAACCGGTGCAGAATCCAGGACCAATGTCCCGGCCCTCCCCGATAAGTCAGATAATCTCGAAATTTAACCATGTTATTCTACTTCTCGCTTTCGATGATTCCTCATCGGAGCGAATTCTACGGGTGATCGCATTGGAAGATCTCCGCCAACGGGATGGAGAATCCGGGCAACAACTCGGGCTCGTCAAACGTATGGCCGGCATCTGCGCTGCGGACTTCCGGTTCGAGCTTGCCGGGAACGTAACGATAGGCGAGGCGTGTGGTCGAGTAGAGAAGCCAGACGGCCTTGGTTCCGGCGGCGAGGTATTGCGTCACCTTCAGGATCAAATCGTCGGCGCGGTCGTTTTCGGAGACGATTTCGATCACGAGATCAGGGGAAAGCGGCACGGGGACCTTATGGCGATCAATGCCTCGCAGGCGCTCAGCACTAATAAAGGCCACGTCCGGACGGCGAACCGTGTCGTCAGCCAGCATCATATCGGTCCCACTGGTCACGCCGCCCAGCTTCTGGCTCTTGACGAATGCCCTCAGCCGGGCATTCAACTCGTCACGAATTTGGTTGTGGAAGAGGCTCGAGGAAGGCATGACGATCAGTTTCCCGTCGCTCAACTCGTATCGCACGCCCTCGGGTTCCTGGAGCGCGGCATATTCTTCGACGGTTAACAAGGTCTTAGTAGCCATTCCCAGCCCCTATCGCTTTCACAATATCACAGGCGCGAGGATTTTTCAGCCCTACAAGCAGGCAGGGAGTTGGTCAGTTTGATGTAGAGGCGGCTTTAGGCCGCTACAAAATCAAACTGACCCACTACCAGCAGGCGGGGAGTGTCCTAATACGCGGCGTTCCATTCCTCAGACCGTCTTTGCCGGCGCGGCAGGGATGTTGGGAAGCGGCTTGCCTTGGCTTGGCCCGTGCAGTTTCTCGCAGGGCTTCTTGCGGCGAGACAAGTGGAGATAATCCAGCACCAACCGGCGCTTGAGGTGCTGGATGGCCTTGGCAGGATCGACGCCTTTGGGGCAGGCGCGCGAGCACTCACCGGCGTAGTGGCAGCGGAAGGCCCCATAGGAGGCGCCGGTAACCTGGCTGCGGCCGCGTCGCCCGTCGTCGCGCGTGTCCTGGTTATAGCGCTGCGCCGCTGACAGAGGCATGGGCCCCAAGTATCGCGCGTCGGTGGCCAAAGTGGGGCAAGCGGCCATGCAGCAGCCACATTTGATGCAATAGGTGAACTGGAGATAGGCTTCGAGTTCTTTCGGAGACTGGTAGAATTCGCCTTGCGGATCATTGATCTCCGCTTCATCCGCGCGCACGATGTAAGGCTTCAGCGAACGGTGTTTCTCAAACATGGTCAGGAGGTCGGGGACCAAGTCACGGATGATTTCAAAGTTAGGCAACGGCGCTACGGTGAGGTCTGCATCGGCGATGTGCAGGATTTGGGTGTTGCAGGCCAGCGTCGGCCGCCCGTTCAGCATCATGCCACACGAGCCGCACACGCCCATGCGGCAGGAATAACGCCAGGCGAGCGTTGAATCCACGTTGTCCTTGATGTAGTGCAGGCCGTCCAGCACCGTCATGCCTGCGCGCACTGGTATCGTGTAAGTCTTCACGTAAGGCGCGTGATCGCTTTCAGGATTGTAACGCGTGATGTGGAAATTGATCTGTCGTACGGTCTTGCTGTTTTCCGGCATAGCTACCCCCTTGCACCTGTTATGGCGATGACGTGCACAGCGACGGCCGCCCACGTGCCCAGGCCAAACAGCCCCAGCCCTACAACCAGAAAGACGAAGGTGATGGTCTTTTCGACGGCTGGCTTCAGAGTCAGCTCGAACAGGATGGTGCGCAGGCCATATAGACCGTGGAAGAGCGCCACCCCGAGGAGGAGGATGTAAGTTACAGTGAAGAACAGCTTGCCATCCCGAAACAGGCTGTTGCTCTTGGAAACGGCTTCGCCCCCGTAAGGGATAAACAGGTGAGTGATCCCGCCCACGTGCATGATGAGCATGTGGAGGCCGAGCAGGAAGAGGATCACCACTCCCGCCGCCATGTGCCAGGTCCAGTATTTCGTTTCGTGCATTTCTCCTCCTACTGTTCCTGATCCCCGAAGGGGATCGATTAAGTAGCCGGGGGCAACGCCCCCGGAAAACGTGCACCACGCACAACCCGACCCTGGAAGGGTCGAACCCTGACAGCTTCCACTGCTTCTGCGCCCCGCGTCACGAGGAAATCCGACCCTTTCAGGGTCGGGGAACGAGGGTCGCGCTTGCCGGGGGCGTTGCCCCCGGCTATCTTGTGCCCTTCCAGGGCACAAAAAAGCACGCCTGCACTGTCACCCACGACATCACGTTCCGACGGACACAATATCTCTACGAATTTCTCAACGACCTCCCAGATATTGATACCCCCCTGCCGCGAACAGAATCGCTGCCAGGATCATCGTGGAGATGAGCAGGGGCCGTTGAACGTTCAGCGACGTCTTGTAAGGGTAAATGGGCTCGATGGGCTTGCCCACCGCGAAGCCCAGTTCCACGAGCACCAGACGGACGCCGTTAAAGGCGTGGTAAGCGAAAGCCGAGAAGACCAGGAACTCTCCGAATTTGAAAAGAGGCTGGTGAAAGATTCCCCCTTCGACCCACAAGTAGACGCCTTTGGCGCGCAGGCTCGTAACCACAACGTGCATTAAAAAGTAGCAAAGAATGCCCAAGCCGGTAAAGCGATGCAGGATGTAAGCGTAGCGCTCCACGCCCCAACGCCCCCCTCCAAGCCATCCCCACAGCCCGAGCCGATTATCGTGCCTTTTAATCGCGGCCATGCCGGCCTCCTTCAACGTTTGCCGACTGGAGAAGCTGTCAGCTATCAGCCGTCAGCAGTCAGCCAAAAACAGATGGAATTATGAATTCTGAATTGTGAATTATGAAAGATCAAAATCAACACCTGCGTCAGACTCCCCATCCCGACTTCATAATTCAGCATTCATAATTCAGAACTCACCATTTACTATTCACTATTCGCAACTCACCGCCATCCTCGGCCCCGCAGTTCAGTATTTGCGCTCCACCGGCTTCCAGTTCGTAATCGTCACGGGCTTGTATTCCAGCCGCGGAGTGCCGTCGGTCGAATAGACCATGGAGTGAGCCAGAAACTTTTCGTCGTCGCGTTTCGTGAAATCCCTCCGGGCATGAGCCCCGCGGGATTCCTCGCGTGCCAGGCCCGCGAAGAGCAGCACATCGGCCAACTCCAGCATATTCTCGGTCTCTAGCACTTGGATGAGGTTGGTGTTGTAGATGCGGCTTTTGTCCTGAATGGCGATTTTCCGGAAGCGTTGCCTCAGCTCGGCAATCTTATCCAGACCCTCCTTCATGGACGCACCGGTGCGGTAGACACCCGCGTGCTTGTCCATCAGCGTGCGAAGTTCCCGGCGGATGTGGGCCGGGTTCTCCGTCCCACTTTGTTTGAGCAGCCCATCGAAAATACGCTTCTCCTCTTCCCGCGCCCTTTCTTCCGGCACCTCGCTGAGCCTGGTAGCTTGGCCCAAATACTTGGCGATCTCGCCGCCCGTGATGCCGCCCCACACCAGGCATTCGGCGGTGGAGTTGCACCCTAAGCGGTTGGCGCCGTGCATGGAGTGGCAGGCCACTTCGCCGGCGGCCCAAATATTCTCCACCTTTGTCTGCCCATCGATGTTGGCCTCGATTCCACCCATCGAGTAGTGAGCCACGGGCCGGATGGGAATAGCCGTGGTGATCGGGTCGATGCCCAGAAACTTCATGCACACTTCCCGTATCAAGGGCAGGCGCTTATTGATTCGCTCGGCGCCCAGGTGAGTCAAGTCAAGTTGGATGTAATCGAGCCCTTCGGCTCCCGGGAAGCCGCGTCCCTCGATGATTTCCGTCATCTCCGCACGGGAAACGATGTCGCGCGGGGCCAGCTCCATCATCTTGGGCGCATACATCTCCATGAAACGCTCGCCCCTGTTGTTACGAAGGTAGCCGCCTTCGCCGCGGCAACCTTCGGTCATCAGGATGCCGGAGGGCACGAGCCCCGTGGGGTGAAACTGGAGGAATTCGGGATCCTCCAAGGCCAGACCGGCGCGGTAAGCAATGGCCTGTCCATCGCCCGTAACGGTTTGAGAATAGGTGGTGAATCCATAAAGATTCCCCAACCCTCCCGAGGCTATCAGAAGAGCCTTGCCGCGCAAGATGTAAAACTCGCCCGTCGGAAGATCGTAGAGCGTAAGGCCGGCGAACCGTCCACCTTCAAGGAGCAATGAGGTAACGAAACATTCATCGTAGCGCTTGAAGTTGTCGTATTTGACGAGGGTGTCGTAGAGGGCCTGCATCTCGAAGAAGCCCGTCTTGTCGGCCGCCATGCACGCTCGCGGAAAAGAATGCCCTCCAAACGGTCTCTGCATGATTCGCCCGTCGTCGCGGCGCGACCAGGGGACTCCCCAGTGCTCGAGGAGGCGGATTTCATCCGGGGAGGTTCTCACAAATCGCTCCACGGTGTCCTGGTCTGCCAGGAAATCGGAGCCTTTCACGCTGTCCCAGGCGTGCAACTCGAGGCTGTCACCTTCCTCGGGGCGCATCACCGCGGCAGTGCCCCCTTCCGCGCACACGGAATGCGAGCGCATCACCTGCACTTTCGACACGATAGCGATGTCCGCGCTGCCCCGCGTTTTAATGCAGAGTTCGACCGCGGCGCGCAGCCCGGCGAGTCCGGTCCCCAGGATCAAAACATCATGAGTTATTTGCTGCATCCTTCATGTGCTCCTTCGAGCTTCCAACCCGGCGCCTGGAAGCAGAAGAGTACTCTTTGGAGTGCGGCAGCTTGCTGCCGCTTTCCTTCGTCGGAAGCTTGCTTCCGGTAGCGTCTCGAACAAGCTCGAGGCACAAAAGCGGCCGTAAGCTGCCGCACTCCAAAGATGAGCCCGAGCAGGAACATCTTCCGCGTTCACAAGCCTCCGTGGTCGCGGCGGTACTTCGCAAGCTCGTCATTGTGGCACCCGCCTGCCTCGTTGTCGAGAGACACAAAGTCGGACGTATTTCATGAAGCCAAAATGGTCTCCCGATGACGCGACTCG
Organism: uncultured Acidobacteriota bacterium; assembly: GCA_963832915.1. GTDB lineage: Bacteria > Acidobacteriota > Terriglobia > UBA7540 > UBA7540 > CAVROP01. Next base: position 33,723 of record CAWHWE010000074.1, read on the forward strand.
GGTTATAATCGTGCGTTATTTTATGGGCCAACGCTAGTGTCGTGTAACGTAAGTTCATTCATGAAGTCTGCCCGGCGAGGGATTCGCTTCCCAGCCCCGTCAGGGGCGGAAGATTGTAGCCCAGGGCGCAAGCCCTAGGAAGGACGACCCACCCCCCGCCTTCGGCACCCCTCTCCCGCGCAGGCGGGAGAGAGGAAGGGGGTGAGGCAGGGCGCGCCTACCCATCCCGCCCTGCGGGACCGTGGGCTAAGTTCTACCGCCCCTATCGGGGCTGTAGAGCCGTTCTCAGAGTACGGCATTTATGCTACGAACTTCAGTTACAGGACACTCCGCGGTCGATCCCTGGAGACGGGAGAAGAGAGCTTATGTCGAAACTCGTTTTGCTGGTGACGCGAGAGGGTCTGGGCCACGTCGATCCCGCAGACAGGCAGTTTGGCTTGGAGATGTTCGACCGGTTCCTGCATGCGCTGGAAAGCCAACCCATCAAGCCGCACGCCATCTGCTTTTATACTGACGGCGTCAAGTTGGTCTGCGAGGGATCGCCCGCACTGTTGGGTCTTCGGATACTCCAGGGACAGGGCGCTCGCTTGGTTACCTGCCGAACATGCCTGGAGCACTTTCGCCTGACCGATAAGGTTGCGGTGGGAGAAGTAGGTGGAATGAACGACATCGTCGGACTGTTGACAGAGGCAGACAGCGTGGTGACCGTTTGATTGGTCTCGCTTCGCGGTGCAACGAGATTCTATGAGTCACTCGCCGCGGCGTCGTATTGGCTGCTGACCTGCAGGATGAGAAGTCGCTCGCCTTCGCGATCCAATCGTTTGACCGCCTCCTGAGTTGTCAGCCAGAGGAAAAACGTCACTTCTTCCGAACTTTGAAACTGAGATTCGCCCAGAGGTCTCATATTCCAGAAGCGAACAACCTTAGTGATTTCTGCTGTGTCATAACACACCCAACCCGCATGGCTCTCAACTTCCACGTTGAAACCCGTCTCCTCCCGGACTTCTCTGATTGCACATTGCAGCCATGATTCCCCCGGCTGCACTTTACCCTTGGGTAGCGTCCAATCCCCATAGCGTCTTCTATGAATGACGATCAGCTCGCGCCCCCCGGTCGTTTGCCGCCAGATAAGGCCCCCGGAAGCCGCTACGATTCTTACTGGTTGGTCAGGGAACTTCATGTGGGCTTGAGTCCTCCCTAATTCGACTGTTTCGTTCTGGGTGAACCTCTTTTAGCAGGGATCCCCCTTCCGGAACCCCAGATGGTGGTGAGTGTACAACGTCCGGATTCGTTGTGCAACGTTCCATGCTCAGAATTCCCTTGGAGGTGATAATGCCCCGGCAAAGTTGGGAGGGGATGTCCACATAGTGCGGGATAAAATATCAACTCACTGTAGATAAACCAATTCACTCAGCCGGGTGTTGAGGCTGCGTAATCCGCGCACGCATCTTTAGCCTTGCTCCTCTGCATCGGAATTTCACCCCTTTGTAAACCTGCCGCAATCTCGTGCGACCAGAATCCTTTCGAGACGACAAGGAGGAGATAACGATGACATGTTTGCGTAAGGCGACACTATTCTCGACTGCTTGCTTCCTTTCCCTAACTGCTTTGGCTTATGGCCAGTTCGAATCCGCGGAGGTCCTGGGCACGGTCCGCGACACCTCGGGCGCAACTATTGCCGGCGCCACTGTAACGCTTACGAATCTGGAGACCGGTATCCAATCCCAGGGCGCCTCGGACGCCAGCGGCGACTACGATTTTTTCAATGTAAAGGTGGGCCGCTACAGCTTGGCGGTGGAAAAAACCGGGTTTGAGAAGTTCACCACCAAAGATGTGCGGGTTGATGTCAACGCCCGGCAACGTGTCGATGCTGCCTTGCAGGTGGGCGCGGTAACACAATCCGTCGAGGTGACGGGAGCGGCCGCGACTCTCGATACCGATTCGAGCGAACATGGGGAGGTGGTGAACACCCAGCAGATCGTCGAGCTGCCGCTGAACGGACGCAATTATTCCGACCTGGCGCTGCTGACCACCAATGTCCACCGGTCCATCTACGCTTACGCGGTTCCTCCGCGCGAGGGCGCATTTAACGTCAACGGCATGCGTAGCACCTATAACAGCTTCCTCCTGGACGGCGTTGACAACAACGCCTACTCCACCAGCAACCAGGGATACTCGAACGAAGTGGCCCAGCCCTCGCCGGATGCTATTGCTGAATTCAAGGTTATTACCAGCAACTACAGCGCCGAGTACGGCCGCGTGGGGGGAGCGGTGGTCAACGCCGCAACGCGCTCGGGCACCAATCAGATTCACGGAACGGCTTATGAGTTTCTCCGCAACACCGACCTGAATGCGGTGGGCTTCATCTTCGTTCCGCCGCCCAAGTTCGTAAAGCCCACGCTGCAACGGAACCAGTTCGGAGGGACCGTCGGCGGGCCGATCGTGAAGAACAAGCTCTTCTTCTTCGGCGACTATGAAGGCTACCGCTCGCTGCAACGCACGTATACGTTTGATACCATTCCCGATGCCAGCGATCGCGAGGGCGTGCTGCCGGTGCCGGTGGTAGATCCCGCGGTGATAAATCCCTCGACCGGCCTACCCACAGTTTATCCGGCCGGTACCGCCCTTCCCGTTTCCGCCAATGGTTTCGCGGCCCAGGTGCTCAGCCAATTGCCCACGGTCGGCGCGACGCGTTCCAATGATTTTCAGGCGCTGCTGCTCACCCGCGATTTCTACGACAAATTTGATACCAAGGTCGATTACCAGATCAACAACAAGATGTCGGCCTTCGTGCGTTACAGCCAGCGCAAGGACGGACAGTACTACGAGCCCGACCTCGATCCGAGTCCCTCCGGGGGAAGCGGCAACGGCAATGTTAAAGCCCAGGACGAAAACGCAGTGCTGGGCTACACGTATACGGTCAACGCGAACTCGCTGCTGGACGCTCGCCTGGCTTTCTCGCACATCCTGGGCGGGAAGTTCCCCGTATTCCTTGGCGGACAGAGCATGACCTCGGAGTATGGCGTCCCTGGCCTGCCCACCGAACCCTTTCTCACTGGAGGGCTCAACACGCAGAACATCGGCGGCTACAGCACCGTCATCGGACGGCAAGCCACCAACCCCCAATTTCAGAATCCCACCTCCTGGGATCCCAAAGTGAACTACTCCTGGATGCACGGCCGCCATGCAGTGAAGATCGGGTTTGAAATGGGCATCATCCACACCGAAGTGATGGACATCAACCCCGTGTACGGTTTGGATGCCTATTCCGGACAATTCAGCAAACCGACCTGCGCCGAACTCGGCAAAGCGGCCGGCTGCTCCATTACTTCCGATAGCGCCAGCTACGGAGTTGCGGACTTCATCTTCGGCCTGCCCAGCCAAGTGCAGCTTGCCAATTACCTGGTGGGCAACTATCGCCAGCGGCAGTACTTCTTTTATGGCCAGGACGACTATCGCGTCAGTTCCAAGCTAACCTTGAACCTCGGGCTGCGTTGGGAATTCGCCACCCCGCGCTGGGAGCGCGACAACGTGCTCTCCAATTTCGACCCCACCACGAATACAATTTTGACGGCCCAAAACGGCAGCCTCTTCGACCGCACGCTGGTCCATCCCGACTACAGGGACTGGGCGCCCCGCCTCGGCGTGGCCTACAGCGCCGACCAGAAGACGGTGATCCGCAGCGGATACGGCATCAGCTACGTGCACCTGGAGCGGCTGGGCAGCGCCGACGAGCTCGGCATCAACGGCCCGCAGGTCGATATCGCCACCGTAAATCAAGCCCTGGTGGGCGGGAAGGTTCCCTCCGGATTCATGACGAGTTACGGAGGCTTTCCGGCAGGATTCGCCAGCGCCGCCAACTTCAACCCCGTGAATGCAAACATCAGCTACATCCCCGCGAACACGCGCTGGCCCTATGTGCAGAGTTGGTTCTTTTCTGTCCAGCGCGAACTGGCGAAAGATACGGTGTTGGAAATCGCCTATACCGGCAATCACAGTCTGCGCCTGCCCATTCTTGGCGATTACAATCAGGCGCTGCCCAATGCCCCCGGCGGCACGCTGGGCATCCAGCCCCGCCGCCCTGACCAAGCTTTCGGCGCCATCACTTTTGTGGATCCCGCTGGCTTCCAAAATTACAACGGCCTTTCCCTGCGCTTCGAACACAAGACCTCGCTCGGCCTATACTTCCTCAATTCGTTTACCTGGTCCAAGTCCCTCACCGACTCCGAACAAGCCCTGGAATACGGTTCCGGCTACTACGCGGCCAACGTGCAGAACATTTACGACCTGTCCAACGAGCGCGGTCCTTCCAGCCTGGATGCGAAGTTCATCAATACCACGAGCTTTGTTTACGAACTTCCTTTCGGCCAGGGGCGGAAGTTCGGCTCCACATGGAATTCCGTGGTCGATGGGATTCTCGGGGGTTGGGAGGTCAACACCATCAACACTGCCAATTCCGGAACCCCGCTGGATGTGGCCTACACACCCTCGGCGACGAACGACGTCACGGGCCGCATCCCCGATTATCGCGGCGAGGCTATCATGCGCCCCAATGTGGTCCCCAACCCCGGCGGAGTCCATGATCAAATCAACCATTACTACGGTCTCTATACCTTCACGACTCCCCCGGCCAGCGACCCCTTCGGCAATGTCGGCCGCAACTCTTTCCGCGGCCCCGACTTTTGGCAATGGGACCTCGGCGTGGACAAGTTCTTCCGTATCCGCGAAAACCTGCGACTCCAGTTCCGATCGGAGTACTTCAACGCCCTGAATCACACCAACCTGGGCATTCCGGATTCCAACACCTCCGATGCGGCATTTGGAACCATCCGCAGCACCTTCCCGGCGCGGCAAATTCAGTTTGCGCTGAAGGTGCTGTTTTAATGGCAAGCCCATGAACTTGAAGTGAAATGGCAAGTGGCGGCGCCGCATCCCTTTCCGAGCGGGAAGCGGCGTCGCCCCCTGGCTGTTAGCTGATTGAACCAGCACGGCCTATTCGCGGGGTAACCAGATGCGGCTCTGTTTCTCAACAGTGCCCTAAGTGTTACATGACATGACTTTTGGGAAGGCATGTGTCATGAGTATATGTGGACCGAAGGTTTTGTCACCTGGTCCTTCGGAGGTCAACCCAAGAAACAGTCATCTGGCTGCCGAGTTTCGGTCCGAAACGTCGTGAGGCACGCTGCGCGCCAGCCGGAGCCCGTTCCAACGATACTCACGTTCCGGGCGCTCGCCATGGCGCAGGGCCGGGTCAAGTGTCTCCGCGGGATCGGCAAATCCACCCCCACGCAAGACGCGGAGACCCTGCGCAGTAAGAGATTCACGCCCGTCAGCAGCATCGTACGGATAAGGTTTCAGGAGGCTCGAACACCACTCCCAGACGTTCCCGTACATATCAAATAATCCCCAGGGATTCGGCTCCTTCATGCCTACCGGCCGGGGCGCCAATGCATCCACTTCTAAAAGCGTGTGAGGTGCGCCTGATTGCTGCACAGAATTCTCACGAAACCACGCCAGCCGCAGCAACTCGGTGGGCGTCAAAGGTTGGTTCGACCCAGCCCGGCAAGCATATTCCCACTCCGCTTCGGTGGGCAGGCGGAACCCTCCTCCAGAGATTTGCTCGTTCAGCTTTTTCACTAAGGCTTGGCACGCTAGCCACGATATCCCCTCGACGGGGAGGTCGTCACCTTTGTGCAGGCTTGGGTTCGTGCCCATGAGGGCCTTCCATTGGGCCTGAGTGAGCTCGTATTTGCCTATATAAAAGGCTTCAACGTGCACGGTATTCACTGGCTGCGCACCCGGGAGGTTATCCGAGCCTATGTCGCATTGGCCGGCCGGGACCAGGAGCATCGGGACACCCAGGCCGGATATTTTCACTTCTTTCGGCAGCCCGCTTCCAGAATCAAGGCGATTCCCGACGATTTCAAAACCCGATAAACTCGGATGCAGCCGGTGCTCACACAACTCCAACTTGGCAGTGGCAAGCGGGTTTCCTGGCATCAACTTGAGAGCCGCCCTGAAGGCTTCCCGCGCGGCGCTCCAGTTGCGGTGGTCCACAAGGACCGCTCCCATTTTCATTGTGTCCTGGAACTGCTCCCAGCGTGCGAAGAGCTTCATCAGGTCGTCGTTCTTGCTAGTTGTGGTTTGGGTTGGGTCTACCAAGGCATGAACGTGGTGGCAACTCTCGCAGGATGCAGTCTTGCCCGTCTTCGGACATCCTGTAGCATGGCAGGTGCTGCACAGGCCTGCGATAGCTGCCCCGTGTGGAATCCGGTCCGGCTTCACCTCGTCGCGTTCGTTGGCGACGTGGCCTCGGCTCAATCCGTGGCAGGATTGGCAATTAGTGTTGGCCTTGACATGCCCGGAAATCCCCCACTCCAGCGACTCAACAACGTGACACCGGGCACAAACACCCGCTTGATTCAACCCTGCCTGGGACCAAAGGTACAGGGGAAAGAGCAGCACCGCCACCGTCATACTCAGGCGCGCCAGCGCTCGTCCAGCCAGCGGTAATGCGGGGGTAACCAATTCGGTCCTTGAATTTCTGCCCACCTCTTCGCGGCCGTCAGTGCCGCAACTTCCTCGTGAGTTAACTCTGAATATCGACATAAGGCCTTGTAGTTATCCTCCAACGTAAAGTCTTCAAACATGCCAGTCATCGCCGTGGTTATAAAAGGCTGGGAGTAGACAAACCGCAAAGCGGCTTGGCAGAGAGTTTCGTCGGGGAGGCGGTGAAGGCTCTTGGTCAGCTCGGCCGCTACTGCAGGCAAAATCGCGCGATTATTCTTTTGGTAGAGCTCGATACGCGTTTCTTGCGGTTTCGACCCTGACCGTGCGTGTGGGTCCAGAGTCACGATTGACCCACAGGCCAACGGTTTGATAGCTATCAGACCAACCCCCTTGCTTAGGGCGGCGGGGAGGAATTTGCTGTAGTTCACACGAGCGTGTATGAAATTGTATGGGAACATTATGTAGTCCAACCCTTCGAGCTCTTCCAGGGCGTTTGACATCAGCTCTTCACTGTGAGTGGATATCCCGATGGTCCGCACCTTGCCTGATTCCTTGGCCTTGCGCAGCACATCCCAGTCCAACAGCATTTTCCCATCCACACGTGGCCCCTCCCCGGGGTAAATTCGGTATAAATCCACGTATCCGAATAACCTCGCGGCTTGATCGATGTCGTCGCCGACAAACTGCGAAAACTGACGGCATACGGAGACCAACACCTTACTCCGGCGCGTGCGTGCGAGGCGCGCAACCGGCTCCCATTGCCCCTCATTTTCGTACGTATCCACCATGTTTACGCCGAGGTCAAGGGCACGCGCGACCTGCCTGTCGCGTATGGCTTGCCCTTCCTCATTAAGCACAAACCTGTCTCCCTGTTGACGCTTGAAAGAAGGATCAGTGTGAGAACCGAATGCCAAAAGGGAAATAAAGAGGTCAGTTTGGCCCAGTCGCCGGTACTCCATCCCTCCACGGGTATACCCGCGAACGGACGTGCCCAGACTCCCCAAACCTGTCTTGGGCAGGCCCAATCCGGCTCCTACAGCCGCGATAGAACAAGTCCGGAGGAAATCCCGTCGTGACCAGCGATGGCTCATTTTGCACCTCAAATATAGATTTCAAAAGCACTTCGTATAGAGCAAATTCCTAGACCAGGAATTTTCTTATGACCGAGTCGTGGAACGTTCAAGCCAAATTCGCAAATTAGAAAGCACTGTTCCGTCCCAATCCGTTAAACAAACCGTCGTAAAACGCCAACCACATAGGAACAAAAAGGTGCAACCAGATTTTACCACGCCTTGAGGGAAAAAGATGGTGATTTGGCGCCAGCAGACCCAGTGACTCCGCAAGGCACAGAACGACGATTGTGAGGTGGCTGATTTGAACGCGAGAGGTCGGCTTTTACGTTTTCACGCGCAGCAGCAGGTACGATCCCGCCAGCCCGAAGAGAACATCCGGGGACCAGGCGGCGACCAGGGGAGGTAATTGGCTGAGGTTTCCCATGGCTTCGAACAAACTGGAGATCGACCAATAGAGAATAGCGATGCCGATGCTGAGGGCGACGCCGGAGAGTGCGCCCTTGCTACCGGTAGTGAAGGAGAAGGGAATACCAATCAGGGCCACGACGAAGGCAATCAGGGGGTAGGAGAACTTCCGATAGAGCTGGATGGAGAGGCGGACTACATCAAACCCGCTCTGGCTTAGCTCGCCGATATAACGTCGCAATTCCAGAGCGCTCATCTGTTCGGAAGGTCTTACTTCCTTTTTAAAATAGGCGGGCTCCTCCGTCATCTCGGTGAAGGTGTCCACCGAAAAGGGCAGGTAATTATTAACCCGATCCCCCTTGAGGTCCCGCACCCACCCGTTCTCGAGCACCCAACCTCGGATGGGCGGTTCCCAGAATGCCCGGGCGGCGTAAATACGACGGGTAAGACGAAAGGTTTGAGGATCGAACTCGAAGCAAGCGAGGTCAGCGAAGACGTTTTTATCGGGGTCAAAGAACCTGTAGTTGTAAATGCGATCCGATTGCCCAAAAATCCACTGCCTTTCAGGGCGATAGAACGTTTGTGGGGGTTTCCCCTTGATCTGATTCCGCAACGCATCCTGCCGCTGGTTGGTCTGCGGCAAGAAATCATCGGAAAGGAAGAACATGCCGATGCTGAGAACAATGGCGACCAGCAGCACGGGTAATGAAAGCCTGTAAAGGCTTACCCCGGCGGCTTTGATGGCGGTAATCTGGTTGGATTTGGTGAGCAGGCCGAAGTTGACCAGGGTGGCGACGAGGATGCTGAGCGGCAGCATCAAGTAGATAACTTGGGGGAGAAGAAAGCGGTAATACTCCAGGACCACGCCTGCCGAAGCGTGGTTGCGGACCATATCACCCAGAAGCTGGAAGAAGTCGAAAATAATGTAAATGCCCGTGAACGTAACCAGCAGGATGAAAAAATAGAAAACCCAGCCCTGGATAATGTAAACGTCGAGGATCTGGAAGATTCGGCTCCCGGGGGTTCGGGGCTTCAAAGGCGGCTCGGAGAATCGTCCGTGCCGCTGGCGGGCTTGCCGGGTCTGCCACCAGTGTTCCAGATCGTCCATCCAGTCCTGCAGGAACTGGAGCCGCGAGCGCAGGCTGCGAAGCTGGGCGAGCATCAAAACCCCGGCGGCCGTGAAAATGACGTTGGCAAACCAGAGCCCGATGACTGGAGGGAGGCGTCCTTGCATGGCGAAACTGCGGCCGAAGGCCATGATGATGTAATAGATGAAGACCAGCACAATGGTCAGGATCAATCCCACCGCCTTGCCGCCCTTGCGGGTGGAGAGGCCCACTGATATCCCTACCAGCGCCAGAACCAAGCTGGCGACAGGCAGAGCGAACCGATAATGGAGTTCCACGAGCGCGGCTTGGCGTTCGCGGGGGCTGCCGCGCGCCTGCTTCATCAGTTGGTGTACTGAAAGCAGGGGAGGGGACTGGCTTTCGCCGCCCGAGGCCGACCCCCGGTCGAGCGGCACCGGGATGTCCGTATCCGTAAACGTGACCACCGAATACTGTGCGGGATTCTGCGGGTCGATTTCATGAGTCATCCCCTGAGCCAGGTGAATCACCAGCCGGTCGTTGGCGGCTTCGTTGACAAGCATCCCGCTTTCCGCTAAGGTTACTTTGACTTGGTCACGCTGAGTGGTGTCCGCAATGAAGACGCCCCGCCACCGGGAACGAGAGCCGGTTACATCCTCCAAGTAAAGAAGCAAATTGGGGAACTGCTCGATAAACACGCGTGGTTGGATCTCATACGACACTTGGCTGGCTTTTAGACCTGCTTCCATGCGAGTGAGTTTCCGGGCTGCCTGTGGCGAGAGGAACAGGCTCATCCACAGGGTGAGTGCCCACCCCGCAAAGCCGAAAAGCAGTACGGGTCGGACGAACTGGGAGAGCCCCATCCCCGAGGCTCGGGCAGCGATGACCTCGCCGTCCGCCGCCATGCGGCTGAGGCCAATAAGCGTCCCCACCAAGACGGCCATGGGAACCGTGAGCACGAGGATGCCTGGAATCGGCAGCAGGAATAGCGTCACCACTTCGGGGAGCGGCAGATTGTGGCGCACCACGAGCTCGAGCAGATGCCCCAGATGGTGAATGAAGATTACGAAAGTGAAGACCAGCAGCCCCAGCAGCGAGTGAGAAGAGATTTCTTTGAGAATATAGCGGGTAAGTATCCGCATATGTCCTGGCGGGGGCGGAACGTGGGGCCTGAAATGGAGTCCTTGATGCCGCCCTCAATTCATGCTAACACACCGATTTCAGCGCCGCAAAGGAACTGTTCCTTAATGCCATGCCCCAAACCTATTTGATGCTGCTTTGGCACATGCACCAGCCCTTTTACAAGGATCTGGCGCAAGGCCGGTACACCATGCCTTGGGCGCGCCTGCACGCTTTGAAGGATTACTTCGGGATGGTGGCGATCCTGCGGGAATTCCCCTCCCTCCACCTGACTTTCAACTTGGTTCCTTCGCTGGTGGTACAAGTTCAGGACTACGCGCAGCAAACCGCGGTGGAACGCGGCTATGAGGTTGCCTTCAAGCCGGTCGAGAAGCTTACCGGTGATGACCGCCAGTTTCTCCTGGAAAGCGCCTTCCAGCTCAACCATGAAAACCTGCTCAGCCGTTATCCGCGTTTTCGCGAGTTGTGGGACAAGTCACGAACTACCGACCCCGCCACGGCTGGAAGGTTCTTCTCGCCGCACGACCTGCTCGACTTGCAAGTGCTTTCACAGCTCGCCTGGTTTGACGAAATCTACCTTGAAGGTGACCCCCAAATCAGAAGGCTCATTGCGCAAGAACGGGGTTATAACGAAGACGATAAGTCTTTGCTTCACCTGAAGGAAGTGGAGGTATTCAAGAGAGTTCTTGATGAATACAGGGCGGCCAGTGAACGCGGGCAGATTGAGATTTCAACCTCGCCTTTCTACCATCCCATCCTTCCCCTGCTTTGCGACACTAACATTGCGGCGGAATCTCACCCGGGAGTTCGTTTGCCGCGCCGCCACTTTCAGCATCCTGAGGATGCCCGCGAGCAACTCCGTGCTGCGATCAGACTCCATCAGGAAGTTTTCGGCAGCAAGCCGCGCGGGCTCTGGCCCAGCGAGGGAAGTGTCTCGGACGAGGTCTTGCGTCTGGCCGCCGAGGAGGGCTTCGAGTGGGCGGCTACAGACGAGGGCGTGCTGGGGCGCTCACGTCAGATGGAGTTCAACCGGCGAAGCGATGGGACCGTGGAGGGAGGTCCCGAGCTCTACCGGCCACACGTTTTCTCATCCGAAGGACGCAATATCTCCCTCTTTTTTCGCGACCGCCAGCTTTCTGACTTGGTGGGCTTCGTCTACTCACGTATGGATCCGCACGCCGCGGCGGCTGATCTTCACCAACGTATCAAAGCGGCAAGCCGCAGCACCTCCAGTAAACCCGCTGTGATATCGGTTATTCTGGACGGCGAAAACGCTTGGGAGTACTACCCGGAAAACGGCAGGGAATTCCTTAAGAGCTTCTACGGCCGGCTGGCTTCTGACCCTGAACTGAAGACCGTGACCGCCACCGAGGCCTTACGGGTTACAGATCCTGGGCTTCTGAGCCATGTGCATCCCGGGTCTTGGATCGGCGCCAATTTTGACGTTTGGATTGGAGCGGAGGAAGACAATCGCGCCTGGGACTTGCTTTCGGAGGCGCGCGTTTTTTACGCGCAGAACAGCAGCAAAGCCCAGGAAAAGAATGCCACGCTCGCGCAACAGGAGTTGTGGGTTGCCGAGGGCAGCGATTGGTGTTGGTGGTACGGTCCGGAACACTCCACCGCGAACGACGAAGAGTTCGATCTGCTTTACCGCACCCACCTCAGTAACCTTTACAGGATGCTGGGAGGTGTTCCCGCAGACGAGCTGGCGGAACCGATCAAGCACCCGCGCACGACTGCATTCAGCGTTCCGCCTACGGGGCTTATCCATCCGCGCATCGACGGCGTGGTCACCAACTACTTCGAGTGGTTAGGCGCAGGCCTCTATCTGCCTGATCCACGCTCCGGCTCCATGCATGGGGCCACAAGGGTTTGGGATGCGCTTTACTACGGATTCAGCCCAGAGGCCCTTTTCCTGCGCCTGGATCTCACTGAGGCATTTCTGAAGGACCACCCTGAATTTGAAGTTCGAGTGAATGTGGTCGACTACAGCCACGCTCGTATCCACGCCTCGATCAGCCCGACCGGCTTGACCGGATTGAATTTGTGGAAAGACGAGGAGCCGCTGCTTGTCCCGCAGGCGACGGGCGACCGGCTTCAGGTAGCCTTCCACCGGATCTTCGAGCTGCGCTTGGATTACAGCCTGCTGGGATGTGAGCCCCACCAGCTAATCCGCTTGCAGGTTTCAATTTGGGCGAACTCGCTGCCGCTCCAGGCCATTCCTCAAGAGGGCTGGCTGTCTCTCAGACCGACAGATGATCTTATTAGCTGGTAAAGGGTGGGATCGAGTGATCGGGTAATCGGGAGATAGGGTGAACCCCACAGAGGCAACGATATGCGCAAATGCTTTTTGGGGTTCAACACCCCACGCTCTCAGCGGATGAGGGCATCTGGGGGTCGGGTTATCGGGTCAGCGCCCACAGCAGCAGGTTGGCCCGATCATCCGATCTGCCGATCTCCCGATCTTTCGATCTCGGCACTCATCACTGCCCTTCGACTAGCCAGCCGGGAACCACTACGTCCACGGGTTTGGCCCCAACGGGGAACGTGGTGAGCAGTGTTGCGGGGTTTGCCTGAAGCACTGCCAGCGTCGAGGCGGAGGTGTCCACCACCAACAGAAATCGTTCGTCGGGAGTGAGCGTCAGGGCGCGGGGCTCGATTCCGACGTGGACTGCCGCCAACAGGATGCGGTTCTGAACGTCCAGGGCCATCACGGAGCCGTCGCCGGCATTGGCAGTGTATAGGACCAGCGGGTTTTGCTGAAACACTCCCGCCACCGGGTTATGGCCAGTGGGGTAGTTTTGTTCCACGTTGTCCTGGTCGGCGTCCACGATAACCATGCTGGTCCCTTCATACTCGAAGACAAAAAGCTCTCCGCCATCCGGCTTGAGGATCATAGGGCCGGGCCGAATGCCGATTTCGATGTTGGAAAGGAGCTGCTGTTTGGTCAAGTCTACGGCGGATATGGCTCCTTCTTCTGTGTCACAAACGAAAACCTTGGAGCTATTGGGGAGGATAACCATAGGACCAGGAGCTTTGCCAACTTTGACGGATCCAAGCACCTTACGATCGTCCACTTTCACAAAGAAGAGCCGGTCCGTAGCTTGGGAAGAGGCTACAAGCGTTTTGCCGTCGGGCGTTAAGGCGAGGTCGGTGAGCGGCGTGCCCAAACTGAGGCGAGTGTTTTCCTTGTAGTTTTCCGGGTCGATGAAAACGATTTGTCCTTTTGCCGGCTCGAGGATGAAAGCCGCGCTCCCCTGCGATGAAAAGGCAAGGTCACGCGCGCCTTCCCCAAGGCGAAGGGTCTTCACCACCCGCAGCGCGGGGAATGCCACTACGCTGATTTCACCCGAGGCCGATACCACCCATAATTCCCGGCGCTGTGGCCTCACCCACACCCTTTCAGGACCGGGTGCTACAGCCACCGTTGCCAGCACGCGGAATTTCGCCAGATTAACTTCGGCGAGAGTCGAACTTTGCTGATTGACGACGAAGGCGGCGTAGGCCATCGGTGGGGCGGGCCGCCGCCGGCACCCGCTTGGGAACACCGCGCAACAAACCAGGACAACCACAAGAAGCCGGGGAATGCACGCAGACGAGAATTCTGGAGGCGCCCCATTTTCGGCGTAGCGCCAATCTTTAGAGTCTGCCCTGAGCGCAGCGGAGGGTCGGCAAGTGCTGGTCTCGCGCTTGGCGGGGCCAGCGCCACCAGTCAAATCAGGACAGCACCAGAATTCTCTTCGCGCACTGGATTGTTTCATCATTGAGGGACCTCAGGCGGAATTAGTCACACGCTTGAAGATTCTCGCTATCCCTTCTTCAAAGACCTCCGGCTGGGTCAAGAGGCTTATCACCAAATGCCCCTCCGAGCCGAAGTCGTAGAAATGGCCCGGATGAACGAGCACGCGGTCGTGGCTGGCAAGGTCCATTGCCCACTCTTCGTCCGTTTGAATCGAGGGAAGCCGTAAGATCACGTACCATCCCCCTTCCATCACCAGCCGGCTTACAGGCTGACCGGAAGCGAGTCGCGTGTCGAGAAACTTAAGATTGGACGTCACTCGCTCCAGTATCTGCGGCTGAAGGGATCGGCGTGTTTCAAGCAACTCTGGTAATGCCAGCGCCAGGGGCGCACTCAAGGAGAGGTACGTGTCGGCGATAATCTCCATGCGCGCCAGGCCACTTTGCAGAAGTTGCGGGGGTCCGTTCACCACCAGCCAAGCAAGCTTCATCTGCGGTAAGGCGGAGATTTTCGAGAGGCCGCTCAGCGTGAAGGTGAGCGCTTCCGTGACTGCGGCGTGGCTCACCACGCGCTGCGGGTCCGCCTCCCATGCATAATCGGCAAAGACCTCGTCTGCCACGAGGGCCACGCCCTGCCCCTGGCAGAAAGCGAGAAGCTCGGCAAGCTCGCGCCGCCGCACAAACGACCCTGTGGGATTGTTGGGATGGACCACCAGGATGGCGCGGGTGCGAGCCTCCAGGCGTTTTTCAATCGTGGGCAAATCAATCTGCCAGCCCTGGTCGTAAATCAGGGGATAAGGGATAACCCGAACATCGTTCAATCCGGCCAGGAAGTCAAAAAGGGGGTAGCTGGGCTGTGGCGCCAGGACCGTGTCCGCCGAGTCGGCGAGAAGGCGGAAGACGTAGGAATAAGCTTCACTGGTGCTTGTGGTCAGGAAGATCTGCTCCGGATCAAGCGTGATCCCGCGCTCGGCGTAATAGCTTGCCACCGCCTGGCGCGCCACAAGCAAGCCGCGGGGGTCGGGCTGGTAAGAAAGCGCCCGTGGATTTGCGAGTGCCTCGAGGATGGCCTGCGTATTGAAAGCGAACCCGCACTGCGTGGGGTTCGATTCAGTCAGGTCAAGAAGCGGAAACCCTCTACGCCGCAGGTCTTCAATCTCTTTCGAAAGCCGATTCGGAGTGAGCCGCCAATGGGTACGGGATGAGAACATATAAGAAGTGACGAGTGACGAGTGACAAGAAAGAAGTCAGGAGCAAAAAGTCAGGAGTCCGAAGCAAGAGTCGCCTCACCTGGAAAAGGTGAACAGCGGTAAGATGTTGCTACAGGCAAGGGAGGCCTTCTGACTCCTGACTTCCGACTTCATTGCATCGACCGATTTCAATACCCTGAACAATCCCTCCAGGCACTCGCGCGTGCTTTCCACCTTATTTCCATCCGGGCGCGAGTAGCCGGTCTCCAGGGACATCGTTCCATCATAGCCGTCGTCGCGCAGGGCTTTGAACTGCCCATCGAGTTGCCGCGGCCTTTGCTGGCCCGGCGCCTGCGCCGGGTGGACTCGAGCCCGGGTGCAGGGCAGCGTCATCATAACAATGACCGGCGCCGGGTTCAATATTTCCCGCAACGTCTATCGCCTGCCGTGAGCATTTCCGACGCCGGATGCGGACTGGGATTGATGGGGGTGATTATGGCAGACCAGACTACAGGTGTTCGCCGCACGGTTGTAGGAGATCGGAGTCCCGCCGTTGGGGGCGACTACCCTGACATCAAAATTCACCATGCGTTCGCCCGAAATGGTGCCCGATAGTGCGCCCATCCCGTGGGCCGTATGGCATACCGAGCACGAGAATCCGTCCTTAACGTGGCGGGCGTGTTCGCTGAAGCTGGTGTTATTCAGGATCTGGGTGAGATCGTGGCACTTGGCGCACAAAGCATAGGGGCCGCCGCTGGGGCCGCCCTGGACGCTTAAGCTGGGGTTCGGGAACAGGTTCGTAACGGGCATGCCGGGAGCCCCCGCCTGACTGAATTCATATCGGCGCTCCAGGATGTGCGCAAAAATTGATCCATGCGGTCCGCTCGGTCCGTTGCCGCCGAATTCCCGATTGTCGTCGCTATTGTGGCAGTCCGTACATAGGATGAGCGTGCCCATGCTGCGCCCCATTGTCATGCCGTCAAGGTTCAGCATGTTGGAACGGAGGCTGGGTTGCGGAAGCGTGCTGGTGCGATCGTGGAACACCGGATGACTCAACGTCGCAAAAGTGATGAATTGCGGAATAACATTCAGGGGATCGCTGGCGGCAGCCGCCCGTACGGGCAAATAGCCATAAATGGCTTTGGCCAGTTTGCCCGTGCTTGAGCCATGGCAGCGCAGACAATTCTCATATTGGTTGCTGGCGGGGTTGATGACGGTCGTACCGTCCGTGGCGCTCACCCCCGCAACCAGAGCTTGCGAAAGACGGATCGCGGGGGCAGCGGGGAAGCTCGCGACCCGATTGGTCGAGTGCGGGTTGTGGCAGTCCACGCAGGTAACATGGCGGTTTTGATTCTCCACTACCGGCTCATGGGGAGAGTGTGAACTGTTCCCTGGTGAAAAGGCATGGCCGTATTTAGGCGCCACCATTTCCGCCAGCATATTGGGGGTGGGGGGAGACGTATTCGAGCTCCCGTTGTGGCAAACGACGCAGGCTTGGTCGTCAGCGGCGCGCTGCAGCGAGTTCCCCCCTTGGGCGTTATGCTGCGCGTGGCACGACGAACAGCCATTCTTGGCCACTGTGCCGTAGTTTCCCAGCGATGCCTGCACGTTGCTCGCGGCACTCCCTCTCGAGGCCATCATGGTGGTTTCAAGGGTTACCTGGCTTCGCACCCGGTTCGATGCGATGGCGTGGATGCTCGTGGACCATCCGGCAAGCGGATTGGTTTTGCTCGCCGCGTTGCTGGCGCCAAAGGGTGTACCCGCGGCGAGCAGCGCAGTTTGGCTTCCTACCTTTGAGCTTACGAGACCCATTCCCGATCCGGTGGGGATAGTACTGTGGCAGGCGAGGCAGAGCGCGCTACTGGAGTTGTCGATCACCAGGAAATTCGGATTGTTCGGGTCGATGTTTTGCACGTGAGGATTGTGGCAGCTCGTGCACTCCACATTCCCGTTGATGAGCTGCACGGCCCCCGTCTTATCGGCGGTGGAAGGCGGAGTGGCAGTCAAAGACGAGACCAGATCATTATTATTCGCCTTCAGTGGAAGGTTAAAGCTGATCGGATGCATCCTGGAGAGGTTGGTGCCAAACAAGTCCACTAAATTCATATGCCCCGTCATCGGAACATTCCCGTAAGGGACTAGGTGGCCGGGCGACGTGCCCGGCGTCGCTCCCACCGTGCCATCGTGGCAACTGAGGCAGAGTGTGCTGTCCGTCCCCAGGGGGGGGGAGGGGTTGGCCGTGTTAACCATGGTCGTACTGGTGTAAACGCTGTAGGACTTGACACTGGAGAGCTTCTGGTCCCAAAGCGGAGTTGGAGCAACACCCGCAGTGTCATTCAAGCTGGAGTGCGGAGCATGGCAATACAAGCAGGCGCCGGATAGAGTACCCTTGATCGGCGAGGTGCCCTTCGGCGACAGATCATGCGAGCCGATCACATCGGTCTGCGCCAGCGCGGCGCCGGCGAGACCGAGAAAGATCACCACCAAGGCGCCAAGGCACAAAGGAGACATTTTCTTTCTTCTCTGGCTTTCAGGCCTTCCTTGGTGTCTTGGTGTCTTGGTGGTGATCATTGCTTCCCCTGCGCGAAGTACTGAAAAACCTGAACGCGCCGATGGTAGGAATCGACTACAAACACGCGGTCGTTGCGATCGATAAACAAACCGGTGGGCAACTGAAATTCTCCGAACCCCGTGCCCTTCTGTCCGAAGTAATAGAGAAGCCGTCCTTGGCGGTCAAAGACCTGCACCATCCCGGTCAAGCCTTCGACCACGTAGAGGTGCCCCTCGGAATCTCGTGCGATTCCTTTCGGCCGAAACATCGAGCCCAAATCGCCGCCCACTTGCCCCACGGCGTATTGGAACTTCCCGGAACGATCCAGGACCTGCACGCGGAAGTTCATAGCGTCAACAACGAGCAGGTCCTGGCCGTCCAGCCGCAATTCGGTGGGAAAGTTGAATTGTCCTTCGCCCCTACCGGGCAAGCCGATCTTCTGCAAAACAGTGCCTTGCATGTCGAGCACCCAGACCTGGTTGCGCAAGGTGTCCGTCACATAGATTCGCTGGGTTGGGGAATCGACCGCGATTCCGGTTGCCCGTTTGAAATACCCTTCACCTTTCACGCTGCCGATAACCCGCTGAAACTTACCGTTGGAGTCGAAGACAAAGATCTTGCCCGCGTTAGAGTCGGTCACATAGATGTTGTCGGCGGAATCCACGGCAACGCATTGCGGCGAATCGAGGCCGTCTTTGTCCCTTTGGCGCGAAATGAACTTGTATTTGTGCTGCTCGAAGTCAAAAATGTGAATGCCCGACGCGCCCGGGTCCGTCACGATGATGCGGCCCTCGGAATCAGTCGCCACGCTGTAGGGGGTGATCAGGGCGTGAAAGTCGGGTTCGCCCGCCACCGCATCGAGCAGACGGCTCCAAAAGCTATGCTTGGTTTTGACTTCTTTCTCCGAGCTGACGCTGCCTTCGTACCGGAGCTTGCGTCCGCCCTCCAGCTCTAATTCCGGCACCATTACGACCCCTGCCGGTTTTGTTTTCGACCCCGCCAGCGCGACACCGGGAGAGAGGCATAAACCACCAAGACACAAAGAAACCAAGAGAATAAAGTGAAACGGAAAAACCGAGCGCTTTTCCCTGTCACCTGCTCCCTGCAAGCCAAGACCTGGTTCCCTTTGTGAATTGGTGGTGATCATTGTTTCTTAGTCGGCTCTTTGCCTTATTGGTTCCCCTTGGTGCCTTGGTGGCGATCGTTCAGAAGAAATTAAACCATCGTGAAACTCCCACGTAGAATGAGCCAACCATTGTCGGCGGAGTTCCGGAAACGCTGAATCCCTGAACCAACCTGCTGTACCCCCCTTGGAAGTTCAGCTTGCGAAAATGGTACGTCATAAGAAAATAGATGTTTTCATTGTTATTGTTTGAGACTTCGGAATTACTATTGGTTCCGCTCAGGGCCTTGGCGTAGGATGCGGACAGGACCAACCCGCGAACCGGGGTCGATCCGAGGCCCACCGAGTACGATCTGCCGTTATAAAGCACAACGGCCGCCGGGTTGATAACGGGCAGGGGAACCGGAGTGGGCACCAAGCCCATGGGGGTCAAAAGCGCGTTCCCGCTGGACAGCGAGTAGGAGCCATTAATGTTGAACCGGGACAGGGAAAACGTGGTCGAGTAGTTCTGGCTGGAATTGGCGGAGCCGGGCTCCCCGGTCAGCAGGCTCCTCGCGCCGCTCGCGTAAGCCCCCCAATACGACCTCCGGCCGATCCGGCGGCCCACGCTACCGTTGTAATTGTAGCCCGAGGTGGTATAGGCGATCAGCACGGTCTGGGTATCCTGCGAGTAACCGACGCTTCCCGACACGTTCCAGCGATGAATTGCATGCGTGTAGCTGATTAAAGAGTTCACACCCAGCATACTTTGGTGGGTCGTATCGACGGAGGTCCAGGTCAATCCCAGGACGCCGTTGAAGGAACCGCCCAGCAGTCCGTTGGAATAGTCGGCGGTGCCGTTGTAGGACTCGTCCGCGAACGAGGTTCCCAGGAAGGTTTGCTGTTGGCGCTCGGCGAACGTGCTAAAATGGAGATGTTGCGCCGGCATGTCGTAATTGGCAGAGCCGGTCAGGGTCAGGCTATGCGACGACTGTGCCCCTTCGGTTTGCGGCACGATCACCCCAGACGTCAGTAGTGAGTTGTAAAGCGTTCCTTCCAGGTTATCGGTGTAATAAGTGTTCCCCCCCACCGTCAGGTGCCGCAACGGAGCGAACGAGAGCGTGCCATTCAACGTGTCGATACTGGTGTTGTATTTATCGGATGAGCTAGAATCCCCGAGTTGGGTGCTGATGTCATATCGTGCGGCGGATGCGGAAATGCTTCCGTTCCAGGGTAAGTTGTGTCCGGCGCCGAAGAAAAATGAATTGGCGCCGGTATTGGTTTGCTGCGACGGCTCGCCTGCCAGGAACTCCGGCGTGAGGGCCTTGTTGCCAGAATACAGATAGCCGCCATTCAGGTTAAAGCCCGCAATTCGATAAGCGGAGGTAACCGAAAACGCGTCCGAATGCACCCTCCCTAGCGTATTCGCCCCATAAACCGAATAATCGCTGTCGGAGTTCGAGAAACTGAAGTGCAAACTGGGTAAATGGTGCAAGTGAACGCCCCAGTTAATAGCCAGCCCATCGTTGTTTCCATGCGTGGTGAAGTTTGGCAGGCCCGGAACACCAAAGTTCCCGCTGTTGTTATAGACGTCCGTATAGCTGATGGAGCCGGGAAACTGGCTGCCGCCGAAAATCTTGACGCTGGCGTTCACGCCGCTGCTGGCGGTCAGCGAGTTATAAGATGAATTGAGCCGCGACTGGTTGTAAAAGGGTTGAACATCGAAGGAAAGAAAGTTGGGATTATAGTATGAGCCGAAGAAGTCGGCTTCGCCTGCGCCGGCGATGCTGTGGTCGGATCCACCGACGTTCGAAAAGTCATCGGTGTATCCGGCCGAGACAGTGCCGCTCAGATTCATGCTGGCCTCGCCGGCGTTCACCTGCGCCAGCGCGCGCGCGGCAAGTACGAGTATAAATACAGCTAGAATAGCGACATTTCTACTCACAATATACGGCTCTCCGCACGTTTTCTTCCAAAGCCAAGCACTTACCACCAAGAAACCAAGGCGCCAAGACACAAAGGATTAAAGGGCGATTCGCGGGATACATTGGTCTTCAAGGCACCTAGTCAGTTTCTTTGCAGATGGGTCCCGTTGGCGCCTTGGTGGTCCATGGTGTTACGCCTTCGCGATCTTGGCCGTCTTGCTCAGCTTGGTGGCGAGAGCGGAACGAAGTTGCTGGGTCTTTTCTTTCTTCAGTTGCTCGCGCAGCGCGTCCTGGATCGCTTCGAATTTTTGCAATCCGGCAGGAAGGTGCGCGGTCAGCCGCAGAATGGTGAAAGCGTTGGCGTCAAATTCGATGAGGCCGCTCACTTGGCCTGGCTGCATCCCGAGCAGGGCCTTCGCCACCGGCGGGGGCAGTTTCGAGCGGTCCGCAGGCGGGTGGTCGCCCATCATCACGCGGAAATCGTCTTCGGAAATTTTCTCGGCCAGCAGCCCAAACTCCTCGTGACTCTTGGTGGCTTGGGCTTGGCGTAGGGCAATGTCGGCGTGTTTGCGTGCTTCCTGCAACTGGGCGGCATTCGCGTTGGGCGGAGGCAGAATGGAAATGCTCTGGAAGGAGAAGGACTCCGGCAGGTTGAAGCGCTCGGGGTGCTGGTCAAAGTAGGCCTGAGCCTCGGCGACGGAAACCGCCGCCTTGTCCGTCACCTCCTGCTTCAGGAATTTGTCGATGAGCAACGAACGCTCCACCTTGGCTTGCAGCGACTTTTGCGAACCCTGAAACTCCACCTGGAGTAGCTGCTGATATTCCTCGGGGGAATGAAACTGCCGGCGAAACTCCGCCATGGCGCGCGCCAGGCGCGCGGACGGCACAGTCATGTTGCGCCGCTTTGCCTCCTGATACACCAACTCCTCGAAGATCATCATCTTCATCGCACCGTCGCGGATACCCGCTTCCATGGCCTTGGGAAACCCGTTGTGTAGCCGCGCGTAAGGGAAAATGTTGAGCATTTCGCGGAGCAGATCGCGGTCCGTCAGCACCGCACCGTTCACCCGCATCACCGGCCGGCCCACCGCCTGGAATGGAGTGGTGGAGTTGAAAGCTTGCGGCACATAACCAGGGGTGTGGGAAGCCACCTGGGCCGAGGCCGTCGATGCGGCCAGGAGAAGCAACAGGACGAGCACTTGGGAATTGGCAATTCGCAATTTCACTTTCATAACTCCATTCCTCAATCACCCGATTACATGCACGTTGATGGCCTTTTGTAGCGCTGCCTTTGTATCAGCCTTTGTAGCAGCTCTTTGTAGCGCCGGGCTTTAGCCCGGCACTACATTAGTGCTGACTCGATCTCAGAAATCAGGCGGAGGGCAGTGAGTCAGTTTCCGAGAACCAAACTGTCCCACCATCAGGGGGAGAAACCACTCCCCCTGATTAAAGGTCAAGAAAACAGCCTACGTGGTCGGGATATTCATCAAGCCGTTCATTTCGTTCGACTCGCCACCGTGGCAATTGCGGCAAAACTGCGCCACGGCGTTGCCACCCTTGATCGGGGTGTACTGCCCCCTAATGAAAAACATTGTATCGTAGCTGCCTGTGCTGTTGGTGTACTTGGTCATGCTGTGCTGATCGTGGCAGGTGGTGCAACCAACCCCGTTGATCGTGCCAGTGTTGGTAAATTTAGCCAACGGATTCGAGAAGCTGCAGCCGGAAGTGTTAAAGCAGGTGTTGTAGCCGCTGGAGCCGGCGATGGTGGTTGACTCCAGTTATTCCAGAAGGAGCTGGGATTATTGATAACGAACTGAGAGGAAGCTGTACCGGTCATTTCAATCAGGGGACCGGGCGTGACGGTGCCGGTGACTGCGGCACCACCCTTACTTGCGCTGAGGGTCGTGTCGCCCCCGGTGCAGTCCCAGTTATGGCCGCCGCCGCAACTGATTACGGCATAGCCGCCTACGGGGTGCTCGTTGGCGTAGTAAGTGCTTTTGTTCCCAGGCGTCGTGCCAAACCACGTGGGAGCATTCCCGCCCACGATGGGCAGGGTCTCAACGGTTACACCTTGCATCATACTTACTTTGGCGATACTGCCGTCGTGGCAGCTCAGGCATAGGAGGATGACGGTGTTGGCGTCACTGATACCCGCAAGGGCATTCGCGGGCAGCGTGACCGGGTATTTCGCCTTGCCATCCCCACTGAAGGCAGTTTGTAGGTTGTAATAGGGGGCGATGTTCTGACCCCACAGAGCGATCACGCCGTTATTGGGATCGGCGTTGTTACCCGTGGCGCCAGTTCCGTTGCCGAACGACCCGCCGTGCGGAGCGTGGCACATGACGCAGCCGCGCCCGTAGCCGTTGTGCGCACCCAGCACATCGTCCGCCGCAGTCGGGCCGCTGGCCATCACCACACTCGCGGTGGCAAGTGCCAAAATTACTAATAGACCGATTTTTTTCATTTTAGTACCTTTACCTTTCTTTGGTTTTTTGTTGCTATGCCGCTCCGGGTTTTACCCAGGGCCGCATTCTTGGCTATCGCGAGATAGCCGAAACTTGTGGCGGCGCTATGGCGCCGCAGAATCCTTCTTGGCCGCCAGATCCGGCTTGGCTTGCGATGCCTGCTGCGGCGCCGGCTGCTTTTGCTCCGGCGCTACTCCAACGGGCTTGGGAACGCCCGAATCTTGCCGGCTGGAAGCCGGCGCTACGGCCGGTTTCTTTTCTTCGCCATCTCGGCGCGCCTTCTCGGCGGCGGCCTCGGCGTCAGTGATGTAACGGAAAACCTGCACCCGGCCGGGAAACGTTTCAGAAACGACAATCTGATTAGACGGGCCGATGGCGATTCCCCACGGCCCCATGAATTGGCCCGGATAATATCCCTGCCCGCCGAAGTAGATGAGCAGGCGACCCTGCTGATTGAAGACCTTCACCATGTTCTGGGCGGCATCGACCACCCAGATGTGCCCGTCGCCATCGACGGCAATACCCTTGGGCCGCTCAAAATCCGCGGGACCATCGCCGTTCTTGCCGAACGTGCTGATAAACTTGCCATCGGCGTCGAACATCTCGACCCGGTCATTAAAGGTGTCGGTGACGTAGACGTTGCCGTCCCTGTCCACAGCCACACTCTCGGGAAGGGAGAAAGTTCCCGGTTCCGTTTGGTCGTGCTTCTTGCTGGGTTTGCCGACCTGGCGCAAAAACTTGTAATGGTCGGCATCGAAGACATCCACCACGTCGTTGCCGGGGTCGGCCACGTAAACAAACCGGTTCTCCCGATCAATGGCCACGCCACCGGGGCACACCAGCACCTCCGCTCCAAAAGCCGCTTCCTGCTCGTGCTTGGGGTTGAACACCACGACGCGGCGCAGACTGGCGTCAGTGACAAAGAGGCGGTCATCATCGTCCAGGGCCACACCCGCGATCATGCCAAAGTCCGCCTGCTTGCGGTTGGCGATGAGCTCAACATGATCCTTGTTTTCGGGATCGAAGATAAACACCGCGGCCACGCCTTGGTCCGCCGCATAGATTTTGCCTTTGGAATCCACCCCCACTCCGTAGGTGCGAATCAGTTGGAAGGGGAGCTTGTCGATTTTGACTTCGTCGGTGGACTGCGTGCCAGCCAGACGGTCCATCCAAGTCTGCTTGCGCTTCTTTGTGGCAAATAGGCTGGGATCGATCTTTTCTCCTGTGTAGAGGTCCTGGAAGGCGATGCGCGGAATCTCCGGCGGGCTAGGCCATACGATCTTAGCGATATCGAAATAGCCTGTCACGCGCCCATTTCCCGTGTTCGCCGGAGCTGCCGAGGTTTGGTCCTTCTTCTTGCCGGCACGGAGTGGCGCCGGCAAAATCAAGGCGAGCAGCAGCAAGCCCATCGCGGCTGACGTGAATGCGCACGCACGATGCGGACGCGGGCTAGAAGCCTTGATGGGTTGTGGGTCTACTGCGCATTGAAGCAAGCCTAGCCCATTCCTTAACACGTTATTTCCCCCCAACTCGCGCGTACTTTAGCCGCTAACCACTAGCCTCTAACCACTGCCTTATTTCCCTCCCGCCCGTACGTCCGTAAGGTCCAATCCATTGGCGTGGCAGGTTTTGCAGAAATCCATATTATTCTTCTGGTCCTTCACCAGCATCCCCTGCTCATTCCCCGAGTGCGGCTGATGACAGGTGAGACAGTTCATCGCAAACACGGCCTTGGTTTTCGGAATCAACGTGTCGCCAACCGGGTGGTTCTCGGTCGGGTGTCCCAGGCCGTATTTCAAGGGCAGAATGGGGACCTTGTTGAAGTAGTTTTCCGGCAGTTTCACTTTGCCACCGAAGATCGCCACCAGGTGCTGGCCTTCCACTTTCTGCGGACTCGCGTCGGGCCCGTGGCACTCCAGGCAAAGCGCGTTCACGCTCTTGTTTCGCAGCAGATGCGCATTGTCGCCCCCATGCGGCTCATGGCAGGTAGCGCATCCCAGGTCGGAGGCCGGCTGGTGCAAGTGCTTTTTCTTAAACTGCTCGGCTTGGTCGGAGTGGCAGGCCAAGCACGCCGCCACGGGGCCGGGTTGCAAGAAGCCCGGCGTCTCGCCGCCGTGCGGGTTGTGGCAGACGGTGCAATCGTCTTGCGCTCCCGGATGCTGCACTTTGGCGGAGGCGATCTGCTTGGCCTGCTCCTCGTGGCAGATCGCGCAAGTGGACTTGACGTCCTTCTGCGTTAGCACAACTTTGCCGTTTTTGGCAGGCTGATGGCAGTCGTCGCACTCCTTGTTTTCAAACGGGTTGTGCAGGAACGCCTGCATCAGTTTCGGCGAATTGGACTGGCGTGCATCGTGGCACTGGATGCAATCGGCAGTCTCAAATGGTTGACCATGGTGGGCCTTGACGATCGTCGCATCTTTCACGTCGTGGCAGTCGATGCACAGCGCCGGCGCGTCTTTGGTCAGGTGATACGCGAATTCTCGTTTCGAGGGATCGCCGGCCTTATGAATAATGTGGCAAGTGTCGCAGCCACTGTCGAGCGCCGGATGACGGCTGCCTCCCTTGGAAATATGCACCCCAACGTCGTGACAGGTCAGGCAGAGATTATGCGTCTGGTCTCCTGATGTCGGCTTCAACAGCAGGGCCGGGTTGTCAGATTTGTGCGGGTCGTGGCATTTGAAACAATCGCGAGCATCGGGGGGATGGATTTTGCCTGTGAGGGTGGAGGTGTTCTTGTCTTTGTGGCAGGTGAAGCAAAGGCCTAGAGGGGTGGCGGTGATTAACTTCACCCGGGTGATGTTCCTGTTCACTCGAACTTCGTGGCAACTCAGGCAGCCGTTCGACAGCGTAGAGTGAGGCGACTTCGCTTTTGTTTTGTCCGCGTGGCACTCGAGACATTTCGCCGCGTCAACCTTCGCGTCGAGAGGGGGGTGCTTGGCCGCTCCTAGCCGCGGGACCGTCAGACCCATCAACAGAGCGAACATCAGAACCCTCTTCATAACCGCCGTGCTCTTGGAACACCCAGGAGAGTGACGACCAAAGCTAAACTCCATCCTCAACTCCGGGCGCTTATTCGATTTCGTCAGGTCTTTCCTTTCATGGCCCCGCTCCTGAATGGCCAATACTAAGGAAGGGACAGTCAATTTAACCTTGCGAATGCTAGTTTCCCGTCCTACTGGCAGTAATGAGACTGACACCGATGCAAAGGACCTCCGAGAACTTAAGGTAGAGCAAATATGTCTCCACTGTTAAGTTCTATTAATCTCAGATGTTGGATGTAAGTCATTACAACTTAACGTCATTGCATGGTTTTGTGGAGTGTTGATAAATGCAGCGTGTAGAAAACTTCTACAGGGTGCGCTAATTTCCTCAACAGTGGGCTTTCACCTGAGCATTGGGACACTTCGACACGGTGACGGTTAGGCTCCTTGCATACTCATGCCCCCGAAGGTCTTGGTGAGCGGTTGCAGGCCAAGCGGGGTCCACGCGGTTGCCGGTTCCAAGACATTGAGATTCTACTTCCGCAAGGAGGGGTCAGAATGACATGTCAATGGGTTTTGAACGCGAAGGAGTTCGGACAGGTGCTTGGAGGGGAAAGTGGCGGAGCGTGCAGCTCGTGGGCACGAGTTCTCCGTTTGGTTCTGACCCACATTCCGGCGGTTTGCCGCAGAAAGGGATCTTATGTCTCTCGCAGGAGTCACCGCATCTTGCTGGCGGACGAGGGAGGATGTTGGCAGATTCCGATGGCTCTCATTCCTCTATTGGACCAAACGCGTGAGCTCCAGAAACTTGACCTTCTGTTGCGCCTCGGTTGTGGCGAGAGGGGAGTAATAATAGTAGAGGCTGGCCTTCACTTGCGTCTGAGCTCCCTTAGGCATTGGGAAGGAGAACGTTTCGGTCTTCGTTTGATTGGGCGCCAGGCGCGTATCGGTCACTTGCCGGGCGCCCTTGACGAATACTAAATCCTCACGATTCAGGAGGGCGCCACCTCGGTCTGCCACAGTGCGGCGGTAGATGCGTTGCTCGCTGAAATGACGACCCGAATAAGAATCGGCATGGAGTTCCAGAATCATCTGACGCAAAGGTGACCCCGTGGGTACGTCGTGTCCCGCACCACGATTGGTCAGCTTAACGACAACCCGCAACTGGTCGCCTTCTCGAGTTGCCGAGAGGTCAGCTTTGATGGCCTTGTTCAGTTGTTGGATGGAATGGCCGCCGGGAATCTCGTGGAGATTGAGCGTCAGCGATGCGGATCGTTTAACGCGGGGATCGACCACGTCTCCCTCGACGCGGTACATATGACATGCTTGGCACCCCGTTTCGCCTTTTCCGTAGGTGCTGTTTTTCCACTCGGAGTACGTCGCCAGGACTGGAAAGCCCTGCGAGTTCGAGTACTCGTGGCAGGTGATGCAGGCCAGCGAAGAAGTATGCAGCGGCGAGAAACGCGTCCCGTGAGCGGGCGAAGACAAGTCTTTGGAGGGCCCGCTTTTGACCAGAGAGAACTCCACTTTGGCCTTCGGGTTAACACCTGTGGTTGTAACCTCTTGGATGGAATGACAGTAGTCGCAGGTGACTCCTTCCCAGCTTACCTTTCTGACCAGGTCGAGATCCCCCGTCAGACCAGCTACCGGGGCGTGACAGGCGAGGCAAGTCTTGCGGGCCTGCACACCGAAATCCGCCTCGGCTCCCTTCAGAGCATCCTGAAAGAGCCTACTCTCCATCGCGGTCGCATGAGCCGACCTCTTCCACCCCTCAAAGATGGCGCGGTGGCAATCGCCACACAGCTCCGCGCTGCTGGGCGGTTTCAGATCAGCGGCCATGGCTGTGGTGCAAAAAACCAAGAGCAAAGCGCACGTTTCCCCGCGCATCGATCACCTCCCGGCAAGTCGCAGCAATCCATGCACCAAAGTTTCATGCCTGGTTCAGCAACACGGGTAACTCAGCTCTCGGCGTAATTCACCCCGGTCCAACGACATGTTAAAAGTCGCGCGTCCAGCGAATCGTCAGCAGGTCAGCGCTGAAGTTGTTGCCGGTAACAATCTGCTCAATGTAGTACGTCCGTTGCAGATCCACCGACAGGCGGCCGGCCTTGGGGAAATCGCAGTACACGGTGCCCGTAACCAGCGGCCAAGTGAGGGGCCCATAGGCTGGCGGTTCGCCACTTATCTGGCCGAGGCCAGTGGAGCGATCGAAGTTACCGGTGAGGCGCAGGCCAAAATACTTCCGGGGCTTGGCTTCCACCCCTGCCTGTATTACACGGTCCGTTTCCTGGTCGCGCAGGAAGTCATTGAGTGGCGCCGTGCCGCGCGCGTAAACGATGTTCCCCGCAGCAAAAATGCTGTCGTAGGTGAAGCCCCCAAAAATCGAGAACCGGTCATTCAAGGCATAAGAGAGCGTCAGCGTGTTCGAATGAATGTTGTTCTGGAAACTGGAATCGATCAACTTGTCGTTGGTCAGATTCAGATCGTCTTGCAGCGATACTTTCGCCGTAGGCTGGACACGAAAGATAAGGTGTCCTGCCACTTCGGTGTGAGGCGTGATGGACGTGTAAGATGAGCCGTTGTCGTACGTGTGGAAGTCCCCCCGGACGCTGAAGATCTTCGAGGGCTGATAGCCGAAACTGAGTTCGGGAGAGACTGTCTTGGTTCGCAGCGTTATTTCGGGTTGGACCACTCCGTTTTCGAGGGCCTCCACATCCGCCTTGAGCAGATGAATGCCAGGACGCAAGGTGAGCGAATGGGTCGGGGTAAAAAGCATGTTGAAGTCGAAGTCACTCAGCCCATCCCGCCAGACGAAGGAGGCTCTGTCCGGAGGAGGGCGTCGTGCTGGTTGCAGGTGAGGCAGAGGTGGGATTGGTGACTATGCTAAACAAGCTCGAGAAATTCCCCACCGCGTCGGTGGTAAAGCGCGAGTAGCGATAGTTCAGATTGATGTCCCACCACTGTCTTACCTTGTAGGTGAAGCCTTGATACACAATGTTGTCAGGCTCAGTCACGGTGTCACGTGCGCTCTGGCTCACAGTGTATGGCGCAAGGGCGCCGGTACTGTTCGGTGCGATGCCGTTGTAAGACTGGTCCAAAGTGGCCGGCCCTTGATAACGGTAATAGATGTAGCCGCCGCGCCAATCAAGGTTGGAAAGCGGCTTCCCCGTGAAGGAAAACTCATTGATGGGGGTGGTCAGGCGCCGGTTCTCGGATTGCGAGAGGTTGGTGAGTGGTTCCTTGGTCGAGCTCGCAACGGGATCGATGCTCAGCTCGGGTGAGCCCACATTATTCAGGCTCAGGAATTGCGTGAACGTCTGGTAGCCGAGGTTGTAGTGAAAGGACCAGGAGTGAAAAGCGTAGTCGATCCCGCCCGTGAAGCGATTGGTGTTATCGTCAATGGGCGCGTACAGGTAATAAGGGTTGGCTCGTGCGAAGGTACCGAAGAAAGACGGCGAATCGAAGAAATCCAGAGACTCGGTCGTGAAGGCGGGGCCGCTATCGGTGGTGCGGTAGTAGTTGAAGTTGAAGCGCAGATTGTTGGTGGCGTGCAGAGTAAAGTCCGTGGAGCCGAATTTGCGCACCGTTCCCCAGTCGTGGTTATCCGTCAGACCTGTGGAAACCCCCGAGACCAAGCGCGCGATCGGCAGCACCACGTCGTCGTTCTGATTCCAATAGTAGTAACTCTGTCTCCAGTTCGCCCGGAAGTCATAGAGGTGGGACTTGCTCACGGAAAGCTGCCCGGTTTCGAAGGGCTCGCCTCCCAAGCCGGTGGCCGACATGGAATAGCTGTCCGCAAAGGGGTTTGCCCCATTCTGGGCCTCGCCGAACATATTGAAGTCCGTCAGGCGAAACCCCTTCCTCAGATCGGACAACTCCTGAAACATGGGGAGGTAGCCCTTGACGTCGTCGAAGCGGTAACCAACCGTCACTGACCCCTGGTTATTGAACCCGCCAAAGTTCACGGGAGTTTCAGGGCTGTCCTGCGCCACCAAAACCCGGCCGCAAAACAAAAGCGCCGCCAAACAGACAATGAAAGAGCATCTGGATCTCATCGCACATCCTTTCATCGCAAGAAATCGGGGTCAAAGTTGGAACCGTGGACCGTAACGTGGCAGCGGGTGCACTCACCACTGGTCTGGAAGCCTAGGCGCGAGTGCGGCACCTGGGCCTGCGTGTGGAACCCGGTGTGACATTGCAAGCAGAGTTGCCGGCCTTCACGCCGCACCAGCAACATGCGATTGGTGCTGCCGTGGGGATTGTGGCAGATCACGCAACCCGAAACCCTCACTGCCGGGTGCTCGTAGACGTAAGGGCCGCGCTTCTCCACATGGCACTTGACGCAGGTCTCCCAGTTGGTCTCATTCAGGCTGGCGCGGTTGATGCTGCCGTGCGGGTTATGACAGTCCGTGCACTTCATCAACTGCTCGGGTACGCGGTGATGCACCGGCAAGGCAAACAGCGCCTGGATGTTGCCATGGCACGAAAAGCATAAGCCCGGCTCGGACGCCTTGAGCAAGTTGTTGTGCAACCAGCGCACCGAGTCCTGAAGCTGCGGCACCTGGAAGAAGTTCGCTTGCGCGTAGGTGAGGCTGCCCTTGCTCTGATCCTTGGACTCTCTTACGAGGTGGGCCGCATGACACTGATTGCAGGCCACGGCCGCCGCCGCATGCTGGGAGTGGGCAAACATCTCCTGGTGCTTGCTGGTAATGTGGCAGGTCATACAGCGTTCCGAGTTTTCCTTGGGGTTGGCGTGGAACGAGAAGATCAGCTTGGCTCCGGCAGCTTGCTTGGCAGGGTCGCCCGCCGATTCCTGTTGGGCCTCCGCATGGGCTCTGCCCGGCCCGTGGCACGTCTCACACCCGGTAACATTGGTGGGTCCTGGGGCGGCAGGCGGCGTCGCCGCAGTCCCCGGCTTTTCTTTCAGCGTCATCAAGTAGTCCACGAGCTGGTTGATTTGCTCGGTGGGCATGTCGGGCGGCAGCGGTGGCATCACGGTGCCGGCACGGCGGCTGAGCATCCGGGTTAGCAGTGCCTCGCGCGTGGCCCGCGCCCCGATATCGTCGAGAGGCCCTGCGACCGTGCCGCCTTGGCCGCCAATCGTGTGGCAGCCGGCGCACATCATGTCGTCATAAATCTTCTTCCCTGCCGCCGCAGAGGGAGAAATTCCCGGCGCGGGGGCGGCAGGAGAAGCCGGCAATTTCTCGCCCACAAGTGCGTGCGGGGTTTTCACAAACTCTTGGGCTTCAGCGCGATGGCAGCCCGCGCAAGTCTCCCAGCCGACATAATCGCCGGGCTTGCCTTGAGCCGACGCTCGCCAAGCCACCGATGGCCCCTTCGCCGCCTCCGGCATCCTTTGGGCGAAGGCTTGGCCAGCCAGCCCGCCGAAGGCGAACAAAAAAGGCAGGGATACAAGCAGCGGTTCTAGTTTGATTCTCCGTTGGGAACTCATCAAGCACCGTCCTCGCTTGCCTGGTTTATCACCGTAGCCGGAGCTTCCATTCCAGTTTTCCGGCGGCCAAAAATATGCGCTCTCTTCTCTCTAATGTGGGACGCCCAGGAGAGTAACGAGGAATGCGAGACTCCATCCCCTCAGTGCTTCGTCTGGTTGTGCCCCGAACTCACGGAGTACTTCCAAATAACAGGGGAGAATCCCGTGAGAATTCTCCCTGATTAACACAAAAGAGTGTAGCTTAACACCCAACCGGCCAAGCGGCAACAATTCTTGTTGGCCCTGTCTTGTGGGCCCCCTATGGGCAGCAAAAAGGCTATGCGACAGGGAGAGCAGCCGTGGTGACGTAAATTTGTCTGTGTAAAAGCAAGGAGGGTGTAAGTTGGTTTTGGGCTGACCACCTAAAACCAGATCCTTTGAAAAGGAGACTTACACCCTATGGCGAGAGTAATCCCGATCACAGAGCAGTTTCAACACTTCGTGAGAGACCTCAAGGAGAGCTTTTGGGGAGACCTGAGTGGAAAGACGAGGCTGGCTTGGAAGCAGTTCTTAGAGGGAGTGTCGCGGGAAGAACGGGACCGCTACCTGCAGGTGGACGAGTACGAGCGGGCGGGAGAGCGGGAGTATCGCAACGGGTTCTACGAGCGGAGCTTCGTGACGATTTTCGGGACGCTGATCTTGCGCATTGCTCGGACGCGGACGCAGAGCTTTTGCCGCGCGCCCTGGAGCGGTTTCAACGCCGGGCGGAAGAGGTAATGCTGCTGATCCGGGAAGCGTTTCTGCGCGGGGTCTCGACCCGGCAGGTGGGACGAGTGGTGGCAATGGTGACGGGAGAGTCGGTGAGCGCGCAAACGGTCTCGCAGTTGAGCCGCCATCTGGACCGCGCAGTGAAGGCCTTCCAGCAGGCGCCCTTGAAGGACGAGTGGGCCTACTTGTTCCTGGACGGAGTGAGCCTGCGAGTGCGGCGGCCGGGCGGGCGAAAGCGCGTGCAGATGCTGGTGGCCTACGGCGTGAAGCACGATGGGCGGCGGCAGTTGCTCGCCTTTCTACGCAGTCAGGGAGAAAGCCAGACGGCCTGGGAGGGATTTCTCCACCATCTCTATACACGCGGCCTGACCGGGAACCGTCTGCTGCTGATCGTCACCGACGGTTGCGCGGGACTGGCCGGGGCGCTGCAGACGGTCTACCCGCGCGTGAAGCATCAGCGCTGCTGGGTGCACAAGATGCGCAATATCTTGGAGAAGGTGCGGAAGCGCGACTATGACGCGGTCAAAGCCGGTGCGCAGGCCATCTATGGCGCGGACAGTCAGCGGCAAGCCAACCAGGCGTTTCGAAGGTTCCGAGCGCGCTGGCAGGGCATCTACACGTCGATGGTGAAGCAGTTGGAGAAGGATTTGCCGGAATTGCTCAGCTTCTTCGACTTTCCCAAGCACCTCTGGCGAAAGCTGCGGACCACGAATGTCATCGAGCGCTGCTTCGTGGAAGTCCGCCGCCGCACGCGACCGATGGTCTGCTTCGTCAACGTGGCCAGTGTCAACCGCATCATCTATGCGATCTTCAATGGCCTCAATGAGAATCCGGAATGGAAAAATCGCACCCTCCGGCTTTTCACACAAGCAGCTTGACATCACCGCCGTTGTAATCCGTCTTGCTTGTGGTTCGTTGCTGGAGTAGAATGGCGCTTGAGGATTAATTTTGAAGTATTTGAGTTACATCTTGCTCGGTGTGTTGTTGCTGCAGTTCTCGGGTCTGCGTGAAGTGTGTTTCTCGCGGCCCCATCCGAGCCACGACTGCTGCCCCACCCCAAAGGGCAAGTCGCTTCCGTCCCGTTCTGCTGTCCCTGAATGCTGCCTGGCAATGACCTTGACCCTCCGAAGTTCGGTGGCGGAAGTCACGCGTGGGACGGAGCGCTCCGAGGCCATCCTGCCGATTGAAACGAAGCACGCGGCTGACTCAATTCCACCACTCGTCGAAAGGCGGCCCGAGAGGCTTAGGTCTTCCGGCCTCACGTTGCCTCCCCTCACCCCTCTGCTCCAGAGTTGTCTGCTCCTGATCTGAAACACTCCGCATTACTCACCCCATTTGTTTTTGTTGATTCTCTTGCCCGCGGGAAATGGGTAGAGAACCAGAACGAAAAATCGCCTTAGTCAACTTGGGCCTTGCCATGGAGTAACTGTTCCATGTCTGACCGCAGAACCCCCTCACCCCCCATCCCCTCTCCCCCAAAGGGGCGAGGGGAGAGGCGATTCGGATTTACTGCCTTCTCCCAGCTTGGGGGGAGAGGGTGTCCCGCTACCGGCGCTTTCACCGGCCGGAGCGGGACGGGTGAGGGGGTCGCGCCGCAGACGACGTAACGGTTATTTCGCAACAGGCCCTTGGTTAAAGAAACCGGAATGGAGATTCGAGCATGCGCCCCTGGATCATCTTTCTGATCTTTCTCTTTGCGCCACCGCGCCTCTTTTCACAATCCCAAGGACCAAGCAGCGTGCCTGCCGAGCCCAAAGGACTTGCCAGCCTTACGACGTTGACTCAGGAAGCAATGAACCGCAATCCGGAAATTCAGGCTGCCAAGCGCGCTGTTCAAGCCAAGCGCGCGCGGGTTCCGCAGGCTGGCGCCTGGCCTGACCCCAGGCTTTCGGTGAGCTACGCCGGCAACGTCCTTCCACCGTTTACAGTCATGGCCGGCGACCCTTCCAGCGCCCGCCAGTTCATGGCCGAGCAGGAGATTCTCTATCCCGGCAAGACACGCCTTCGGACCGGAATCGCCTCACGTGATGCGGACGCGGAAACTTTGGCTTGCGAAGCCGTGTGGCGGCGGATTGCGGCGGAAGTGAAACAGGCTTATTTCGACCTCTGGTTTACCGAGCAGAGTCTTTCCACCCTTCAAAAGGACCGCGAGCTTTTGGAAAAGTTCGAGAAGATTGCCGAAATCCGTTACTCCGTTGGCAAAGCTGCACAACAGGATGTTCTCAAAGCGCAGGTGGAACTGACGCGGCTCATCGAGCGGCAGACCGTGCTGGAGCAATCGCAGCAGACTTTCCAGGCGCAGCTTAACAGCCTCCGAAACCTCCCGCTGGAAACGCCCCTAGGTACGCGCGGGGAGGTCGGCCCCAGCAGCCTCAGCTCATCACTCGATGAACTTCAGGCCGCTGCCCAGTCGAACTACCCGGCTCTGAAACAGCAGCGGGTGATGGTGGCAGAGAACCGCCTTGCAGTGGATCTGGCGAAAAAAGAGGTCCGTCCGGACTTCAGCGTCGGCTACGCCTACATGCAGCGCGACCGCCTGCCGGACATGTACGGCATTACGCTCTCGACTTCGCTGCCGATTTTCCGCCACAGAAAGCAGGCCATGGCCATCGCCGAAGCGGCAGCGAATCTGGAGTCTTCCCGGCAGACGGAAGCCAATGCCTTGACCATGCTCCGCTACCGCGTCAAACAGGAGTTCCTAGACGTGCAAGCTTCCGAGCAGCTTCTGAAACTCTACTCGCAAGGGATTGTCCCGCAGTCTTCACTTGCGCTGGAATCCTCAATTTCCGGCTATGAAACCGGGGCCGTGGATTTCCTGAACGTTCTCGGCAATTTTACCACGCGGCTCGACTATGAACTGAGCGCCAAGCAACAAATCGCCAACCACGAGAAGGCGTTGGCTCGTTTGGAAGAGCTTACAGCTCTGAATCTGATTCAGTAAGAACGGCTGTCAGCTATCAGCTCTCAGCCTTCAGCGAACTCCCAACCCACCACGGTTTGCTGAAAGCTGACAGCTGATAGCTGAGGGCCTTCAGAACGAAGAGGTGGACCATGGAAAAAAGAAGAGAGACTGGAAGCAGGATTACCGCATTCCTGGCCGGCGCGGGCTTGGTCAGTTTGCTTGTGACCTTGAGCTTTGTCTGGCGACCTGCGCGTGAAAAGCTGGCCGGCCTTCTGACCTCACGACCGAGTTCTCCGGCCTCGCTCCTGCCCACCACGGATTCCAGCGGTCGGAAAATCCTCTACTACCAGGACCCTATGCATCCCTGGTACAAGTCCAACCAACCGGGCATTGCGCCGGATTGCGGGATGAAGCTGGTCGCGGTCTACGCCGACGAGCAGCAGACTGCTGCCCTGGGGACGTTGCCGCCCGGCGCGGTCCAAATTAGCCCAGCCCGCCAGCAGCTCATGGGGGTGACTACAGCGATGGCTGAGTACCGCCCAATCGAAAAGACGATCCGTACTGTGGGCCAGGTCGCCATTGACGAAACGCGGTTGTCCAACGTACACGTGAAGGTCAACGGATGGATCCAGAAAGTCTTCGTGGATTACACCTGGCAACCCGTCGAAAAGGGAGAACCGTTGTTCACAATTTACAGCCCCGACCTGCTCGCCACCGAGCAGGAGTATTTGCTGGCGTTGCGAGCCCGCAAGTCATTGGCAAGCAGCCCATACCAGGAGGTTTCCTCAGGGACCGAGTCCCTGCTCGAGGCTGCGCGCCGTCGGCTCGCACTCTGGGATCTGACCGATGCGCAAATCGGACAATTAGAGGAAACGGGCAAAGCTCAGCACGAGATTACCATTTACGCGCCCGCCTCGGGATATGTTATGGAACGCAAGGCCTATCCCAATCAGTACGTGACGCCGGACACGGAACTCTACAAGCTGGTGGATCTCAGCCGGGTCTGGGTGCAGGCAGATGTTTACGAATTTGAAATGCCCGCGGTCAGCTTGGGCCAGGAAGCAACGATGACCACGGAATCCCTGCCCGGCGCCTCCTGGAAGGGCCGGCTTGTTTTTATCAATCCCGAAGTCAAAGCCGACACGCGCACCGGGACAGTGCGCCTGGAATTTCCCAATCCCGAGTTAAAGCTGAAGCCCGGAATGTTTGTGAACGTGGACCTGCACAAGTCTTTTGGCCGGCCCCTGACAGTGCCGGTTGATGCGGTCCTCAACTCCGGCACGCGTCAGGTGGTTTTCATTGATCTCGGCAATGGCTCGTTCGTTCCGCATGAAGTGACGGTCGGTGAGCACACGCAGGATTACATCGCCATCCTGAGCGGTCTGCGAGCCGGCGAACATGTTGTTACACGCGCGAACTTCCTGATCGACTCCGAAAGCAACCTCCGCCAGTCCATCGAGGGAATGGCGGGCATGCCGGGGATGGAATCACAAGGAAAAAGCCATGATCAACCGCATTATTGATTTCTGCGCAAAAAACAAGTTCGTGGTGTTCCTGTCCGTGGGAGTTGCCGTCCTGCTGGGTTGGTGGTCGCTCCACAACGTCCCGCTCGATGCCCTTCCGGACCTTTCGGACACGCAGGTCATCATTTATTCGCGTTGGGATCGCAGCCCGGAACGTCATGGAAGACCAAGTGACCTATCCGATTATCACGGCCATGCTCGGCGCCCCGAAAGTGAAGGACATCAGGGGCTTTTCAGACTTTGGATATTCCTACGTTTACATCATCTTCGACGAAGGAACGGATATCTACTGGGCGCGGTCTCGCTCCTTGGAATACCTTTCCAAGATCACGCCTCGTTTGCCCTCTGGTGTGCAGGTGGGATTGGGTCCGGATGCTACCTCCATCGGTTGGGTTTTCCAGTACGCACTGGTGGACAATACCGGGCGGCACAGTACGGAAGAGTTGCGGTCGTTCCAGGATTGGTATCTGCGCTACTACCTGCAAAGCGTTCCGGGCGTTGCGGAAGTAGCTCCGATTGGCGGCATGGTCCGCCAATACCAGATTCAGGTCGATCCCAATGCGCTCTCCGCCTACCGAATCCCACTGGAGAAAGTCACCGAGGCAGTACGGCAGGGCAACAATGACGTGGGTGGGCGGCTGGTCGAATTTTCAGACCGTGAGTTCATGGTGCGCGGACGCGGCTACGCGCGTTCGGTCGCGGATCTGGACCGGATTGTGGTGGGAGTGAATCCCATGACGGGCACGCCCGTAACCGTGCAGGACATCGGGCAAGTCACCTTGGGACCTGACATGCGGCGCGGCGTCGCCGACCTGGACGGCAAAGGCGACGTGGTGGGGGGCGTGGTCATCATGCGCCACGGGGAGAACGCGCTCAAGGTGATCGAGCGCGTACAAGCCCGGCTGGAGGAGATTCGTCCTTCGCTCCCTCCCGGCGTCAAACTCGTGACCACTTATGACCGCTCCGATCTGATCCTGCGCTCAATCAATACGCTCGAGCACACGCTGATCGAGGAAATTTCCATTGTCAGCATCGTCATCCTGATCTTCCTGTGGCACATCCCCAGCGCCTTGATCCCGATCCTTACCATCCCCATCACCGTGCTGATTTCGTTTATTCCCATGAAGCTGGTCGGCGTCACGTCCAACATCATGTCCCTGGGCGGGATCGCCATTGCCATCGGCGCCATGGTGGATGCGGCAGTCGTAGTGGTCGAGCAGACCCATAAGAAGCTGGAAGAATGGGACGCACAAGGGAGGAAACGGGACTATCACGAAGTCGTTGTGGAAGCTGTGAAGGAAGTTGGAGGGGCTAGTTTCTTTTCGTTACTCGTGATTGCCGTCTCGTTCATGCCCATCTTTGCCTTGGAGGCTCAGGAGGGCCGGCTTTTCAAGCCCTTGGCATTTACCAAGAATTTCTCCATGGCCATCGCCGCCGTCCTCGCCATCACCCTTGACCCGGCGATGCGCCTGCTTTTCACGCACGCAAACCGCTTTGATTTCCGCCCCCGTTTCCTTGCCCGGATGGTTAACGCCGTCCTGGTGGGGAAGATCCACCGCGAGGACAAGCATCCCCTCAGCCACTTTTTGATGAAGGTGTATTACCCCGTTGCCGAGATGGCGCTGCGCTTCAGGTGGGCTGTGATCCCGGCCGCAGTCGCCATCGTGGTTGTGACGGTGCCGGTTTTCAATCGCCTGGGGTCCGAATTCATGCCGCCCTTGAACGAAGGCACACTTCTCTACATGCCCACCACCCTTCCCGGAATCTCGGTGACCGAAGCACAGCGCCTTTTGCAGATTCAGGACCGTGTGCTGAAGAGCTTTCCGGAAGTCGAGCGGGTTTTCGGCAAGGCGGGTCGGGCCGAAACCTCCACTGACCCCGCTCCGTTATCGATGATGGAGACCACGGTCGTCCTGAAACCGGAAGACCGCTGGCGGCCGGAACAGCGCTGGTATTCCCCTTGGGCCCCGGCCTGGTTGAAGCGAATCTTACGCCACACCTGGCCGGACCATATCAGCCAGGAGGAACTGGTGGACGAGATGGACCAGGCGCTCAGAATCCCGGGAACCACCAATGCCTGGACCATGCCCATCCGCAATCGCATTGACATGCTTACCACGGGGGTGCGAACTCCGGTGGGTGTGAAGGTCTACGGCTCCGACCTAAACAAGATTCAAACCATCGGCCAGGAAATCGAGCGGGCCCTGGCGCAGGTTCCGGGCACGCGCAGTGTGTACGCCGAGCGGACAAGCGGAGGGTACTTCCTGGACTTCGATCTGAAACGCGACGCGCTGGCGCGTTACGGGCTTACCGTGGATGGGGTGCAGGGATACATTATGTCCGCCGTAGGTGGCGAGGATGTCACCACCACCGTCGAAGGGCGGGAGCGCTACGGCGTAAGCGTTCGCTATTTCCGCGATTACCGCAGCAACGTGGAGGCCCTCCAACGCGTGTTGGTTTCAACTCCTTCGGGAGCGCAGATTCCAATGGCCCAGCTCGCGGACATCCGCATGGTGGAGGGCCCTGGAATGATTCGCGACGAAAACGGTCTGCTCAGCGGTTACGTGTACGTGGATGTGGCCGGTCGCGACCTGGGCAGCTACGTGGACGAGGCCCGCCACGTCGTTCAAGAGAAAGTGGAATCGCACTTGCCACCTGGTTACAGCCTGAGTTGGAGCGGCCAGTATGAGTACCTCCAACGCGTCCGCCAGCGCCTGACCCTGGTGGTCCCCATCACGATCTTCATCGTGTTTTTGCTGCTTTATCTCAACACCAAGTCAGTTGTGAAAACCATGATTGTCTTCCTGGCCGTTCCCTTTTCCGCCGTTGGGGCTATCTGGCTATTGCATGGTCTGGGGTACAATATGAGCATTGCTGTATGGGTGGGGCTGATCGCCTTGATGGGAGTGGATGCAGAGACCGGGGTTTTCATGTTGCTCTACCTCGATTTGGCTTATCATGAATGGCAGAGGGAGGGGCGGCTCAAGAGCTGGCAAGACCTGAAGGAGGCCATTCTGCATGGGGCTGTGAAGCGGGTGCGGCCCAAAGTAATGACTGTGACGTGCATGTTCATGGGGCTTCTTCCTATCATGTGGTCAACGGGGGCGGGCTCCGACGTCATGAAGCGCATCGCCGCCCCCATGATCGGTGGCATTTTCACCTCATTCATCTTGGAACTGGTTGTTTACCCGGCCATTTATGCTGTATGGAAATGGAACTTCGAAGTGAAACCGAGCCTGAGATAAGAATGTCTCCGAGGTCAAATGTGAAGCTGGCAATACGACGCCGCAGCCAGCCCCGGAAGGGGCGAAAGAAGGGTTCCTGGCGTTCCTACGCCCCTGGTGGGGCTACAGGGTTCTTTATAACGGGGCGCTCCCCAGGGCTTTGCGCCCTGGGCTAAATTCGTGCGGCCCTCCGGGCCTAAAAACCATGAGGCGTGCTTTCGCATACCGTGCCGGACGCAACTTCTTCACCTCGGTGGGGAAGAAACCATGAAACTGAAGGAGACGCTGGTCACGTTTCTGGCTCTCGCGGCTATCGGCCTTGCAAGCTACTTCGCCTATCGCCATGAGACAAGGCCCAACCCGGACTTCTGCAACATCTGTGGCCGCGCCATGCATGGCGGAATGTCTTTTCTAGTCCAGACGGACAATCACACGGAACACGCTTGCTGCCCTCGTTGCGGGCTGCACTACGCGGCAGATCATCCCGGCAAAATTAAGAAGCTTTGGGCTACGGATTTGACTTCCGGCGAGTCAATCCCCGCCGACACGGCCTACTACGACGAGGGCGGGAACATCGAGTACTGCGCGATGCACGGCGCAGCCGTTCAGCGGCAACCCCAAGGCGTTTCTGTACGCGATTACGACCGCTGTCTGCCCACGCTGGTGGCGTTTAAGACGCGCCCGGAGGCAGAGACTTATCAGAAGGAACATGGCGGACGCGTGCTGAACTATGCCGAGGCCGTGCAAAGCGTGACGGAATAATCCTGCTATTTATGCTCAGCCAGCGGCTCTGCCACGCTGGTTGTAGGGGTACGGCTTGCCGTACCCTTTTCATTTTTGTCGCGCGACCGAACCAGGAGGGTACGGCAAGCCGTACCCCTACAGGCAGCGCCCCGTGAACATTGTCAAGAACTGGCTGGCTGGCGCAGAAGCCTATTCTCTGGGTCCGCGATTTTCCTCCCAAACATAGGCTAAGGCGATCATTTGCAGTTTGACAAGCCCTAGCCCCCGCCCTAGACTCTCAGCCTGATTGAAAGGGTCTGACCCCAGGAGTTTCGAATCATGTCCCTAGCCAAGGTCTTTCTGTGTGCGGTGTTCGGCCTTCAGTTCGCCTTGTTCGCCAATGCAGCCACGACACAAAAGCACTATTACGGCCACGATGCTGTGGAAGACAAGTACGGCGTTATCGCCCCCTGGTATCGAGGGCAAAACGGGCAGTACGATTATCGCGTCCGAATCGCCGCCGAAACCCTGAAGCGCTACCCCTGGGTGGGCCGCGACCGGGCCCCCATCGCGGCGCCGGAATTCGTGTACGACGGAACCTGGAACATTGATTCCGACGGGCAAATCACCGTATTGGCCGAGAAGGACTGGGCGAACGGCGACCTCGGGCAGCGTGCAGCTTATATCCTGGCTGCCATGATCGAATACTACAGATACTCAGGTGATCCTGCTGCGTTCAGAATCATCACCTCCACAGCAGACTATCTGGTTGACCACTGCGAGACCGGCCCAAGTCACGGCTGGCCGAATTTTCTGATTAGCGTTCCAACCTTGGGCGCTCGCTACGGAGACTGCAAGCTGGGCCCCAACGATAATCTGGAGAGCGGGAACGGAAAGATTCAGTTGGATATTGTGGCCGAGGTCGGGTTGCAGGTTGTCCGCGCCTACGAGATGACCGGCAATATTCGTTGGTACGAAGCGGCGAAGCATTGGGCCGACCTGCTGGCCAGGAAGCGCAATCGCGACCGGGAACGAGCGCCTTGGGGCCGTTATGCCGATAACGCGGGCCCCGGCATGAATGGGGTTCAAACGGGAGGAATCATCTTCATTTTGAGCTTTCTGGATGAATTGATTCGGACCGGCTACCGCGGTGCGAACGGCGAAATCGTGGCGGCGCGCGATGCGGGGCGGGATTATTTGACGGATGTTCTCTTGCCCACCTGGGCGCTCGACGATACGTGGGGTCGTAACTACTGGGACTGGGAAGATCCTGTGCAAGCGGAAAACGTAACCGAATTTGCCGCCACCTATCTGATGGAGAATAAGGTCAACTTCAGGAACTGGAAGAATGACGTTCGCAATATTCTTTCCCTCTTCTTGAACCACACCAGCGTGAGCCCCACGTCGAATGGCGACACCTACAGCGGAGCGTGGGCCTACCCGGAATCTTCGGGCTGCTGCGAACGCTCGCTCTGGTATGGCCCCATGGAAATAGCCGCCGTCTTTGCCCGCTATGCGGCGGAAGCCCGGAGTGAGTGGGCCGGAGAAATTGCGCGGCGGTCGCAGCTCTTGGCGACGTATGATGCTCTGGAGACCGGGGAATCCATGGACCTCATCGATGGGGGGAGCTTGGTGTGCAAGCGTTGGTTCAAGATCGCTCATCCGATGGCGCTTGTCCACGTGCTTAGAACGATGGGGTGGCTGCCGGAAATCATGGGCGCCAACCGGGAAAACCACATTATGCGAAGTTCCGAGGTGGTGCGAAAGGTGATATACGGCAAGGACAGGATCCGCTATTCGACCTTTGACGCGCCGGCTGGAAGTGTTGACGTTCTTCGCCTCGCTTACGCCCCTGCTCGGGTTGCAGCGGGTGGCAATAACCTTGCTCGCCGCTCTGATCTGGCCGCCACCGGGTATGCCGTCGAAAGCCTTGAGGGAGGCGATTCCATCGTTTCGATCAGGCACGACGGCAGCACCGACGTGGAGGTGAGTGGTCGCGACCCACAAACCATGGCCGACGATCGGCAAATCGAGTTCGACGAGCATTGGCGCGTTTCAACAGCCCCCAATGACTATGGCGGCAGTTCACACCTGGCGAGCCAAGCTGGGGCCAGCCTGAGCTATGCATTTACCGGCAACCAGGTTCGACTCGTGGGGCGGGTAAGCCCGCGTGGAGGCGTGGCTGATGTGTACATGGATAGCGTTCGCCAGCTTGTGCCCATCGACTGCTACGGCAACTTGCCCCTTTTTCAGCAGATTTTGTATTACAAGAACGGGCTGTCGAACAGCCCGCACACAATCAGAATTGTGTTGCGCGGAGAGCACGATCCCTTGTCCAAGGGCAATGAAGTCTATGTCGATGCGGTGCAGTATTCCTCTGCCCGTGGCGAAAGCGGTTGGGGTGAAGGGGGCGGACCGGCAGATGCGCAGCGCATGATTTTCGGCTATTCCAAACGCTCCGAATACGTGGATGCTAAAGGCAACGCCTGGCGGCCCGGTGCGGAGTTCATTGCGCGCACGGGTGCTTTAACAGATTCGGTCGCGAAGACGTGGTGGACAATGCGCCAGGCGGTTTTTGTCGAGAGCACATCAGACCCCGAGCTTTATCGATACGGCGTACACGCGGCCGATTTCACCATTAACGTCACGGTGGGGCCAGGGAGCTATCACGTCATTCTCAAGTTCGCGGAAACCCACTACTCAGGACCGAACCAGCGGGGC
This sequence comes from uncultured Acidobacteriota bacterium, assembly GCA_963832915.1. Taxonomy (GTDB): domain Bacteria; phylum Acidobacteriota; class Terriglobia; order UBA7540; family UBA7540; genus CAVROP01. The sequence goes on from CAWHWE010000074.1 coordinate 77,180, forward strand.
ATCACAGTGTTCGTGAACGACGAGAAGAGGGCGGAGGGTTTCGATGTCTTTGCCAGCGCCGGCGGCGCCCAAAAGGCCGTCGACCTGGTTTATAACAACATCCAGCCTCGAAACGGAGTCATCGCGATACGCCTGGTGGGGGATAAGGTCAACGGCTGTCCTCGGGAGGCCATAGTGCAGGCTCTTGAAGTGGGACCGGGCATCGCCAGTGGAGGGGCGATGCCGAAAGCTATGCATGCTTCTGGAGCGGCGGACACAACTCATTGACCTTTTGAAAGGAATGCGGGTGGCGCATACCTGGCCCAATCACCGAAGAGCAATTCGATAAGCAGCACACGCCCAAGCCACTTCCCGGCAGATCCCTTAACGAGGCTTCTCATCCAGCGATTTGCACCCGCGGCTCTTAGCCTGTTGCCTTACTCGACATCGTAGGGTTTGGCCGTCTGCCACTTTCCCTTTGTGAAGTCCGGGAACTGAACGGGAATACTGCCGCCTGCCACCGACTTCTCAGTCAGGGGTGAGATGGCGCTGCTGGTCACGGAATCGTAGACATCCCAATCCGGCATGCGGTTGTTGCGCAGCGCGGCTACCAGCCTTTCCCAGTTCACAGGCGTGGTGGTGGCGCCGCCACCGTGCCCACGCAGCGCGGTTTTTCTTTGCTTGGGCTGGAAAGACTTCAGGAAGGGATGTTGGAATTCACGGTAGTAGGGCTCTGCCGACTCCCACTGGTCGTCCTCGGGAGTCCTGCCGTCAACGTAGATCATCCCGGAAATACCCATGCCCAATCCCGGCGCACGGGCGGCGGATTGGGTCGGTTGTCCGGGTTGGGCCGGCGGGCGGAGCATTGTGCCTTGCTGGTAGACGCCCTTGGTGCACTGCAAGCGGAAGAATTCGCGCGGGTGCGGCGTTTCGGTATCGAAGTTCAGCGTGCACATCTTGCCACCCGCGGTGTGCAGCAGCGTAGCATTCACGTCGCCCTGGGCGAATTTAACTTTGGCGTACTGGCTGTTCTCGCCGTATTTCAAAGATGCATACCGGTTGAGTGACACGGACCTCGTGCTCATCGATACCAGGGAATCGAACCTGTCTCCGTGGTTGATATCCAGCAGGCGCAAGATCCTCGCCATGGGGTGATCCGGATAGAGATTGCCGTTGCGCGTGAGGGAATGCTGCAAGCGCCAGGGTTCTTCGAGCGGGTTGAACTTCACCATCCGCAGGTCATGCACGTAACCGCCCTCGGCATGCAGGGCTTCTCCCAACAGCCCTTTCCGAATCATGTTCATCAGGGTAAGATCGCCGTAGCCCTCCAACCCCATGGTGGCCCACTTCCTGGTTTTTTCATGAGTTTCGACGATCTCCCAGGCTTCGTCGAGCGTGATCACGATAGGAACCTCGCTGACGGCGTTCTTGCCGTTCTTCATGGCTTCCACGCAGACCTGGGCGTGATATTCCCATGGGGTGCAGCATATGATGCAATCCAGCGTCTCTTTCGCGCACAGATCCTTGTACGCGGCTCGGCTTTCTCCATAGATGTGCGGGGACGGTTGTCCCGCCTCCTCGACCCAGCGCTTGGCGCGGTAGAGAGCCTTGTCGTCGATATCACATACGGCTATGACATTCACTCCCTCCATGCCGAGGGCGCAATCCAAATGGTAGGAGCCGCGGTTGCCCACGCCGACAAACCCGAGTCGGATCGAATTTCCGGAGAAAGAAGCCTGCTCCGCCAAAGCGTCTTCCGCGAGCGCCAGACCAGCCAGCGAGGCCGCCGACCGGCTTAAGAATGTTCTGCGATCCACTTCATTGCTCACGATTAGGTCTCCTTCCCGCACGCGACGATATGACGTGGGATTTCCATTTTGGACTCCCAGGTCCGAATCAGTATACACTCCACCCCCATCTTTTGATCCTGCGACTTGCATTTTTCCTAGCGGCTGGGCTTCCATCTTCACTGCGCCTCGACCCCTCCCACGGCTGGCCATGATCCTTGCCCATTTCTTTCGCTGGGCACAGAGGGCGACTGAGCTGGATGAGCGATCCCTTTGCACACCGCCGTTCCCGTGAGGCCGAAATCGAGACGCGCTCCATGCCCTGCAAGGGGGCCATATAGTAGCCGAGGGCAACGCCCTCGGAAGACTATCTTGGAAACCGACCGACCCTGAAGGGGTCGTATAGACCTGGCTGGAGGCCCCTTGAACGGTGGCGTTATCACTCACATTCGCCCCCCTCAGGGTCGGGCCGCGTGTGGTCGCCCGTTTCCGGGGGCGTTGCCCCCGGCTACTTTATCAATCCCCTTCGGGGATTCTCAGAATATCCATACCTCCGTGTTCAGCAATATCGGCGTTCATAATGACACTATAGTGCCAAACCGCGCTCTCGCCGCCGGCTTCATCGGCATTACTCCGGAGGTAAAGCGAAGCAAAACAAGTCGCTCCCTGAAGCGATCGAAACGTACTGGACACCGTTAACGCTGTAGCTCATGGGCGAGGCATGGAGCGTTTGACCGGTGTTAAAGTGCCACAGGGCTTTTCCTGTCCGGGCATCCACGGCTTCGAATTCGCTCGCGTCATCCCCGAAGAAGACCAAGCCCGATGCGGTGGTCATTGTTCCGCCCCAGGAATCTCCTCTCCCCACCTGCGGGTAGCGCCACACGGGTTTGCCCGTCGCCACATCAAAGGCGAGAAGGATCTTCTGGCCGGACTCGCGGGGAGGGCGCTTGGTTCCGGTGCTGTAATAGGTCTGACCGGGTTTGAAGGTTTGCTTGCTTTTGCCGGCAATATAGATGTCACAGTCCTCGAGCGCCATGAAATAGAATAGTTGCGTCGAGGGGTTGTAAGAGGGAGACATCCAGTTGGTGGCGCCGGCGAGCGAAGGGCAGACCTTCACGCCTTGGGGCGTCGGTTGCACCCCGGTGCGGATGGGCCGGCCATGCTCATCAATCCCTTTCGCCCAGTTCAGCTTCTCGACAAAGGGCGTGGCGCTAAGAAACTTGCCCGTGGTGCGATCGAGAAGGTAGAAGAACCCGTTGCGGTTTGCCTCCACCAACAACTTTCGAACCTGCCCATCGACGGACAGGTCAACGAGCACGGGAGTCTCCGTCGCGTCGTAGTCGAAGAGGTCATGCGGCGTAAATTGGAAGTGCCATTTTAGCTTCCCGGTGTCGGGGTCCAGGGCCAAGACGCAATCGGTGTAAAGGTCGTCGCCGGGGCGAGCGTCGCCAACAAAATCGGGAGCGGGATTGCTGGTTCCCCAAAAAAGAGTATTTGACTCAGGGTCGTAAGTCCCGGGCATCCACGTCGTCCCGCCACCGAGTAGATAAGCGTTACCTGGCCAGCTTTCGGAACCCGGTTCTCCAGGCGCAGGAATCGTCCAGAAACGCCACACCTCTTTGCCGCTCTCGGGATCAAAAGCCGCGAGAAAGCCACGCACCCCATCGTCGCCTCCCGAGGTCCCCACCAGGACTTTGTCCTTCACGATCAGAGGAGCACTGGTGGCGCCGTAATTCTTGCGAGTATCAGCGTACTCAACGTCCCAGATCAAATGGCCTGAGCGAGCGTCCAGGCAAAGCAGATGGGCATTATCAGTTTCCATGAACAGGCGTGTGTGCCATACGGCGACACCGCGATTGTGGTGTGCGGCGGCATCGTCTACCAAGCCCTGGGACAGGGGACGGGCATGGCTCCAGAGCACGCGGCCGGTGCGGGCATCAAGCGCGAAGGCGTCGTTCGCGGAGGTGACGTACATCACCCCGCCCACCACCACCGGCGTAACCTCCAGCGAGTTGGAATTGGTGGAGTGAAATATCCACTGGGCGCGCAGCCGGTGAACATTGTCAGGATTGATCTGGTCAAGCGCACTGTAGCGTCGGCCGGTGTAGTCGCCATTGTACGAGGGCCAATCTTGGGCAGGTGGCGCGACCAAAAGGCGCTGCGGCGGAAAATCCATGCGGACAGAGACCGGCGCCTCACGCTCCTGTGCGGCCGCAAACGCCGAACCCAGACAGGCGGCGATGATGAGAACCCGAATGCTCTGGTCTCGCATCTCGATCATCCTCGTGACCTCAAACTTTCACCGCCTTCTCCATTGACCTGCTTCTTCGCCGCGGGCCGCGTCAATTTGATTCAGGTTTTGGTGGTTTCTTCGGCGCTTGCCGTCGCGCGGATGGGCCCGCGCCGGTAGAGCCAGGCGCGGGAGCGGGCGCTCCGCCAAAGAGAAAACTGATCAAATCGTCCAACTCTGCCGGCGTCAACCGTGTTCCGTAATCCCCTGGCATCAGGGAGCGAGGCTCGCGGTCAACTTTCGCGATTTGCGACTTTAGGAACAGATGAAAAACTCCGTCCGCGTCTTGCACCTGAAGCGAGAAGTTGTCTTGGTTGCGAACCAGGCCCGCGACACGCTCCTGCGACAGCGTGGTTACAGTCACCACATTTCGGGCCGGCGGGATCCATTGATCGGGATTGATGATCGCCCGGTGGAGTTCGTCGATGGAATGCGACGCAGCGAAGTCCGTGAGGTCCGATCCAATGAAGCCGCCCTTGCCGCGCATCATGTGACAATCGCCGCAGCGGGCCTTTCCGAAGAATAATTGCTCGCCCCGAATCGAATTTCCTTTCAGCGGTCGAACCGCGCTCTTCCCCGTCAAGAGACGAAGGTGGGTGATAATGGCGTGAATTTCCGGCTCGGATAGAGAGTCGAAAGACGGCATCCCTTGGGAAGGAATTCCCCCGCGAATGATCCGGGAAAGCGCCGGATCTTCGAGCGCTCCGGCGGCGCGGGGAGTGGCGATGCCGTGGGCGTGCTCGCCGCCGCGTCCATCCAAGCCATGGCAGGAGGCACAATGCGACTCAAAGCTCCGCTGGCCTACCGCCGGCTGTGAGGGTGCTTTCTTCGCCGGGCGTGGGGACGTGGGTTCAGGGTTTGCCTGCGCCGGATAAGCCGCAAGCCCGGCAGTGAAGCTCAACGACACGAAGAGGGGAAGTACACTCACAAGCGAAGGCAATGCCTTGATACCCCGGGTATCTATTTTGTCGAAATCCCGCTTGAGCTCAAGTCCCAGTATCGATTCAATTAGCTTGTTCCATCTTAATGCAGCCGCCGACAGAATCAAAGTGGAATCAAACTGGCCCGGGCGCTGCGGCGAACCCGGCCGCAAGACGCCCATCGAATCCTCAGACGTGGGAAGCGCCTGTCAAGGGCGGGCGTCGCGTCGCCGTTCTTTTTGATGGAAGGCGCCGAAGGACGAGACGATCCCCCGGCTCGATCCCGTGACCAGCGCCACCACTCCCCGAGATTTGTTCTCCCCCGTCACGTAGCCTTGGTGAAATCCAACCCTGAAGATAAGGGCGATATGGGGCCGAGCAGAGTCCAGATGATGCCCGCGCACACCAGCGGCATGATGCCGAAGCCAATGAAAACGGGCACATACGAGAAGTGGTCGACCACGAAGCCGGTGAGGAGAGCGAAGATCATGCCGCCAAACCCTGAGCCCACGCCGGCCAGTCCCCAGATTGAGCCCACCAGGTTCTTGGGGTACACATCGGCGGGGTATGCCAGCATGATCGAGCAGCACCCGGTGTATCCGAGCATGGCCAGCGACACGAGGGCAATGGAAGTCCCCGCGTCCCGCACTAAAACAGCCGGAATGGCGCTGGTCATGAGCGCGGCAAAAAGCGTGACCCCGCCCTTGCGAGCCATGTTAAGTGAAACCCCATGCTGGAGCATGAAACCGGAAAGCCAGCCGCCCAGGATGTTCCCGAGGCCCGCCACCATAAACGGGATCCAGGCGTACTTTCCGATTGAGGCCATGCTGAAATGGCGGGCCCGCTTGAGGTATTCCGGAAACCAGAAAATGTAGAAGTACCACACGGGATCAAGGAAAACCTTGGAGAGGGTGAAGCTCCAGAGAAACCGCGTACGGAACAACTTCCAGGGAGAAATGTGGGGCGGCGCTACTTCCTGCTTCACCCCCTCGGGGGTGTGGTAGACCAACGCCCAGACCGCTAACCAGAGGCCGCCGAGAGCTCCCACCCAAACGAAAGCCTGCTGCCATCCGTAATGAAGCAAAAGCCAGACCACCACGGGCGGCGCCAGTATCGCCCCCGCGGCGGAGCCGCTGTTAAATATTCCGGAAGCGAGCGCGCGCTCTTTGACTGGAAACCATTCCGCTACCACTTTGACGCAAGCCGGCCAGTTGCCTGCCTCGCCCGCCCCGAGCAGGAACTGGTAAGCGCCCAGCGACCACGGCCCGCGCGCCAGTGCATTCAGGATGCTGGCAGCAGACCACCAGGCCATCGTCAAGGCAAAACCCAGCCGGGTTCCCAACCGATCCAGGACTGGGCCGGAAACGCCGTTGGCGATGGTGTAGGCCAGCATGAAAGCGAACACCACGCGCGAGTAAGTCACGTGGCTCATCCGGAACTGGTCGATGATGATGGGCGCAGCCACCGAAAGCGTCTGCCGGTCAAGATAATTGATGGCGGTGGCGAAGAAAGCCAGAGCGATCATCAACCATCGCAAGGAGGGGTGCGAGAGTTTCATGAGCCAAGATCCACCCGAATCACTTCATAAACCTGCACCTGGGGAACGGTCAGTTCGACCCAGCCATCCCGAACCTTCCAGACAGGTTTCGTCCCATTCCACATCAGAGCCACGGACTTTGCAGTCCGGCCCTGGGGAAGCCGCAGGCGCACTCGCACATTTTTGACCGGCAGGAATTCTTCCTGCACGAGAAGCTTTTTCCAGATGTTCCCCGTATTGGCCAGCAAGTGTAGAAGCAAAGTGTTCGGAGAGGATGCAAACTGGGGCATCAGACCGGGACGGAACTCGAGCTCATAAGTTCGCGAGGAGGCGAGAATCGGATCGAGCAGCGAATGGAAGTAGGCCCGCAGCGACTCATTCAAGGTCTCCTCATAAACGGCTTCCAGGCCCGAGCCAATGTAGATCACCTGCCCTTTTCCTTGCCGCCGCGTGACCACGGCAGGTCCCACGGTGCTGCGATGGCCGCGATCGTGAGTCTCCGCGAGCACCTCCGCCCCGGGCTCGGCTTCGAACCACATCACCTGGGGATCTTGCGGTATTAAGTTGCCGGAGGACTTGATGCGCAGATAGAGATCGGGAATCTCGAGAGGCTCAAACGATTTCAGGCTCGCGCCAAACAATTCCGACAGACCGTAATTGTGGCGCGGCCTTCCGAACTCATCCGCAATCGAAGTCAGGTGCGTTGCCACCAAGTTCCCGCCACCCTCCACGTAACTGGCCAGCATCGCGCATTGGGCGTCGCTCAGGCAGGGAGCATTGGGCACATAGACGAGCTTGTAATCGGCCAGCCTTTCTGCCGTCATTTCGTAATCCAAAAACGCCTGGGCATCGTAGCCAATATCCTTCAGGAGTTGCCCGGCGCCGTAGCAGTAATTCCTGTAGGTTTGAGAAAAGAACAAGCCGCCCTGGTACCATTGCAGGGCTTGCGTTCCGACCAGAATGCCCGCCTGCGGCTTGGGACTTACCGATTGCAGCAGTCTGTCGTTCTGCTGCGCAAAATCAAAAGCCGCTTTGAGACCGCGAAGCGAGCGGTCAAACGGAGCGTCCTGGGGCAGATAGAACAGGCGATTGAGGCCCCAGTAGCAATAGCCGACTCCCGCCGCGGTGGCCACGGCCGCATCGAGCAGCAATCTGTCACTTCCCACCGGAGTGCTGTACCAGCCGTGAACGGACTTATCTCTCAGGTGCTCGGCGTTGTATTCGGTGTGCGAGCTGATATAGGTCCAAATCACTTTGCCGGTCGATTGGCCCAGGCGCAGGTTAAAGAGCTTCTCCTCCGGCGTGTCCGCCGCCTCAAACATGAACCCGTCCGTGTAGCGAAAGGCGCGCGCGCGCCAATCACTGCCCAGCAACCCGGTGTCGTTGTAGACAATGGGAACATTGCGCACCTGGCGCACCATGTCGCAGATTTCGTGCATAAAGCCGAGCACGACATCTTCCACCAGCCATTGCTCGTACTCGATCCGGTCTTCGAGTGTCGCGCTGCCACCGCCGCCGCCAACCCCGCCGCCATACCCACCGCCACCAAACCCGCCACCACCTCCGCGAAACGCTTGGGCGGGGATGTTTTTCCCTTTCGCCTTGTGATACGCCGCTTTACAGTACTCGCAATGGCAATAGCGCAACCTCTGTTCCATACCTTGGTAAGGACCGTCGAAGTACATCATATCCACCGGGTAGTTGGCGACGACTTCCCGTACTCTCTCCCGAATCTGATCGCGCAGGGGACTGTTCAGACATCCTTCGTAGTACCGAGTCCAACCCATGTGGCGGGTCGTCATGGGCCGTCCCTCGGCGTCGCGGCGTATCCAATCCCCATACTCCGGGACGTCCGCCTCCGTGTCCATGAAGGGATGATTGAGCGGGTTGTAAGCCACGAACTTCAGTCCCGCGTCATGAAATAGATTCAGCGTGTCCCGCAGTAGATCACGCCCGCCTAGCTCCGGATGGTGCGGAAGTTTGGTCTTGGTGGGAAAGAACGCGACGTAAGAGAAAGTGGGATAACGAAACGCATTGCAGTTCAGCCTGCGAGTCAGGTCCAAAGCCTTCTTCGGCTCGTAATCCAGAGAAGGGAAGAAAGGCGGGGCGTAGCCTTCCGCAATCATCAGCCGCACGGACCGGATCCACTCGAAAGCCGGCCCAGTGGCTGCCGCTCCATCGTTAATGGGTTCGGCGACTCCCTCTTCCAGGGCAAACCCACTCAGGGCTGTCGCCGCCGCCACTGCGCCTGCACACTGCAACAGCTTACGCCGGCTAACCTTTTCCATGCTCATTGCCGTTCGACCCCCTTTTCAAATGTAGCGACCAATGCAGCGCCGAGTGTAACGCCGAGTGTAACGCCAAGTGTAGCGCCGACCTTTAGGTCGGCACTACGGCATCTTCTCCAGGTTCATTCCCTTGCGGCTTCCTTCCCGAAGTCCAGAGTCAACAGTTGACAGTGTCCTTCCCCGCATACCACCTACGACCGTAGTAGGCAGCAGGCAGTAAGCAGAAGGCAGCCGGCAGAGAGCAAATGCTCTTCGTCCTGACTCCTGCCTCCTGTTCTTCCCCACCTGCCAGAAGCTAACTACTGTTTTTTCAACAACATTCCCGCCTTCAATGCGTAACTACCTTTTTTTCTATAACATTCCCGGGTCGCCCTGGGCTGCTGAAAGCCGGTCCTTTGTTTTCATAGACATTCCTGCGTCATTCCCTCATTTTCTAAAGTCACTATCGTTTGTTCCTTCGTTGAGCGAGAAGACATCTTGTCGTAGTCTGCGGCACGGGGTAAGAGTCCCGCCAAGTCGATCTCCATTGAAACGCCATTGGCCGGAGCCGGTAACAATGTAGAGCAAAGTAATTCAATTCACCATTCATAATTTACTATTCCTCCCTGCAACCACTCTTGCGTCTCCTGACTCCTGTATCCTGAGTTCATCACCAGCCGCCTAGTATGATAGCCTATCCTTCTCGTTTGTCAAGAGACATCGCGTCCCCTTTGGCCCTGCAAGGGAGGCCCGCGCACCTGCCCCAGGCAGCGCAGGGTCTTGCGGTTCAGAGAGTCTGCGGCACAAGCGCCGGTCAATGCCCTTGCCACGACCATGCGCTTGTGGTAACTATCTCTCATCCATGACGCCACTCGAAACTTACCTCCGGGAACTGCGTGATATTCGCTCCACGGGCGCGGGAGTGGAGGAGGAATCCTACTACCACCCTCTTGCTGCGCTGTTGAACGAGGTCGGCAGGAAACTCAAGCCGAAGGTAAAGTGCGTGCTACAACTCGCGAACCGGGGCGCCGGTAAGCCGGACGGCGGCTTTTTCACGGCTGAGCAGTTCGAGCACCTTTCCGACGGCGACCCCCTGCCGGGCCAGCTTCCCGCACGGGGCGCGATTGAGGTGAAGTCCACCAAAGATGACGCCTGGGTCACGGCCGAGGCGAAACAGGTCACCAAGTACTGGAACCGGTACCGCCAAGTCCTGGTCACCAACTATCGCGACTTCGTCTTGGTGGGCCAGGATGCCGAGAGCAACCCGGCGATTCTGGAAACTTACCGGATAGCGGAAGACGACGAAACCTTCTGGCAGGCAGCGGCCTCGCCTCGCTCGACAGCCGAGAAACAGAACGACCGCTTCGTCGAGTACCTCCAGCGCGTCATGCGCCATGGCGCGCCCATCGCCGCGCCGGAGGATGTGGCTTGGTTCCTCGCCTCCTACGCCCGCGATGCGCTGGCCGGCATCGCTGATGTGGAGCTTTCGGCCCTGGCGGCGGTCCGCGCCGCGCTCGAAGAAGCTCTGGGCCTCAAGTTCGAGGGCGACAAAGGCGAGCACTTCTTCCGCTCCAGCCTCGTGCAGACCCTTTTCTATGGCATCTTCTCTGCCTGGGTGCTCTGGTCCCGCCACAATCCGCCCTGGAGTGGCGCCGGCGTCCCGCCGGCAAAGGAACAGACCCAGCAAGATGCTGGCGCTACGGACGGCGCTACAAAGCGGTTCGACTGGCGGCTCACGGCATGGTCGCTCCGTGTTCCCATGATCTCGCGCCTGTTCTCGCTGGTCGCCGATCCCCAGCAACTTGACGCGCTCAAGCTTTCCGAGGTGCTCGATTGGACGGGCGCAGTGCTCAACCGTGTGGATCGTGCCTCGTTCTTCAGCAAGTTCGAGGAGAGCCACGCGGTGCAATATTTCTACGAGCCGTTCCTTCAGGCGTTCGACCCTGAATTGCGCAAGCAGCTCGGCGTTTGGTACACACCGCCCGAGATCGTGAAGTACATGGTGGAGCGCGTGGATACCGTACTGCGCCAGGAACTAGGCCTACCGCTTGGCCTTGCCGACAAAAACGTCTACGTGCTCGACCCCTGCTGCGGCACCGGCTCTTATCTTGTCGAGGTTCTCGACCGCATTCATCGGACCCTGAAAGAGCGCGGGGAAAACGGGCTCACCGCCAGCGACCTGAAAGAAGCGGCGCAGAAGCGCGTTTTCGGATTTGAGATTCTTCCCGCGCCTTTCGTAGTTTCGCACCTTCAACTGGGCCTGCTTTTGCAGAAGCTCGGCGTCCCGCTCGACGTAGCGCCGGCTTCCAGCCGGCAGGGCCGCCAAGATGGCGGCGCTACGTATGGCGCTTCGCATGGCCCCGAGCGGGTTGGGGTTTATCTCACCAACGCTCTAACCGGCTGGGAGCCGCCCAAGGGCCCCAAGCAACACTTGATCTTCCCGGAAATGGAGCAGGAACGCGACGCCGCCGAGTACGTGAAGCAGCAGGCGAAAATTTTGGTAGTGCTCGGCAACCCGCCTTACAACGGATTCGCCGGCGTCGCTGTGGCGGAAGAGCGCGATTTGACGAACGCTTACCGCACCACGAAGCGCGCGCCCGCTCCCCAAGGGCAGGGGTTGAACGATCTGTACGTGCGCTTTTACCGTATGGCCGAACGCCGCATTGTCGAGATGTCCGGCAGGGGCGTCGTCTGCTTCATTTCGAATTACTCCTGGCTGGACGGGCTGTCTTTTACCGGGATGCGTGAACGGTATCTGGACGCCTTCGACCGCGTTTGGATTGATTGCCTTAACGGTGATAAGTACAAGACAGGAAAGCTCACGCCGGAGGGTGAGCCGGACCCCAGTGTGTTTTCCACCGAATTAAACCCCGAAGGCATTCAGATCGGAACCGCAATCGCGCTGCTAGCTCGTAGCGCCGGCGTCTCGCCGGCAAAGGAAGACAGGAGCCGGGAAGACGCTTGCGCGACAGAACCCTTCTTTTCCTACGACGACGTCGCCATTCGCAGCCGCGGACACTTGCCACATTGGGAAATCGAAGGCGGCACTTACTCTGTCACTTTCCGATTAGCGGATTCGCTGCCGCAGTCTATTCTCGACTCCATCGAATTCGAGCGCCAGGACATCGTGAAAACTGCCAAGCAGCAAGGGCGCGAGTTGACTGCTTTGGAGGAGAGGAAGCTGGCCAGACTCTATTCGGAGCACGTCGAAGCAGCCCTCGACGCAGGGAGCGGGGCCTGCCACTTGGCGAACCCGAAGGTTGCCGATATGGTTGCCGGAGCTTTGCGATATTTCGATGGAGAGCGGTACCAGCTTATTGCCTGGAGCGTAATGCCGAATCATGTGCATGTGGTTTTTCGGCCAGCTTCGGGTTACTCGCTGGAGAGGATTCTGCATTCCTGGAAGTCATTCACTTCCAAAGAGGCCAACAAGATCCTCGGCAAATCAGGAGAATTCTGGGAACGGGAGTCCTACGATCACCTGGTCCGCGACGCGCAGGAGCTGCAACGGATCCTCCGCTATGTCGTCGAGAATCCGGTCAAGGCCAACCTCAAGAATTGGGACTGGGTGTGGTGTAGCGCCGCTTTCTCGCCTGTATGTAGCGCCGGCGTCCCGCCGGCAGGTTTGGCGTCCAGGCCAGGGACTGAAGGCAGAAAGAGCCAGCGGGACGCTGGCGCTACGCCGGTGCGGTTCCGGCATCTGTGGGGTAAGGCCAAGCGCCAGAAATTGTTCGAAACCGCAACGCAGGGCGGCCAGAGCCTTTACGAGCAACTCGATCCCCCGCTGGAGCTTGGTCTGCCTTTCGTGCCCTCACAAGCAGACACCGGCTATCTGGCGTGGCCGTTGCTGCCGGACCTATTCCCTGTTTTCTTCGCCGGGGTAAACACCAAGCGTGATGAGCTCGTCATCGATATCGATCGCGGCCGATTAGTCCAGCGGATGGAAAAGTACTTTGACCCGGATGTCAGCCACGAGGAGATGATGCGCATTTGTCCGCGTGCCTTACAGCCAACAGCACGATTCGAGGCGAAAGCAGTCCGGGAATACCTTCAAAAGCGCGGTTTCATACCTGCGAATGTCACTCGCCATTGTTACCGTCCATTGGATATGCGCTGGCTCTATTATGAGCACGAGACAAGGCTGCTAGGGGAAAAGTCTCCTGACTACTTTCCTCATGCATTTGAGGGCAATGTTTGGATCGTGTCGCAGCAGAAGCCGCGCCGCGAGTGGTCGCGGCCGCAGTTCATACGCAGCTTAGGATCTCTTGACATGATGGATCGCGGAGCAAGCTGCGTTCCTCTTTATATGAGGCCAGTTGGGCCGGGCACGACGCTCCTCCCCGCCCAGGAGCAAGAAGATCCTCGAACGCTCCCGGACGGGTCGTCATTTAACGTTAGCGACGCGATGCTGCGCTACCTGAGCGCCTCTGGAGACGCTCGAGACGTGCCCGATGCTTTTTATCACACTGTCGCGGTTCTTCATTCGCCTGCCTACCATAACGAAAATGCGGGAGCGCTCCGCCAGGGCTGGCCGCGCATTCCGCTGCCGGACTCGAAAGAATTGCTGCTGGCTTCGGCGGCGCTGGGGCGGAAGATCGCCGCGCTGCTCGACACGGAGACGCCGTTTGACGTAGCGCCGGCGTCCCGCCGGAAGGAGATGAAAGCCATCGAGACGCCGGCGAGAGAGCAAGAGCCACCAGGATGGTGGCGCTAC
>CAWHWE010000075.1:0-9944 GCA_963832915.1 uncultured Acidobacteriota bacterium
TCTGTCGCAGAGTAACTAAGCCGTGTGCGAGGTTGACTAACTCCAGGTGCGGCGCGTCTTCCCGTTTCAATATGGGGCTTCCACCGCTTGTGACGCCACGAGTGAAAACAACCTGAGTCGCCGCCTCCCCTTGCGCGATCGTGACTTGGGGTTTGAGGCGGGCGCCTACCATAAGCCACCAATTAGCCGCATCTGACACTTTCCGTACATGCTGGACCACACGGCCCTCGGTTGACAGCGGCAGCCACATGTCATGCACGATTCCAGGGTCAAGGCCGAGAAAGGCGGGCGGCGCGACGCCCACAATGGTGAACGGTATGCCGTTCAAAACAATCGGCTTCCCAACCGCCGAGGGTGCCCCACCGAACTGCCTCTTCCAGTAGGTGTAGCTAATCACGACGGCAGGAGAGGCGGTGGCTCCTTCGTCGGAGACCCCCAGCACGCGGCCCCATGCGGCGCGAATACCGAGCGCAGGGAAGAAATCTCCGGATACCAATTCGCCATCGGCGAAGCTCGCATTCCCATCGATGCTCACTCCGAGTGAGGCAGGAACGAATGCAAAGACGGCAGCGAAAATATTCTTCTCGGCTTGCATCTGCTCGAACATGGGGTAAGAAAACGAGCAACCCGCAGGAACAGGCTTTTTCGAACCAAAGGCCCTACTTGGGCATCCGCTCCACCGATAAAAGGACTCCGTTTTAGGCGACTGACGGGCTTCCCATGTGAAAACAACGAGCTGCTGGGGATGGGGAACCGGTAACGGGCGGAGCATAACGGCGTCGATCAAACTGAAAATAGCGGTGTTCGCGCCAATGCCAAGGGCCAGGGTGAGGACGGCGACGGCGGTGAAGCCGGGGTTCTTGGCCAGCATGCGCAGGCCGAAGCGGAGGTCTTGCACGAGGTGGTCCCACCAGAGCCAGCGCCCGGATTCGTAGAAGTGCTCCTGAGCCTGGGTGACGTTGCCGAAGGCGCGCCGCGCCGCCATGCGAGCCTCTTCTTCGCTCAAGCCCTGCTCTTTCAACCGCTCCGTCTCGAGTTCGAGATGCGCTTCGATCTCCGCTGTGAAGTCGCTCTGCTTGCGTTTTCTCCATAACATCGCCTTAACCCTCCCCGGTCTCGGCTCCCAGAACCCGCCCGATGGCCGCCGCCATCGCCTTGTCCAAAGATGCTTGTAAGTTGACCACCACGCTAGCTCAGGTCCAGGCGACTCCTCAGATCCGAGAGCCATTTTCCAGAGTCAGCTCGGGGGTGGCGTATACATTGCCATCCATGTATACGCCCCGTTTATGGCATCGGCGACGGAATACCCTTTCCACCTGACCCCTCACCCGGCCCGTGCCACTTCTCCAGCCACAGCGATCCACCGTCTCCCCAGGGGAGAAGGCAAAACCCGTTTGCACTTCCCTGAATCCCGAATCCTGAATCCTGAATCCTATTCGTACCTCAGTGCCACCATGGGATCGACCTTTGTGGCCCGGCGCGCGGGAAGCAAACACGCGGCTGCCGCCACACCGACCAACATGAGTAGAGCGAAAAACACCGAGCTCGGATCGGAAGGCGCCAACCCAAACAGCAGGTTCTTGACGAATTTCGTGGAGAGTAAGGCAACGGGTGTCCCTATCACCTCGCCGATGGCGACGAGCACCAATGTTTCTCGCAAAAAGAGCCAAAGGACGTCGGTCCGGGGTGCGCCGAGCGCCATACGGATCCCAATTTCCTTGGTACGGCGCGTGACGGAGTACGAGGCCACACCGTACAAGCCGATACAGCACAAGACCAATACAAGCGCGCCAGACAACGCGCACAGCGTCGCGAAGGTGCGTTCCAGGTGCAGCGTGCCGTTTATTTGCTCGGTCATTGTCCGGACGTTGTATACCACTAAGTCTGGATCAATGCCCTGGATGCTTCGACGAACACTTGCCGCCATCATCTCCGGCTCGCCCATCACCCGCACGTGAAGCACGTATGGCGGGTACTGGCTGAATTGCCAGAGAGGATGGAAGATAGTCGGCCTAGGCGGGAAGCGCAGGCTGGTGTACCTGGCGTCCTTCACGACGCCTATGATCTCGTACTTGCCGGCCGACTTTGGTCCCTGGTCGCCGAAGCGTTGGCCGAGCGGATTTTGCCCCGGAAGAAACTCGCGAGCGAAGGCCTCATTGACGATCGCTACCAGCGGCGCGCCGGCGCGGTCGCGCGCGGAGAATTCACGGCCCATGAGCAATGGGATCCCGCTCGTAGCGAAGAAGCCTGGACCCACAATGTTGAAGCCAACGTCCGGGCCACCCTTCCCGTCGTTACCCTGCACCCAGACCTGCTTCGCCGCTGAGTCGCCGAACAAGGGAATGCGGGCCAGAGCGGCCGAACGTACGCCGGGCAGCGCGGGCACTCGCTGCATGAGTTCGTCCAGGAGGGCTGTGGCTCGGTCGCCCTGGAAGCGCGACGCGCGCGGATCGATGGTCATCAGCAGGAGATGGTCGCGGTCGAAACCGGCATCCACTGCTTCGAGGTTGCGCAGCGTGCGGATGAACAGCGTTGCGCCCACCAGCAGCAGTACCGACGCGGCAACCTGCCCAACAAGAAAGGCGCGCGTAGGGCGAAGCGAGGCGCGAGTGACAGCGGACTCTCCACTTCGCATGACTGTTTGGAGACCCGAGCGCGTGATGCGCAGCGCTGGCACGAGCCCAAACGCTATGCTGGTGAGGATGGACACGCCGGCGGTGAATGCCAGCAGGGGCAGGTGGAGGCGGAACTGAAGGGTTTCGGAACTGCTGATCTCCAGCAGGGATATGAGCAGGTTATGGACCCAAGAGCCCACGGCCAACCCCAGGCAACCGCCGCCCATCCCCAACAGCACACTCTCCGTGAGCAACTGCCGAACGATGCGCCACCGGCCGGCTCCGAGAGCGAGCCGTACGGCTATTTCGCGCGACCGCGCTGTCGCACGCCCCAGCAGCAGGCTCGCCAGATTGGCGCAACAGATGAGCAGGACAATACCAGCCAATATACTGAGGACGCCCAACGGGACGCCCAGTTCTAAGCGCCCACCGTATTCGCCTGTCGCGGCGGAATGTACGTCCAACTTAATATCACCCATCCAGCCGCGTTCACCTTTGAGCTCACCATCGAGCAGCGCGTGGAAGCGGGCGGTAATTCGAGCTCGCGCCTCCTCGAGCGAGACACCAGGCTTAAGCCGCGCAAGTAGATAAACGTAGTACGATGTGCCGTCTGGTAGCGGAACAGCGTTGAGAGCGCAGGTAATGTCAGGAGGTGAGAGCCTGTCCAAACCATGGAACCGGGGCGGAGTCACCCCCACGATCGTAAGCGGCGTATCTTCGAGGTAGACCGTCTTGCCCAGAACCGAAGGATCGAGCGCAAAACGGCGCTGCCAGTACGCATAGCTGAGCACCGCCGCGGCGGCAGCCCCCGGCAGGTCGTCCCCGGCGCCCAGGGTGCGGCCCACAAACTCTTCGAGACCGAGCGTCGAGTAGTAAGAGCCGGAGACCTGCTCCACACGCACGCGCTCAGAGGCCTGGCCCGACCGGAGCGTCGCCTCGCGGTTTAGGTAGGCAAACAGCCCGGGCAGCGACGGCTGCGGTTGCAGCAGCGGCCGGTAGTCCGGCCAGTTGAAGTTCGACCCCAAGTTGCCGCGCTGGAGCCACGTGAGCTGCACCAACCCCTGCGGATGGCTAATGGGGAGAAGCTCGAGAGTCGTATCGTGGAGTAAACTGAAAAGTGCGGTATTGACGCCAATGCCAAGCGCCAGCGTCAGTACCGCGACGGCAGTGAAGCCGGGATTTTTCACCAGCATGCGCAGGCCGAAGCGGAGGTCTTGCACGAGGTAGTCCCACCACAGCCAGCGGCCCGATTCGTAGAAGCGCTCCTGCGCCCGGGTGAGGTTGCCGAAGGCGCGCCGCGCCGCCCTGCGAGCCTCTTCTTCGCTCAAACCCTGTTCTTTCAACCGCTCCGTCTCGAGTTCGAGATGCGCTTCGATCTCTGCGGTGAAGTCATTCTGTTTGCGTTTTCGCCAGAACATCGTCTTAACCCTCCGAGGATAGCGGCGCAGTTTGATGTAGAGGCGGCTTTACGCCGCCATATGGCGAGGTAAACTCGCCTCTACAACTTCAAATTGCGCCGCTACCCTCCTCGGCCTCGGGTCCCAGAATCCGCCCAATGGCCGCCGCCAGTCGCCTTGTCCAAAGATGCTTGTAAGTCGACCACCACGCTAGCTCTGGTCCAGGCGACTCCTCAGATCCGAGAGCCATTTTCCAGAGTCAGCTCGGGGGTGGCGTATACATTGCCATCCATGTATGTCTCTTAGGGCCGTTGGCCCGCGAAACCCCATGAAAATGGACTTGAGGGTAAGATGGTCGCGGCGGCGAGCGGTAAGGTCGATGGCGCATTGGAGAAGTTGAGGCCGTATGTATGTCTGATCCGGAGCGTGCGTGTTGAGCGAATAATTGGGCGTCGTGGTCTCCCGCGGAGGGAGCGGCGATAGCCCGTGACCCTGCTTAAGGAAATCGAAGGCACGCTCTCCGCTCCCGTCCGAAGGAGCGTGTGATGTCTTATAAGATAGCAGGAATTGACGTGCATAAGCGCATGTTGGCGGTGGTGGTGTCGGAAGTGGAAGTGCACGGCGAGTACGCGTTTGAGCGGAGGCCGTTTGGCACCAGCCCCGCGCAACTGCAGGCGCTGGCGGCTTGGCTGCTCGAACAACAGGTCGAGGAAGTGGTGATGGAGTCGACGGCGCAGTACTGGAGACCGGTCTGGGGAGCGCTGGAACGGTACTGGCAGCCGGGGTGCCGAAAGCGGGAAGGGACTGGTCCGACCTCGGGAGGTCTGCATCTGGCGCAGGCCCAGTCGAACCGCGGGCCGCGCGGACGCAAGAATGATTTTGCCGATGCCGAACGGCTGGTCAAGCGGCTGGTGGCTAACGAGCTGCGGCTGAGCTTTGTGCCTGACCCGGAACAGCGTTTGTGGCGGACGGTGATGCGCACCAAGTACCAGTTGCGGTGCAATCAGGTGCAACTCCACAACCGTTTGGAAGCGTTGCTGGAAGAGGCTCAGATTAAGCTCTCCAGCTTAGTCTCCGATCTGCTGGGCACGAGCGGGCGGCGCATGTTGCAGGCATTGGCGGAGGGCGAGAGTGACCCGGCCGCTCTGGTGGCCCTGGCCGATCGTCGCCTGCGGGCCACGCGGGAGCAACTGTGCGACGCCTTGGGAGCCTGCCGAGACCTCCAT
The DNA here is from genome assembly GCA_963832915.1 of uncultured Acidobacteriota bacterium. GTDB lineage: Bacteria > Acidobacteriota > Terriglobia > UBA7540 > UBA7540 > CAVROP01. The sequence continues at coordinate 5,239 of CAWHWE010000075.1, forward strand.
CCCCTCTACCGTAAGCTGCTGAAGGCCGCGCTGGAGGAGTGGCAACGGATCGAGACGCAGATCCGTCAACTGGAAGAAGAGATGGCCACGCTGCTCAGCAAGCACCAGGACCAAGTGCAACGGTTGGCGGAGGTCCCCGGCCTGGGAGTCGATTCCGCACAACAGATCATGGCCGAAGTGGGAGCCCAAGCCGCCGCGTTTCCTTCCGCCGGGGACCTGTCATCCTGGGTAGGGGCCTGCCCCGGCAAGAACCAGAGCGCCGGAGTCAACACCAGCAGTCGGTCTCCCAAAGGCAACCGCCATATGCGGCGCATTCTTAATCAAGCCGCCAATGCCGCCGCCAAACTCAAGGGCAGCATCTTCGCTCTTCTCTACCGCCGTTATGTCACGCGCTTGGGCCACAACCAAACCATCGGCATCCTTGCCCATCGCCTTTGTCGCCTGCTCTGGAAGATTCTGCACCAAGGTGTCCGTTACCAGGAACGGGGCCCCGCGGTCAGCCAAAAGTCCGCACAAAGCAGAGCGAAGAGAATGATCCGCGAACTGCGAAGCCTCGGCTACCACATTGAACTCGTCACTTCTCCCGCCGGGGCTGCACCGTGAACCGACGAATTTTCGACCCTGCGCCCCGTTTATGGCATCGGCGACGGAATACCCCTTCCAACTGACCCCTCACCCGGCCCGCGACGGCTGGTGAAAGCGCCGTCGCGGTCCACCCTCTCCCCAGGGGAGAGGGCTATTGATTCAGTTCCACACCCGGTATCTAGCCGAAGACATGGGTCACGATCAGTCCCAGGGGAGAGGGCAAAACCCGTTTGCACTTCCCTCAATCCCGAATCCTGAATCCTATTCATGCCTCAGCGCCACCATGGGATCGACTCTGGCCGCTCGCCGGGCGGGCAGGTAACCGGCCAGGGCCGCGACGGCGATCATCACTAGCGCGGACATGGCGATAGTTATGGGATCGGTTGCCTTGAGGCCATACAACACGCTCGAAACCAGGCGAGAGGCCGCGAGTGCCGCCGGAATTCCTATCGCCACGCCAATGGCGACCAACATCAAGCTTTCGCGCATCACCATCCACAGTACGCCGGAGTTTTCCGCCCCCAGCGCCATACGAATACCGATCTCATTCGTCCGCCGGGTAACGGCATAGGACATGAGTCCGTAGATGCCGATGCACGCCAGAAAGGCCGCGAGCAGGCCGAAGAAGGTGGAAAGCCGCGCGATTAAGGTTTGACCCGCCATGGAACGATTGACCTGCTGGACCATGGTGCCCTGATAGGCGACAGGGAGGCCGCGGTCCACTTGGCCGATGGCCTGGCGCACCTCCGGGATAATTACTTCCGGGTTACCCGTGTAGCGGACCTCGAAGTCATTCAGGTATTGAACTTTCTGGGTGTACGGGTAGTACGCCGCCGGAACTGGCCGGTCGCGCAAGCCCTGGTACTTGGCGTCTTTCACCACACCGACCACTTCGATGTCGTTGCTGTGTTTGGGATCAACTGCCAGGCCGAAGTGGCGCCCAATCGGCGAACTGCCGGGGAAGTACCGCCGCGCAAAAGTTTCATTGACGACGGCAACCTTGGGCGAAGCCCCGGTATCCTGGGGGCCAAAAACTCGACCGAGTAAAAGGGGGATTCCCATCGTAGCGAAGTAGCCGGGGCCGACCACGTTATGCGTAGCCACCATGTCATCATCCGACGTGGGCGTATGCCCTATAACCGAAACCTTATTGGTCCACGCTCCCTGGTTGAAGGTCAAAAACGAAATGCTGGCGGCACGCACGCCGGGCAGCGCGCTTACCCGCTGCTCGATTTGCTGATACAAACTCACCACGCGCAAATCCTCTTTATAGCCCACTGCAGGCGGATCGATCCCAAACAGAAGAACCTTCTCCTTGTTGAATCCAGTGTCCACGCTGGCGAGGTTCGCGAGGCTACGAAGGAAGAGTCCGGCCCCGATCAGGAGCACGAGAGAGAGCGCCACCTGTGAAACAATCAACGCTTTGGCCAGCGGGGTGCGGCTGGCGACGGAAATCGCGCCTCGTCCTTCTTTGAGCGAAGCGGTCAAGGCGATCCGGGTAGCGCGAAGCGCCGGAGCAATCCCGCAGAGGAGTGCAGTGGCAAGAGAGACCATGAAAGTGAACCCCAGCACGCGAGCGTCGGGCGCTACGTTCACGGGCAAAGGGTCGGCGCCATGCGGAACCATGGCCAAAAGCCCGTTACCGGCCCACCAGGCAAGCGCCACACCCAAAGCGCCGCCCGAAAGGGCCAGCAAGAGATTTTCGGTAAGCATTTGCCGGATCAGGCGCGCGCGGCCCGCCCCCAAGGACATGCGCACGGCAATCTCCCGCTCCCGAGTCGTGGCGCGCGCCAGCAAGAGGTTGGCAATATTGGCGCAGACGATGAGCAAGACCATGCCTACCACGGCCATCAGGATTTGCAAAGGCATTGAGGTCGCGTCGCGGAGGTGGGGGACTCCGCGTGCGATCGAGGTAAGTTGGATCTGAGTGCGCTGCAGGTCTTCCTGCTCTTGCTTGGTGAGGGTGACGCCCGCATAACCCTGCCAGATCTGGCGGGCCAGCAGGTTGACGTTGGCCTGAGCCTGTCCGGCGCTGACGCCCGGCTTGAGTCGACCGAGGATGTAAAGTGACTCGAACGATTTGTCTTCGAGCCTGGTCCAGCCCGGCTGAACTTGCTTTTCCATGGATAATGGAATCCATAGGTCGGGAGACTCGCCCACTGTGGCGCCGAAGAACCCCGCGGGAGTGATGCGGATGATGGTGTAAACCGTCGATCCGAGAGTTAAGGTCTTGCCGACGGTGGCAGGGTCTCGCCCAAAGCGCCGATTCCACCAGGAATAACTGACTATGGCCACGGGGTGGCCACCCGCGGGCGCGTCCTCAGCCTCCGTGAACGAGCGCGCCAGAATCGGCTTGACCCCCAGGCAGGAGAAATAACTGCCCGAGACCAACTGGACATCCATCGGTTCCAGTTCAGCGCCTTCCCCAACCGCGCCGTGCATCTTAGTAAACAGGAAACTCAACTCGGCGCTCAGGTCAGAGAAGACTTGGTTCTTCTGTCGCATTTGGCGATAAAAGGGATACGAATAGAGTTCCGTGGAGGCGAACAAGTCAGTGTTCCCGGCTGCACTTCCCGTTCCAAACAGCACGAGTTGTTGGGGCCTCCGGACCGGCAACTCCCGGAGCATAATGGCGTTCAGCAGGCTGAAGATCGCGGTGTTTGCCCCGATGCCGAGCGCGAGCGTGATGACGGCGATGGCGGTGAAGCCAGGGCTTTTGCGCAGCATGCGCAGGCCGAAGCGGAGGTCTTGCATGAAGTGGTCCCACCAGAGCCAGCGGCCGGATTCGTAGAAGCGCTCCTGCGCCCGGGTGAGGTTGCCGAAGGCACGATGCGCCGCCGTGCGAGCCTCTTCTTCAATCAAGCCCTGCTCTCTCAATCGCTCCGTCTCGAGTTCGAGATGCGCTTCGATTTCCGCGCTGAAGTCATTCTGTTTGCGCTTTCTCCAGAACATCGCCTTAACCCTCCCCGGCCTCGGGTCCCAGGACCCGCCCGATAGCCGCTGCAAGCCGCCGCCACTTGGTGGTCTCTTTCACGAGCTGTTTGCGGCCCGCTCGCGTGAGCGTGTAAAAGCGCGCCTTGCGGTTGTTCACGGATTCCGCGGCGGGGTCTGGAGCAGTTTGCCCAGTTGCAGTTCACGTCCGGCACGCGGGCCTTGAGATTCTTCATCTGCTCGGCGGAGCCTGCCATCTCCACGTCACCGATGCGCGCCACCAGGAACACCTTCCTGACCGACGCCGAAGCTGCCGGAGGCGCCCTTCGGCAGGAGCGCCGTCAGACCGATGGGGGTGATGCTCGGCAATGCGCCCACGGCCGGCCGCACCACCAGGTCCTTCGCCTCGAACAGTTGGCCGGCCAGTTCCGCTCCCATTTCATAGCGCAGCGAATCCACCAGGAAATAAGCCACGGGCCGGCTGCCGCCGTTGATTAGGGATTTATAGGCGTCCGTCTGGTGCGGGATGCCCTTGACGCTCCATTTCGACTGCATCAGCGCTTCGGAGAACTTCCGGGCTTGCTGGCGCAGCATCTCCTCGTATTCGCGCCGCAGCAAGCCGAGGCTCCGATCCAGTTCCAGATCGTTCTTCATTTGCGCCACCCAGCATTCCAGGTTGCGGTGGATCTGGTCCGCCTGGCGCCAGGAGGCGGCGTAGGCTTTGACCCAGCGCGCGGGGTCGCCGCCCATCTTCTCCATCTTCTTACCCGCACCGACCCCAGCTTCATCCCCAGTTGCGCCAGCATCCGGGCGGCTTCCCACTGCGCCTGGCGTTTGACATCCCGCCGCACCCAGAAGCAAGGCTCCCGTTCCAGCACGACCCGCAGCACCTCCTCGTATCGCTTGTTCGCCAATAGGGAGTCGCAGTGCTCAGGCAGGGCCTTTTCCTCGAACCGAAACGTATCCACCGCGCCGAGGTGTTCGGGGGCCAGCCCGGCACTGGCCAGGTGGAGGTCCTTCTCCACGGCGTCCGCCGCCGCCGTGCAGGCCTCGGGGAAGACACTACGCAACCGGTCGTTCACCTTCTTGACGCAGCCAAGTTGGTCCTTGGTCGCCGGCTCCGGGATCAACCCGAGGGTAGGCGGCGGCGCGCACTTGAGGTCCAGCGAAATTCGTTGACCAGCAGGTAA
>CAWHWE010000076.1:0-69325 GCA_963832915.1 uncultured Acidobacteriota bacterium
TGGCAAAAGTCTGGCGGGCAATCAACTTTCCAATTTGCGCGGGTTCTGCTCCCAGCGCCATGCGAACGCCGATCTCGCGCCGCCTCTGGGTCACAACGTAGGCGAGCAAGCCGTAAATTCCCACACTGACTAACAACGCGGCCGCGCCGCCAAACAGGGCTGTGAGAGCGGCGGTGATCCGCTCGCCCGCGATAGTGCTATCTACCTCTTCAGTCATGGTGTGGACCTCGGTAAAAGGCAGCGTAGAATCGAGCGACGCCAACACCTTCCGAACGGGTTGAAAAATGGCGTCGGGCCGCGTGCGAGTGCGCACGTTGAGCACAAAGCTATAAAACGTCGTATCGCATGTGTAGTAAGTTGGCTTAAGCCAGTGCCGTAGCGTTGTGTAATGGGCGTCGTTCACTACGCCGATAATCTCGTAGGTAGGCGCTTTATTAGCACCCGCCACCTGACCGGCGTCCCCGGTCCCGAAAAACTTACCCACAGCGCGCGAATTGGGGAAAAACCGCCGCTGAAATGTTTCATTCACGACGGCCTTGAAAGGGCGTGGCTCTTTTTGTGTTCGGTCAGGAGCATCATTAGGCGTGCACTCGCGTCCATCCTGGATGTGCATTCCCATGGCAGCGAAATAACCGGGCGACACGTCGTTCATGCTGCTGTTGATGAAATCGGCATAGGTTATTCTTTGCCCTAGTAGCGCCACGGTAGCCGGCATCCCGGTTCCGCGCATCACGCCCATGGCAGAGCTCCCGGCGGACACCACTCCGGGTAGGGCGGATACTTGCTCTGTGAGTGTTTTCAAAAAGACGTCTCGCTTGCCGGCGTAATTAATCGGAAAGTCGACACTGAAGGTGGCGATGTGCTGGCTGTCGAAGCCCGGATCTATACGCTGCAATTTCTGGAACGTGCGCACGAAGAGACTCGCCGTAACCAGCAGAAACGTGCACAGCGCTATCTGGAGAGCAATCAACACCTGCCGTCCGCGCACGCCGGCGCTGGCTCGCGTAGCGCGGAGCAGAGTGTCGAGATTCAGGCGGGAAACGGCGAACGCCGGGCTGACACTGAAAAGAAGCGTGATGACCAAGGAGAGGGCAAGCAAAAAGAGAAAAACCCTCCAATTGATCCCCACCTCGAGCGAGAGGGGCACCAGCGCGTCGCTCGGATACCGCCGGATGGGTGGCAACGCTCGCATGGCCAGCGGCATTCCCGCAACGGTGATCAGCAATCCACCCGCTGCACCGGAAATCGCGAGCAGCAGGTTTTCTGCGAGCAGTTGCCGCACCAAGCGGATGCGGGTTGCGCCGACCGCCATGCGGACCGCAGTCTCCTGTTGCCTCGCTGCGGCTCGCTCTAGCAAAAGCCCCGCAATGTTGGTGCAGAAAATGAGAAGCAGAACCCCAACAGAGACCATGAGTAACTTAAGCGCGTCGCCATAGCGGTGGCGAAGGATGGAGACGCCGCGCGATGAGGGTTGGAGCTGCATGCCGGTCGCAAGCTCCCTCTCTATGATTTGCGGCGATACCTTCCAAGCTCGAAATAGGTTCTCCATCGTAGACCGCCAGAGTACCAGGCATTCAGCCTCAGCCTGGGAGCGCGCAACCCCGGGCTTGAGGCGGCCGGACAGCTCAAACCGCAAGAAATCCTTGGGGTACTTCAACATGAGAGGGAATGCTCGCAGAGGGACCCGCACGTCTGGAACCGTGTCGAGTGTCAGCCCGTTGAAATCGCGCCGCGTCACTCCCACAATCAAGAAGCGCTGCCCGTTCACCAGCAAGCTCCGCCGGTTCACCACACTGGGATCGCGGCCAAAACGCCGGCTCCAGAAGCCGTAACTCAACACGGCAGGCACCATGCCCGGTATCTCTGCGTTGTCCTGGGGAAGCAGCAGACGGCCAAGCAGAGGTTGCGCGCCGAGCGCCTCGAAAAATTCCGGCGTCACGGCGTCCACGGTGATCTGCTCGGCCGGCGCAGGATCACTCATCGCGAATCGCCAGTCCACCCCGGTTTCGCCAAATACTACTGAAAGCGTTCTGGAATGCTCGAGCAGGGCTTTGTAGTACGGATAAACGAAATTGCTCTGAGGTGGGACGGTTGGAAGCCGAGATTTCTGCACCATCCGGACTAACTCCTCTGGATGGCGCACAGGTAAGCTCCGTAAGAACACGGCCTCAAACAAACTGAAAATGACCGTGCTGGCCCCAATGCCCAGAGCCAGCAGCCCGGTGATCAACAGCGTGAAACCGGGATTCCTGGCGGCCATGCGCGTGCCGTAACGGATGTCTTGCCGCAGGGTGTCAAGCCGGATCCACCCCCACATCTCATGCGCAGTTTCTTTCATCGGGATGACGTTCCCGAATTCACGGCCTGCGGAAGCAGGTCTTTGCTCCGCCGTTTCTCCTGGTATTATGCGAGCCTGGGCTGCGATGCGCTGATGGCTCCGGAGGTCCTTGTCGCGGGCTGCCTCCATCGACCTGCGCCGGAATAGGGCTCGCAAGCGAAACAATAGGTCGCTTATCATGGGCTCCTCCTTTTACATTCAGCAACCAGCCTTCAGCATTCAGCGATCAGCTAGAGTTTCTGCTGAAAGCTGCTAGCCACTAGCCACTGCTTTACTCGTACCGCAGCGCCACCATGGGATCGACCTTCATTGCCCGGCGTGCTGGAACGTATGTAGCAAGAAGTGCGATGGCGGCCATCAGTGACGAGATGCAGACGTAAGTGAGGGGATCTGTAGGCCGCACTCCGTAAAGGAAGCTGGAGAGCAAGCGGGTAACGGCCACCGCTATCCCCAGACCAAGCGCCAGACCGAGGAGCATCGGCGCTAGTCCCTGGCGAAGGACCATTTTCAATACGTCACGCCTTTCCGCACCCAAGGCCATGCGGATCCCAATCTCGTTGGTCCGTTGGGCCACCCCGTACGACACCACGCCATATAGCCCAACGCACGCAAGGACGAATGCCAAACCCGCGAACAAGCTGCAGAGCCCGGCGAGAAGACGTTCCTGAAAGAGCGACTGCTTAATCTGTTCGCTCTGGGTACGGACGTTATCCATCGGCAGGTTGCGGTCCACCTGCTCAACCACGTTGCGCACGCTGGGGATAAGTGCGTTCGGGACACCGGCTGTTCGCAATTCGAAAGTCGAGTAGCCACCCGTATGGAGCAGGTATATTGTGGGTTGGGCATCCTTCCGCAAGTCATCATATTTCGTATCGCCGACAATGCCGAAAATCTCATACGTGGACGTTTCCTTCTTGTCCCATCCGAAGTGTCTGCCCAGTGGGTTTTCGTTGGGAAAATAGCGACGGGCCATAGCTCGGTTAACCAGGGCCACCTGTCGTTTAGAGACAAAGTCCTGACGGGAAATGGCCCGCCCCGCCAAGAGCGGGATTCCCATCGTCTCCAGAAACCTCGGCCCTACCCTGAGGATATTCGCGGATGCGCCGGTTGGGCGGCCCTCGATCCAGGGCGGCCCCTGGTCCAGACTCCCGCTGATCAAGGCATGTTGCGTTCGGGTGGCTGAAACCACGCCAGGAAGGGAGTTGAGGCGCTGCAGCAAATCGTCATAGAAATTCGCCAATCGGTCGCCCTCGTAACCACTCATCCCTGGAGCGAGATCAAAGAGCAGGATGTTTCGCGTATTAAAGCCCGGATCAACCGATGCCAGCTTGACGAGCGTGCGCACGAACAATCCGGTTCCAACCAGGAGAGGGACCGCCAACGCCACCTGCCAAACGACAAGCGCGTTTCGTAGAAGCCCTCGTCGCCTCTGTCGCCCAGCCGCAAAAAAGCTGCCTGGGCTTGCTTTGAGCACCCCGTTCAAATCCACTCGCGTGCCCTGCAGGGCTGGCGCAAGACCAGACAGGAGGCCGGTCAGGATCGCAATCGATGCGGTAAAGGCGAACACCCGATAATCAAGCTTCACGTCTAACGAGAGCGGGCCGAACCAACCCGTGGATATGAGGGCAACCAACGAATTGGTTCCCCACCATGCAAGCCATAGGCCTGCAACTGCCCCCATCCCTGCCAGGAGAATGCTCTCGGTGAGTAATTGCCGGACCACCCTACTGCGCCCCGCGCCGAGCGCGATGCGCATCACAATCTCCCTCTGCCGCACTGTGGCCCGCGCAAGCATGAGGTTGGCCAGATTGGCGCAGGCGATCAGCAGCACCAAGCCAACCACGGCCATAAGCAGAAAGAGAGGCTTCGAAAAGAGGAAGGGCAGGAGACCAAGACCGGTGCTTGCACTCGTCAATTCGATCCCTGGTTTGTCCTCCGGCTTGAACGCTGGTGTTGGCCCTGAAGTGATACCCTGCGCGAACACCACCCCCAAAGCCGCCCTTGCCTGTGCCTGGCTTACTCCGGGCTTCAATCGCCCGACAACCCATAAACACCAAGTCCGGCTGGTCGGAGAGGTGTACCTGCTCCCCCACTGCGGATAGAGGAGCGGTGCGTTGGTCAAGGGCACCCACAAGTCGGAGCGCAAGCCGGGCTGTAGCCCAGCGAAGCGCGGAGCCGCCACGCCGACCACCGTAAAGCGCGCGCCATTCAGGACCAGCGACTTGCCGACGGCGGAAGGGTCACCGCCCAATCTTCCCTTCCAAAATCCGTAGTTGACAACCGCTACGGGTGGGGCCGTCGCCTTGTCGTCTTCAGGTCCTATCGGGCGACCGAGCACTGTGGGAACACGAAGTGTAGAAAAAAAGTCGCCGGTCACCAGTTCTGCCAGGGCGAAGGCTGCGTTGCCATTTGCAATTGCTGTCATTTGCTGGGTTCCCGCCGAGGCGAACACCCCTGATAGCACGTTGTGCGCAGAACGGAGTTGTTGGAAGGCAGAATACGAAAACGAGCAGCCTCCACGCCCTATTCCTGAATATGGGCATGGGCCGGACATGGAGTAGCCCTCGTTCTTGGGTCCTTCGCGCCCAGTCCACTCGAGAATGACGAGTTCGCTTGGCTTCCCAACAGGCAGCGTCTTGAGCATCACAGCATCGATCAAATTGAAGATTGCCGTATTCGCTCCGATGCCGAGGGCTAGGGTTATGACCGCCACGGCCGTGAAGCCCGGATTCTTAGCCAGCATGCGCAGGCCGTAACGCACATCTTGAAATAGGGTGCTCATCGTTGTCTCCTCATCGGATGATCGGGTGATCCGTTGATCGGGTGAACAAAAAATCGGCACGCCGATTCATCGGGCGGCCAATTGCTCGCGAGAGGAAACGACCTGTTTGATCTTCGTTCACGAGATCACCCGATCGCGCGACAACTTCATTCATAGCGCAGCGCTACTATGGGATCCACCTTGGTGGCCCGGCGGGCGGGGATGTAGCACGCGGCCAAGGCCACTACAAGCAGAATCAGACACGTCAGAGCGAAGGTCGACGGATCGAAGGCGCTGACCTCGAACAGTTGGCTGCGAAGGAACTGCGCCAAAACAGAGGCCGCCACCGCTCCGGCCAGAACGCCAGCCAACGCCAACCGCAGTCCCTGGCGGATCACCATATTCCACACCTGGCGGCGCTGCGCGCCCAGCGCCATGCGGATGCCGATTTCCCTCGTGCGCTGAGCGGTGCCGTAGCTGATGACGCCGTAAAGCCCGATGGCCGCCAAGAACAGCGCCAGGGAGGAGAAAATCTCGAGCAGAGAGGCAGCCATCCGCTGCGGGCCGAGCGAACCGGCAACGTATTGGTCCAAGGTCTTGAGATCCGCTACGGGCTGCGCCGAATCGACCGAGGCAACGGCCCCCTGAATCTCAGAGGCCAGTGTTGCCGGGTCACCCTTGGTCTTGACGATGAGGAATGCCTGCGCAAGTCCCTGCTGGAGTATGGGGTAGTAGCACACCCCTTTACCCGAGTCGCCCACCAGAGCCGACTGCATCACATGCGCGACCACACCCACAATCGTGGCCCAAGGTGAGTTCGAGCCCTGCCGGAGATGTCGTCCAACAGGATCCTGGTCGGGCCAGTATTGCCGGGCGAGATTCTCGTCGATAACGACCACCGGTTGTGTGCCCAGTCGGTCTTCAGCGGTGAAATTTCGTCCTTTCCGCAGGGGAATGCGCAGGGCCTCGAAGTACCCGGGCGTAATCCAGTTCAGCCCACTATGCGGCCCCGGATCTCCGGGACCGAGCGGGCGGCCTTCGATGGAAAAAGAGGAAGAGGGATCAAATCCCGTAAACGGCAGCGCCTCCACCACGGCAGCGGAAGAAACCCCGGGAAGGGCTGCCAGCTTCTCATTGACGGCGCGGTAGAAGGCCACCTGCTTCTCTTGGGTGTTGTACTGGTTTTCAGCGAGCTGAACTGTGGCGGTCATCACCCCCTGGGGGTCGAACCCCGTGGCGACTCTTCCCATGCGGGTGAGGCTCTTGAGCAGCAACCCGGCGCCTACCAGCAGGACCAAGGCCATGGCCACTTGTCCCACCACCAACAACTCCCGCAGGCGCAGGTGGCCGCGGCTGGAGGTAATCGATCTTGCTTCCTCCTTGAGCATTCCGTAATGCCGATGGCTGAAAACCTCACCGATGGGCACAACCCCGAGAAACACTCCGCTCAGGACCATTAGCAGTGTCGCGAACAGAAGTACATGCCCATCCACATGCACCACCAGACGAGAGGCAAGACTCCCCGGAGCCAGGCGGGCCAGCAGACCGGTGCCGTCGTAAGCCCCAATGACACCGGCGACGGCGCCGCAGGCCGTGAGGAAGAAGCCTTCCACCAGCGCCTGCCGAAGCAGGTCTCCCTTTTGTGCGCCCAAGGCGACGCGAACGGCAAATTCCTTAGCGCGCGTTGATGCCCTGGCGAGGAGCAGCCCCCCGATGTTCGAGCAGGCGATCAACAGGACGAACCCCACCGCACCTAGCAGGATGAGCATCGGCGTCCGCAAGTTGCCGGCGCCGTACTCGGTGAACGGAAGCACGAACATGCCCCAGCCGGAGTCTTTGGCAAAGGTGCTCTCCGGGTAAGCCCGGATCAGTCGCTGGCTCAGCATGCGGACAAAGGCTTCCGCCTGGGCGCGTGAGACCTCCGGCCGGGTCCGGGCCACTACGAATAAGGATTCATTGAAATAATTGTCAGGCGAGAATTGGCTAGGGGCCAGACCCAGAGGGATCCAAAGCTGCGCCCGGCGAGGCCAGTCGAATTCCGGCCCCATCACGCCCACCACGCGGTAGTCCTCGTGATTCAACTGAATGCTCCTGCCGACAATCGCAGGATCGCCGCCGAAGAGATGCTGCCAGGTGTCGTAAGCGAGTACGGCGACTTGATTGGCGTGAGGTTGGTCCTCCTCTGACCGGAAGATCTGCCCGAGGAAGGGCCGTGCGCCGAAGGTGTCAAACCACTGCCAGGTAACCTTGGCTACATTCACACGCTGTGGCCCCTCCGGGGCGAGATAATTGAAGCTCTGTTCGTTTGAGGCAGCGGCGGAAGTGAATACCTGTTTGCCGTCCTGGATATCTTTGAAATCGGGGGCCGAGATCACGACGCTCTTAAGATTCAGTTTCTCGTACTTCACCCGGACGGCAAACAGGTGCTCGGGATCGCTGATCCCTGACGGGTGCAGGAACAGCTCGTTGATCACACTGAAGATGATGGTGTTGGCGCCGATACCGAGCGCCAGCGAGAGCACCGCCACGGTGGTGAAGCCGGGATTCTTCGCCAGCATGCGCAGGCCGTAACGCAGATCGTGAAGCAGAGTGCTCATCGTGTTCCTCCTATCGGGAGGTCGGGTGATCGGGTGAGCAAAAAATCGGCACGTCGGTTCATCGGGCGGTCAAATGCTTGCGAGACGAAGCGATCGGTTTACTCTTTGTTCATGAGGTCACCCGACCACCCGATAACTTAATTCGTACCGCAGCGCCACCATCGGATCGACCTTCGCCGGAACGAGCCTGCACGCGCTCTTCACTGAGTGAATGAGCCAATGGGTCAATGAATCAATCTCTCTCACTCGCCGCTGGTCTCTTCCACGATCTGGCCATCGAAGAGATGAACGGTCCGGTCGGCGAACTTGGAGTAGCGCGGATCATGAGTGACCATGCAGATGGTGGCGCCTTCACGGTGGAGTTCGCGCAGCAGTTCGACCACCGCCTCGCCGTTCTTGGAGTCCAGGTTCCCGGTGGGCTCGTCCGCCAGCAGAATCGACGGCTTGCCGGCCAGCGCGCGAGCCACGGCCACACGCTGTTGCTGACCGCCGGAGAGTTGGGAAGGATAATGCTTCATGCGGTGCGACATCCCCACCCTTTCCAGCGCCTCTTGCACGCGTTGTTTGCGTTCCGCGGAAGGCATGCCTCGGTAAGTCAACGGCAACTCGACGTTTTCATAAACGTTCAGATCGCCGATGAGGTTGAAGGCTTGGAAAATGAAACCAATCTCCCGGTTGCGAATCCGCGTGCGTTGCGATAACGAGAGGTCTTCAACCCCAGTTCCGTTCAGAGTGTACTTCCCACCGGTGGGTGAATCGAGCAGCCCCAGGATGGAAAGCAGCGTGGATTTGCCGCAGCCCGAGGGACCGGCAATGGAAAGATATTCGCCTTTCTTAATCTCTAGGTGGATACCGGAAAGGGCGTGCGTCTCCACATCTTCGGTGTAGAAAACTTTGGTTACACCTTCCAGTTGAATCAGAGTTTGACCGGAACCGTTCGATCTATCTTGCGGGGAGTTCCGGGGGGTAGCTTCGACTTCCGAGTTTGAGTCCATTTTCATCTCCTTGGTAAAGTTAGAAGTTGTCAGTCAACCAATTCTGAATTATGAATGGTGAATTATGAATTAACAGAAGACACTCTCCATGTATGTCGTAGTCAAACATTCACAATTCAGAATTCATAATTCACAATTCATTCATAGCGCAGCGCCACCACCGGATCTACCTTGGCCGCGCGCCGGGCCGGGATGTAGCAGGCCAGCAGTGTTACACCAACCAGCAGCAACGCCACAGCCCCAAATGTCAAGGGATCGGTGGGCGTGGTCCCAAAAAGCAAGTTTGTCAGGACTTGTGTTAGGGCAAGAGCGCCCGCCATACCCACGATGATACCTGCCACCGCGAGTCTAAAACCCTGGGCAACGATTAAACTGAGAATGTCGCCTTTCGTTGCACCGAGCGCCATGCGAATACCGAACTCGTGGGTTCGCTGGGCAACGGAATACGCGATCACCCCGTAAAGACCTACCATAGCCAGGAGAAGCGCCAGCGCGGCAAAGAGCCCCGAAATGAGCATGGTGAGGCGCCGGGGTGCGACGGATTCCGAGACGAGGTTCTCCATGGTACGAATCGCGCCAAGGGGCTGATCAGGATCGACAGACCGGATGACGCCGCGAACGCCGGCGATGAGGTTTGTAGGATTCCGGGCTGCGCGAACCACCAGGGTCATCTCGGGGCTCGTGTCCAGGAAGTACATCAACGTGGCGGGCTCTCCGGTCGCGCCATCCTCCTTCACGTCACCAACCACACCGATAATTGAATTCCAATTACACGGTGTTCCAGAACAGTTGACCCCGAAGCGCTTGCCTACCGGATCCTCGCCGGGCCAGTAGCGCCGCGCCAAGGTTTCACTGATGACGGCGACTCTCTTATCCTCGTCCGTGGCAACGAACGATCGGCCCTTGAGCACCGGGATTCCCATGGCTCGGAAGTAGCCGAGGCTCACCGAACGGTGGCCTGCATAGATGAAGTCGTTGGGAGCACGAAGCGGGCGCCCCTCAACGGTGATGTCCTGACCCCAAGCAGGGCCGCCGTACAGAGGTTTGAAGTTGATGGTTCCCGCCGCTCGCGCCTGGGGCAGGGCGGAAAGACGTTCGAGCACGTCTTTGTAGAAAGCATCCTCTCCCCCCTTGGTGCGTGCCAGATCGATGGTCAACACATTTTCTGCGTTGAAGCCCAGGTTCACTGCCGAGAGTCGGGCGAAGCTCTTAATGAGCAAGGTCGCACCCGTCAAAAGCATGGCCGCGAGAGCGACCTCCCCCGCGACGAGCGCGGCACGGAACGACCGCCTGCTCATGCCGGCGAGAGGGTTTCGCAGGCCTTCCTTGAGGCCTTCGTTCAGGTCAAAGCCGGTGGCGCTCCAGGCGGGCGCCATACCGATCAGGAACACGGTCACAAGCATGGTCACCAAAGCAAAGGCGAGCACCATGGCGTCAATCCCGCCGCGGGCGATCGGTTGCCAACCCATGGGCAGAGCGGCATAGAAAACATGGGCGCAGGCAAAAGCCAACAGCAGACCCGCCGACCCTCCCAGAAGAGCCAGCAATGAACTCTCTGACAGCATTTGCCGGATGATCCGTGCCCTGCCGGCGCCCAGCGCGCGGCGGATGGCAATTTCCTTATACCGGCTCGTGGCGCGCGCCAGCAGAAGGTTAGCGAGGTTAGCGCAAGCAATCAGCAGCACCAGCGCCGCGGCCACAAGAAGCACCAGCAAAGCCGGGCGAAGTTCCCGAGCGTATCGGTCGCGCAGGTTCTCGACGGCGACCCATTGGTCCCCATTCCCCCAATCGGAAAACTGCCGGGCCCATGGTGTGGTAATTGCTTCTATGTCCGCTTGGGCCTGAGCCCGCGTTACACCGGGTTTCAACAAAGCGATCACGTTTAGGAACTCGCCGCCGTGCCCTCCGTCGCCGTAATCAGGCAGCGCCAGCGGCGTCCAGACCTCCTCCGTGGTTGTGGAGAAACGGAAACCGGCTGGCAGCACGCCAATAATGGTGTAATCCTTACCATCGAGTAGGATCGTCTTGCCGAGGATGCCCGAGTTTCCTCCATACCGAGTTTGCCAGAGCGAGTGGCTGATGACCGCTACCCGATTTCCTCCAGCCCGATCCTCCGCGGCCGAGAACGTCCTGCCCAGAACTGGCTTGACCCCGAGTACGCCGAAGAATGACGCTGAGACCTGCTTCGCGGGTACGCGCTCGGGCCCCTCTGCCCCAGTGAGATTGAAATGGTCGGGCATGACACTCCAGGCGGCCACGTCTTGGAAGACATGGTTGTGCTCCCGCCAGAACTTGAGGGTGGGTGGATCGTTCGTTCCGGACTGCGGAAATTCCCTAAAGTACCGTTTCACAATGACGAGTCGATCAGAATTGCCGAAAGGCAGTGGGCGCAACAGGAAGTCGTTGGCGGCAGTGAAGATTGAAGTGGTCACGCCGATCCCCAGCGCTAACGTCAGCACCGCCACCGCCGCGAAACCGGGATTCTTCCCCAGCACGCGTAAGCCGTATTTCAAGTCCTGAAGAATTGTTCCCATATATCACCTTCACCCATTCTTGGACCTAATGCCGTCAATCAAGAAATTCTGAATGCTGAATTATGAATTAACAAAACACACTATCCATATATGTCATACGTGAGCATTCAGAATTCATAATTCACAATTCATAATTCATTCGTACCTCAGCGCCACCATGGGATCCACCTTCGTCGCACGGCGCGCTGGAATATAAGCAGCCAGTGCCGCGACCAGCGCCAGCAAAAATGCGAACAGGGCAAAGACCGGAGTATCGATCCGCACGACGCCGAAAAGTACGCTCGAGAGCGCGCCCGTGAGCGCCAGCGCCACAGGCACTCCGATTGCCAGCCCGATGATCGTCAGCTTGATGGCATAACCCACCACCAGCCTCAACACCTCGCCACGCTGCGCTCCCAGTGCCATGCGCACCCCGATTTCATGAGTACGTTGCGCAACGGAATAGGTCATGAGCGCAAAAATCCCCGAGGCCGAAAGTACGAGGGCAACAACACCAAAAATAAACATCATGCGCGCTGAGGACTCGACGCCGCTGACATTGTCTGAGATGAGCTGCTCGAGCGTGCGCATGTCGTAGGGGGGCTCATCCACGTCCACGCTTCGCACCTGGGCGCGCGCTGCGGCGGCCAGGGCAATGGGATCACCCGACGTGCGCACCACCAGGGCCGAAGAAGCTTGAGGCAGTTGGGCGAACGGGAAGTACGCGGTTGGCTGCGGCACGCGATCGAAAGGCGATTGCGCGATATCCCCTACCACGCCAACGACGGTCTTCCACGGCTCGCCGCTTTCTGCCCGGCCAAACTTAATGCGCTTTCCCAAGGGGTCCTGGTTGGGCCAGATGCGATGCGCCATGCTTTGGCTGATCACAATGGCCAGCGGAGCATCCGGGCCGTCTTGAGCGGCAAGAAGCCGCCCCTTGAGCAGCGGTATGCGCAAGGCGCGGAAGAAGCCGGGAGTAATGGACTGCGACACGGCCGCCCGCATCTCCCCCGGAGCCGCAGGAGGCTGATCCTCAGCCGTGTATTCCGTCCAATTCCAGCCGTAACCCGAAGGAAGGCTGGTAACCGCAGCAGCCGAGTTGACACCGGGCAGGGCCTGTAACTTCTCAATGACCTGAGCGTAGAAATTCCTCACGCGAGCTTCATCTCGAGCTTTTGGCGTAGCGTCAACCTTCAGGTCGGCACGTGCCGGCCTAAAGGTCTGCGCTACAGGGGCGAGCGTCATGCGGAAGGTCAACACGTTACTGCGATCGAAGCCCGGATCGGCATTCAGCAGGCTGTGAAATCCCTTTACCATCAGTCCCGCGCCCACCAGCAAGACCAGCGCAAGGGCGACCTCGCTAACCACCAGGAGCGCGCGCAGACGCTGCCGCCCAGGGCTGGCGTCCCCGCCGCGCACACCCTCCTTAAGCGCCCCATTAGGGTCGGGAGTCAACACGTGCAAGGCTGGCGCGAGTCCGGCAAGGACTCCGGTGAGGAGAGTCACCACGAAAGTGAACGCCAGCACGCCGGAATCAATTTGCATGTGTTTTATTCCCGGTACGTGCTGAAGGATGAACGGCGGGATGGTCTGCTGCAACAGTTCGCCTCCCCAACTGGCGAGCAGCACGCCCACCCATCCGCCCAGCAGGGCCAGCAGCACACTTTCCACCAGTAACTGGCGTGTAATCTGCCAGCGGCTCGCACCCAGTGCAAGGCGCACCGCGATTTCCTTTTGCCGCGCGGTGGCGCGGGCCAACTGGAGGTTCGCCACATTAGCGCAGGCGAGAAGCAGAACGAACACAGCGGCCCCCATCAGCACCAAAAGGAACTGCCGGGTGCCGTAGGTGAGATCTTCAACCAGACTCACCACTCTTACCCCATGTCCGGCGTTTGTTTGTGGATACTGCAGCGCCAGGCGGGCTGCTACAGTCTGAAGATCCGTCTGCGCCTGCGCCGTGGTGGTCCCGGATTTCAAGCGGCCAATGACTTCTAAATAATGGGCCGCACGGTCCGCGTTTTGGGCGACGCCGAGGTCGAGTGGGGCCCAAGCCTCACCCCACGGGGGATAATCGAATTCCGCCGGCATAATACCGATGACAGTAAATTCCTGCCCATTCAAATGCAGGCTCTTACCGACGACGCCAGGGTCGGCGCCGAGATGCCGTTGCCAGAAACCGTAACTGAGAACCACCACAGAGGTATGCCCGGCCTCGAAATCGTCCGCGGTGATGGCCCGGCCAAACCGTGGCGGCATCCCCAGCAGGGGGAAGAAACCGGCCGTGACCTGATAGCCCTCGACGCGCTCGGCAACGCCAGCGCCGGTCAGGTTGACACTCCAGCCATGACCGGCCGCGAGCGCGTCGAACCCCTTGCTTTGCTCTCTCCAGTCGCGGAAGTTTGCTGGGGCAGCCTTAATATGGTTTTCGTTCTGCTTCGGCACGGTCTCCCACACCGCAACGATGCGGTCAAGATGCTTGAAGGCAAAGGGGTGAAGCAGCATGGCGTTTACACTGCTGAACACCGCGGTGTTGGCCCCAATCCCAAGGGCCAGCGCAATCACCGCCACGGCCGTAAAGCCTGGGTTCTTCGCCAGCACGCGTAAGCCGTATTTCAAGTCCCGAAGAATTGTTCCCATATATCGCCTTCACCCTTTCGTGGACCTAATGCCGTCAATCAAGAAATTCTGAATTATGAATTATGAATTAACAAAACACACTGTCCATGCATGTCGTACTTGAGCATTCACAATTCATAATTCACTCGTACCGCAGCGCCACCATGGGATCGACCTTCGTGGCCCGGCGCGCGGGGAAGTAGCACGCCGCGAGAGCTACGCTGACGGCGACAAGGGTGCTGGCCAGGTAACACAACGGATCCGTGGACGTGACGCCGAAAATGAACCGGGAGATCAGGCGAGACGCCGCAAAGGCCCCGGCCAAGCCTACGGCTGCGCCCACCGCGCTCAAGTGCAAGCCATGCGTCAACACGAGCCTCAACACGTCGCCGCGGCTCGCCCCCAGCGCCATGCGAATACCCAGCTCATGCGTGCGCCGATTGACAAGATAAGCCACCGCCGCGTACAGCCCCACCGCTGCCAGAAGCATTCCGAGGATGCTCAGGCCTGCAAGCAACATGGCCCGGGAGCGCTCCTCGGCCATAGCCTCGCGCATATGTTCCTTGAAGGTTACCGCATTGATGATCGGAAGGTGCTTGGCGACGGCCGCCGTCGCTTTCAGAATTGTGGGGACCAGCGCGCGCGGGTCGCCAGCCGTTTCCACAAGCAACCAGCACTCGAACGAACCCACCTGGGTGAAAGGAAGGAAAAGGTAGGGTTGGATCGTTTCATGAAGCTCGATGTACCTTCCTGCCTCCACCACGCCAACAATCTGATAGTCCTTCTTATCAATCTGGAGTGCTCTTCCCACCGCGTTCTGTCCAGGCCAGAATCTGCGGGCCATAGCGTCATTGATGATGACCACGGGCGCAGTAGATGGCCGATCGAAATCAGTAAATTCACGTCCCTCCTCGAGGCGGGCGCCCAAAGTGGCAAAGAACTTCGGGCCGACAATGTTGTAGCGAATCCTGAAACGATCGCTTCCGGGAGGCGGCTCTACTTCGGGAATATCCACATACTGCTTTTCTCCTCCTTCTCTCTGGGTCAAGGAAGGCCGCCGGGCATAGCTGGCGCGGATTACTCCGGGCACAGACTCCACGCCAGCCGCCAAGGCAGGATAAATGGCGCGCGCCTGGGCCTCACTGTAGCCGTAGAGACCAGGTGGCGCTACGGAGAGCATGACGGCATTTTTTTGCGGATCAAACCCTGGATTGATCCCCTGGCTGTACCAGAGGCTCCGGAGGAATAGAGCCGAACCCACCAGCAGAACCACAGAAAGCGCAATTTCCCCTGAAACAAGCAGACTGCGCAGCGGCACGCGGCCCACGGCTCGTCCAAACCAAGGGTCATCTCCCTTAAGGGCCTTCACTAAGTCTGTCCTCGAAGCCGAAAACGCCGGGGCCGAACCGAAAATGAGAGCTGTTAGAAGTGAAGTAGCCACAATGAACAAAAGCACGCGGCCATCGAGCACGAGGTTTTCGTCTGACAGGCCGGGCACGAGCGCAGGCAGAATCTTCATAAGCCACGCTGCCAGCAGGCCCCCCAGCAGACCACCCGCGAGAGCAAGGGGAAGCCCTTCGGTGAGGAGTTGGCCCACCAGCCGCCGCGGCCCGGCGCCCAAGGCCCTGCGCATCGTGATCTCGCGCTGTCTCCGCTCCGTTTGCGCCAACAGCAGATTGGCAACGTTGGCGCAGCAGATCAGGAGGACCAGACCAACCATGGCCATTAGATAGATCCCCAATTTCATGTCATCGGGAGACATCTGGCGAGCGGGGCGCGCGATGAAGTTGACGCCCTGATTGGAGGATGGATACGCTGCGGCAAGCCGCTTGGCAAGTGTCTGGAGTTGCGCCCTCGCTTCATTGATCTTGGCACCATGTCGCAGATGGCCGGCTACTTCAAACCAGCGGTAGTCGCGGGAAGCGTCGGATTGTTGCTCCCCGGGAAGCATCGTTTCCCAGCCCTCTTTGGTGAGCCAGATGTCGTGGGCTCCTCGCAGCCGGGAGAACTCTTGGGGCGCGACGCCGATCACAGTGAATTGCCTGTCATCGAGGAGCGTGGTCTTGCCGGGTAGCGAGGGATCGCCTCGGAAGTACTTTTGCCAGAGATTGTAGCTCACCACCACAGCGCGACCTTCAGCGGCCGCTTGGTCCTGCTGTGGGGAAAACGTGCGCCCCAGCAGGGCCTTCACACCGAGCGCGGCGAAGTAGTTCTGTGACACCACTTCCACAGACACATGCAGGCCTTGACCCTCGCCGCTTACAAAGCACCCGCGGTAGCCGTAGGCGACCACATCGGAGAAGGCGGCGACTTGGCTACGAATGTCGAGATAATCAGGATATGAAATCGAGTCAGAGTCAAGCTTCGGCGAGTCCGTGGAGATCATGGCCAGGCGCGCAGGGTCCTTCACTGGCCAAGGCTTTAGAAGTTCGTTATCCACAATGCTGAATATGGTCGAGGTGGCCCCGATCCCCAGCGCCAGCGAGAGGACGGCGACCGCCGTGAAGCCCGGGTTCTTGGCCAGCATACGCAAGCCGTACTTCAAGTCCTGAAGAATTGTTCCCATATATCACCTTCACCCATTCTTGGACCCAATGCCGTCAATCGAGAAATTCTGAATGCTGAATTATGAATTAACAAAACACACTATCCATGTATGTCATACGTGAGCATTCAGAATTCAGAATTCATAATTCACAATTCACTCGTACCGCAGCGCCACCATGGGATCGACCTTGGTCGCGCGGCGCGCCGGGATGTAACAGGCCACGAGCGCCACGACGGAAAGCACGCCAACGGCCCCAATCATAGTTACGGAGTCGCGCGCTCCAAGTTCAAACAGCATTTGCTGGAGCAGACGCGTAACGGCCAGCGAAATGCCGACCCCCACTAGGACGCCGACCGCGAGGACGGCAACCACATCGCGCATCACCAGCCGCAAAATCGAGCCGCGCTGCGCGCCCAGGGCCATCCGGATGCCAAACTCAATCCACCGCTGCGTCACCAGATAACTGAGCGTGCCGTAGAGGCCGATCATCGCCAGCAGCAGCGCCAGGGCACCGAAGAAGCCGGAGAGTAGCGCCAGCATCCGCTCCTGAACCATCGACTCATCCACCTGTTCGGCCAAAGTGTGAAATTCGAGCGGAACCTCCTTATTCACGCCCCCCACCGCGGCCTGGACTGCCGAGACCAGAGCAGATGGCCGTATCCCCGTGCGCAGCTCGAAGGTTTCCTCGTCAGCGTGTGCGGGAACCTGTGCGGCAGGGAAGAACGCTGTGGGATGCGTCTCTTCGCGGACCGATTCGTACTTGGAGTCCTTGACGACCCCCACGACCTCGATGGGGGGTCCGGGCTGACCAGCGATCTGGTCGATCCGCAAAGTCCTGCCCACCGGATTCAGATTGGGGAAAAAGCGATGTGCGAGGGTCTGGTTGACGACCGCCACCGCAGGCGCGGTCTTAGTGTCGCCGCTGTTAAAATTGCGGCCAGCCAGCAAAGGCATGCGCAGTGTCTCAAAGTACCCAGGCGAGACGTAATTGAACCAGGTAAGCGCAGCATCGCCCGTAACCGCCCCGGACCATTCCGTGTGAATGGTGTTGTTCCACGCGCCCCCGCTTATCGGCGTCATGCCGGATCGGGCTACGGAAACAACGCCGGGAAGAGCTCGCAGGCGGCTTTCGATGGCTTCGTCAGTCGAGAGTTGCTGGTCCGGCGGCACCTTGGCAGTCTTGAGGTTGGTGCCCACCAGTAAAACGTTTTTACGGTCAAAGCCAACATCGAGTGTGGCGAGCTTGGCGAAGCTACGCAGAAACAACCCGGCAGCCACCAATAAAACGAGCGAGAGCGCCACTTGTGAGGCCACGATCCATTGCCGAGCGCGAAAGCGCCCGGGACGCTCACTTTCGAGCGCCTGGCTGCCCTTCATGGCCGATGTCAATGAGACTCGGGTAGACCGGATTGCTGGCAGGACACCGAACAGAAGGCTGGTTAGGACGGCGATGCTGGCCGTAAACTCGAGGACGCGGCCGTCCAGCGAAAGGTCCAGAAACACCGCATTTTTGGCGGTCGAGATGTAGCGCACCAACAAGGTTGTACCCCAGCCCGCGAAGAGAATCCCTACCAGCGCCCCGGCCGAAGAAAGCAGGATGCACTCAGTCAGCAACTGGCGAATCAGCCGCGTGCGGCTCGCGCCTAGCGCCTGCCGCAGCGCGATTTCCTTGCGCCGGGCGGTGGCGCGGGCCATCATCAAGCTGGCGATATTGGCGCAGGCGATCAGCAGCACGAGTCCGACGACGGCCATCAGAATCCGCAGCGGTTGGTCGAACTGCCGCCGCAAGAAGGAAATCCCGTTGGCGGCCGGCACCGTTACCAATACCTGTTTCGCAAAGCTTTTCTGTTCGGCCGGAGACCAATCCTGCGGCAGAGCTGCGGTGAAGACCCGGGGCGAAAGCACTCCCAACCGCGCCGTCAACTGGCCCAGGCTCACCCCCGGTTTCATGCGGCCAACCACGGTCAGCCACCACCAAGAGCGATGATCGAGCCTCGATTGTTTGCCGTCGAAGATGGCGGCCGCGCAGATCGGAACCGCCACATCGAACTTGCTACCGACGTCCATACCGTAAAAGCCGGACGGTGCGACGCCGACCACTTCAAAAGGACGGGTGTTGAGCGAGAGTGTGCTGCCGACGGCGCTCGGCGCTTCACCGTAATGGTCCTGCCAGAAGCCGTAGCCAAGTACCACCACGCCCGGGCATCCGCGCTGGTCGTCAGAGCCTGTAATCAGGCGGCCGGCGGCAGGGCGAAGTTCCAGGGCCTTGAAGAAGTCCCCGCTCACCCAGATTCCGTTCGCGTAGTGAACGGATCCGCCCCGCGCCAAGTCGAAGCGCTGACCACCCCAAGCGAAGACGCCGGAAAAGAACGTCCTGCCCGTCGCGCAGTTGCTCCCAAAGCGAATTCGTAAAGGTAGGGTTGCCTTCGCCTGACCAGCGCGGATCTCGAATTCGCACCTGCCGCAGTTCGTTGGGTCTCGATACGGGCAGCATGCGCAGCATCACCGTATCGATCAGGCTGAAAATCGCGGTGTTCGCCCCGATACCCAAGGCCAGGGTGAGAACCGCCACCGCTGTGAAGCCGGGATTCTTGGCCAGCATGCGCAAGCCGTACTTCAAGTCCTGAAGAATTGTTCCCATATATCACCTTCACCCATTCTTGGACCAAATGCCGTCAATCGAGAAATTCTGAATGCTGAATTATGAATTAACAAGACACTCTATCCATGTATGTCATACGTGAGCATTCAGAATTCATAATTCATAATTCATTCGTACCTCAGCGCCACCATGGGATCGACCTTGGTCGCGCGGCGCGCCGGGATGTAACAGGCCACGAGCGACACCAGGCATAGCAACAATGCCACGGCGGCATAGGTCAGCAGGTCGGTAGCGGTGACGCCAAAGAGCACACTTTTCAGATAGCGTGTCAGCGCCAGTGACGCCGCGATGCCCACAGCCAAGCCGGTCATGGTCAAGAGCAGCCCCTGTCCCAGCACCAGCCAGAAAACGTCGGCCCGCTGGGCTCCGAGCGCGATGCGAATGGCAATCTCATGCATGCGCTGGCGCGTCGTGTAGGCGATCACTCCGTAGATGCCCACTGCTGCGAGGATTAGCGCCAGTAATCCGAATGCGCCCGCGAAGGTTCCAGCGATCCGTTCGAAGATGCTGCCCAACCGGATGCTCGACTTAAGGGTCGTCACGTTGAACACGGGCAAATCAGCATTGAGTTCATGGACGGTTCTTTCCACCGCCGGGGCGTAAGCCGCCGGATCACCTGTCACCCGCGCGTGAATGGTCACCTGATCCCGGTAGGCCTGCAAAAGCGACAGAAAAATGACAGGCTCCGGGGCATAAACCAAACGGCGGTACTTGGCATTTCGAGCCACGCCCACGACATTGAACGACTGGCCGTAATTGCTAATCCTTTTGCCGATGGCGTCCTGACCCGGCCAGTAACGGTCGCAGAACTCCTGATTGACGATGGCCACCAATTGCGATTTTTCCCCATCCTGGTCGGTAAATTCACGCCCGGCCAGGAGAGGAGTCCGCATCGTCCGAAAGTAGTTCGGACCCACGATGGCGCGACTGATTTCCATCGATTCGTGAGGTTGGGGGACATAACCATCGGGCTGGACGTAGTCGGCGTGGATGGTGAAGCTGAGCGGCGAGAAATCCGCCAGGGCCACGGACTCGACGCCCGGCAGGCTCTCGAGTTTGGTCAGTAGTTGCCGGTCGAACGCAATGCCTTGAGCTTTCGAATAGCCAGCGGGCCCAAGTTCGTAAGATGCCAGCAGCACGTGGTTGGGGTTAAAACCGGGGTCCAACCGCTGCGCGTTCCGCAAGCTTCGGACGAACAGACCAGCACAAATCAGCAGGAGCAGCGAAAGAGAGATCTGCACCACGACCAGGGCTCTGGAAAGCCGCGACTTGTGAATTCCGCCCGACATGCTGCCCGCCTCCTCCTTCAGCACTGTGATGGGCGCGAGGCTGGAAGTGCGCAGCCCCGGCAAAATGCCGAAAATCATGGCGGAAATCATCGAAATGACCATCGTCACCAGGAGTACGGTGCGGTCGGCGTTTCCATTGAGCGTGAGGGGGAGGCTCGAGGGCGGAAAGAAAGCTCCAAACGTCCTGGCCGTCCAAGTAGTGAGCAACATGGCGAATCCGCCGCCGGCCAGCGCGAGCAAGACGCCCTCCACCAGGAGTTGGCGTAGGAGCCGCCCGCGGCCGGCGCCCAGCGCCGAGCGCAGGGCCATTTCCCGCCGGCGAGTAACGGAGCGCACCAGCAGCAGATTGGCAACGTTGGCGCAGGCCAGCAAAAGCAACGCTGCCGCCAACGCCAGCAACATGGGCAGTGTCTTGTACAAATAAACGTTGGCGCCAAAGGGTGAACGCCAGAGCGGATCCAGCGTAATCTGGCTGGGGCCGCGATCTATGTCGCGAGAGTTTTCTATAATCTGCCGCATCAGGAGGTCGAGTTCTCCCTCTGCTTGGCGGCGATCGACGCCGGGCTTGAGTTTTCCAAGCACTTGGAGCCAAAAGGCGCCGCGATCCTCGGGGCGATTCGGGCCCCAAACGAATGAGTCCATCCCCAGTGGAATCCACACGTCCGCGCGCAGACCGGTCTTGCAGCCCTGAAAATCCGGCGGAGCGACTCCGACGATTGTGTACAGACGCCGGTTGATCTGAATCGCCTGGCCGATGATGGATCGGTCGGAACCGAAGCGCGCCCGCCACATGGCCTCACTAATTACAGCTACCGGCCCTCCTCCACGCCTCTGTTCTTCCGCAGGCAGGAACCCACGGCCGAGCATGGGGTGTACGCCGAGCACGTCGAAGTAATTGGCAGTGGTCAGAGCCCCATAAATGCGCTCCGGCTTGTCGGCGCCGGTAAGGGACATGAAATCGTCGTGGTAGGCGAGGAGGCCGGAGAAGCTCTGAGTACGGTCACGGAGATCCAGGTAATCAAGATAAGAGAAAGGGGGACTAGGGTGTTCATTCCGTTCCCCCCTCATCACCGTGACTAAGTCGCTGGTGTGGACGGCTCCGGGAATGGGGTTGAGCAGCGTGGAGTTGATCCAACTGAAGATGGTGCTGTTCGCGCCAATGCCGAGTGCTAACATGAGCACGACAATGGCCGTGAAGCCGGGATTCTTGGCCAGCATGCGTAAGCCGAATTTCAAGTCCTTGAACAGGGTATTCATCGTCGTTCCCCCATCGGATGATCGGTTGATCGGGTGATCAAAGAAACTGCACGCCAGTTCATCAGGCGGTCAAACCCTTGCCACACGAAACGATTGTTCTGCTCTTTGTTCACAAGGTCACCCGATCGCCCGCTAACTTCATTCATGTCTCAGCGCCACCATGGGATCGACCTTCGCGGCTCGCCTGGCGGGAACATATCCGGCCAGTGCGGCCACTAACAGCAGAAACAACGAGACGCTAATGAACGCGACTGGATCAGTGGCACTCACACCATACAAAATCGAGCGCAGGAGGCCGGTAAGAGCCAAAGCTCCCGCGATGCCGATGGCCACGCCAACCCCGCCGAGCAGTACCGCCTGGCCGACGACCATGCCGACGATACGACCGCGCTCGGCGCCCAATGCCATGCGAACGCCGATCTCGTGGGTGCGGCGCGCAACCGAATACGCGATGACTCCATAGATGCCGACGGCCGCCAGCACCAGCGACAGCAGGGCGAAAGCACCGAACAGCGCGACGGTGAATCGCCGTTCGCGAGTTGAACGGGCGATGTTGCCGACGAGCGTTCCGATGTCCGAGACCGGCAATTCCCTGTCCAATTCACCGACCGCAGCGCGGAGTGTGGGCGTCAAGCGCAGAGGATCCATCGCCGTGCGAATCACCAGGCCCATGGTAGCTCCAGGGGACTGCCTGTACGGGACGTAGGACTCCATGTCCGGCTCATCGACTAACGAAGTCTGCCGCATATTCGCCACCACTCCGACCACCGTCGCCCAGTGGTCCTTGCCATCGCCGAACCGTTTTCCCACGGGGTCCTGATTGGGCCAGCACCGCCGCGCCATGGCTTCGTTAATGATGGCGACCGGCGTCCGGTCGGGATCGCGCCCGTCGAAAAACCGGCCGCGGAGCAGCCGAACCCCCATGGTCCAGAAGTAATCCGGATCGATGCTGCGTTCGAAAACAATCAATTTCTCGCCGGGCCGGAGTGGAGGCGCCCCCTCGATGGTCACGGCACCGCCACTTTTCGAATAGCTGAACGGCAAGTGCGATACCATGCTCGCCGCTTTCACATTCGGCAAAGTCCGGATCCGCTCGACCGCTGCGCGGAAGAAGCTAACTCGCTGCCCCGGTTTGGCGTAGCTTTCTTCGGGCAAAGTGAGATAGGCCGTCAGTACCCCGTCGGCATTAAAACCGGGGTCCACGGCCTGCAGCCGAATCAGGCTGCGGGCGGTGAGCGTCGCGCCAATGGCGAGCAGCAACGCCAGTGCAACTTCAGAGACCACCAGAGCCTCGCGCAAGCGGGCACGGAGTTTCCCCTCGCCAGTGCGGCCACCATCCTGGAGGTTCTCGGCGAGGCGGGTGTGGGCGGCGGCCAGGCCCGGCGCCAAGCCGAACAGCAGGATAGTCAGCAGAGCCGCGCCCAGTGTAAACCAGAGCACCGGCGCATCTATGGTAATGGTGTCTTGAAAGGGCAGGTACCCGGGGCCGGCGGCCAGCGCGCGCACGCCACCCCAAGCCGCCAGTAGTCCCAATGCGCCAGCCACCAAGCCGAGCAGCGCGCTTTCGGACAGCAACTGCCCGACGATGCGGCCGGGGGTTACACCAAGCGCGCTGCGGATGGCGACCTCGCGCTGGCGAGCTGCGGCCCGCGCCAGGAGGAGGTTGGCCACGTTAGCACAGGCGATCAACAGCACCAGTCCTACGGCGACAGCCAGCACCACCACGCTCAAACGCACTTCCCGCACAGCGTAGTCACGGACCCGCCAGACGCGCGCACCCCAATCTTTGGGATAGTTTGTGGCCTGGACCCAGCGGCGCGAGAGTCCGTCGATCTCGGTCTGCGCGGTTTCGACCGAAACCCCGGGCTTGAGCCGCGCGTTGACTCCCACCGACGGCATTCCGGCGGCGCGCGCCGTGCTGGCGGCGATGGGCATGTAGAGGTCAGCTTCGCGGTCGTAAAAATCGAAATTTGCCGGTAGAATTCCCACCACCGTGTAGCTGTTCCGGTCGAGCACAATTGTCCCGCCCATCAGCGCGGAATCCCCCCCGAACCGCCGCATCCACAGGCGGTGGCTCACCATCGCCACACGTGGCGCGCCCGGCTGGTCCTCCGCAGAGGAGAACTCACGTCCAAACTCCGGTTTAACCCCAATCATCGAGAGGAACCCGGCATTCACACGGTAGGCGAAGACGCGCTCGGGTCCGCCGACTGAGGTCATATTCACCCAGCTTGGTGAGTAGGCCACCATCGACTGGAAGGAGTGACTCTCCGCACGCCAGTATTCGGCAAAAGTGTTGTACTCCACGAAGGCGCCGGAGATGTTCACACTTGGGATCCCCGCCCAGATCGACACCAAACGCGCGGGGTCCTTATAGGAAAGAGGGCGCAGGAGCACCGCGTTCACAACGCTGAACATAGCCGTGTTGGCGCCGATGCCGAGGGCGAGGGTCAGTACCGCCACCGCCGTGAAGCCGGGATTCTTGGCCAACATGCGAAGGCCGTATTTCAAATCCTGAAGAATTGTGCCCATATATCACCTTCACACTTCTCGGATCCAATACTGTCAAGCAACCAATTCTGAATTATGAATGCTGAATTATGGACTAACAAAGCACACTGTCCATGTATGTCGTACTTGAGCATTCATAATTCACAATTCATAATTCACTCGTACCTCAGCGCCTCCATCGGATCGACTTTGGTCGCCCGGCGGGCGGGAATGTAGACGGCCAGCAATGCCACTGCGAGCAGCAACAACGAGACAGCCCCAAATGTCAGCGGGTCGGTGGGTCGAACCGCATAGAGGTATGCCCCCAGGAGCCGCGTCAAGGCAAGGGCGCTGGCAACGCCGGTCGTGATTCCGACCAGCAGCCACTTGGCGTTTTGGCCGGCAACCAACCACAAAATTTGTTGTCCTCGGGCGCCGAGGGCCATCCGAATGCCGATTTCATGCGTCCGCTGCCGCGTGCCATAGGAAACCACGCCGTAGATCCCCACCGCCGCCAGCACGAGTGCAATCGAGGCAAAAACTCCGATCAATTGCAGCACAAACCGTCTCGCCGCTGCCTCTATGGAAACCAGTTCATCCATGGTCTTAATATCTGTGACAGGCTGGTCGGGGTCCACTCGCCAGATCTCTTTCTTGACCACAGGGATCAGAGAGGAGGTATCGGAGGCGGTCCGCAGAACCAGTGCCATCTCGTTCGACGGCCACTGAGTGTACGGCATGAACAGTTCAGGATAGGGCGGCGCGTCCAGCCCGAACGGAACGTCACCCACGATTCCAACGATCTCCAGTTCCTGGGGTTTGCATTGAACACTGGACCCTTTGGAGGTTGATACCTCGATACAACGTGAAGCTGTTATGGTCTTACCAATCGGATTTTCATCCGGCCAGTACTTCTGGGCCATGCTGCGGTTGACAACCCCGACTAGCGGCGCCCGTGTGGAGTCGGCAGTCAGAAGCTCCCGCCCACTCAACAGCGGTATTCCCATGGTGTGGAAGTAATTAGGGCTCACGGCGTGATAATCTGCCCTGCCTTGTCTTGGATGAGGTCCCGTAATCTCGAAGCCGTTCCGCGTGTGGGACCGCGTCATCGGCAGGTCCACGATCGCGCCTACCGAGGCCACGGACGGCAGAGATTCGAACCGTTTCAGCACCTGTCCAAAGAAGGCCGCCTGGTTCTCCCCAGAAGCGTACTTCTCACCCGCCAGACTTACGTCCATGGTCAGCAAGCGTTCCGTCCGGAACCCGACGTCCGTTTCCAGCAGGCGAACCAGGCTTTTTATCATCAACCCGGCGCCTGCCAACAAGACGAAGGACAACGCCACTTCAAGCCCGATCAGGGCGCCGCGAATCCGACCGGTGCGGACGCTTGCCCCGGAAATTCGCGCGGGCTTGGTGGCTCTCCAAGCCGACAACAAACCGCACAGAGCGCAGGACAGCACTGACAGAAGCACCGCGAAAATGAATACGGTGGAGTTGAGTTCGATGCCGGCATCATGAACGCGCGTGAAGAGGCCGGTATGTTGGGGCATGGCCGACGCCAGCAAGGGTAATGCCCAATATGCCAGCCCGACACCCAAGGCACCCCCCATGCCCGCCAGCAGCAGGCTTTCGGTGAGCAACTGCCGCACAATGCGTGACCGCGTCGCTCCCACCGCGCTGCGGATGGCGATCTCGCGCTCCCGCGTCGCGCCTTGGGAGAGCAGCAGGTTGGCCACGTTGGTGCAAGCGATGAGCAGCACGAAAGCTACGGCCCCGAATAGTACCAAGCCAGTCTGGCGTACACCCCCAACGACCTCCTGGTTAAGCGAGTTAACCACAACTCCTAGGTCGCGGTTGGTATCGGTATAGGCTTGCGCGAGTCGGGCGCAGATTCCGTTCATCTCCGCCCTGGCTTGCTGCTCGGTGATTCCGGGGGCAAGGCGACCGATCACCCGCAAGGAATGCCAGCCACGATCGGGGTTCGGAATGACCGGTACGAAAACCTGAGGGGTGCCTTCCCACCGTTGAGGTGGAAAACTGAAATGCGGAGGTAAGACGCCCAGCACCGTGTACGCGCTACCCTCCAAATGGATAGGCTTGCCAATAATCCCGGCATCGCCGCCGAACCGCCTGTGCCACAACTCGTAGCTCAACAAGACGACGTGTGGGTCGTCAGTGGGGCTAAACTCGCGGCCCAACAAGGGGGGAATTCCTAACAGCGCAAAGAGCCCCGACGTGCTATATAAGCCATGCAAACGTTCGGGCTCTGTCGTGCCGGTCAGGTTGAAAGATTCTTCGTTGTACCCGGCCATTGCCTCAAATGCGTGGCTCTGTTCATGCCAGGCCTGGAAATTGGGGTACGACGACGCCACTTGGGCGTGATGGGACTTCGCATCAACGGGAAAAAACATGAACAGGCGGTTTGGGTGCGAGTAGGGAAGCGGGCGCAACAGGACCGCGTCGAGCAGGCTGAATACGGCCACATTTCCGCCGATGCCCAGCGCCAGCGTCAGCACGGCCACGGCCGTAAAGCCGGGATCCCTGGCCAGCATGCGCAAGCCGTATTTCAAATCCTGCATTAATGTTCGCATGGAGCTTCTCTCTAATTGCCGATTGTCGAATACCGATTGTCGATTAACCGCCAAACGAACTCCGAAACTCGCGAGTCGGCGACCGAACCTCGAGTTTCGATTTTCCGGTTTCGAGTTTCGATGTTCGCGAGCCAATCAAAGATCGGCAATCGCAATTCAACAATCATTCCTGATTGACATCTTGATGCTGACACGATATGTTTTTGCATATGAGGCGAACCACTTTGACGATTGACGATCAGCTTTTCCGCGAGTTGAAGAGGAAAGCCTCCGCAGAGGGCCGCACCTTGCAAGCGGTTTCGAGATTCGCTCTTCGGCCAACCGGAGTCCGCCATTCGACAATCGGCAATCATTCGTACCTCAGCGCCACCATGGGATCGACGCGTGCGGCGCGCCGCGCCGGCAGGTAGCCCGCGAATGCGGCGACCGCCAGCAGCAATGCAGCCGCCACGGCCATGGAGATCGGGTCATAAGGTGAAAGTCCGAATACCAGGCTCGCAACGTAGCGGCTGCCAGCCAGAGCCGCCGGCACCCCAACCGCCAGTCCGCTGCCCACAAGCAGCAGGATCTCGCGCATGACCATCCACAGCATGCTCGCGGGGTCCGCTCCCAGTGCCATGCGAATGCCAATCTCGTTGGTGCGGCGCGCCACCGCATAAGACATCGAACCATAGATGCCAATGCACGACAGGAACACCGCCAGCATGCCGAAGAAACCGGAAAGCTGGGCCACCAAGCGCTGGCTAACTACGGAATCGTCAACTTCCCGGGAAAGTGTGGTGACGTCGCCGACAGGCAAATTCGGATCAATTTCGGCAACAGCTCGTCTGACCTCGGAGATGACCTGTTGGGGATCGCCGCTGTAGCGCGCCACGAAGTTGGAGAGGAAACCGGGGTGCTGGGCGTACGGGTAGAAGGCCGCCGGCATAGGTTCCTCTTGCAGGTACAAGTATTTCGCGTCCCTCACCACTCCGACGACCTCGATGTTCTGCTCCTTCGGGTCGTCGCGAATTCCAAAGGTCCGCCCGAGAGGTGATTCGCCAGGGAAGTACGTCCTCGCCATGGTTTCATTGATCACTGCGACTTTCTGCGAATTTGCCGTGTCCTGCCGTCCAAGCGCTCTGCCGGAGACAAGACGCATTCCCATCACCTGGAAGTAGCCTGAGCCAACAACGTCGTGGTCCACGTTGGGATTGCTGTCAGAATTCGCACGTCCGGGAACAGTGACGTAGGTGGTCCATCCACCCTCATTGAAAACAAAGGAAGCCACACTGACACCTTGCACACCGGGAAGTGAACCCACCTGCGCCTCAACCCGCTCCATCAGATTCTCCAAGCGAGCGTCCTCTTGATACCCGGCCGCCGTAGCGTCCACGCCAAACCGAAGAACGTTCTGCTTGTTAAAGCCGAGATCAATATTCAGGAGATTCACCAGGCTGCGCAGGAAAAGCCCTGCTCCCATCAGCAGTACCAGCGATAGCGCCACCTGCCCAACAATGAGGGCTCGGGAAAACCGCTGACGCGTCTGGGCCGCAACGGTTCCCCTTCCTTCTTTCAGCGCGCCAGTCAAATTGAGTCGAGTGGCGCGAAACGCGGGCGCTGTTCCGAACAGAATGGCCGTCAGGAAGGTGATGCCGAGTGTGAAGGCAAGCACCGCGCCGTCGGGCGCCACACGAACCGGCAAGGTCTCCGGTCCCGTCGAGACCATCAGCAGCAACAAGTGGCTGGCCCACGAGGCCAAAAGCACTCCCAAAGCAGCCCCCGCGAGCGCGAGCAGCACGCTTTCGGTCACGAGTTGGCGAATCAGCCGCGAGCGCCCGGCGCCGAGCGACATCCGCACCGCAATCTCGCGCTGCCGTGTCGTGGCCCGAGCCAGCAGCAGGTTCGCCACGTTGGCACAGGCGATCAGCAGCACCAGCATGACCACTGCCATGAGGATCTTGAGTGGCAACGAGAACTCGTACCGAAGATGTGAGAGGCCATTGGCCGCCGGGGTCAGCTCAATCATGGCACGTTGGATCTTATCCAACTGCTTCACCGACGGCTGCGGCCCGGAAACCTCGTGTAGAAACTGCTTGAAGAGCAGGTTGGTATGGGCGCTCGCCTGGGCGGAGGTTACGCCGGGCTTGAGGCGCGCGATAAGGTAGAGTGACTGAAACAGCTTGTTGTTTCGCCCGTTCTGACCAGGCGAGATTTCCTCCTCCATGGACAACGGAATCCACAGGTCAGGTGATTGGCCAACCGTTACGCCGAAGAACTCGGGAGGAGCGACACCCACAATGCTGTACACGGTCTTCCCGATCATTACCGGCTTGGCGATTGCGGAGGGATCTTTTCCGAGGCGGCGCTGCCACCAGGAATAACTGGCCACGGCAACCGGGTGCGCACCGGGAATTTGATCATCATCGGTCGTGAGCGTCCGGCCGAGGAACGGATTGACTCCCAGGGTTGAGAAGAACGTCCCTGAGACGAGTTCGACGTTGACCTTCTCCAGGTCTCTCCCATCGGCCACCCGGCCATGGCTTCCAACCATGATGCTGTTGACTGCCGTGACCTCCGAATACACCGCGTTCTTCTCTCGAAATTCACGGTAGAACGGGTACGAGAAGAGCTGCGTGTTCCCGCTAGGAAAGTCGATCACATTGCCCTGCCAATTCGCTTCGCCGAACAGTACGAGCTGATTCGGCTCGCGGACAGGCAAGCTGCGCAGCAATACCGCGTCGAGCAGGCTGAAGATCGCGGTGTTCGCGCCGATGCCGAGCGCCAAGGTGAGCACCGCGATGGCCGTGAAGCTGGGGTTCTTGGCCAGCATCCGTAAGCCGTATTTCAAGTCCTGGAACAGGGTTGTCATTGCTCCATTCGCTCCCTTATGAGTCGGAGTTCGCGTGTCAACTCGGCAATAGTGAATTCTGAATTATGAATGCTGAAAGGCGGCGCTCCCGAGCTGGTCAGCCTGGACGTTTCATATTTCATAATTCACCATTCACACTTCACTATTCGTAGCGCAGCGCCTCCATGGGATCGACCCTGGTTGCGCGGCGCGCGGGGATGTAGCAGGCCAGGAGCGCGACGGCGAACAGCGACAGTGCCACGCTGACAAACGTCGCGGGGTCGGTGGGCTTCACCCCAAAGAGCATGCCCGCGAGCAAACGAGTCAGGCCGGCTGCGCCGACCGACCCCATCCCCACCCCCAGCAGCGTGAACGCGCCGACCTTTCCCAGCACCATGCTGAGGATACTTCCTCGTGTGGCGCCCAGTGCCATGCGAATCCCGATTTCATGTGTCTCGCACGCGACGGAGTAGGAAATTACTCCATAGAGGCCGGTTGCTACCAGAATCAGGGCCACCAGGGCAAAGAGGGCCATGAGCAATGTAAGGAAGTAGTGTCCGGAGGTGAATTCTGACACGGTCTGTCGCATGGTCGAAACCGCATAAACCGGGATATTGCTATCCAGTGCACCGATTTGGAGGCGCAGAGCCCCTGCCAAGCCCTGCGGGTCCGTGGAGGTGCGGGCCACCAGCTTCATATGCGTGTCAGGGTTTTGCGCATAAGTGAAATAAACTTCCGGCCTAGGTTCGTCAGAAAGCGACCAACGCCGCGAGTTGGCAACGACTCCCACTACTTCCAGCCACACGGAGTCGCCGGGGAACCTCAGGCGTTTCCCCACCGGGTTCTGACCCGGCCAGAAGTGGTCGGCCAGGGCCGCGTTGATCACGACTACCGGCATGGAGGTTGAGGTGTCAGCCGACGTGAAGGTCCGGCCACTCAGCAGCGAGATGCCCAGCGCGCGAAAATAGTCCCGGGTCACCGAAGTCGGCTGCACCAGCGGACCTTCGCCAAAGCCGGGAGTCTGCGGAGCACCCTCGGCCTCAATAACAGAATTCGGTCCTCCTCCGAGCGGTAGTTGGCTGGTGAATGCCGCCGCCTTCACTCCCGGCAGGCCCTGGAATCGTTCCAAGGCGCTTTGATAGAAGGTCACGGATTCCTGCGGTTTAGTGTAGCGGAACTCGGGCAAATCCACTTCCATCGTCAACACATTAGTTGTCTCGAAACCCAGGTGTACCGCGGCCAGGTTCTGTAAGCTCCGTATCATCAATCCCGCTCCGACGAGCAGGATGAAGGCCAGCGAGATCTCCGCCACCACCACCGCGTTCCGGGTGCTTCGGCTACGGAGGCTATCGGTCAGGCTTCGCGTCCCCTCCTTCAGCGATTCACTCCAATCCGCGCGGAACCCTCGCAGGGCCGGAACCAGCCCGAACAAAGCCCCGGTAAGAACAGAAACGCCCAGGGTGAAGCCCAGAACGGCGGGGCTGATGTTGACTTCGCCGGCGCGCGGGAAGTAATCCGGCGGGCTAAAGGAAAGCAAAAAGTCTTTCGCCCACAAGGCCAATAGAAACCCTGCGCTGCCGCCCAGCACGGCAAGCAAAACGTTTTCGGTGAGGATTTGGCGCATCAAACGGACCGGCCCCGCCCCCAGCGCCGTGCGAACGGCCAACTCCCTTCCCCTCGTGGTGGCGCGGGCGAGTTGCAGATTGGCGACGTTCGCGCAGGCGATGAGCAACACGAAGCCCACCGCGCCAAACAACACCAGGAGTGTTGTGCGAAAGCCCCCAACCAGGTAATCCCGCAGGAGTTCAAGCTGGGCTCCAAGATCCTGGCTCGATTCCGGGTGAAGTTTGGCTTGACGCGCGGCGAGTGCCTCAATCGCAGTCTGCGCTTGCCGGAAGCTGACACCCGGCTTCAAGCGGGCAATCACATAAAGCCAATGGCCCATCCCCGTATCACCGCGCTTCGGCGCCAGAGGGATCCACAAGTCAGGTTTTATTCCCCAGATCTTCGGGAAGATGAACCCTTTCGGCATGACGCCGATAATCTCGCGGACCTTACCGTCAAGGGTGAGGGTTTTCCCAATCGCCTGCGGGTCGGACCCGAATCGGCGCTCCCACAGGCCGTAACTGAGGACGGCCACTGCGTCGTGTCCGGGCACATCTTCCTCAGTCCGCATCAGCCTGCCCAGAGCGGGCTGAACCCCCAGCATTTCCAGGAGCCCTGCTGACACGGGCGCGGAGCGGACAGCCTCCGCCTCGCCCCCGCCGGACAGGCTGGCACGGGACAATCCCTCCGTACCTGCCGCCATGCTGGCGAAGACGTCATTCTGTTCTTTCCATGCGAAAAAGTCGTTCGTGGTCACGGGCGCGTGCGCTAGCTGCGGCTCGATTTGCCATGCCAGCACCAGTTGGTCAGGATCGTGGTAAGGCAAGGGACGGACCAGCACCGCGTTCACGACACTGAAAATGGCCGTGTTCGCACCAATGCCCAGCGCCAGCGTCAACACGGCGACCGCCGTAAAGCCCGGATTCTTCGCCAGCATGCGCAGGCCGTACCTCAGATCCTGCCTCAGTATCCGCATCGACTCCCTCCCCTCATTGGACAAGTCCCGATTGTCGATATCTGCTTGACGATCATGGATTGCCGATGGTCAATCCAAAATCCTGACCCTGCAATTTGGCCAATGCAGATTGCAGGTTTAAGACCCAGCCTCGGCCGGATGGCGTTTCTCAATCGGCGTTCGACCAACGAAAAACGACCCTCAGAAATCGCCACTCGTCAATTACCCCACCGTGGGAATCCGCTTCCTACGCTCGATCCAGGCTTCGGTCGTGAAAATGCGGGGGCTCACCTCGATGAGGCGCGGAAGCATTTTATAAACAGCTACCACCGACCACTTTGATCCGTCGCGGGTGCGAAATCCCCCTTGGTTGAGGGTCTCAGCCATTTTGGATAAGGAGCGGTCCTGGACAATCAATTCGAGGATTAGCATAAGAGCGTTCATTTCAGACGGATCCTCTTCTAAATGTTCACAGTCATTTGCCACCCGAGATCCATAGGGAACATCGTCTCCGCTTCCGCCAGGTTCCGGTTCTACTCCCTCCGCCTGGCGCTGCCACTCCACCGCCACCAGCTCCCAACCGGCGTCGGTCCTCTTTCTCACGTACTCAGGATCCAGTGGGCCCGTTACAATCTCGCGATTTCGTTCCACCTTCGCCATAAGCCCTCCTAAGTGGTATGTGAATTACAAGTATTGAAAACTGAAAGCTGGGCGCCGCCCTCCCGCAATCGAGTTAGAAATTTCATAATTCAGCATTCATAACTCACTATTCGTATCTGAGCGCCTCCATGGGGTCAACCTTGGTGGCCCGGCGCGCGGGCAGCCAACTTGCCGTGAGCACCACGGCTAACAAGCCCAGGACCGCGGCGGCGAAGGCGAGTGGGTCGCCTGGTCCGAGTCCAAAGAGCATGGAGCGAAGCACTCGCGCTCCCGCCACGGCCAGAGGGAGACCCACGAGAAGGCCGGCCACACTCAGCGTCAAGCTTTCGCGCAGAATCATCCAGAGCACTTGGCGGCGTTGTGCACCCAGCGCCATCCGCACGCCAATTTCGGCGGTCCTGCGGCTCACTCGATAGGACAATGTCCCGTACAATCCCGTGGCCACCAGCAGCGCGGCCAGCAAGCCGAAGGATATGGCCAGGCGCGCCGAAAGGCGCTCGTCGCTAAACGAACGCTCAAACTGCTCCTGCTGCGTCATGGGCTCGAGCAGCGGCAGGTCAGGCCCAAACTCCCCAACGGCGCGACGGACCACGGGCAGCAAAGCCGCCGGGTTGCCTTCGGTGCGCAACTCAATCTGCATGGTCAACGCTCCGCTGAGCTGTGCGTAGGGGAAATAAGCCATGGGCATAGCCGCTTCTTCAGCGCCTGTGTATTTGCTGTCCTGAACCACGCCCACGACGGTGAATTGGTCCGCTTGGGGGCTTCTATCGAGCGCCAAGTGGTGCCCCAGCGGCTGACGCCCGGCAAGGTATTGCTCGACAAAAGTCCGATTGATGATCGCCACTTTGGGAGCGCCCGGTGAATCGGCGTCGTTGAAGTCCCGCCCCACCAGTACGGGTGTCTTCAGGACGTGGAAGTAGTCCGGCCCCACGGCGTTCCATCGCATCGGGCAATGAACATTATTGCGAGGACTTGTTCCATCAACAATTGCGCCCGTGTTGTTGCTCCACCCCGACCCGATCCGGTTACCCATCAAGGTGGCGGATTCCACGCCGGGCAATGCGCGCAGCCGCTCCATGAGCGACTGGTAGAAACGCAGCACCTCCGCGTCTGTGCGGAATACTTGCGGCGGCGTGACGCCGAAGACGAGCAGCCCTTGGGTGCGCAACCCGAGGTCAACGGTTTCCAGATTTCGCAGCGTGCGCAGCAACAGGCTGGCGCATACGAGCAGCGCGAGACAAAGCGAAATTTGAAAAGCCACCACTGCCTGGCCGCTGCGCGTGTAGCTCCTGCCGCGAATTGCGCTGGGAGCGGAAGTCTTGACGGCGAATCCCGTGGCGCAACGGACAGCGCTGCGCAGCGGAGCCAAGCCGAAGAGCAGTGCCGCCAAGGCCGAGAGGGCCAGCGTGAACGCGAACACCGTGCGATCAGGCGAAATATTGAAATCCATTGCCGCCCATCTGGCCAGGGCTTGCGTGGTCCAGGCCGCGAAAAGCCAGCCGAGGGCCGTTCCCGCCCCCACCAGCAGCAGGCTTTCGGCGAGCAACTGGCGGAAAAGCTGCAATCGGGTGGCGCCCATGGCAAGCCGAAGGCTGAACTCGCGCCCGCGCGCGCTGTTCCTCGCCACCATAAGCATCGCCACGTTTCCGCATGCGATTACGAGCACCAGGCCCACCATCGCCATCAGCACCAGCAGAGGCTTTTGGTAATTCTCCCTGAGGTTCTCGATGCCGCGCACGGACGTGAAGTAAAGCTGTGGCGGCTGCCTCTTCGCGTCTTGCTCGCCAGCCACTTCGGAGAGGGCGTGCTGGTAGATGGGGTTCACTTGCGCCAGCGCCTGTTGTTGACTCACTCCGGGCTGGAGCCGTCCGATCATCAGCAGGAAGAACCATCGCGGAGATCCGTAAAGACCCGCGGTGCTGCTCGGCGAGTTCCCCCAGGGCTTGAGGTCGGCCCGGGTTTGGAAGGGGACCCAGATGTCGGTCGGGTCGCCTTGCCCTACACCCGCAAAATCACTTGGCGTGACCCCGATAATCGTGAACGGAACCCCCTTGATGTAGAGCGTCTGGCCAAGCACCGAAGGGTTGCGGGCGAAGCGCCGCGCCCAGTAGCCGTAACTCAGCACGGCAGTCTGGCTGTGCTCGGTTTCATCCGCAAGCATGAATCCCCGGCCGCGCGCCAGCCGGACTCCCAGCCCTGAAAAGAAGTCCCCGCTTACCATGTCTGCGTTGGCCTCTTCGGGCTCGCCGCCAAACCGCACAGCCACTTTTCTGCCGTTGAGCGGTACGTAGGCAACCAGGCTGGAAAATATGTTGTGCTGCTGTCTGAGTTGCTCGAAAGCGGGTTCGGTCAAGGAAGTGTCGCTGTAGCCGGTCTGAAAAGTGTTGGCAGGCTGATCGGTGGTGTGCAGCCGAACCAACTGTTCCGGATTGGGCACAGGCAAGCTACGAACCAGGGCGGCATTCATCACGCTGAAAATCGCCGTGTTCGCACCGATGCCCAGCGCCAGTGTAAGCACCGCTACGGCGGTAAACCCGGGATTTTTCGCCAGCATCCGTAAGCCGTAGCGCAAGTCTTGAATCAAAGCACCCACCATTCACCTCCAACTCCACAAGCTCTCAGCCGTTAGTTCTCAGCACTCAGCAAGCAGTCGACCACCGGATGATCGGGTGATCGGGCGAACAGAGAATCGGCCGACTTTCCTGTTCCCTGTCACCTGTTCCCCTACAACCTGACACCTTGCACCCGACACCTGGCACCTACTCCAGCCGTAACGCCTCCATGGGATCGAGCGCAGCGGCGCGGCGGGCCGGGACCAGCGCTGCGAGAAAGGCGACTACGGCGAGCAGCGCCACCGTGCCCGCCAGCGTGGCCGGGTTGAACGCCGAAATGCCGTAGAGCATGTCGCGCACAAACCGCACCACAAATAGGAGCGCCACCGCGCCCAGCAGGATCCCGGCAGCCACCAAGCGGAGAGCTTCCTTGATAATCATGCGCACCACTCTCCCGCGCTGCGCGCCCAGCGCCAAGCGTATACCGATTTCCGAGCTGCGCTGCGCCACGCTCGAAGCCAGCAGGCCGTACAGCCCGATGGCGCTCAGGAACAGCGCCAGCCCCGCGAAGACGTTGCACAGCACGGTGATCAGCCGCTGCGCTCCCACCGAGTTCGTCCATCTGTTGCCGCAAGGTGGTAAAGCGCAAGAGAGCTGTGGTGGGGGCAAACTCCGCCAGTGTCTTGCGATAGGCGGCGGTGGCCTCGGCCTCATGCGCAGATCGCATCAGGAACACCATGTTGCCACCGCCGTCGATGATGCTTGTGTTCATGGGGAAATAGATGGTGCGCGGCGGGCGTTCGCGCAGGCTGGCGTATTTGGCGTCCTCAGCAATCCCGATCACCAGGCAGGAAATGCCGTTGGGGAACTGCTCTTTATCGGCGCTTCGTACGTACTGGCCGATCGCTTGCTGGTGCGGGAAGAGATAATCCGCCGCGGATTGATTCAGGATGCAGCGGGTGCGTTCGCGCTCTTGGCGCTCAAACTCGCGCCCCGCCAGGATGCCGATTCTCATGGTGCGAAAGTAGCCCGGCCCCACATCGTTCCAGGCCATATTCTTATCCTCCGGAGGAGCGGCCCCCCCTGACATCGCCTGGAAGCTCGAAGTCGCCTGGTGGTTCGTCAAGGGCGTGTAATAAGTGATGGCGGCGGAGAGAATACCTGGCGTTTCGTTCAGCCGGTCCACCATCCTTTGATACAGGTCGAGCATGGCGTCGCCCTTTTTCGGAAGGTGCTGAAATTGCGGGCAGGTAAGGGTGATGTGGTCCACGTCAAAGCCCAGGTGCTCGCTGCGCATGCGAATCAGGCTCTCCGATAGCAGTCCCGCCACGGCCACCAGCACCAGCGACAAGGCTACCTGAATGGGGACGAAGGCGCGCCCGGCAATCTGCTTGCGCCCCGCGACAGTGCGAGATTTCAGCAGGATGCCAAGATCGGCGCGACCCGCGAGCCAGGCAGGAACGGAGCCGAAAAGCACGGTGGTGAACAAGGCGAGGATGGCCGTCACGAGGAATACCGTGCGGTCGAGCGGCACCGTAAGTCCCCACTGGTCCATTGGATCCATGAAGAACCGGAGCAGGATCTGGCTGCCGTTCCAGGCCAGCAACGCGCCGAGCGACGCGCCCGCGGCGGCAATCACGAAGCTCTCCGTCAGGTACTGCCGCATGAGGCGCCATCTTCCGGCGCCGATAGCGCTACGCACCGCGAACTCATGGCGCCGCTCGTGGATTCTCGAGAGCATCAGCCCGCCTACGTTCACGCAGCAGAGCAGCAGCACCACCCCCACCAAGCCTTGCAAAAGCCACAGAGGCCCCAGGATCGATCGATCATCGAATGGAATGCCGGAGCGTCCGGAAGTCACTTGCAAGTGGATGTCGTGAATAGCGAGATAGTCCTGCGACTCGCGAAATTTCTGCGGGATGAAACGGTCGATGAGCATGTCCCTGTAGACCGCGATTTCCGCGTTCGCCTGCGCCGTGGTCGCCCGGGGCTTTAGGCGGGCAATCGGATCACACCAAAACATCGAGTCCGGCGCATCGAGCTTGATACCGCTATGGAGTACCTCCCCAGAGTGCATGGGCAGATACACCTGGGGGTGCTGGCCTGCCTGAACGCCTTGAAAATCCATCGGCGCGACGCCTGCCACCAAAAAGGGGACATTAGAAATCTCAATCCGCTTACCGATGATTTGGGGGTCGCGGGCGAAACGGTCGTTCCAGAACCCGTAACTCAACACCACCGGCCAGCCTTGAGGCGGGCCGCCAGGGACGTCGTCGGAAGGAACGAGCACGCGGCCCAAAAAGGGTTTCACGCCGAGCACCCCAAACCCGTTTCCGCTCGCCAATGCGGCAGGATACATGCGCAAGGTGCCTTCGCTGTCACGCATATAGACGGAAGCGCCCGACCAGCCTGAGATGTCCGTAAAGGACTGCTGCTGGAGGCGAAGCTGTTTGAGCATCGGCCAAGCAAGCCCGAAATCCTGCGTGCC
The DNA here is from genome assembly GCA_963832915.1 of uncultured Acidobacteriota bacterium. Lineage (GTDB taxonomy): Bacteria > Acidobacteriota > Terriglobia > UBA7540 > UBA7540 > CAVROP01. The sequence continues at coordinate 37,748 of CAWHWE010000076.1, forward strand.
ACGGCCCGGAATGGCACCGGAGAAGTTTATGCGGACAAGGCGCCAAGGCTGCGCCACCGGCAGGCTGCGCAGGAGCAGTCCGTACAGCAGCGTGAAGATCGCGGTGTTCGCCCCGATGCCTAGCGCCAGGGTAAGAATGGCAGTCAGGCAAAAAATTGGGCGCTTGCGCAACCCGCGCAACCCCAAAACGAAGTCCCGATACCAGCTCTCGATCATGGCGTGTCTCCGTGTAGCGGCGAGTTTGCCTCGCCACGTCGCGGCCATGAAGCCGTCAGCCGCCAGCTATCAGCTTTCAGCAAACTCCCATCCCCCAGCCTCGCTCCCTCCACGGACGACCGACGGCCGCACAAATGACACCAACGCCTGCCACTGCCTTCGGTTGATAATCGTGGTAGGAATTCATGCCGTTGAGGTATAAAAACGACAGTTTCTGAAAAGGGGCAAGTTACTATCCCGAAGCCTCTGCACGTCCGGCTGGGCATTCGCAGCGGCCAAGTTCTCGAGGTGCGGGAGGAGCGCGGCCGCCTCGTCACGTCCAAACGGGCAGTCCCCCGCGACGCGACCGCGGTTTCTACCGGCCTTACATCAAGCGCCTGGTGATATTCGACCCCAGCAGAAGCTGAGACCATAGAACCTCCCGATCGCCCGATTGCTTCAGTCCAGCCGAATGCGATTGAAGGCGTCCCATTGCGACATGTCGGAGAGGATGACCTTGTCGCCGGGCTGCAAACCGCTCAGTATTTCGACCGAATTCACCGAGGCGCGCCCCAGCTTCACCTGCACCCGGGTGGCGCCCTTGCCGTCCGGGTCAATCTTGAATATCCCCACCGTGCTGTTGGGCTGCCCAAATGCGGGGCGTCCGACGTACACCACGTCCGCGAGGTTCTCAATTTCGATGGTGCCTTCCACGCTCAAGTCGGGACGCGCCCCTTTGGGAAGCGCGGCATCCAGTTTCACGTCCACCGTCACGCTACCCTCCACCACAGAGGGGTCCACCCGCATCACGTGGCCGGGAATGAGGCCATTGCGCGTGTTGACCGAAGCCCGTAGCCCGATCTGAACGTCCTTGGCCTGCGTCTCCGGAATCTTCAGTTGCGCCTTCAGCCGCGTCGGCTGCACCACCTTGGCCAGAGGGGCTCCAGCCGCCAAACGCTGGCCCACTTCCACCGAGAGTTCCTGCAAAACCCCCTCCGCCCCCGCCCGCACGTGCAGCGAAGCAAGCTGGCTTTTCTTTAGTTCGTATAGAGCGCGCAGTTGCTCCACCTTCGCCCGTTGCTCTTCCAGTTGCGCCTTGGCCGAGGCGGCGCTTACCGCCAGGCGTTGCTTCTCAATTTCGTTACTGGTGGCCGAGGCTTCCGCTTTGGCGCGCGTCACCTTGGCGTTCAGCTCCGAGCCTAATCCGCGCTTGGCCAGTTCCACGTCCCGGTCCGCGTTGAGTTGCGCTTCGGTGTACTCCGATTGCACCGTGGCTGCCTTGGCTTTCTGGTCCAGTAGCGTGCTGTCGAGTTGCGCCTTGGTGCTATTGTATTGCGCCTCAGCGGCCTTCAGTTGCCATTCGGCGTCCAGAGTCGTCTGTTCCTGCTCCGGGTTGGTCAACTCCATTATGACGGTGTCGGCAGTAACCTGTGAGCCGGGAAGCAAGAGCCGGCGCGCCACCCGCCCGTCGGTGGGAGCGGGGATCACGAGAATCTCTTCGGGGACCAGACTGCCCAGTCCCCGAACCTCCAACAACATGGGACCGCGCTTCACCGTGTCAGGCCACAACGTGGCCTTGTCTACACTCGGCGCGGCGGGCTTGAGGCGCGAAAGTCCAAGGGTTACGGAAGCAAGGGCTAACAGACCTAGAGCGGAATAAATGATCCTGCGAATTCGCCGTTGTCGTTTTGCAGACTCACGTGGGATGTCCATAAACACACTCCGAGATTACACAAGGCACGAAGGCTGCCAACCCGTTTGCTGATCGAGACATGTATTTTCAAGGGGTTAGGGGGAAGATCGAGCAAAGCTCCCGGCTCAGGTGTCCGATTTTGGGATGGCCCGTCCCGAGTTCGGACAGTGACTTGATCGCCTGCGGTGGGTTAATTTTGTGCTGTAGCGGCGAGTTTATCCGTGACCTAACGGACCAAATGGCGGCGTGAAGCCACATCTACGTCAAATTGGCCCACTACCTGATTGCCTAATTCATTGACAATCGCATAAGGACGCGTTACAAGCTGTGGATGACAATTGAAAGAGGTAAGGAGAAGCCTTTGAGGGTAAAACCGGTTTGGCTGGCGATCATTTTGTTGTACGGCATCCTTGCTACTACCTCGTTGCAACTTTCTTCTGAAAACCAAGGTGCCCCAAAGCCTACGGGCACGAAATCTGCCGCAAAAGCCACCACCCTTCCACAGATTTGGAAGTCCGCGTCAACTGGCAAAGAATACCGCGTAAAGATCGATGGGGACCGCTTTACTGCCGAGTGGTTAAACATCCCACCCCAGGCTGCCAAACAAGGCGCCTACATCCGCAGCGAGTGCCGCCGCAGCGGCAGCCGATGGATCGGCACATCCCGAATTCTTCTGGCTTGCGCCCTGCCGGACGGGAAAACGAAAATGTGCCCGATGCTCCTACGGTTTGAGGTTGACTTCGTCTCCCCTGACCGCATCACCGGAGGCGGAGAGATTCTTAGAGATTTCGACTGCGGCTCCTGCGAGGTGCGGAAAACGGGCTGGGGTCCGTTTAACTGGGCCCCTAAACGTTGAGATGGACGGGGATTGAGGGCGAGCCCTGGACAAGATCGGGGGCCGCCGTTACGCTTAACAACACCGGTAAATCCGGGAATACCTCCGGTTCAATTGTTGCAAGTAGAATTCCTGCGCCGACAACGGCTCTTCACCCCTCGCGAGGGTGTTGTTCCGGTACCGCAGGTAGTCGTTTTCCCCAGCCACCTCACGCAGGAACTCCCAGAGCATGAATAATTCGTTTCGAATTTTGCCCATTGTCCCTCCAGAAGCCCTAAGCTGTGATTCTCGAAACCACCATGGGCGCCTCGTTCAAAACCGGCTTCCTTCGTCCCCGTGCGTAGAGCCACCAATGACGGCCGGCCTCGACAAGGATTAACAGCACCAGGCTCGCGAATACCCCCGTGACGACGGCGTCCAACCGGTCATTGAAGATTTGGCGGTGCGATTCAGCAATCTGCGCGGCGGGGATTTTCCCTTCTGCGAGTTGCATCCCCAATTGCCGAGCGTGGGACAAGAACCCAATGCGCGGGTTGGGATGGAACACTTTCTGCGCGCTGGCGGTCAGGGTTACGGCTGTCAGCCAAGTGAGAGGGAGCAGGGTCACCCACACGTGCTCCCATTTTCCGATCTTGATGAGAATTGTGGTGCAAACGCAAAGGGCGATAGTAGCCAAAAGCTGATTCGAAATGCCAAACAGTGGCCACAGGCTATTAATCCCTCCGAGAGGATCCACCACGCCCGAGTAAAGGAAGTAACCCCAAGCGCCCACAATTGCCGCGCTGGTCAAGATAACTCCGGGATACCATCCGGTTCTCCCCAGCGGTTTCCAAAAATGCCCACAAACTTCCTGCACCATAAAGCGCCCCACGCGTGTCCCGGCATCGAGAAGGGCCAAGATGAATAGAGCTTCAAACATGATGGCATAGTGGTACCAAAGGGCCATCAGCCGGGACCCTCCCAAAATGCGGGAGAAAATGTGGGCCATGCCAACCGCGAGGGAGGGCGCGCCGCCGGTGCGATTAAAGAGGGTTTTTTCTCCGATTCTCAGTGCCAGATCCGCCATATGCCGGGCGGTAACCGGGAAGCCCCAAGAGGAGATGATGGCCGCTGCATGTTCGGGGGCGCTGCCCACAACACCCGCAGGACTGTTAATCGCGAAGAAGACGCCCGGCTCGAGTGCGGCGGCGGCCACCATGGCGGTCACGGCCACCAGCGACTCCAACAGCATGCTGCCATAGCCCACCATGCGCGCATCGCTCTCCTTGGCGATCAACTTTGGCGTAGTTCCCGAGGCAATGAGCGAATGAAATCCCGAGATGGCGCCGCAAGCGATGGTAATAAAACAGAAAGGGAATACCTTGCCCGTGAAGATGGGTCCCGTTCCGTCTGTAAAGCGCGTCAAGGGCGGGAGCAGCAAGACCGGGCGCGCCGCCAGGATGCCCAGAGTCAACGCCGCGATCGTCCCCAGCTTCACGAATGTGCTCAAGTAATTCCGCGGCGCGAGCAGCAGCCAGATCGGCAGCACGGAAGCTACAAACCCGAAGCCGATTACAATCAAGGCCAAGGTCGGAGCGTTGTAGGTGAAAAGAGGCGCGAGCATGGGCGACGCCGCTACATAACGACCGCCCACCACTGCGGCCACAATCAGAAAAAATCCCCAAATCGACGCCTCCAGCACACGGCCAGGGCGCCAATAGCGCAGGTAGACTCCAATGAGGAGAGCGATGGGGACGGTCATGGCAATGGTCGAGAGCCCCCAGGGGCTACCTTTCAAGGCGTTGACAACCACAAGCCCCGCCGCAGCGAGTAGAATGACCATGATGCCGAGCACGCCAAACAAGGCACAGTAGCCGCCCAGCGAGCCGAGTTCGTCCTTCGCCATCTCACCCAGCGACTTGCCATCGCGGCGGATCGAGCAGAACAGGGTGGCGAAATCGTGTACTGCCCCGCCCAGCACGCCCCCGATCACTATCCAGAGGGTCCCCGGCAGGTATCCGAACTGCGCCGCCAGTATGGGCCCCACCAGCGGGCCGGGCCCGGCGATGGCCGCGAAGTGTTGTCCCAAAACCACCCATTTGTTTGTGACTACGAAGTCGCGGCCATCTTCCAGCCGTTCAGCGGGCGTGGCGCGCCGATCATTCAGCTCCAGGACTCGATAGGCCAGATAGCGACTGTAGAAGCGGTAGCCCAAAGCGAAAACGCAGCCTGCGGCGACCATGAGCCAAACTGCATTGATCGGCTCTCCACGCGAAATGGCAATCACGCCGAGCGCCAAGGCGCCCAATCCCGCCAGAAGAAGCCAACCGAGTTTCTTGTACACCTGCATTAAAGAACGACTCCAAAAGGAAGTGCTCCCATCCTCGAACCTGACGAAATATATCACGTCTGGGCCTGTCGCAGGTGGGGCCGAGGGGGCCTGTGCGTTAGGACTGGAGAATTCACCAGCGTGAGTCACTCCTTTTTTCTGATACAATCCCGTCCTCCAGACGGCACTACAATGCGACTCTCACGGAGGGAGATCATGAAGGCTCTGCGCTGGTTTGGAATCCTCATGCTGCTCTCGGCCCCGTCCCTGTGGCCGGCGGACGAGCTCTTTGAATTGAAGCAAGTCGTCCCGGGCGTCTACGCGGCGATAGCCAAAGAGCAATACAAGGTGAACTGCAACGCCGCGGTTATTCTGCTCGACGACAGTGTGCTGGTGGTGGACACTCACTCGAAACCTTCGGCGGCGCGGGCGCTCCAGGCACAAATCAGGACCATTACGGATAAGCCGGTCAAGTTCGTGGTAAACACCCATTTCCATTGGGACCACTACCAGGGCAATCAGGCCTATCTGGACACCTGGCCCAAAGACGTTCAGATTATCTCCAGCGAGGCCACTCGCGAAAATATCCAGCAGCGCGGTATCCCGCGTGTGAAGCACGAGATTATCGCAGTCCCCAAGGAGATAGAGAAACTCAAAGACGACCTCGCCAAAGCCTCTGACCCGCAGCAGAAAGCCACGATTCAAGAGAATCTGCGCCAGACGGAAGAATACCTCGAAGAGCTGAAATCCATGCGCGTGACGTTGCCAACCATGACCTTCGACCGTAGCCTGATCATGTACCAGAAATCGCGGGTTGTCGAAATCCTCTGGCTTGGCAGGGCGCATACGGAGGGCGACGTCTTTGTGTATCTGCCCAACGAGAAGGTGATCGCCAGTGGAGATGCGTTACAAGGCTGGATGCCCTATATGGCTGACGGGTACCCCTACGATTGGATCAAGACACTGGAAAATGCGGAGCGGCTGGATTTCGATTACGTCATCGGGGGCCACGGCGACGTCATGCGGGGCAAAGCTCAGTTTGAGCTATGGAAGTCTTACATCGGCGACCTGATGGCGGAGACGGCCGATGCTTACGCCCAAGGCGCAACGATGGCGGAGGCGGAAAAAACTGTGGCAGCAAAGCTGCATCCGAAATACGCAAACAGGTTTCCACCCCATGCGTTTGAGGGATCCGTGGCTGGGACTATCCAGAAAGCCTATCGCGTGGTGAGTGCTTCCACAGAGTGACTGGGACGCTGCTAACCCAGACTTCTCACCACACTCTGCCGTTTTGAGCCGGCCGAGCGGAAGGGCGGGGGTTTAACCCCGCCCTTCCCCATTCGTGGCGAGAAATCCTGGCTGAGTAGATTCAGAGACCTTGCAGCGGTGCGGAGTATCCGGGACGAAAGGCGCCGGTATGGACACCAGTCATTCTCAGCCGGTGCGCAATAGGAGGCAGGTGATGTCGTCGTGCTGGCGGGTGTGACCCACGAAGGCGTCAACTGTGGACAACAGGTTTTTCAGCGTCGCTCGCGCACCTGCGGTGTCGGTTGATTTCAGCACCTCCAGGAGGCGGGATTCTTCAAATTCCTGGCCGGCATCGTTTACTGCTTCAATCAATCCATCCGTAAATATCACCAGGAGGTCGCGGGGGGCCATGGTTACGGCGCCGCAAGTGAAACGCGCGTTGGCGTCGATGCCCAGTGGCAGGTCTCCGGTTTCCAGCCGCTCGAGACTGCCGGAGGCGCGGCGAATGAGGGGCGGGTTGTGCCCCGCACGAACGTAGGAGAGTACGCGGGTCTCAGGTTCCAATTCTCCGAGAAATGCGGTTGTAAACCTGCGGCCGCCCAAGCTATGAGCGCAAGCATAACGGTTCAAACCCTCGACCAGCTCGAGGAGAGAAGTGTTCGCTTCCGCCAGGGTTCGCAGGCTGGCTTGAAACGTGGCCATCAGCAACGCTGCGGGAACGCTCTTCCCTGCTACGTCTGCCACAACCAGCATCAAACGCTTCAAGTTCGGCTTCGAGCTCGGCGCGCCGCGCAGGAACGCGTCATAGTAATCCCCGCCCACAGTGTTGGCAGGCCGCGAAACAAAGGCAATCTCGACTCCCGGTACCTCGGGCGGTGACTCAGGCACTAGCCAGCGCTGGATCTCGCGGGCAATTTCAAGGTCGCGCTTCATGGTGACGCGGTCGGCAAGTTCGAGCGCCAGCAGAAAAAGCAGAGACGCAACTGCCAGCAGGACGTACACAACATTTTCGGGGAGGGCCGCTTCAAAATTATGTCCGGTTTTCGTAACGTGGCCGGTGGTCAGCGCAAAGATTGCAAGAACCAGGGCAATAAGCAGGAAGACCCGGCGGGCCGGAGACAACTTCATCAGCATCGCCCAAAAGAGCGCATTAGTGATCTTCCTGAATCGACGGCCTCTCCTTTCTTTCCGTAGGGCTTCCCAGTCAACTTCCCGGGAGTAAAGCCGGTAGCTGGCCCGCGCTTCCGACATGAATTGCGACCAGAGGACTTGGACCGCGATGCCTTCGGTCACTCGCTGCCAGAAGCCTTCAATCCTTTGTCCGATGCGCATGATAATGTCTCCCCAAGATCGCGATGACCCTTCCAAAATCGCTGACGGAATCGGAGGGCATGATAAATGTTCGGCGTTTTATTGGAGGTGTGCATGCCTCTTTGCGCTGGTTGAAATGATACCACATGGGACCTCTGGGGACCTCCGGCCGGCACCTCGCCGTCCAGCAGCTTCATGGACAGCGGGGCCGGTTGAGCCATAGAATGGCCCGCTTCAGCGGACGTGCTCCGAATTATGGATCGTAGCCTTCGCGGAAGAGGGGTGCTTGCGCCGGCAGCGACAATTCAATCTGAATCTTGCGCTCGGCCAGAATCTATCTCGGACAAATTCGTAGCACCTTTACCCAAGGGAGGAAAGCCTCTTCGGAGAACCTGCGAGAACCGTTCCGCACAACGAACTCGCCCTTTGTTTTGCGTAGGTTACGGGTTCATTCGCAGTTCAATATCAGTTCACCTATAGTTCATTGATGCTGTATCAGGCTTGCATCTACAGAGGTAGTGTATGTCTATAGGTGCGCAAAGGCCTCGATTAGGGTAGGGGGGCGACATTAGACGTGCGGGTCGCATCCAGGTTATGGAGAGTTGGATGTAAGCGCCGTTGGACGGCCCGAAATGAATTGGGAGAATGGAGAGCCACTATGAGAATAAAACAGATCCTTTGGGTATTGGCAGCGTTCGTTCTTACCAGCGCTCTATACGGGCAGGCGCCGACAACGACCGATAGCCTGTCACGGGCACCTGGAGACACTACTACGCATTGTGGTACGGCGCGAACCGATTTTACGGCGATTGGACAGGGCCAGACTTCAACGCAGGCCCACATGTTTGCCCTGGCGGCTGCTGAGAGGCAGGCACAGGCGCTTCCCCCGTTGGCCGAGGTTGAACTGACGAGGGAAATCAAAAGTGCCTCTGCGGAAACAGTGATCAAAGATGTGAAGGAGCGCGGAGTGGATTTTGACATGACTCCGGGGATCGAGAAGAAGCTCCGCAAGGCACAGGCTACCGACGAGATGATCGAGGCGGCCCGGCAGGGGGGGCCGAAAGTCCGCGCGCAAACGGCGAAGCTGTTCTTAGGACCAGGCGAGGCCGGGGCTCAGGAAATCCCTAAAAAGCAAGCCCAGGGATTCGACGCCATCAAGAGCGAGTTAGACCCGGACAAGGCTATCGGGCGCGTCGATGACTTCGCCAGAAAGTATCCCAGCAGCATCTTGCTCAGCTATGCCTATTCTTTCGGAGCGAATGCTTATCAACAGAAGGGCGATGTGGAGAAAGTCGTCGAGTACACTGACAAAAGCTTGAAATTGAAACCGGATAACCTCATGAGCTTGATTCTGAGCGTTGAGATGCTGCCCCTGCCACAATACATCCACAGCCATCCGGCCGACCGCGCCAAGATTCTGCAACAAACACAGACCGAGGCCGATCGCGCGCTGCAACTTATCCCGAAGATTCCCAAGCGAGCCAATGAGAGTGATGCGGATTATCAGAAGCGCTTGGCAAGCGTCGCCAGTGAAGTTCACGGAGCTCTCGGCACGCTCCACCTTGAACTGGCGGGCGAAACCCTGACTGGCCGCCCGGATAAAGCTGAGCTGGCGAAGGCTGAGCAGGAATTCGCGACCGCTGTGAGCACGACCGTCCATCCCGATCCCCGTGATTACTATCGTATGGGCGAGGCTTATGGGGTGGAAGGCAAATTGGACGATGCCATTCAAGCTTTCATGAAGGCCGGCGAGTTTGGGCAGGGCACAGTGATTAAGACTTACGCCAATGAGCAGATCGCGCAATTGAAAAAGAGGAAAGCCCAGGGTTGGCCCGCTTCAAATACCAGTGTGGCGTCCAAGAATTAAGTGGACAATGCCCCAGGAGGTAAGTCATGAAATCGGCTCGAATTTACGGACTGCCACGCTTAGTGGGGTTTGCAACGCTGGTCATTTGCTCCAGCGCTCTTTACGCGCAAAATGGGCAGGTATCGACCGCGCAGACACAGACGGCTGGCTATACGGCTGCGTCGTTTTGCAATTCGTCGCGAGCCGGTTATACGAGTTTTACACAGTGCCACACCTCGACGAATGACCACATGTGCGCCATGGCGCAGGCGGAGAACCAGGCACAGGACCAAGCCCCGCGATTCGACGCCATCAAAAACGAGTCAAACCCTAACAAGGTTATCAAGCTTGCCGATGACTTCGTCAGAAATTTTCCCAACAGCATCTTACTCAGCTATGTCTATTCTTTCGGAGCAAATGCTTATCAACAAAAGGGAGATTTGGAGAAAGTCGTCGAGTACACCGACAAGAGCTTGAGGTTGAAACCCAATGACCTCATGAGCTTGATTCTGAGCGTCGGCGTGTTGCCCCTGCCACAATACATCCACAGCCACCCGGCTGACCGCGACAGTATTCTGCGGCAAGCACAGAGCGAGGCCGATCTTGCGCTGCAGCTTATCCCGCAGATTCCCAAACAACCCAAAGAGTCTGATACGGATTATCAGAAGCGCCTGGCAGGCGTTGCTAGTGGAATTCACGGAGCTCTCGGCATGGTCCACCTTGAACTGGCAGGCGAAAACCCGGCTGGCCCGGATAAGGCTGAACTGGCAAAGGCTGAGCTCGAATTCACGACCGCTGTGAGCACAACCGGCCATCCCGATCCCCGTGATTACTATCGTATGGGCGAGGCTTATGGGGTGGAAGGCAAGCTGGACGATGCTATTCAAGCTTTCGCGAAGGCCGGCAAGCTCGGGCAAGGTACAGTGATTAAGACTTACGCCAATGAGCAGATCGCTCAATTGAAGAAGCGGAAGGCCCAGGGTTGGACCGCCTCCAACACTAGTGTAGGGTCCGGAAATTAAGCAAACACTGCTTTCGCCCTCTTTCTGCCGCGAGGCCGCGCACGACCTTTGTCCTTGAGTCTGGCGGCAGCGAGAGAACTTCCCTCGATTACCTCCTTTGTGTGCAGCCGTTGACCCCAGCAAAAGAGCCGTGGGCTCATCACGCAAAGTGGGGCGTGAAGGTGCTTGCTCAAGGCGCCTCATCTTGGAACAAGAGGGAGGCGAAGCTGGCAAGGTTGCGTCTCCAGACCATCCAGTTGTGGACCCCTGGCGTCTCAATGCCAGTGTGCTGGACCCCCATTGACTTGAGCCAGTCACGGAACTTGCGGTTTATGTCAATGAGATGGTCGTCCGTGCCGCAAGCGATCCAAAGCAGTCGCAGTTGCGTGTTAGCTTTGGAGTCGAGGGTTGGGAATTCACTCTTAAAGTCCCCGGTAAATCCACCTGAGCTGAAAGCGCCGATCCAGGCGAAATGGTCCAGAGTGTTCAATCCGGTCAAGAGAGACTCGGCCCCCCCCATTGACAGCCCCGCGACAGCTCGAGATTTGCGGTCCTTTGAAACTTGATACGCCGCCTCGACCTGCGGGACCACCTCGTTCACCAAGGTGTCACGAAACCTCTGGAAGTTCCGTTGGCGAAGGCTGTCATCGTGAAACGCCGCAAAGCCCCGGGAGACGATCTCCGGCGCTCCGTAGCCGAGGGGCATGACGACAATCATGGGCTTGGCCTTCCCCTGCGCAATCAGGTTGTCGAGGATCACGTGGGCGCGCCCGACGGCTGTCCAGGCGCTCGCGTCATCGCTGAAACCGTGCAAAAGGTAGAGCGCGGGGTAGAGTTTCTTCGCTTTGGGGTTGTAGCCGGGGGGAGTATAAACGTAAAAGTCCCGGTCATCACCTACGATCCCCGACCGGTAAAAGTGGTGGTGAATGGCGCCGTGTGGAACGTCATTGATCTCCCACGGCAGGGAGGCCGGTCCCGGCACGTGCACGACACTCCGGGTGTCGAGCAAGTTGGGCGTCATCACGGAATTGGAGGGGTCCGTCAAGTGGACACCGTCGGCCTCAAACGAGTAACTGTAGATATCCGGCTCCAGAGGGTCAGTAGTCACACTCCAAACACCTTGCTCGTCCTTTTGCATGGGCACAGCCTGGGCGCCATCCCGGGCAAGCAAGACCTCCTTGACATTCGGGGCGCGGAAGCGGAATGTGACGCGATTGTCAGGGTGTACCTCTGGCGAGATCAGCGGCGGCGGGGGCTGAGGCCGCTGAGGCGACTGAGCCCATCCGGGAACCATCGACGTCACGAGCAAAACCAAGGGGTAAAACAGTAAGGTGCGATTCATGGGTGTGGCGACCTTTCGGGATTTGGACCTTCCACCCAGCCCCACTTCGGGAGTTCCTGGGTCAAAGGGAGTATACACCACTCCCGCCTTTCCTCAGCTTCACCGCTCGCTGAGCTTCAAGTGCTTCCCAGCCTGCCTTTGACAGGAGTGCCCCTGCCCTGCCCCGCGCAGCAGGTTCAACCTCATCGGGTTCCCTCTGGCTCACGCACAGCTTCCGCTGTTTCTTCATCTCCCCAGTTTGCCCTATCTCAACAGGGACCTTATCTTTGGCTAAACAAAACAGGTGTACACTCGCATTGCGGAAAACTGTTCACCGTCACTATCAACGTGCTGACATTGCAGGAGTGGTTGCGGCGCGTTCGCGGCAAAGATTCGGACGGTTATCCCATCGAGGAAAACTGAGTGGCGAATCTCACACTCGATTACAATGTTCCTAAGCATCTCAGCAGTGAGGAGGCGCAGTGGAAGGAAACTTGTGGCCGCGGATTGCCGTGCTGGGTGCGGGGGCCGTCGGTTGCTATTTCGGGGGGATGCTGGCGCGCGCGGGTGCAACGGTCACCTTGATTGGCCGCCCCCCGCACGTCGGAGCCATCTCCCGCAACGGCTTATTCTTTGAAGGTCTGCATTTTCAACAAAGGATTCCGGTTTCGGCATCGGCCGAGGTGAGCGCCGCGCGTGATGCGGATATTGTGCTCTTTTGCGTGAAGACGCTGGACACCGAGGAGGCGGCGAAATCCCTCCTGCCGCACTTTGCGCCGTGCGCCACCGTCATTAGTCTTCAAAACGGGGTGGACAACGTGGAGCGAATCCGCTCTGCGGCCAATATCGATGCATTCGCAGCCGTCGTCTATGTGGCTGCCGCCATGACTGCGCCGGGACACGTAAAGCATTCCGGGCGCGGCGATCTCGTCCTCGGGGATCTGCCAGGGCGTGTTGAGGAAGACGGGCATCGCCAGCGCCGGCTCGAGAGCATGGCTTCACTCTTCGAGCGCGCCGGTGTTCCGTGCCGGGTCTCCGCAAACGTCGAGGGCGAGCTTTGGACGAAGATGATCATCAATTGCACCTACAATGCGATTTCGGCTTTGGGCCGCGCCAGGTACCATCGCACGACGGGTAATCCCTGGACGCGCGAGGTGATGATCAAGGTTATCGAAGAGGCCATCGCCGTGGCGCGCGCCGCCGGGGTTCGATTGCCGGAGGTCAACATGGTGGAAACCGTGTTGGAAATTTCCGAAACCATGGCGAACGCCACATCCTCGACAGCTCAGGACCTCGCTCGTGGAAAGCGCACCGAAATTGACTCCTTAAACGGCTACGTCGCCCGGCGTGGCGCCGAGCTGGGGGTTGCGACGCCGGTCAATCAGACCCTCCACGCCCTCGTCAAACTCCTCGAAGAATCTGTCTGAATAAACTCCGTCTCCCCGCGGGTCTGGAAGGGCGGGTATGCCGGTCGCTCCGTCAGAGTTCCTTTTCAGATTTGGGATTGGATTGGATGATCCTCCGCTCAGCCCAAGTCGGGGCCATTGAGCAATTCTTTCTCTGCCCATGTAGTTTTGGCTTCCACGGCTTCGACCTATCGTGCCGGCATGTCGCGTAACCCTTAAGCCTGCAAGCAGTTATGAGGCCTCCTTTTTGGCAAAGGGTTTGCTCCGCTATTCTTTGACCAGGGAGACCAAAAGATGTTGTTGGAGGGGACACATGGAAGAGAAGCCGATTAAAGAGGAAGAGTCCGTCGAATACTTGCCGCCCAGCCGGGGTCCGAAGATAGCCATCGGACTGATGCTCGTGGGCTTGTGCGCAGTTCTTGCCTACGCATTCATGGAGCACCGATCCATAATGCAGCTTACCGCCAGAGGGAGTGAATTGAGCGCTGAGCTCAACCAGGAGCGTGGTCAAATGCAGACCTTGGCGCAGAAACTCCTTGCCGCGGAAGCTACCCCTGCGCCTCAACCATCATTGAATTCACCGGCGGAGGAGCAAACTCCCATCGCCGAGCCGAGCAAAGGTCAACGCCATACCCGAAGGCACACCGCCGTTGCCAGAGCGCACCTTGCCGAAGATCCATGGCGCAAGCAGATTCAATCGCAGTTGACTGAACAGCAAAAGCTGATCGCTGAACATCAGCAGGAGATCCAGGAGACAAAGGATTCCGTCGCACAAAACCGCACGGACTTGGAGAGTAACCTGCAATCGACGCGCGATGATCTGAGCGGGTCAATCGCCAAGAACCATGATGAGCTCGTGGGGCTGGAAAAGAAGGGAGAACGCAACTTCTACGAATTTGACCTGCCGAAATCGAAGCAATTCAAGAAAACAGGGCCCCTGAGTGTCTCATTGCGAAAATCCAACTCCAAGCACGAATACTGCGACCTCGTGATGATGGTGAATGATTCGGAAGTGAGCAAGAAGCACGTTATCTTGTACGAGCCGGTTCTGTTCTATCCCGAGGGCTATGCGCAGCCCCTGCAAGTCGTGATCAATAGTATCGGCAAGGATAATGCCCGCGGTTACGTCAGCGAGCCCAAGTACAAGCCATCTGAGCTGGCAGCCAGTGGCTCGTCCTCAGGAGGAACGGCTGGAAGCGGCGGTCAGACTGCGCCCAACTCTTCCCCGGACGCGGCGACGCTGAAACACCGGTCTGAAACACAAGAATGACATATCGTTGGCGTCTCAACCGGGAGCCGTGGCGCAGGGGTCCGCTTGGGGAAATCCACGAAAAAAAGTGATGGCATCTTGTGCTCTGCCATGATGGGGGTGTCAGTTGTCAGTAGTCAGTGGTGGCGAACCCGGGACCATCTCCTGGCAACTGACACCTGGCACCTGATCTTCAAATTTTCAAGAATAACTTCCGCCGCTGCATCCAGAAAAGAAGCAACCAGTACGTCAATAACACCACTGCGCCCTGCGTCAAGGGTTCCAGCGCAGTCCCGAAAATCTGGAATACATGCGGGCCCAGGTTAATGTGGAAAGAATCGACAATGAATTCCTCAAAAAAGTGCGCGATGACGTAGGCCGCGATCGAGTTCATCCCGATGACCACCAGGGGAAAGGACCACTTCTTGTACCCTCGTACTTCAATCACCCAACAGAACCCCGCCAGGAACAGGAAACACGCTCCACCACTGAACAATGTCCAACTCGGCGTCCAGATGCGCTTCACCACCGGGCAGATGCCGGTCACGTGCAACAAAAGACCGGCGGCGATCCCGACCGCACCAGCAATCAGCAGGCGTTTCATCGGAATTCGGGGAGCCGCGGCGCGCAGCCAACGGCCGGCAACCAAGCCAAGAATCATGGTGCCCAGCGTCGGGATGAAACTGAGTGTTAAATATCCTCCCTCGTTATAGACAAACGGCTTCAGGCGCGGGAACAGGTTCAAAAACCACTGATCGAAGGCGGCCCCCAGATTGCTGTTCTTGTTCCAGTGCGCGGCGAACCCCGTGTAGTGATGCGCCCAACCCGGCGGCACTCCCGCAGCCTGGTAATTGAATCCAGCGCCCGGCACAGGATACAACGCCCACGCCAGCCAATAGCCCGCCAGAATCACGGCGAACGCAGTCCATTGCCAGCGCGGAGAACGAAACCCGAGTAGGAACAAAAACGTATAGCCTAATCCGATCTGGGTGAGCGTATCTTCGAATGTGAAATTAGTCTGCGGACTTTGCGTGGAGCGCAAGAAGATTCCCAGCGCGATCAGCAGTAGCGCCCGCCACAGCGTGTGCCCGAACATCCTGCCGAAGGTTTCTCCCTTCGCCAGTCGGCTGGCAATCGAGTAGGGTAGCGCCACGCCCACGAGAAATGAAAAACCCGGCTGAATCAGGTCGTGCAACGAGCAGCCCGCCCACTCGGCATGCGTCTGGTTAAAGGCCAGAATTCTCCAGAACCAGTTCCCCGGAAAAGCTCGGGCTATTCGTGAAAATTGCAGCACTTCAGCCATCATGAGCAGCATCACGAACCCGCGATATGCGTCCACAGCGACATTGCGCGCCACCGGCTGGCGGCTGCGGATTGATGCTGATACGAGCGGCGAAGATTCGAGCACCGACGGCAAGGGTCACCTCCCGGGAGATCGACATTACCATACACGAAATGGGAGCCGCAGGCTATAAGGGAGTGAACTGCGTGGAGAAGGTGATGGGTTATGAATAAACTGGGACTTATGACTTACGAGAGCTGAAAGCTGATGGCTGAGAGCTGATAGCTATGACCGACGCCACCGATAATTTGGACACGAAGAATGCCGCGCCGCGTTACCGATGGCGTCCCGTACTTATTGTCTTGATCGCGGACCTTGCCGCGCGCGGGCTGGTTCGCCCCGCCTCGTGCCGGCAACGACTGGGGTCCGTTCTAGGCCTGCGCTGAAAGGCTCCCCTCCGCCACACGAGAGGAAGTCTCCTGGCTCAACTCCTCCATGGCGCGGCGAACTTCCTGTTGTGTTTCCGGATCCAGCCCGCGATCCACCAGCGGGAATAGACGTCCATTTTCTTTCAGCAGATGCGCGCGCACCCACTGAACATAATTGCGACCACGCTTCATTACTTCCTGCCGGTTTTTGCCGCTCTTCGCCCACTGCTCGACGCACTGGAAAAATGCCTGCTCCGCAACCTCGCCCGCATCGTTCTCACGTCGCATGCGTTCCAAGGTTGCCGCGAGACCCTGCATGTGTCCCTCGAGCGCGGGATACAAAATCTGTTCCTGCTGCTCAATATGAGTGTGAAGTACAAGCGTAATCTTCCTTGACAACGTCCGCAGGCGCTCAGAAGTCGATTCCAAATCACGCGCCAGATGGAGCACCTGCAAGTCCTCCTGAAGTTCATTCAACAATTGAGACAGTTCCTGTTGCCCCTGTCCCAGGTATTCAGTGACAAATTGTGTCATTAGGGAAAATGACCTCCACTTATAATGATGCGCCAATCTCCCAAAAAGATTGACGGTTCTTGGAGAACAGCGATTTAGCGATGGAATATGCGCTGCAAAATTGAAGCAGGCCACGACAAGTTGCCTGAACCACTAGCGCATTAATAACCGACATCGTTTATGGGCTTCGGAGGGGCGGGGCTTTATAGGCTGCGGAAAAACTCGTTTCTGCCGTCATTCTGAGCGAAGCTTTGGAGTGCGGCAGCTTGCTGCCGCTTTGGCTCGAGCCAGCTTGCTGGCCGTGCGTTCGTCGCGCCGGCCTTTAGGTCAGCACCCCGTAAGCTGACCCCGCGAGGCGGGGTGAGCGCTACGCGCGAGCAAGCTCGCGGGGAGGAAAGCGGCAGCAAGCTGCCGCACTCCAAAGCAGGCTGTCGTGGCGCTCAGCGCCTGCGCTGACGAGTTTTTCCGCAGCCTGTTTAGCCCCGCCCTTCCATCACCCCACAAATGAGGTCGCTGGCTTTAGCGACTAATCGCCAGGCCTTTTCTTCTGACTCCTGGCTTCTGCGTCCTGCCCATCATTCGTCTCTGCTCTTCCGTCGTGGGTGAAGTTCAGTCTTTGGCCTGGGAGGCAAGGACTCTCAATTCTTCCCCGCTCACGCGCATGGTGAGCCACTCCTTCATGAGCCTGGCCCCGAGCGATTGGTAGAACTCGACGGCGGGTGTGTTCCAGTCGAGCACTTGCCACTCAAAGCGCCCGCAACCTTCCTCCACGGCCACCTTCGCCAGACGCAGCAGCAGCGCTTTACCGATTCCCTTGCCGCGAAAGCGGGGGCGCACAAACACGTCTTCGAGAAACAGCGTCGGCCGCCCCACCCAGGTCGAGTAGTGATAGAAGAAAAGTGCAAACCCCGCCGGCTGCCCTTGCCATGCGGCGATTAACACGCGGAATTTGGGGTTGGCTGTGAACCCGTCGCGGCGCAAGTCTTCTGCTGTCGCCACCGCTTGCTCCGGCGCTTTCTCATATTCGGCAAGCTCCCGAATGAATTGAAGGATAAGAGGAATGTCGTCTGCGCTTGCGTTTCGGATGTTCAGCATGCCGTTATTGTAGCAGCGTTGGGTCTGTCCACGGGTCAGGAACGTCTGGCGCGTGCTAGGAGTGGTTTACAATGAATCCCCAATAGAATGAGTTCCGATACGTCTAGTTTGTGTTACACTGTCTCAGACACGTACTCACTGCTGTTTTTGCAACACTGCCCGAGCGAGTGTCATTAAGTGTTTGATGGGCCGTTAGCTCAATTGGTAGAGCAACTGACTCTTAATCAGTAGGTTGAGGGTTCGATTCCCCCACGGCTCACCAGCCTCAATATGTACCACGTTTATATTCTCCGAAGTGAAACTACAGGAAAGCTCTATAAAGGTTCCACCGAATACCCGCAGCGCCGACTGGAGCAACACTCTGCAAACATAGTTACAGCCACGAAGAATCGAGGCCCCTGGAAGTTGGTTTACCACGAGACGCACCCAACAAGAAGCGCCGCCATGCTGCGGGAGCGATGTTTCAAAACCGGCAAGGGGCGCGAAGAATTGAGCCGCCTTCTGGCCGGTGAGAATCCCTAAGTGTCATGTAACGTAAATTCGTTGCATAAATGCCGAACTCTGAGAACAGCTCCACAGCCCCGATAGGGGCGGTAGCCCACGGTCCCGCAGGGCGGGATGGGTAGGCGAGCCCTCCCTCACCCGCTTCCCCTGTAAGCGCTAGGATAACGATAAAGGGCACCCGAAAGCCCGCCTTGGCGGGCGGCATATTGTGGCCCACGGCGAGCCAGCCGTGAGATGCTGACGGCACACGAGATTCGTCAGCCCCGGTAGGGGCGGCATCCGGCGGTCCTCAGGCAAAAAACATGGCACGCGTGCCTACGACCCGATGTCGCCCCTTGCGGGGCTCAGCACCCCTTTTGCTACGTCCTTTCCCACGGCTGGCTCGCCGTGGGCCATCCCGCCCTGCGGGATCGCCACTGCCGTGGCTCAGACTTCGCCCACTGCGCTTATCCTAGCGCCTATGCCCCCTTCCCCTCTCCCGCCCGCGCGGGAGAGGGGTACCGAAGGCGGGGAGTGGGTCGCCTTTCCCAGGGCTTGCGAAGCCGTGAAAAAATCGAGTTGTAGGGGCGGCCCTTGTGGCCGCCCTAGGGCAACCATCCCGCGCCTGCGGGACCCCTACGGCGCGATGGCAAAACGCGATTCTTTCACACCTTCTTGCGCCCTGCGCTATCCCGCCTTGCGGGACCCCTGAAGGGGCTGGGAAGCGAATCCCTCGCCGGGCAGACTTCATGAATGAACTTACGTTACATGACACTAATATAGTCGAATATTCATTCGACTATTGGACTTACCGGGAATCCCTGCGGTCCATTTCGTTCAGCGCCTTTGTCAAGGACTGGATTGTGTAGGAGTGTTGCAGCAGAGCGAGCGCATGCCGCGCCAGCCGGTCGCGCAAATCGCCGTCGAGAATGAGGCGGGCGCATTGTTGGGCAAAAGCCGCAGCGGTGTCGCCGAGGACGAAGTGCTCTTCGGCGCGCGCTTCGATCCCTTCCATCGCGATGGATGTGGCCGCCACGGGCCGCTGATAGCTGAAGGCTTCAAGAATTTTGATGCGCGTGCCTCCGCCGGCACGTATCGGCGCCACGATGGCATCGGCCTGCGCATACCAGGGATGAAGGTCGGCGACTGCACCGAGAAATCGGACCTGCGGCACGCTTGCGGCCTGCCGCAGTGATTCCGAGGCGCCCGTGCCGGCGATGTTCACAACGAAGTCGCTCCCGGCCAACTCCCGAATCCTGGGAACGATTTCGGCGCACAGATAGCGGACCCCATCCTCGTTGGGATAGTAGCCCAGCGTGCCCACGAATAGGAACGTGAAGACGCCGTCCGCAATTCTGGCAGGAACGCCGGCCGGCATGCGAACGCCGTTGGGGAGCACGCGGACGTCGGCTCGTGTGCGCCCTTCCAGCTTACTCCGGTCCGAGGCCGAGCAGACATACACGCGGTCGAACCTCCTCAAGGCTGCATTTTCCAGGCTCTCACATCGGGCGGCTTGGGACTCCTCGTGAGCGGCCATGGCGCTGTCACCGTTCTGACGATAGAGGGAGGCGAGACGGCGGCGAGTCAACGATTCGATATCGTCCAGATCGAGGTGCCGCTGCGGCCGCCGGAATAGACCGTGCAGATATGGCTCGCTAAACGGCAGCGTCGCCAGTCGAAAGACGTGCACCACATCGAATCGGGAGTTTCCCCACAAGGCTGCGGGGCGGAACCATCCCCGCCGTTGCGGCCACGGCGAAACGATCGCCGCGCGCCGGCAGAGTTTTTCCAGGGGCTCAGGTAGGCTCGGGGTAACGGGCGCGTAAAGAGGAACCACCAGCAAGTGCACGTCGTAGCGCCCCGCCAGTGCTTCCAGCACCGTGCCGGCTCGCATGGCGAGGCCGTTGCCGGTCAGCGCCGGGATCACCGGGCTAATATAGAGCAGTCGGGGTTTCGCGGGCATCACCATCGCTCGTGGCGGATTTCCTGGTTTAGCATCCCCCAACAGCCGCTTGAGTCAACCTTACACCCGGCATCAGCAGGCGCCAGGCTGGCGGCGCCAGGGCCAGGCGAACGCTTTCCAGGCGCCGGCCCTGCGGGGAGAGAAACCGCGCGCTACCAATAGTTCGCAGAGACGGCGCAACGGATCCTTCTCCGCGATTTCAATCTTCTTCAGAAAGCCTTCGCGGAGCGGCCGGTCCTTCCACGCAAAGTAAGCATCATATTCGGCCGGGTTCTTCGCCAGATGCAGGAGGTATTCGGCCAGCTCTTGGGGACCGTGGAAATCCGCCGCGTTGATGAAGCAATGGTCGCTGGGCGCGAATTCCTCGATGTTGGGGGCGCCCCGGTACACCGGAACGCAGCCCGCCACCAGCGGGTCAAAGAACTTTTCGCTGAGATAGTCCTGGGAGATGGAGTTCTCGAAAGCCAGGTCGAAGCGGTAGCGGGAAAGGGTTTCCAATTTCGATTCGCGCCCGCGGTCTTCGCCCAGTTCCCGGTTGTGGAAAGCGCGCCCGTAACAATCCACCTTCAGGTGGCGCATCAGCTCGCGCACGTACTCGGTCCTTCCACTCCTTTCTTGCAGGTTCGAGGAAAAGAAGGCCGCCTCCGCCGCTTCCGTCTTGGGCCTGGGGGGCCGGAGCATCAAGCCGTGCAATTCCGGCCACCAATACATAAGGGGCACGTCGGAATCCCAGCGATAGGTCATGGTAAAGTCGAACTGCGCCATGTATTCCGGGTCGCGAAGCTGGGGATAATAGACGTCACTTTCCAGCGAGTAGGCCACCCATTTCTGTCCGGCGTATTTCCGGACACGGCTGGGGTTGGGAGCCGTCGGCACGTGAAAGAGGACCACGTCAGCATGGCGTAATCGGGAAAAGTCGCTGCTGAATTGGTACATCGGATCGTTTTCGGCGGGCGCAAGAA
This sequence comes from uncultured Acidobacteriota bacterium, assembly GCA_963832915.1. Classification (GTDB taxonomy): domain Bacteria; phylum Acidobacteriota; class Terriglobia; order UBA7540; family UBA7540; genus CAVROP01. The sequence goes on from CAWHWE010000076.1 coordinate 58,887, forward strand.
CCTTTAGACCCCAACTGGCGTCGTAGAGTAAAACGGTAAACTTTTGGGGTGTTTTCACGGCGGCGACGCCTCGTTTTTCGAGTATAACACACGCTTTCCGGCTTCTCCCCGGCGGGCGTCAAACACGTACATGTGCTTATTGTCGAGGCGCGCCGTGACACTGAATCCGAACGATTCGAGCCTTGCCGCAAGGTCTTCGAGCCGGTAAGCCGCATACCCCGGCACGCGGCTACGCCCATCCAAAACCGCCATGAAAGGTTCTTCCAGTTCGTGGATCTCTCCCACCACCCGTTCCACACGATCCAGCCGCTGGCTGGTGAGGAGAATGGGAAACTCGCTGCCCTCGCAATCGAGCTTGAGGAGTTTGACGCGGCCGAATCTCTCCAGAATCGCGTCCAGGGACACGCAGGTTGCCGGATAGCCCGGAGCAGAGGAATCCAGCAACCGCTGAGAAGGGAATTCTGGAACATGTCCCGCCGCCAAAACCGAGTGCGCTCCCGAATGTGGACCTTCCGAGAGGATCAATTCCTGCTGCCCGTCGCCATCGCTGCGCCAAACGGCGGTTTGAAAGAGGTGAACCCCCGGCAAAGAACCCACATTGGTTTTCAGCAACTGGAAGTTTCGCTTTCCGGGCTCATAGCTGAAGATGGCGCGGCTCCCCAGAGCGTGGCACAGATATGAAAAGGCGCCGATATTCGCGCCCACGTCAATAATGACGTCGCCTGGTTCGAATGGCTCGCCCCGGACACTGTATTCATCGCGGTAGATAACATTCTGCACGATGTTGTCTGTATCATACGAGTCGTTCACGGCAAGGGGATGAAACAACCACGGCCAGCGAGAGGGCGGATTCCCTGTGGAACTCCGGCCGGCGAGTTGGCGCGAGAGGGCCTGAAGGCGTAGAAGCGCGCGGCCATTCTGCAAAAACGAGCGGTAAAGCAACCAGCCGGCCGCGATCAGCAACGCACCCAGCAATAATACCGCCCAATGCAAAATCCGCACCCTCCCTCACCCATCCGGCGAGCCGGTGCACTCACAGAATGGGCAAATCGAAGAGAGATCGTTGACCCCAGCCACCAAACCGGAAAAAGAATCCGCCTCGAAGCTATTGTATAACCGATTGGCTGCATTTGGTGGGTTGGTAAACCAGGTGGTTTCCCTCGGGCCGAAAAATCCACAGGCTACACGACAGCTACTCGGATAGCCCCTTTGCCCCACACCGCCTGGCGGCCCTTCGACGAAGCTTTGGGCTTTTCATTCACTATTCAGCATTCACCATTTACTATTCCGTTATCATGACTCGATGCGCTCTATGACCCGACGTGCTCTATTGAAAGGTCGATAAAAAAGGACTATAAGTTAAGTCTCTCATCCGCAAGGAAGACCATGACTGACAACAATGTGGGTTGGATCGCGAACTTTATCTGGGGTATTGCTGACGATGTGCTTCGCGATGTTTATGTGCGCGGGAAGTATCGTGATGTCATCCTGCCCATGACGGTCATTCGCCGGTTGGACGCCCTCCTTGAGCCCACGAAGGAAGCCGTCCTCAACATGAAAGCGCTGCTCGATGCGGCGGGCAGTGTCGATCAGACAGCCGCGCTTTGCCAGGCTGCCGGCGGAGGGTTTTGCAACGCGTCCAAGTTCACGCTGCGCGACCTCAAGGCGCGAGCCAAGCAGCAACAGCTCAAGGCCGATTTCGAAGCGTATCTCGACGGTTTCTCCCCCAACGTTCAAGAGATCCTCGATAAGTTTAAGTTTCGCAACCAGATCCCTACCCTCGGCGAGGCCGACATCCTCGGGAGCCTGATCGAGAAATTCCTCGACACCTCCATCAACCTAAGCCCGAAGCCCGTGGTAGACGGGAACGGCGAGGTCAAACTACCGGGGCTCGACAATCACGGCATGGGCACCATCTTCGAGGAACTGATCCGCCGCTTCAACGAGGAGAACAACGAAGAGGCTGGCGAGCACTTTACTCCGCGCGACGTGGTGAAGCTCATGGCGGACCTGATCTTGCTGCCCGTCTCCGATCAAATCGAGTCGGGCACCTATCTCGTGTACGACGGCGCCTGTGGCACAGGAGGCATGTTGACGGTTGCCGAAGAGCGGCTGAAGCAGTTGGGCCGCGACCATGGCAAGGAGGTTTCGATTCACCTCTACGGGCAGGAAATCAATCCCGAAACCTACGCCATCACCAAGGCGGACCTCCTACTGAAGGGCGAGGGCGCGGAAGCGGAGAACATGAAATACGGCTCGACACTTGCGGCGGACTTCTTCCGGGCGCGCGAGTTCGACTTCATGCTTTCCAACCCGCCTTATGGCAAGAGCTGGAAGACTGACCTTGAGCGTATGGGCGGAAAGGACGGGATCAGGGACCCACGCTTCGTCATCAAGCACGCCGATGATCCCGAGTTCAGCCTTATTACACGGTCTTCAGACGGCCAGCTTCTTTTCCTGGCGAACATGCTCTCCAAGATGAAGCACGGCTCGAGGCTTGGCAGCCGCATCGCCGAGGTGCACAACGGGTCGTCCCTTTTCACCGGCGACGCCGGCCAGGGTGAGTCGAACATTCGCCGCTGGATCATCGAGAACGACTGGCTCGAAGCCATCATCGCGTTGCCGCTGAATATGTTCTACAACACCGGCATCGCCACCTACATCTGGGTGCTCACGAACCGCAAACCCGAACAGCGGCGCGGCAAAGTCCAACTGATCGATGCCACCGCGTGGTCGAAGCCTCTGCGCAAGAACCTGGGCAAGAAGAACTGCGAGCTGGACGAAGAGGACAGGCGCCGGATTACGGAAGCGTTCCTCGGCTTCGCGGAAACCGAGCAGTCGAAGCTCTTTCCCAACGCGGCTTTCGGGTATTGGAAAATCCTGGTGCAGCGGCCGTTACGACTGAGGGTCAACCTTTCAGAGCCCTCGCGCACGCGCTTTCGGAAGGCCTGCCAAGAAGCCAAAGAAGGGCCCCTGGCGGACGTTGTGGACCGTCTGGCTCAGGAACTCGGGCCGGGTCCGCACAAAGACTTTAGTCGGTTCATGGCGGCATTCGAGAAAGAGGCTGACCGAGGGGGTGTGAGGCTCAATCCCAAGCGGGCCAAGCTGATCCAAAGCGCGCTGGCGGAGAAAGACGAAGCCACCGAGCCGGTGATCAAGAAGGTCCACAAGCCTGGCAAGGTCGGGGCTGACCCTCTCCATGGCCGCTACGCCGTCACGCTCGACGGCAAGGCTCGCGTGGTCGAGTATGAGCCAGACAGCGAACTGCGGGATACCGAACAGGTGCCGCTGCTGGAGAACGGCGGCATCGAGGCATTTTACCGCCGCGAGCTCCTGGCCTATGTCCCTGACGCCTGGATCGATGAAGAGGCAACCAAGATCGGGTACGAGATTTCATTCACGCGCTATTTCTACAAGGCGCAGCCGTTGCGCTCGCTGGAGGAAATCCGGGCCGACATTGAAGCGTTAGAGAAGGAGTCTGAAGGATTGCTCGGGCAGATCCTTGTGGACACAAAGAGTGGGGAATGAACTTGCGGCTCACACCATACCCGGAATACAAGGACTCGGGCTTGTCGTGGCTTGGAGGCATTCCGCGCCACTGGCAGACCGGGCCGGGTTTCGCAGCATTCCGTGAAAAACGAGTCAAAAACGCTGGGATGAAGGAAAAGACGGTTCTTTCTCTGAGCTATGGTCGAATCGTTGTGAAGCCATCGGAGAAACTTCACGGCCTGGTACCGCTTTCATTCGACACTTACCAAATCGTGGATCAGGGCGACATCATCGTCCGCTCTACAGACCTCCAAAACGACTGGAACAGCCTGCGCGTCGGTCTCGTCCGTGATCGCGGCATCATCACTTCGGCCTATCTTTGCTTAGGGACAACCGGCGCGCTAATTCCCGAATACGGATACCTTCAACTTCACGCCTTTGATTTGATGAAGGTGTTTTACGGAATGGGCTCAGGGCTACGCCAGAATCTAGATTTCTCCGACTTCAAGCGGATGCTAATCTTCGTTCCGCCACCAGACGAGCAAGCGGCGATTGTTCGCTTTCTCGACCACGCCGACCGACTCATCCGGCGCTATACGCGTGCCAAGCGGCGGCTTATCGAACTACTGAACGAACAGAAGCAGGCGATCATCCATCAAGCCGTGACGCGCGGCCTCGATCCCAACGTCCGCCTCAAACCGTCCGGCGTCGATTGGCTTGGCGACCTGCCGGAGCACTGGGATGTGCGACGAGTGCGCTCACTTGTCGCTTCCATTGACCAGGGAGTCAGCCCCCAAGCCGAAGCGACTCTGGCGGATGACGTGTCATGGGGCGTACTAAAGGCAGGATGCGTGAATCGTGGAGTCTTCAGGGAGAAAGAACACAAGCGTTTGCCCAATGAGTTTGCATTCGACCGAAGTCTGGCGGTTCGTGTCGGTGACGTTCTTGTCTCGCGGGCCTGTGGTTCACCAAAGCTGGTTGGCTCGGTCGGTCGTGTGCGATCTCTGCGGTATAGGTTGATCCTGTCCGACAAAACCTTTCGACTCAATTTCCGGGAACCGCGCCTGGCAGAGTTCTTGGTTGCAGCGATGAACACTAGATACTTCCGCGTCCAGGTCGAACAGGCAATCAGTGGCGCCGAAGGTCTGGCCAATAATATCCCGCTTTCTGCACTCAAGGACTTCCGTCTAGCCGTGCCCCCGGTCGCCGAAGCTGTGGCAATAGCCGAGCGCTTGTCCGGTGATACGGCTGACAGTGACAATCTCATGCAAGCCACGGCTCGCGAGGCCGATCTCATACGCGAGTGTCGCACCCGCTTAATCGCCGATGTCGTAACGGGAAAGCTGGACGTGCGCGGTGTCGAGCTACCTCCGTGGGAAGAGACGGAAGAGTTCCCGCCGCTGGGCGATGAGATGGCCGACGACGCAACGGAAGAGGGCAACGAGTCAGAGTCGGTTGAGGAGACCGCCGATGCCGCCGGCTGACACGAGCGGAAGGGGTCGAATCGCTGCTTGAGGCGAGGCTAAATCACTTCATGGCACCGTACCCGACAGGCCAAAAGATTTGGCATATAACGCACTGCAAAAACCTGCCGAGCATTTTGCAGTGCGAAGGCTTGTGGTCTGAGGCGAAGCGATTGGAAACCAGACTGGACTGTTCACTCGTCGGAATTTCCAAGATTAAGCAGCGGCGATTGAAGGAGATTGAGGTGGTCTGCCACCCGGGAACCATGGTGGGCGAGTACGTTCCCTTCTATTTCTGTCCACGATCGGTTATGCTCTACATTCTTCATAGGGGAAACAACCCTGATCTTGCCTACCTGGGCGGACAGGGGCCGATCGTTCACCTCCAGGCCGATCTGGGCCAGGTGATTAGATGGTCAACGCAAACCGGGGTTCGATGGGCATTCTCAGACCGTAACGCGGGGGCGTATATGGCCTCTTTCTCAGCCGAAGAAGACGAGTTGGCGGGTCTGGATTGGCGGGCCATAAAAAATCCGGACTTCAGTAATCCCAGCGTAAAAGAGGGCAAGCAGGCGGAGTTTTTGGTGTTTGAGTGGTTTCCGTGGAGTCTTGTGGAGACTATCGGAGTTCATAACGGGCGAGTCCAACATCAGGTGTCCGAGTCGCTGGCTGACGCGCGACACCGCCCCAGCGTAATGATCCGGAAGGACTGGTATTATTAGTGGAAAGGGGGGACGAGGCGATGGTTAAATTGCAAAAAGGCGACATTTTGCATTCGGACGCCCAGGCCCTGGTGAATACCGTGAACTGCGTCGGCATCATGGGGCGCGGTGTCGCATTACAGTTCAAGAAGGCGTTTCCGGATAATTTCAAGTTCTATGCACAGGCCTGCGACAGTGGTGAAGTGCGCCTGGGATCGATGCTGGTTTACGACAGGGACCGATTGACCGGCCCCCACTACATCATCAATTTTCCCACCAAACGGCATTGGAAGAGCAAGAGCCGGCTGAAAGATATCGAAGCAGGCCTTCAGGACCTGGTCAAGACGGTTCGTGAGCTGCACCTCCAAAGCATCGCCATTCCACCGCTAGGGTGCGGGTTGGGCGGGTTGAAATGGTCCGCGGTTCGTCCGCGCATCGAATCCGCCTTCGCGGTCGTGCCGGATGTTCAGGTTGAGCTATTTGAGCCGAGTGGCGCGCCCGACGCTGCCGAGATGGTGAAGCAGTCGAAGACTCCGGTGATGACAATTGGCCGCGCTGCTTTGCTGGCGCTTATGCGCCGTTACCTGGCCGCCGTGATGGACCCCTTTGTGTCCTTACTGGAGGTTCACAAACTGATGTACTTCCTGCAAGAGGCCGGAGAAGGTTTGAAACTGAAGTACGAGAAGGCCGCCTACGGCCCTTATGCTACAAACCTGCGGCACGTGTTGACGGCGATCGAAGGGCACTTTGTGGTGGGATACGGCGATGCCGAGGACAATCCGGACAAGCCGCTGGAATTCAAGGAAGAAGCCGTTGAGGCGGCAGAGCAATTTCTTGCGACTCATCCCGAGACGCTGCAGCGCTTTGACCAGGTGGTGAACTTGATTGAAGGATTTGAAACGCCATTGGGGATGGAGTTGCTGGCTACAGTTCATTGGGTCGCCGCACGCGAAGGCGCCCAAACCCTGCCGGTAGCAATCGACAAGACCTATGCATGGAATGAGCGCAAGCGGGCCTTCAGCGAAAAGCATATCGGCATAGCTTGGAATGTGCTTCAGCGAAAAGGGTGGCTGCATCCCGCAGGTGCAGAACGTGCCGACTGATACGAGCGAGAAGGGGTTGGAGTCTCTGATTGTCGCCTCGTTGTGCGACGAAGCCGGATACGTCGCCGGTGACTCTAACGACTATGACCGCGAGCACGCAGTAGACCTGGCCAAGTTGCTGAGCTTCCTCGAAGCCACCCAGCCCGAAATCGTGGAAAAGCTGAACTTGGCCGAAGAAGACTTGGGACGGCAGCAGTTCCTGCACCGGCTGCAGGGCGAAATTGCCAAGCGCGGGGTGATCGAGGTGCTTCGTAACGGAGTTAAGCACGGCTCCGCCTCGGTTGACCTTTTCTACGGCACGCCGTCACCCGACAACCCCAAAGCCGTGGAGCGATTCGCCGCCAACATCTTCAGCGTTACCCGTCAACTCCGCTACAGCAAGGATGAGACCCAGCTCGCCCTTGACCTGTGCCTCTTCATCAATGGTCTGCCCATCGCCACGTTTGAGCTAAAGAACAGCCTGACGAAGCAAACCGTCAACGACGCCGTACAGCAGTACATGCGAGATCGCGACCCCCGCGAATTGCTCTTTCAGTTTTCCCGCTGTGTGGTTCATTTCGCCGTGGACGACCACGAAGTGCGCTTCTGCACGGTGCTTAGGGGCACGGATTCCTGGTTCCTGCCGTTCAACAAAGGGTTCAACGACGGCGCCGGAAATCCGCCCAATCCCGAAGGCCTCAAGACCGATTACCTTTGGAAAGAGACACTCACGAAGCAGGGACTCACGGACATCCTTGAGAATTACGCCCAAGTGGTGGAAGAGACGAACGAAAAGGGACGGAAGGAATACAAGCAGATTTTCCCCCGGTACCACCAGCTCAGGGTAGTACACAGGCTTCTCGCCGATACGCGCTTAACCGGAGCGGGCAAACGCTACCTGGTGCAGCACTCCGCCGGCAGCGGCAAGAGCAACTCCATCGCCTGGCTGTGCCACCAGCTTATCGGCCTGGAGAAGGACGCCAGCGCGATCTTCGACTCCGTCATCGTGGTAACCGACCGGAGGGTGCTCGACAAACAGATTAAAGACACCATCAAGCAGTTCGCGCAAGTATCGGCCACCGTTGGCCACGCCGAGCACTCCGGCGACCTTCGCCGGTTCCTGGAGGACGGGAAGAAGATCATCATCACCACGGTTCAGAAGTTTCCCTTTATTCTCGATGAAATAGGGGACGAGCATCGGGGACGCAAATTCGCGATCATCATCGACGAAGCGCACTCCAGCCAGGGCGGACGGGCGGCCGCGAAAATGAATATCGCGCTGGCGGAGGGAGGTGGGGAGGAAGAGGAGGAATCCACAGAGGATGCCATCAACCGGATCATGGAAGCGCGCAAGATGCTTCCCAACGCCAGTTACTTCGCTTTTACCGCCACGCCCAAGAACAAGACGCTGGAGCTGTTCGGTGAACCGGCGCCCAGCGGTGACAAGGTTAAGCATCACCCATTTGACAGCTACACGATGAAGCAGGCTATCCAGGAGGGTTTCATCCTCGACGTGCTGGAGAACTACACACCGGTGGACAGCTACTATCGGCTGATGAAGAAGGTCGAAGACGACCCGGAGTTCGACACCAAGAAAGCCCAGAAGAAATTGCGCCGCTTCGTGGAATCGCACGAGCACGCCATCCGCGAGAAGGCGGAGATCATGGTCGATCACTTCCACAATCAGGTGGCGGCCAGGCAGAAGATCGGCGGACAGGCGCGGGCGATGGTGGCCACCAGCGGCATCCACCGGGCCATCCAATACTTCCACGCCTTTCAGTCGTATCTGAGGGAGCGCAAGAGCCCGTACGAGGCCATCGTGGCTTTCTCAGGCGAGCATGAATACGAGGGCCGGAAGGTAACCGAGGCATCGCTGAACGGATTCCCCAGCAACAAGATCGCGGAGATATTCCGGCAAGAACCGAATCGGTTCTTGATTGTGGCGGACAAGTTCCAGACCGGCTACGACGAGCCGTTACTGCACACCATGTACGTGGATAAGCCGCTCTCCGGGATCAAGGCCGTGCAGACTCTCTCCCGCCTGAATCGAGCACGCCCTAAGAAGCACGACACGTTCGTGCTCGACTTCCAAAATGACGTTGACACGATTCAGGCGGCCTTTGCGGACTACTATCGCACCACGATCCTGAGCGAAGAAACCGACCCGAATAAGCTTCACGATCTGAAAGCGAGCCTGGACGGCCGTCAGGTGTACAGTTGGAAGCAAGTGGAAGAACTGGTGGGGCTGTACCTCCATGGAGCGGATCGCGACAAACTCGATCCGATATTGGACGCTTGCGTAGCTGTCTACTTGCAGACCCTTGATGAGGATGGTCAGGTTGATTTCAAGGGCAAAGCTAAGGCGTTCGTCCGAACCTACGGCTTCCTGGCATCCGTGCTGCCGTACAGCATTGCCGCGTGGGAAAAACTCTCGATCTTCCTAAACTTTCTGATACCCAAGCTCCCTGCCCCGGTGGAAGATGACCTCTCGAAGGGGATTCTCGAAGCGATTGATATGGACAGCTACCGCGTCGAGGTGCAGGCGGCGGTGAAGATCGCGCTGCCTGACGAAGACTCGGAAATCGGGCCGGTGCCGACCTCGGGTGGCGGGCGGGTGCCGGAGCCCGAGCTAGATCTGCTCTCCAACATTATTAAGGCCTTCAACGAGCAGTTCGGCAACATCGACTGGAAGGATGAGGACAAGATCCGCAAGGTCATTGCTGAGGAAATCCCGACCAAGGTCGCCGCAGACAAGGCGTATCAGAACGCCATGAAGAACTCCGACAAGCAGAATGCCCGCATTGAACATGACATCGCGCTACAGCGCGTCATCCTTGAGCTTTTGACCGACCACACAGAACTGTATAGGCAGTTCAGCGAGAACCCGGCGTTTAAGAAGTGGCTCAGCGATTCCAATTTCGCGACGACCTATCAGGCCCAGTCGGAGGGAGTCGATTCGGGGTCGAGCTCACTCGGAAAACCGTAAGGGTAATGCTGAATTCTGAATTCTCAATTACGGATTGTGAGCCGCTTTCCTACTTCTGGCCACCGCTTTCTGCCTTCTGCTTACTGCCCGTTGCCCTTGACAGCTCTTTAGCAAGTCGCTATCCTTCATTTCAGGAAGTCTGTATTTCCGACTTCCGGAAAATGATCCCCATGAGCACCATCGTTAAAGTGCAGCGCAAGGGCCAAGTGACCATTCCCACCCGGCTTCGTGTCCAGGTGGGCCTGGTTGATGGCGACTTGGTGGAAGCCAAAGCAGAAAGGGGCAAGATCGTTCTCACGCCAAAAATGATTGTTGACCGTGAGTACACGCCTGCCCAGCGCCGGGTCATCGATGCCCGCCTCGCTGAGTCCCTGGAACAGGCGAAAAAAGGCGAAACGTACGGGCCTTTCGAGTCCCACGAAGAGATGACCACATTTCTCCACGGCGAAGCCAAGAAGGCCCAACCAAAGAAAACCATATCTGTTAAACGCAGTGCACGATGAAGCGCCAACTGACGGCCGCCGCTGTAAAGGACTACACTGAGGCTCCCCCCGCCGTCCAAAAAGCATTCGACAAACAGGTGAAACTGTTGGTGGAGAACTTCCGCCACCCCTCGCTCCGCGCCAAGAAATACGATGAGTCGCGCAACATCTGGCAGGCCCGTGTAAACCGCGACTGGCGCTTCTATTTCCTCATCACCGGTGACACCTACCTCATT
>CAWHWE010000077.1:0-51047 GCA_963832915.1 uncultured Acidobacteriota bacterium
GCTCAACGGGCTCTTCCTTTTCGGCGGCAGTTTACCAGGCAATCTTCCTTTGGGCACGTCAACGGCATACTGGAAGCCCTTCAAGCAGGGTTTCAAGGCTGCGCTGAATGACTTGAAGAACCCAGGTTGTAGCGACTTCTTCGGTGGTCAGGGGTCGGCGACAATGCAAGCGACCGAGTATCGTTTCCTCAACCTGGGTAGTGCCGCGGTAGGTGCTGAAACGGTCTCGCCGACAAACGTATTCATCAACTCCGCTGGTCCGTTCATGACCTTCACCAGCGGATCACAGGCATTCGGTATGTCATGGAATGTCTCCCAGTTCCGCGCTTTGATCCTGTTACACGAGCTGGGTCACCAGCTAAGCGGCATCACCGGATTCCAGCCGGACGCCAACAGCTCGCTGAATGAAGCACAGTCAAATCAGGTAATAGGCTCTTGTTTTTAGGGGGGGAAATGGTCTTATCGCGGGTGGCGCAGACATTGTCTTTGATGTCTGCGCCCCTCGGCCAAATGAAATAAACTGTGCCCATGCCACGTCTGGAGCATTTCTACGGTCAGAAGGATCTCCACTACCTGACCACCAACCGAAAAGCCCGCATCTTTGACTCCGACCGCTACAAGCGCAAATTCGCGGGTGGCGCCTACGTCGTGACGCTTTTGGCCGCGATGTAGGCGCCCTTTCCGATCCGCTGAGCGCACACAGGCCGAGAAGCGCCACGTCTGGTGCGCCACCCACCGAATCAAATCCAAGGCTACACGTACGGGCCCCAAGGTTACATGACCAACGACACGGCGCACACCTATGCGTACGACGCCGAGGGGCATGTGGTGAGCATCAGCACCAATGGCACCACGACGCTCATGGAGTCGTATAATGCTCTGGGGTGGCGAGTCGAGGCCACCGAGCCTTCAGGCGCCGTGATCGATTACTTGCACGACGCGGCGGGGAACATGGTGGGCGGCGCCGCCAACGCCGGTCCGGGCAGGTCGGAGCAGTACATTTACTTTCGCGGAGGGCTGCTGGCGCAGTATTGGAATGGCCAAGGGTTATGGTTTGCGCACCTCAACGGCTTGGGCTCGACCCAGCAGTTCACGGACTATACAGGTGGAAACAAGAGGGCCACGATGTTTTATCCTTTCGGCCAGCCGGGGCCGAGTGGGAGCGGAAGCGGGTCGTACTTGCAGGCGCTCTGGTCGGGTTTCGAGGACGGGGATTTCTGGGCCACGAGCGAATGGCAAACGGACACGCGGCGCTACACTCCCGGTGCGAGCCGCTGGTACACGCCGGATCCGATCGGCAAAGCGGCCGCCCGGCTTGACGACCCGCAGACTTGGAACATGTATGCGTATGTGCGGAATAACCCCACCACGCTTACCGACCCGAGCGGACTTGACTCGTTCTGGACGAGGCTCGAGCATGAGGTGGCCGGATACGTATCAACGGCCTTGCTTCAAGGCGCACGACAGTGGACGGCGGAAAATTGGAACAAGCAGAAGAAGCTTGGTGGTTATTTGTACGCGAAGCACGGAAACGGGTCGGGTCTTGGCACCAAGGCTACGCTTGGACCAATCAAGGCAGATGTTGTATTGAAGCACGGCGAGGAGACGAAGTTCACAGCGGACGGCAGCACAACGTCGTCCGTCAACGGGGGCGGTGCCAAGTTGGGCATTGGCGGTTTCAAGGTTGGTTTGAGTGTGGAAACCACACAGGTGACCATGGAAAATGGAAGTCCTGTCGTCCGGCCTGCACAGAGGGAAGTCGTGCCACTATTCAATTTTCGAAAGTTCGAGGGCTCGAATGCTGAGGTGGGAATTGGCATAGGTGGTTGTGTGCTGGTGTGCGGCGAACTCTCGGTCGGGATTCAGGCCGACAGAGTGTTGCAGGATATCGGAGATAGTATTTCAGGCGCTGTTGCAAAGGCCATTAGCGACAGCCCTGACAGCCCGTAGGCGAGTTCGGAATTCGGCGCCAGCGAGAACGCTCGCTGATTTGGCCTCCCGCGCTCGGCAGATGAGGATTACTCGGGCTAGGGGCCTCGCACAGGCTCCCACTCAGCGATGAGGTGAGATAACTATGTCCCTAGGGATCCGGTCAGATAAGGCCCGCATGCTGTACTCCTACTCCGCATGGGCTGTGGTGTGCACTGGGGGCTTCATGATTTTCATGCTGACTCCATGGTTCCAACAGATTGAGGTTGTACCGGACGCTGATCTCCTTCTGCGGGTGCTTGTGGCTCCGTTGGCACTTGTCGCCGCGCCAGCTACCTTTGTCATTTGGTTTGGAATGGCGGCTTTCTGTATGCGTAGAGACCGCTCCCCCGTAAGCGCCAAGATACTGTGGTTCGTACTCTTTCTCGCGACTGGACCTTTCGGATCAGCAGCCTACTACTTTAGGGTGTACAGGAGACAGATGCGGGATGCACGTCCGCTGGCGTCACAGGGCGGGGGGCTTATGGCTGATTGGCCTGCCGGTTCTACGGAAACCCCGGCCCAACACGATCTAATTACTGGCACTTCAAAACGTGCGATAGCTGAACCGGCAGGTGGGGACGAGTTGAAGAAGATACCCAGCTTCTTTCTTCGTGCTAAGCACTGGCAAATTTTTCCATGGCTGGTCGCCCTACCAATCTTCTTGGAAATCCTGGGGCTTGGCATGATGTCAAGAAGTGTTTCGTCGTGGCATGACCTTACAGCCCGGGACTATCTGGTCATGGTTACTTGGGAGTTGGTACTGCTTTGCGTCCTCGCATGGTTGGGGTCCATGGGCTTGTTCCTTCGGTCTATTGAAAGGCCGGAGTTGAGGATGCGCACAAAATTACTTAACATTTCTATAATTACGGCTGCTCTCTATGCAGTCACATACGTTCCCAGTCAAGTCTGCAAGACGTCAGCTTTTACGCGAATCGTCGAGTCTCTCAGTCCCCTGTGGTTGGTCGGCGTTCTTTATATCGTTTATTTTGTTTCAAAGAATCTTGTGATGGCTGAGAGGGGAACACCTGTGTCGTTCGACCAATACGTCGGGCTTTTCTTTCTGCTCTGGTTTTTCCCAATTGGCGTTTGGATCATCCAGCCTAAGATCAATCGGCTTTTCCGAAACCAGGTAGCGCGAGACAAGCAGGGACCTTCTCGGTGATTCCATAACGCGGGTGGCGCATCTATAATGTCGTCGGCTTTGTCAAGGGACACGACGACCCCCGCACGCCGGGCGCGGGGTCAAGGGCGGTCCGACGCTTTTTGTCGGACCGTTCATCGCAGACCCTTGACGCCGCTCCCAGCACGCCGCACGCTGGATACGGGACGAAGCACTGGTGCTTTTTCCAGGGCTTCGTCCTTAGTGGATTCTTTTGGCTCGTGCCGACCAAGGCTCGCCTTCCTGAATCCTGCGGTGGACCGATTCCACCAGCCATCTATTCGATCCCGCCACGCGGGACCATGATTCTTTCTGCGATCTCCCGGCTGCCTACCGGGAGGCCCGGCGCCCAATCATACGAGCAATGGACTTGCGTCCACCATGCGCCACCTCGGGCTACCGGACATGCGAACCGGCGGCGTAGCGGCGTAACCTCCAATACAGTCGCACCGCCAGGCGGCGAGCGATGGCCACTTTCGCCACCTTCCCGCCCCGCCGGAACTTCAAACGTTGATACTGGCGCCCCAGTTCTGGATCAAACTGCGCCGCCCTGTGGCCTGCTTCCACCAACAGCCAGCGCAACATTTCATTGCCTTGCTTGCTGATGTGCCCCAGGCGCTGGTGACCGCCGCTAGAGGCTTCACTGGGATTCAGTCCCAGGTAACTCACCCGCTTGCGACTGGTGGGGAAGCGCTGCACCGGACCCACCGTGAGCACAAAGGCCAGAGCCGTCACCGGCCCCACGCCCTTCTGCTCCATCAGCAGCACCGCTTCCGGACGGCGAGCTGCCTCCGCCTTCAGCGCCGCATCCATTTCCTCGCTCCGCGGCCCCAGCTGGTCCAGCAACTCCAACAGTTCTTGCCGTCGCCGGCTGGCCCACGGACCTAGCATTAGTCCTTCTAACTCCTGCCGCCCCCGCGCACTCCACAGCTTCTGCTTCCGGCACACCCCCTGGCTCATGGCCAGAAAGTGCAACTGGTTTCGCACCGAGGTCTGCATCTTCACCAGCTTGTCCCGATGCTTCACGAGTTGCCGGAAATCACGTTCCTCCGGCGTGGGCACCCCGACACGCGGGAAACGCTTGGTTAGCAGCAGATCCAGCAGGTGCTCGGCATCCCGCGTGTCGGTCTTCTGCCGCCGCACCGCCCGCGCCCGAATCTCCGCCGGATCTCCTACCCACAATTCGTGTCCCAGTTCCGCCGCCAGGCGCTCGAACCATTGCGTGTATCCGGTTGCCTCGATCCCGATCCGCGCGGCCTTTCCCAACCCCGCGTAAAACCCCTTGGCCTCTCCCCCTTCATGTTCCAACCGCCGTGTGATTACCTCGCCGGTCTCCGTCTCCAGCATTGCGATAACCTGGTAGCGCGAATGTAAATCACATCCTATAATCGACATCTTCGGCTCCTTTCCCGGCGAGCCTTGGTCGTTCACACCTACCAAGCTTACCGGACCTAAGGAGCCGACGACATTATGGAATCATACGTCGCGACGCTCTATGTCGGGATGTATGCGCTCCTTTGCACCGGAGGGTAGACGCGCCAAACAACAGCATGTCTGCGCCACTCACGTGGACGGCTACTGGTATCAGGACAATGCCGGCTCCAACAGTCACACGGCGACGAACACCTACGATAACGTGAACCGGCTCACGTCCGCCGTGGCCACGGGATCGTGGGCCTACAACCTCAGCTTCAGTTACACTCAGGACGGCTCGAACGGTCAATACGGAAATATGGCTTGCGTGACGGCTGGGACGGTGTGTGGCAACGGCAATTTGACTTTCAATGTCGCCACCAACCAGATCAACAGCAGAGGATATTCTTACGGCCTGCAAGGCAACATGACGGCGGACGGGGTGCACACCTACGCGTACGACGCGGAGGGCAACCTGAACAGCGTCGATAGTGGCACGACGCTCACGGAGCCATATAATGCTCTGGGGTGGAGGGTGGAGGCGATCAACTGCTGCGGGACGGTGGATTACGTGCACGACGCGGCGGGGAACATGGTGGGCGGCGCCGCCAACGCCGGTCCGGGCAGATCGGAGCAGTACATTTACTTTCGCGGAGGGCTGCTGGCGCAGTATTGGAATGGCCAAGGGCTATGGTTTGTGCACCTCAACGGCTTGGGCTCGACGCAGCAGTTCACGGACTGGACGGGGCCAAACGCGAAGGACACGCTCTTCTATCCGTGGGGGCAGCCGGGGCCAACGAATCCCGGCCAGCCTTGGCCGTTCACACCTACCAAGATTACCGGAGCCAGGGCAGGCCGACGCCCTCACACTAGCGCACCCAAGTGAGCCTGTTCCGTTCAAAATCGATGGAGATAAGGCGGGCGCCTAGAGATGCCGTACCCAGCAGGCCGTCAAAGTTAGATGCCTCGGCAGCCGGGGTATCCATTAAGAGGGTATGGAGATGGGCAAACTCCGTATCTCCCAAGCGGATGGGAGGCAGGGCGACCTGCCGCAATCGCGCTTTCCCGCCCAGTTTGGGGGTGCTTTCCTCACCGGATACCCGCAACTTCAGCAAGCGTCCTCGGGTGTCCTGCTTGAAAAGGATCAAGTCCCTCACGCCTGTGTCGACCAGCAAACGCACGGGACGCCCCTGAATCTCTGTGATCACAACCAGGCACCTGAGTTGTGAGTTGATGGCCCGTGAGAGGTGGGTGGAGGATTCTGGGGCAAAGCTGATGCGACGATTCACGAAGTCGATGGTGAACGGACGTGACCCGAGCACGTCCAACCCCAGCACGGCATCAATGTGTGCACCCAACTCCTTCTCGATGGGGGAGAGGTCCCGCACCAGAACTGGCACCGACTCCATCCGAATCGGCCCGAATTTCAGGCCTGGCAACGCCACGTGCTGCCCCTTGATACTCCGGCCAAAGACTGTCACGGATTCAGCTTCACCGGAGAGGGCGAGATGGAGGCAATGGGTAATCCTCTTGTCCACAATGCTAGGCATGGTGCCCGTATCAATCAGGAAGTGAAGCCCACGGAGAGGCCCGATCTCACCTTCCGCCACAATGACGTAACCGAGATAGAGTTCGAAGGAAACCTCCCCGCGCTCCGGCTCAGCCATGGAGGGAGAGATGAGGAGCAATGAGCTGATGCAACCCGCAATGAATATCGCCCAATTCTTCACTCCTTACGGCCTCACCCCATTCATCGGCCATTGAGCAGGAAACTTCAGGGAGAATTGGGAGAAGCGTCCAGCTTGCCTGTTGACGGCGCGGAAAGTTAATCCTGATGGTTTGATTCAACCGGGCCAGGAAAGCCGTTCTTGGGGTTTTACTTTTGCTTTTTGCACTTTGCGTTTCGCCTTTTGACTTACTCCTCTCCAGAAGCCCTCCAGGCTGCCAAATGTCCCCCAACCGCCGGCCGGTGCGAGCGAGTGGGCACCGAGCGACCCGAAGCAATTGGGTTTATTTCCCTTTGGAATCGGGAGTAAAATGGTTATGCGGGCTAAAATAATCCACGCGGGGACAGCAGAAGGAAGTATTACCTCAGAGGCTGGACGGGTCGTGCTGTGTTTCCACGGCTAAACGGCTCTGAGCGAACGGCGCCGATTCGCCCGCTCTCCGCTGCCGGGTACTTTCCTGAGATCGCAGAGTTCAAAGTTCGCGAAGAAAGGAGAAGAAGCCAATGCCCAAAGCGAAGCTCCCACGGAAGCGTATTCGTCTGGTATCGAAAGCAAAAGCTGCGCCCCCCGCTCCCCCGGCACGGCTGGGACAAGCAGGGGTGAGCGTTAGCGATCCTGGATTTGGAGAAACCAAGTACACGCCGGATCCGACGCAGTTCCTGCACGCGGTGACCGACAACCAGTATTACAAGGAAGTGGACAAGGAAACCGTGAACCAGTTGATTCAGAGCGTGCCGCCGCCGCGCGACCCGAAGAATCTGCTACTTTCGCTGGCCAACGTCTACGGGTCGAAAGGAAAGGCCAAGGTTGCGGCGATCACGAATGCAAAGCAGATTGTATTCCACGCCGTGGGAGATACCGGCCCGACCAGCGGACCCAAGACCGTGCAGGAAGTCGCGGACAAGATGTGTGGAGACATGCAGGAGGCGAATGCGGCGGATGTTCCGTCGTTCTTCTACCACCTGGGAGACGTGGTGTACAACTTCGGCGAAGACGCCTATTACTACGACCAGTTCTTTGACCCCTTCCGCGATTACGACGCACCGATCCTGGCGATCCCCGGCAATCACGACGGTGAGGTCTATCCGAGCGATCCCAGCGGCAGCTTACAGGCATTCCAGAAAGTCTTTTGTGCGAGCGGATTCGAGCGGCTGCCCGAGGCGGGAGGATTGAGCCGGACTTCGATGATTCAACCCGGCGTATATTTCGCCCTCGATGCTCCCTTTGTGCGCATCATCGGGCTCTACAGCAACGTGCTGGAAGATCCGGGAGTGATCTCGAGCGAGAACGGGACATACCCGCGGGTGAGCGACGAGCAGATTACTTATCTGACGAACCAGTTGACCCAGATCCAGCAGAACAAATTTCAGGGAGCGGTAATTGTGGCGGTGCACCATCCGCCGCAGGTGGTGGGGCGCCACGGATGCAGCCCGACGATGCTGAAGCAAATGGACGCGTGTTTCAGCAGCACGGGAGTGCATCCCCACGCGGTCCTTTCCGGGCATGCGCACAACTACCAGAGATACACGCGGCTGGAGGGCGCACGGCAAACGCCGTACGTGGTGGCGGGCATGGGAGGACACAGCTCCCAAGCGCCCTTCGGGACAATGATCTCACCGCCGCGGCCGCCCTTCACGGCCGGCCAATTCCGCTGCGACAACTATTCGCCGAATTATGGCTACCTGCGTGTCGTCGTGACGCAACAGCAACTTCGAATCGAGTACCACGACGCGACCACAGGGCTGAATTCGAAGTCCCCGTCAGATGTGGTGACCGTAAACCTGGCGAGCCATAACCTGGTGGCATAGTCTGGGATGAGGCGCAGAAGAATTATAGGTCCCGGTTGCGTGAACGATTCCATTTGCAATGCCGCCTTACCTCGGGTAGCTTCTGAGCACCTGTGTGGCGTGGCCGCAGGGTGATGACAAATCCTGCTCCGGCCCTCCGGCGTGTTTAGGTCCCCAGCGCGGGGACTCCGGGAGATGGAAGGCTGACGATGAAAATGGAAAGTAGAGCAACACTGCGGACTACGCCAAGTCTCATAATTGTATCTTCTATCATAGCAAGTCTGATGCTGGCTGGTACTATAGGGTCTGCCGCGCCGGGGTTGACAGCTCCAACCCTGGAAGTCGCTCCCCGGCTCGATGAAATCGCCACCAGTGTAAGACCTGTACTGGCGTGGGATAACAGCGAAGGCGGCATACCCCCGCGTAGTTACGTCCTCCAGGTTGATACCTCTCCCACCTTTGGAACCGCAAACCTTACTGAGGTGAGCGGGATTCCCGAGGGAGTTTATGTGACCACAGCAAGGCTTCAGAATCCTCTGAAAGATAATACGCAATGGTCCTGGAGGGTGAAAGCGGTCGATTCTGCTGGCCAAGAAAGCCCTTGGAGCACGGAGTGCGGAGGCGTAACAGCCAGGTTCTTCATGGATACGTCCGCGGAGAGAAGATTTGAATATCTAAGAGTTCCGATACGCAATGTCATCACCTCCCACGGAAATGGAACACAGTTTATTCTGGATTACGATGACGATAATGCGACCTACTGGGAGGGATCAGCCGACCAGTCTCGCCATTGGGTTCTGTTTGATCTTGGAGAGCGCCGGCCTGTATCCAGAATCTTTCTCGTAAGTGGGATGGCAGGGTGGAAGGCTCGTTTGCCAAGATCAGTTGAGTGGTCGAGCAGATCGAATCTTGCTGGCAGGTTGGCTGGTTTTGTGTGGCAGCATAGCGATGATGGGAAAACCTGGACTGACATCCCTGAAACAGAGCGCAAGAATTCTGATTCATTCCGAGAGATCTTCCAGTTGAACAAAACCCCCATTACCGCTCGATACTTCAGGTTGTACATCAAAGCATGGCATGGCCGCAGCCCCAGGATATACGACGTCATGATGTATTTGAGTGGACAACCGCCGGTTCCTCAAGTCCCTAAGGGGAACTACGTCTTAGTGATCAGGAATGTCTTGGGTTTCCGTCCGGAGCCGGGGACCGTCAAAACCGACTTTGGAAAAATGGTCAGAGGCCTGGAAGGTCATATCGCTCCTCCCTGGGAGCTGAAGGTTCTCGAGCTTCCGGCCCATGCTTTTTCACCTGCAATTTTGGACCAGATGAACCCGAAGCCTGTAGCCATCTTCTTGAGTGGATCGGGTAACCGGTTTTGCCAGCTCCCGAACTTCGAATTTAGCGGCGAGTTTGAGCTGACAAGGACGACGGATATTCCCACTTACGGATCGTGTGCCGGGATTCAGTTGATGGCCATGGCGTACGGCCATACATTCGCTGTGCCCACAGGACGATCCTACACGACTAACAACGTGAAGGATATCGTCGAACGCGATATTCCGCCCATCGATATTCGGAAGAATGATCCCATTTTCGCGGGCTTGGACAACCCCTTCTATGGGCCTGAATTCCACTCCTGGACGGTCCATATCGTCGAGGAAGGTTGGGAAGTTCTCGCGACATCACAGGACAGCAAGGGCTTTATTTGTATCGAAATGATAAAAGCGGTCGGGAGGCCGGTCTACGGATCCCAATTTCACCCGGAAATTGCTAAACCCTTCAGTTGCTCGAAGGCCATTTTGGTGAACTTTCTGGCGATGGCAGTTGAAAGGGCAAAGAAGCAAGGAACTTGGATCAGTGAGTAAAAGCAGAGAGAATAACCGCCGGCAGTCATAGGGGGAAGCATGAAGCCAGGCTTACGGTCAGTATTGCTGAGCATTGTAGTCTACGCCTCGTTGCCAGCCGCCACAGTTGCGTGGGGCCAGGACTGGACGGGGCAGCTATCGCAGCCGGTCTTTTCGATTACTCAAGACATAGACGTGAAGGTGCCGATGCGGGACGGCGTGAAATTGTCCACGGATTTCTATATTCCATCCGGCAACGGTAAGTTCCCGACAATTCTGACGCGTACCCCTTACGACAACAATGCGGCTGGGCTTGTGGGCCCCGCGATGTACTTCGCGGCGCGAGGCTATGTGGTCGCACTCCAGGACGTTCGGGGGCGGTACGATTCGGAGGGTGAATGGGTTCCAGCCCGCCACGAGGCAAACGATGGATATGACACGATCGAGTGGATTGCCCGGCAACCCTGGTCCAACGGCAAGGTAGGCATGTTGGGAAGCTCCTATTTGGGGATTACGCAGCTCCAAGCCGCGGCTCTGACTCCCGCGCATCTTGTATGTATCTTCCCGCTGGTTGCTTATTCGGATGCGTACAAACAGTGGACCTATACAGGAGGCGCTTTTTTCCTGGGCCTTAACCAGTCATGGATGGCGCTTAGGATGAGCACACGCACTGCTCAAATTAATTATACCGATCTCGATGTGCCCGGCGCCACCCCGATACCGACAGGACCGTCGCTCCAGAGCTTTTGGCATCTACCGATCATGACCAACGGGGACGCGATGGGCCGGCATGAGGGAACCTGGAAAGAATGGCTCCGCCACCCGGCCTACGATGATTACTGGAAGGCAGTGAGCATCGAGGACAAGTATGCCAACATCGCGGCGCCCGCTTATCTGGCCGACGGATGGTTCGATCTATACAACGAGGGGGCGACGACTAACTTTAATGGCATACGGAAATATGGCAAGACCCAGGCCACTCGCGAAGGAACCAGACTACTGATGGGACCGTGGCAACATAACCTCGGCAATTTGGGTACGACGCGGGTGACGGGGGATCTCGATTTTGGACCCGGCAGTCTGTTCCCGCTCCAGCAGACGGAATTGCGATGGTTCGATTACTGGTTGAAGGGAATTCAAAACGGAATGGACCAGGAGGCCCCGGTCAAGATCTTTGTGATGGGCGACAATGTGTGGCGCGACGAGAAGGAATGGCCTCTGGCGCGCACGAAATACACGAAATACTACCTTCATAGCGGAGGCAAGGCGAACAGCCTATTTGGGGACGGGACACTGAGCACGGACCCGCCTGGATCGGAGCCGCCCGACACTTATACTTATGATCCACACTACCCAGTGCCAACGCTGGGCGGGCACACCTGCTGCGGCAACACGACCCCGGTGCCGATGGGGCCACGTGAGAACCAAGTTGCAGAGGTCAGGCCGGACGTGCTGGTATACACGACCCCACCTTTGATCGAAGATGTAGAGGTGACGGGGCCGGTGGTGGCGAAGCTGATCGCATCAACGTCAGCGCGAGATACGGATTGGACGGTGAAGTTGGTCGACGTCTACCCGGGTCCGAATGAGCCGGCGTACAACGTGGCGGACGGAATTCTGCGGGCGCGATACCACCTGTCGTTGGAAAAACCGGAACTGCTCCAGCCGGGACAAGCATATGAATTTACGGTGGATCTGTTGAACACAAGCAACGTCTTCAAGAAAGGGCACAAGATTCTGATTGAAGTCTCGAGCAGTAACTTCCCACAATATGACAGAAACCAAAACACCGGACATACCCTGTATATCGACGATGAGATCGCAGTAGCGCACCAGACGATCTATCACGACAGCGCGCACGCTTCCTACATCTTGTTACCGATAATTCCCACTGCGAAGACGACTGCGGCTGCACGCAATGGAGCACCTGGGACAGGTAATTAAGGACATTCGCGTAAGTAAATTGACGGAGGGCCTAACCGGCCTAGTGGTGGGACAGTTTGATGCAGGAGCGTCTTTAGGCCGCCATTTGGCGATCCCGCCTTGCGGGATCGCCGCTACAACATCAAACTGAACCACTGCCACCGGCCTCCGGCTGTTGACCCTTCCGCAAGAACTGTGCTACAAACGTCCCCCCAAGGAGGGGAAGAAAATGCGGAAAACGGTTCGGCTGCTGATGGTTTGCGTCCTGCTGATGTTGCCAGGGATTTCGATTTCACAGGAGCGCTTCGACGGCAATTGGCTCACGAAGCTCACCTGCCCTGCAAAAGGGAACACCGAGGGCTACACCTTGCGGTTTCCCAGCGTCATCCAGAACAGCAACTTTCGCGGAGAGCACGGCGAAACGGGGAAACCCGGCTACCTGCTGATCGAAGGCAAGATAGCGGCGGACGGTAAAGCCAAGCTGTCTGCCACTGGCATAGTCTCCTCCAGGAAATATGCCCGTGGAGTCTTCGCCCGCCAGGGCGAGGATTATAGCTACAACATCAAAGCCCAATTCAGAGAGACGGAAGGCACCGGCACCAGGGACGAAGGCCTCGGCATCGTAGGCCGCCCTTGCACGTTCGAGTTTGCGAAGCAGCAGGCGACCAGCCAGGCTGGCGGACACTAAGAGACGGCAACATACTCGCCACCCGACAACGCTTGACTTGAAAACTCACCTCCGCAACCTCATTTGTCATGAATATTCCTGGAGCTATCCCGGATTTCTCAGCACGCGAACTTTTTGCATCGGCCCACAGGAAGGGCGGGGCTTTACAGGCTGCGGAAAAACTCGTCTCTGCCGCCATTCTGAGCGAGGCTTTGGGGTGCGGCAGCTTGCTGCCGCTTTGCCGCAAGCCAGCTTGCTGGCGGGCAATTGTGCACGCGTTCGAAATGCCGCGAGCAAGCTCGCGGGGAGGAAAGCGGCAGCAAGCTGCCGCACTCCAAAGCGGGCTGTCGTGGCGCTCAGCGCCTGCCCTGACGAGTTTTTGCGCAGCCTGCAAGGCCCCGCCCTTCCTTGACGTTGTGAGAAATCCAGGCTAGCAGATCGCCGGCACCGCGGTGAGTGGCGAGGTGCGCAAAATGCGGCGCAGGCCGAGGTTCGCGCCCAGCGGGTCCTCTTGCTCCGCGACGCTTGCGGGCGCCGCACCCGCAGCGGCGAACTTGGGAGCGGCGCCTGCGGGGCCGGTCAGCGCCACGCTCAGGGGTCCCGGCAGGACCTCGATGGCCAACACGCTGAGGGGTGTGGTGGCCGGGAGACCGAGCAGCTTTAAGAGATCATCAACGGCCGGTTGCTCGAAGGTGACGCCGGCGAGCGGGTCGCGGTTGAAAGAGTGCTGCGGGTTCGGAGCCGGGTTGATGGCCGGGTTGCTCAACGTGACGCCAAGCTGATGGGTCAGCAGCACATTGCGATAGGAGGCGGCATCGGCTTGAAGCACCTGGGCGTAGAGCATGAACCAGATGCGCGTCTGGGGATCGCCCGCCAGGAAGTCGTAGACACGCTGGCCGTTGTAAACCGTGTCGGCGTAAGGCGCCGTTGCCTGGATGCTTTCGGCGCGGTGATTCACGGCGCAAATCAAGTGTGGTGCAGGGTGCTGAATGCCGGTCACGCGCAGCGGGCGTCCGTAGCGGCCCTGGGCCGTGGACCATTTCTTAACATGGCCGGCGCGGAACTCGTAAGTCCAAAAGCCGAACAGCTCGAGGCTCTCCGGCGTCATACCGGACGGAAGAGGCAGCAGGAAAAACGTGCCGGACTTGCCCACGCCGACGGAACTTGCCGGCACCATCTGGGTCATGGCGTCCAAGCCGGAGTAATCCGCCGATTGGCCGGAAAAAATCTGGCGGACCGGTTCGGGGTCGATGGGCAGAACCGGCTCGGTGGCCTCGGGCAGCATCTCGGAGGCCAGCGGCTGGGGCAGCAGGTCGGCGGCAAGCAGCGGATCGGGACCGTATGCGAGGACGCGCGCAAAGTAGTTGTCATCGGGGTCGGCCACGGGTTGGTCGAACTCGATCCAGAGGTAGCGGTCGCGCGGCGCAGTCGATGAATAATCCGGGGAATGCGTGTAGGGTGATTCAGCGATGCCGGTGGAAACGATCTTCGGGGTCTGGCTGGGCGGCGTGGTGATGGGCAGCGTGATGGGGAGGCTGACTTGCTGCGGCGTCGCATCGCCAAAGTTGGCCGTCACTGCGTACACCGGGTTGAGGACATCCGGGAAGTCGCCGGGCAGCGGGTTGGGATCGATGGAATCGAAGAAGATGATGCGCGTACGCGAGCGGTCGGGAGTCTGGCCGGGGTTTCCCGTGGCGCCCTTGGCGACCACTCGCGGCACGGTCACCGTGCCGATGTTTTGGGAATCCCGCGCGAAGGAAAGTTGCGGCTGGGTGGGCTGGCCGAGGGCGGCAGGCTGGGCCAGGCCGTCCCATGTCCAATCGCGCTCCATATCAAGCACCAGGGCCACGATCCAATGTCCAAGCAACTCGGTCTGGTTGGAAAAGGTGAGCGAGCCCGCATCGGCGGAGATGTTGTGGCGTAACGTTCCGGCGGCCCCGAAAACGGTGCGCAGACCGGACGCGCCGCTCAGCGTGAGCGCCTGCTGGTTCAGACCCAATTCCTGGGCAAGAAGTTGCGGCAGGTTGGAGCCGGGCTGAAAGTAGAACGCCTGTAACTGCGACTCCGGGGTGTTGGGGAAAAGTGCGTCTTCGGTGGAAGCCTCCTGCCGTACGATATAGTCGGAGGAGAGGCCGATGGGAGGCTGATCGGTGCCGTAGTAATTGGGCTTGTCAACGCAGCGCGGGTAGAGGCGCACGCGGATGTCGCGCGAAGTCGGGATGGGGAGATCCGTGGTTCCCGGCGAGGGCGGAGCAAGCGTGGAAATGTCATCGATGCCATCGGTGTAGTTGAAAGTGAGCGTCACCGTCGGGTCGGCGCCCTCATCCGTTGGGAAAGGCACATTGACGGTGTAGATTACACGGAAAACTCCGTCCAGGTCGCCAGGGTCAGTGCCCGTGATTCCGGTGTCGTACGTCGGAACGTGGGCCTCCACGCGAACGTCGAAGCTGTCCACATCGGGATCGGGCACGCTGACGGCGCGGCCGCTTGCCCAGGCGTTTTGGATAAGCGTATCGAGATTGGGCCGCGCGAAAGTGGCCGGATCGACGCCGGCGAAAATCGCTTCGGGATAGCCGATGCGCGGCCGCTGCACCTCGAGGGTCTGAATGGTGCGCACGGACGGAGGATTTTGCGGATAGCCGGGGATGGCCGGCGAAGCCACTACTTCGAGCGCCTTCGGGGGCACGTAGCGGAGGAAAGGCGTAAGGGCTTGCGAAGCTGGCCCGGGATGCACCGGGAGGTCACCGGGCAGAGCGCCGCCGCCCGTGAGGTCGACCAGGCGCACGCGGAATTCGTAGCCGTTGCCGTACCGGAGTGTGGGGATGCTGGTAAGGTCGGGGTTGGGATTGGGAAGAGTGGCGGGCGGCAAAACGCCACCGACATTGGAAAAGGCGAAGGCCAACAACTGGACCACGGGATCGGGAAGAACCAGGCTGGAGCCGGCCCACTGGGCAAAGTAAAGGGGCAGCCAAGCGGGTTGTGGGTTGGTATTGTTGTCGGCCGTGCCGGGGCGAATGGGCGCGGGGGCCACCCAGAATTCATTCCCGCTGATCGGTGTGGAGGCCGT
Organism: uncultured Acidobacteriota bacterium; assembly: GCA_963832915.1. Classification (GTDB taxonomy): domain Bacteria; phylum Acidobacteriota; class Terriglobia; order UBA7540; family UBA7540; genus CAVROP01. The sequence continues at coordinate 15,559 of CAWHWE010000077.1, forward strand.
CCCGCCGTACGCGTTTTGATTGAATGGCAGCGTGCCATTGATCAGGCAGAGGGATGACCACGTGGTTGCGCCTTGCGGCCGCACGTCGACGCGATAACCCTGCACACCGAGCGGGGCTTCGGGTACCTGGGGAGACGTTGGATCCAGGCGGTAGCGGAGCAAATCCACCTGGCTGTTGAGCCACACAGTCACCTGCTCGTCGTCCCATCCCACCTGAATCCCGGCGTCGGTGCCTGGGGCGATCTGGCTATCATCGAGCGTCGCGGCGTCGATAGTGGTGGGCTGGTTCGAGTGGACGATCTGCGCGAAGCCGTCGTCGTACTCTTCCGCTTCGAACTGCGCTTCGGTGAGGTCACTGGGCGGCGTCGCCACCACCGGAACCAGCCGGGCGGCTAACAGCGGGCGCACGTCTGAAGTTGCCAGCGCGGGCAGGCGCGCCGCGTAGGACTTAACGCTATCCGGATTCGCCAGCCAGTCTGCCACCCAGGGGTTGCCGGGCACCGAGGAATCCAGCGTGAAGTAAACGAAGCCACCGCTCGCCAGCAGGCTGGCTGGGATGTTGAGCTGCACAGCATAGATCAGACCCATAGCTGTCCCCAGCACCGGCTGACGCAGCGCATAGGAGAGGATCTGGCCCCAAGCGATGCTGGTGTCCGGACCGGGGAGTGTGGTGTCGTTGAGCGGAGGCGCCTGGTTGCGGAGGGCGCAGCCGTAACCGTCGCCCACCCGGATGTCCGCGCTGCGCGGCGTCTCGAAGGGGAACGCCTGCGTGTAACTGGCCGGCAGTTGCTTCAAGATGCGCGCGCCTGCCGGAGGCGCCTGCGCCTTGGTGAGCTTGGCGCTGGTGACCGTGATGTGTTGGGCGACGAGTTGGTTGTACAGAGTGCTGTACAACGTCGGTGCCACGGGCTGCGGCTGGGCGAAGAAGGGCGTCACCTGCGTGGGCGTGGTAGACGTGCTGGGCAGACTCGCCAGGCCGGCCACGAAGTTGGCGCTCAGGTGCACGGGCGTGCCGGCGAATTGCGGACCTGTCCCCAGCGGCGCCGTAGGGTCGCCGACCGGCAGGAGCAGAAGGTTCACTGAAAGCAGGCCGGAGGCGCCGTCCCAGTGTTGCGGAAAGGCCATAAGGCTGAGTTCGAGATCGTTGAGTGCCATATTATGCTCCAGTGCCTAAACGTTGACAGTGAGCGACGGCGTTGAGATCGACTGGGAGAATTGCCAGGAGCCGTCCCAGCTAATGCTGACCACCCAGCAGATCGTAATGTGGATGCCGACCGAAACGCTAGCCAGCAGGGTGATATCGATTGAAGGAATCTCCAGTTGTTCCGGCGAACCCGGCAACAGTTTCGGAATTGGAAGCGCGGGATTGAGCGACAGGCCGAGCGCTGCCGAGAGCGTCAGCGAGGCGCTGGCCAAGCCATCCAGCACGCTGACCGACGCCTGGCCCGTCAGGATGACCATCAGGGTGATGGAGTTTCCGTCGATGTTGAGCTGGGAGGCAAGCGTGATCGAGGCCGAGCCGGAGGCGATGCCGAGGTCGATGGCGATGCCCAGCCCGATGCCCGCCTGGATGGTCAGGTCCGGCGCGCTGTTCTCGACGCCTAGAGTCATCATGCCGTTGCCCGCCAGCGGCGTGGCAATCCAGTTGAAGGGATTGTCGGGGCTGCCGATCCCTACGCTGAAGTTCACGCTCAGCGGCGCCAACTGCACGTCCAGCGCGACGTCCAGGCTGATATCGGTCAAGTCGCCCAACCCGAGCGGCATGTCGGCGATCGTGAACGTGTCGGTGACCGTTAGCGTGCCGTCCGACAAGGCCACATCCAGGGCGGCGGTGGCGCCGCCGGGGAGGAACTGCGCCAGCGTTTGCAAAGCGCTGAAGACATTTTTGACGATGCTGAGCCCGCCGCCGAACTGCACGTTGAGGCCGGTGACGCCCGGCTTGGTGTGTTCGTCGCCATAGAAAGCCCCGGTAATTGTCAGTAGCGGTGTGCTGCCGAACATGGGGACCGTCACCTGCAAGGAGAACCTGCCGATCGACAGCGTCCAACTGGGCGACGCCGAAGAATCGACGGTGTAAGTGAGAACGGTCGGTTGCGGCGCTGCGGGCGGCGGATCGGTCTGCTGCGGAAAATCTGAATACAAGAGGACGATATTCATCACCGACAGGTCGACGATGGTGGCCTGCTGGCCCGCCGGCCAAGTGTAGGTCTTGGAGTATTTGAAGCCCTGGCCGATGGTGTTGATCTGCTCGATCTCGCCTTCCAGCATGGAAATCGCCGCGGCGATATCCGGGAAAAGACCGGTGGAATTGAGAATCGATGCCAGATCGCCAAGGTTCGGCGACCCCTGATTCAAAGGCGCGGACCCGGACTTCGGGGGGCCTGGCGGATTGGGCTTGGGAAATTGCAGTCCGGGCGCGGGCGGAGGAGGACTGATGCTTGCCGAGGTCGGAATCTGCGGCGACTCGAACAAAACCTTGTGCGTGCCGGTGGAGTGGAGCAGGCTGTAGAAATTGTCCGGCTGGGTCAATTGCAGGATGTCGGTTACATCGGCGATGTACCAGTAGTTGTTGCTGGTCGCCGGCCGCACCAGCGGCACCGGGTAGTCGTTGGGTAGCGCAGCGGGGGCGGTGTCGGTGTAAAGACGCTGGCCCATGCTCCATCCCCCGCCCCGCGGAATCTGGGGCGCGCCGCGCAAGGCGACGCCCACGGCGGGCGTGGGAGTGGAACTGCTGGTGGCGGCGGTGATCATGTTCACTTCAAACGCGGAGCAGCGAAGGATGGTGCCCGGCGTATTGTTGAAACGGCCCGCTTCCACCGTACAGGACACGGCGGGAAAGACCGCGCCAGTCTTCGCGAACAGCAAGGCCAGCGTGGCGGGAAAAGGCGAAAAGCCGTCCGGCGCGAGCTGGAGGTAGCCGACATTATCTTTGGAGGGCACCGCCGTCAGTCCGCTGGGGCCGCCTGCGTTCTGGGCGGCAAAACCCCCGCTGAGTACATTAAGACTCGCGTCGAGCACCAAGTCCGCGTCAAAAAGCACTTCTCGAAACTCGAACACCTTGCCCGCGGCGGGATCCGCCGGGTCGGCCGGCGCTGTCACAGAGACTGTCTGCCCCTGGTCGCGAATGTTACGCACGTTATACGCGCCATTCAGCGCGCCTTTGTGCACCGCGTTCGCGTATTGCGACGCCACGTCGGACGGAAACGCCAAGAGCCCCGGGGACGATGCCTGCCAGCCGCTGTCACTCCGCTTCACCCAGCCCGCATTCTGGCGCAGCATCGTTATGGTGCGCACTACGTGGATGCAATATGGATAGATGACGCTCACCGCCTGGATCACTTCGTAGCTGGTGCGGCCGAGGCTGGCTTCGAACTGGACTTTGGTGATGCCTGGCCCGGTCACGTTTTGGTCCGCCCACTCGCTGAACGTACTCGCGCCATAACCGGTGAAGTCGACGCGCAGCACCGGCACCCCCGGCTCGTGAGCGCCGGGGTTGAAATCGCCGCTGAAGATCGTGGCGACGTCCGACTGGAGCACGGTCGTGCCGTAGGGGCTGGCAGTGCCCAGAGTATCGCCGATCAGCGTGAACCCGCCAAACATGGCGTTGGATTCGCCGGGATTCGGCGGCTTGAGGGAGAGCGAGAGCGCCCCAGTAAGCGAAGGATTCCCCGGCGGGGCCAGCTTCGGCGGCGCAGCAGCCTGTGGCGGGCTAGGCGGAATGGCATCGGGGAACCGCGGGATGTTGGCGCCGAACCGGCCGCCGGCATCGAGGAATGTGGAACGAATTCCGGGCTTCTTACGCGAGGGTGCATTGTACTGGATGATCACCGCATTCAGGCCAAACGGCAGGCTGAACACCGCCGCGAAGGGAACGCCCGCCGCGACATTAGCAATGTTGTTCACCAAAACCGGTCCAGGGGCGAACGGGACGAGTTTCTGGCTGTCGGGCGAAGCCACCAACAGAGGAGCCCCATCCGAGGCGGGATCGCACTCGATGGGTCCAATCGTGCTTTCACCCGTCGATTCCATCGGCTCCCAGGAAAACTGCGGCAGGGCGAACGTCGCCACCAAGGCGCCGTTCAGCGCCAGCGCCATGTGGGAAAACGCGGCGACAGGCGCGACGCCTGCCGTCCCGCCGGTGATGGGCGCTGCTGGCGGGGCCGATGCCAGGTTGGTGCTGCCCACAGCGTCGATGGTGGAAGTGGCCAGTGCGCCGATCTGCGGAGCCACCGCGACGCCCCACAAATCCACCCGCGTGGAGACGTCGAGCAGCGCCGGAGTCATGGCCAGCGACGGCAGAGCCACCTGGACCCTGGCGTCGGGCGTCACGGCGGCTGTCTGGAGTGGCGTCCCAGTTTCGGGCGTGGCCACATTTCCCGCCGTGGCGTTGGAGTTCGAAGCCGCCGGCGGCAGCAGCACAAAGTCGAGCTTGGGAGCGGAGTTCTGCCCTAGCCACGTGGTCACCGCCAGGGCCGTGCCGACGCTCGCGCTATCAGATTCCCGGCGCACCAAAGAGAGATTGAAATTGGCTGCGTAGGGATCGGGCAACGTGGGAAGCAACCAGCGCAGATCAAAATACAGGCCCACCGCGCAGTTGAGGAGCTGCGTGCCCTGGAGCGCCCCGGCCAAGGTGAACAACTCGGGTGCGTCAACTCCCAGCAGCGCGTTTTCGAGCGCCAGAGGGATGATGCGGGAACGGTCATCCGGGCGTCCGCCGACAATCACCATTACAGTGGCGGTTTGGCTTTGGTCGAGCAGCAGGGTGGCAAGGGACTGGTATGGGTAGCGGGCACCCGTGGCGCTCAGCGGACGATCCAGATGAACCGCGATGCTCCCGGCGGTGAACAGCAGTTCGTTGGTGGAGGAAGAGAGATAGGCGTACACCAACGCGGCATTCGTGGAAAAGTCCACCGTCGCATTCAGCTTCGACGGCGCGCTTTGCGGCCAAAGCTGGAATGTTGTCTCCGCAGCCGGCGCTTTGCCTCTTACCAGGGCGTACAGCCCGCCCGTACCGATTTCCAGCAACCACTCCGACATCCCGGTGACGGGTTGCAGCACCGTTTGCAGCGAGCCGCCGGAGGAAAGCACAAACAGGGCGCCGCCTGGTCCGGCGACTTCCGGTAGCGCGGTGATGCTCGTGGCTGCGAGCGGTAGCCCCCAGGCCGCGGCCGTAATCAAGGCATTGCCCGAGGGGATGAAGATCTCCGAGGCCGCGTTGACAAAGTCGAAGCTGCCGGGAGATGCCGTACATGGCACCGCGATTTCTGGCAGGTTCGTCACTGCGACGGGCGCTCCGTGATTCCAATGCAGCGCCACTGAGGAGCCGTAGGCCTTGGCATTGGCGCCGGCGATCGATTGGAATGCCGCGCTGGACGGCTGGAAAACGATTTCGACCTCGGAGGGCGGTGTGAACACCGCTGCCGCCGCATCGGCCCCAGGATCGCCAGTATTGACGGGTGACGGCAGAGGGACGAGCGTCATAGTTACTGTCAGAGTGGCGCCGGAAGGTATCACGTAGACGCCGCTTTGGTAGTTCATCGGCTGGGAGGATACCAGGGTCCCGCCGGAGATGGAAAAGCCGGTGAAGTTTCCGGCAGGGAGCGACGCCGCAAGCCACTGCGCCAGAAACCAGACGCTGCCCGATCCCAGATTAAACTCCGAAGCCGTGGGCGGTGGAATCAGGAAATGAACGATGGGGAAAACGCCGAAGGGCGTGGATGAATCTCCGAACGCGAACTGCGTCGAGACCGTAAACAGGAACAGGTCCACCCAGTTCAGGACACCCTGGAGGTCCAGGAAAGGGCCAAAGCTCTGTGCCGCCTTCGCGCCGCGCGCCCAGGCAGGCACTCCTGAAGGGTTGGACAGGGTGGCGGCGTGGGCGCTGCGTACGATAGCAATCGCCGGCACCGGCTTGGCCGCCGCCTGCGATGCGATGTTTAGCAGTTCCGCGGCAAGTTGCGGATCGCTGGGCAGCCCGGTCTGGAGAGTCGGCTGGGTGGCGTGAATCTCGCCCGGACTCTTGCCTGCAACCAAGCTCATCGCCAACGCCGCCCGCGCGGCGCTCAGGGCCTCCGTGGGCACGCCGGCGGCAGGTGTCCACCCCGAGGTCAATTGTGCAAGGGAATCAGCAATGAGGTTGGGATCAACCGGGACGCCCCGATTGGAGGAATTAGGTGTACTCACGGTCGCCTCCGAATGCTCTCAGTAGAGAACCGTAAATTAGTTTCTTTCTGCTTCAGCCCTGTCGATGGGAAAAACTATAGGATAAGCAACTCACAAAGTCAAGCAAAAGTCACGTGCCACGCTCGATAAGATTTACGCCTAAGTTAAGTTGTCGCAGGCGGCCCCTACTGATGAGTAATCCGGAAGGAAACTGGCCCACGACCGGCTCCATGGCCTAGTATGGCTAGGAAAAGTTGGCCAGTGCGCGCATGGCTGCCAAGTCGTCCTCGAGTGGCGCCAAGGGGCTGTATTCGAGGGCTACAGAGCCTTGAAAGCGGTCGCCTAGCTCGTAGATAGCCTTAAACACGTTGCGGTAATTGATCTCGCCCGTGCCCGGTTCGTGGCGCCCGGGAACGTCTCCCACGTGGAAGTGTCCAATGCGGTCAATGTTCATGCGGATATTCTCGATCAGATTTCCTTCCATGATCTGGACATGATAAATGTCGAATAGTACCTTGACGTTCGGGCTTCCTACGCGGTCCATCAGCTCGACGCCGTCACGAACGAAATAGAGAAAGTAACCTGCGTGGTCGACATAGGTATTCAATACCTCGATGATGGCGGTGACGCCGTTCTTTTCCAGGATGGGCGCGGCCTCGCGCAGCGCGGCGACCGCATTGGCCATCTGCTCGGAGCGGGAAATCCCTCCCAGCTCGTTTCCCGTCAAGACCACCAACTGCCTAGACTCCATCTTCTTTGCCGCCTCGATCGAAGCAGTGAGTTCCCGGAGGAATCCCTCGCGCTCGCGTGGGTTCACCAAGCCACAGCCGGGCGCCGTCACACCTTTGTTGGCCACCAGGCAAGCGCAGAAAAGCGGCGACTTCTTTCTTTCCGCCACGAAGGTCTCCAGCAACGCGGGGTCGCGCCAGTCAAACATCTCGAAAGCGTCGTAACCCAGGCGGCTGAGCAGCGCCATCGCCTCCACTACGGGCATGCGGCCCAGCATGCCCCAGGTAATCGAAAGCCGCAGTCCCTTCTGTCCTTTCAGGTTCCCACGGGCAGTGCTTGCCCTCTGGGAAAACGCGAGGGCTCCGGCGGCCATGCCAAGAAACGAACGACGGTCCATGACAAATCTCCAGGAGGAAGGGATAAGCGCTCGGGCGCTCATTGTATGCGAGGTAACAAATCCGTGCAATCGTCCGTGACGCACATCGCATTGCCATCGCATTGCCTTGACAGGTTCACTGGACGGCGAGAGAATGCGCGATTGGCGTATTGCATCACGTGGGGATGGGATCTCAGGTCTCGGGCTTCCGGGAGGCGAGTCGGTCATGGATCGGAGCTTTGGAAATGATCGAATTGAAGGATGAGGATCTCTTATTAAGGCTCCGCAATTTTGAAGACAACTTCGTTGAACGTAAGACCTCCGGCAAGGCAAGCTATACGCTCGGACACACGTAATTTCGACTCACTGGGAGATATGCCACCAGCGCCACCTGACGTCGCAGTCGGAACGCAATCTCCGTGTTCTCCGTGGCTTTCAACCCTTAACACAGAGAGCACGGAGTATCTCAGAGGCCTCTGTGTTGAAGCTCTTCTGCCCACGGAGGACACAGAGGCATAATTGGCTACTCATCCCGGCTTAAGCAAAATGCTCTCTTACTCGCCGAATCGCTCAATCAACCAATCACTCCATCGTGCTGCCACTCATTCGACGCATCGCGCCACGCTGCTGAATCTGGCCTTGGGACTCAGCCTCATCTTTCTTCCCGGTGACCTTTCCGCCCGCGCCCCGCAGCTCAAGCGTTACGAGTTTTCCCTGCCCCGCATGGGGACGATGTTTCGAATTGAGCTCTACTCGGCTGACGACGCGACCGCGTCAAAAGCTGCTGAGGCTGCCTTCGCTCGCGCCGAGGAGCTCGAGCAGATCATGAGCAATTACCGGGAGGACAGCGAACTCATGCGCCTTGTGCGCGAGGGAGTGTCAGCCCCGTTTCCGGTAAGCAACGCCCTTTACGATGTCCTGGCGAAATCCATCCGCATCTCGGAGCTTTCACGCGGCGCCTTTGATATTACCGTCGGCCCGCTGGTGGAGTTGTGGCAAAAAGCCGGCAAGACAGGCCGCTTCCCTGATGCTTCGGAACTGGCGAAGGCGAAGGCGTTGGTGAATTACCGAAACCTCGAATTGGATGCAACGCGCCGGACCGTCTTCCTGAAACGCCCCGGCATGAAGCTGGATTTAGGCGCCATCGGCAAGGGCTACGCGGCGGACCAGATGCTGGCTCTTCTGCAGTCGCGCGGAATCCGCCAAGCCATGGTGGTGGCGGGGGGAGAGGTGGCCGTGGGAGCGTCTCCACCTGGTAAGGCCGGTTGGAGGGTGGCCATCGACACGGCCGATGCGGGCGCAGGGAATCCGCCCTGCGCAATCGTGCTGCACGACGCCGCTGTGTCTACCTCCGGCGATTCCAAACAATTCGTCGAAGTCAACGGCAGGCGATTTTCGCACATCATTGACCCTTCCACCGGCCTAGGTCTGGAAGGCGCGGCTAGCACGACGGTGATCGCAAGGGATTCGGCGACCGCCGACGCCCTGGGGACCACGCTCTCCGTAATGCCGGTCACAGATGGAATCCGGCTTGCTGAATCCCTCGCGGGCGTGGCGGCCTTTTCGATCCGCCAAGCGGGAAGTGAATGGAAGCGCTACTCTTCACGCGGCTTCCCGACAGCATGCCTTGGCCCGAAATGAAAATGCCACAGAACAAGTCAAAGTGCAAAATGCAAAATGCAAATTGCAAAGTCACAGCAAAGACTGTAATCATCCATGAAAGTCGTTTTTGGGGTTATACTTTTGCGTTTTGCACTTTGCGTTTTGCCGTTTGACTTGTTCCTCCCTCTCCCCCGTGCCCACGGCGCCGCGGGGAGAAGCTTACTGTTAAGTAGGGACGCATGTTTTCAGTCTTTGAAGGCCTCAAGAAACTTGGTCTTAATCCTCGAAATCTCAGCCTCATCGGTGTAGGCATCCTTATAGGTTTCGCCCTTCTCCTGGGAGGCAAGGCGGGAGTCGATGCCACCTCCACGGACAAGTTCTGCGACCAGGCCTGCCACGCGCACCCGGACGCCACGCAGACTTGGATTAAGTCAACGCATTTCACCACCAAAAGCGGTGTGGTCACGCATTGCATTGAGTGCCACCTCCCGGCCGCGGGGCTCGGGTATTACACGGAAAAGGCCCGCCTGGGCGCGCAGGATATCTATGGCAAGACCTTCAAGGATTTGACCAAGATTGATTGGCAATCCAAGCAGAGCCTGGAGCAGGCCCGTACTTTCACTTACGACTCCGCATGCATTCGCTGTCACGCCAACCTGTTCAGCGCCGGGCTCTCCAAGAAGGGTGTGGACGGGCACTTGCACTACCAGCGCTCCAAGAACAAGATGCGGTGCATTAACTGCCATCAGCACGCGGGACATTTCCGGGGCAAGAAGGCCGAGGAAGCCCAGGAGGAGACTGATACTGAGGAACTGAACCTCGATAAGTCGTTCCCGCCCAACCCGCAGGGCTTCCAGAGCTACGCCGAGCCCATTCCAGGCTCGGAATTGAAAGTCCGTTTGGTGGCGATTCCCGGCGGCTCATTCCTGATGGGAAGCCCCGAGTCGGAACCTTTCCGGCGGCCGGATGAAGGACCGGTGCACAGGGTGAAGCTCAGCCCATTCTGGATGGAAAGGACCGAGGTGAGCTGGAGAGAGTACGAGGTCTACCTGCTCCAGCGAGGGAATCGCGGCAGAAGCCGGGACAACCCGACCTCCGAAACACCCGATGCCGTAACGGGACCTACGCCACCCTACGGCTCTCCCGACCAGGGTTGGGGAAGAGGCTCGAGGCCGGCCATTACCATGACCTATCATGCTGCCACCGAGTATTGCGAATGGCTCTCCGCGATTACCGGGAAGAAGTTCCGGCTTCCCACCGAAGCTGAATGGGAGTATGCTGCCCGCGCGGGTACGAACTCTGCTTACTTCTTTCCCGGCGACCCCACCCAGTTCACCCGCCAACGGTGGTTAAATCAGTTGTTGGGAGTAAAGACAGCGCCGCTCGGCGAGTACGCGTGGTATTTGGAGGACAGTGCGAGCAAAACTCACTTGGCTGGGGGGACTAAACCAAATCCCTGGGGTCTCGTCAACATGTTGGGCAACGTGCGGGAATTTTGCCTGGATTGGTATGACCCCGAAGCTTACGCGCACTTGTCCGACCCCGAAGTTCTTGACCCGCGCGGCCCAGCCTCGGGGCAGGAGCACGTTGTCCGGGGAGGTTCGTATCGTTCAGACGCCGCCGACCTGCGCTGCGCCGCGCGCGACCATTCCCGCAATGACGAATGGCTGCTCACAGACCCGCAGTCGCCCAAGAGCATTTGGTGGTATTCGGACTGCACCGACGTGGGATTCCGGGTTGTCCGGGAATACGATGAGGGAACCTCCACGGCGGCAAGTCGCCAGACGGGCACCTTAAGCAAGCATTGATCGCATAAATCCTAAAGGAGATATGACATGAGTGACGAAGGGAAGTTGGATCTTAATCGCCGGACTTTTATCGGAGCGATAGCGGTCGCGGGGGCAGGAGCAGTGCTGGCAAGTTGTGCCAAGTCCTATCCTCCCATGACTTTCGTGGACGTGGCGCCGGACGGGCCGCCGCTCAAGGCGGGCCTTATCGGCTGCGGGCAGCGGGGCACGGGAGCTGCCATAAACTTTCTAAAGGCAGGACCGAATCTCAAGATTGTGGCGCTGGCCGACGTCCTCAAGGACCATCTGGATTCTTGCCGTGACGAGTTGGCCAAGAAAGCCCAAGTGCAAGTCGCCGACGACCGTTGCCTCATCGGTTTTGACGCCTATAAGAAGCTGCTCGAATCGGATGTGGATATCGTGTTGATGGCTACGCCCCCGCATTTCCGCCCCATTCATTTCGATGCGGCGGTGGAAGCCAAGAAACACTGCTTCCTTGAGAAGCCCGTGGCCGTGGACGCGCCCGGCGTGCGCGCGGTCCTGGCCACAGGCCAGAAAGCTGCGTCGTACAATCTGTGCGTCGTGACGGGGACCCAGCGGCGGCATGACCGTGCTTATCAGGAGACCTATAATCGCGTCTCCAACGGCGCCATCGGCAAGATTGTCGGGGCCAGTTGCCGCTGGAATTCGAGCCAACTGTGGTACGCACCGAAAAAGAAAGAGTGGTCGGATATGGAAGCTATGATTCGCGACTGGGTGAACTGGTCATGGCTTTCGGGCGACCACATCGTCGAACAGCACGTCCATAATCTCGACACCATCCTCTGGTTTACGGGTATGAACCCGGTGAAGGCCGTAGGCGCGGGCGGGCGCGCCCGGCGCGTGACTGGGGACCAGTTCGATTTCTTCTCGGTGCTGTTTACTTACGCGAACGAAACGCGCCTGGCAAGCATGTGCCGCCAGATTGATGGCTGCGCCAATGAAGTCTCCGAGTACGTGGTGGGCACGGAAGGCTATACGGATTGCAAGAGCACTATTTTCGATCCGGCCGGAAAGGTCGTCTGGAAATACCAGGAGGCGGGATCAGACCCGGGCAAGACGAAGTTCAACCCTTACGATCAGGAACACGTGGACTTCGTTACCGCCATCCGCAAGAACCAACCGATTAATGAAGCGGAACATGTCGCCCATGCCACGCTGACCGCGGTTATGGGTAGGACCGCAGCTTACACAGGCCAGGAAGTAACGTGGGACGCGATGATGGATTCCAAGGAACACCTCGGTCCGACGGAGTACGCCATGGGGCCGGTGCCCATCAAGGCCGTCGTGCCGGTGCCGGGCAATGGCGCGGACACAGCTAAGCACGCGCGGAGCTGAATCACCCAGGCGACGCCGTGCAATTAACCCCTCACCGGGCCCGCGTCCCGATGAAGTGAGTCGGGATCGCGGGCCTCTCCCCTGGGGAGAGGGAAAGGCCCAATTGCGATGCGCTCCGTTTGTGACATCACGGATAGCGGTCTTCGGCTATCCACGCTCAGGATTACTGACGGGTCTAGCTTTGGAATTCGCGTTTATACGGATCCAATCAGATTGTGTACAGCACTCACAATGCGTTCCGCATCCGGCCGGTAGAAATTCTCCATGGGAGGGGAAAACGGAACGGGGGTGTTGGGTGATGCGACTCGCCTCACCGGAGCAGTCAAGTAATCACTCAGGTTGTCGGAGAGAGTGGCGGCGATTTCGGCGCCCCAACCGCCCTGGCGTGGGCCTTCTTCGACGATGATGGCGCGCGTGGTCTTCATCACCGAAGCGTTCACCAGGTCCCAATCGAAAGGCACAAGGCTGCGCGGGTCAATGACCTCGGCGCTGATGCCTTCCTGTGCCAGCCGTTCCGCCGCCTGAAGGGCGCGATGCATCATGAGCAGAGTGCCGATAATCGTAATGTCTTGCCCTTCCCTCCTCACAATGCCTTTGCCTAACGGGACCACATAATCTTGGTTCGGTATGTCACTCGAGGCATCAACGGCTCCCGACTCCGCGCGAGCGCCCTTGGACCCGTAGAGGAGTTTGTGCTCGAAAAGGAGCACAGGATTATCATCTCGAATGGCAGCCTTCAGCAGTCCTTTTGCGTCGTAGGCGGTTGCCGGACAGGCAATCTTGATCCCCGGGACACTAAAGAAAATGGCCTCGAGGTTCTGGCCATGCTGGGCCCCACGCCCGGTGGCCCCCACGGGAGCCCGCATCACCAACGGGACGCGAACTTTCCCGCCGGACATGTAATGCATTTTTGCAATCTGGTTGACTACCTGATCCATGGCGTACAAGAGGAAGTCGCTGTACTGCACGTCCGCCACGGGCCGCAAGCCCATGATGGCCGCGCCCAGGGCCAGCCCGAAGAATCCCCCCTCGGAGATCGGCGTGTCAATGATGCGCTGGCGGAAGTCCTTCTCCAGTCCCAGAGTGACGGTAAAGGCGCCGCCCCAGCCTCCTCGCACACCAATATCCTCACCGATGCAAAAGACCCGCTCATCGCGGGCCAGCTCTTCTCTAAGTCCTTGGCGAAGTGCTTCCGCAATGGTCATGTGAGTCATAGTTCCCCCGCTTTCTCAGACAAAGACATCTTCCAACGCCGCTTCCGGTTTCGGATCCGGTGCCGCCAGGGCCGATTGCACAGCGCGTTCGATTTCGGCGTCGATCTCGTGGCGGATCCCTTCCAGCCCCGCCTCGTCAATCCAACCACCCGTCAGCAGATATTCTGTAAAACGCCGAAGCGGTTCCCTCTGGAGAGCCTCCTTCCGCTCTTCCTCGGGCTGGTAGTTGCAGGGATCACGGCGTGAGTGGCCGGTGATCCGATAGGTCATGCATTCGACGAGCGTCGGGCCTTCCCTGTTGCGAGCGCGTTCGATAGCCTTGCGGGCGGTCTCGAAAACCTCCAGGACATCATTCCCGTCCACCGTGACACCCGGTATGCCGTAGCCTGCCGCGCGCTCCGAAAGCCTCTTCAGACGCACCATCTCGAAGATGGGCGTGGAGGCGGAGTAGAGATTATTCTCCACCACATATACCACCGGAAGAGACCAGATCGCGCCCATGTTCACAGCTTCGTGAAAGGCTCCCTCGTTGACGGCCCCGTCGCCCATAAACGAGACTGCCACGCGCGGCTCCTTTCGGTACTTGAAGGCAAAAGCAATGCCCGTAGCAACCGGGACTCCGCCCGCCACGATCGCAATCGCCGGCACCATCCCCTTCTCCAGATCCCCCACGTGCATCGAGCCGCCTTTGCCGCCGCAGCAGCCGGTGATCTTTCCGAACAACTCGTGCATCAGGGATTCCACCGTCAGCCCTTTGGCCAGCGCGTGCCCGTGCGGACGATGCGTGCTGGTGATGACGTCGTCGGAGTTCAGCGCACTGCAAACGCCCACGGCAATCGCCTCCTGCCCGTGGTATTGGTGAATGGTGCCCGGCATGATCCCTTCCAAGAACAGGTATTTGACCCGTTCCTCGAACTGCCGGATCAATAGCATCTTTCGGTATAGTGAAATGAGAAACCCCTTGTCATATCCCATAACCTCACTCCTCAAACGCGCACTTGGTTCGCAAAAGCCGTGGACTCCGACACCAGCCGTCTGCGCCCCCTTTGATCGGAATGACCACGTGGACAACCGTATTCCCGACTGTCCAAATTGGCAACTGATGCGAGTGCACAACGCGGCCCTGCCGCCCCGGTGCGCGGCAAGCCTCCGAAGCTGTGAATAAATCGAGTTGTAGGGGCGGCCCTTGTGGCCGCCCTAGCGCAACCACGAGGGTTGCCCCTACGACGCGACGGCAAAACGCAATTCTTTCACACCTTCTCCGGCTTTCCGCGCAGGGCCCGACCCTCCTTCCTCCTCCGGGCAGGCTGGAAGGTTGAGCCTTCCAGCCTGCCCGGAGTTGGTTCATCTGGACACGTGCCCTACGGAAAGGCAAAGCCATTCCTCAAGTCAGACGGCGGAGCCGCAGGTCGTCGCCGAACGGATCGAGGGTAAATTGAACGAGCCTGAACGTTTTTCATCACTGGAATATCTCCCCCGACTCGATGACCTCTTTGACCTTGCTCAGAAAGGCCGCCGCCGTGCGCCCATTGATGAGGCGATGATCGGCCGCAAGTTTTACGGTCACGAGGGGGCGGGCTTTAACCTCGCCATCGAGAACCACCGGCTTCAGTTGAATCGCACCCAACGTCAGGATGGTACTATGCTCGGGGAAGATGAGGCCGTCAAAGGCGTCGATTGGGTACATACCCAGGTTGCTGAGGGCCATGCTTGCACCGCTCATTTGCTCGGCCCGCAAGGTGCGCGCCTTGACCTTCGCAACCAAGTCGGCAACCTCTTCCTGCAGGCTTGCCAAATCCTTCTTCTCCACCTCCCGCACCACCGGCAGGAAAAGGTCGTTGTCAAGTCCGATGGCCAGCGCGATATGGATGCCTTGCGGCCGTACGATTCGCTCTCCCTCCAGCTTCGCAACCACCAGCGGCACGCTTTCCGCAGCCCGCGCCATGGCTTTCAAGAAAATCGCGTCGTAGCTAAGGCGTGCGACGCCGACATCACTCTTTGCCCGCCTCTCCTGTGCTGAAGTCATGTCGATTGACGCGGTGACGCTGAGGTGAGGGATCTCCTTCCAACTCTTCTTAACGGCGCGTGCTACCGCGGCTTGAGCGCGCGGCAGCGGCTCCCCGGAAGGAGTGGTTTCCATCACCACTGAGGCCCCTTCGCTGCCGGCGCGCTGCACGTCCTGGCGCGTGATGACCCCTCCCGCGCCCGTCCCCTTTACCCGGCCAAGATCAACCCCCAGCTTCACGGCGAGGTTCCGCACCATAGGCGCCACGCGGAGGGATTCGCCGCCATCGAGATGGGCGGGAGTCGCCACGGGAGACGCTGTTGCGTGAGGGAGACCGGCCGCCAAAGCTGCCGCGGTGTGGGCTTCACCCGCTACGGACTCGCCGGGCTTGCCGACATAAGCAAGGATATCTCCCGTGCGAGCCAAGTCTCCCTCCTTCACAACAACCTGTAACAGGACCCCTTCCCCAGTCGATTCCAGTTCTGCTACCGCTTTGTCAGTCTCGATATCAGCCAGAATATCGCCACGCTTGACGGTTGCACCGGGCTTGATCCTCCAGGATAAGACTTTGCACTCCTCCACATTCGTCCCCATGTCGGGTAACCTGATTGCCACCGCCATTGCTGCCTTCCTCCAATTTCTATTGCCGACTGCGGACTGTCGATTGGAGACTTCCTGCGAGTGTCGCGTCTGCTAAGTTCGTTTATGAAGTCAGCCCCGACTTGTCGGGGCGAAAGAATGTAGCCCACGGCGCGAGCCGTGGGTAGGCGAGCCCTCCCTCACCCCAGTCCCCTCTCCCGCCCGCGCGGGAGAGGGGTGCCGAAGGCGGGGTGAGAGCCGTCCTCCCCCAGAGATTGCGCCCTGGGCTACAACCTTCCGCCCCTGACGGGGCTGGAAACGGAATCCGCCGTCTGGCTGACTTCATCAACGAACTTACGTTCCATGACACTAGTAGTTCCCAAACTTATGAAAAGCGTTGAGCATGGCGATGAAATTCTCATGCGGGATGTAGTTCACGATACTGTGGCTACTGCCGGCAACCCAGCGTCCCCCGGGTTTCAGGATGTCCATATGCTCTCTCACATCTCGCTCCACATCCGCCGGGGCGCCTTGGACCAGCGGCCAAGTGATGTCAATGTTTCCAAATAAAGTCAGGCGCTCACCATAGCGTTTTTTATAGTCCCGGTAGTCGATGCCGGAAGGATCCATAGGCGTAATACCATCCACTCCCAATTCAATAAGCATTGCGATGGCGTCGTCAATTTTCCCGTCGGAGTGGAACATAATGGGAATCTTGGCATCGCGAGCCGGCGCCAGGATTCGGTCGTAGTGAGGACGCCACAGCTTCTCGAAGATCTCCGGGCGTACGAATAGGCCCGTCTTGAAAGCAAAGTCGTCAGCCGCAAAGAAGATATCCACACCCGTTCTGACCGCGCGTCGGGCCAACTCAGCCAGGTAATCCGCCGAGCGTGACATCAACTCTTCCACGAGCTCACGGTCCTCCATAATCATGACCATGAAATCCGTGAGCCCCACCACGAATTCGTAGAGAGTCTGAAAAGCAGAGGCGCAGAGAAAAACCACACCCACGCCGGTGCCTTTGGCCGCATCCACGTATTCACGAACATACTGAAGCCGTTCTTCAATTTCGGCTTCACCCGGCCAGATGATACGGTTCAAGTCGGCGCGGGTCTTAATGCTGCGATTCGTAATCAAGCCCACACTGCCGTCAGGGCGCGCGTGTTTCAAGGGCGTCCAGAGAGCTTCCAAGGCAATGGCGTCCTGGCCGATCTGCCGGCAAAGCTCGATGTAGTCCTTGGGAAACATCGGCCGCACACCTTCTCCAGCCGCAGCGCCTTTGGCCGGATCACCTCCCACTCCCAACGTGTTGCCCGCCTGCCGTCCCAGGAGCTGCTCGACGTGCTGGTCTTCGATGAGGATTTCAAAGTGCGGTACGCGATCAGTCTTTTCACCCCGCAGCGCCGCGGTCAGGCGGCCAATGTCGGCGTCACCGGCAAAAGGCGCAATCTCAGTCATAGGTTTCTCCCTCAGCCGCCCACCAGGGCGCGACGAACGAGATCGATGGCGTCGCAGGCGTCACCCCGGCGGATCACGTCCGCAAAGGATTCCAGCCCTATACGGTCAACGGCGTGAAACATCGCCTGGACCCAATTCCGGCACTGGGTCGCCGCGCGCACGCCATCCTCGCGGTAAGGGAAAATGTCAAGGGTAAGCCACCCTTTGTACTCAAGCCGCCGCAGCCAGTAAATGAATTCCAGCGACTCGACCACGTGCACCGAGCCGAAGATCATGTCATCGTCCCAGCTTCGGTAGTTGTCATTGAGATGGAGGTAGTCAAGCTTCCCGAAGCTGCTCAAGAGGGCTGCCGCCTCCGCGAAATTCTCTCCCGCGGCAAGCGAGTGACCAATGTCCAGCAAGACCCCAACCTTATCCATTCCCTGGAGCAGCAAAAGCACCTTGGCGGCGCTGTTGACGAAACAGTGGGTGCGCGGTTCCTTAATTTTGTATTCTACCAGGAGGCGGACCTTGCCGTTATGCTCGGCGCAAACCGCGAGGCCGTCGCGGAGCCAATTCCAGGCCTCGAGATAGTCAGCCTGAAAACAGTAGTCATATCCGTCCTGACCGGGCCACACGTCGATATAGGGACAGCCGAGTTCAGCGGCCCAGTCCATCACCTTCTTGATTTCGTCAACTGCCTCCTGGCGCGTCTTGGCGTCAGGAGCGGCCAGACTCCCCCGCCCCCACTTCGCCTGCGTCCACAGGTCCGGCACCAGCATGCATATTTTCAGACCCCGATCCTTGAACATCTTCGCGACTCCACGGATGTTCTGGTCGTTGACATGCCAGTTCCCCACCAGCTCCAGGCCGTCCAGACCGGCGACTTGCTGAGAGAGGTCCAGCATCTCCTCCATGGTTTTCCCACCGCCCCCGTAGCCGCTTAGACAGAAGCGATCCGCGCAGTTTCCAAAAGTCGGCAGACACGCACCGAAAGGATGATTCTCGATCATGAAAGCCTCCTCTTCCACATATCTATTCTTCGAACTTCATCGGCTTGGGATGAAACTTGGGCGATACACGCAGCCAGGGTGTGCGGGGCCGCTCGATGTATCCCCATTTCCCCAGCGCCCGGCGCAGTTCCTTGTTTTCAGGCCGCTTCGCATATTCCAGGAAATTCTCCTTGGACATGGTGGCGGCAATCGCCTGTTGCCACGCTTTGGCTCCCGCAGTGTATCCGTCCGGGTGCCCCAGCATTCCCCCGCCCGCCGGAATAACGATGTCCGGCCCGTATTCTCCAACCAGAATCGGCGTCAGACCCGGGTATACGCCGGCGCAGGGCATCGGCCACATGGGTTTTATGTGACCCAGCGGCGCCAGTTTCACATGCGCCGTGCGAATGCCTTCCTCCAAACTCACCATGGGGATACTCGACCAATAGGTGGGCGTCAGCATCAGATCCCCGCCGCACAACCGCAGCAGCTTGGCGAAAACCGGCCACGAAATACGCGGCTGCGCCGCAATCATGAAGGAAGCGTGGATAAGGATAGGCACGTTAATCGCCGGGTCCTCGGCCAGTTGGCGGATCACCGGCAGGCCCGCTGAGTAACACACCAGTAACCCTCGGGCCCCCAACTCGACTGCCCGTGCTGCCTTGTCGAAGATGCGGCGCGGCTCGTCCGTGATACTCACAAAGTAGATCGTACGCTTGCCCGTCTGCGCTTCCGCTTTTGCCTGCGCCTCCAGCACGGCTTTCAGACGATCCTCGTAATTGCTGTTGTACAGGTCGCTGGTCATCTCATCGTCTTTCATCATGTCCACCCCGCCCATCGCCGTCTGGTAACACTGCTCCCCCACCTGCTTTGGTGTCATCCCCATCTTGGGTTTAATGATGTGGAGGGAAAGAGGCCGCTCCGGAACATTCAGCGCCTGGCGAATGCCCGGCACCCCAAACTTCGGCCCTTTGAACTTGGCCAGCAGGTCGTCAGGAATGGACACGTCCAACAGCCGCATCTTGGGGCTGAAGGCAAAACAATTCCCCGCGATGCTCAACAGCATCATGGGCACGTTGTCAATCCAGGCGTCGATGGGGAAGGCCAACTGCACTACCGCCGCCCGCCGCGAGGTGTTGTTGGTGGGAATTTCATAATAGCCCACCATCTTCCCGCTCAGCCTGTGCCGGACCTCTTCGGTTTCCTCCGCCACTTTCTCCCAGGTTCCCGTGGAACCTTCAATGACCACGGATTGAATCAGGGCGAAGTGGTCCAAAAACTCTTCTCCCGGCAACTCATCGTCCATGAAGTAGGTGGCGACGATGTGATTAGAGCGATCAATCCCGTCCAGGGTTTGTACGAAAATCTCCGCATCGTGGTATCGCGTGAACACAGTTATCCTCCATATGAGTGCTTTTTTGTTTTTCTTGGCCCAGCGGTGCGCAAGGTCAATCGGGTACTCCGTTGCTGTAGGCAGCCGGCAGTGAGCAGAAGGAGGCCGGCGCAGGAAGGCAACTCACCATCCATTCACAATTCAGAATTGGGCCACTTCCCTGCCTCATAAGACCTGCTCTGCCTCACTTGCCATTCATGACATAACCCCTGCCAGACATTAACCACCTTTCTTTTCACCAACATTCCCGCTTGCAACGAGTAACTATATTTGTTTTCTACGACATTCCCGCTTTGGCCCGGGCTGCTGGGAGCCGACCCTTTGTTTTCATAGACATTCGCGCGTCGTTCCCCAACTTTTTGAAACTGCTACAGCCTCCTCATTCGCCGACGAGCACGACATGTTATCCATTGCGGTCGTCTGTGTAAAGAGGCCTGCCAGCTCAGTCTACTCTCAAGCGGACCAGCAGGCGGCAAGCGGCGACAACAAGGAGCAGTGCAATTCATAATTCACAATTTGAACTCAGTCGCGCGCTCCGTGCCGGCGCTCTCCATGGACTAAGCAAGCTAGCCTATCACACCTGGAAACTGGTATCAAGAGCAAGATTGAACGGGCCGGGCTTCGGGATTTCGGCCCACGAGGGGTCACACGGCAAGACGCAAGTCTGCCATCACAGGCAACTGGAACAGGTCACTGCGCAGGAGGCGAGTGGAAAACAACATGACTTCCAGATTCTCGATCTCCCCCGTCGAGGGGTTCAGCCGGGCCACCACGTCGTCGCCAAGTTCCTCGTTGCTCATATGCTGTCCTATCGCATCAGCAAAAGGCTCGAAAGCGGTAGTGAGACAATGCGGGGATCCTCAGAAGCTTCCTCGTCCATCAAGGTCACGAGCAACCCGAACGGCGCGTTGTAATGAGGTTTATCCATGAAGGCCCGCAGGCCCAACGTATCCTGATGGTCAATCCGCCGGCGATACTTCACTTCGATGGGAATGCGCCGTTCGCCTACGGTGGCGATAAAGTCCACTTCCGGTTCGGCTCCCCGCTCCGCGAAATGAGCGAAGTCCAAGTTCGGCAATGAGCCCATAAAGTAGCCTGCCGCGCTCTCCGCCAAATGCCCGGCTAGTACTGAGAGGTGCGGCGCGTTCGCCAAGCCCTCCGGCGTGAGCGGAACCACTTCTTGAAGCCAGGCGGCGCGCAAGGCGTGGTCACAAAGACAAATCTTGGGCGCGCCCCGCCGCCGTTTCAAGCGTAGTTCCAGCGGCTCAACCAAACGGATCAGAAGGGTCCCGTCCAGGAACTTCAGATAGGCTAGCACTCGCTGCGGTCCAATGTTGGCATGCATCGCCCCTTTGATCTCTTCCAGGTAAAGAGCCGGGGTCGGCGATTGCCCTGCATACCTGCACGCCAGCCGGAACACCTCTTCAAGCAGTTGCTCGTCTCGCTTCTGGCCTTTGGCCCCCATACGGAGATCATGCTGAATCGCCCGCCGGATGACAGTCTCATTGAGGAAGTCGGCCACCCTTTCCCATGGCTGATCTATTCGCACCTGCGCCACGGGATAGGCGCCCCTTTCCGAGAAAGCCTCAAAAGCGGCCCGGCGAACCTCTCGATGCATTTCCCCGTAAGCCCGAAGCTCCTTCCAGAATCCCTTTTCCTTCAGCGGCGCCAACCCGTTCGGGGGTAACAACGGCTGAAGGCGCGACTGAGTTCGGAATTCGGCAATCTCCCGCAACAATAACGGTCCCATCTCAAGGCTCATGATGCGTCCGGCGAGGCTGTCTCGCCCGGCCTCGATGCGCAACGCGGAACTGCCGGTCACGAGCACCCGGACCGGATTCATGTCCACGAGGTGCTTCAGTTGCGGAGCCCAATCGGACAGGTTCTGAACTTCGTCCAGAACAATGAAGGCCTTCTGCCCTTCGCCTGCCGCACGATTGAACGACTTCCGCAAAATGGACTCGGCGTACCAGCGACATAGCTCCAGAATCGGCTCGCTTAGCTCCTTGAGTCGTGGAAGCTCATCGAACTGAACCCGGAAAATCCTGTCCGGAGTGACTCCCTCGTCCAACAATGCGTGGATAATCTGGTTGAGCAGAGTGGTCTTGCCCACCTGCCTGGGACCTCGAAGAACCGTAATCGGGGCCAAACCTATTTTCAGGCCATTCAGCACAGGCTCGAAGGCCCACCGGCGCAGAGGAGGGATGCCTGCGATCCGTTCTCCCCGCCACCACGGGTTATCTTCGCGGATCGTCGCTTCGAGACCTTGTGAAAGAAGCGCGAAAAGAGACAGATCCTTGCTCACCTGTCCTCCCTTTAAGGCGTTCGAATCTTCGTGTCAATCCCGCCGTTCTGAATGTGGGGGCGGCTTAACGCCGCCATTTGGTTCGTCAGTTGACGGACAAACTCGCCGCTACAACATCAAATTGACCCACTACCGTTCTAAACGAGTGCCATGCAAAGATCGCAGGGCCAGACAGTACGCCCTCCGATACAGCTTCTCCACCACCAGCAATTCGTTCCCCCGGTCGTCTATCGTCTTTACCGGCTCGTCGATGAGCTTCCTAGCGGGATTATACTCCTAAGTTATCCGTGTCAGGCCGACAACAGGCCGGCACCGGGGGGATCGCCTGCCTATTGAAGCTCTGTACGAGTAGCGCATCAACTGAAAACTCGGCTGGACATTGCATTCAGACGCGGTCGGGTGTACGTTACCGGTCAGTCGAAAAGCGAAAACAGAAATCCTTGTTCGAGGGAATTGATGCGGAAACCAAAAGAATTCTGCGCGTTCGTAATCTTTATCTGCGCATTTTTTTGTATGGCAACGCGTGTGCCGGCGGCGGAAAATCGCGCCGACTGGATGTACCAGGCGAGGTGGGGCGTATTCATGCACTACCTGGGCAGCAGCGCTGACCTGCCGGCGGCCGAGTGGAACCGGCTGATCGATGAATTCGACGTAGACAGCCTGGCCGGCCAACTGCAATCCGTGGGGGCGGGCTATCTGGTCATCACCCTCGGCCAAAACTCCGGACACTACCTTTCGCCGAACCGGACTTACGATTCTTTGGTCGGGATCAGGCCGAGCAAATGCTCCAAGCGCGATTTGGTGGCCGACCTTTACGCTGCGCTGGCGCCGCGGCATATCAGCTTGATGGTCTACCTGCCCGCCGGCGCTCCTGATCAAGACCCGGTGGCGATGAAGACGCTCGAATGGACCAGGGGCCCGGACCGGAATGCAAACTTCCAGAGCAAGTGGGAACAGGTCATGGCGGAATGGTCCACGCGCTGGGGCGCCAAAGTGCGCGGCTGGTGGTTTGACGGCTGCTACTGGCCGAACGCCATGTACCGCTCCTGTCAGCCGCCGAATTTCCAATCCTTCGCGGCCGCGGCGCGAAAGGGAAACCCCGAAAGCGCTGTGGCTTTCAATCCCGGAGTTTTCTATCCGATTTTCGCGCAGACTGAGCAGGAGGATTACACTGCAGGGGAAATCGACGACCCCACGCGCGTACACTGCCCCGGGCGATGGGCGGATGGGACGCAGTTCCACATGCTGAGTTACCTCGGGCACCGTTGGAGCGGAGGCGAACCTCGTCTTCCCGACGCCCAGGTTGCCGAGATAAGCGCCACTATCGTGCAGCACGGCGGGGTGGTGACGTGGGATGTGCCCCATGGGCCCACGGGCCGCATTTCCGACCCCTTTATGCGGCAGCTTAAGGCTATCGGTGAGGCCGTGCGCAAGGTCACGCGTTGACTGTGCGGGTGCGCGCTTCCCTTTGCACCCCGATTCCGTTACAAGGAGTCCTGCCTTGATTTCTTCATGCGATGGGAACTTGAAAAAGCAATCGGCCGTTAGTCGATTCTCATATCGGCTTGCGAAGTTGGCCATTTTATTCGCCTGTTGCGGACTGCTGAATGCCGCCGCGCCCCGCACCATCCGGTCCGATGCTCCGCCTGGAAGCGCGCAGGGGATGATTGCCAGCAAGGGTCAAGCGGCGGCGTTAATTGCGGTAGGTGACAACGCCGGCTCCTCGGATCGATTTGTTGCCGCTGAACTCCAGCGCTACATAGAAATGCTCTCCGGGGCAAAGCTGGAGATCGTCTCCTCGCGCGAGGTGAGCCGGCAGGCGAAGGGGAAGAGCCTTTTGCTGGTAGGCAGCCCCGAGAGCAACGAACTCGTGCGCCAGGCGGCCAATCACCGGCAGGTGAACTTCCAGGGATTGAAACCGGAAGGCTACATCTTGCGCCGCCTCAGTCTTGAAGGACGCCCCGCACTGGTGGTGGGGGGAAACGATGCGGCAGGCACGATGTACGCGGCTTACGATTTGCTGGAGCGGCTGGGATTCGTCTTTTTGCTGACCAAAGACATTCTTCCGCAGAAGCGGGTTGAGGTTGCGCTGCCCTCTCTTGATGAGCGAGTGGAGCCGGCCTTCCGGCGGCGCGGCGTGCACGTGGACAACTGCTATCCCAACCAGACGTTGTGGTCGCTGGACAATTGGCGAAAGATCATCGACCAGATGGCCAAGATGCGGATGAATTATCTGCAAGTCTTCTGGTTCCCCAATACACCCTGGCTGTCCTATGAATACCGGGGTGAAAAGAACTTTCTCGGTGACGCTTCGGTAAAGGAAAGCGGCTACATGTTGTGGCGGTCCCAGCAAGGCTCGTTTCTGGCCAAGGATGTGACGATCGGCCGGGAACATTTCAAGTGCCCACGCATTGCTCCACCTGAGCTTCAGGACGTGGAGACTCCGGAGCAGGCGTTTCAAAAAGCGCAAGACCTGTTGCGAGCCGTCATCGCTTATGCCAAGACACACCAGATCAAAACCTGGCTGGCCATTGATCCGGTGAGCATGCCGCCGAACCTGGCGCGCTTCGCTCGAAACCGCTCCGGCGACCTGCCATTCCAACCGGTTCTGGGAGGCGCCTATATGTGCCCCGCCGACCCCGTGGCGCATGAGATCAATGAGGGCAGGCTGAAGAGCCTGTTTGAAACGTATCCGGAAGCGGAAGGTTATTTCCTCTGGTTTCCGGAACTTTACCCGACCTGCGACGACGAAAAAAGCCGTGCGTACACCTTGCAGGAGCGGCCCAAGTTCTTCGCCGAGGAGACGCTGCATTGGCAGGCCTATGCTAATGGCTACGAGAGAAACGCAGATCGCGTGGTGGATTCCGACGTGGGCACGGTGGAGCTGATGCGGAGTGCGCTGGAGGCGCGAGATCGAATCAACCCCAAAGCGAAGCTCGGCATCGGAGCCTTCGGGCGCGGTTTCGTCTACCCGCTCATCGACAAGCTGTTTGCCAAAGACGTGCCCTTTACCGACATGATTTCCCGTGCCATTTGGACCCCCATGGGAGTTCCCATGGGCGATTACGGCGGCATGGGGGAGCGCGAGCGTACCTTAATCACCCGCTCCGATTGCGATAGCCACATGCTCGGCATGCAGTTCAACGTGAACATGTACTACAAGGACCGGACGTTCGAGGGCGCCTTGGAGAACGGCGTGGCGGGGCACACTACGCAGGTGAACCGAGCGCGGGGAATGGAGCAGAATGACAAATTCATGGCCGAGGGGGCCTGGAAACCTCATTTGAAACCTAACGAGTTTTACCAGGACTACGTTCGGCGCATCTTTGGGGAAGCCGCGGCTCCGGAAGCTTTGAAGGCTTATCAGCTCCTGGAGGAGAACGAGGAATATTTAAGCTGGACCGGACGAAGCAACTTCCCTTGCTGCGGCGTTCCCTACGAAATCGGCATTATCCAGTCGTATTCCGAGCAAGGCAATCCTTACGACGGGCCGACTTTTGCGGGTTGGGCGGGATTCCTCGACCATGCCCGCGATGAGTCGCTCTACTACGCCCATTCCGCCGCCCTCTTGCGTCAGGCGCTGGCCCACCTCGAGCGCGCGGAAAAACAAGTGTCGCCCGGCAGCCGGTCAGAGCTGGCCTATCTGCGAAACAAGACCGAAGCTTACGCCATGCACCTGGATACCATGGTGCAACTGGAAAAGGCTTATCTCGAGTTCGACGCTGCCTTCCGTGCCCGCGGGGCGGGAAACGAATTCGTGCAGCGCTTGGATCACAGCCTGGAGATGTTCCGTGAGGCCCAACGCATGGCGACGGCGATGGCCACAAAATTTGCGGAGGTGATTGATGATCCCTCCGACCTTGGGGTGCTCTACCGGATCAACGTCTACATGATTGACGGGACGGATATCGTCGTGCAGTTCATGCAGAATATCGATAACTTCCATCATGGGAAACCGTACTTGAACCCGGTGCCCTTGGAGAAAGTTTTTGCGCCTCTGCCGCGCTTCCAACATGGCAGGCTCTAATCGCCGATTGATGATCGCCGTCTAGAAAGGGGTGGTATCATGGGCCGAAGCACAGGCATCCGCACAATGGAAAGACGTAGATTTATCGCCCTTCTGGGTGGTGGCAGCGCTTTCGCCGGGACCCTATCGAAATATGCTGCGGCGAGTCCCCTCTTGGCTGACCCGCTGCCTCAAGAAAAGCAGCCGCCGGGACACGCAGCGCCCTTCGCCCTCCACCCCGAGAATCCGAAATATTTCCTCTTCCGTGGAAAGCCGCTCGTCCTGGTGGCTGCGAGCGAACACTATGGTTCGGTGATCAACCGCCGCTTCGACTTCGCCCGGTATCTTGCCGACGCTGCTGACAAGAGACAAACCGTGACCCGCACGTTCCTTCTTTACCGCGAACTTCAGTCAGTGCGCAACCCGTATTCCCCTCTCAAAGCGGAGTCGCCGGACTTTGTTACACCCTATCCGCGCCTCGGTCCGGGCAAGGCAATGGATGGGGAGCCGAAGTACGACTTGGACCAGTGGAATCCGGAATATTTTGATCGGCTGCACCGGTTCTTATCGTTGGCGTCAGATTTTGGTATCGTCGTCGAACTCACCGTCTTCAGCGACACTTATGCGGACGAAATCTGGGCGTTGAATCCGCTCCGAGACAAAAACAACCTCCAGGAGATCGGGAAAATCGACTGGGCTGATTACAATTCCCTCCGGGACGGAGCTTTGGTGGAGCGGCAAAAGGCCTACGCGCGCAAGATCGTGCAAGAAACCAGCGCCTTCGAGAACATCTATTACGAGATTTGTAACGAACCGGGAGGCGGACTGCCTAACCACGCGACGGCGGGGGAGGTGGATGCCTGGCAAGAGGAAATGGGGCGCGTGCTTCGCGACGAGTTGCGGAAAATGAACCGCCCTCACCTGGTAGTGGGCCAAGTTGCATTCAGCTATACCCCGAAGTTTTACCAAGGGTTCGACGCGAGCTTCTCCGGTTCAATGCTGGATGCCGTCAATGTGCATCCTCTCCCCGACCTGACTCTGCGTGGACACACTTATCAACTGGGCAATTTCATGTCGAAGGAACTGCAACTGAAAGACTTCCGCGACTTCTTTCTGGCGGCCCAGCACGAGCCTAAACCCTGCATTTCGGACGAAGACAACGCCGCCAGCATGTACTGCGACGAAGTCGGCTGGACCATCCAGCGCAAAAGGGCTTGGATGGCGGTGATGTGCGGGGCCCACTACGATTTCATCGACTTCTCCATTAAAGCCGGCCAAGAAGCCGGCACGGAGGAGTCGCGGAAGATGATCCGTACCTGGATGCGTCACCTCTCAGAATTTATACACTCCTTTGACTTCATCCACGCACAGCCGGTTGCGGGTTGGATCGAATCCCAGCCTGAGCATCTCGTAGAGGCCACCCTGGCGAAGCATGGCTCCGACTATATCGCTTATCTTGCGGATAGCCGTGAGATATCCGACCCAACCGCCGGACAGCCCATCAGCGGGCGCATCGTCTTCCTTCTTCCGAAAGGGACTTACCGGGTGTGCTTTTACTCACCCAGCACGGGCCTTTATTCGCCGGGCATTCAGGTTCAAGGTGGGAATCGAGTCACACTTGAAATTCCTTCGTTTGAACAGGATATTGTTTTGCGAGCGAGTCGAGAGCCTTAGCCCGAATACTAGTCACTTAATGCGCTTCGGGAAATTAAATCGCATTGAGAGGCGGAACACGTTTTAGCCGCTTTTTGCCCCCCAGGAACGTCCTCATCACTGTCAACTCCTGATCCCCGGAGGGGATCGAGAGAGTAGCCGGGGGCAACGCCCCAGGAAAACGCGCCCCCATCAAGGGCCGACCCTGAAAGGGTCGAATCCGGTCGGTGCGACGGCGGGCTTGCGCCCGGCGGCTCAAGGGAATCTGACCCCTTCAGGGTCGGAAACCGAACCTCCCGCATTCCGGGGGCGTTGCCCCTGGCTACTATCTGGTGCCCTTGCAGGGCACGAAGAACCTACCCTTGGGCCTTGACCCCGCAACACCCGTTTGTGTCATCACGGATAGCCGTTATCGACGATGGATGCTCAGAATTACAGTGTCTAAGGGCTTTTCCGCAGACTCTGAAGCCCCGCCCTCCCGGCAGCCCCTGGGAGCGTCCGTCACGGCAGGATCAAACGCTGGGATGCGCGATTAGATCGCCTCCGCACTTTCCTGAATCTGGAGGCGGATCGCTCTGGCATCGCGTCGCTTTGCCACCCATCCACCGTTCCCATGACGCGTGTGACCGTGTCAAATAAAGCGTAAACCTTTTGGTATTTGGCGCCCTTGTCATCCACAAGCCGCAAGCGAAAGCTGGGGAGGTTGCCTTCGTGCGTAACTAGAATTGGGAAGCTGCCTTGAAGATTCCCTTCCCTGTACGCAACGGCATAAGTCTGTTTTCTCTTCCACCAAGTGAGCACCTGGATGTGGGAATAGTCGCAGGTCTCGGCGCCGGCTCGGTCTGCTACCAGATACTGCGGCACGTGGCGGCCGTTATCGTCTACCGTGTTCAGCACCAACCAGGCGACTAGATTCAACTCCTGCGTATAGGCTGAAATGCTTTTGGGGATGTCGAGTTGCACCAGACGACCGAGAATCCAGCCCACGCGAGAACCCGCCCGAACTAAATACCAGGCTTCAGGGATATTGGAAGAAATCGAAGGGACACCTGGCGTGCTGCTTTCTTGAGGGCGCGCTACCACGCGCCGGCCAAAAACTGCCAACTCCTGGCTCGACTTTACTTGGACCACGACTGCGGCTTTACGTGATGGTTGGATATGAACATGCGTCAGATCGGCGGCGTGTCCCGTAGCCTGCACTGGCACGTCCCTCATTTCGCTGAGAAGCTGCTTATCCTCAGCGTGCGTCGCCTCTGCCATGAGTCCGTCTGCGTCTACCCAACCATCGCGCCCGTTCAGCAGGCGCACATGGGTCCACTGGCGAAACCGGGCTAATGCGTACACTTGGTCTCCGGACTTGAGAGTTGCAACTTGCATGCGAATTTCGGCAGGGGTGTCCCAAACTTCCAATGAATCCGGCAGGACATACGCCGTCTCACCGATGTGTTGCATCGGAGCATAGGTGAGAAAATAGTCCATGAGGGCCAGCACCGGCTCACCGGCTTTGCTGTGTTTCGGTATGTAGATCAGAAGGTAATATCCGGTGGAAATTAGCACCACGAGGAGTAGAACTAAGAACGCGGTTCGAACCTTCATCGTTTTGAACTGTGCTTAGGCTAGAAGGTGAGGCATGAGGGATATGAAATCTCGGATTAGCAATCGTGAATCCGAATCTGGGGGCGTAGTACGTCGTCTATTCGTTAGTCCCAAGCACTATGTTTCCTTTGCCGGTTAATCCCACATTGACATCCCTCTGCTATTCTAGCTCACTCCCGCAGAAGTAGTGTGTCAATTTGATATTGTTGATGCTGTTACGGCGAGTTTATCCGTCACTTGACGGACTAATTGTCCGTCACCTGACGGATAAAGCCGCCTTTACGTCAAATTGACCCACGGGATTCAATACAGGTATAAGGCAGGCTACAGTCCGAACTCGTAGTTGGACTCGGTTAAGTTAATGATCCCCAGACCGCATGCTTCCGATAGTCACGCCCTTGCATTGCGTGATCGCAAATGTGTGTCCACCACCCACTGGAAATCAGTAGGCGCAACAGGTTCCGCAAGGTAGTCGACGGCTCCCAACTGCATCGCCTCAAGATAACAGTGCATATCATGACAACGTGCCACCACTAGTACAGGGAGATGGCGGTTTTTCTCGATGGACAGTTCCAAGACGCAGCGGCCCTCGAAATGCGGGCTTCCCTGATCCACTATAATGAAGTCAAAGCTCTCTGCTTTCAGATGGCACAGGGCCTCTTCATATGACTCGCAGGCTTGGACAAGGTAACCCTGACCCTGAAGAACTGTCGCGTAAAACATCAAGGTTGCGCGTTCCTGATCCACTATAAGCACTCTACCCGGCGGGGCAAAGCTGTCCTCTCCTGACGTTGGTTGGCTAGTGGCTGTTTTTGCCATTCATACCCTCCAAATGTCGGTGATTTGCTTCCCCTATAAAGATGCGTCTCACCTGGGATAAGTTTGACATATTGTCATTATTTTTGACGAGCGTCAAATGTTTTTGCAGGGCAGCATGCCCGCTTTGACGAAAATATTAAAGCGAAAGTTGAGGTTTGGGTTCCAAATAACTGCTGGGAAGAGAGTACACGGACATTTGGAGACCGCTGCTACAGACAAGCGCCGTAATATCTTAACAGTTGGCAAGACCCATGAATCTGTGGGAAACTAAGCGGCTTCGGATTGTATCCACGACTTATCGAGGCAACAATGAGCAAGGTTAGCCGTCGATCTTTTATTGAGAAGGCCGGAGTGACTCTTGCGGTGGGCCCCCTCGCCCAGGCATCGAGTCTAAAAGGTAGTGTGTCCTTTGGTCAGGGGACGGCAGAGGGTCCTGAGGGCTCGAGTGTGGTGCGATATGGTGTCGAGCGGTGCGTGGTGGAGTGGGCCTACAGTTCAGGCAAAGCTTACTCCGACCCATTCAATGACCTCGAGCTTGACGTGGTGTTCACGGACCCTCAGGGAGGCGAACAAAGGGTTCCGGCGTTTTGGGCGGGCGAGCAGGTATGGCGAATCCGATATTGTCCTGCCACCACGGGCCGATACAGCTATCGCACGATCTCCAGCGACCGCGCCAACGCGGACCTGCACGGCCGGACCGGCGTGTTGGAAGTGTCAGCCTACGCAGGAGACAATCCGCTCCGCAACCACGGTCCGGTGCGGGTGGCGGCAGACCACCTGCACTTCGAGCACGAAGATGGTACGCCCTTCTTCTGGCTGGGCGACACTTGGTGGATGGGACTGTGTGGCCGGCTGGGCTGGCCGGAAGACTTTCAGGAGTTGACGGCCGACCGGGTAACAAAGGGATTCACCGTTATCCAAATCATTGCGGGCCTCTACCCCGACATGCCGCCCTTTGACCCGCGGGGAGCGAACGAGGCCGGGTTTCCGTGGGAGCCGGGCTATACGCGCATTAATCCCCGCTACTTTGACACAGCCGACTTGCGCATCCAGTATCTCGTCGAGCGTGGCTTGGTGCCTTGCATCGTCGGGTGCTGGGGCTATTTCCTGCCCCTCATGGGCGTTGCCAAGATGAAGAAACACTGGCGCAACATTATTGCCCGCTGGGGGGCCTATCCCGTTGTTTGGTGCCTGGCGGGTGAGGGCGCCATGCCATTCTACCTTTCAAAAACGAAGACAGAGGACGCGGCCACTCAGCGGCACGGCTGGACCGAGGTAGGAAAGTACGTGCGCACCGTCGATCCCTACCATCACCCCATAACCATCCATCCCACCGACAACGCCCGAAACCAGGTTGAGGACCCCTCCGTCCTCGATGTCGATATGCTACAAACCGGCCACAGCGACCGGAAGAGTATTCCCAACACGGTGAACCAAGTCACCGGGTCGTTGCTCAGAAGTCCGCGTATGCCGGTTTTGGTGGGGGAAGTCTGTTACGAGGGAATCTTGGAGGCCAGCCGGCAAGAGGTTGAACGCTTTGTGTTCTGGACCTCGATTTTGAATGGGGCGGGCGGCCACACTTACGGGGCCAATGGTATCTGGCAGGTCAACACCGCCGATCGACCCTTCGGGCCCTCGCCGCATGGGCGCTCCTGGGGTGATACTCCCTGGGACGTGGCGGCCAAACTTCCCGGGTCAGGCCAGCTTGGGCTCGGCAAGAAGTTGCTCATGCAATATCCGTGGTGGCGGTTTGAGTCTCACCCGGAATGGGTTGACCCGCATTGGAGCAAAGAGAATTACGAACTGCCCTATGCGGCAGGTATTCCCGGCGAGGTGCGAGTGATCTTCATTCCTCCCGCATGGGACCCACCCAAGGTGAAGAATCTTGAGTCGGGTGTCGCCTATCGAGCCTTTTACTTCAACCCCGCCACAGGAAAGCAGTACGAGGCAGTCGAGGTAACACCGGACTCCACAGGCCTGTGGCATCCACCCATCACGCCGACGTTTGCGGACTGGATCCTTGTGCTTGCGAATAAGACTTCAGGGTTAAAGGAGATCAAAATGGAACGCGTTTGCTTTTTGTCAAAGGTGAGACCGGAGAGACTGGCAGAATATAAGGAGCGTCACAAAGCCGTCTGGCCTGAAATGCTGGAAGCCCTGCGGG
Source organism: uncultured Acidobacteriota bacterium (assembly GCA_963832915.1). Taxonomy (GTDB): domain Bacteria; phylum Acidobacteriota; class Terriglobia; order UBA7540; family UBA7540; genus CAVROP01. The sequence continues at coordinate 47,755 of CAWHWE010000077.1, forward strand.
AAACTGGTTGGCACAATTACTCGCTCTTTTTGCGGGAAGATGGCCTGCTGGTGGGATACTTTGAAACGCCGGACTATAAGAGCGCCTTGGCGGGCATGGCTAAGCGGGAAGTCAATGAGCGCTGGCAGCGAGACATGGCGCCCTTTTTTGAAAAGCTGGAAGGCCGGCGCCCGGATGAGGGCTTCCTGCGCTTGGAAGAGGTCTTCTACCTGGCCTAAACTTGCAACTTTATGTGTAGCGCGGGCGTCTCGCCCGCTGTGGCGTGGGCATCCTGCCCGCGATCTCTTGCGGCAGCGAGGCGCTCCGGCCACAGTGGGCGAGACGCCCGCGCTACACGACATATTGTGACAACACCCTAAAGGAGAGAGAAAATATGGCTGACGTTGATAACCTAAAAGAGACAAAGGAATTCTACCTGGATATTCCCGCCAAGAACCAGGCGTTCTTCCTGAAGGGATCGGGAGCGCTGGACTGGGGAATGCAGAACCGGCTGGCGCGCATCTTCCGTCCCAGCAGCGGGCGCACCGTCATGCTGGCCATCGACCACGGATACTTTCAGGGTCCCACCACGGGACTGGAGCGCGTTGATGTCAACATCCTCCCCTTGCTACCTTATACCAATGCACTGATGCTGACGCGAGGTATACTACGGGCGATTGTTCCCTCCTCATTCACTTCTGGCGTGGTGCTGAGGGCCAGCGGCGGACCCAGCATCCTCAAAGAGCTCTCGAACGAGCATCTCGCGGTGGATATTGAAGATGCCGCGCGGCTCAACGTGTCGGCGCTGGCTGTGCAGGTATATATCGGCGGCGAATTTGAAACCCAGACGGTCAACAACATGACCCGATTGGTGGACGCAGGGCTGCGCTACGGCATTCCCATCCTAGGCGTCACGGCGGTGGGTAAGGCCATGGTACGGGACGCCAAGTACTTCCGCTTGGCGTGTCGGATTTGCGCCGAGCTGGGCGCACAGATCGTTAAGACTTACTACGTGCCGGAGGGTTTCGAAACCGTCACGGCTTCGTGCCCGGTGCCCGTCGTCATGGCGGGCGGCAAGAAGTTGCCCGAACTCGAGGCGCTGACCATGGCCTATCGCGCCGTCAGCGAGGGAGCGTCCGGCGTTGACATGGGCCGCAACATCTTCCAAGCCGACGCTCCCACCGCCATGATCCAGGCTGTGGGTAAAGTGGTCCACGAGCTGATGCCACCCGAGCAGGCTTTCGACCTGTACGAAACCTTGAAGCACGAAACGACAGGGGTGTTTGCAAGCTAGAGGGCGTCCGTTCACCAGTGGTCTGGAGTGCGGCTGCTTGCTGCCGCTTTCTCTCAGGCCAGCTTGCTGGCCGCGCGCGGCGATGAGGTGCCTTGCGACGGCGCGAGCAAGCTCGCGCGACAAAAGCGGCAGCAAGCTGCCGCACTCCAGACCGCCTGCGACGCACTGAATGTGTTTCATCTTGTGGAGAGCATATGACCGCTTCAACTGCTTTCAACATTCTGCGCGAATCGTCTCCCGTAGTGAGTGTCGGCATCCTGACGGCTGACCTCCTTTCACTTGGGTCGGAGTTAGCCCTCCTGGAACGTAGCGGCGTCCAAGTGGCACATGTGGATGTCATGGACGGCTGCTTTTGCCCCATGATGACCGTAGGCCCGCCACTGATTAAGGCCCTCAGGACTCCCCTCCTGAAGGACGTCCACCTGATGATCGATGAGCCGCTGAATAAGGTGGCGGACTATGTTGCGGCAGGCGCCGACATGATCACAATACATCCTGAAGCTTGCTCCAATGCTCACAGGGTTCTCCAGCAGTTGCGGATGATGAAAAACGCGAATAACCCCGGCCTGGGACTGGTGCGCGGCGTGGCATTGAATCCGGGCACGCCCCTCGAGGTACTTGAACCTCTGCTCGATGAGCTGGAGTTGATATTGCTCCTAGCTGTCAACCCGGGTTGGGGAGGCCAGAAATTCATTGCCTCCACCATAGGGCGAGTGGAAAAGGCGAAACGCATGACCGCTGACTCGGGCCGCGAAATACTCCTGGGCGTCGATGGCGGGATAACACGCGACAACATCGCCGACGTGGCCGCACTGGGCGTGGACATGATCGTGACTGGCAGCGCGGTATTCGACGGCAAGGCCGCGGAAGAGAACGCCAAATTTATGCTGGAGGCGGCAAGAAAAGGATTCAGAAGCAGCGCGGACCTGCGCTTTTGAGGTCTGCCCTAATCACTCGAGAACAACTATGCAAAACCGTTGGTCAGATGAAGACGCTAGCCGGCTCGTTGCTCAGTACGCTCCCAACTGGGGCGAAGATTTGGCTTTGCGGACGTATTCCAGCCGCCTTCTCGGCGCTGAGGAAAGTCTGGTTCTTCACGGCGGGGGCAACACCTCCGTCAAAGGCTATGCCACAAATGCTCTGGCCGAGCTTGTCCCGGCCCTTTATGTGAAAGCCTCAGGCCACGACCTGGCAGGTATTGAACCTGAGGGGCATTCGGCCGTGGACCTGGGGTTCCTCAAGAGACTTCGCGTGCTCGCGGACCTTCCCGACGCCGCCATGGCGGATGAGTTCCGCACTCATCTCTTTAATCCTCGTGCCGCGACGCCCTCGATTGAAACCCTGGCGCATGCTTTCCTGCCCCACAAGTTCATCGATCACACACACGCAGACGCCATGCTGGCGCTGACGAATCAGACCGAAGCAGCGAAGCGCGTGGAAGAAGCGTTGGGCGAGGAAGTGATCATTCTGGACTATGTGAAGCCGGGCTTCAAGTTGGCCAAGGCTGCGGCCGCCGCTTACGAATCGCGCCCCAGCAGCAAGGGCATGGTGTGGATGCGGCATGGGCTTGTCACCTGGGGAACGACCGCGCGCCACTCCTACGAGGCCACCATCGAACTGGTGACACTGGCCGAGAAATACCTGGCCAAGAGCGCCACTCGTCCGCTGGTCGTGCAGGTGTTGACGCCCGCTTCTGCGGCGGCGAAAAGGTTGGTTACCGTTGTCCCCTTAGTCCGTGGCTTGCTTGCCGAACCCAGCGGGGACGCCGATCAACCCTACCGCCGCGTCATCCTTCAGTCATTGACGGATCGCAATACCCTGGCCTTCGTAGACTCCGACCGGGGCAAGCAAATTGCCATCTCCCCTCCGTTGACTTCCGACCACCTGATTCGCACCAAGGCCCTGCCGCTCTGGCTCGATAGCCCGGCTTATGACGACCCCGCGAGGTTGCGCCAGCAACTCACTACAGCGTTTCAAGAGTACGCGGCTGCCTACAAAGCCTATTTCGATAGGAATTCAA
>CAWHWE010000078.1:0-8164 GCA_963832915.1 uncultured Acidobacteriota bacterium
AGAAACGGGGGGGTCATCAATATCGTACAGGTGGCCGGCGGCGCGGTCTACACTGACACACATGGCGAAGAGACTGGCCCGAGTGAGTTTGGCTTACCGCCGCTCGACGGAAGCGATTCGACGTTAGACGACCCAGGGTCCGCGGGCACCCAGCAGGGACCATGCATGGAGCGCAACATTGCCTTTGTCAACAACGCTTCAAGTCTGGGTGTGGCCCCGTTGAATGTGGTGGGTTCCTTCTTCCGCAACGGGGCATGGAACTACAATTTTCTGGTTCCGGGCGCCTCGCCTAGCGATCTGAATGCTGGGCGCTATGCTTCTTCGATTTTTAACGCAATCACGGGCATTGGCCCTAGCCTGCACGTCCCGGGGGTCGGCGGGGCAGACCCGTCCACGTACGGCATGAGCGGCCTGGGGTTCACGTTCACGACGCACATCGACAGTGCGTACGCTACTTGGCATACACCAGTGGGAGCCGTCATCCATTGGTTCGTGGACTATCGCAGCAGTGGTGCCCACAGGCGATCATGCTAATCGAGATATGGATCCGGGGGGCAAAGGAATGGCCAATATAACGGTTCGGATATTGAAGTCGCTGTTGGTTTCTGGCTTGATGCTTGTCAATGGTACAGGTATAGCCGTGGGAGAGGATGCACAGATCACGGTGCAAGCGTTGGATGGGAGAAATGGACGACCTCTGATGAATAGGCGTTTGCTGGTCTTCGTCGGTGGGTCTGAGGAAGAAGTTAGGTTGGAAACGAGGCACTTTGAACTTGTTTCCGACAAAGCTGGCATTGCCCATCTAACGGTTTCTCCTCCGAAAATTCTGTGGTTACAGGCGTGGCCGGACTGGTACATTCTCTGTCAGCATACGCCGAACCACAACACCTTTAGCGTGGCTGAAATTTTATCCAATGGGCAGGTAGCGCCCAATACGTGCGGTGCGGCTGCGCAGAAGCCGGTCCCAGGTCGTTTCACGCTCTTCGCGCGCCCAGCCCACTTCTGGGAGAGAATGAGACAGTAGGGGGGCGCAGGGGGGGAATGGCGGGGGAAAATGCTGTCAGGTAGGGGAGGAGGGGTGTCAGAGGAGGAAGGGTGAGTCAGGGCGCTATCGTGTAGTATCCTGTCATGGGAAGAGTGCGGCGGGTGGATGTAGGTGGGATTGTTTACCACGCCCTGAACCGGGCGAACTTTCGTTCTGCTCTTTTCAAGAAGAGAGGAGGAAGGGTGTCAGAGGAGCAAGGGTGTCAGGAACGCCGGCTGGCGCAGAGCGAAGCTCTGCGTTTAGCGGACTGCCCTGAATTCAAGCCAGCCCGTCCATGCTCAAGAGGGACGAATCATTAAGATAGTAGAACCTGAAGCTCGACCAGGGCCATTCCTGCGGCGAATGCACCAAGCCTCTTTTCACGGGATTGTTGTGTATGTAGTTCAGCTTCTCCAGGCGTTTCTTCTCGCTAAAAACGCCATAGGGATAGAAGCGGCGCTGCCAGACGCGATAGCGCGAGTCACTGTGCACGGTGGGGGGCAGGCGCAGGCTGGTCAGCATCTTGCGGCACCAGGAATGCGTTTGATTCTCAGTCAAGAGCGAGACAATCTGTTGCGCGGTCCGTTTCTTGAGCTCTTGCATGAGGCGGCTGGTGCTCTCGACCGGTTCGGGTTTGATCAACAAGTGAAAGTGCTCGGGCATCAAAACCCAGCCAATGAGCAGAAAACACGCCTCCTGCCGAAATTGCCGTAGAACCTCGACGAAGTTGGAGCGGAGGCGAATCTGATGAAGAGCCGCAGAGTTTCAAAATGCGAAACTCTGCGCTGCCGGCTCTCTGCTCACCTCCTGACTTTTGCCGAGCGATCAAAAGCCGTAGAGTCTCTGAAGAGAGAGACTCTGCGCTACCGGCTCGCCACTCGCCCTGATCACAACACAAAAGCCGCGGACCTCAAACGCGGAGGTCCGCGCTACCTAGTGCTCAGCTCGTGGACCATGTCCACCAACGTCACAACGTTCTCATACGGTGTGTCAGGGAGCAGGCCGTGTCCCAGGTTGAAGATGTGCCCTGGCCTGCCGGCGGCCTGATTCAGAATCCTCTGGACGCGCGAGCGGATGTAAGCCGGGTCCGCATACAGAACGATGGGATCGAGATTGCCCTGGACTCCCACGGAGGCGCCCAACCGCGCCCACGCCTCGTCCAGTTCCACGTGGGAATCAAGGCCCATGATGTCGCCGCCGGCGTCCCGCATGTCCTCGAGGAACATGCCGGTGCCAGTTCCAAAATGGATAATAGGCGTGCCGGGAGTAATTCGCTCAATCATCATCCGCGTGTAGGGAAGCACAAACTCGCGATAGTCAGCGGGGCCAAGGCAGCCGACCCAGGTGTCAAAAAGCTGGACAGCCTGAACACCGGCGGCGATCTGGCCATTGATGTATCTGGCCAGGTTGCGCGCCAAATTCTCCATTAAGGCGCGCCAGGCTCCTGGGTCCCGATACATCAGGCTCTTGGTGTGCCGGTAGTTTCTCGATCCGCCGCCTTCGATCAGATAGGAAGCCAGCGTGAAAGGACATGCAGCGAAGCCGATGAGCGGCAATTGGGCGTCGAGGTCAGTGCGGGTCTGACGTATAGCGTCGTAAAGATAAGCCAGCGATTGCTGTGGCTCCACTTCCCGAAGCCGGTCCACCTTAGCAGGCAAGCGCAAGGCGGGCTTGATGATCGGCCCCCCGCCCTGGTCATAGGCGAGGCCGAATCCCAGCGGCTCGACAATCAGCAGCAGGTCGGCAAAGATGATGGCCGCGTCCACGCCCAGCTTCCTTGCTGCGGTCACCGTAACCTCAGAGACCAAGCGCGGATTCTTGCAGAGCTCCAGGAACGGCACCCGGGCGCGGATTTCCCGGTATTCCTTCATGTACCGGCCCGCTTGGCGCATCAGCCAAACCGGCGTCGCATCCACGGGCCGCCTGCGGCAGGCCTTCATAAACCGGGAATCATCCCACGCAGCCGCGCCAGGGCCTTTCGGCAGCCCAGCACCCCGCGTTTGAGGGTTCGGTGCGCCCTCAGCAAGCGGTTTTCGGGGTTCTGACTGTGGACTTTTGACTCCCGGCTCCCGGCCGTCGGATTCTTTACTCTTGGACCTGTTTTCCATTTTCTTCCGCACCAGCTTCCAGACTCGTTTTGGAGTGCGGCACGCCGCAGCGGGCCGCGGCTTTGTAGCGCCGACCCCGCAAGGCGGGGTCGGCATTCTCTTGCCTTCACATTGTGCTGATCCCGCCTTGCGGGGTCAGCGCTACAGCGCCGTCTCGAGCAAGCTCAAGACGCAATAGCGGCAGCAAGCTTCCGCACTCCAAAACGCTCAGTCGGCCTCGACCAGCCGACGGTATACCTCACGCACACCCTGCCGCGTTTGTTGCAGACGCTGTGCCAGGCTTTCCGAGCCCACGATCAAACCCCAGCGGCGAGCCAGGTTTTCGACCTCTTCGGCATGACCGGCCCGGTCTGGTAACCCATCCGCAGCTTTTCCTGTCACTAACCGAATTGCGTGGTCCACCGAGCGAAGGAAGTTCGCCCCCTCGGACAAGATTTTGCTGTCCTCGTTATTCATTAACCCAGCAAAACGTAAGGCGGCGATCTGCTCAGCCATGTTTGCGCCTGGTGGAGCGGCTATGTGCCCCCGCAAGCGGAGGAGAGAGACGGCGAAATCGATGTCGTAATACCCTCCCGCAGCGGTTTTGGTGTTGGTGGGTGGAACAGGCACTTCTCTTTCCAGCCGGCGCCGCATTTGGCGAAGTTCCGCCGCCAGCGATGGATAAGCGGCGAAGCGGTGGAAGACAGCGGTTACGAGACGGGAAACAGTCCCTCGTCCCAGTTCGGCATTGCCTGCCACGTGGCACGCTTTGAGGTAGGTTAATCCCTCCCACACCTGGGCGTGTTCCAGCGCATAGCTGAGCAATTCCTCCTGCGCCACCACCAATTCGCCCTCCTGGCCCCGAGGTCGAAGCCGTGTATCGACGGCAAACACCGTGCCTTCGCGAGTGTAGCTGGAGAGGACGTTCGATCATCTTCGCCGCCAGCCGTTTCCAGAAATCCAGCTCGTCTCGTCCCACTTCGGGGCCCGTAACGAAGATCAAGTCGGCATCCGAGGCGAGGTCAAACTCGTTCAATGCCAGCCGTCCGAGCGCCAGCACCGCAAAGGGCCAAGGAAGTTTCCGCTCCGAGAGGTTTTTCGTTTCGAGGACCGACGCCGCAATCTGCAAGGCGCTGGAAACGCACCGAGTGGCAACCGCTGACCAGCGCTTCAGAATCCAGAAGCTTGATTCCCGCGAGGCCAAATCCGCCGCACCGAGCTCCAAAACACGGGCCAGGAAATGCCTGCGCAGCATCGCCATCTTCTGGCGCATGGCCAGCACAGGTTCCGATGCCCAGGGATGAGGTTCGGCGTCTTCTAACCCTTTCAAGCCGATTTCCATCTGGCCCGCTGCCGGCGGAGTTTCCGTGGAGGCGAAAACGATCATGTCCTCGGGATGGCGGATAAGAAGTTCGCCGAGGTATTCGCTTTCGCCTACCACCTCCAACGCGCGCCGGAGGAGTTCAGGTTTCTCGCGCACGAGGGCAAAGCGCTCCGGCGATTCCAGCAAGGCGGTGAGGAATCTCGCCGCGCCCTTACGAGATCGCTCGGGAATTTCAGCCTCGCGGACCAAGGCCGCTATGTCCGGCGCCTGAGCGTTCAGAAAGCTCAAAGTGGAATCGTAGGAGGCGTGCCCAAAGTCAGGGCTAACCGAAGGAAGCGGCTTGAGCTCAAACCCCTTACCCCCCGAAGGCGGAGTGCGTGGATGGATCACGCGTTGGTAGATCTCGTCCACTTTTTCGAACCCATCTTGCAGTTTCTGCAAGAGCGACTGGCCGGGCGATTCGCGCGAACCGGCGGCAACCCCCACCCGGCGGGCAAGGCGATCAAGGGCCTGCGCCCCGGCCGGCAAGCGGTGCGTTTGCTGGCCGAGTTCGAGTTGGACGCAATGCTCCACCTTGCGGAGGAAACCATAAGAATTTGTCAGATCGGCATAATCGTGGTCGCTGAGCCATCCCTTGTCATTCAGTTTGCGCAGCGCGAAGAGAGTCCCGCCGGAGCGAACCCAGGCGTCCTGGCCCCCGTAAAGTCGCTGTAAGCACTGGGCCAGAAACTCGATATCCCGGATGCCACCCTGGTGCTGTTTAACGTCAATCGCCTGGCCGCCACTCTCCCGCAATCTTCTGGAGATTCGTTCCCGCGACCACAGGACGCTCTCGACGGACTCAAAATCGCCCGCCGACCCATAGATCTGCGGCTCGAGGCTGCCCAGGAAATCACGAGTCAGCCAGGCATCGCCGGCCGAGTGGCGAGCCTTAATCAACATCTGCAACTCCCAATCCCGCGCCCGGCGGTCGTAATACTCCCGGGACGATTTTAGCGAGATCGCCAGGTCGCCTTGTTCCCCTTCAGGACGCAGACGTAAGTCGACGCGGAAGACTTCGCCCTGGGGCGTCGGCTGTGTAATGGTGCGTGTGATGGCATTGGCCAAACGGACAAAGTACTCTTTGTTAGTAACGATGGACTCGTTCCCGCCCGCTGTTTCACCGTCGTGGGAATAGAGAAAAAGCAGGTCGATATCGGAGCTGTAATTTAACTCGTTGCCACCCAGCTTGCCCAGCGAGATGATGCTGAAGCCGCTGCGCACGATGCGGCCCTGCGGGTCATAGTACTGGGGCTGCCCATAACGTTTTTCCAATTCGCCGTCGCAGTATAGAAGCGTGTTGGTCAAAATCACGTCCGCCAGCGTGGCCAGTTCCAAGGTGGTCTCACCCAAAGTCGAAAGGCCCAGCACATCTTTCATGGCGATACGCGAGTAATTACGCCGCTTGAAGCGCGCCAACTGAGCTGCGAGCCAGGGGTGAGGGTTGGTGGTGGCGAAGCGCGCATAGTCCTGCATCAAGTCTTCTTTGGATTTCAGCTTTATGAAGTTACGGTCGTGAGCGAATTGGATCACCAGGCTCGGCTCGGACAACAAAGTCTCTGCCAAAAACCCGCTGTAGCCGAAAATCGCCACCAGGTAGGACAAGGCCACCGGGCAGCTCGAGATCTCGCCGAGCACATCTGCCGGGGCTTCCTGCGCGTACCGTTCCAGAAGATTCAGTGCCCCGTCCGGATCCGGTGAATGGGCCAGCAGGGAGGCCAGCGGCACCATCAGCGTCGGCGCCAGTTGCAATTCGAGCCGCGCCAAGTTGAGCTCTGCCTTCTCAAAGTCCTCAAAGGGTACGGCTTGGAACTCGGGGCGCATGGCAGCGATTATACCGCAGTGGCCGGTAGTGCAGTGGCCTGACGTTAGTGGCCAGCTTGAAAGGCTAAAGGCTAAAGGGTGAAGGAGAAAGTGTGGAACCTTTGCCCGGCTCGACAATAGCCACTGCCAAACCTCAAGGAGGGGACGGCAAGCCGTCCCCCTACAAATTGTAGGGGTAGGGCTTGCCCTACCCTCGACGACGGTCGAGCTCTAGTTGCCAGCCGATTGCCGCTTACTATAGGGTGGAATCTCTGCACTTTACCTTTTCAAGGTGGCCGCTAACCACACCTTAGTTTCGCTACCCTCATCCGCCTCCTTTAGCCTCTATCATTTACCCTGTCTAATTAACCACTAGTTTATAATATCGACGTCCGATTCGAGGCACGAATGTCACAAGCGCAACTTCACGGTTCTGTACGGATATTGATCCTCTACGACATTTGCGAGGAGATCCGGTTAGATGCGTTACGGCGCATTCTGGGCTTGCAACCTGCCGGGCGAAAGCCGAGCTTCAAACATCCATCTCCGGAATATGTCCGTTTCGAGAATCCTCCGGTCGAGGAACCGATGGAAAAGGTCATCCTGTTGACCGGCGAGGAATTGGAAGGGCGTCTCAAGTACTACGACTACGGAGTCCTGAGTGTCGAGTTCGAGCTCTCTTTTGACGGCAGTTGGGAGAAGCTCGTGGCGCTGTCTTCAAGGTATGTCGCGGGCCTCGAAATGGAACGGCACGCCGGGCGCCTGGCCCGACAGATGCTCAAGCGGGTGACCCCGGCTCTGGTCAAGCCCTACGAAAATTGGTTGAGCGAGGACTACTACGTCTTCCATGCAAAGGAGATCGAAGGACAACCGACAGCCTTTGAACTCATCAATGCTTACGGCGACCAGATCGCTCAGATCGTCAGGGGTGAAAATGCGCCGCTCGCGGAAGGAGAGCGACGCGAGATTCTCCAGTCCAGCATGTCCTATTTCCCGACCGACCTTGTGGTGGTCGGTTGGAATGCGGCGTTCGTCTACGACACCTCAGCGGGCGCTGATACCACCATCCAGCTCCTCGAATATGCCAACTCGCAGCTTCTGGAATTTCGCCATTACGACGAAGTTCTGACGCGCGAACTGAAGGGCGTGTACCAGTCTTTGGAGGAGGGGACGGGGTTCCTTGCCCGTTGGCGCCTGGCCCGAGCCTCGGCGCGTCTTCATACATTGCTTCTGGATGTCACGGAGCTTACCGAACGCGCCGATAATGCGATTAAGTTCTTGAGCGATATGTTTTCCGCGCGGCTTTACCGTCTGGCAGCCGGAAAAGTCGGCGTTCCCGACTATAAGAATTTGGTCCAGCAGAAGCTCAGTACGGCTGAGAACCTTTACAAGTTCATGGTCGAGCAGTTCCATCAAGGCAGAGCGTTTGTTCTGGAGCTTCTGATCGTGATTATCCTGATAATCGATTTGATTTTTCTCTTTCGAGGGAAGGGGTAGGGCAGGTGTCGGCGCCAGGTGTCAGGCGTTAGCGGCTTTTCCGGTCGTGGAGCTTTCAAAGTCGCGGACCTGCAAAAGACGCAGATCCGCCCTACCCCTGGCACCTGAAACCTGGCACCCGAAACCTGTCCTTAAATGTCGTAATACAGAGCGAACTCGTACGGGTGCGGCCTCATATTTACGGCCTGCACTTCATTCTTCATTTTGTAATCGATCCAGGTCTCCAGAAGTTCTTCACTGAAAACATCGCCTTTCAGCAAGAAATCGTGATCTTTCTCCAGAGCGCGGAGGGATTCCTCCAGCGAACCGGGGAGGGTTGGAACTTTCTTCAACTCCTCCGGGCCCAAATCGTAAATGTCCTTATCCAGAGGCTCGCCTGGGTCGATCTTG
>CAWHWE010000079.1:0-12765 GCA_963832915.1 uncultured Acidobacteriota bacterium
CATACGGCTGGAGAGTATAACCGGAGCAAGACCGTGACCGAAAGGGGTTGCCTCTGGAGTGTCCCTTCGGGAGATCGCAGACCCCACACAACGGGGTCTGCGCCAGCCCGCCAATGTGTGCCCCACCCGCCTTTTGCTTGCGGCCTATAGGCCGCGCTGCGCTACCCCCCGCGCTACCTCGCTGACGGACCCTGAGTGCGACCGGCCTCGTGGCTGACGCCCCTGCCAGAGGCAGGACCGTACGGCGCTTTCTCCACCGAAGAGATTTCACTGATGACGAAGCGGAACCGAGCCCCATCTGGGCCGTAGCTATATGCGCCGCTTTCGAACGTGCCGACCAGTTTCACACTTGCACTCTTCCTGCGATGAAGGAACTTCCGAAGCTGTTTCCCGTTAGGTAAGGACTCCCACTCTGGTGGTAGCACGGCCTCGATCCTCGCGTTGATGCCCAAGTTTGGCGGACACGATGGACTGTGCAATGTCAGAGAGTGCTCGCCGGTAAACAGAATTCCCTCAATCGACAGCACTCTCTTATTGTAGCCAGCAGGCGATGCGACCACCTCGCAGAGATTGGCTGCAACCGGCTCCGGGCGTACTTGTGCTGAGACAGCAGCTTGCAAGATAGTTGCTACCATAACCCCCCGTATTAGCAAACTCGTGCGAATACTAATCATTGGGCCCCGTGGGGAAGTGGTTTGGGTCGAAGACTGGATCGTTGATGATATCACCGTAATTAGCTCGGACGTAGTCCCAGATTTTTTGAGTTTCGTTTGGTCCGAAGCCATGCTCATGGTTCACCTCTGCGCCTGCGCTGAACGCGTCGAATTCTGTCTCGCCGTGGGTGATACTGAGATTTTGGTCGTAGGTTCCAATGTCGTGACTGTAGGAGTTCAGGAATGCCAAGTCCTCTGATACGTGGGTTCCTTCATGCGTTTGCGTCTCTGCGCTTCCAGCCCTCCCGAAGTCGAGCGTCACTTGGACATTCGGTTTACCGGGCGTGCTCCCTGAAGGATCGACGGAACCACTTATCTCCCGGCTTGCAAGATTCGCAAAACCCACATGCACACCGTTCACTTCTCCTTTATCTCCGTATGCTGCGGCTGCTTCCCTCATACCAGCCTTCTTCGAGTTCAGGTCTTTCTCACGCTGGGTCTCGAACTTTTTTGCCGCTTTGTCCCAATGGCTCTGACACTTCGGGTTGTAACCGCAGTTCGAAGGATTGATCTCATAGAGTCCGCTCGGGTCGGTGAGCGCCGTCGGGTTATTCCGCACATACGCATACATGTTCCAAGTCTGGGGGTCGTCCAGCTTGACGGCCTTCTTGCCTATCGGGTCCGGCGTGTACCAGCGGCTCGCACCGGTAGTATAGCGCCGCGTGTCCGTCTGCCATTCGCTCGTGGCCCAGAAATCCCCGTCCTCGAAACCCGACCAGAGCGCCTGCAAGTACGACCCGCTTCCGCTCCCACTCGGCCCCGGCTGGCCGAAAGGATAAAACATCGTGGCCCTCTTGTTTCCACCTGTATAGTCCGTGAACTGCTGCGTCGAGCCCAAGCCGTTGAGGTGCGCAAACCATAACCCTTGGCCATTCCAATACTGCGCCAGCAACCCGCCGCGGAAGTATACATACTGGGTCGAGGTGCCGGGCCCGCCGTTGGCGCTGCCGCCCACCATGTTCCCCGCCGCGTCGTGCACGTAATCCACCGTCCCGCAGCAGTTGATCGCCTCCACCCTCCACCCCAACGCATTATACGACTCCTTGAGCGTCGTGCCGCCATCAATACTGAGCACATTGCCCTCGGCGTCGTACGCATAGGTATGCGCCGTGTCATTTTTCATATAGCCTTGCGGCGTGTAGGTGTAGCCGTTGATCTGGTTCGTAGCCGCGCTGACCGTCAGGAGCGTGCTGCCGCACACCGCGCCGGTGGTGGTGCAAACCATGTTTCCGTATTGGCCGGTCGAGCCATCCTGGGTGTAACTGTAGTTCAGGTTGTAGCTCCACGTTCCGGTGCCGAAGGGTACGGCTGCGGCCGAGGTGAGCCGGTTCACGTTGTCGTAGGCGTAGGCGGCCGTGTGGCTGTAGGTCGTGGCGGTGTCCTGGAACCAGTAGTTCATCACGTCGCCGTTGTTTCCCGTCCCGCTGGTCGGCTCCAGGGGCGGGTTTTGGGTGTTGGGACAGCTCGAAGGCGCCGTCCAGGTGGAGAAATAATTGTACACCAGGCAGGAGCCCGCGCTCTGGCTCGCCGTGGTGCCGAGCTGAATCATCCAGGGCTGGAGCCGGTTGTTGTAGGTGTAGGTTTCCACGGTGTTGGCGCAGTTGCTCCCCACACACCCGTTCTCGAGCGAGCTGACCGCGCCCCAAGGGGTGTAGGTGACATTCTCCGCCAAAGCCGCCGGATGGGTCGAGTCGGAGACGGAACTGGTGACCGCCGTGATGCGCTGCGCGGTGCTCACCGTGTCGGTGAGCGTGTACGTCCCGCTGTACCCGGGCTGCACCCGGCTGGCGACGTCCCCGGCAAGGTCGTAGTTGTATTGGATATTCCACACGCTCGTTTGACCACAATTGGACGGGTTACACTCCCAGAGGTTCGCCGTGCGGCCCATCGGATCGTAGCTGTAGACCACGGCCGTGTTTACACTGCCGCTCGCGGTGGTGGTGGCCTCCGTCATGCGGCCCTTCGGATTAGTTAGAGTTGAGCTCGTCCAACTGCCAATGGTCACCGAGGTTTGGTCGTAATAGAAGCTGGCCGTGGGCGTGACAGTGTCGTTATAGCTCTTGGACGTGAGGCGATTCAGGTAATCGGCGTAGGCGTAGGTCGTGGTGACATTGTTCGCGTCGAGTGCGGGTGCAAACTACCGTCGCGTCGCCGGAACAGATCGAGGAGGGCGTCGAGTAGGTGTAGGTGGTGGTCCCCGATTCGGGGTTCGTCTGCTTGGTCAGGCGGCCGAGCGAATCGTAGACAAAGGTTCGCGTTTGCGTGCCTTGCGTCACGGTAAAAATCGGAGTTGTTGGAGCTGTCCACGGTGTACGCATAATTGGTCAAGTAATTGAGATGCCCGGACGAGCCCGGGTCTTCCGTCACGGCGGTGAGCCGCCCGATGCCGTCCGAGCAGGTCGTGCGCGCGTCGTTTTTGGGATCGGTCACCGTGTAACACGGCGTCGCATAGCTGGTGGTGGTGGTGCCGGTGTCCGGGGCTTTGACGGAAAGGGTGCGTCCCACGGCGTCGTAGCTATAGGTCGTCACGCCGCTCGTGTACGGGTTGACATTCGTGCTGCAATAAGGGTTCGAAACGGTCAGAACCCTTCCGAAACCGTCATAGGCGGTGTCGGTATTGTCAGCCCCAGTTGCGCAATCAGGGTCGGTATTCAGTTGAGTTCGGGTCACGTGGCCCATGTTGTCCATAAGGGTCGTGCTGGTGGAAGTCAAGCCGGACTTGATGATCGTGGTCGTGACCACGCTGGGAACGGTGTCGTTGTAGGTGTGAGTTACGCTGTGGTTGGTCGAAGTACACACGCTCGCCGCCACACAATCGGGATAGTTAATCCCTGTGAGGCGATCTAGCTTGGCTTGTTTTCACCATAATAGTAGGTCGTGGTATTGCTGTTTCTGTCGGTCGAGGTTTGCAACTGGCCGTCCACGTAACAGTTGGAAAAGGTTTGGGTGAACCCAGCGGCATCCGTGATCTTCGTCAGGTAGGTGTTAGTGCTCCCCGGGGGTGAACCACAGGTCGACGAGCTCGAGTAGGCGTCGGTGTAGTAATAGTCGGTGGGAGTCATCGTGTTCTTGGGGTCTGCCATGCTGAGCACTTGGCCCGTATCGTCGTAGGTCTAGGTCCATGGAAGTGAGCTGTTGGTGGTATTGACCCATTCGGACTTGCTCGTGGCATTGCCGCGCGCGGTGATGCCGTTGCCGTTATAGTTTGTGTCCCGGCCCACGGTGATGCTCACCGGAGTGAGCGAACTCCCATCATAGGCGTAAGTTGTCTGAGCCACCCGGTGGCCTCCATTTGTACAGGTACTGCCGCTTCCGGTGGGACCGCAAATTGTGACGCTTGTCGGCCGGCCAAATTCAGGGGTCAGTGTCCAGTAGTTCAACGGATAGACCGACACATCAAAGCCCTGTACCGCGTAGTCAGTCTCGCGCAAGGGGATGCCGCTGGGGGGGCTGCTGTAAGATGCCGGGCACGCAGCCTGCGTGTTCCAATCCCATTCCAGCTTCGTAGACCACGGGTACAAGGCGCCAGGATTATAGTCCGTTCGCGATGTGGAACCGTTTTGGGTCATGGACTGGCAGGTCATCATGGAACCATCGCTCCAACTCTTGTTGGTTGTGCGCAAAGTGTTGCCGCTGCCATCCTGATAGGCGACGCTGCCTTCGACAGGAACCACATATGAGCCGGAGTAAGGGTCGTAGGGGCCGACCGGGACACCCATAGCGTTGTACGTGTAGATGGTCTTCGTGACTACATTCGGAGTCCTGGTCTTGTCTGTGCTTGTGACGGTTGTGGTTTTGTATCCGCTGTACGCTGACCAATTGGTGGTGTAGGCAAACGTCTGGTCCAGGGCCACGTTGACGCCATCGAAGCTGACCTGACGCTCGGTCACGGCGTAGGCGTCGTAGGCGTATCCACAGATAGCGCCCTTGTCGCCAAGAGTGTCGGCTACATATAGCTGGTCGGCATACCGATTCAGACCCCATGTGTATTTCACCCAGGCGCCGTTCGGGTAAGTAATCTTATTGAGCAAACCGGAGGTCGAGTCGTAGGTGAACTGGTACGCCAAGTTGTTGGGCAAGGTGAGGGAAGTGACCACTGGGAAGTTAAAGCCGTAGGGCAGGATAGGGTTTGCCGGGCAATATTGCGTATTCGTTGAGTCCGCGGATTGATTCACCGCGTGGTTGCTTGTCTGCCACGTCGTCCAAGATAGGGAGTACGGATTCGTCAACCCCGGGACATGCACGCTAGAACTGGAAACTGTGAGTGCCCTCCCGGCAGTGTCAGTGACGGTTAATGAGGCAGGACTAGGGGGATAATAGGGAGGGCTAAAGACAACTTTATTGCCATTGCGGTCTTCGACAAAACTCGCGCCCATGGATGTGTACGGTGGGGCGACATTAAAGGAATAAGCAGTGCCAGTAGTGATGTCTGTGACCATGACAAGCGAAGCAGCCGGCGAGGTGGCGACGGCAGAGTATTCGTGATCGGCGCCAAAAAGCGAGGGCGAGGGCACGTTGAGTCCCGCGCAATCCGTACTGGTCGTCAGCCAACCCAACATTCCAAAAAAGTGACGGCCGCCCGTCGGGTCCTGGAAAACAAAGTCGGTGACATAGTTGCATACGTTACTCGGGTTGTGCGGGTCGGTCACATTTCGGGATGACCAACTGAGGAAGGGCACCGTGAACGACCACCCTCCCCAGCCAAATCCATTATTGGATGTCCAAGTTGCCTGCTGCGGGCTCGGGTTTAAGGGGGTAGCGTGCAGGGCGCCATTTGTGTCGTAGGCAAAGATGAAAGGCACCGTGAGACCACGGCCCTTGGGGACGCCGGCATCGAACCGGAAGCTGACGGAGCCGTTGGCGGGATTTACTATCTCATTGCCAGACTGAATGTAGTTATGCCCTGCGCCCGCAATCGGGGTGGTTTGGTCGTCGGTGATGTTGGTAATTTGTGAGAACGAAAAAGGAGCAGCGATAAGTAGAAGAAAACAAGCAGAGGACAGGGACTTGAAGAATCGCGACGCGAGCATACCTGCCTCCTATTCGCCGGCAACGTTAAGTGCTTAATCCATGGCTGGACCGCTTACATTGAATAATTCCCATTCAAATACGCCCACATAACAGTTATCATCGTTTGCATAACCTCGCGGCTCGCAAGCCCTCCGGCTTTGGCCGACTGAGCAAGGCAGCGGCGCTGAGGGCAGTGAGAAAACAAGTGCGTTGCGAAGGGCCGACGCCAGCGAGCCAAACGGCCTGCCTGAACATGGCGACACCTCCGGCAAGAAATATGAGGCATGAGGGCGAACTGAGCGATAATGCCGCACGAGAGTCTGCACGCGACGTTAAATCCTGAACTGACCGGCCACAGTACTCCTCCGTTTGTACCTTGTCAAGCAGTTTTATGCGATTGATTAATATTTCTTGATTGAACATAATGTCTACTAACAGAATGGCAGGGACGCTCTTGAAGCCGACTCCCGGTAATTGCCCTATAGCAGGTGATTCCAGCACCGATATAACTCTATGCTCTCTTGACATGGGAAGGTAGATAGGCTAGACTACTAGCGCTATCTGCTGTCGGGATATTTCTGTGGTGACGGACTGGGACAAGATGTCCTTTCCACAGGCGTAGAAGAAGTGGCAGTAACGTAAAAAGTGAAGGAACGACGCGGGAATGTCTATGAAAACAAAGGACAACTGCCAAAGACTTGGGATCGAAGCGGGAATCTTGTTGATAACAAAGGACATTCCCGTTTAAAACCGGAATGTTGCTGAAAATGAATTAGTTATTTGTAATTCGGAGCTCTGGTTTATAATGGGTCACCAGAGCGACGGTCACGCCGCCCAGAACTTACACTGATATCGAGGCCTTTATGTTCGACGCACTGGCCGTTCATCGCCTCCATTTCGCTTTCACGGTCACCTACCATTATTTGTTTCCGCAGCTCACCATGGGGCTGGCATTGCTGATCGTGATTCTGAAGACCATGGCGCTACGCACCGGCGACGAGCACTACAACCGCGCCGCGCGCTTCTGGGCGAAGGTCTTCGGCATCAACTTCGCCATGGGAGTAGTGACCGGCATTCCCATGGAATTCCAATTCGGCACAAACTGGGCCCAGTTCTCCAGAACCGCCGGGGGCGTCATTGGCCAGACGTTGGCGATGGAAGGGGTTTTCTCCTTCTTCCTCGAGTTGACCTTCCTGGGACTGTTCTTGTTCGGTGAAAAGCGACTAGGACCCAAGGGGCATTGGTTCGCCGCTTTCATGGTGTTCCTGGGCTCCTGGCTTTCGGGCTACCTGATTGTCGCCACGGACGCCTGGATGCAGCATCCCGTCGCTTACGCGATGGGGCCGCATGGCGAAATCATGCTGACCAGTTTCTGGGGATTGCTCCTGAATGCCTGGGGCATTTGGCAGTACGCGCACAACATGAGTGGCGCCGTCGTCACTGCGGCTATCGTCATGGCCGCGCTGGGAGCATTCTATTTGTTGGCTGGGAGGCATGAGTCCTATGGCCGGACCTTCGTGCGCGTGGGAGTAATAGCCGGCGCCCTGGCCGCGATCTTCCAGCTCTTCCCCAGCGGCGACGGCCAAGGCCGGATGATCGCCCGCCACCAACCCGTCACACTAGCTGCCATGGAAGGGCTGTTTTACACTCGGGCAGGAGCGCCTATTGCCATTCTCGGTCAGCCCGACATGGACAATAAACGTCTTGACAATCCGCTCTCGGTCCCCCGCATGTTGAGTTTTTTCACTTACCGCCGTTGGATGTCGGAAGTAAAGGGGCTGGACGCCTTCCCGCAGCAGGACTGGCCGGATAATATACCCATACTCTACTACTCTTATCACGTTATGGTGGGGCTGGGCACGATCTTCATCGCCATTATGGTGCTTGCCGCATGGAAATTGGCGAGGGGGACCTTGTTCACCTCACGCGGAATGCTCTGGGTCCTCATGCTTTCGCTTCCATTCCCTTACATCGCTAACACGGCCGGCTGGATTACGGCCGAAGTGGGCCGCCAACCCTGGGTCATCTATGGCTTGATGCGTACCGAGGCCGGCATATCGCCACAAGTGTCCTCAGGGAATGTCTGGTTTACCCTGATTGGTTTCATGGGGATGTACACCGCGCTCAGCATTCTATTCCTCTTCCTCGTCTATCGCATAGTCGAGCGGGGACCGGAACCGGGGCTAGGGACTCGGGACTCGGGACTCGGGACTTGAGGACAGGGTGACTTGTGATTCAGAATTACAAAGAGTTGGATGTGATGAACTTCGAGTAGTTATGAAGCCGGTTGAAGATATCGGGAAGATGCTTAATCGTTTGATCGGGGTATTGAGAACCCGGAAGAGGGGCTCGTGAAGCGGGACCCGAGTCCCTGTAATGAGGGTAAGGAGTCACAGGCATGGAAACGGTATGGTTCTGTTTGGTCGCCATTATGATCGCTATGTATGTCGTACTCGACGGGTTTGACCTTGGCGCCGGAGCAATCCATCTGCTTGTGGCAAAGACTGAGGAGGAGCGCCGCCTGGTCATCCACTCCATCGGGCCCGTATGGGACGGGAACGAGGTTTGGCTGCTGGCTGCCGGCGGAACGCTTTACTTTGCCTTCCCAGTTCTTTATGCCTCGGGGTTCAGCGGCTTCTACCTGCCCCTCATGATCGTGCTCTGGCTGCTCATTCTGCGCGGCGTCTCGATTGAATTCCGTGGACAGTTGGAGAGCCCAGTCTGGCTCGAGTTTTGGGATGTTGTCTTCGCCGCTGCGAGCTTCCTGCTTGCGGTCTTTTACGGTGCAGCCCTGGGCAATGTAGTTCGAGGAGTCCCCTTGAACGACCAGGGGTATTTTTTTGAGGCACTGTGGACCAACTTCCGCTTGGGAGCGAACACAGGCATTCTCGACTGGTACACGATTCTGGTTGGACTGGCAGCCTTGTTCACACTTGGCCTTCACGGCGCCCTGTGGCTGTCTGTGAAGACCGAAGGCTCCGTGCACGATCGAGCCCAGAGGCTGGCCCGAGCTGCCTGGTGGGGCGTTCTGGCCTTCACGCTCCTTCTTACCGTTTTGACTTTCCTTGTCCAACCGCATGTCCCTGCGAACCTCTCGCAGCATCCCTTGGGTTACGTGTTCCCCGGGCTGGCGTTGGCGGGGCTGGCAGGAATGGCGTGGTTCATGCTGAGGAAAGACGACCTCAAGAGTTTCCTCGCCTCTTGCGTCTACTTACTGGGAATGCTGACGAGTGTGGTGTTTGGATTGTACCCCCTGGTGCTGCCTGCCAGCTCCAATCCCGCCCATTCATTAACGATTTACAACGCTAAAGCCGGTGACTACGGCCTCCGCGTGGGCCTCGCTTGGTGGATCATAGGCATGCTCTTGGCCGCCAGCTATTCCGTGCACGTTTACCGGCACTTCGCCGGCAAGGTGAGGGTCGAAGGCCAAGAAGAAGGGTACTAGACGGGTGCTAGTGCCCAGGCGACCTAATGTGAGCTGGCTGCAACAGATTGACCCAGGGCCTCACGCACTTTCTTGTCCAGGGTTTCGACGAAGATGGAGGGAGCCAAACCTTCCTGGCGAAAGACCACGTGGCCGTTGCGATCGAAGATCACCAGGGTGGGGAGCGATTGCACGCCGAGGAGCCGGCCGAGTCCCCGATCATAGGCAATTGGTGTAGTCCACTGCTCTTCCTTGAGGAAGGCCGGCACGTTCGCCGGGTCCTCATCAACGTTCACGGCCAGGAACACGGCTGCAGGCTCATTACGGAACTTCTCAGTGACACTCTCGAGCAGCTTCCCCTCCATGCGGCAAGGGCCGCACCAGGTGGCCCAGAACTCCAGCACCAGAACTTTGCCGCGGTAATCAGCCAGGGGCAGCGGCGAGCCGTCGGTGCGCTGGAGGACGTAAGCGAAGGGATCTCGAAGATTGGCGTTGGGCTGGCTCGAGTCCTGCAATCGTGGAGCGAGCGTGCGTACCAGCTCGTCGTAGCGGGCGAGGACCAAATCACCCAGGCCTTTCTCGGATGCGTGCAGCCTCAGGTAACAACTGCCCAGTTTCCGGCGAACTTCCTCCCGCTTCGACGGTTCGACACCGGGCCCGGGGAAGGCGAGCGCCGTGGCATAATCATTGACGGCTCGTTTGAGGTCGTTCCTCTCTGCGGCCAGGTCACCCAGCCGCTCCGCAAGCTGTTCCGAGGGATAGGCGGCATAACTCTTTTCGTAATCCGCCACAGCCTTGTCTGGTTCGCCGGACTTGGCGTAAAGCTTCCCTCGCATCAGGTAGGCCGTGGCGAGCATGATGGTGGGCGAATCGGGGACCTTGTCCTTGCCCCCCGCAGACCGGGCTGCTCCCTTGAGTTCCATTTCCGCGCGGTCGACGAAACCCGTGGCGTAGTGGAGGGCTTTGACGCGGCTGAAAGCGTCGCCCTGCCGGTCGAGCAGGTCCACCAGCGAAGAAAGAAGATCGGTATCGCCGGGCTTCAGTCCCAGCAGTTTTTCGCCACACTCGATAGCCGTTTGAGGATCGTTGCCGCGCAGGGCGGACTTGTAAATGACATGAAGAATTTGCTCGCGTTGCGCGCTCTCAGGGAACCGCCCGAGAAAACCTTCCAAGTTCTTGATCAGCGCCTGGGGATTGTCCTCAGAGGAACGGACCGCATCCTGAAGCGCCTGCGATTCCTGCTCCTCCAGAGAGGGCTTTGCGGCAGCCTGCGGCGACGCCGCGGAATCGGTTGCCGGACGTTGAGCCGCTTGCGCGCCCCGCAGAGAAACAGGATTCAGCAACAACAACAGGCCCAAAAGCGCGGCGGCGGAAGCGCAGTGACGAGTGAGAAGTGACGAGTGACGAGCAGAAAAGTAGAAGGCAGAACGCAGAAAACAGAAGGTCGGTCGCAGGCGGCTGTTTGACGCAATCCAAAAGCCAAAATCTAAAATCCAAAATCGCTCCAGCCCCGTTCTGTTCGACCGACCGCTGACGACTGACAACTGCACTTAGAATCACATGCTTTTTCCCCATCCTCCTAAATCTAAAGAGAAGCGGAGAGCAGGTCAAGGCAAATAGAGCGCCCCTATCCGTCAATAACGGCGGTCGAAATTAATCGGTGAGCAGTGCTGGTATACTAACGGACTAGACATTTTTCTTAGCATCTTGCTACGGAGCTGAAATGAGTCAAAGACGAATCCGCGCCGTCTTACTGGATGCGGGCAACACGCTGCTGTTCCCCCGACTCGAGGTCATCATCACGGATTTGAAGGAATGTGGCTATTCGGCCACGCTGGAGGACTTCTACGCTGCGGAGCGTCTGGCCAAACAAAAACTGGATGATTGGCTGTGGCCGCAGATCCGAAGCGGTGAGGTTCCAAAGAAGATTGACTATTACTATTGGTCGGAGTATTTGCACGAGCTTACGCGCAGGCTCGGCGCCCCGAAGAGCGAACCGGGTGAGCTTACCAAGCGCTTGATCGCGAGCTTCCAAGACATCCAGCTCTGGTCTCGCGTAATGCCCGATACGCCTGCCTTTCTTGAATGGCTGGGCGCCCAGGGCTACACCCTGGGAGTGATCTCGAACGCCACCGGAACTCTGGAAGGTCAACTCGTCCGTTTGGGCCTGGCCCCCTATTTCCAGGCTATCTTGGATTCAGCCATCGTAGGCATTGAGAAACCACACCCGGAGATCTTCAAGCTGGCGCTTCAGCGCGCAGGCGTGAAGGGTTCGGAAGCCGTGTTTGTGGGTGACACCTATGCGACGGACGTGGGCGGCGCGCAGCTCGCGGGGTTGACGGGAGTCCTTATGGACGGTGTAGGCGCTTACCCTGACGCTGTGTGCCCCAGAATCTCATCGCTTCCGGAACTGGCGAAAATCCTTGCAGGCTTGTAAGAAAACTGGCATATTGAAAGCTGGTATCAGGGTACATACCTTTCACACAACTTATTCGTCGCCCCGAGAAGAGAATTGCTTCGTCTCGTGGCTATTTACTCTCATGCGGGAGGGTGTCAACTATGGAAATCAATCAGGCGAAACTCGAGAAATTCATGGGACAGGCGGTGGGGGAAATGGGAGCCGCCATGAATGCTGCGCTGGTGATTCTGGGGGAGCGGCTTGGTTTGTACAAGGCGATGGCGGGCGCAGGGCCGATGACCTCAGCGGAACTTGCCCAGAAAACCGGAACTACCGAGCGCTATGTGCGCGAATGGCTGGCCGCGCAAGCCGCGGGCGGATACGTGGCCTACGACGCTGCCACCGGGCGATACACTCTGCCCGATGAACAGGCCTTTGCGTTGGCAGTGGAGGATAGCCCGGCCTATTTACCAGGGGCTTTCCAGGTCATTTCGGCCGTGATCAAAGATCAAGCGCGAATCGCCGAAGCCTTCCGGACCGGCACGGGAGTGGGATGGCACGAACACGATGCCGACTTGTTCGAAGGGACGGAGCGCTTCTTCCGACCGAACTACGCGGCTAACCTCATGAGTTCCTGGATCCCCGCGCTCGATGGGGTTGAGACAAAGCTGAGAGCCGGAGCCAAGGTTGCCGACGTGGGCTGTGGACATGGTTCTTCCACGGTCCTGATGGCGCAAGCCTACCCGAAGTCGCAGTTCGTTGGGTTCGATTATCACGCGCCTTCCATTGAGCATGCTTGGAAATCTGCGACCAGGGCTGGGGTGGGGGATCGGGTGGGGTTCCAAGTCGCTTGGGCCAAAGGATATCCAGGAAAGGGATATGACTTGGTGGCGTTCTTTGATTGCCTTCACGACATGGGAGACCCCGTTGGCGCTGCGGCGCACGTCCGCGAAACCCTGGCCCCAGGCGGGACCTGGATGATTGTGGAGCCCTACGCCAATGATCGCCTGGAAGAAAATCTGAATCCCGTCGGCCGCGTGTATTACTGCGCCTCGACAATGGTCTGCACACCGGCTTCGCGCGCCCAGGAAGTCGGGCTCGCACTTGGGGCTCAGGCTGGGGAAGCCCGGCTACGCGACGTAGTGACGAGTGCCGGATTCACCCATTTCCGCCGTGCCGCCCAGACGCCCTTCAACCTGGTGTTTGAAGCTCGGCCGTAA
>CAWHWE010000080.1:0-29121 GCA_963832915.1 uncultured Acidobacteriota bacterium
CAGTCTGGAGGTCGTCCGAGAGGGTCGGCGAAAGTTGCACAACCTGCTGGAAGAGTGTCGTGACGCTGCGGACCATAGCATCAAAATCAGCTTGCTTCTCCGTCGGCATGAGGTCCTGCAACGGCTTCACACGCCCGATCATGTAAGGCTCAACCTGAGTGACTTCCTCCACCGCAATCCGTTGCAAGCCCTCCACGAAGATGAACAGGCTTTGACTGGGCAGCTTGATGATTTTATGTACGAAAGCCACAGTCCCGATCTGGAAGAGGTCAACCGGCTGAGGGTTGTCCACCCGCGGGTCGCGCTGCGCAATCACTCCGATGAACTTTTCCTCATCCTTCAGATCGCTGACCAGCTTCAGGGAGCTATCGCGCCCCACGGTAAGCGGCAAGATAGCGTTCGGGAACAGCACCGTATCACGCACGGGCAGGATGGGAAGAGTATTAAAGTCAATATTGGTTTTGTGTTTAGTGGGCATAGCCATCAACCTCGTCTTCGACATTTTGATCTTGCGCGCACCCGGAGGCCTGCAAGTTTAAGCGGCGTCATTCTACCACGCAAGTGACTCTTGCTCGTTTCGCTAGGATAGACCCTCCTTAATATTTGTCAACCCTAACAGACTGCTGAAAAACCCGTCTAGTCCGTCAGTCAACGCATCATTCCGAGGAGTCCACCATTTCTTATTGGCGGACGAAGAGAAATCTCGCAAGTCCCTTGTTTACAGAGCCAGCTTTCTCTCCCGCAGAGCGGCGTCGGAATGATTCGATGGCTCACGGATTCACAAAGCTCTTTCCGCACCCTGCTAAACGACGCGTGACCGAGTTCTTCTCTCCCCTATTAGATGCCGATCCTTCGTAATTCGGTGCCGGAGCCGATCTCTACCACTTGCCGCCCATCCCGGTCAGGGTGACATTCGGAATGGCATCCATCACGAAACACCGGTCATTACCGCGAAAGCGGGAATCCAGTCCGTTGACAGCGCATTTCCTAAAATTTGCGGAGTGGATTCGCGGTTTCACAGGAATGACTGCGACTTGCAGTGCCCATATCTCGCGAACGACACCACTACCCCCACCGGATGCGATTTGCGGAAAGCGGTTAAGGCAAGTTATCTTAGAGTCCATTGCCATCGCACTAGGAGATCAGGAATATGGTTCAAGATCTGGCCCGAGCCCTACACCTCAGCCCAGTGGTGTTCTACATGCTTTTCTTTGCCACTTTGGTGATCGGCTCTCTAGGTCTGGGATTAGTTCTGAATCGGATCATCCACCACTGGACCAAGAAACTGGCGAACACTTGGGGAGAGCTGGTTTTCTCATTATTGGAGTCACTGCCGGTCCCCTTGCTGCTCCTCAGTTCCATTTACGCCGGCCTGGAAATCCTCCCGCTCCCGCATCGGTTTGAGAGGGTTGGTTCGAAGCTGATCTTGGCTCTGACCATTGTGGTGGTCTTCTATTTCCCCTCCAAAGTCTTGGTCCTTTTCTTGCGCCGCGTGGGGCGGCGGAACCCAGATCTGACCCCGGCCTGGTAGAAAAAGTCCTTCTGGATGTCACGCGTGAAGCCGCCCAAGCGGGGCTTGCGGGGTTGCTCTTGAACTCGCCTCCCAGCGTTTGCTTAAATCCGGGGTTCGGAGATTCTTCCTTGGATTTCTCGCTCAACCTGAATGTGCAGCGATTTGAAGATCAGATCCCCGTGCAGGGCGAGTTGCGCAAGCGCATCCTGGCGCGCTTTGCCAAAGAAGACATCGCCATCCCCTTCCCCACACGAACCGTCGACCTCGACCAAGCGACACTCGAGTCGCTTCAGAACTCCGCGCTAAAGCACTGAACGCGAACCATTGCCCTCCATTCCGACCGCAGAAGTTGAGTCTTTCAACAAGCGGCTGCATCAAATATTGTGAGACGTAAATCAGGGAACCTCAATAACACAAACAAAAGGAGCTTCTATGCCGTTTACACTTCCATCGCTACCCTACGCTCTTGACGCGCTGGAACCGTATGTCGATAAGATCACCATGGAGATTCACCATGGCAAGCACCATGGAACTTACGTGACCAATTTGAATAAGGCGCTGGAGTCGGCGCCGAACCTGGCCGGCAAGACCATCGAGGAACTGCTGGCCAACAACTTGAGCCTCGTTCCGGAAAACATCCGCACGGCCGTGCGCAACAATGGCGGTGGCCACATCAACCATTCCATGTTCTGGCAGATTATGGCGCCCAAGGCAGGCGGGCAGCCCAGCGGCCATCTGGCGGAAGCGCTCAAAAGCACCTTCGGCAGCTTCGACCAGTTCAAAGAGAAATTCACTGCCGCCGCTCTGGGACGCTTCGGCTCAGGCTGGGCCTGGCTGACGGCTCAGGGTGGAAAGCTCGACATCTACTCCACCGCCAATCAGGACAACCCTGTGATCGAGGGCAAGTATCCCGTCCTGGGTCTCGATGTGTGGGAGCACGCCTACTACCTCAAGTACCAGAACCGCCGCGCCGAATACATCGGCGCCTGGTGGAACGTGGTGAACTGGGCCGAAATCGAGAAGCGATTCAATACCGTGAAGTAGACACGGTCTTCCTGTCCTCGTAACCGGGGCGGGTGCACGCCGCTCATTCAATATTCACTCACCACGTTGCCCAGCGTCTAAGCAACCAGTTCTATCAAGCCCGGCTTTCTTGCCGGGCTTTTGCTTTGATGGGTTGCTGAAGCAAGGCGCTCCACCGTCATCCTATGGGTTGGCCGCCGAACACCTTAAAATTGAAAATTGCTCCAGCCGCCTGTTGGCAGTAGGATAAATTATTGTGAGCCAGACAAGCGACTCGCCGGCGATGGCAAGGGTCGGTAAGCAAATGGCCTGGAAGACAAAGTGGTTGTTGATTTCGCTCTGCGTTCTGTGGGCTTTGCGCGGTTCCGCGCGCGCTGACGAATTCAGCCAAGTGTCTCTATATTCTGTCCGTATGTTTTCTTATGGCCTGCTAACTGTTGATACTCGGTTGGGTGACATTCAAATCGAGGGCTGGGACGAGCCACGCCTGGAAATTGAAGCCGAGAAGGTAGTGCGCGCCAGGTCTAAAGAAGCGGCGAAACCACTCTATGAGAGACTCACTGTAGTCCTCGAGGGGCAGGACAAGCGCATACTGCTCCGCACTCTCTACCCGCCGCGCCGTCTGTGGCGGCCGTTTCGGGGCGAGGCGCAGCTTACGGTTAATTACCGCATCAAAATGCCTTTTGACGCCAACCTCGTTCTGAAGTGTGTGGATGGGGATGTTGTTGTTCGTGGGGTGGAAGGGAAAGAGCAAATCCTGGTCAACTATGGCGATGTCGAGATTGATATTCCGTCCATTGATCGCCTGCGTTCGCTGCACGCCCTCACCTGGTTAGGATACGTGCAGAGTAATCTGCACGGAGAGGGCAACGCCGGCTTTGGCCCCAGAATTTCCTATTGGAATCCCTCGGGCGCACAGGATATCTTGGTCAAGGTCCGGATGGGCGGCGTCTTCGTCTATAGCGATGAATAGACCCGGCTTTGAAACAAGCACTTTGCACGGGACACTGCTAACCTTGCGTTCTCTGTTCCGTCCAATATTCTTATAGCTCGACGGAACTTTCGCGGCCCCGTAACCGTTATCCTGGATAGGGAATTTTGTTTCTGGAGGAAAAGATGAGAAAGCTCAGCATCCTGCTGCTTGCAGTACTTATCACACCGGCTCTCGCTACGCTTGCCAATGCCGGTGCCCGGATTGAAAGAAACTTGAAGCTCGAACCTAATGGGCGGTTCGTGCTCGCATCCGATGTGGGCAGCGTGACCTTGACCGGCGCGTCGTCTTCCGGGGCGCGGGTGGTAATCACTTTCGACCGCGATGACTTTGCCTCTCTCTACAACATCGACTTCGGGGAGAACCCAGGGAGTGCAAGCGTGACTGTGCGCCGCAAGGACCATTTCGGTTGGAGCAACCACGTTTCCGTCCATTTCGAAGTCGAAGTCCCCTCCCAGACGCAAACAGAAATACGGACTGGAGGGGGAAGCATCAAACTCGCCAACCTTCGGGGCGACTCTGAGCTGAAGACCTCGGGCGGCGCGATAGAGGTTTCCGGCTTGTCCGGAAAACTCGATGCGAGGACCTCCGGCGGCCCGATCCATTTGCAGGAAATTGGCGGGGACACGCGAGTGGATACATCCGGAGGGCAGATTGAAGCGGCCTCGATCGACGGCTCGCTCACCGCACACACGAGCGGAGGGCCGATTCGCGTCGATCGCGTGACCGGATATGTCGAGGCCAAGACTTCCGGCGGCTCGATCTCCGTGAATTTCGGGCGGGGGAGCTCGCACGGCGGAGTGCTTGAGACCTCCGGGGGGTCGATCGAGGCGGGGCTGGACCGCTCCTCCAATCTTGAGATTGACGCCTCCACTTCCGGCGGCTCTGTCACCGCCGGTGATTTGCCCATTCAAGTGGTGGGAAAGATTTCAAACACCAGCCTGCACGGTTCACTTGGCTCAGGCGGAGAGATGCTCCACATGCATACAAGCGGCGGCTCCATCCGTATCAGAGCGCTCTGAAAGGCCAGAAGGGAGAGGTTAGGCGGTTAGGGACTGACACAAAATAGAACGAGCGGCCGAGGTCAGCACGATGCGGTTGATCGCCTTGCACCACGCCTTCAAGCTGGGCGATACTGCGAGAGTGACTGGAGGTCTATTCCATGGCAAAACAGCATTCCCCCGCCTTCCTGGCGCTGGTCGAGGACGCGAAACAACGCATCCGCCAGACTACTATCCCGGAGTTGAAGGAAAGGCTGGAGGCGAAGGGAGAATTCCATCTCATCGACGTGCGCGAGGATCATGAATGGGCTGCCGGGCACATCCCCGGGGCAAAACACCTTTCCAAGGGAATTATCGAGCGCGACATCGAAGCGCAAATCCCCAATCGGGAGGCAGAGATTCTCCTTTATTGCGGTGGTGGTTATCGCTCCGCGATGGTCGCTGACAATCTTCAGAAGATGGGTTACAAGCGTGTGGTCTCAGTGGACGGAGGCTGGCGGGGATGGACAGAGGCGGGGCTTCCAGTCGAGAAACCAAAGGGCTGACTTACCTACGAGCAGCGCCGCCTTGATCACGAACGCCCAGCCCCCCTATTAAACAGCTCGTGCGCCCTTACATCAGCGCCTGCATAATCTGTTCGAGGACCTCTTTCGGCGGCCGTACTTTTGACTCCGGCAAAGTGGCCAGCGGCTCGTCAACGACATTCAACAGGGTGAGGAAATTCTCCTGCTGGGTGTTCACGTAGAACAGGCCGGTAATGATCTCCCCCTTGTCGTGGGATTCTGTCAGCAAGCGAAGGGCCTCTATCTTATTGGTAGGATCGTAAGATTCCTCGAGTTTGCGCAGCAGGATATGCGAACCGTCGTGCATGGTGATGTCCATGGTTGAGCCCGGGTCGTAATCCACCGCGATATCTTCGAAGTAGGGGACAAAGCTCACGTCGGCCAGAGGCTCGTCATGGTCTTTCACATAGCTATAGCTCTTCGTTGATCCCTCGTGATCGTTGAAGGTCACACAAGGCGAAATCACATCCAACATAGAAGTCCCGCGGTGGGCCAGCGCGCCTTTCAGCAAGGCTGACAACTGCTTCTTGTCACCCGAGAATGAACGCGCCACATAGGTGGCGCCGAGCTGGATGGCAAGCGCACAAGTGTCGATGGGCGGCAGGTCGTTCACTACACCCGTCTTTAGTTTGGAACCGATGTCGGCTGTAGCAGAGAACTGACCCTTGGTCAACCCATAAACGCCATTGTCCTCGATGATGTAGATCAGAGGCATGTTCCGGCGCATCAGGTGCACGAACTGGCCGACCCCGATAGAAGCTGTGTCGCCGTCACCGCTTACGCCCAGGGCAATCAAATTCCGGTTCGCCAGCATGGCGCCCGTGGCAATTGAGGGCATCCGCCCGTGGAGCGAATTCACACCATAAGCGGTGCGCAGAAAATAGGCCGGGCTCTTCGAGGAGCAGCCAATGCCTGAAAGCTTGGCCACACGATGCGGTTCAATGCCCATATCGAAGCAGGCCTCGATGATGCGCTCGGAGATAGCGTTATGACCGCACCCGGCGCAGAGGGTGCTCTTGTTGCCCTTGTAGCTGGCCATCTCGAGGCCGAGGCGGTTGACTTTAGCCGGCGAAGCCGGAGGAACGGTGGTGGTTGCCATGTCAGTTCTGTGCCTCCTGGGAAACTATCGCGTCCGTGATGCTGCGCGCATCAATGGGCAAACCGTCGTAATGCCGCACGCTGCGCAACTTCTTGATGTCTTCTACTTCCAGTTCCAGCCGCAAGAGGCCCAGCATTTGGGCGTCGCGATTCTGGTCCACCACATAAACTCGATCGTACCGGCGGATGAAGTCGCGGACTTCCAGAGAGAACGGGTAAGCACGCAGGCGGCAATAGCCGGCATCAATATCCTGCTCTCCCTTTAGTTGATCGAGGGCTTCCAGCACCGCCCAGTGGCTGGTGCCATAAGCGATGATGCCCATTTCATTCCTGCCATTTTCCCGGATCACCGGCTTGGGGACCTTCGCGCGGGCCGTCTCGAGCTTCCGCGCCAGGCGGTCCATGTTGTCAACATAATCGTTGGGGCGTTCGCTGTAGATGGCCTTCTCGTTGTGGCCGCTCCCGCGCGTGAAGTAACCGGCCATGGGTTCGGGCGTGCCGGGGAGAGTCCGATAGCCAATCCCGTCGCCATCCACATCCTTGTAACGAGCGAACCCGCCCAGGCGGCGGACATCTTCAGCGCTGAGCACCTTTCCACGCATCATGGGCTTCTCGGGATAGGTGAAAGGATCAGCCATCCAGTTATTCATCCCGAGGTCGAGGTCGCTCATGACGAACACCGGAGTCTGGAACTCTTCCGCCAAGTCGAAGGCGTCGATCGATAACGTGAAACACTCTTCGACGGAGCTAGGAATCAACATGATGTGCTTCGTGTCACCGTGGGAGAGGAAGGCATTCTTCAGCATATCACCTTGGGCGGTGCGCGTCGGCAAACCCGTCGAGGGTCCCACCCGCTGGATGTCGTATATGACAGCCGGAATTTCTGCGTAGTAGCCGAAGCCGGTGAACTCTGTCATAAGGGAAATGCCGGGACCGGAGGTAGCCGTCATGGCCCGCGCTCCGGCCCAACCGGCGCCCATCACCATTCCGATGGCTGCCAATTCGTCTTCTGCCTGGACGATGGCGAACGTCGCCTTCCCGGTTTCCTTGTCCACGCGGTACCGCTTCATATACGCGATCAACGTTTCACAGACTGACGAAGAAGGAGTGATGGGATACCAGGTCACCACCGTAACCCCGGCGAACATCGCTCCCAGCGCGCAAGCCGAGTTGCCGTCCACAATGATCTTCCCGCGCGTCGCGTCCATGCGCTCGAAATAGAAGGGATCTTGCTTCTGGAAAGTCCTCGCGGCGTAGTCGTGGCCGGCCTGAGCTGCATTGAAATTCAGGTCCGCAGCCTTGGCCTTCTTCTTGAACTGCTTGCGCAGGGCGATCTGGATCTCTTCCATTTCGATACCCAGCAGCCTGGCGAGCACGCCGTCGTAAATCATGTTTCGGACTAACTTGCGCAACCTGGCATCGGGGCAGACGGGCGCCACGAGCTGGTCAAAAGGCACCGGATAAAACACCACATCATCGCGAAGCCGTCCCAGATTCAGGCGCTCGTCGTAAACACAAGCGGCGCCGGGCTTCAGGGCTAATACATCTTCTTCGGCGCTCTCAGGGTTCATCGCCACCAAAAACTCGCTGTCGCTCCGGCGGGCGATGTACCCGTCCTTGGAGGCGCGAATCGTAAACCAGGTGGGCAGGCCGGCGATGTTCGACGGGAACAGGTTCTTGCCGGAGACGGGAATCCCCATCTGGAAAATGGCCCTCAAAAGGACACTGTTTGCGGTTTGGCTCCCCGACCCGTTTACGGTTGCGACCTGAATACTGAGATCATTTACGACTCTCTTCTGCTCGGCAGACGATTCCCTTTCTTTCAACTCAACATGAGTGGTTGCCATAGATTTCCTTGAAATACCCCCAGATTGAAACGTCGGACAGCTCCGAAGTCTTCGTGACGACCTAAGTCTGGACACGGGGTCTTAGAGTCGAGTGCCGGGAATGCGGAGCTATGGTCGGCCCCGACGTGCGAAGCACAAGGAGGCCAACGTCCATGTTCACGCGCGGCCGTGCTGCTATCACCCGAAACGGATCGCCCTTCCACTATGCTTCCATTATAGCAAAAGAAGGCACGGGATAATACGTCGCCGGCTCTCGGACACAGAAAGACTTGCCCGCCAGGCAAGGCGGGACCGCGGCTAACAGGCTCGGACAGCATGAAGTCATCTCTGGACGCCCTGGACCCGAGGGGCGAAAGGCCAGTCACGCTTTTGGGAGGCCAAGGCGAGATATGCCGCTAATCCTGCAATGATGGTCCCAAAGGCATAGAGCATATATCTCCATCCTCCAGGCTGGCTTAAAGGACTCACGAACACAAAGACCCAACCCATCAACGCCAGAATCGCCGGAATAGGATAAAGCCACATCTTGAAGGGCAGGTTTATTTCATGACGGTACCTGCGCATAATGAACAAGCCGGTGATCTGGCCAACGAAAACCACCAGGACTCGCGCCAGAATCAAAGCGGTGATGATCTGCACCAACCCAAAGAAACTGGCGACGATGCACAGTAGCCCCACCAGGACAAGCGAGCGATGGGGAAACTCTCCTTGAGGGTGAAGCACTCCGAAATAGCGGAAGAACGCTCCATCCTGCGCGGCCGCGTAGGGCACTCTTGAATACCCAAGCATGAGGGCAAATACGGAGGCAAAGGCAGTGAACAGGATCATTCCTGAGATCATAAAGGCCGCCCACTGACCGTAGATTCTGCCCATGAAAACCGAAGCCACCGCGTTGTAGGCCAGCGACCCCTCCTTCACCATCTCGCGCCACGGAACCACCGATACGAAACTGAATGAGAGAAGAAAGTCGATTACGGTGACAGCCAATATGGAGAGAATTACGGCATAGGGGATGGTTCGGTCCGGACGTTTCACTTCCCCGCCGAGATAACAGACCTGGTTGTACCCGAGATAGTTGTAAATCACCAGGACGGTTCCATTCCCCAGGCCCAGCAGAAATGCCCAATTCATGCTGAAAGCGTGGGGAGGAAAATCGAATGCGAGGTGCAGGTTCATCTTCGCAAGACCGGAAACAATCACCCAGCCGGTGGTCACCAGGGTCGTGATCCAGAGGATCATCATTAGCCGGGCGATGTCCTGGATCTTTCGGTATAAGGAAAACATGACCAGGGCTGAAATCCCCGCCGCCAGGAACTTGATGCGCCAGGGATGCAGGGCGAGATCTTTCCAAAGGAAACTCAGGTACTGCACCATGCCGATACTTCCCGAAGCGATTTCCAGTGTGCCCGAAAAGAGAAACTGCCAGATGAACATCCAGGCCATCAGCTTGCCCCAGCGCTCGCGGCCGAAGGTGTCGCGCAAAAATAGATAAGGTCCACCCGCTCCCGGCAAAGCAGCGCCGAGTTCGGAAACCACCAGCCCGTCGCAAATGGCGAGAAGAGCGCCTACAAACCAAGCGATAAGGGCCTGCGGACCGCCCATCGTGGCGAGGATGGGCGGAACCGTGATGAATGGCCCGATGCCGATCATGTTCGACATGTTTATGGAGGTGGCGTTCAGGATCCCGAGCCGCCGCTGCAATTGTGGCTGGGGTGCGCTTGCTGGTGTTGAATTCGAAGCCTGCAAAAAGGGCTCGGTCATGACTCCCCCTCAAGGGCTATTTGGGACCAAAGCTACATAGCATACTTCACGTCGCACACTTTGACAAAAAATCCTGAGGAGTCTGTAGCGACTCACTTTGGTTTTGTAGCGCCGGGCTTTGGCTCGGCAGAGCCCCAAAATGCAGACACTGCCTTGCGGGGTCGGCACTGCTTTGAGGTAGTATAGTCACGACCAATCTAAGGGAGGAATTGAGATGATGACCAGGAGAAGTTTCCTTGGACATGTCGCGGCTGCGGCAGGGGCCACGAGAATGATGAGCGCCACGATCATGGCGGCCGGGAAAGCAGAAGGACTTACCATCCCCAAGCAGATCAAGGCGTTTTGTATTGATTTCAACTGGGTCCATATGAATCAGCCGAACAAGGCCCGCAATGCGCCCGCCGTGGAGGAAAGAACTTTTTTCGCTCCGCCGGGCCATTGGGCAGAGGCCTCTCCGGAAGAACATGTGCGGTGGTATGAAGAGCTTGGAGCCAACGTAATTCAGACGTTTGCTGTCTCCTGCAACGGCTACGCCTGGTACAAGGGCGGCTTCGTGCCCCCGCAGCCGGGTCTGGAACACGATTTCCTTACCGAAGTCGTCAAACTTGCCCATAAGAAACGGATGCTGGTGATGGGCTATTTCTGCATAGGCGCCAACTCAAAGTGGGGCAAAGACCATCCCGACCTGAGTTACGGCGCACCTTCCGACATTCACATCCCACTCACCGATGAATATCTGGATTACCTGTCACACTCCATAGGTGATGCGATGCAGAAGACCGGCATGGACGGCACCATGCTTGATTGGGTCTGGAACCCCGCTGACAGGCTGCGGCAGAAGGGTTGGTTGCCGGCGGAGCAGAAACTGTTTTCCCAATTGACCGGCAAAGCGTTCCCCCCGAGTGGACCGCCGGCCAAGGAAGACATGCTGGAATACGAACGGAAGGCCATCAACCGCTGCTGGGCGCGCATCAAAGAGGCTCGTGATAAGGCCAATCCCAAATGCGTCCTATGGCTCTCCGTCAGTAATATGGCTGACCCCACCATCGAGAACTCACCCCTGCTGAAGCAAGTCGACTGGGCGATGAACGAATCGCCGGACCCCAAGCTTTATCAGGCCGGCCGGCGCATGGCGGGGAGGCGGACTCGCATGCTTCAGAACCTTGTGGGCTGGGCCGCGCACGACGCCGCGAAATTCCTGGCTGACCCCAACAACCGTGACCTTGATTTCTACGGCTTCGCCGAACCGCGGGATAACTCGCTGCCACTGCCCATCGCAGAGTACCTCGGTAAACCCATCGGTGCGTTCACAGGAAAAAATCGGATTAGCGCCAATGACCGGAACATTGCGGCGTTGGCGCGCTTCTACCGGGGATTGCCCATGGACGCCGTCATACCAGGAAAATCGTAGAATCCGCTGGAACCGGCGCTTCCCGAACTACCACAGACCGGCTACACTCTATCTCCTTTATTTTCATCGACATTCCCGTATTAAGCGCGTAACTATCTTTTTTTTCTATAACATTCCCGTTTTACTCCTGCCGCTTGAAGATCAACCGTTTGTTTTCATAGACATTCCCGCGTCGTTCGTTCACTTTTTAGAGTTGCTCGCTGTTTCTTTCCCTGTCGGCAGTGACATCTTATCCGACTCTGCCAGGCCTGCCAAGAGCCCTTTCCATCCCGCCTCCTTCGAATGCAGTGGGCGGTAGGCGGTTGGCAGCAATCGGTAGGCAATTCGCAGTGGCGAAAAATAATAGTGCAACTCACAAACCATAATTCAGAATTCACAATTCAGCATTCAGCATTTCCCCAGCCTCACATACTATCCTAGCCTATCGTTTTCCGTCTGTCAAGAAACACAGCGCGGCCCGGTAACCGCAACCAAAACGGGACTCTCTATGTTCTCCGTTCTTTTCAAGCCTTAACACAGAGCACACGGAGCATCTCAGGTGATCCCGCGCCTGCGGGACTCTTCGGACCACGGAGGACACAGAGCCCCGCACCGGATGCTACAGGGCGGAGACACTGCTGACGCGAGGAGAAATCTTCGCGGTGCGAAAAGAAATTCGCGATTAGTAGTATAAAGACCACAGAGAAAACACTTCTAGTGCTAAGTTGCGGAAGTTAGCGACACTATATATCGGGGGCGGAAGGGCGGGGCTAAAGCCCTGCCCTTCCGCGAGTCACGAATAATTACGATTACCAATGCAACCAGGCACGAGTCTTCTCTGCGAACTCTGTGGCCTCTGTGGTGAGCCTCCTCTTGGGTTGGGGCCAAGGGCCGGGCTACGCCGATCTCCCTAACTTCTTGATTCCGAAACACTGGAAGACTATGATCTACCCCGCCGCTGCGGCCACATGCCGCGAGCACCCGCTGTCCGAAATGGCTATTATGAGGCTCGCGCCGGCATTGGGCCGGAGGTTGAAATCGATGCCTGGGCCATCGCGGCGCATCAGGTAGCGTCTGATCTATTCGGCGGCCGCTTTCATTGCGGCCTTTAATCCACAAGGCTCCTTAATGTTCACTTTTTCGGAGGCGAATTCATGCGCAAAAAATCGCAAACAAATCGACGCCAGTTTTTGAGAAGGGCGGCTGGGGTTGCCGGCGCTTCGTTGGCGTTCCCTTATATCGTGCCTTCTTCGGCGCTGGGTCTGGGGGGCGCCGTTGCCCCGAGCGGCCGTGTCACGGTGGGGTTCATCGGTGTTGGAAATATGGGTCAAGGCCAGTTGCGTCCGTTTATCAACCAACCGGATGTGCAGGTGGTCGCGGTGTGCGATCCGAACCGTTGGCGGCGGGAACAAGCGCAACATATCGTGAACGGAGAATACAGCAAACAAGTCTGCGCTGCGTACAACGATTTCCGCGAGCTGGTGGCGCGGCCCGACATTGATGCCGTCTGCATTGCTTCCTTGGACTCCTGGCACGTGCTGCACGCGCTGGCTGCGGTGCGGGCAGGCAAAGACCTCTACGTCCAAAAGCCGCTCGGCATGAGCATCGACGAGATCAAGCTGTTGCGGGAAGAAGTGAACCGGCGCGCGCGTGTATTTCAATTCGGCACCCAGCAGCGGTCGTCCAAGGAATTTCGGTTCGCCTGCGAACTCGTGCTTAACGGCCGTATCGGGAAGGTGCAAACGATCAAGGTTGGAGTCCACTCCGGGGCATCGGGCGGCCGGCACTGGCCCGAGGGGGATAACGAGAGGGCCGGCCTGAAGAAGGTCGAGCCGGAGCCCGTCCCCGACTGGCTGGATTACGAGATGTGGCTGGGGCCGGCGCCCTCGGCGCCCTATACCACAGCCCGCCTCACCTACCCGCACTGGTTTCATATCAGTGATTATTCGCTTGGCTATGTCTCCGGCTGGGGAATCCACCATATTGACATTGCCCAATGGGGCAACGGCACCGAGCTGACGGGTCCACTCGATGTCACCGGCACGGCAGTGTGGCCGCACGATGATGCCCTTTGCGACAACCCCACAAGCTGGGACGTCAATTACGATTATGCCAATGGTGTGAAGGTGTACTACACCGGCTCCGGCCCGGGCTTCGAGGGGGTGAAGCACGGCATCACCTTTGAAGGACCGGATGGTTGGGTGTTCGTCAATCGGGGCGTTCTCGAGACACAACCCAAATCCTTGCTGGAATCCAAGATCGGTCCCAACGAGCTCCACCTGCCGGTCAGCGATCTGCACGAAAAGAACTTCATCGAGTGCGTGAAGTCTCGAGGCCGCACGATTTGCCCCGTCGAGGTCGCCGTGCGGTCGGAAACCGTTTGCCAGCTTGCCTGGATTACGTTCAAGCTCCAGCAGCGCAAACTGAAATGGGATCCGGAAAAGGAAATATTCCCCAACGATCCCGACGCCAATCGGCTTATGAAGCGCACCTTGCGCAGTCCCTGGCGGTATGAGGCGTAATTCTCCGCCAAAGCGAACGTGCAGAAGCTGGGAACAAATACTTGGAAGAGCAAAAGCCATTCACGCAAGGCCGAAAAGTACGCAAAGTCTCACCGTGCGACCGGCCCCTCACCCGCCTGCGGGCCGAAGCCGATGTTGTTTACGGCTCGCCGGTTCCCCTTCGGCGGGCGTAGGCCCGTCCCGCTCCACCCTGCACCGGACGGTGCGGGGCTCCGGCTGGTGAAAGCGCCGGTAGCGGGACACCCTCTCCCCAGGAGAGAGGGCAAAATGTAACGCAGGCGAGACGCCGGCGCTACGTTCCCAATTCGTTTAGCCGGGACAGCACGCTAGGAACAAATCGTACGAAAAGGTGAACCGATGGATACATTATGGGAAGGAATGGCAATTAATCTTCGCAGGGCCTTAGCCATGCTAGGCCTGGCCCTGTGCGTTATATTCGGCCTGGCCGAGTCCTTGGGAAACAATGTAGGTTTTAGCGCAGAGCAAGTGAGCCAGCGTCCGGATTACAAGTGGCAACAGAGCGACAGTTCCATCGCCCTGCTCAACCGTCACCATACCGTCTGGCAGTTCAACTACGGCAAAGAAACACGCAAGCCCTACTTCCACCCGGTGGCCCTGGTCGATGGCACTGTGCTGACCTGTCTCAGCCCGCACGATCACCCTTGGCACCGGGCACTCTGGTTTTCGTGGAAGATGCTCAACGGCGTCAACTACTGGGAGGAAGACCCGAAAACGGGGCTGCCCGACGGCAGCACCGAAGTGCTGAAGGCGAAAGTCATTCCTGGCAAGAACTACTCAGCCACCATTTTTTTGACTTTAACTTATCATACGCCCGGCGGGCCACCGCTACTCACGGAGAAGCGGAAGATCACCGTGAGCGCGCCAGACAGGGAGGGCCGCTATCGAATCGATTGGGCGGGCGTGTTTACTGCGGGTGGAAAGGATGTGCTGCTCCAGGGAGGAACGGCGGGCGGCGGATACGCAGGCATGTCAGTCCGCATTTCGCAGGCCACCAAAGACTGGCGACTGATCGACAGCGAAGGCCGTGTGGACCTGCCAGGTGGATTCACAGCGAAGAATACTCATGGTCAAAAGGCTCGCTGGATGGATTTCTCCGTGGTTGACAACGCCACGAGTGAAATAGGCGGCATCGCCATCCTCCAGCACCCTTCCACTTTCCGCTACCCCACGTATTGGCACAATATTATAAATGACCAAATCCCCTTCGGCTATTTCAGCCCCGCACCCCTGTGGGCCGAGCCTTTTACCCTCCAGGCGGGAAAGACCCTGACGGTTAGCTATCGTATTCTTATCCACCCGGGGCGAGAAACTAAAGACCAGTTGGACGCTGAATGGAATGCCTTTAGTGTATCCAAGGAATAGAGGGTGCACGTGACAACAAAGAAGGTCGAAGCGGATAACAGAAAAGAACTTCGCATCGGTGTACTGGGGCATGGGTTCATGGGGAAATGCCACTCCCATGCCTTCAAGGTGATTCCGTACATGTATCCCGAGCTGGACATCCTCCCGCGCCTGCTGCTTCTATGCGGCAGGAATGAAGAGAAGGTACGGCGTGCAGCGGCGCGGTATGGTTTTGCGGAGTATTGCACGGACTGGAGCGATGTGGTGAGGGATCGGCGAGTCGATATTTTCGATAACTGCGGCCCTGATCCCCTTCATCCCGAACCTTGCATAGCGGCCCTTGAGCACGGAAAACACGTCATCTGTGAGAAACCGCTGGCGGTGTCTGTTGACGACTCGCGCAAAATGCGAGACGCGGCAAAGAAGGCCACCGGCAAAGCGATGTGTGTTTTCAATTACCGCTTTTTCCCCGCCGTCCGCCTCGCCCGAGACCTCATTGCCTCTGGAAGATTGGGCAAGCTTTACCACATGCGGGTGAATTACATGCAAATGGCGGGGCATGATCCTACACTCCCACCCGAGCAAGTCTGGTACTCCGCCTGGCCGTGCTCGGGTGTTCTTCAGGGGATCGGCAGCCATGCGATCGATCAGTGTCGGTTTTTGATTGGGGAAGTGAAGAGTGTTATGGCGCGGGTTGGTACGTTTAATGCCGCCAGATCGGTCCCTGGCGCGGGGTGTAAGGAAGGGC
Organism: uncultured Acidobacteriota bacterium; assembly: GCA_963832915.1. GTDB lineage: Bacteria > Acidobacteriota > Terriglobia > UBA7540 > UBA7540 > CAVROP01. Next base: position 15,820 of record CAWHWE010000080.1, read on the forward strand.
AGGTCGACGAAGCCACGGCAGCCATCCTGGAATTTGAAAATGGCGCCATGGGCGTCATGGTGGCAACCGCCCTGGCTAGCGGCAGGAAGAACGTCCTCTCCTGGGAGATCAATGGTTCGCAAGGCTCGCTGCGCTGGAATCTCGAATACCCTAACAGCCTGCTGGCCTGCCTCGAAGGCGCGGGAGAACGTTCGCTGTCGGGTTTCACGGAGATTTCCGTAACCGAGGACGAACATCCCTACGCCAAAACCTGGTGGCCGTCAGGCCATACGCTGGGTTGGGAGCACGCCCATATTATCGAAAAGGCCCATTTTCTCGGCGCTCTGGCGAGCGGCGCAAAACTGGACCCCTGCCTTGCAACATTCGAAGATGGTTATCGCGTCTCTGTGATTATTGCCGCCATGAGAGAATCGAGCCGCTCGGGCAAACAAGTTGCCATCGAGTACTAACAGAGATGCAAGAATCCGCGAATTCGGCGGGTCCCGCAGGGCGGGACCCGCCCTTCCGGCAGCTCCCTAAGAATGTGCGATCGTTCTGGGAAATTCCAATACTGTTCACTTAAGCTCACCATCCCCATTGGACCCCCTCACCCCCGGCCCTCTCCCCCAAGGGCATAGGCGCTAGCATAAGCGCACTGGGCGAAGTCTGAGCCACGGCAGTGGCGAAATCATGTGGCCCACGGCGAGCCAGCCGTGGGAAAGGACGTAGCAAAAGGGGTGCTGAGCCCCGCAAGGGGCGACATCGGGTCGCAGGCAAGCGTGCCATGTTTTTTGCCTGAGGACCGCCGGATGCCGCCCCAACCGGGGCTGACGAATCTCGTGTGCCGTCAGCATCCCACGGCTGGCTCGCCGTGGGCCATCCCGCTCTGCGGGACCGCCCGCCAAGGCGGGCTTTCGGGTGCCCTTTATCGTTATCCTAGCGCCTATGCCCCCCAAGGGGGAGAGGGAGGAGGTAATTTGATTTTATTACCCTCTCGCCTTTGGGGGAGAGGGGGGAGGTAATCTGATTTTATTACCCTCTCGCCCCTGGGGGAGAGGACCGCAGCCGGCGCTTTCTCCAGCCGCGGCCCCGCACCGTCCGGTGCAGGGCGGGCCGGGCCTACGCCTGCCAAAGGGGAAGAGGCGAGCCGTGAACAACATCGGCTTCGGCCCGCAGGCGGGTGAGGGGGTCACCCTGGAACAAATTGCGAAGTAATTTCCTGAAACCCATTAAGTAAACAGTATTTGGGTCAGTTCACCGTCAGCGTCGTCTTAGCACTGTTAGTCAAGTTGCCCGACGCGCCAACGTAAGTGCCACTTATAGTCAGTGTATAAGTGCCCGCCGGCGTACCGGTCGTCGTTATCGCTGGCGTCAACCCACCGCCGCAGGCCACCCAGGAGATCATTAAGAGCACGGTTGCCGCAAGAACTGCCAGGCTGAAGCGAACCCTTCGGCGTCGCATTGCCGCCAGGGAGGATAGTGTTGCCAGCACGAGCAGCCACGCGACCCACGGGATGGCCAGCGGCCCCATGGCGCCGGGAGGAAGCAGTCGCCGCGTGGGGCCGGCAAGCGAGCGCGCCGTTGTCGTCACCGTCACCGTCGGCTTGGCTGCATTCGTCCCGCCCAGAGTAACCAGGGACGGTGAGATAGAGCACGTCGCCGCTGATGGCGCGCCGGTACAGCTCAGGGCTACTTGCTGGTTAAAACCGCCCGCCGGAGTGACACTCAGCGTGTAGGTCGCCGACCCGCCCGCCGTGACGGTGTAGCTGGTTGGGGAAACCGAAAGTGAAAAGTCCGCAGTGGGGTTCACCGTCAAGCTGAACGTGGCGCTGACCGAAGATGCCCCACTCCCGCCGGCCATGACGGTGACCGTCTGGCCGCTCACCAGCGCGGCGTTGCTGGCCGCCTGCAAGCTCATGCTGCCCGAGTTCCCCGTGCCCGGCTGAGTGTAGGTGGCTGTGACCCCGCTGGGCAGGGTGACTATCGAGAGCGTGATGCTATCGGTGTAGTTGCTGCGTGTCAGATTCACGGTCGCAGACTGCGAACTACCCCCCTGAATGAGCGTGACCGAGCTGGGGCTCACGCTGCTGATGGCGATGCTGGCGGGGGCGCTCACCGTCAGGTTGAAAGTGGCGGTGACCGAAGATACGCCGCTCCCGCTGGCCGTAATGGTGATCGTCTGGCCTGTCACCAGCGCAGCGCTGCTGGCCGCCTGTAAGCTGATGCTGCCGGAGGTCCCCGTGCCCGGCTGAGTGTAGGTGGCCGTCACTCCGCTGGGCAGCGTGGTGTTCGTCAGCGTCACGCTGCCCGTGTAGTTCGTGGCGGTCAGATTCACTGTCACCGTCTGCGCGCTGCCCCCTTGAACAAGCGTGACCGAACTCGGACTCACGCTACTGATGGCGATGCTCGGAGTGGCGCTCACGGTCAGGCTGAATGTGGCGCTGACCGAAGATACCCCGCTCCCGCTGGCCGTGACGGCGACCGTCTGGCCGCTCAGTGGCGTAGCGTTGTTCGCCGCTTGCAGCGTGATGCTCCCCAAGTTCCCCGTGCCCGGTTGAGTGTAAGTGGCGGTGACCCCGTTGGGCAATGCGCTGGTCACTAGCGTCACGCTGCCCGTGTAGTTCGTGGCGGTCAGATTCACTGTCACCGTCTGCGCGCTGCCCCCCTGAACAAGCGTGACCGAACTCGGACTCACGCTGCTGATGGCGATGCTGGGAGGGGCATTCACTGTCAGCGTGAAGCTGCTAGTGGCGGCGCTTACCCCGCTGCCACTGGCCGTGATGGTGATCGTCTGGCCGGTCACCAGCGCGGCGTTGCCGGCCGCCTGCAAGCCGATGCTGCCGGAGCTTCCTGTGCCCGGCTGAGTATAGGTGGCCGTCACCCCGCTGGGCAGCGTGCTGGCGGCGAGCGTGATGTTATCCGTGTAGTCGGTGCGGGTCAGGTTCACCGTCACAGATTGCGAACTGCCCCCCTGAATCAGTGTGAGGGAGGCCACACTCACGCTGCTGATGACGATGCTGGCGGGAGGGCTCACCGTCAGGCTGAAGGTGCTAGTGACGGAACTGACCCCGCTGCCACTGGCCGTGATGGTAATCGTCTGGCCGGTCACCAGTGCGGCGTTGCCGGCCGCTTGCAAACTGATGCTGCCGGAGCTTCCTGTGCCCGGCTGAGTGTAGGTGGCGGTGACCCCGCTGGGCAGCGTGCTGGCGGCGAGCGTGATGTTATCCGTGTAGTCGGTGCGGGTCAGGCTCACCGTCACAGATTGCGAACCGCCCCCCTGAATCAGTGTGAGGGAGGCCACACTCACGCTGCCGATGGCAATGCTGGGGGGGGCGTTGATGGTGAAAGTCAGGGCGCCGGACGTGGCCCCGCCCGGTGAGGGGTTCGCCACCGTGACCGAGACCGTGCCTGCCGTGGCCACGTCGCTGGCCGAAATCGCTGCCGTCAACTGCGTGCTGTTGACGAAGCTGGTGGCCAGGGCGCTGCCATTCCACTGTATGGTCGCGCCGGAGACGAAGTTCGTCCCGTTCACCGTCAGGGTGAATGCTGCCCCGCCCGCCGTGGCGCTGGAGGGCGAAAGCGAAGTGGCCGCCGGCACCGGGTTGGCAGGCACGATAGATTCGAGGTCCGCGTCGAGCAACTGGTAGAGCGGTCCCACAGTACTCGTGGTTTGGTCGGTGCAAGATCCTCCGGTGCCCTCCAACATGTCCGCATGGTCGCTCGTCACGCAGCTAACTCTCTTCGCTACGGTGGCGCCGGCAAAGGAGCCGCTGAAATCCGGGACCGCTCCGTCGTTCGACACGCTGGTGACGGTACCAGACCAATTGTTCGAATCAATTCTCTCGAGAATGACCGACACCAATTGCATAAGCGCGTGAGCGTTCGCCAATTCGGCGGCGGTCAGGCCAGCCGTATTAGAAGGCTGCAGTGATTCTTCACCCAAGGCTAGTGCCAGGTTGCCCATGTCAACGTCGACTGTCAGCCCAGTGGTGTCGGCGCCATACGTCGCGACAGCACCGTGGCTTCCGAGGGTCCCGTAGTAGGCATTAACTTTATAGTTGTACGTCGTTGGTAAATTATCCAAAAATCCGTTAACGTCGGCGCCGGTATAGTACGAAAGCGCACTAATGTGGGTGGCGCAGTACTGGTCACAGAGAAGATCCCCACGATTAGGAGCGGCAATATTTGTATTAGCATTCGTCCCAACCCACCCTAAGTCCATGGTGCTCAAGACCAGCGGCCAGGAAGACGGGCTTTGACCGCGCATGCGCAAGGCGCTGCTATTTACCAATCCGGTCCCGTGGTGGGGCGCCGCCAGCGTGATGGCGCGTATTACACGTTCGCCCGCGGCTTGGCCGTTCCTGGCGCCGGCGCTGATGGTATTTTCGTTCATCAAGGCCCGCGCCACTAAGCCTCCCATGCTGTGCGTGATGATGACGATGTCTCTGTCGAACGGCGTATCTCCTTCACCATACGGGTCCCAGGATGTCCGAAAGTAGTCCAGCCAGGTTTCGAGGTCGGCGCCGATCTCTGCCACCGTATATACGTTGCTAAGGTAGTTAAACGTGAAGATCTTGTAGTTGTTGGAAAGAACTGTGTCCTGGGCAAGGTTCAGGCTGAGGGCCTCGAAATACAGGAGATCGGTACTCGACGGGGGCATGATGGAGGTTCCATCCAGGCCGTGGATTAATATCAGAGGGGTACGGGTCCCCATCGGACCGGGCGTACAACCGCTCTCCCGCAGCAGCGTGTCAGTATAGCGAAGACCAGCAGGCACCGGCAAGGTTGCAACACTCGTGCTGTCACAATTAGTTTGGGCAGGCAGGAGTTCGGTGCAGCATAGCAGGGCCAGAGAAAGCACCAACACGCGGCACCGGCGAGTCGTTAGGACTTCCATAGTTTACCCCACCAAATAAGGATCGTACCCCTGAACCTGTGCTGGCCCTCGTCGGCGCCCGAAAATGTCTTCACCCTGTCGCAGGGGTCGTTGACCAGCACAACCTGCGTGTTGTGTTCCCTCGTCGTTGGCGGCTCTTCGGAATAAATACCCCAATAAGCTTAGCAAACGGTCGAGCCCTGGTCAAAAGGCGGCATCTTTCGGTCAGGGTTGCGTCAAAGTCCCCGAAGGTCAAGATCCCAAAGCGGCTCTGCCGCTTGCGGTGCGGAAAGGCTTCGAAGCTGTGAAAAAATCGAGTTGTAGGGGCGGCCCTTGTGGCCGCCCTAGGGCAACCACAAGGGTTGCCCCTACGACGCGACGGCAAAACGCAATTCTTTCACACCTTCTTCGCCTTTCCGAGGGCCTGGGCCGTGACTGACCCCCCTCGATCGAGGCCCAAGGTGATTCCAACCGGCCTGTCATTGTCCCCGTCGATTGGACTACGGTGCAGCGCATTTGAAAGTTTCATTCTTCGTCGTCTGACACGTCCAGGGGGAGAGCCAAGGACATCAAGCTTATGGTTTCATTGCACGGAAGGCCTCTTGCGCATCGCGTCCTTTAGATGTTCGAGAATCTCTCCGCGGCCAACAGAGCCAAGTCTTATCGCCTCGTTAAACTCCTGAATAGCTTGTTCGATGTTTCCCTGAGCCTCCAATACCATGCCCATAGCATCATGCGAGTACGGGCACTTCACATCCAAACGAAGGGCTTCGCGCGCCGCTACAAGGGCGCCTCGAAGGTCGCCCCGGTCAACCAGCGCATAAGCCAAATCAGACTGCCAATAGGAATTTTCAGGCTCGAGTTGGACGGCTTTCCGAAGCTCCTCGACGGCCTGGGGGTAGTTTTTCCACCTCCATAGGACCCACCCGAGCCGGTCGTGGGCAAAACCCGAGTTCGGGTCGATTTGCAAGGCGTGCTCGCACTGAGCCCAAGCCTTCTTCGAATCACCTCTTAGACGCAAAGCATCGCAATCGAGCTCGTAGCCAAAAGCTGAACTTGGGTTAAGGCCAATACCTCGCTGAATTGTGGACAAGGCGATCCCGGTTTTTCCCTGCCCGAGCTCCACTGCCCCTTGATAAAGAATCGCCTGGGGAGAGTTTTCATCGAGAGCTAAAGCCTGGGATGCGGTTTTGGCAAGGAATTCATAATCTCTGTTTATCCAAAAGGCTTCCGCCAGGAGAAGGAGATTTTCCAGAGATGGCTGAGTCTTAACCACTTCTTGAAACGCAGCAATGGCTCCTTCGGCATTGAACCCCTTGAGGCATCGTGTGCCTTCGTCCTTGAGCCGTCGAATTTTCTCACTCTTATCGGCTTGGTTTTCCCACTCGACAATCTTGCCCTGGACTGTGTTCACGTCAGCTTCGGCTCCTGCAACAGCCAAGTATTTCTTCCACTCATTCGCGGCTTCGCCATACCGGTGAAGCTCCGCGAAAACCAAGCCGCGCTGAAAGAAGACTTCGCCCCACTGTGGTCTGGTCTTTTCAGCTTCCGCAAGCTCAACCAAAGCGCCATCAAAGTCCTTTTCCTGCACCTTGAGCTGGCTCAGCCTCAGATGCCGTGTTGCTTCCAACATCTCGGCAGTCTCCCCGGGGGGAGCGGTTACGGAGACCTTTGGCTGGATAGGCGAAGGTGCGGGAACCTCTGACTGGGCAGGCGGAGTTGTGGGGGCCTCTGACTGGGCAGGCGGGGTTGCGGAAACCGCTGCCTGAGTGGACGAAGGTGCAGGGACCGCTGGCTGAGTGGACGAAGGTGCGGGGACTATTGGCTGGGCAAGTGAATGTGCGGCGACCTCTGGCTGGGTAGGCGCTGGTGCGGAGACTTCTGACTGGGTTGGCGATGGTGCAGCGACCTCTGGCTGAGTAGGCGAAGGTGCAGGGACCGCTGCCTGAGTGGACGAAGGTGCGGGGACCTTTGGCCGGGGAGACCGGTTTGCGCGGACCTTTGACCGCGGAGGCCGGGTTGTGCGGACCTCTGGCTTGGGAAGCGGAGGCGAGGGGACCTCTGGCTGGGCAGGCGGAGTTGCGGAGACCGTTGGCTGCGGAGGCGGGGTGACAGGGGTCTTTGGCTGAGCAGGTGGTTTTGCGGACCGAACGGCATCCAGCAAGGCATCGCGGGCGCCTTCCTTTTTCAGGCGCTCCAATGCGGGCTCGTCGGGCTGAAAGTTAATGCCGAATTTTTGCACCAGCCTAACTATAGAGTCCGGGCTGACCCCCATCCGTAACAACTCAACCAGGTTTTGTTCGCTGAAAGAGTTAGCGCCTTGCTGCTGGGCGCCATAGACGCATACAAGCGCAAGAATAATGCAGCCAGCCGCTAAGGCAACTCGGAACGTAGCCCTCATGACTTCGCATCCTCCTTCCGCCACACCGGGCCCAAGATTGTTTCCTTAGCAGATGGTCCTGTCCTTTTCGCGGACCACACCGCCGGGTCGCAATTCTTGCAGACATTCAAGGAGACTGCCGTCTCTTGGGCAGACAGCATATTCGTCCAGATAGAGGAAGCGGCGCCTGGGACAACTCTTCACTGCGTGCCTCGATAGCTGCGGTCACTTAAGGCCGGAAGAAGTCCAGGAGCCATCCCACGGCTTGCTCCGTTGGTACTATATACCACGCTCTCCGACGTGCCGCAAGGAATTCAACAGACTTCCAGAGTTTTGAACGGGATGGAACATTCCAAAACGAGGCCGTGGGGTGTACACTCACAACTCGGCAGCATTCCAAAATGGAAATTCTGCCGAGGTCTCAATCTCTTGGAATTTTTTGAGTATACGAGGAGGCCCTTTGGCGATGTAAAATCGCCGCTACGCGGCCTCAATCTGTTCGATTTTTTTGAGCATACCAAGGAGCTGGCAATATGAGAAAACTCTGGCGTGGGTTACCACTGTTGGTAGTGTTGGTGCTGGCTGCGGTTGTCATCATCCCTTCCCAGTCGCCCTCAAGCCCACCGGCGGTCGTAACAAGCCCATCATCTCCTGTCAAGATTTCCGGCACGGTCGCTTCTCCGGAGGATGTCGGCCTTTCCTCGGAGCGCCTGGAACGCATCGCCAACACGGTCGAGAGAAGCATCAACGATGGACATATCGCTGGTGCTGTCACGCTTGTCGCCCGGCACGGCAAGATTGCTTATTTCAAAGCGTTTGGCATGGCAGACCGGGAAGCCAAGAAGCCCATGCGCACGGACAACATTTTCCGGATCTGTTCCATGAGCAAACCGATCACCAGCGTTGCCGTCATGATGCTCTACGAAGAAGGGCGCTTCATGCTGGATGAGCCAGTCTCCGACTTCATCCCGGAATTCAAGGATATGAAAGTCTTGGACCCGCCCGTTCCCCAGGACAAGACTTCCCCGCCGGGCGCCCTGGTCAATGCCAAGCGCCCCATCACCATCTTCCAACTGCTTACTCATACAGCCGGACTCACTTACCCTTGGAATGCCCGCTTGGGGAAGGCCTACCGGGAAGCCGGAATCGGCACTGGACTGCTTCAGCAGGAAGGGTCCACTGGGGGTTCGGTGAAGAAGCTGGCATCCCTTCCTCTTCTGTTTCAGCCCGGTGACGCCTGGGAATACAGCTTAGCGGATGATGTGCTGGGTTATCTTGTGGAGAAGATCTCCGGAATGCCCCTCGACCGGTTCTACGAGGAGCGGATATTCAAACCGCTGGGGGATGAGCAATTCTTACTCCTTCCTGCCGGACAGCAAGGTTTCGCGCCTGGCAGCAGCCTATGGCTACACTCCGGAAAAAGGACTTCAGCTTATCCCAGAAAATATGGTTGTGAAAGATGGTGACTTTTCCTACTCCTCCGATTACCCCTACCGCGGGCCGCGCACCTACTTTTCCGGAGGCGGCGGTCTTTGCTCGACGGCGGAGGATTATTACCGGCTCTGCCAAATGATGTTGAACAAGGGCGAATTCAACGGCGCCCGCCTGTTGAGCCGAACGTCCGTGGAGTTGATGAGCCAAGATCACGTCCACGGAAAGGTAGGGAATATGGGCGGGTACGGCCTGGGATTAGGCGTCACCAGTAATGCCGAACAATTGACGGAGCTGGGTTCCATTGGCGCCTATTACTGGGGCGGCTTCTATTTTACCGAGTTCGTCATCGACCCCAAGGAAGACCTGATTGCCGTCTTCATGGCGCAACTCCACCCCACGGGTGGAATTGACCTTGACCACAAAGTGATGGGCCTCGCCTACCAGGCAATCAAAGACTGAGGGCATTTCTCCTGATTCTGCGGAACCCTCACCCCCGGCCCCATCTGTGTTAAGTCAAAGCTCCTGGGATGATATCGGATGCCGAGTAAAAGATCAGTGATTCACACCCAAGGTCCCGCGCTGCTGGCTTTCCATCACGTCTCAGTCATGCTGGGAGGCAACCGAGTGCTTCACGACATTACCCTCACCATTGGGGCTGGTGAGCACGTCGCGGTCTTGGGACCGAACGGATGCGGCAAATCGACGTTGATCAAAACCATCACGCGCGAGTGCTATCCGCTGGCAGAGCCCGAATCGTCACTTACCATCCTGGGGCGCGAGACCTGGAACATCTTCGAGCTGCGTCCGTTGTTGGGAATTGTTTCGAACGAGTTAATGGGGCGCTGCACGCGAAAGATCACCGGCCGCGAGATGGTGCTGTCCGGATTCTTCAGCAGCATCGGCGTTCAGCCTTATCACGAAGTCACCGCGGCGATGATCGAAAAAACCCATCAGGTGCTGGAAATGCTGGAGGCGCAGCATCTGGCCGATCGTGAGATGACCGGGATGTCAACAGGCGAGGCGCATCGGCTGCTCATCGGCCGCGCCTTGGTGCACGATCCGCTGGCGCTCTTGCTGGATGAGCCGAGTAATAGCCTGGATTTTCGCGCCGCCCTGGAGCTCCGGGACATTTTGCGAAAATTGGCGCAGGCCGGCACGGGAATCCTGATGGTGACGCACCATCTCCCTGACATTCTCCCGGAGATTGACCGCGTGATTCTGCTGCGCAAGGGCCGCGTTTTTGCCGATGGCGCCAAAAGCGAGCTTTTGACCACGAAGCGTCTTACCGAACTGTTTGGCCTTCCCGTGAAGCTGGCGCAGCGCGACGGCTATTATCACCTTTGGTGATTCGCCTTGGGGCGTGGCACGCAACCGGCAGCATAAAGGACGTGGCACGGACCACGTCTACGGTTTGCCGACTTATCGGCAAGTGGTAGCTACAGTCATTGATTTCTTGACCGTGGGCTTCTCCCACAGCCGGTGTGACCATCGTTACTGGCCGGAGTCGCGGAGACAATCCAAGGGTCGTTCGGCATCTACGGAAGAACCCACGGTCACAAAAGCGGTGACCGTGGCTACCCGCTCTTCCTCTCGCCTCAAAACATCCCCAGTAGATCGGAATCGCCTGTAGTACAGGTTCGCTGTCCAGAGAGCTTGTGGACTGCACCCCAAAACTGAGGCAAATAAAATAGGGACACATTTCAGCGAATGGAGCAAGGTAGCGCGGACCTTAAACCGCAGGTCCGCGCTTGCTATGCGGCAGGGGCAAACTGGCGTTGATATAATTCCGCATAAAGACCACGGCGCTCTAAAAGCTCGTCGTGCGTTCCACGCTCAACAATGCGCCCTTCATTCACGACGAGGATTTGGTCGGCCTTGAGGATGGTTGAGAGGCGGTGCGCAATCACGATGGAGGTGCGCCCGCGAAGCGCAATTTCGAACGCCCTTTGGATGGCGGCCTCGGATTCGGAATCGAGATGCGCGGTGGCCTCGTCGAGAATGACGATTTCGGGCGCTTTGAGAAGGAGGCGGGCAATCGCCAGACGCTGCTTCTCGCCTCCTGAGAACCGATACCCACGGTCGCCGACCAGCGTGTCGAGGCCCTTCGGCAGGGAGGCGATGAGCGGGAGGATCTGCGCCGCGCGCAATGCTTCGGTAAGTTCCGCGTCCGTGGCATCAGGTTTCGCATAGAGAAGATTGGCGCGGATTGTGTCATGGAAAAGGTGGGCGTCCTGCATAACGGTGCCGACGCGTTGATGTACAGAATCGAGCTTCGCCTTGCGAACGTCGATCCCGTTGATCGCCACCGAGCCATGCTGCACGTCATAGAGCCGGGCGACCAAGTGAGTGATCGTGGTCTTACCCCCGCCCGATGGGCCGACGAGCGCGACGAGCTCGCCAGGTTCGGCGACAAATGTGATGTCCGTCAGCACCGTTTTCTCTGGCGTCTTATCGGCCACGGCAATCGATTCAAGCGACGCCAGAGAGACTTCCGACGCCGTCGGGTAGCGGAACGAGACTCGATCGAAAGAAACCTGCGCCGGACCGCTGGAAATGGCGATGGCGTCGGGACGATCTTGAATCATCGGCGGCAGGTCGAGCACTTCGAAGACGCGTTCGAAGGAGACGAGCGCGGTCATCACGCTGACTTGGATGTTGGAAAGCCCCGTCAGCGTAACGTAAAGGCGCCCCAGATAAGCTACGAAGGCCACGACCGTGCCAACGTCAAGCCGGTGCTGGACGGCGCGCACGCCACCCCAGCCATAAGCGAATGCGGTGGCGAAGATAACGATGAGCATGAGCGCAGTCGCGAAGAGGCGGCCGTAAATTGCGCTCTTGACACCAATAGCGGAGACGCGTGCAGCTTTCGCTTCGAATTCCTTGCTTTCGTCCTGGGGGCGGCCAAAGAGCTTGGCGACATGGGCGCCCGCGACATTAAAACGTTCGACCATCAGGCTGTTCATCACCGCCATAAGGTTGAAGCTCTCGCGCAAAATTTCCTGGAGTTTCCGCCCCCAAAAGCGGGCCGGAAGAATGAAAAGTGGCACCAGGATGAGAGCCGCAAGCGTCATCTTCCAGGAGAGCACAAACATCGCTCCCAGGATCAAGACAAGGGTCACGCTGTTGCCGACTACGTTTGAGAGGATGTCGGTGAAGGCGCTTTGCGCGCCGCCAACGTCGGTGTTCAATCGGCTCACCAAGGCTCCCGTCTGCACCCGCGTGAAGAAGGCGAGCGGCATTTGCTGGATATTGTCGAAAAGTTTCGTGCGGAGGGCGAGTACGACGCGAGCGCCGACCGTGGCGGAGAAATAGGCCTGCGCGAGGCCGAGCGCGCTGCTGATGAGGCCGAGAATGCCCGCCAGGACAGCGAACCGGATAATGAGCGTGGCGTTGCCCTTGAGGATGCCGTTATTAATGATCTGGCGGTAGATCAGGGGATTGACGATGCCAATGCCTGCGTCCAGAATGACGATGAAGAGAAAAATCGCCAACAGGTTGGCATAGGGAACGGCGAATCGCACCATGCGCTTCGCTGTCCCCGGCCTCACTTTTTGTTTCACAACCGATGCGTCCTGCATGAAGGAGCGCATCGATCCCATCATTCCTGCCATTCCCATGGCTATTCTCTCGATTTCATTGATAATGTCTCACAACTTGCAGACATTCGCGAATGGAATTACCTGCGGCGCGAAGTTGTGCGCGTAGAGCACTCCTCTGAATCCCAAAACAATCCACACGTTTACTAATATGCACAACGAAGAGCCCCGGTTCGTCCCAAGGTCCCCCAAGAAGCCGCAGATCAAAAGCGGCGTTTGTGCTACCTTACGCGGCCCGTCGATTCTCTCGGCCTCCCACTAGGAAGCAATCCACTTGGACGTATGACGGCCTACTCATGGAACTGGCAGCCCGTGCAACCGGCCCCAAGCGTCTCGCCCGGAAGGAGAGCTGATCTTACCCGCATTTCCGGCCGACTAAAGGGGCTGACGTCGGAAACACCGCCATCTCCCCTGCTTGGTGCCGGGCGTGTTCCACGTCTTTTGCTGGGCACTGGGGGTGCGAGCGGTACTGATGCCAAAATGGGCCCAGATGGGGCGAACCAGTACAGCCCATGCCTGCGACCCATAAGCGCTAACCTAAGTCGGTTTACACTCGATCTGGCCTGTTCCCGGTTTCCCGAGGGGCAACACCGTGGGTAGCCGTAGGCGAAACCAACGGAACACGCAAACCCCGATACATGATCCCGGCCCTGGCGGGGCCGGACAACCGCCTGGTCAACCCCTCTGGTGTTGGGACATCTAACGCGCCACCGCCATCCGCAGGTTGAAACCTGCGGCTATTCACGCTCGGCCCCTGCCGGGGCCGCAACAAAGAACGACTTGGGTTTGCGCCTATGGGCCAACGGCTTGGGTCCGAGAATTCGTCCTTTTCTTTGCGGCGAGCCCTGAAAGTGCGAAATAGCATTCTGGGGTCCACGGGGACGGTCGTCGAGGCGGGGGGGCATGATCGCGCCCTTGCAGGGCTTGCGAACCGAAAATAGTGTGAACTTTCAGACCCAGGCCGTTGGCCTGGTCCCGCAGGGCGGGATAGGTCGCCCCTTTGGGGCTGGAGGCGTGCAACCGGCCCCTCACCCGAC
>CAWHWE010000081.1:0-31857 GCA_963832915.1 uncultured Acidobacteriota bacterium
CGCCTCGCGGCAGAGCGCGAAAGCTTCCGGCAAAATGTTATCGAGAGATTCGCCGTTCGCAATCCGCTCCTTGAACTGCTTCGTGCGGGCCGGGAAGTCGGAGTCCTTGAGTTCCTGCATCTCCGCTTCAAGCGCGTTCATTTCCTCTACACGCTCGCTTAGGCGCTTCAACTCGCGCTCGTTCTTGGTGCCCATGACCTTGCCTAAGACGAGTTGGAGATAGTTTCCCATCGGTGCCCTGCCGTCCTCCGACCGGCGCGGTGCTCTCTGCCCAAGAGAGTGGCGTTACAGTCGCACGCCGCTCGCATGGCCTATCTCATCTATTCTAAGGCTCTCAGGCGACGTTGACAAGGAAGGTTCTCGGCCGGTATTGGGTCAATTTGATGTGGAGGCGGCGGAACCTGTCCCGGTCTTATCGGGACGCCGCCCTTTGGCGGGATATGCTCGTCCCTACAGCATTAAATTGACCCACTGCCTCTCGCCCCCGCGCTCTCGCGCCGCCAAGATCGTGGGCGTTAAGAACTGCTTGGATTCAGCCAGCCTTTTCGATGCTCAGCCACGTAATGCCTTGGGCGGGGATGGTCAGGGGCACGTTGGCCTCAAATCTGTGGTTCAGTGGATACTTCCGTGGCTCGCCGTCTTGCTCACGAACCAAGGCGTTCTCGACCAGACCGGTGTAGTAAAGCGGCAGCGTGAGCGTTCGCGTGACTTCGACATCGAGCGGGTTGTAAACCATCGCCAACCCTTTCACCTCCAACTGCGGATTGACGTGCAGAATAGCGTCGATATCCCGCCCATCCGCCCGGCGGACATGGATAATGTCCGATTCGAGAATACGGCGGTGGGCTTTGTAGAAATCTACCCACTTCTTTACCACGGCTTTGGTCTGGTCCGTGTCGTAAAGCTGATAACCGCGGTAGGCTGCCTGCGCGCCGGAACCGAAAAGTTGGGTCAAAATCTGCGCGTACACCGGCAGGTGTTCGTGCAACGGTTCAATCGTCGCTGCGGCTCCACCTCCGTGGTACTGCACCAGGGGCACAAACATCCACCCCATGCTGGGGGTCTTGTGCCACGTCCCGTCAAAGACGTTCTGGCGAGCGATGATGACCTGTTCCGCGCGTGGCAGTGACCAGTCGGTCTCCCGGTAGCGCATCGCTGTTTTGCTGGAGCCATTCAGGAAGTACCAATCCGGCACGTTCAGATAGACGCCTCGGGCGTGGCACCAGCGGTAGAACTGCACAATCCTGGTCCACTGCGTCCATTGCGAGTCGAGCAAGTCACGGTGCCCGGGATGGTGGGTCGAGGCGCAAACGTCGCCCGGATACGAACCATCGTGCTCCAGCACACCCATGCCGGTCTTTTCGATGAAGGTGTACAGTTTTCGAAAGTAGTCGATTCCCCAAGAACTTCCCAGGCACGGCGATTGCCCAAAAATCGCCCCTTGAGTCGTGCCCGTTTTGGGGTCAATGACATCATTTTCCGGACCCACCTCGCGACTTGCAAGCAGTGAGTAACCGCCCAGGACAATGCCTTTGTTCCTTGCGTAATCCACCAGTTCTTTCATTTCCTGAACGGCGTCGGCGTTCACATTCGTAGGGTCGAAGCCGGTCCCAAAAGACATGATCACCATCTCAAACCCGACCTCAGCCGCCTGGTCCACGGCGCTTCGGACCCCAGCGGGTTTATCACTGGTCACGTGCATGAAAATGGGATTTTCGGTCACCCAGGGACAGAGGGTGCGATACATGCGCCGCAAGGCCAGTCCCGTCCGTTCGCGCTCCGTACTGTCGTAGACCAGTTCGAAGGTGCGAAACGATTCGAAGGTTTCCCCCGGAAGGATATCCATCTCCGGCCCGTTAGGCGGATGCACCTGAAGCAGGCAAGGAGTTTGGAGATTGTAATTCACCTGGGTGGTGTATTCCGGATCCGCAACCCAGTTCACGGTGTGATTGGCGTTTCCTACATCATCTCCGTCGAATTCATAATCGGACTCGACATGGAGGTTCGGAAAATGCCATCCACCGTCGCCGTTGCTGGACTCGTACTCCACAGCGGCCAGGGCTTCATTTACAAACCGGTTCAGGCGCACTCGTCTGCCGGACTGGTTTCGAATGGTGAGCCATTTCGAAAGCAACGGGATTCCGTCAAACATTTCATAGTGGACAAAAACCGTGATTCCCGATGGCGACGAATCTCCCGGCTCAAAGCGTAAAGTGAGCGCCGCGCCGGGAGGAGGCCAAGGTTGATCGCTGGAGAAGCGTGTACGTTTCCATGGAAACCGCGCTTTGGTCTTCCCGATCCTGAATCCGGTGCAGCGGAAGGCCTTCGGATCAGCGGTCATCTGCTTCAGCCATTCGGGTTTCAGATCAGCACAGTCCGGCTGCCCGAGCAGCCCTCCTACAGGCGTCTCCGCTTGCCAGTCCAGTTTGACGTAAGCTTCCGGCTTCACGGCGCGCAGAATTGACGCCCCAGTCATGAGGTTGTCAAAGCCCACCGTCGCGGCATTCGGCCGCAAGCGCCAAGTGCGCCGGATGAGGCCGTTGGTCATGGCAATTTCATTCGCGTGGGCAGTGCGATAAACGCCTGTCTCGAGCGCAAAAGGCGTGACCAGCCAATCGGACGACAGCGCCTTCACGTTTTCGTCACTGGAAAGCGCCGGGAGGTGGGCGGAATCTTCAAGTGAAGCAAAGTCCTCAGATTCTTGCCCGCGCACGCCGGAAACTAATCCTCGTGCCCATGCGGCGCTTAGCCCGGTAAGTGAGGTGGTCATGAATCGTCTTCTGTCCATGCTGGAAACCCTCCTGAATCGTTCCTGCATGCCTTGTAATGCAGCTCTCGTCATTTTCCCACCGAGCTGACCCCGCCTCGCAGGGTCAGCATCTGGGCTGTTTCCCCGATGTACTGACCTTTAAGTCAGCAAGAGGTTAATGTCGCATTGACCCCGCAAGGAGGGGTCGGCACGCAATTATAGTTGACCCAAAAGCAAAATGCCGACCCAAAAGCTGGCAGCTTGCGGTAGCGCTGACCCCGCAAGACGGGGTCAGCATTTGCGTTGTCTCCCAATGTGCCGACCCCACCTCTCGGGGTGGGCGGTTATATAGAGACGGGTGGTACGAGGCCATCGGCCGGCCTAGGAAGATGGAGGCAACCAGATCATAAGGGGCGTTATAATGAGAACTTATGTGCCCCGCAACGGTGGGGTGGCCGGTCTTAGGCCGCCCAATTCAAGGGGGTTTCGCCATTCGAGAGGGTGTAAACTGGGGACATGCCAGTACTGCGCCGGATTCGCGGTTACAGGTTCTTCTTCTACAGTTTGGAAGGTCGCGAGCCACCTCACATTCACGTTGCCCAGGCGGGCCGTTATGGGAAGTTTTGGCTCGATCCCGTGACCTTGGCATCGAACCGGGGGTTTCGAAGTCACGAATTGACAGTGATTCGAGAACTGGTACTGGAAAATCGAGATTTGTTCTTGGAGGAATGGAATGCCTGCTTTAGTGGACAGGAGTGAAACGCTCGCGGTCGAACTGGCTTGTTCAGACGATGCACTAACGGTCGTGCTTGACGACGGACGTACCGTGTCGGTTCCTCTGGTGTGGTTTCCGAGGCTTCTTAACGCCACGCCGAAGCAAAGGAAAGAGTGGGAGTTAATCGGTGGGGGGATCGGTATTCACTGGGAAGCGATCGACGAAGACATTTCGGTAGCAAGCCTGCTCAGACCGGAGAAGTTCATGCGGCTGGCTCACACCGCGATGCAGCCGACGCACTCCGGGTTTCTGCCGCGTCCCTCCGCATCACCTCGCACGCGAAGAACGCATGCCAGGCGCGGGTGATCGCGGGAAACGTTAGGCCGCCATGGCTGTTTAAGCGGCTCGGGCTGAACTTGCTAAGAGGACACACTCATGTCGAGACATGAAAGGCGATATCAAAAATACCTGGACCGCCATCGTCAAAAGCAGGCAAACAAGACAACCGGACCGGGAGAGGCTAGGGCGACGGCCCCTCAGATAGCTACGGCCGCCAACGCCCCCATTCATGAATGTCTGGTCCCGGCGGGCCTGTTCGAGCTGGGTATGGGCAACTTGTTTTTCAGCCGCTCGCTGCCGGATGGGCGCATCGCCCTGGCCGGGTTCCTGCTGGACGTGTTCTGCCTGGGGGTCAAGAATGCCTTTGTTGCCCTGGTGGCCCGAGATGAGTATGCCAGGCGCATGAGCGCCCGGTCGGCGGATGAGAGCCTTCAGCCGATGCAGCCCGCTTGCTTCCGGAAGCTGGTCGAAGGCGGCGTAGCCTACGCTCACGACTTGGGATTCAACCCCCATGTGGATTATGAAGCGGCTCGCCTGATCTTCGGCGACGTGCAGATCTCAGCCTGTCCGACGCGTTTCGAGTACGGGCATGACGGCAAGCCCTTCTATATTTCCGGCCCCCATGAGACCGCCGCTGACGTGCAGGCCATCGTCGACAAACTCCAGCGACGCTTGGGCACAGGAGACTTTGACTACCTCGTGTTGGCACAGTAATGCCGCCAACCAAAAAAAGCGGGTTTGGCTGTCGAACTTATGCAGGCGCCCCGGAAGAACACGCAGCACCGCTCGATTTTGGACCTCGCTTGCGCGCCTGCCGGAACCCATCCAACGAGTGGCCCACGAAAACTTCGATCTCCTGAAAAAGAACCCAGCGCACCCCTCCCTGCATTTCAAGAGAATTGGCAATTTGTGGTTCGCGAGAGTCGGAATCAACTACCGTGCCGTCGCTGTGGAGGATGGCACCGAAAAGCCCACGGACAGAAAGGTGTTGTCCGCGGCTGTTGGGACCTGGTGCCGGCATCCTGCCGCGACCTGTCGGGGCAGGATGCCCACGTTACGAGCTTTATTTCTTCAGGTCCTCGGGTTCATCCACCAGCCGGCCCAGCATTTCGTAGATCCGCACCAAGGCATGGTCTACCATGCGCTCGCCGGCTCCGACGGCAACGTAAGTATCGGAGTCAGCGGCGCCGTAACCGCCCTCCGCAGTGGCCCGAAGGGTGGGGAAATAATCCAGATAGCCGTTTGTATATCCCACAAAGAAGGCGTCACGGACGGGGCAGCGGTCGCGCCAGTCGATCTGGAAATCCACGAAGGGCTCTCCCGGCATGCCCATCAAGGCGATCCTCTTGTTGATCAGGACCGCAGTCACGGGCAGTGAAAGCTCGCGCCGGGGATTGTCGCCGTTCAGAAGGCCGGCGTGGTCCTCATAGACCCTCGGTCCGTAAGTCGCCAGCATGCCTTGCTGGAACTTCTGCGCATTCCAGCGCACCGGAAACGTGATCGAGTCTTCCGTAAATTGCAGGCTGGGCTCCGATGCGGGGACCGTGTTGATAGTCTTCGCCACCCGCGCGGCCTCCAAACCCAGTTGCTCGCCGGTCCAATCCCTTTTCTTGACCGCGCCATCGGCTAGGGCAGTCGTCGCGTAATAAGGATTGATATCGCCATCTCCGCCTTGCAGGAAGAGACAAAGCGGGGAGCCATCGGCAGCACTACCCAACGACTCCTCGACGGTCCGGGCCATGACGCCTACATAATCGGCGGAGTACTCGAGATTATCAGGACCAAAAACGACCGGATGACAGGCGTAATTGACCAGGACCGCCAGGGGCTTGCCGGCAGACGTGTCGACGCGCAGGACCGAGACCGTGGGATCGACCGGACTGGTTGGCACCTTGTCAGGATTCGTCCAGAACATGCTCACAGTCCCGTCGGGATAGACGCGGCGGCGGTTGTAACCAATGTACGCCCGCCCGTATCCTGTTCCCAGCCGGGCTTCCGTAAGGTGTTCGCAGGCCTCGGCCACGGCGCGGGCAATCTTGTCGAGGCAGGCGGTCTCCCAAGCCGGCGCGCGGTTCGCGGGATACTCATCAAGGATATTGGGCCCCGCGTGCGTGTGCGAGGCCGTGATGAGGAGGAGCGAAATCCCGTTGGCTTTGGCCAGTTGCACTCGCAAACCGGCGAGAGAGGAGGGCCCGAAAACGCGCCCCAGGTCGAGTGTGACCAGCGCCAGCCGTTTCCCCTCCACCTCGAGCACGACCACCCGCGCATAAAGCGGGTCCAGCGTCCCCGTGGCAGGCTGCGTCCGACCGAAGTAACCATACATGGGCAGACCCGCCGGAGGTGTGATATCTACTTTCGCAACACCCGCTCTGAAGCCCGCGCCGCAGAGAGGGCATATCGCCAATATCGTCAAAAGGAATGAGTTCCGTGCAAGGCTCAAGATTCGGGGCATAACCTCTCCCACATCAGGAATGAGATACTCACAGCTCCTTGATTGTATATGCTGGCGCCAGGCCGGGCGGAAAGAAAATGGTTTATGGAGGCAACCTGCCTGATAGATCGTAAGCGGGGTTATAATGCGAGGGTAAGCGCGGCTTTCATAGAGCGTCCAGGTTGCAGTTGGGGGTACACTTAGAGTTGAGATGGCTGCATCATAACACTTGGTTACGGATTCGGATGCGGTGACGCGGCTTCGAATCGACTCATGGAATTTGAATAGGATGCCGAGAAAGCAGTATCGAACGTCGCGAAGCACGGCGTCACGTTCCCCGAAGCGATGACGGTGTTCGGCGACCCGCTGGAGCTCGCGATTGCCGATCCACACCACTCGGAGGGCGAATTCCGGTTTCTCAGCATGGGTTTGTCGGCAATAGGGCGACTGCTCGTGGTCGCATACACTGAGCGCGAAGGGCGAACCCGGATCATCAACGCCCGTGAAGCGACTCCCAGAGAACGGAGACAGTATGAATCAACGCGTTCACCAAGACGATAACGACGAAATTCGACCCGAGTACGACTTTTCGCACGGCGTTCGTGGGAAGCATTATGAGGCTTACCGCACCGGCACAAACGTCGTGTTTCTCGAGCCCGATGTGGCCAAAGCGTTCGCTGATTCAGCGTCGGTCAATCAAGCCTTGCGCCTGCTCTTGCAGCTTGCCCGGACGAGCATTCCTTTAGACATTCAACCTGACAAGGCGGTGCACCCGACGAACCGCACCCAGCGCCGTGGCAGGAAGGCCAAGCCCGTTCGCGCCGCTCGCGGCTGAGCGCCTAGTTAGGCTGTTGACAATCAATGCCTGAGATCTACCACATCGTCGAGGCGCGCTATGTGGCCGGCCACGTCGTGTGGCTCCGTTTTCGCGACGGGACGAGCGGCGAGATCGATCTGTCGCCGGCTCTCCGCGGCCCCGTCTTCGAACCGTTGCGCGATCCCGCCGCCTTCAGGCAGTTCCAGGTTCATCCTGAGTTGCACACGCTCGTCTGGCCGAACGGGGCCGACTTCGCGCCCGAGTTCCTGCACGATAATGTGCACGTTACGGTATAACCAGCAAATGGAGCCGGCGACCGCTCAGAAGCCAGGACAGGCCATGGATATTCTCAGGAGAAAGTCATGACCAAAAGGTATCACACGAAGTTCATCCATGAGGGACAATACGCTGCTGCGGTCGAGATTGAGTGGGTTGAGTCCGACACGGGGTGGTCGCCCTATTTGTCCGTGGCAGACGCGCAAAAGCTGGATGAGGTGCGCGAGGCGTTAAAGACAGGTGATCTAAACAAGGCGGGTCAGCTTGCCCGTGTCTATCAGCTCACGCCCGTGGCTGTGTGAATCCCCAATTCGTATGACCATACCCCGTCACCCAAACGGCAATTCCAAGAAGAAGCAGCTTCCATTAGGAAAGCTGACTCTCTTGGTAGTGTGTCTACTGGTGTTGTTTCTCATCACCTGCCGCAGAGAGATTCGCGTCTACGACGGCTTTGAATCTGGTGGTCTAAGCTCCCACTGGTCCGAGCTCTGTCTGGTACCGGGCTCCTTCCGCGTGCAATCGGACGTAGTGCGCGCCGGGCGCAGCGCAGGCGAAATCACCGTGCACTCAGGCGATCGCCGTGAGGCAGCCAGTGACGACGGCAATGCAAATGAGCGTGACGAACTTTTGGAAGCTTGGTGGCTCTTTGCCCACATGCATCGCACCTATCGCTATTCCTTCAGCCTTTATCTGCCTGCTGATTTTCCCATTGTCCCTACGCGGCTGGTCCTGGCGCAATGGAAACAATTGTGTGAATGGACCAGATGCCGGCCACGGAATCCGGTGCTCGCCGTCCGCTATCAGAACGGGGAACTGTCTGTTACACGGCATGATGACCACGCAAAATCAATTCTCTATTCTACAAAACAGGAAATGCGCGGGCGTTGGCTCGACTTCCGCTTCGAGACGCGGTTCTCGCGTGACCAAGATGGTCTAATCGACGTTCTGGCTGAACGGTGAGCCTATAGTCCACTACAAAGGGCCGACTGTTTATCAACAGCAGCGCGGCTACCCTGCCCACGGCTTTGTCTATTTCAAGACGGGTCTGTACCGAGACGAAATGCAGCAGCCCATGACGATCTATGTGGATGAGTACAGAAAAGATGAGTTGAGCCGCTGATGGCGCGATTCGCGACCGTTCAGCTTCCCGACCACCCTGCGATCATAGGCTTTCCCCCTTGGCGGGCTGACCGAAAAGCAGGAACGTCTTCGGATACGGTCCCTCACCGCAGATTTTGAAAGATCCGAAATCCTTGTACCACTCGCCCTCTGGAACAAGCGGGCGGGATTCAACCCAGATCCGAAGCTTATTAAGGTCGGCGATGCTGATGCGTCGGTCCCGCATCCTGTCCATCAGGTGTTGGCGGATTGCGGGCGGGAGATTGTTCCAGGTTTCAAGGTGGGGCATCAGTCGCCAAAAACCATGCGGCCCAGATCATCCCCGAGGCGAGCAACGTCTTTAGGATCGGTGGCCGCGCGGTAACGCTCGGCGAGCTCGAAGAACTCTTTTTGTTTGCGTTTCTGGGCCTCGATCCCCTCTTCCACGAGTTCAACGATGATCCGATTGGCGCTGAGGCGCCGTTGCTTCGCCAGGCTGCGGACTTGGCGCGCCGTGTCAACCGGAAGGCCCACGGTCTGGCGAACGACTTTGGTAGAAGCAGGCATAGCACCATTATACACCAGAATGGTGATTCACGTTCTTCCGCGCCTGACGAAATCGCTAGTCGAACGTTGGTGGCGCGGGCCTGTTGTCTTGATTCCGCGGCTTTTTGTTGTCAATTGGGAACGAACCGCAGACCTTTAAGCCAGGTCCGCACGAGCCCGCGGTAACTGCGCTACCCTTTTTAAGCCCCAAAGGGGCGACCCAGCCTATAGCCCAGGGCAACGAAGCTGTGAAGAAATAACTGACCTCGCGCAGAGACGCAGAGACGCGGAGATTCGAAATAAATAACTGCCTTGCCTTCTTTGTGCTCTCTGCGGCTCTGCGCCTTTGCGCGAAATGCTCTTTCTTCCCAGGAATTAATTCACAGCTTCAACGCCCTGGGATTCACGGTAACGTCAAAGGCCCAAGCCCTAAAAGGACGACCCACTGTTTCGCCCCTTCAGGGCTCGCTCGTAGATGTGGATGGATTGTACCCAGGCCGTTGGCCTGGGCTAGAATAGGCCACCCCTTTGGGGCTCAAGTGCGTGAGGCAGAGCGTAGCCCTGCCTTGCGCGACGTCGCCGGTCACCCTCCTAGCCACCCTACGCTCATAGGCTTTCCCCCCTGGCGGGCTGACCAGCAAGCAGGAATGTCTTCGGATACGGTCCCTCACCGCAGATTTGGAAGTCCAACCACCAAGGCACTAAGACACAGAGCTTTCTTGGTGTCCTTGTGACTTGGTGGTAAAAACAAAGAAAGATGAACCACCAAGCCCCCAAGGCGCCAAGCAAGCCCATTGCGAAGGAAACTGACGAAGATGCCCCTTGAATGATTGGATCAATGATTCAATGCGCCCATTGAAGAAGTCCTGGGCTAGGTCCGTCAACTGACGGATGGATACGATGTTTCTTGACAACGCCCCGCCACTCTGGTAGCCTACTCATGTGACGAGCCTTGCCTGCAAGGAAGTCCTTTCCCAATTGACCCCACACCCCGTCCCAGGAGGAACCATGTCCTTACGCAAGTCACCCCGACTTACGCCCGAGTTTCTTGCCGCCGTCCGCCGGGATGCGCAGCTTTCCACCCGACCGCGCACCGCCTTGCTGACGTTCCCATATCGTGGGCGTGTGGGTAAGAAAGAGGGGACGCGGGAACTCGTACTCTCCTCGCTCCCATATGTCGCAGTCTACCGAGTCTCCGGCGAGGCCATTCACATTGTGCGTATCCTGCACGGCGCGCAGAAGCGGCCTTAGGCAAACACTTGTTGCAGTGTTTTCAGCGTCGAAGTCAAGACTGCCGGGCTAATGTCTCCCAGCCGTTTGACGAGCCGGATCTTGTCCAGCGTCCGGAGCTGGTCCAGAAGAATCAGCCCGCGCTTTCCTTGAAAAGCAACTGCGATGCGATAAGGCGCCGGCCTGGCTCCGGTAGTCATAGGAGCCACAATCACCGTGCGCAAGTAGTCGTGCATTTCCGGCGGCGAGACGATCAGGCAGGGCCTGGTCTTGCGGATCTCGCTGCCGACCGAGGGATCGAGCGTGACCAGCCACACTTCTCCGCGAGCTACCATTGAAGGTCTCCGTCCTCCAGGTTTCCGAACTCCGGCCAGACCAGCTTGTCATCCCCTGCTTCCGCCAATTTGCGGCTGGCTTCCGCCCAGCCTTGGCGGGGGTTGCGGCGCGGCTTGCGGAGAACGATGGCGCCTCGTTCGAGCGCGATCTCTGCCTCCTCGTCCAACCCGGCCTCCTTCAGCATCGGCTTGGGAATAATGATTCCCCGCGAGTTCCCCAAACGTCGAATCGTCGTAATCATGGTCGCCTCCCTCGGTATAACAAAATTATAACACGGCGGGCTGGCCGGAAAGCAGGAATGTCTTCGGATACGGTCCCTCACCGCAGCTCGTAGCGCGGACCTGTCGTTTAGGTCCGCGGCTTCTTGTTGTCGATCGAGTCCGAACCGCCCCGATGCATCGGGGCGCTACTCTCGTTCCCGAGGAACCTCAAGCCAGCGCTTCGATGAGGCGGTCGATATCCGCCGAGTTATTGAAGATGGACGGCGACACGCGCATCCGGCTCTCTCTGGGATCGACCCGCATGGTAACGATTACATTTGCCTTGAGCAACCGGGCATGTGTGGCCTCTCCGTCATGAACCCTGAACGTCACAATGGGGCTTTCGGTGCCTTTGGGGGTGATGGAGGGATATCCCAGGGCGGGAAGTTCTTTCTGCAAGCGATCCGTCAAGGGGCGGGCATGTTCACGAATACGGTCAACGCCAAGCCGATTAAGATATTGCAGCGCTGCATATTGGCATACACAACCGAGATGGCTTACGGTGCTGATTTCATAACGGGAGGCGCCCGTTGGAGTAGTTCGTCCCCCCATGAGTCTGGGCTTAAGGGTCGTGCCTTGCAGGTCCTCTTTGACATACAAATACCCGAAGCGCCCTCCCATCAGCCACTTGTAACTCGAGCAGGCAAGGAAATCGATGCCCATCGCATTGACATCGATATCGACCGCGCCGGCGGCCTGAATCACGTCGGCATAGAGAAATGCGCCGCGCGCGTGCGCAAGGTCGCTGAGCTTTTTGATTTCGTGCACATATCCATTCACATTTGACACGTAGGCGATGGCGATCAGCTTCGTCTGCTTGTCAACTGCGCGCTCCATATCGCCAAAGTCCATTTGAAAGTCCCGGTGGGGGACGATGCGCACATCCATTCCCGCCTTCTGTCGGGCGCGGTAGTTCATTAAGCTGCCCTCATAGTGGAGATCGTTGGTCACCACGTTTCCGCCGGATTCGCGGATGCTGAGACCTTCCAGAACCAGGTTCTCGCCCGTCTGCGTGCTGGGGGTGAACCCGATCTCCGAAGGCTTCGCCCGGATCAGTTGCGCGAACATCCTCTTGACTTCGTTCATCAGAAACCCGTTTTCGAATTTGTCTCGGGCCGAGTCCAGACCGTAGGTCAATGCGTGAAGGTATTCCTCCATGGCGCGCTGGCAATGCAGGCCGAGGGGATGTTCTGTTGCCGTATTGAGGTAGGTCTGGCTTGAGGCCCAGGGAAAGTCCTGGCGCGGTGTGGTTTCAGGCCGGGGCATTGCTGCACCTGCAGCGGCAACTGCGGCAACGCTGGTAAAGAATCCACGGCGGTCTGTGGTCATGTCGTAGGTCCCTCACATGGAATAGGTTGCATAACGGTGCTCACACGGATTGCCAAAAGCGACGAGCATCCGCCGTTCCGCCGGCTCAGCGATCAATGAAGCTACAGTGGCGCTAACCTCCTCGTGGCGGCAGATGCTGGTCGGATATCCGGAGTGATCGGAAAGAAATTTCTTGATGTCGTCTACTGCGAGAGAGCCGTACTGGGTCCGGATCAATGAGTTCATTCGCTCCAATCGTGAGAAGGAGTCCTTCCAATTCTCGGGGAAATTCGTCTTTTGAGCGTAGCGGGCGCAAACGAAGTGGTTCGAATGCGCCAGGAACCCGGTGTGGTTGTCTCTGAGAATTTCCGGCCCCGCCGTCGTCGCTTCCATGTCAAGGATGTTGCCGTGGCCGTCGCAAATCATGTAGTTGCCATTGCTGGCGAGAGGAATAGTCTTGAACAGACGGACGATCTGGTCCACGTGATCGCATTCGAGCATCAATCGCTTAAGGGGGTAATGCGGCATTCCCCATTGGCCTGAGGGACCGTCACCGAAAAGCGAGTTTGCAAAATGCGCCACCCCAACGCTGTTCATGCCGTGATAACCAATCATGCCGCCGAACGTCCACATCAGCACCTCGGGTTTGTTGATGGGTTTCAAATGCAACACATACCCCAGAGACAGAATGTGGGGGCCCATATCGCTGTTCTGGCCGGCTAGAATCTGACGGTTCGACGTGCCTGCTCTGCCAATGGCGTAGGTGGTGCATCCCTCTTTCGCCGCGTGGCTCAGCTCGCCCCGAATGTTGACCGCCAGCGCCTCAGCCAGCAGAATCCGCGCGCCCTCCGCCAGCCCGTGTATTTCCTCCAACAAGTGCGGACAGTATTTTTCAAAGAGCGGTTGGAATGCCAGCGCCCGGTGGCGCACTTCGTCACGCGACACGTGACCCTCTGCGGCGATTAACTCCAGATGAGATTTGATCTTATCAGCGGCCTGCTCGCCGTGCTGGCGGCCCAACTCGCGGTGCGAGCCTGCCGCGCGAACCAGGGGATACTGCGGAGGAAGGCTGGCGCTCCCCGTGGCCGCAAGCGTCACGCCACCGCCCATCGCGAATAGAAAGCCCCGCCGGGTGAAGTCACCGTTGCCGGAATCCATGCTCATTGGACCTCCTTCGATTGTATGATCTCACGGTTTGGCCTCTCGCTGACGTTCCTTGTACACGTCCTCCGCCCGCTGGTATTGTGCGAAGACGTGCTGTTCTTCCGCGGGACTCCGCCACAAATCAGGATTCTCCGTCATCGTGCGGAGCTTTGCAATCCACTTCAGGAAGTAATCAGCAGACTCGGCGTTGCGGATTTTTTGGTCTCCCACGTAAATGCGAATGCAGTTGGTGACGGCCTGCGAGAAAACTTCCGGCGAAGGCGTGGATAAATCCTCGCCCTCTGCCACGAGCGCAAACCATCCGGTGGCGTCAACGGTTGCATTTTCTGTAAAGGAGAGGGTGCGGCCATCTCCCGTGGGGTGGAGCTCTTTCCAAATTGTGCCGTTGTGATAGATGAGAACCTTGCGCAACGGCCGGATCGATTGCACCGTTCCGTCCAAGCGAACCTGGTGCGGACCCTTGCCGGGGAAGGTGATGGCATCACCCGGCATTTTACCGTTCACATGGAATTCCATCAGCGGACCGCTCGTCATGTAGGTGTGCCCTTGCCGGAGGGAATTCAACCAGCCGTGCATAGTGAAGTCCGAGCCGAGGTACACGTAGGTTCGGGTGAGCCCCATGAGCCGCCGATCTTGACTATTGCCGACCGTGTCCTCACCGCCCACCGGAGCGACGTGAAAATCGTTGTTCCAGGCGTGAAAAGCCGGGATGAGGGAACCTCGCGTGACCGTCTGCCACTCCAAAAAGTCGATCAACCCCAGCGCCAAGTCTACCGCGAAAGCTTTCGCGCCACCCAGATCGTGATACAAGGGATCGCCTTCCGTGCCGAACGCGTGCACGTAGCCGGTAACAGCCCCTTGGGCGCGCGCCTTTTCGAACATATCCGAGTTGCTCGGGTAAAGGCTATCGAGCCCCGTCCCCTCGTACCCGGTGAGGAAGGGTGAAATAAGGTGGTCTTTCAGCCCGGTGTAGGACACATGCCCCCAGAAGGGAGGACGGTACTCCTCGCCGAAGATCAGCATCAATTTTCCGGGAAGGTCCGAACCGGGATAAGCGCCGCCACCCTTGCGGAAATATTGCCAGTCGAGGACGCGATTGTCCTTGCTGGCCACCAAGTCATCCACAATGTTCAGTCCTTCGGCACGCCCCATGAGCATCAAGTGCTCCGGAGTGTTGCGAAAATTGCCGCCATAATTCATGTGGGCATGGGTGGTGCCGTTGAACCAACCCCGGGCCCCCGGGTTAATCCAACGCTTGATCGGAATTCGGACCGCGACCGTTTCACCCGGGCGGACCGTAACTTCCTGGGTAACAGGCAAGTATTCGAACCCTTTAGTCACTTCGATAGTCATGCGGCCGGCCGGGGCTTCCACTTGGTAGGAGCCCGCCGTATAGAAAACGCGCTTAAGACCGGCGGGAAGCCGGCCGTTCACGACCTCGGTGTTTGCCGGCGCATACAGTTTGCCATCCGACGCGCTTCCCGAAACGCGCGCCGCTACCAGCTTTCCGGTGGCCTGGTCGCGGACCGCAACCCGGACGGTCCCCATGGGTTGCTTCCAATGCAATTTGCCAGTGACAAGCTTCCTTTTCGCCCCCCCATAAGTCTCGAGCAAATACAGTTCCGGCAGTCCGTCTTCGTCAGAGATGTATGCAATCGACTCGGCATCCGGGGACCAGCGTGGATGGAAGTCGTCGTGATCGCCGAAAGTCAGTTTATAGGGCTGGCCGCCCGCCACCGGCAGCACATAAAGGTGGTCGAACTGGTCTGCCGCCCCGCCGGTCGAGGAGTAAATCACCCGCTTGCCATCCGGAGAACGTCCGGCTGGGTCCGATAAAGGCTCTGCTCGTTCAGGATTACGTGGCCGCTGGCCATGGCATCCGGCTGAAAGGGCACACGCCACAAACTCCCGGAGCCTAGCAGCACGTCGCGGTTCGAGACCAACAGCAATTCGCGTCCGTTTTTGAGCCAAGCCGGTTCGATGTGGAGATCCCAGTTGCCGAAGTAAGAACGGGACTTCCCAAAATCATGATCGCGTGTGACGGCGACCTCGCTGCCGGTCCAGCTTCCGTCTTGAATCGGCCGCGCTGCAACGTTGAGACAACCATTCGGCTTTGTCGTTACAAACGCCAGCCACTTTCCATCCGGGGAGAAGACAGGGTCGGTATAGACTTGATCGTCTTGAGTCAGCGGACGCGATTCGCCTGTTTCAACATTCAAAATTTCCAGTTGGATCGATTGCCAGTGGTCTTCGGCGGTGTATACAATCCACTTCCCGTCCGGCGACCAGGCCGGGGAGGAGTGCAGCTTACTCCCGTGGGTCAGCTCGAAGGCCTCATTCGTTTCGACATTCACCTTCCAGATGGACCCGTACATCGAGAACGCGACCCATTTGCCATCGGGCGACCAGCAAGGCCCCCAGGGCGTGGTTGTGGGAGCGCGCGAGAGATAGTAACCCAACATGTAGTTGTCATGATATTTCATGGCGGGGAATTCAATGCTTTGGGCCGCGGTCACTCCGCCTGCCAGCGACAACGCCAGCAGAGCAAGTAGATAGTTTTTCATTTTGTGCGTCCGCATCATACGAAAATACTGCCCGCCCCGGCGCTTAAGAACATCTCTCAGGGCTCTGGCCACCAATGCCCCGGTCCAGGTGGCATGACCGCGGCTGGCGCATTCATTGTGGTACGCCCGCGGCTGGCAAATACATTCTCTTTTATGTATGCACCCATTGACAAGGGGGGAGACTTTGTTAGAAGTGCCCATGGCAGCATTATGTACCAGATTCGCGTGCACGTTCTTCCGCTTCCGAAACCCGTTCAGAGAGTTGGTCGCCGGAACTTCTGAAGGGGAATCTCGCACACCCCTCCCAGCAATTCCAGAAAATAGGGAACTTTGGGCCCGCAAGGGTCGGGATCAATTACCGCGCCCTCGCAATGGAGGATGGTGCGGACTTCATTTGGGTCTCGATCGGGAGCTCATGACGAGTATCAGCGACTAATCAAACCACAGGGTTAACGGGGCGTTGCAGTCCGGTGCGACCAGGGCTACAATCATTACATTGTAAGGATTTATCCTCCTCAGGCTAAGTAACGCGCTGCGAACCTTAGTGGTGTGCCATTGTTATCGGCAAGAGGGGGATGTGATTCGGCTCATTTCCGCGCGTCGGGCTGACCGGCAGGAGCAGGAAAAATACGAGAACAGGTGGGCACCATGAGGGAGCATTACGATTTCTCAAAAGCCAAACGCAATCCTTATACCCGGCGATTGAAGCAGCAAGTGACCATTCGGCTTGACCATGACACGGTCAAATACTTCAAGCGCCTGGCAGAGGAGACCGGCATTGCTTATCAAACGCTGATCAATCTATACCTCCGGGAATGCGTCTCGACCGGGAAAAGACTCTCCAATACCTGGGCGGCGGCGCAGGTCAAACAAGCGTAGCGCGGGTTCGTTATGATGAAAAAGGTTAGTCGTCACAAAATGCAGCTTGAGGATCAACCATGAAATACAGTGTCGTCTTGCAAAGTTCTGAAGAGGGTTACAGCGTTTCGTGCCCCGGCCTGCCCGGATGCTGGTCACAAGGGCAGACGGAAGAGGAAGCGCTTGAGAATATCAGGGAGGCAATTCGGGAGTACTTGGAGGCAGTCAAAGAAACCTTTCGGGAAGCGGAAGTGCGGGAGGTCGAAGTAAATGTCTAACTCGTGCCCAAACTCCCCGGCATTAACCATCTGAATGCGGTCAAAGCGTTTGAGAAGGCAGGGTTCCGAATTATCCGCCAGGGCGAGCATATCGTCATGTCCGACGGTATTCGTTTTTTAACCATTCCCCGTCACAATCCCGTCAACGCCTTCACCATGGCTGGATTAATCCGAGACGCGGGACTGACGATGATGGATTCAAAGAGCGACTCTAAGATACAGCGGTTTCGGCGTGGGCTGACTGGCTCAGCCCTTCCCGGTGTTCTGCGCGCCTAAGGCGCAATGAGTGGCAGCCGCCACCAGTCGTACTCTCACTCCGTGGGCTCGCCTTGAACCCAAGAGCCCACGGACAGAAAGGCACTGTCCGTGGCTACCCGCTCTCGTGCGTGTCGACCGTATGGGGATAGCTGTCGCTGTGGCGACTGGTACGTGTAACTTGCGCCCGTAGTGTACAAGGAGGGTTTCGAATGTCGAGACCGGCCACTTGCCCCGCATGCGGTTGCGAGGTGTCTAGGATCGACATCAGACCTTGGGGTTTTCCCTGCCCATACTGCGACGAGCCCCTTGAAATAGACGCTCGGATAGGCTATCCGATCGCAGTCGTGAGCGTGATCTTGGCTGCCTATTTATCGGACTACCTGGGCTATTCGGGCGGCAAGTTTATCTTGGGTACTGTTCTCATGGGCCTTGGGATGTTTCTGTTTGCTGCCCTGCTTAATCGCTGGTTCTGGCTTAGGTTGATAAGAGCCGATTCGGGTGTCAACTTTCGCATCACCGGCCCTCGAGACGAAG
Source organism: uncultured Acidobacteriota bacterium (assembly GCA_963832915.1). Taxonomy (GTDB): domain Bacteria; phylum Acidobacteriota; class Terriglobia; order UBA7540; family UBA7540; genus CAVROP01. The sequence continues at coordinate 17,762 of CAWHWE010000081.1, forward strand.
AAAGGAAACAGCGCAGATCTGTCCTTTAGGTCCGCGGCTTTTTGTTGTTAATTGGGGACGAACCGCCCCGATGCATCCGGGCGCTACTCGCTATACTGCTCGTGTCTCGCGCACCGCCGCGCTGGAGTCCTGGCAGCGTCACGGGTAGGTGGTAGGGTGCATATAGTAGACGGGGGAAAGAGGCTCGCGGTAGCGTCAAGGCCAGCCCGCCTGTGCGCTTGTTCGCTGCGGAGCGACAGATGAGAGGCAGCGTTATTTACTGATTCCAGTCCTCGACCGGGGCACCGATTTCTTGGAAGTGCTCGACATTCCCGGTGACGATCGTAGCGCCGTACTCGATGGCATGCGCGCTGATGAGGACGTCAGCATCGTGATGGGAGCGGCCCCGTGCTCGCAGGGCTGCCCATAGGCTCGACGCCCGTTCCCAGATTGCCACGTTAAACTCTTTCCAAACCATCGCTTCCGCCAGCTCCTCGAAAGCTTTGAGTTGCGCCACCGCATTCTTAATCACCAACTCCCGCTTGATCTCATAGAACACCACCGGGCACATGATGAAGAGCGAGTTCCGCCTGATCTCCTTGCCGAACCGGCCGAGGACGCGCTGATTCCCTGGATGCTTCTTGAGGAGCTTGGTGATCGTATCGGTGTCGAGTGAGTAACTCGTCATCCCGTTTGGGTAGGCCTGAATGTCGTGCGATGGTTGCGGAGGTCGTCTTCAAATCCGTTCCACCACTTCTCACCACGATCATCGGGTGTGGCAAGCCAGGAATCGAGCCACTTGAGCAACTTCCGATTTTGGGGGCGCAGGCGGGCAGTGGGCCGGCCGGCGTCAGATGCCGTCGACTTGGATTGCTGCCTGCGCACGATTGGGGTATTCGCCATGAAGTTCCCTCAGTCCAAATGATAGCACAAACTCATTCTGACATCGCGGGCTGGCGCAGAGCGTAGCTCGGCGATGCGCAACGTCGCCGGTCACCCTCCTGGCCACCCTGCGCTCACAGGCTTTCGCCCTTGGCGGGCTGACCAGAAAGCAGGAATGTCCTCGGATACGGTCCCTCACCGCAGCAGGTAGCGCGGACCTGTTGTTTAGGTCCGCGGCTTTTGATTGTCAATTGGGGACGAACCGCGGACTTCCAGAACAGGTCCGCGCTACACTTTCGCCCTCCGGAACCAGTGGATGGGATTCAACCCAAATCCGAAGCTTATTAAGGTCAGCGATGCTGATGCGTCGATGCCGCATCCTGTCCATCAGGTGTTCGCCGAACCGTATGTCCGGGGGGGGCTTACGCCAGCCTGGGGTTAGATGTAGCTTATTTGGTTCTCGATTTCATCCGCGGTCACGGAGTCGAGGAGAAGTAGAACGCGTCGCGATAGTTCTTTGGGGGGCCGGCGAACCGCGATGATAATTCCGGAGTGAGTTTTCTTTTCCTCAAAATATGCTTGCGCCAGAGCTTCGAAGTGCACCCGGTTGTGGGTCAGAAGCGCTTTCCCTTGAGTCGTGGCGAAAGCCAACTGACTCGCATCCGTCGTCCCGACTTGTCCCGCCGCTTGCGTTGTCGTCACCCGAAAGCCTCTGGCGCGAACCAAGTCGGCGATAAGCACATTCACGTCTTCGTCCAGGTATAAGTCGATGAAGAGTTGGTTCAACGATTCGACACCAGAGGATCAATATGGCTGGCCGGAATCCGGTTCCGTTCGATGTGGGCGTTGATCTCTTCCTGGTGGTCGCTGTAGTAACTTAGGGCATCGAAAACCTGTGCCAGAGTCAGGTGAGGCAACGCGCTAGGAATCTCTTCCGCGGCCACGCCCAACCGCCAGGTCTCGACAATCGCCCGAACCGGCGTGCGAGTGCCACGGATGATCGGCTCGCCGCCGAGGATCTGATTGTCACTAACGATGTATCGGTGTCCCGTTGCAGTCGTCATTTTGGCCTAGGCAAATTATAACGTATCTGCGCATTGAGGAGAAATCGCTTTTATTGTCCAGACTGGCGCACAACGTTTGCGAGCCCGGAGCAGCAGGAAGCGCGGACCTTCCCCGGGTCTGTGCGCCCAAGGCTCAAGTTGCACGAGGATCGCAGGCCGCGCGACGGGCTGACCAGGAAGCAGGAATGCCTTCGGATAAGGTCCCTCACCGCTGTGCCTTGCTGGACAGAGGTTCATCCCATTTGATCGACGGCCTGAATCAGCGCGCGGATGTAACCGTAGCAGAAGGCAAATGACTGCAATCCCCCGGGATCGTTTGCCGCGAGGGGCACGTGGTCGGGCATCAGCATGTAGGGATATCCGACCTCTTTATAGACCCGGATGGCTTTGACGAAGTCGATATCGCCCTCGTCGGGATAGACCTCCTGAAAATCGTCGCGGTGGCCGCGGATGTTGCGGAAGTGCACGTTGAAGATCTTCTTCCGCGCGCCGAAATAGCGGATCACATCGTAGATTTCCTTGCCCGGGTCGTTAAGCATTTCCGAGACCGTGCCCTGGCAAAAGTTCAACCCATGATAGGGGCTCTCCTTGATGGCGATGAATCGTTTCAGCCCGTCCACGGTGCCCAGCACGCGGACCACTCCCTGGTAGCCCTCAGTCGGCACGCCCGGATCGTGGGGGTGGCATGCCAACCGGATCTTGTACTCTTCGGCGACGGGTATCACGTGTTCCAGAAAATAGGTAATCCGTTCCCAGAACATGTCTGCGTCCACGCGCCCGGCGCGAGTGAGAGGCGGATTGGGGTGCGCGTCCTCGAACCGCCACGTGCTGTACGTCGCGTCGCCCCGCCCCGGAGTGCGTCCTGTGCGCAGCACCCCCAGTAGGGTCAAGTTATACTTGATGGAAGGGATGCCTGCGGCGGCGCAATTGCGGATGAGGTTTTGGAACGCTTCGATGTCGCGATCGCGTTCGGGACTGCTCGCCAGCACGATCGCGGGATGTGGTGTCTGATCGACATGAGTGGACGACAGAAAGGGCGGCGCGATGCAGTCGATGGAGACGCTGTTTTTCTCCGCCAGGTCACGCAAGTGCTTCAGCTCGTCCACTGTGGCGTAAAGACGGCCTTCGCCGATTTCAGGATATCCGCAGATATTGCGCACCCCATAGCGCGCAAAGTACTGGAGGTGCGCCTCATTAGTCGGACCGCTCTGGCATCCGAGTTTCATCAATGCGCGCCGTCCCGAAACTGAGGCGGCGGACGCCCGAGCCGGGCCGGGAACCAGCGCGGCGACGCCCGCGGCCAGCGGCATCTTGAGGAAGTTGCGTCGAGTGGTTTCCGAATTTCTGGTGAGCTTCATGATGGCCTCCAAATGCCTGCTATCTTACCAAACCGCTTCAGCGCGTCCAATACCTTCTGCGGCGTGTGGGTGTGGCTCGTACTCACTTCGAACGTGCTCAAGGCCGGATTCAGGCGGGGCGCCCCAAGCCGAGGGTTAGGGCGAATTCTTCTGAGCTACGGCGTCCGTGAACAGGATCACCAAGGCATCGCGGTGCGAGTGAGTGGGGACGAAGGGGGCACCTGGAGCGCGCCCACGTGGATTGTTCACCTGGAAGGGACTACGGACGGCGGTTATCCGTCCACAGTGCAACTACCGGACGGAGTTCTGGTCACCGCCTATTATAGTAACGGGATTCCCCAGCACCAACGGTATCACATGGGAGTTGTGCGTTGGTCAGCCGAGCACTGAAGCAATGAGTCCATGGAAGAAGTCCTTGGCTGGTTATGTGGGCGCGCTGTCTCTTGACAACGCCCCGCCATAGTGGTAGCCTACTCATGTGAACAGCCCTGTCCCCGAGGAAGTCCTTTCCCCGTTGACCCCATGCCTCCGCCGCCTGAGGAACCAGAAATGCCCTGTATTCCACCCGGCCATGCAGCGCCACCTCCCACTGCCGTCTGTCCCCCGCCTATTGCATTTGAGGGGAGTCCGAGTTGGCGGAGTCTTTGCACGCCCCACAGCCCAGGACAAGATGTCATCTTCCGCAGCGAACGAAGAACCTGAAGTAATTTTAGAAAGTGAAGGAACGACGCGCGAATGTTATTGAAAACAAAGGACGGCCGTTGAAAGATCAGGTGTGAAGCGGGAATGTCTATGAAAACACAAGTGCTTAGGGGTTTTTAGCGGGAATGTTGTTGAAAACACAGATGGTTAGTCAGCAGGTGGCAGGGCGTAAGGAAGGAGCGACGGGTGGACGGCGACCGAAGTCCGCATAAGAAAGCGCCAGAGCTTTCAGGCCTGGAGTGCACGAGGATATAGCCCAGGGTGCAAGACCCACAAGCGCCAATCGATATGGGCCTTGACATAGAAAACGATGCCAGCTACGGTAACCAGTCGCTTGCCCTTAATGAGTGATCGCAGTGCTAAGCGCGACGCTGTGACAATATGTCCAACGCTATCGTTGGTGGTTAACTGGAACAAGCGGATAAGCCTGCTGGACGAATGTTGGAAATTACGGCAATGAGCAGTCAAGAGGAGAAGGGGATGTACATATGTTGAAGACACGCAATTCGACACGCCGTGAATTTCTCGCAGCCTGCTCGGCCGGGCTGCTCGCCAGTGGGCCTCTCGCCGCGGCGGCTGGGGAGCTCCAGAAACCTGGCCTAGGTGAGTTCCGGCGGGGTGGGATGATCTACCGGCGCCTGGGGCAGACCGATATGGACGTCTCGCTGCTCTCATTCGGTTCTCACACGGACCCGGCGGACCGTCTTCCGGCGGGCCCGGAGAAGACGGTCCTCAGCGCGGAAGGGCAGGCGCGGCGCGACCGAATTATTGCGCACGCGTTCGATCTTGGTGTGAACCTGCTTGACGTTTATGCCAGCGAGGGGCAGTGGGAGCCCGCGGCGCGGCTTGTCCGCGGCAAACGCGACAAGATCCTGATTTCGCTCGCCCACGAAATCACTCCCAAAGACATCGATCAAGCGGCGAGGTTCTTCAGCTATGTCGATCTCTACCGGTTCTGCGCGCAACAGATCGACCAGCCGACCCTCGAAAACTGGGACCTGCTGCGGAAGGCAAAAGAAGCCGGAAAGATCCGAGCCATCGGCATTTCGACGCACGTCGAGCGGACCATGACCATGGCGTTGGATGAACTGGAAGGCCTCGACTTTATTATTTTTCCTTACAACTTCATTCACGCGCGCGCGGACTACAGCCAGTTTCTGCCCCTGGCTCTCCGCAAAGGCGTGGGTTTGATTGCCATGAAGCCTTTGGCTTCAGGGTCGATCATGAAGCTCGACCCGCGGGCTCGTGCGGGAGCCAAGCCGGAGTTCAATGATCTCCAACTGTGGCAGAGAGAAAATAAGCCGGTTTTGCCTGCGGCGGTTGCGGAATTGACCGCGAGCCTCAGCCGCATGCCTGACGAGACGCTCTGCATGGCTGCCATGCGGTTCGTCTATTCGCGGCCATTCCTTTCCGCAGCGGTTACAGGTATTTTCGAGGATCGATTGCTGGACGACAACTATAAGGCCTTGACGCGCTATTCGGAAATGCGGCCGGAAGAGCAAGCGGCGCTGGGCACGGCCAAGCGACTGGCAAACTTGTGCGGGCCGAACTGGCTCCGGCCCGACTATCGCTGGCTGGAGGAACAATGGCTCGGCTGATGACAGGAAGCGTCCTTTTTCTATTCGCACTCTCCGGCGCGGCGCAGACGGACCAGCAATTCAAGGAGGCCGGCGTCTGTGCCCGCTGTCACGTCATCTCGGTTGTCGAGTGGGGCATGTCCCGCCACTCGAAAGCCGGCATCGACTGCGTGGCATGCCACGGCGCGAGCCAGGGGCACGTCAAAGACGAGCGCAACAACGTCAAGCCCCAGCACATTCCACGCGGGGCGGCGGTTGCGGGACTCTGCGCGGACTGCCACAAGAGCGGGTGCCCAAGAACGCAGCAGGCGGTTTCCTGCCAGAATTGCCACCACAGCCACGCTTTGGTGAACCCCAACAAGCCCGCGGTGGCCAGGGACCCGCACTTCGAGGAGATTTCCGCGCGCTGGGAGAGATTCTCAAATCTCGTGCGGCAGGGCGAGGAACTGGTCAAGGCCGAGAATTGGCGCGCAGCTTACGCGGCATTTCGACAGGCGCTCGAACAAAGGCCTGGAGACAGGTACGCGACCGAGCGCATGAAGATGTGCCAACGCCGGATGAACCCGTCTCTGCCGGGGTTTGAAATCGTTGGGAAGGAGTTCGACCCTCAAACCGGCCTGCCGCGTCAGGTGCGAGTTGCCCGCTGGGGCATCCCGATGGCGCTTGTGCCAGGCGGCGAGTTCGAGATGGGGTCAGAGCTCTTTGCCGCTGCAAAGCCTGTACACACGGTGCGCGTGGGACCGTTCTACCTGGGTGAATACGAACTGACGCAGGCAGAATGGAGATCGCTGATGGGCTCCAATCCGAGTGCGCATCAAGGAGCACAGTATCCGGACTCTGACCACATGCCGGTGGAGCAAGTCTCTTGGGAAGATTGTCAGTCGCTGATCAGGAAACTGAATGAAGGAGTGGCCGGCACCGCGTTCCGGCTGCCCACGGAGGCGGAATGGGAATTCGCCGCGCGTGCGGGAAGCGGAACAGGGGAGCCGGTTCAGTTGCCGGCGCCCCGACCTGTCGGAAAAGGACTGCCAAACCGGTTGGGACTGTTCGACATGTCGGGCAATGTTTGGGAGTGGTGCGACAGCCTCTACCGCCCCTACCCCTATGTTGCTGCAGATGGGCGTGAGGAAGCAGATGCGCCCGGGATGCGCGTGCTACGGGGGGGCGGTTATGCAGAATGGGCAGCGTGGCTCGATCCAGGCGCACGACATAGCGAACGCCCGAACCGGCGTCTTGGGTCGAATGGTATGCGGCTAGCCAGATCCATTCCCGGTGAGCCGTGACAGTTGCCAGTGCTTAGTTGCAGACGTTGGCGACCTTATTTGCGGGGGGATGGAAGGGCGGGGATTTAGCCCCGCAGCGGAGCTCCGGCGGGATTTGGGGGCTTTAGCCCCTGAAACGACGCGGCTTCAGTGCCTAAAGGCCCATTCAACTCTCCGCCCCGAGACGGCGGGGCGAAAGCCCCGCCCTTCCGAGGGCCACAAATAATATCGGTTATCAATGCAACTAAGCACTGGGTTCGAAACCTGGCCGAGAAGAAAAGGCAGTGGTCAGTTGAGTCAATCACGGAGAAATCAATCGACGAGGCTACGAATGGTAACGAATGAGCAAGTTTATGAAGTTTTGCGCAAGTGTTACGACCCGGAAATTCCAGTCAATCTCGTGGACTTGGGATTGATTTACGACGTCCAGATTGAGGACGACAACGTCAAGGTAGTGATGACCCTGACGGCCAGGGGCTGCCCTGCCCACAGCTTCATTAGCGAGCAGGTGAGGCAGCAGGTTGCAGAGATGCCGGAGGTGAAATCCGCGACCGTGCAGGTGGTGTGGGAGCCGCCCTGGGACATCAGCCGCCTGAGCGAGGCGGCAAGAAAGCAACTGGGCATAAAGTAGGGAACGGAAAACAGGGAACAGGGAATAGGACCTCGCAACCTACAACAAGTTATTCCTTATCGCCTATTCCCTTATCACCTATTTCAAGTTTATATATTCCATTTTTATATATTCCCATTTTCGCTATTCCCTACTGCCTACTCCTTCCCTATTCCCTGTTGTCTGTCCCCCGTTCCCTAACCGGACTCAGGCGCGGAGAAGATTGCGAAGCAGGAATAACAGGTTGGCCGGCCTTTCAGCCAGGCGGCGCATGAAGTAAGCATACCATTGACGCCCATAGGGAACGTAAAGGCGCACTGGCGCGCCTTGGCGGAGCAAGTTGCGCTGCAAGTCGCGGCGGATCCCGTACAGGAATTGAAATTCGTAGCGCTCGGGGGGGATGTGGTGCACCCGCGCGTACTCCTGCGTAGCGGCAATCAGGCGTTCGTCATGCGTGGCGATGGCGTGATAGATACCGCTGGAAAGCATCCTCTCCATCAACCTCACGAAGCTGCGGTCCACATCCCTTTTGCGTGCATAGGCGATTTCGCGAGGCTCGTCGTAAGCGCCCTTGACCAGCCGGATGCGGGCGCCGCACTTCAACAACTCTTCCACATCCTGGTCGCTGCGGTAAAGATATGATTGGATGACGATGCCCGCCACATCGCGCGGCGCATTCACAGTGCCGAAGATTCGCAGCGTCGCTTCGGTGAAGCCCGAACCCTCCATATCCACGCGCACAAAGTTGTGATACTTGGCGGCACGCTCGCAGATCAAATTCAAATAACGGCACGCCAACCCTTCATCAATGGCCAAGCCCAGTTGAGTGAGCTTAACGGACACGTGGGAATTCAACTGTTCCACCGCCAGCCGGTCGAGGAGGTGGAGGTAAGCCTGGCAAGCCGTTTCAGCTTCCGCGGCTTCCTGCACGCTCTCACCCAAAAGGTCGAGCGTCACCATAAAGCCTTCGGCGTTCAACCGCCGGATCACTTGGAGCGCGTCATCCAACTCTTCACCGGCAATGAACCGCGCCGCCATGCGGCGGCCCAAGGCGTGGCCTGTGAGAATCTTCTTGGGGGTCGGTTTCCGGGAAAGGTAAAGGAGAACGGGGCGGAGCATGGGCGCCTCAGTGTTCCGCTTCCAGAAACCTCTCGGCATCTATGGCGGCCATGCAGCCGGAGCCAGCCGCCGTGATGGCCTGGCGATAAACGTGGTCCTGGACATCACCCGCGGCGAAGACGCCAGGCAGGTTGGTCCTGGTTCCGTCGTGCGTAATCAGATAGCCTACTTCGTTCATATCGAGCTGCCCGCGGAACAGAGAGGTATTGGGCGAATGGCCGATTCCCATGAACACCCCGTGACAGTTCTTGATAGTTTCATCCCCGGTCTTAGTATTCTTGAGCTTGACTCCCGTGACTTCGCCCCGGTCCACGTCCAGGAACGTCCACCACCACTGAATCCCAGATGAAATTGATCTTTGGATTGTGATAAAGCCGGTCCTGCATGATTTTGGAGGCGCGTAACTGGTCGCGGCGGTGAACAATACTCACTTGCGCGGCATGGCGCGTGAGGAACATCGCCTCCTCCGCAGCCGTATCGCCGCCTCCCACGACCACCACCTCTTTGCCACGATAGAAGTACCCGTCGCAGGTGGCGCAGGTCGAGACACCGTGGCCAAGCAGCTTGCGCTCCGATTCCAGGCCCAGCATTTTTGCCGACGCGCCGGAAGCAATGATCAGCGTGCGCGTCTGGATCGTCTCGCTCTCTACCTCAATCACCAGGGGGCGGCGGGAGAGGTCAGCGCGAGTAACGTGGCCCTCCATGAACTCGGCGCCAAATTCGGCAGCCTGGTTCTGCATCCGTTCGATCAGCTCCGGCCCTTGCACGCCTTTGGGAAAGCCGGGGAAATTTTCCACCAAAGTCGTCAAGGTCAGTTGTCCACCGCGTTCCAGCCCGCGGATAACCAGCGGCTTCAAATTGGCGCGCGCGGCATAAATAGCTGCCGTCATTCCCGCGCATCCCGAACCTATAATCACTACATTTCGCATGGCGTTTGCTTCTCCAATTGGGGGTGGTTTACCCGCAGTCGCCTATCTTACTCCCGGGAAATAACTTCGTACAGCCTGTTCCGCGCGCCTCAGCATAGGCCTACCGCCTGAGAGGAGCCCGAGTTTGTGATTGTCCCCAATGCATTTTGATGCTACAAACGTAAATCCGCTTCACAGCACAACGTGTGAGCATCGTGAAGGTCAGCGGGTTCAATAGAGAGCAGTCTGCGGGAATAATCGGTATTAAGCTTCTCAAGGTTCCGCAGGCCGGGCGGGTTCACCGATGGATGCAGTGGTTCTCGAGGGAGTTACCAAGCGGTTTGATACGCTGACGGCGGTCAGCAATTTGAGCTTGGGGATCAGGGAAGGCGCCGTCTTCGGTCTGCTGGGCCCCAACGGCGCCGGCAAGACTACATCACTCCGCATGATCATGCGTGTGCTGATTCCTGACGAAGGGTCGATTCAGGTTCTTGGGGAGCCCGTCAGCGAACGCACCCAGGACCTCGTCGGCTATCTCCCCGAGGAACGAGGCCTCTACGCCAGGATGAAAGTGAGGGAGGTCCTGCGGTTTTTGGGCGCCCTGAAAGGACTCTCCGAGACCGAAGCGGCGCAGCGCGCCCAATCCTGGCTGGAACGTCTGGAATTGGCAGGCTGGTCAGAGAAGAAGATCCAGGACCTTTCCAAAGGCATGCAGCAAAAGGTTCAGTTTATCGCCACGGTGATTCACAAGCCCCCGCTGCTGATTCTTGATGAACCTTTCGCCGGCCTTGACCCGGTGAATGCAGGCCTGATCAAAGACATCATGCTGGAGTTGCGCGACCAGGGTTCCACGATCATTCTCTCCACTCACCGCATGGAGCAGGTGGAGATGATGTGTGACGCCATCTGTCTGATCAACAAAGGTTGCAATGTGTTGAACGGGGACCTCCGCGCCATCAAGCAATCTTACGGGAAGAACACCCTGCGCATGGAATATTCAGGGGACGGGGACTTTCTGGAAGGCACGGGACTGGTCGAAAAAGTGAACCGCTTTGGGGCAGTCGTGGAAGCCCGCCTCAAGCCCGGCGCCGATCCCCAGGAAATTCTTAATGCCGCTCTGCAGCGCGGCGTGCGCATCAGCCGCTTCGAACTGGTCGAACCGCCTTTGAACGACATCTTCATCGAAAAGGTAGCAGGCGCCCATGCGTAAAGTCTGGCTGGTGGTCAAACGCAAATACCTGACGCGCATTCGCACCAAGGGATTTATCTTCACCACGATCGGCTTGCCTCTGTTCAGTGCGGGCTTACTGATTTTCACCATGATGCTGGCCACGCGGGAGTCCGACCATACGCTCAAGATCGCTCTCCTCGGCGATGCCAGCTTCGCGAAAAACATCGCGGCGGGATTCAAATCGATAATTTGAGCGAGCTGGTTCGCGGGGTGGATCTCACCCTGGTCAAAGTCGGTAAGGGGGGAGAGTCGGAAGAGAAAGGTCAAACTTTCATCATGGCGTTTTCCGTCGTCATGATCCTCTAAATCACGATGATTGTTTATGGCGTGGCCACCATGCGATCCGTTCTGGAAGAGAAAACCACGCGCATTGTTGAAATTCTCGCTTCCTCGGCACGTCCGTTTCAGTTGCTCTCGGGGAAGATCCTGGGCGTCGCCGGGGTTGGCTTCACGCAGTACCTCATCTGGACAATCGCCGGGGTACTCATATCGACTTACGGGGCAGCCGCCGCAGCCGCTTTCAGGCCAGGCGCGTCCGTGCCGCAGTTTCATATTCCACTTTCTGTTCTGATTTCTGCCCTGCTGTTCTTCCTGGCTGGTTACTTTCTTTATGCGTCTCTTTACGCTGCCGTTGGGGCAATGACTTCCAGCGAGCAGGAGGCGCAGCAAGCGCAAATGCCCGTCACCCTGCCCATCGTTGCGGCGTTCCTTCTTTACCCCGCCGTGATGCGCGACCCGTCCTCACAGCTCTCGGTTGTCGTGTCGTTGATATCTTTCCTGTCCCCTATTCTCATGACCTTTCGCATTGCGCTGCAGACTCCACCCTTCTGGCAAATCGCCCTCTCGCTGGCCCTCGGCATTGCTACGACCGTCGGCGTGGTGTATGTCGCCGCCAAGATCTACCGGGTGGGCATCTTGATGTACGGCAAAAGACCTTCCTTGGTGGAATTGCTCCGCTGGCTGAAGTACACGTAGATAATGATGAATTGTGAATTATGAATTATGAATTATGAATTGTCCTCAAGGTGATTGGCACTTCACAATTCATAATTCACCATTCATAATTCAGAATTGCGTATGCTCCTTTCCACAATTTCCATCTCGTGCCCCCAATGCGGCTCCCAGGATGTCTTATACTCCTGCCAGCCCATGTGCTGCTTCAACCACGTTTGCAACCACTGCTATACCACCTTCGAACTCGAAACCAGCAAGGTGGGTGAATTGCAGGAAGCCTTTGAGATGCCTCCGGACCCTGACCCTTCCAGCCCGGCCGCCCCTTGCGCGCGCTGTGGGGAAGCTCGAGTGTTTGCCATCGTCGATAGCCAAGGACCGGGATACGTGTGCGTCTCTTGCAAGGCGCTCCTGGCGCTCCATATCACGGAAGTTTCGCCTGGATAACTCTGGATTCGATCGCAAAATTCTAGAGCTACCCGTTCGACGCGTCATCCCCGCGCCAGCGGGAATCCACGCCGGGGAAGATGGACCCCCGCTTTCGCAGGGTGACGCGGCGGGGCAGCGTGTCCATCCGCCGGGCCGGGATCGGGACGACGTGTCATTGTGAGCGGGCGGAGCGAAGACTCCTCTTTTGGTTGCGGCCGACGTACGCGCCGCCTGGCTACTCCCTTGGGCAGCAGACGCCCGGGGGGATGGGGGAACCGTGAGGGCAGGTTCGAGGGTGCTTGAGGAAGGTACAGATCTTTTCGGTGACCTGGGGACTCAGAGTGTGCTCGATTTTGCAAGCATGCTCGTCCACCACATCGTTGTCGATGGCGAAGGTATCATGAAGCAACCGCTCGGCCAGCCGGTGGCGGCGGATAGCTTGCTTGGCCCGTGGCTCCCCGAGGCCGGTCAAAAGGAGTTCGCCGGCTTCGAGACGGACAAGCCCCTCCTGCGCCATGCGGAAGAAGGTGGCCCGGTTAGGCGCGAATTCCGGCACGTCCTCGGTGCTCGCCACCCGCTTCCCTGTGTCTTCCCGGGCGTGCCAGATCGCCTTCAGTAGATTGTCAATCAGTTGCTCCTCCACGGCCGGGAGAATTGAAGACTCCGACAAGCGGCCATGATGCAGCTCGATACGGCGCTCCGCCATGCGGCCGATTTCCGCATCGTGAGTAACCATGACAATGGTGTGTCCCTCGCGGTGTAACTCTGTGAATAACCCCATGACGATGGCCTCATTCAACTCGTCCAGGTTTCCTGTCGGCTCATCGGCCAGGATCAGGTTGGGTTGATTGATAAGCGCCCGGGCCACGCACACGCGCTGCTGTTCGCCCCCTGAGAGCTGGGAAGGGAGATGCTGAAGGCGATCGCTGAGACCTACGCGGCGCAGTGCTTCCGCTGCTTCTTCCTCATCGGCGAGGCTGTGGAAGTATTGGGCCAGCATCACGTTCTCGACCGCGGTGAGGTAAGGAACGAGATGGAATTGCTGAAAAATGAATCCCACTTTTTCCGCCCGGAAGCGGGCGAGTTCACGGGCGCGGAGATTCGAAAGATCACAGCAATCCACCCTAACGTTGCCGGTGGTAGGGAAATCGAGGCAGCCGAGGAGATTGAGCAGAGTGCTTTTGCCGGAGCCCGACGGTCCCATCACGGCGATCCACTCCCCCCTCTCCACACTGAAGGTGACGCCTCGAAGCGCTCCCACGGAGTCGCCATATTTCTTCGTCAGGTCTTGTACCTCGACAAAAGCCAACCGGCTAATCTCCCTTCAGAACGACCGCAGGCTGTATCGCCCTTAGCATACGAACCGGAAACACCGCCGCCCCAAGCGCCAGAAGCACGGCAAGGCCACGCGCCGACAGTTTCCTGCGTCTGATACGTCGGTCGCAGAGATGCCTGTTGAAAATCTACCTGGCTGCTACGGGCGGCTGGAGTGGGCAAACATATCAGATGCTCCTTGAAGCGCACTCGACTAAGCAGGAGGGGATCGATGTGGCCATCGGGCTCGTTGAAACCCACGGTAGAGCGGAAACCGACGCGCCACTCAGGCCTGGAGTTGATTCCCCGCCGCAAGGTCGCCTACGCGATATAGAGATCGATGAAACGGCACCTTGACGGGGCTTCTATCGTGTCGCCGATGTCGTGCTCGTCGATGAGCTCGCCGACACTAATTTCTGGAAAAGCAAGAATGCCAAAGCGCGATCAGGACGTTGAAGAGATCCTCTCAGCGGGCATCCACGTCATCTCCACCCTGAACGTCCAGCACCTGGAAAAGTCTGGATGAAACTGTTAACGCGAACCGGCGCCAAGGCTGTGGAGCGGATACCCGACCATGTTGTTGCGGAAGCCGATCAGATCGTTGACGTGGACATCACCACAGAAGACCTGCGGCGCCGCCTGAAGGCAGGAAGGTCTATACGAAAGAGTGCATTGAGACCGCCCTGGACCATTTCTTAAGCCCGCTAATC
>CAWHWE010000082.1:0-11491 GCA_963832915.1 uncultured Acidobacteriota bacterium
TCGCGCGCGGCCAGGTTGGTGAGCACCTGTTCGCCCGTCACATCCTTGCGATAGAGGGTTTCGGTAGCGGTCCAGTGGGCTTCGGACTCGCGGCCTTCGAGCAGCTTGCGGGCGGCCGGCGCGGGCCATTGGCTAAAAAGGAAGGCCCAGACGTTGGGGGCGCGTTCCAGGCCGCGCGGCTCGAAGGGCTGAATGGGGTGACCGAGAGATCCGAGCGACCCGGCCGCGCGGCGAACCGCGGCGCGGATATCGGGGTCGATGGGGACGGCATAGAATTGCTCCCAAAGGCCGATGGGAGGACTGGCGGCGGGGAAATCGCGCAGGGGAAACCCGGAGTGGAACAGATCTTCACAAGAAGAATTATTTAATCCGAATGTAGTAAAAGTTGTGCTCAGTTATGGTGGATATGCAATATATTTCTCTCGTTCAACAGTTCCTTATGTGCGCGGTGAAGCAGACGAGAAGCGATGGCTTGAACGGCATACATTCTATAAACATATCGGGTTGTATGTTTTTCAGACGTAAGTTTTTAATTGCAATATGCACAACTGCCGGTTTCTAATTTAGAAAAGGCGGAAAAATTAGAGCAGCTGCGTATTCTTGACGGAAGCAAAACTCCATGGCAGAAACCGCCCAGTTCCAGAGCGTGATGCCCGTGAGGTCGACGCACTTGGCATTGATGAGTTGGACGGCCGGTGCCACGCCCGTGTATTCCTTCGACGAGTTTCCCGTGCCCCCGATGATGCCGGCGAGGTAGGTTCCCATCCCGTTCACGTCGATATACAATGGATCCCAATCGACGAAGGACACGTTGGCAATGACTTTGAAGCTTGTCCGCCGGTCCGTCGTCTCGTTGTACACGGCGACGAGATCGGGGTTCAATGCCGATGCCCGTGGATAGCAGGCCGACGATGACGTTGCGCCCATCAAGGTTGTCCAGTGCCTTGCAGTAATTCAACACCGAGGAATGTTCCACCTGGGATGTCACGATGTGGCGTTTCGTGGGGTTGGCCCGGAGCGCGGCGGCGATGGCGGCGTTGTTGCTCTCCGTCGCGCAGGAAGTAAAAATCACGTCGCGCGAGGGCGCTCCAATCAGCTCCGCGATCTGTTCGCGCGCGGTTTCGATGACGGACTTGAGTTTTGATCCAAATTTATACGAGCTGGACGGATTGCCCCATTCCGTCGTGAGGTACGGCATCATCGCTTCCAGCACCTCAGGCAGAATCGGCGTCGTCGCGTTGTGGTCGAGGTAGATCACACGAACAGTTTACAGTTCAGAGTTTACAGTTCACAGCAAAAAACATCAGAATGCCCTGGCTGTCAACTGGCGACCTCCTGGAGAGCTCACAGCCCATAGTTTACAGTTCACAATAGAAATCAAGAACGTAAGCTCAACTGCTTGCGGCTCAGACACTTGCGGCGCTTGTAGGGATTCGGCTTGGATTCCCGGAAAATGGCCGACAGCCAGGATAGACCCTTGGTAACGGGCCAAGTGCTTACCGACAGTACCCACCGCCGATTCCTGGCGGGAAATCCCCAACCCACAAGGAAAATCGCTTCAGGGTCACGCACGGCATCCGAGCTTTCAGCGAATGTGGAATTAGTCCGGCTGATTACAGTGGAGAACGATCACGTGGACTTGATTGGGGGCGGGATGGACGTAATGGCGGTGGCTTCCTTTTTCTTCGGGCTGAGCCAAAAGACTCTACGCTGCTTTGGGCGACATTCCCAATCTCAGGATTCGGACTGAAAAGTCGGCTTTACGTCAAATGAGATCTTCACCCCTCATGGTGCTTCGCAGGCGCGTGCATTTTCTTTCCAGCGCCTCCTGTCGTATTCCAGCCTATCCGTGGCCACACTGCAGAACGCCGGTGGCACAGGAACGATCACCTGGAGCGTATCCCAAGGTAGTTTGCCAGCCGGATTAACGTTGAGCAGCGCGGGCAAGATTTCCGGATCGCCCACCACGGCCGGCACTACGAATTTCGCCGTTTCCGCTGTCGATTCCGGCACGCGGCGCCTGGACCACGCCGCCTGTCTATTACCTGACCGGCCCCAACACGGGCTTTATGGTGGGAGCGTCCGGTATAATTGGGCAGCTTGTGCCGCAGCCGGCAACCTCAATCGCGGCGGACAATTACTACTTTGGTACGCAAGCCGTCTACATCGACCCAGGACGCATCTACGCAGCTTCGACAGGGGTGGCCACGATCAACAGCAGCGGCGTTCTGACCGGTAGCGAAGACAGCAACGAGGCCCAGGCAGCCAATGTGCCGCAGGATGCCGGCGCTGCGTACCACTCAGGTTGGCGGCTTACGTTTGCCAGATTAAAGTTGCATCGCGAAGCTGCCACGTGTATGTTGGCAGCCGAATCGCGCAGCCAAAGTAAGAATCGATATTCGAATTTTGCATTCTTTGAAAGAAATACCTACCAGGAGGCCGGCAATGAAAAGACTTAAAGTGGCGGCTTTGACGTTAATGCTAGACTGCTCACCAGATTCCGAACCTAGGGAAAGGAGCGCTCCCATGCGTAACAATGTTTTAAGTGGCGTCACAGCGTTTTGCCTCAGGGGAGCTTGCAGGTCACTCGCAAGCCTTCTGCTCGCATTCAGTGCGATGGCGTTTCTCTTCACCGCGCCCATCTCCATTGCAAAGGATAATTCCTCCGAACTTCCCGCGCCATCCAGCGGCAAAGCCATCGTCTGTATCTACCGCACGTACAGATTCACCGGTTCGTCCTCACACGACGAGATTTTTGTCAACGGCGCTCATCTCGGCAAACTCCTCAACAGCGAGTACGAATTCACGGAAGTGCCGCCGGGGACAGTTGTGATTTCCGGATTCCCCAAGGAGTACTACGGAAGCATCGTCATGTCCGCCATGGCGGCCGCCAATCAAGCCAGGCAGAAAGAAAACGAGCGGGCGCGGTTTGAGGCGGAGGCGGGCAAAACCTATTACTTCAAATGGACCGCCGGAGTCGCGGCAACCGGGATCAAAGTCACGCCCGTGGATCCCGATAAGGGAGCCAAAGAGATACGCAAACTCCATCTCTCCAAGCCCGTTGACGACAAGGAAGAAGCGAAACCAGGAACGAAAGACACCGACAAACCGCCGGCGAACTAACATCGCTCCGGCTGATTGTGAGCTATCGGTGAACGTGCGTGACCTGACCTGATTGCGTTGATAGCGTCGGTCTATGGCGGGCCCGAATGACAGCCCCACACGGAGATCCCCCGCACGGATGTGCCGTAACATATGTCACCTGGAGCGCGATCGGCCATCATGAGCTCCTCGGTGCTACAAGAGCGAAAGCGTCCAGCCATATCTGCGCCTTTGAGTCGCTACGGAGGGCTGGGTTGACCGCGGAGAGTTCTCCCACGAGGCGGAGGGTACTCTGTGTTCGAGTATCGAATGAGTGGCGTATACATACGCTATTCGAGACGTGCGCCACGCCATAGGCTCACGCGGGAGCGCAGTATTAGAATCCCTGGTTCGCCAATTACCCGCGATCAACGGCGTAGTGTTTACCGATGGCACTGCCGCCGATTCCTGGCGGGAAATCCCCAACCCACAAGGAAAATCGCTTCAGGGTTAAGCACACCATCCAGGCTTTCAGCGAACGTGTAATTAGTCCGGCTGATTACAGCGGAGAACGATCACGTGGACTTGAACGGGAGCGGGATGGACGTAATGGCGGTAGCTTCCTTTTTCTTCGGGCTGAGCCAAAAGACTCTCCGCTGCTTTGGGCGACATTCACAAATAACGGACACGTTTCATTGAACAATGCAGAGAATGCTTGTCAACGACGCGTCCAGTGCGCCAGCAGGGCGAGCTGCTTGCTCGACGATCTGCCTTCCGTTTTCTGCCTACCGCCTTCTGCTTTCCGCCCTTGAAGGGCCGCAGGTCACCCGGCGCGCCGGGACAAGCTCCGAGCGGGGCCTGCGCTAGCCCGGATTTCTCACCACGCGAACTTTCTTCGTCGGCCCACAGGAAGGGCGAGGCTTTAGCCTCGCCGAGAGACGGGCTTTTGTGGAGTGCACTGGCTCGCCGCTCTCGCAGTCCCGCGCCTGCGGGATTGCGAGGGCGGCGAGCCGGAAGGATACTTGGGAACGTCCTAAAACGGCGGGGCTAAACAGGCTGCGGAAAAACCCCTCCACACTGTCATTCTGAGCGAAGCGAAGAATCTCGCTCTGAGTGTTTTCAAGGCAATGCGAGATCCTTCGTCGCCTGCGGCTCCTCAGGATGACAGCCCTAAGGAGTTTTTCCGCAGCCTGTAAAGCCCCGCCCTTCCCTGACGTGGTGAGAAATCCAGACTAGGCTTGCTGCCCTCCCCCGCGCGATTCCAGCCTCGCGGTTTCCTCGCGAATCCGTTCCCAGGCTCGTTCCACGTGACGGAATTCGGTGTAGGTCTGGCCGACGCAGAAGCGGATGATATAACGGTCGTTGAGCTTGGTATGCGTTAAGTAGAGGTCGCCGCTTCGATTGAGAGAATCCAGCAACGCTTCGTTGAACGCGTCCCCCGCGCGGTGGCGAAAGCACACCAGGTTTAAGGGCGCGGGGGCGGACAGCTCAAATCGCCCGTCCTGTCGCACCCAAGAGGCAAACTGCTGGGCCAAGTCCACGTGGCGGCGGACGTGGTGGCGTAAACCCTCCACGCCGTAGTGCCGAATCACGAACCAGAGTTTCAGCGACCGAAAGCGTCTCCCCAGCGGCACCTGCCAGTCTCGATAGTCAATGACCGCGCCCGACTCGGTGGCCTTGTTGCGGAGGTAATCGGGCAGAATAGACAAAGCATCGATCAGCGCTTTCCGGTTGGCGACGTAGAAGCAGTCGCAATCGAAATTCGTGAACATCCACTTGTGAGGGTTGAAACAGTAACTATCCGCCAGCTCCAGACCCTCGTTGATGTACCGGAATTCAGGGCAGAGCGCGGCCGTGCCGGACATGGCAGAATCAACGTGAAGCCAGATATCTTGTTCCTTCGAGATGCGCCCGATTTCCGGCAAAGGGTCGAGGGCGTTCGAGGATGTGGTTCCCACGGTGGCCAAAACGATGCAGGGGACCTTCCCGGCTTGCCGGTCTCGCGCGATCTGCTCGGCCAGAGCATCAGGGCGCATGGCAAAGCGGGAGTCAACCTCAATGAGGCGCAGATTTTCATCACCCAACCCCGAAATCCTCACCCCTTTTACGATGGAGGAGTTAGCCTGGGAAGAAGCATAGGCGACCAGTTCTCCCTTACAACCTTGTTTGTTGCTGGCGTAGCCCGTCGCGCGCTCGCGGGCAGCCAGAATCGCGCAGAGTGTAGCGCTGGAAGCGCTGTCCTCAATTACTCCTCCGCCCGTCGAGCTGGAAAGGAATTTCTCCGGCAAGCCCAGCATCCGGACGAGCCAGTCGAGCACGTGCGTTTCGAGTTCGGTGCAGGCCGGGCTGGTGGCCCACAGCATCCCTTGAACTCCTAGCCCGGACGACAGCAAATCGCCGAGGATCGCGGGAGCCGAAGCGTTGCAGGGGAAAAAGGCAAAAAAATTGGGTGACTGCCAGTGCGTTACACCCGGCAGAATCAACTTTTGAACATCTCGCAGGATGGCATCGAAGGTTTCGCCGCTCGCTGGGGGTTCCGGCGGGAGCGAAGCGCGGATTTCACCCGGCTGTACTTGAGCCAACACCGGGAATGACTCGATGCGCTCATAATAATCAGCGATCCAGTCGATCACCGCCCGGCCATTCCGGCGGAACTCCTCAGAGGTCATGTGATAGCTTTTCTGGCTCGACATCCCAATCTCCTCTTCGGCGCAGGAAAAGCAGTTGTCCGTTGTCAGTAGTCCGTTGTCCGTCGTCTGTTGTCGGTGGTCACTCGTGAGCGATCAGTGGCCGGCAACATCGGCTCAGGGAGCGGCGCTGCGAAACGTACATGAGTCCCCGAGGCTCCAAGGCCCGCTCACTCGCGATTTCAGTGCTCTTTCAACGCACATCTGACTACGGACCACGGACACACGATGGACAACTGACTGGTGCTTCCAGCTCTCCCTTAGCCCATCTTGACAAAATACTGGCCGGTAGTTTCGAAGACGGAGAGCAAGTGTGTCATTCCAAGTAGTTCCCGGACACGTTTGCTCAAGTTGATCAACTGCAGGTCGCAGCCTGCCTTCTTGGCCGAGACGTACACGCCTACCACCGCGCCCAGCCCGGAACTATCCATGTAAGCGACGTCGCTCAGGTCCAGGACGAGCCGCTTGGTTTGCGGAATCAGGACTTTGACTTGTTCCTTGAAAGCGGCGGTGGCGTCGCGCGTCAACTTGCCGCTCAATCGCACCACCGTAGCGCCTTCCGCGGTGTGGACATCCAGCTTCAAGCCGGAAGTGGGAACGTTCGAGGGATTCGTTGCCATAAACACTCCTGTAGAGATTCAGATCGCCATCTGTTGATTGTACCGCAGGTGCCGCGCCCATGCCTCTTGGGATGTAGATCATTCGGTGATGGGGTTTTCCGCGGATTTGCGGTGAGGCGTCCCAGCCCGGGTCAGGGCTGCGCTAGCGGCCGGTCAGGAACTCAAAACAAAACTTCAGGTTGGACAGCCGCAAACCTACGCTACGGGAGTTGCAGAGCCAGCTTGATGCCTTGTTCGATGGTTTTGAGTGTCTCGTCCGTCAGCCGACCCAACGGTGGGTAAAGCAGGAGGTTCTTTTCAAGCGTCGTCACCTGGTCGCATTTTGCCCAGAAAGGGCGGCTGAGGCCAGCTTCGCCGGGTTTGACTTCCACGCGCAGCGAAAATTTCGCATGCTCGACGGTAGTCATGGGTATCACGCAAACGTCCAGGGCATAGCGGTTGAGGGCGTTGGCGGAAATCACCAGCGCCGGCCGGTCCTTGTCCAGACGGACAAGGTAAACTTCGCCGCGCCGGGGAAACCAACCCCTGGGCGGGGTGCGAGCCATCATTCATCCTCCCGCGTGATCGCCCGGTGGCTCGCCGTGGCAAAAGCCTTGCGCTCGGCGCGCGCCGTCTCCCCGGCAGCGGCAAAAAACTCCGCTGCCTCCCTCTCCAGAGCTTCGTACTGCTCGTCGAGAATTGCCCGGCGGAGCAATTCATTGACGCGTTCGCTCCGTGAACGATTGGAACGCGTGCGTTGAAGATAGTCGAGGATGGAACGATCAATAGTAAAGCTCTTTGAGAACCTCGTAGCTTTCCTCATATTTCTTATAGTGCTTGAGGGCATATCGTTTGTCAAACGCCAGGCGGTGGGAGGATTCGTCGCCCCGCGAGAAAAGACTCATAAAGCGGAGAGACCCCTCGCCGCTCTTTCCTGACACCGAGCTTTCGAAAACTCTACGCCGACGTGCCTGATGAGGTCCAAAAATTGGCCGAACCAGGCATCATCACCAACCACCGTTATTCGTTCCTGGGTTGCGGAATGAGCGCCGCGAGTGCGGGCAGCACCCTGGGAATTGGGAGAGCACGCCCTGCACCCCGACAGCACAATAAACGCAGAAATCACAAACGTGCGTAGCGCAGACGTGTTCTTTACGTCTGCGGCTCTTTAGCGGGGATTCTTGCACAAACCGCGGAATCAACAAATCATGTCCGCGCTACCTTGCTTCCTGGGCAGGCCGCGTCGACGCTGCGGCTTTTGGGTTGTATTCGGGTCCACCCTTCTTCAGGCAGCCACGCATCATCCATGGCCAGAAGTCCTGGTGTTGCTGCCGGAACCCTCAAGGTTCCCGTGTAGTCATCCTCACTTGCCTTCCGGGTCGAACTCGTTTGACCCTGCGTTTGACCGGGACGCTGCCGTTGAGATAAAGTAGACGAGTCAAATGAAGAAAGCGCGCTACCATTTCAATGTCCTTCTCCGGCCCGAACCCGAGGGTGGATTCACCGCCATGGTGCCGGCGCTGCCCGGGTGCGTCACCTACGGGCGCACCCTGGCCGAAGCCAGAGAAATGGCAAAGGACGCCGCATCCGGCTACATCGAGAGCCTCAGGAAGCACGGGGAGCGAGTCCCAACCGACACCGAGACTCTGGTGACCTCCTTGGACCTCGAGTATGCCCAAACTGCCCACCGTTAGGCCGCGCATTGTCACCCAGTTCTTGGAGCGAAACGGTTTCGTCCTCGATCACGTCTCGGGTGGCCACTTCATTTTCTACCACCCGGTTTCACGACGCCGCGCGGTGTTGCCCCGCCACAATCGCGACATCCCAAAGGGAACCCTGGTGGCGTTATTGCGAGAAGCAGGGTTTACGCGCGACGAATTGGTCCGTTTTTTGGAAGGGGAATAACCAGCGAGGTGGCGCGGGGACACACAGTTCAAGCCCTCCACGGTCGGGACTCGGCGCGGACACCCTGCTACGATATCTCCTGCGTACTGACATGGGCGACCATCTCGCCGTGCCGCGACGGCGCCACCCTCCGGTGCCAATCGCCGGCGCTATTGGGATTGGTTCCTCGAAGCCGTTTGCCTTGCTGAGCGGGAGGAAGTATGCTGTCAATATGAAACTGGATGGCATTAAACAAGCGATTGCCGACCTTCCCGAAACAGAAAGGACCTCACTCGTGGCTTGGCTGAACGAACTGGACGCCAAGGCTTGGGACGAGCAAATCAAAGACGATTTTTCCGATGGTGGCGCCGGCATGGCTTTGCTTGAGAAGTGGGACGCTGAAATCAAAGCAGGAAAGTCCGTACCCCTGGAAGAATTCCTCGCCCAGCGAGAAAAGGCTCACAAAGCGTAGTGACCCCTCTCCGCTCTTTCATGACGCCGAGCTTTCGAAAACTCTACGTCGGCCTGCCTGATGCGGTCCAGGAATTAGCCGATGAAAAATATCGGCTATTCAAGCAGGACCCTTTTCACCCCTCACTTGAGTTTCGGCCAAGGGGAAGGTCTGGACGGTCACCATAGGCCGCTCCTATCGAGCTATTGCACGGCGCTTTGGAAACGATCTTCATTGGGTTTGGATAGGCTCGCACGCGGACTACAATAATGTCCTTAGGAGGCTGAAATAGGCATCACCAACAACCGGTGCTCATTCTCGAGTTGCTGAATGAGCGCGGCAAGTGCGGGTGGCGCCCTGGTAATCGGACGAGAATGCCCTGCGCCCCGACGGCACGATAAACGAAGAAATCACAAGCAAGCGTAGCGCAGACATGTTTCTTCACGCCTGCGGCTCTTTAGTGGGGATTCTTGAAGTGGCTAGTCAGATGGCCGCGCGATCCGGCGACGGAATCGCGGGTTGATTCCTGTTAGGAGGTCCTGCACTCATGACAACCAGCACCCTCATTTCCGCCGTGAGGACACGCATTGGGTTCGCCCTGGTGGCGAGCTGTCTTTGCATAATGGCGCCGGTCGCGGCGCAGACGGCGAGGCCTGCGAAAACCGGCCCTTACGAGCCCACCACCCAATCGCTACGCAAGCACCAGGTCCCGCAGTGGTATGAAGACGCCAAATTCGGGATCTTCGTTCACTGGGGCGTGTTCGCGGTTCCGGCTTACCACGAATGGTATGTGGAGTTCATCAGCCCCAAGGCGAATTTCGGCTACATGTTGGGCGGGCCCCCTTACACCGCCACTCGCGGGAATTTGCCCGAGGAGTTGTACAAAGCAAACGTTGTCGAAGACGCCGTCAAGTATCACCTTGCCCATTGGGGGCCGAACTTTGCCTACGACGACTTCATCCCCATGTTCAAAGCCGAGAAATTCGACCCTGCCGCCTGGGCTCAGCTTTTCCGCGACGCGGGGGCCCGTTATGTGGTGCTTACCGCCAAGCATGGTGACGAGTTCGCCCTTTGGCCAAGCAAATTCACCCACCGCAATGCTATGGATATGGGTCCCCGACGGGACTTGGCGGGCGACCTGCTGAAAGCGGTCCGGCAGTCCGGGTTGAAGATGGGCTTTTATCACAACACCACGTATACCTTCTGGGACCCGCGTTACCCCGGCAGAGACTGGGTCGATTACATGAACAACTCCATCAAGGAACTCGTGGACCTGTATCATCCCAGTATCCTGTGGGGTGACGTCCGGGAGGGTCCCATCAAGGACTGGCAAGGGAGGCCCCTTCCGGCGGATTACTGGAACAGCAAAGAGGTGCTGGCCTATTTCTACAACCACTCTGAAGATCCCGCCGAAGTCGTCGCCAACGACCGCTGGGGCCTGGACACCGACGGAAAGATGCTGGGCGACTTTGCCACTCCCGAGCGGACTGGGGTGGGCGGCATCGTAGAGAAGAAGTGGGAAGAATGCGATTCGCTGGATCCAACCTCGTGGGGCTACAATCGACGCACAAAAGACGGCGAGTACATGACTCCAAATGGAGTCGTCCACTACCTGGTAGATGTGGTCAGCAAGAACGGCAACCTCTTGCTTAACGTTGGACCGAGGGCCGATGGAACTATCCCCGAGGTGATGCAGAGTTGCCTGCGTCGGGTTGGAGAGTGGCTGCGGGTGAACGGTGAAGCAATCTACGGCTCGCGTGCCTGGGATACTTACAGAGACGGCGACGTTCGATTCACTCGCAAAGGCAACACCCTTTATGCGATCGCACTGGAATGGCCGGAAGAAGAGCTCAGGCTGACCTCTCTGGCGGGCAAAGAAGTGCAGAAGGTGGAGATGCTGGGTCTGAACGGCCCCATAACCTGGAAACAAGACGGCAACGGGTTGATCATTCAGCCCCCGGCAAAGCGCCCTTGCCGCTACGCGTACACCTTCAAGATCACGTGCCTGAACCTCTGAACGCCGTGGGGAATATGGCGACAGCCAAGCTCGAGCATTGCATGTGAAGTGGCCAGGCGTATGTTACCGCTCGGCCGGGAAATGCAAACGCACATCCCGGATGAATTTGCCCACGTCATTCTCCGTACTTAAACGAAGGAGTATGCCATTGAGAAGAAAGTCATTAATCATCCTGAGCACCGTCCTCGCCTTTTTATTCTTCGCCCATCTGTCGAGGGGGCAAAGCCCGGCCCCGGGAGTCCACGTCGCGGACGACGGCCTGGCGTTCACCCCGCCCATGGGTTGGTATCCCTGGAACGAGTTTGGCCAGGAGCCGCAGAATGAGAAGCTGATTAAGGAAATCGTTGACGCCCTGGTCAGCAGCGGCTTGAAAGAAGCGGGCTATGCGTATGTCGGCCCCGACGAAGGGATATGTTTCTACCGCGACGCCGGCGGCAAGCTCACTTCGAACCTCGAGCGCTATCCCAGCGGGCTGCGCGGGCTCGGTAACTATATTCATAAGAAAGGGCTGAAATACGCACTATACACCGACGCTGGGACTCGGACCTGTAGCAAGGCCATGCCGGGCACCAAGGGCCACGAGTTCGAAGACATGCAGGCCTTCGCCGAGTGGCGCGCGGATTACCTCAAGATCGATTGGTGCAATGCCAACGGCCAGGACGTCGCCGCGTCCTACGCGAAGCTTCGGGACGCTTTGCATGCCGCAGGGCGGCCCATCGTCTACAGCCTGTGCTCGTGGGGCGTGGGGGAGCCGTGGAAGTGGGCCGGTGCC
>CAWHWE010000083.1:0-25249 GCA_963832915.1 uncultured Acidobacteriota bacterium
TTTGCGCCGGTACCGGTCCCGGACGGCGTCCCGGTGGAATCGCAGTCCCTCGTGACCGCCACGGCGACCTCCTGGCGCCCGCTTGCCTCGGGCCGGATGATTCCTGTCCTGGAGTTGCCCAAACAGGGGACCTCACTGGAAGAAGTGGAGAGGGAGTTGGTCGGTCTGGCTCTAAAGCAGACGGGGGGAAACCAAACCCACGCTGCCAAACTTCTGGATGTTTCTCGCGACGCGCTTCGCTACAAAATGAAGAAGTTTGGCTTTGATTCGGAAAACGAACTCGAGCCCGTACCCTGACGTGCAGCCCTGCAACGAACTCAGCCTTTGAGCATCAAACAAGGTGCTCAAGGGCTTTCGCCGTCTCTTGGAGCAGTCATGGGACTGATCAGCGACAAGGATGCCGTCGAAATCCGCCAAAGACTGCAACAAATGGTGGAGCCGGTAAAGCTGGTCCATTTCACCCAGGAGGCGAACCTTGAGCTTGGCGCTGAGACGTTGCAACTTGTGGAGGAACTGGCCGGCCTTTCGGACAAGCTCTCGCTCGAGGTAATCAACTTCCTGCTCGACAAGGGAAGCGTGGATGAATACGGTGTGGACAAGGTTCCTGCCACCGTCATCCGAAACGGGAAGGACTACGGCATTCGGTTTTATGGCATGCCGGCCGGATACGAGTTTTCCACTTTGCTCGATGCCATCCTCGCCGTTTCGAAGGGGGATTCAGGCCTCCTGGCAACGAGTCGAAAGAAACTCGAGCAACTTACCCAACCCCTTCACCTCCAAGTGTTCGTCACTCCAACCTGCCCTCACTGTCCACGGGCTGTGCGACTGGCGCATCAGTTCGCGATGGAGAATGACAACATCCGCGCCGACGCCGTTGAGGCCACGGAGTTCCCCGATTGGGTGACCAGATACGGCATCCACACCGTTCCAAAGACCGTCGTCAATGAAAGTTCTTTTATCGAGGGGTCGTTGCCGGAGGAGTTCTTTCTGGATGAAATCCTGAAAACCATCGAGCCTCGGGACGTCGCTGGGCGTGAGGCAGGCTCGCAGGGGAGCAGGTAGTCGGTGGTAAGTAAGTGGGGAAAACCTCTGCCCCACACTACCTACGTCCGACTGACTTCTAATATGTCAGGACAGCGCGCACGTCGTACTTGCTGAGTTTGGCGCGACCCTTGAGGAACGCGAGCTCAACCAGAAATCCGAGCCCGACAACTGTTCCGCCCAGTGATTCGATGAGCCCTGCCACGGCTACCGCCGTCCCGCCTGTGGCCAGCAGGTCGTCAATAATCAATACATCCTGTCCGTGGCTCACGGCGTCGCGGTGGATTTCCAGGGAGTCGGCGCCGTACTCGAGATTGTAACCGGCACGTGCGGTCGCGGCCGGAAGCTTGTTTGGCTTCCGCACAGGGATAAATCCGGCGTTAAGCCGGTAGGCCACCATCGGCGCAAAGATGAAGCCGCGAGCCTCAATCCCAACCACGCAATCAATCTTGCGTCCGATATAATAGTTCGCCAGCGCGTTGACGGCGGAATGAAGCCCAACCGGGTCTTTCAGCAGAGTGGTTATGTCGTAAAAAAGAATGCCGGGCTTGGGGAAGTCCGGGACTTCGCGAATCAGGCTCTTAAGATCCACCACGATCCCTCCCTAAATTTGAGTTCGTCTCGCTGCCTACTGCCTACAGCTTACTGCTCTCTACCATCCCCCTTCGATCATGAAACGGCTGCAGCGCTTGTCAACCGCTTCGTCGGATTCATTGACGCCGGTCACGCGGGCCATGCCTGGGCCCTCCGCCAGACGAAGCTTGAAAGCCTCCAAAGACGCCGCGTCGCCGATGGCGTAAACCTCGACGGTGCCGTCCCAGAGGTTCTTAACGTAACCGGCAATGCCAAGCTGCTCCGCCCATCGTTCGGCAAAGAACCGATAGCCGACGCCTTGAACTCGTCCGGAGATCACAAATTTCTTGGCGGCTTTCTTCTTTGCTTGGCTCATGGAAAGTAAGTAGGTGGTAGGCAGTAGGTGGTATGCGGGACAAACCCAAGAATCTCAAATACCGCCTCCGACCCACTTTCTGTCTCCTGACTTCTGAATCCTGGCTCCCGGCTCCTGCCTGTCCGAGGATTCCACCCGGCTAAGGACTTCCGCAAGCCGGGCCGGGTAGTTGGTGACGATTCCGTCCACACCGTCGGCGATCCTTCGTTCCATTTGCGCGGGCCGGTCCACAGTCCAGGGAAAAACGCGAATCGAATGTTCGTGTGCGCGGCGGATAAATCCCCGTGATGCGATAGCCCAATGTGGGAGGACGGCTTTGCCTGCCAGGGACCTTACCCGCCGGATGGCGAGCAGAGACCGGGAAACGTCCAGCCCAAGCGAGACGCGGGAGTCGAGTTCCCGGACACGGCGGAGGGTTGCGAGGTCAAACGAAACTATGGTCGCAAGCCGCCGGACTCCGGCGCGTTCGATCTCCTCTAATACTCTGCCCTCGATGCCCGGATATGCTCTCCCGCCTCCCTTGATCTCCACCAAGGCAAGTATCTTGTGCTGGCGAACCCAGGCGAGCACCTCGGAGAGGAGTGGAATCTTTGCGCCCACATAACGCGACCGCGCCTTTTCGGGAAAACGCCGGTTGAACCATGAGCCGGCGTCCAATCGGCGAAGAGCATTTGCTTGATGCTCACCCACCCAGCCGCTGCCCGAGGTGGTGCGGCTTAGGCGGGGGTCGTGAATGACCACGGGCAGGCCGTCGGAAGAGAGGTGAACGTCCAACTCAATTCCTCCTGCGCCCTGCCGGAGGGCGAGCTCGAAAGCTGCCAAGGTATTCTCCGGAGCTTCTCCACCCGCTCCTCGATGAGCGATGTTCAGCGCCGGCCAGAGTGATCGCCCACCGGCTTCCTCCCCCTCGCAGGTCTGACTTATGACCTCGTCCTGGTCTCTTCGCATAGATTAGGCCGACCCTAAGAATTTAACACACGTTGAAGAGGCAGGTTGCCCCTTCCTAGAAAGGGGTATGAGCGGGACATCGCGAACCGGAAACACCCTCAGATCCCCTCAGGGACGTATTTTGCTAATGAGTGCGACAGCGTCAGCCCGCACAGCTTCACCGCGACCGATGGCGTCCACGCCCTCGCCGGTCTTGGCTTTCACACTGACTTGGCCGGGGTCCAGCCCGAGCGCCTGGGCCAGTTTTTTTTGCATGCGGGGGATATGGGGGGAAAGTCTGGGGCGTTCAAGGCCTACCGTCGCATCAACGTTCACAATCGCATAGCCGGCGTTCTGCAAAAGCTTGCGGACTTGACCAAGGAATAAGAGGCTGGAAACGGCGCGCCATTCGGGAGAAGTGTTGGGAAAATGCCGCCCGATATCGCCCAGCGCGGCGGCGCCAAGCAGCGCATCGCAGATGGCATGCGCCAGCGCATCACCGTCCGAGTGGCCTGCCGGACCCTTTTCGAAGGGGACCCGCACTCCGCCTAAGATGAGCTTGCGGCCGGGGACGAGGCGGTGCAAGTCGTTCCCGATGCCGATGCGAATAGAAGTCTGAAGTTCTGACGGCGGATGCAGCGGCACAAGTGAAGGAGACTTATCTCGGCACGCTCGGATGTCTGATTCCGGCTTCACCCGATGCTCTGAGGCCTTCATCCTTGTGCTGCTTCCTGCCGCTCGCGTTCTTGCGCGATGTAAAGGCGGGCGAGAGGCAAGTCAGTGGGTTTTGTAATTTTGATGTTGCGGTCCGAGCCCATAATTACGGTGACGCTGTAGCCAAGCCGTTCGGCAAGACCCGAGTCATCCGTTCCGGTAAAGCCGTCCGCCAGGGCCCGGGCATAAGCCTCACGGATAATCTCATATCGAAAGGCCTGCGGTGTCTGCGCCAGCACGATCCGCTCCCGCGGGATGGACCCCAGGATCATGTGGCGCTCCACTTGCTTTACAGTATCCACACTGGGAATGCCGAGGATGGCTGCGCCTTCCTGGCGCGCGGCAGCAACCACGCGTGGGATCATTTCCAGCTCGATAAACGGCCGGACGGCGTCATGGACCAACACCACTTCCGTATCCGCCGCTGCTCGCTCCAGGCATCGGGCCACGGTCTCCTGGCGCGAGGGCCCCCCTTCCACCAAGCGCACCGGCCTCGCGAACTGTTGGCGCTCGATCTCTTTCTGAGCGCGTTCTATATCTTCCGCCCGCAGGCCGAGAATAATGTCGTCGACCGTTTCGCAGACCACAAATTTCCGCAGCGTGTGGATGAAAATCGGAACTCCTTCGAGCGACAGGAATTGCTTGGGTGTTGCGCTTCCCATGCGCACGCCCCATCCTGCCGCTGGAATGATCGCCAGAACGCTCATAAAAACAGGCCCCAGGTGTCAGTTTTCAGGTGTCAGGGACCGGAATCCCCACTCCCTCATCGGGCTTGCGGGCAAAGACGACGAGCGTCCCGCACCGCCTCGTGAATCGGGAAGCCGTCCACGGCCAGCCTACTGATGAACGGGCTCCCCAACAGTTTTTCGTTCTTCGAACTTCCCAAAAATCATCTTGCCCGCAGTGGTTTGCAGCACACTGGTCACGGCGATGTCGATGGTTTTGGAAATCATCTTCTTGGCATTATCCACCACCACCATGGTGCCGTCATCAAGGTAAGCAACGCCCTGGTTGTATTCCTTCCCTTCCTTGAGGATAAACACACGCATCGCCTCACCGGGAAGCACCACAGGCTTCAAGGCGTTGGCCAGTTCGTTGATATTCAGCACCGGCACGCCTTGGAGCTGGGCCACTTTGTTGAGATTGAAATCGTTGGTGACGATTTTCGCGTCAAACAGTTTGGCCAGTTCGATGAGTTTCATATCCACTTCCCGCGTCTGCGGAAAGTCTTCCTCCACAAGCTGGACCTGGATGGTGCCCATCTTCTGCATGCGATGAAGGATATCCAGACCTCTCCGGCCACGATTGCGCTTGAACTGGTCGGAAGAGTCAGCCACTAATTGCAGTTCGCGGAGGACGAATTGCGGAACGATCAGTACCCCATCGACGAAGCCCGTTTCACATACGTCGGAAATGCGGCCGTCGATGATGACGCTGGTATCCAGAATCTTAAGGTTCCTCTTGGGCTTCGCCTCAGAGCTGAACAACCCTCCCAGGGCAGAAAGATTCAGCAAATCGCCCTTGTTGGCGCCCAGCACCAATCCCACGTAGGCCATGAGAAGGAGCAACGTCACCTGAAGATAAGAAAGGCTGACCTTATCCAGGGCCGTTATGCTCAGCAGGTGGCTGATCATGAGCGCCCCGAGAATTCCAAAAATTGATCCTGCGCCAGCCCCGATCAGCCGCTTCAGGCTGGCCTTTTCCAGACGCATCTCGAAAAAAATGAAAAGCACTCCCAGGGAAGCACCCAAAAGGGCTGCCATAGACTTGGACAGGCCGAACGGATGCAGTTGGAATGACGCTGCAATAATGACCAATACAAAAATAATGCGGATTCCCATCATTTCCCAGGACATTACTAGAACCCCCTTGGGACCCAATCAGTTCCATATACAAGAAGGCGATGGCTCCCGAATAATAATTAATAGCAGGTCAGTATAGCATTCCGGCTCAAACCCTCCTAATTTGACGATGCAATGAGTTGCCGGCCGGTTGGATGGAAAACAACCTGGCGAGCAGCCGAGGTCAGTGGCTCTGGCGAGGCTTGATGATGATCGGAGTACCCAGAAAGCCGAACCTCTCCCGGATGCGGTTCTCGAGAAACCTTTCAAAAGAGAAGTGTAGTTTGCCCGTGCGATTGGTAAAAGCGACGAACACTGGGGGAGCGACTCCGCCCTGGGTAAGGTAATAGATCCGGGTTGGCTTCCCGGACGGGGTTGGAGCGCGCTCGAAATCCACCTCCGTGAGGAACTGGTTCATTTCCGACGTCGAAACACGCAAGCGGCGAGCTTCCGCAACCTGGGCGATGGTCTTGAGCAAATCGCCCAACTTCTGGCCGGTCAAGGCGGAGATGAAGACGATGGGAGCGTAGGCGAGGAATTTCATCCGCTCCCTTAAAATCTGGATGTAATCGCGCGCCGTGGCCGGCCCTCTCTTGACCGCGTCCCATTTGTTGACCACGATGATGACCGAGCGCCGGCTCTCATGCGCGTAGCCGCCGATGTGTGTGTCGAGAGCCGTGATGCCCTCCGGCCCATCCAACATGAGCAGCGCCACGTCGGCGCGCTCCAGGTGTTTTCTCGCCTGTATCACGCTGAGCTTCTCCGCCATCAGCTTGGTCTTGCCTTTGCGGCGAATCCCGGCGGTATCGATAAACCGGAAGCGAAGTCCGTCGCGCTCGAATTGCGCGTCAACGGCGTCACGGGTGGTGCCGGGCAGCGGCGAAACGATGGAGCGCTCCTCTTGGAGAAGGGTGTTCAGCAGAGTTGACTTGCCCACGTTGGGCCGCCCAATGATGGCGACGTTGATGGTTTGATCGCGCGCCGGCCTCAGTGTAGCCGAATCCGTCCCACCCGCAGCTTCGGCGCGCTGTTCTTCAGGTTCCTCCGCGGAGACTGCAAAATCCTTAGTGATGTGTTCCAGCAGATCATCCACGCCTAGCGCATGTTCGGCGGAAAGGGGGAAAATGTCGGGGATCCCCAAGCCGTGAAACTCCGCCGCCAACGGCGAATGCTGAGCGGCGTCAACCTTGTTCACAGCAAGGGAGAGCGGCTTCCCCGTGCGGCGCAGAAGCTGCACCAATTCTTCGTCGAGCGGCACGATTCCCTGGCGGGCATCCACCACCAGAATAAGCTGAGCGGCTTCTTCGATTGCCACCTGTGCTTGCCGGAAGATCTCAGTGGAGATCAGCTCCTTTTCAAAGGGGATCATTCCTCCCGTATCGACTACTTCAAACGGCTTGCCGAGCCACGTGGCAGGAGCGTAGAGGCGGTCGCGCGTCATTCCCGGCTCGTCGCCCACCAGCGCCCGCCTTCGACCACAAAGGCGGTTGAACAATGTGGATTTGCCCACGTTCGGCCGTCCGAGAATTACCACGCGTGGCAGTTGGGGCACAGAACAAGTCCAAAGTTAAAGGTCGAAAGTCCAAAGTCTAACACATCGACCGCAAACAGACTCACCGTAATTGGTCCCTCGGCAAACCTGCGCTTCCAGGCAAATCAATTTTGAGGAGTTCAATCTCCTCGCCCGAGACAGCAAGATTTTGCCCTGACACAAGCCATTACACGGGGAAGCTCAGTTGACAAGATGCAATCGCGGGAACCAGCGCTCGACGATATCGAGGGGAAATGCCAGACGCACCGGAGCTTTGGGACTGTCTGAAAAAGGTCCGCGACGGATGCCGAGTCCACTGCGAGGGTTCCGTTGGCGCTAAGTTATCCTCCGGTGGCTGCTTGCAACGCTCTTCGTTGCGGGAGTGACAGGCGTGGTACGCAAAGAGTAGGCGCGTGGCGCTTTGGAGTGCGGCTGCTTGCTGCCGCTTTCCTTCGCCGGAAGCTTGCTTCCGGCAGCGGCTCGAGCAAGCTCGCGGGAAAAAAGCGGCAGCAAGCTGCCGCACTCCAAAGCCCGCGGTTGGGGCATCTGTCCTGAGAAACGGCCTTACTACCCACCCGCGGCCTTGCGGTAGCGAGCCATGTGATCTTGAAGCTCAAGGTCTTGTGGGGCGAGCTGCAAGGCTATCAACTGGACTCTGACGGCTTCCCGGTAATTTCCGCTGGCGTAATTTGCCTCCGCCAGCGTATCGATGAACTGAGCCTCTTTCCAATGAGTTAATTCAACCGCGCGGCTGGCGTGCTCGAGTGCCGCGTGAATGTCGCGCCTCTTGGGGTCTTCGCAGGTGGCATAAAGCCACGCCAGGTTATTGTGCGATTCGGCATTATTGGGCTCGATCTGCAAGGCTTCTTTGTAATGCTGGGTTGCTTCCGCATAGAGCTTCTGCTCGGCATAGAGGTCGGCCAGCAACCGCTGGCCCTCCGCCGTGGTCGGGTTCTTGCCCAGTGCGGCCTCAAAAGCCTGTTGCGCCCTATCGAGATCACCCTTCATGCGGTAGGCCACGCCCAGCGCGAGCTGCGCTTCCGGCGCGCCCGGGGTTAAGCGCACAGCCTCGCTGTATTCCTGGATGGCTTTGTCAAACTGTTGCTCCCCCAAATACAGCGCGCCCATCATTTCGTGGGGGTGCTCGTCGCGCGGCGACCGCTGGGCCGCCGCCTGGTAACGCTCCAGCGCCTCGGCATCCTGATGGGCGGAGCGCAACCGCTCGCCTTCCCGCAGCAACCGGGTGACATCACGAGACATCGCGTAATGCTGCGCGGTGGAAGCCATCGCCAGGGCCACCACCAGGATAGGCACAACGACGACAGCTTGGGAGGTCCGCTCTCCTCCGGACCACGGCGCAAAGTCATGCTCGGGTGGAGGGATAAAGGCGGCCAAAACCATGCCACTCAGCAAGCCGCCCAAGTGTCCCCAGTAGTCGATCCCTCTGACCGAAAAGCCGAAGATCAGGTTGAGCACAATGAAAGGAAGAATCCCTCTGCCGAAAGCGCGTCCCCAATGAGGCGGGATTGCGTCGCGGTGCATGTAGCCCGCCACCAGCATGGCGCCGGCGGTTCCGAAGATGGCTCCGGATGCGCCCGCCGAGACGTTCCTCGATAGGCCCATGGAAAGGGCCGAACCGCCCATGCCGGCGGCAACGTACAGCAGCGCAAAACGCCCATAACCGTAAACTCGCTCCAGGATGGGGCCGAGGATGAAGAGGGCGTAACTGTTGACGATCAGGTGCAGCCAACCGATGTGAAGGAACATCGGCATGACCAGCCGCCAGTATTCCCCGCGTCGAAAGTAAGGAGTGAACGATGCCCCGAAATCCAGAAGCACGTCCGTGTTCGTCGAGCCCCCGGCGAAGGTCGTGATGAGAAACATCACAACATTGATCCCCAGGATCACCAGGGTGGCAACCGGCAAATATTGCCGCGCGACAGACATCAAGGGCGGGCTGTCATCAGGCATCGGTATGGGGGTGCCAGACATATAAATGCAGTGACAAGTGACGAGTGACAAGTGACGAGCGGAAGAGCAGGTGTCAGGTGCCAGGTTTCAGGTGCCAGTGTAGAGCGAGCGGGAAATTCGCGACGATAGACTTCTGACTTCCGGCTTCTGACTTCCGACTCCTCAGCCCCGCTCGTCACTTGTCACTTGTCACTGGCTCGTAGTACTTTTCTCCCGCGCAACTCCGGCAGAGGATGCGGTCACCCAGCCGGCGCTCTCGGCCGTCGTTGACGCCTTCGCCGCATTGCGCGCAGATGACGCGGGAGTGGGGGCCTCCCGGCAGGTCCTCGGGGTTCAGTTTTACCCGGACCTCCTCCACGTTGAAGAGGTCGTCATTCTCCATCAGCTTGTACGCTTCAAGCTGAGCTTGAGAGGAGCCTGTAAGGACCGGGAACATAGCCTTGGCTTTGGCGCGCGAATCCTCACGAGCCGCCACCCGCACCGCCCGGCCCGTCTCGACATTCACGAAGGTCGCCGCAACCTTGCCATAGTCCAGAAACTTGAGCGACCGCTTGCCCAGGCGGCATCCCGTGACCAGGCTAACGGCGTCCGTGGCGCAACGATCGATTTCGACAAAGGTTATCAGGCGCTTGCGGTCTTTGACCGGATCATCAATGCCGATCGACCTCAGCCCAAGCATCGCCATACGGATGCCCAGAACCTGCCCGGGGCACATGTGACCGTGGCTCTGACCCGCCAAAACCATATACTCTTCCAGGGTTTTCATCTGCGGCGCCTTTTGAGCACTACCCCTCGCAAACCTTAGTGCAACGGGTACCGTCCACAGTCGCGGACGGTCTCATACATCGCCAGCACATTTTCGATGGGCACGCGCACCTGCACGTTGTGAGTCGTATTGAAGACAAATCCTCCGGCGGGGCCAAATGTTCTCAGGCGCTCACTGACTTCCTTTCGAACCTCGTCAGGAGTCCCAAAAGGCAATGTATGTTGGGTGTCCACGCCGCCGCCCCAAAAGGTGAGGCGCTCTCCAAAATCCTTTTTGAGTCCGCAAGCATCCATGCCCGCCGCCGAACATTGCACCGGGTTCAGGATGTCGAAGCCGGCGTCGATGAAGTCCGGGAGCAGCGCCCTGACCGATCCGCAGGAGTGGATGAAAGACTTCCACATGGTGTGCTCGTGAATCCAATTGTTAACCTGGACGTGGAAGGGTTTAAACAGGTCTCGGTAGGCCTTGAGGGAAATGAAGGGACCATGCTGGGAGCCGAAGTCGGTCCCGGTTACGAAAACTGCTGCGATCTTGTTGCCGACAACCTGGTGAATCCTCTCCAGGTTCCGGAGGCCGATCTCGCACTGGCGTTCGAAAATCTTGTACACGTAGTCGCGGCGCGTCGCCGTGCTGACGTACCATTCTTCAACGTCACGGATTCCTTTGGGGTGCTTCATCCAGGGACCGGGAACCAGGGCAATGTCCCCGAACGCCGTGCCGCCGAAATTCGCGAGAATGGCTTTATCCGTCTCGGTGTAAAGCCTCTCCGCCTCACGTTGGAGGTAGTGCAGATCCTCGTCGGAGATGGGCCTGAACTCTTCGAGGTTATCTTCGACATTCAGGTTTCCGTCGTCAATGGGCGGCTGCCGGACTAGGCTGTCAAAGTAGAACCCGCCCTTGGGCAGCCGGCCACTTGCGGGAACAGACTTATCGCCTTCCGGATACATCAGGATGTCGCCGTTTGGTTCGGGTTCGGTATTGAAACCCTCGGGAACCAGGACCGGCGTGCCCGCAAAAGTGGTCCACGGTTTCCAGCCCTCGTTCCGGAATCCGAACATATTGGCCGGCTTGCCCAATCCGATCACGTCCACTCCCAGTGCTTCTCTGAGGTCCAGCCCGATCTCGCCGAGCATCTGGTAGGGCTCGACTACCTTGACCGGCGTGCCGGGCCTGTCCAAACCAAGCGCCTGGCGCAGGCCGTAAACCGTGTCCACCTGCATCCCGGTCACGGCGCTGGCGCCAAGGTCGAGTGGGACACGGTCGGCCTCCTTGTGCTGAAGAGCAAGATTCACTCGTTCTCGCGAAGTCATCACAGCCAAACCCCTCCTTCTGCCCCTTTGCCCATCCAGCGCGGCTTCGGAGTGCGGCCCGCCGCGGCGGGCTGCCGCCTTCCTTGGCCGGAACCTTGCGTTGCTTCTGAATGCGCCCCCAGCAAGTTCGAGACGCAAAAGCGGTCCCACAAAGGCGGGACCGCACTCCAGAGCGTGCGTCAGACTGCGGGGACGAGCTTCCGGGCCAGTTCGACAGCGCCGGGAGCGTCCTTACCGTAGCCATCGGCCCCGATCGAGTGCGCCCAGGCATCGGTGAGAGGAGCTCCACCCACAAGGATTTTCACTTGGTCGCGTAGCCCAGCAGCCGTAAGGGCATCAATAATGGCCTTCATGTTAACCATCGTCGTGGTAAGAAGGGCCGACAGGGCAACGAAGTTTGCATTTTGCTGCTTCACGGCGGCCACGATCTTCTCCGGTGGAACGTCTACTCCCAGGTCCACAATCCGGAACCCCGCACTTTCCAGCATCATCGCTACAATGTTCTTCCCGATATCGTGCAGGTCACCCTTAACCGTGCCGATTACCACCGTACCCGCGGGTTTCATGGATTCCTCCCCTTGCAGTAGCGGGCGGAGAATGTCCGTGGCGCCTCTTGCTGCCCGGGCCGCGATCAGCACTTCCGGGATGAAGAATTCACAATCCCTCATGCGACGCCCAACTTCATCCATGGCAGGAATGATTGCCTTGGGAAAGAACTCATGGGGCTTGAGTCCCTCTTTCAGTCCTCGCTCGGTCAATTCCTTGGCGACCGGGGCCTTTCCATCGATTATTGCTTGATACAGCTCCTCAAAGATACTCATAGCACTCTCCTTAGTTGATAGATGTCGGTCTTGCTGGTGGAAATGCCAGTTCCTCTACAAAAACATCCTGGAAATTCGGATCGGCGTTGAGCGCCACGTGCTCGACGCGGCGGCGAACGCCAGCGTATGCCCCGTCCTCGGAGTCGAGACTGAACAGCGCTAGCTTTGCTCCCAGAAGCGCCGTGTTGCCTGCGGCTTCGACCCTTTCGGGCGCAAAATCGATCAAGCCAATGCGTTGCGCACTGGCGCGATCGATGTAGTTGCCAAATGCCCCTGCCAGATAAAGGCGGGAAAGCTCTTTCGCGCCCTTCCTCTGCATAAGAAGCTTTATTCCCGCGGCGATGGCCGCCTTAGCGAGCTGAAGTTCGCGAATGTCATTTTGTGTGAGGGCGACAGGCGGGGCCAGCATCCAACTGTTTTCGCCGCTCGAGAATCGCCCGGAAGTTGCAATCACCCCGAGCTCCAGCCCCGCTGCCCCGGCGTCTACCAAACCGCTCCCGCACAAGCCGCGTGGAACGCCGTCTCCGATGACGTGACAGTGTACCCTGTCGTGGTTTACCGTTACTTGAGAAATTGCCCCGGTGGAAGCGCGCATACCCATGGAAATCTTGGCGCCTTCAAAAGCCGGACCCGCTGCCGCAGAGGCGCAAAGCAATCCGTCCTTGTTCCCAATCACAATCTCACCGTTGGTTCCCAAATCAATGAGTCCGACCAGCTCATCGCGTTCAGTGAGCTTGGCGGCCAGAATACCGGCCAGCACATCGCTCCCCACGAACCCGCCAAGACAGGGCAGGAACAGCACTCGAGGGTCGCCCGCATGCTTCCAACCCAGCGCGCTGGAGCGGAAAGTTTGCAGCCCCCCTTCCTTAGGCTCAAACGGATAATGGGCGAGTGGCTCGGCATCGATCCCGCAGAAGAAGTGGTGCATGACCGTATTTCCCACCACTACAATGTCAGCGATTTCGGTCCCCTGCTTTCCCGCCGAAAAAATCAACTGTTCAATGAGTGCGCCGATCTGCTGACGGATCAATGTCTCGAGTTGGCGCTGTCCACCCTCCAACACGGCGAAGTGCAGCCTGCTCATCACGTCGGCGCCGTAACGCGCCTGGGCGTTCAGTGCGGTGCTTACCGCCAGTACCTTTCCCGTGGTCAAGTCCAGCAACTGAGCCACAAGGGTTGTCGTGCCCAAATCCACCGCCACACCCAGACCTTGACGAGGCCGAAAGGCGAAGACAGTATCATCGACCAATATGGCGGCATCCCACTGGCGGAGTTCGAGCTCCAGGTCGCTTTCGACAACACACTGGCAGGCAAGACGCCACCCGCTGGAGATCTCCTCAGGCGAAAGCCGCTCCTCTTGTTCCCGGTTAACTCCCGCCTTTCCCTTCAATACATGGATGCGGCAGCCCCGGCACCTGCCTTGGCCGCCACAGGGAAATTCAACTCCCTGGTCGAATAACAAGTCGCGCAACGGCGTTCCGGCCGCCGCTCTGATCTCGACACGCGTGGGCCAGAGAATAATCCGATGGGATTGGTTCGCAGTCAAGGGCTTTCTATCACCTTCCAAACTTATCGTCGTAGGGGCAACCCGTGGGGTTGCTCCCGCCCTGGCGGGACGGCCACAAGGGCCGCCCCTACGAGGCAAGCGCGGAGTGCTCACGCGCGTACTGCACCATGGCGCGGAGGTTGGCGGGGGGTGTCTCCCGCGGAACCTCGCAACCCGCTCCTACGATAAAGCGCTCTCCGGCCTGTCGATGACACTCGCCCACTGCTTCGTATACGGATTCGGGCGTCCCGTCCTTCAAAACTCTCACGGGGTCGAGGTTGCCGAGAATGACCTGTTCAGGCCCCATTTTTTCTCGTCCCTCGGACACCGGTGAAAGCGAATCCAGGTCAACCATGGAGCAGTGCAGCCTGCCCATCCCCTCGAGAATGCGCCGCGTATTCCCGCAGATGTGCAAACGGGTCTTAATCCCCTCGCCATGCAGCGCGTCAACCAGTTTCCTTTCATAAGGCCAAACAAACTCGTCGTAAAATTTCGGCCCCACCAACGAGGCTGCGGCGTCTCCAACCCCGATTAAATCCGCTCCCAATTCCACCTGAAAACGCGCGAAGCGCAATTCCATTGCGACCACAAATTCAAACAAGTCTCGGATAAAAGCCGGATCATCGTAGAAATCCAGCATGAGAGTGTTAATGCCTCGCAGGTCGGCCGCCTCCGCGCAAGGACCCTCGATCCAACCTTCCACTACCTTATCATTCCCGACGCGTTCCTTCATCAGCCTTACGCCCTCTGCCCGGTTGCGCATCCTTCCAGGCTGGGCGGGGTCGGGGACCTTGAGACTGGCAAGCCCGGCCTTATCTTTCAACAGAGCGTTTTCTTCTTCGATAGCGGGGGGCTGGTCGGGGAAAAACTTGATGGTGGCGCCCAGAGCAGACGGCTCACAAGCGGGGTCGGAGATCACACTGACGTAGTCAATATCAAATCGCTCTGCAACACAGATCTGACCTTCGGCCAGGACGCGATAGTCTGTGGCGTAGTGGAAGTATTTCGCCCCGATCTGGTCGGCAGCAAACATCATGGTGATGGGCATGGCGGGAAGAGAGTCCACCGCTCGGCCCTCCAACATGGCAAGTACCCGCTCGCGACTATTCATACCGTCCCTCCTCGTGCGCCGTGGCGATCAGGGCACGAAGATTCTCTTCCGGCGTATTCGCAGGTATGGCGCATCCGGCGTTGAGCACGAAAAGCCCCCCGGGCTTCCACAAGGCGATCAACTGGCGGGTCTTTTCCCGGATCATCGCCGGAGTCCCGCGTGCGATCACTCCGCTCGGGTCGATGTTCCCAAAGAGCACGTGGCCCGCCCCCACACTGGCCTTGGCTCGAACCGCGTCCGTCTTGTAATCCAATTCGAAACCGCAAAAGTCGTATCCCGATAGGAAGCCGAGAATCCGTGACGTGTCACCGCAAATGTGAATGACCGTGAAAATCCCCTCCGCCGCCAGGTCTTTGACCAGCCGCTCCTCATAGGGACGGGCGAAGCGGTCGAACATGGTTGGGGACGTAACATCCGGTCCCGCCAAGCTGTCACCCATGGAAGTGAAGTGGGCGCCCGCTCGCATAAGTGCGCGGTGCACGGCCAGGTGGCTCTGGTAGCATAGCTCAAGCAAGCGTCCTATCGCAGGGTTTTCAGAATCGCCCGCCAACTCCATCAGGAAATCTTCAATCCCACGAACCATGCAGGCCAGATCAAAGGCGGCCTGGTCCGCATTGCCGCGGATGGCCACCTCCTTGCCGACCTGTTTGGCAATTAACCGTACGCCTTCAAGAAGCGCCGGAATGCGGCCGTCGCTTTCCGGATTGACCACCTTGAGGCCGTCAACGTCGCGCAAGCTACGAATGGCTGGAGCAACGATACGGCCGGGTTCATTG
Organism: uncultured Acidobacteriota bacterium; assembly: GCA_963832915.1. Classification (GTDB taxonomy): domain Bacteria; phylum Acidobacteriota; class Terriglobia; order UBA7540; family UBA7540; genus CAVROP01. The sequence goes on from CAWHWE010000083.1 coordinate 15,305, forward strand.
GGGGCGCATTCGGAAGTGGCGCCCATGGCCTCGGCCAACATCGTGGTGTCGATGTCGATAAGAATACAATCGTGGCCGTACTTCTCGAGAGCGCCCAAGTGGGCGCGCGCCATGGCTTCCGGGTCAGAGCGGTACACTTCCATGGCAATCCCCGCTTCGTGCGCCGCCAACATGAAGTTGTGAAGACACACAGGGACCCTGTCCGGGATCCGACCCGCCAAGACGGCCCTCACGCGCTCCAGAGAATTCATCACTCTACCCCTTTAATGGAGATAAGCCCTCCGCCGTAATCGGCCACCACTTGCCTTCCCGGCGGGGCCACCAGGAACTCCTTTTCGTCCCAGACCCCATCGACCAGTCGCTTGAATAAGCCCAGGTTTCCCGTGAGTTTCTCGAACTTCCACCCTCGCTGGGCAGCTTCTTCGCGCGCGCCGCACTCCATGCTTTCCTCCGGCCCCACCCCCATCTCAATGTAGGTGAACTGGCTGTAGTTCTTGGTTAGATCGCCCAACTCGCTCCAGAGGAACTTGGCATTGTCTTCGCCGTAGCGTGCCACAAGGTCGTCGTAGTTTTGACCGACGCCCAGAACTTTCCCCACGGAAAGCTGGCTGAGCTCCCCGTCCGCCTTTCCGCGCTCAATCCATCCCGTGGTCTTGAAGTAGACACCGGGGTGGCTGTTGAAGTAATCCAAGTAACGCTCTGCGCTGCCCAGGAAAAGCGTGATGCAATCGTGAGCGCGAGGAATAACCAGTGGGTATTTACCGGCAGTCAACCCCACGACTCCGTTGTTGCAAAGGCCGTAGCCGAGCAACACGGCCTCGTATCGGGGATCGTCCACACGCTCCAGCGCGGCCTGGAGGCGCTCGCGCATGCCCTCGCTGCCGATGTCGTGAAGGCCCTTGGGAAGAAACTCTACGTCCACGGTGTTCGGCGAACTCGCTACCACCGAACAAAACTCCCGGTAAAAGATTTCGCAAGCAATCAGCTTCAGCCGCATAGTCCCTCTCCTTGTAGCCTATCCTGCCAGCGCAATTCCCGTTCGGGGATTCCCAAGCTGCCGCTCTGACATACCCCCTCCAATTCTTGGAGGCCGGCCACAATTGCCTGCTGAGTGCGAGGGTCGGGATCGTTTTCACCCATCCCGGAGGGTAGAAGTGTTAAAATGATTTCGGGATTCACTTGCCCTTTCTCGCCTTCAACGTCCTGGGCACACGAAAGGGACGAAGCCGTTGGCCCATGTAAAAAGCGATTGATTTTCGTGCTGAAGTTCGGTTTATCATAGGACGGTCGGCGCAAAGAAGAGCAAGATACCACGCCTGGGTCTTGATTGTAGCAACCTTCGGGCTAGAAAAGCCACCCTTGAGGGAAGCTCTATGACACTATGTCCTCAAGGGATATGCTTATAACTTGCATAAAATCAAATGTTAGCGCGAATTCGGACAACCATGTATATTTTCTTTCCACGTGCATTCTGAAAAAAGGAATTCAATTCTATGAGCCTCAGTCAACTTGCGCGAAGTATCAAAGAATCAGTGACTTTGAAGCTGAATGAGACCGCCGCCCTGCTCCGGGAAAAGGGTGAGCCGGTGATTCACCTGGGCGGTGGCGAGCCCAAGAGCAAAGCGCCCATCGACGCGGTAATCAACTGCGCATCAGTTCTCAATACCGGTGAAATTCGTTATACGCCGCCGGATGGCATCCCGGCGCTTAAGAAGGCCATCATTCGATACACCGAGGAACGCTATAGGAAGATCGTCTCGGCGGATAACGTGATCGCCTCAGGTGGCGCCAAGCAGGCGATCATGGTATTGCTTCACGCCATCCTCGATCCGAAGGATGAAGTTATTTTCCCGGCGCCCTATTGGGTGAGCTACCCGGAGATGGTGAAACTCGCGGGCGGTGTCCCGGTGGTCATCACGCCTGAGGACGGCACCTTTCACCCCAATGTCAAAGAGATTGCCGATGCCGTGGGCTCCTATACGAAAGCGATCATCATCAATAGCCCTAACAATCCCTCGGGTGCAATGTTTTCGAAAGACTTTATCGCCGAAATAGTAGAGTTCTGCGAAAAGAAGAGCCTTTACTTGATCATGGATGATATTTACAACCGGTTGGTCTTTGACGGCAAGAGCGCTCCCGTCTGCTACGATTACATGCAGGCGCCCTTGGAGCAGTCCAAGCTCGTGGTCATCAACGGCGTGTCGAAGATGTATGCCATGACCGGCTTCCGCGTCGGCTGGGCCATTGCCAACAAGGAACTGGTGGAAGCGATGGCGACCGTTCAATCGCAGCAGACCTCCGGCCCTGCCTCGCCCTCCCAATGGGCTGCGGTGGGAGCCTTGAACGGCGTGCAGTCCTCCATCGAGAACTTGCGTATGACCCTGGAGAATAACCGCAATGTGATGGTCGATCGCCTGCGCGCCATCAACGGCGTTAAGGTGACCAAGCCGGATGGCACCTTCTATTGTTTCCCCGACTTCAGCGCCTATATGAAGGATTCACAAAAGCTGGCGCACTTCCTCTTGGACAAAGTCCGGGTCGTTACCGTTCCAGGGAAGGAATTTGGCTTCGAAGGTCATCTGCGGCTAAGCTACTGCGGCACGATTCGGGAGATCTCGGAAGCGCTGGAACGCATCCAGTGGGCGCTTGATCCGACCTCCTCAAACGAACTCTACCTTGGCGACCGCAAGCTTGTGAGGGACTGGTTATGAATATCTACCTTGACGTTCAATCCCCTGCTGTGAAGGAAGCCGGCAAGCTCGCCAGCGACTACGGTCTGCAGAATCATGGCCTGACGAACCTGCGCCGGGTCTACTGGAACCTGCCGACTCCGGCGCTCTATGAAGAGAGCGTGTTCAGGTCAGAAGGCCAGCTTTCCCACCTGGGTCCGTTGGTGGTGAGCACCGGCAAGCATACGGCGCGGGCAGCTCCCGACAAATTCGTGGTCCGCGAACAAGCCACCGAGCACAAGATCTGGTGGGGGCAATACAACCGCCCCTTTACCGGCGAGAACTTCAGCGCTTTACTGGCTCGCTTGCAGGGCTATTTACAAGGCAGGGACGTATTCGTGCAAGATTGTCACGCCGGCGCCGACCCCGAGTACCGCTTGCCCATTCGCATCATCACGCAAAAAGCCTGGCACAGCCTCTTCGCGCGCTGCATGTTTCTGAAGATTCGGAACCAGGATGCGCTGAAAAAACACATCCCGGAGTTCACCATCATTGCCGCACCTGGGTTTCTTGCTTCGCCGCTGGTTGATGGCACCCGCACGGAGACGTTCATCGTGCTCAATTTCCGTGAGCGGCTCGCCATCATCGGAGGCACGAGCTACGCAGGTGAGATTAAGAAGACTATCTTCACCGTGCTTAATTTCCTGTTGCCGCTGGAGGGTGTGCTCTCCATGCACTGCTCGGCCAACGTCGGCCCGGAGGGCGACGTGGCCATCTTCTTCGGCCTCTCCGGCACCGGCAAGACCACACTTTCCGCTGACCCCAAGCGCCACCTGATCGGCGACGACGAGCACGGCTGGAGTGATAACGGCGTGTTCAACTTCGAAGACGGCTGCTACGCCAAGGTCATCCGCCTCTCAGCCGAAGCCGAGCCGCAGATCTACGCCTGCACGCGCCGCTTCGGCACCTTGCTTGAGAACGTCACCTTCGACCCCGTGTCGCGACACCTCGACTTGGACGACTACACAGTGACCGAGAATACCCGCGCCGCCTATCCTCTCGAATACATCGAAAATTCTCTGCCCGAGAAGCGAGCCGGCCATCCCAAGAACATCATCTTCCTCACCTGCGACGCCTCGGGCGTGATGCCGCCTATCTCCCGCCTCAGCCCCGACCAGGCCATCTACCACTTCATCTCCGGATATACCAGCAAGATTGCGGGCACGGAAATCGGCCTCGGCATCGAGCCCGAGATCACCTTCAGCACCTGCTTTGGCGGGCCCTTCATGGCGCTTCAACCGTATGCATATGCGGAGCTGCTGAAGAGGAAAGTCCTCAAGCACGGGGCGCACGTCTGGCTGGTGAACACCGGCTGGACTGGCGGATCTTTCGGCGTTGGCAAGCGCATCAGCATTCATCACACGCGCGCTTTGTTGAACGCCGCCCTGGACGGAAAGCTCAACAAGGTGGAATACAAGAAAGACCCGGTCTTCGGCTTCGATGTCCCCACTACGTGCGAAGGCGTGCCCTCGGACATCCTCGATCCGGCCAGCACTTGGCCCAGCCGCGAGGAGTATTTCCGGAAGTACGACGGGCTTGCAGCACGCTTCATTGAGAACTTCAAGTTGATGATGGCGGACTGCCCGGAACACATCCTGGAAGCTGGACCGAAGCGCCTTACCCTCGTCTCGGCACACTAGCAGCTTTGGCTTGCTGGACACGGGGGCAGAAGTCAGAATGGCCACCCTCTCCCTTGGGGAGAGGGTGGCCCGCGCCCGGCGTTTTCACCAGCCGGCGCGGGCCGGGTGAGGGGTCTCTTCCCTCGCCAAGCAATGTTGTTCTGCCGGTCTTCGCAAGACTCTTATACTCGCCCCGTGCGCATCTGCCCAGTTCCCATCCAAGACGCTTGACAAAGGGGTAGGCCAAAGGAATCTAATCATCCCTTGGACGGTGTTCGCGGCATGTGGACCTATCTCGCTGGACCGTTTCTTTCCCTCTTGCCGGAAAGTTGGCGTGCGAATCTGCCTTTTGCGGCGTCGATTAAGTGGCGGCGCGCTGCCTTTGTGTCGGGGGCTCTGGAGGCATGTGTCTCACTCTGCGCTCTGGTGGTTTGGTATTCCTATTCCGTTACCCACCACACCCGGGTCCAGATCGCCCTGGCCTTGCGTGCCCATCCCGACATACACCCGAGACCTAACCTACTGGGGTTAATAGGCTTCATTGTCGTGGCCCTCAATGTGGTGACCTGGGTCATCTGCTGGTTTTGGTTCGAAGGAGTTGTCCGCGCTTTCGGCGCCGCCTTCACGGATGAAATCGTGGGGACTCTCCCGCTCTGGATCATCGACCAGTCTTATCGTGCAGCCAGCAGTTGGAACAGGAATCGGCGGCGGCCGCCGCTGGCGCCGGATGAGGTTGCTTGGTGCAAGGACGGGCAGGTCGAGGTTCTAAGGGTCATGTCCTGCCGGCAAAAACCCACGTGGAAAAACCGCCCCACCATCCGCATCAAAGAGGAGTTTTTCCAAGTCGATGATTCATTCCCCGGCTCGGGCCCACGGCCTTACGTTTACCACCTCCGGCGATTGCAACCGGGAGAAATCAGTCGTGGCTTGGAGAATTACGATCCGCAAGCTCCTCTGCACGAGACACGAGAGGATGGCCTCTTGGTTTCAATTTACCGCGCCCTGAGGAAGACGTAGGACACCCCGCCGCCCCGCAGCCTCGTGATCGCAGACTCCGTCTGCCACTTAAGCGCCGGCAACCTGACGACAAAAATCAAACTGACGCATTTCAGCGGAGAATGGAAGCACTACCGGAATCGCTACGACGCCGGAGTCCGAGCAGCAATTGGGCCAACCGGTGGCTTTCCACGGTCAGGGGCATGCTAACCGTGGGCCACAAGGCGCCGAGGGCGCACAGGTCCCTGCTCCTACCCATCGCCAACCGGGGGACCGGCAGAGTGGCGCGGCCAAGTAAATCCAGGGAAGAAGACCACGGACAGAATGGCGCTACCCGCGGTTGCCCGCTTTGCCCTTTCATCCCAAGAAGAACAGAGAGAAAATCCCTCAACGGTTTTGCTGCCCGGTGAGTATATATGTTTGGAAGGCAGATGGAATCCCAAGGTCTGGCGCTAAGGATGACAGGCCCCGCCCCGGAGGACAGCACAGCGGATTCCGCACAGGCTCTTGAGCGCGCCATGGCGGGAGACCGGGCCGCATTCGACGAACTCCTCCGCTGCTACGAGTGGCGGGTTTTGATGACGGCTTGGCGCATACTCGGCTCGAAGGAAGACGCCCAGGACGCCGCGCAAGAGGTTTTCCTGCGACTGTACCGGCACCTGCACCGCGTCAACCCGAAGCGTCCGCTGTTGCCTTGGCTTTACCGAATAACCGTCAATGTCTGTCACGACCTGCATCGGAAGCAGCGCCAGGAAACAGCCCTGCAGGTGGAAGAAATTGAGTGTGCGAGCACGACCGTCGACGCCGCCGACGAAATCACGCGGGCGGAGCAGAAGCAAATGGTCGCCGCTGCTTCGCAGACGCTGACGGAGAAAGAGCGTGCGGCGGTGGTATTGCGCGACATCCAAGGGCTATCCACCAGCGAGGTTGCCCGCATCTTAGGATCTCGAGAAACGACCGTGCGCTCGCAGATCTCTTCGGCGCGCGCAAAAATAAAGAAATTCTTGGAAAGGATGGAGGGAAGGCGTTGAGGAATTGCGCGGGTTTCGAAAGACTCATCGCACTCGACGTGGAAGGTGATCTGGCGGGACCCAAGAGCCGCGCCGTGGCGGAACATTTGCTGGCCTGCCATTCCTGCCAGCAATTCGCGGAACGATTGAAGATCAGTCAAGCCCTGCTGAAGGAGCTCGGACAGGAGCCGGTGGACGAACCACTTCTGCAGGAAGTTCGAAGGGGCGTTCGAAACGCGCTGGCGAGCGAGACGCAGCCGCGCGGGTTTCCTGTGTGGCGATTCGCGTTGGGAGCTGGACTGGTTGCCGCGTTGATTTTAGCTGTGCTCACACTGCGCCATCACTCCCCGGAAACGGTCACCCAAATTGTTGCCAAAGGGCCCACGCCGGCGAATGCTGCGCTTCCTTCCCGTGCGAGCAAAGGCGAAACACACAATTCGAAAATCGTTGCCCGATCTACAAAACCCGCGCGAGCCGCGAGAGATTTGACCGCTAACACTCGTGAGCGGGTGAGGTCAACCGTTATCTCGCCGGCGCCATCCGTGGCCGGAACACTCAAGAGCGCGCAAGTGCTGCCGCCAAGGATGTTTCCTTCAGGTTCGTTGAGTGCAAGTGCGGATGCTCATCATCCGCAACCCCTCACTATCAAGCTGCTTACGGATAATCCAAACGTTGTCATCTATTGGTTAGTTGACTGAAAACGGAGATTGAAAATGCGAAATGCCAAAGTAATCCTATGGGCGATCATCGCTACGTTACTGACCATGACAGTTACGGCGTGGGGGCAGGAAAAAGATGCACCTCAAAAGCCCCCTGAAAGTCGGGCTGTCAAGGTCATTCAACTCAAGTACGCAGACCCTGGACGGATACGCCAACTGCTCTCTTCATTTGGGGGTACTATCCAGGCGGACGAACAGATGAAGGTGCTCGCCGTAACCGGCAGTCCCGCACTGGTGCAGGCAGTTGCAGAGGCCGTCGAGAAGTTGGACGTACCCACGTCGCCGACGAAGAATGTGGAGCTCACAGCGTACTTCCTCGTGGCGACACCACAGCCAACCCAAGCTACCGACCTCCCCCCTGAACTGAACGAGGTCGCCACCCAATTAAAGAAAGTAATGAATTTTCGGGGCTTCCGCCTGCTGAATTCAACTATCGTGCGCACGCGTGATGGAGAGTTGGCGCTAATTGAAGGTGCGGCAGGCCAGCCACCTTCGAGAGCGGACTTCTCTCTTCGGATCAACCGCGTGGATATCGGCGCAGGAGAGAAGGAGCCAACCATTCACCTGCGCGGATTGAGATTCTCAATCTCCGCAAGCCCAACCCCATCTGAGGGCAAACTACTATCCACAGAGAAAGCGAGTTCCGCACAAATTGCCACCGACATCAACGTCCCTGAAGGGCAGAAGGTGGTTGTGGGGAAGACCTCCTTCGAGATTTCCGACAACGCCGTGGTGCTCGTATTGACAGCGAGGGTGGTGGACTGACTGAGCCAGAGCACGGGCCGCGTTTGCACCCCTGCGCCGCGAACCCTCAATCCTCCCACGCGGAGGGGGGCGCCCCAGAATGGCTCTGTCGGCGGCAGTGGCAAGGCCGACTTCGCCTACGTGGTCGGCTTTCAGGCCCGTGTCGCGCGGGTGGCGCATCAGACGTGGCGCTTCTCGGCCTGTGTGCGCTCAGCGGATTGGAAAGGGCGAATATATCCCGGCAAACAGCGCCGGGCCGTATTCGCCACCCGCGAATTTGCGCTTGTAGCGGTCGGAGTCAAAGATGCGGGCTTTTCGGTTGGTGGTCAGGTAGTGGAGATCCTTCTGACCGTAGAAATGCTCCAGACGTGGCATGGGCACAGTTTATTTCATTTGGCCGAGGGGCGCAGACATCAAAGACAATGTCTGCGCCACCCGCGTGCACATAATCAACCACCCCGCAGCAGTTGATCGCCTCCACCCGGCACCCCAGAGCATTATACGACTCCGTGGGTGGCGCAGACGTGCCGTTCTTTGGCATGTCTGCGATCCGATCCCAAGGGACGCATACATCGCGACACAAACCGTCGCGACGTATGCGCCACCCGCGATTGGGACCGCCTGGGTCGGCTCGCGGCCCGCTGGTTGCCACTTCCGCGCGTTCTGCATCCTTGGCCCACGCAGCGCTTCGCCGCCACGCATCCGAGCAAAGAGCCGTATGCGCTAACTAGCGCACGTACGGATCTGTGCGGGGGGTACCGGGTAACCGGTATCCCTACCGCGACCACTACTTTGCTTACTTGCTCCGCCCGCCGCCTACCCGTCCGGTCATCAGTTTCTCGTGGATCTGGTCAATCGTGAGGCCCGGCGGAGATGCTGACTCCTTCATCAGCCGGGCCATCCCTGCTTGCCCATCACGCGGGTACTTCTTGTAATATGCGGTAATCGCATCGGTATATTGGTGACCTAGCTTCACAAAGTCGGGCATGGCATCGAGACAAACCACTTCCGGTAGCTCGTCAACAGTGGCCGGTTTATTCGGCTTTTGCCCCGGCACTGCCCCGGACCAGGACGGAGCCGTGGATGTGCGTATCCCATTCCCAGGGCGCGGGCGGAGGCTGGTCCACGGCGTCGTTGTTGAAATTATCACTGAAGACGACAACGGAATCGTCGTCGCCCGCGGCTGCGGTCGCCCGCGCTGTGGTCCGAATCCGCTGCGATTGGTGGTGCTGCGTCATCATCGGTGCTGTCATCGACACAGTGTCGTCCGTCTGGCCGATGGCAATCTGCCGGCAATTGCAGTAATTTTCACCCAAACCGCACTCGCCATTACCGCCACAATGTGCAATAACGCCCGCCATCCCCGGATGGACACTGGCCGGTTTGATATCGGGTGAATCGCCGGAAATCGGAATCAAACCTTCCAACATCCTGGAGCCGAGGAATAACTGATATACGAATTTCGCCCTCGCCAATGCACTGATCGTCGTAGCCCTTATAGTCGTCGCCCAGGGTATCGTGGTCGGTCGTCCATTATCGGTTCGCTTTTTCCGTGTTTGGCGCAGCTTCCCAAGAAGGCGAATACCCGATACACAGACCGCGCAGCAAAACCACCGTGCGAAACGTGAATCCATGGTCACCTTCCTTTAAAAGAAAGTCCTTCCCCGAAATTCCGCAAGGAAGACTATACATGATAACGTCATCAACCGAGCTCAACACCCCCGAGCTCCAACCGTCGAGCATCTCCTGGGCCGCCGAATACCAGCCATACTTTATCTTCATCCATATGTATCTGTTGCATTCTAAAAAACATTGAGTCAATAAATTTTCTATACATTCACTATTAGTACAATCGCTACCATTTAAACATTGCGCGGCGCCGTTGTAACAATTGCCGGCACAGATCCATGCGTTCCCATCGCCGGGCAACGGCCACTGGCATATCGGTAAGCCGATAATTTCCGGGCAGGCAGTAGCAATCCAAGCTCGCCCTAAATCGTTGTATGATACGTTTACGCAACAGTCCAGGGTCGCCCGAGTGCATGTAATATATGGGGATATTATTTACGCAGTCCGTAAGTTCAGTTCATATGGTTCGGCAAGTCACGAACTGATGCAAGCGCCGTCT
>CAWHWE010000084.1:0-25247 GCA_963832915.1 uncultured Acidobacteriota bacterium
ATTTTCGCGGGCGGCGCCCCGATGCATCGAGGCGCCAGCCGTGACGAGTCCTGGCGGGCACGAAAAGCTGCGGACCTATAAAACAGGTCCGCGCTACGCTTGCTTCTCGCGACTGACTTCTGCTTACTACTCACCGCCTACTGCTTACTGCTTTTCCGTGGTCCGACCTGGCCAACTTCAAACATCCGAAAACCCACTTTCAACGCTGGAGACCCGGCACTGAGCCGGAAGTCGTCGTGCTCCGCATCGACGAACAGAGGGTCCGTGATGAGCGAATGCTCATCCTGGGCGCGCTTTTGCCACTCTTCAAACGACCAGTTCCCGAACTGGAATTGTTTCCCATCGAAATTGAAATAGAGGTTGCTATCAAGCTGGAAATGGCCGTCGTCCCATTTGCCCTCCAACAGTGGCCCCTCTTTCCAATAAACGATGTTGTGTTCGAAGGTGAAGCTGCGGTGAGGTTCCTGGCGCGTGCGACGGATCTGGGCGGTCTGGCCGAAGGCGAAGATGTTATTTCGAACCATATTTTCGCGGCCATAATGCTGGTGGAAGCCGCCGTCTTGGGCCCGGTAGACGAGGTTGTTCTCGATCAGGATGTTGCTGCTGCCCTCGTCCGTATAGATGCCCCAACCGCCGTAGCCGTTCTCGTAGCGCGTCACATCGTGGCAGATGTTGTTGCGCTCCACCGTGCCGGGCTGCACACCCAGCGTATAAATGCATCCCATGTCACTCAGCATTCCTCGGCCGATATCATGAATGTGATTGGACTCCAAGACGTTGTCGCGCGCCGCCGTGGGTCCATAGCCCCACGTCCAGCCAACCGAAATGCCTGTGTAATAGGTGTGGTCAATTTCGTTGTGGGCAATCGTGTTGCCGCTGCTCTGGCCAATCCAGATTCCGACCGCGGCGGGATAGACAATCCCAATATCGTGAATGTGATTGTCTGAGACGACGTTGCCCTCGGTCGCTTCCGCATGGGAGTTTGGGATCTTGGGATCGCCAATCTTCAAGCCGCCTGCTCCGAGGTCAGTCATCTCATTGCCGACGATCCGGACGTTCTTCGACCCCCGGTGTATCTCCACGGCGTACTGGCCAAGGTGGGTGAACAAGCATTTTTCAATGGAGCAATTCGTGACGCCCGCCATCTCGACCGCCGCCGGAATGTCGTAAGCCGCTTGCATATCAACATAGCCCTCAGGCGGGATGGACCAATCCGTGTAAGAGAAGGCAAGGTCGCGCAGCGTAATGTCATGCACAAGCTCACCAGTTTCCTCGTTGCCCTCGAATCGAACCAATTGCTGAAGACGAGGCGCCATCACGGCGTTGAGTTTGATGTCTTCGCCGGGCAAGGGAATGTACAGGAGCTTTCCATCGGTTCGATCCAAATACCACTCGCCCGGCGCGTCCAGGGCGTCAACGGCATTCTCCACCCAGTAACGGGCATTCTTCTCGGCTCCATAGGGATTACGCTTGGTGGAAAGGGTCGCCACCTGCGTAGTTGCATCCACTGCCTTGATGAACATGCGGTACTCTTCCCAGGTGGAAAGTACAACTAGTTCGACATCTCCCGCCTGCGCCCAGGACGTGCGAATGTCGCCTTGGTTAAACCTCAGCCGGGCAGGGTCGTCTGGAGTAATATCGCCATCCGCCAGAAAATAACCTGTGTTTGGAGTGCGCGCTCGCTGCCGGCGCTGCCCGTTCACGAAGAGTTGGTGAAAGTACCACTTTCGGTCCTTTACCTCAGGCAGCTCCATCCGCCATTTTAAGATGGCGTCGCGTCGATCGGGGGCGGAGTCGTGCGCCGGCTCACTCGAGGCGTCCGCATCTGCCACGGGCGCCCAGTCCCGGATTTGCTGCCCTCCGCTCAGCACCGGAGTCTCCCCGGGGTAGGCCGCATAGGCGACCGGGCTCGAGGGCGTTCCGGAGTCCTGCGGGCTGAAAACCAAAGGCTGGTCCAGGGAATACACGCCGCTGCGAATGTAGACGAAGACAGGCTTATCAAGAGGCCCTTTGGTTCGTAAACGGCGAATCGCATCTCGAGCCGCCGCCACAGTTCGCAATGGACCGTCCGAACGGCCCACGTTCGGGGACGCAAACCTTCCCGACCACGCGTCGTTTCCTTTTGTTGAGACATAGAATGCGATCCCACTTTGTGGAGTCATCTTAATGGAAGCCGCCCTTGCCATGATTGCGGAGATCATGAGACTGGCCGCAAGTAAACCTGCTATTCCATTGGGTTTCATAGTCTGGTGGACTCTCCTCGCTCCGCCACTGAAGACGGGCTGCAATTCATTAGAACCTCTCGAGAACCTGGGTGAGCGAATGCACCTGAATCCCGCCCGGTTGCGATCAGGCTCCGACGCGTGAATTATTGATTCCACGGAAGAGCGTACGCTGACCGCCCAACCCGCGCGCGATTATACACTCAGTGTACAAACATTGGCAGCTTCGCTTGACCATCTCCGTGCGTGGCCGCTAGAATGGTTAGTTCAATCTTTCCGTGAGAAAGTGAAAAGAGGCGCCTATGCTTGACGGACCTATCCCGGAGGGGCTTACTTTCGATGATGTCATACTCCTGCCCGCCCGATCATCAGTTTTGCCAACCGAAGTCGATACCCAAACCAAGCTGACACGCAACATTGCTTTGAACATCCCTATCGTAAGCGCGGCCATGGACACGGTGACGGAATCTCGTCTCGCCATTGCGTTAGCTCAACAGGGTGGCATGGGCATTGTCCACCGAAGCATGCCCATTGATTTCCAGGCGGATGAAGTTGACAAGGTCAAGCGGTCCGAAAGCGGCATGATTGTTGATCCGGTCACCGTGAGCCCGGAGAGCAAGATCTACGAGGCTCAGGAGATTATGAAAAAGTACAAGATCTCCGGCGTTCCCGTGACGCGGAACGGCAAACTGCTGGGAATCCTCACCAATCGCGACCTGCGTTTTGAGAATCGTTTCGACCTGCCCGTCGAACAGGTGATGACTAAAGAGAATCTGATCACCGTGTCGGTGGGCACAACGCTGGATGAAGCGGAGGCGATCCTTCACAAACATCGAGTGGAGAAGCTCCTGGTTGTGGATGAGAAGTTCAACCTGAAGGGCCTCATCACCGTAAAGGACATCCAGAAGCGATCGAAATACCCCAATGCCTGCAAAGATTCACAGGGCCGCCTGCGAGTGGGCGCGGGGTTAGGGGCGACGGGGGACTTTCTGGAGCGGGCGGCAGAACTGGTGAAAGCCAAGGTTGATGTGCTGGTGGTGGATACGGCGCATGGTCACTCGTCTCGGGTGATGGAGGCGGTGCGCAGGATCAAGCGTAACTTTCCTGACGTTGACCTCATCGCCGGCAATGTCGCGACGTTTGAAGGGGCTGGCGATTTGATCCAGTTGGGGGTGGATGGAGTGAAGGTCGGCATCGGCCCTGGTTCCATTTGCACCACTCGCGTGGTAACAGGAGCAGGAGTGCCCCAAGTAACGGCGATCGCGGAATGCGCGCGCGCCGCGCGCGACGCTGCCGTACCCCTCATCGCCGATGGGGGCATCAAGTATTCCGGTGACGTATCCAAGGCCATCGCGGCAGGCGCCAGTTGCGTGATGATTGGCAGCCTCTTCGCAGGAACCGAGGAGAGCCCGGGAGAATCCATCCTCTACCAGGGGCGCAGCTTCAAATCCTACCGCGGCATGGGATCCATCGCTGCCATGGCCGCCGGCTCCGGAGACCGGTACGCCCAGGAAGTGATCGTGGCCCGTGGCGAAGTGACCAAACTGGTGCCGGAAGGTATCGAAGGACGCGTGCCTTACAAAGGGCTCTTGGCGGACCTGGTGGATCAACTTGTAGGAGGGCTACGCTCCGGCATGGGCTACTGCGGATGCGCCACCGTCGAAGAACTTCAGAACAAGGGGCGCTTCATACGCATCACTGCCGCCGGCTTGAGGGAGAGTCACGTGCACGACGTCATCATCACCAAGGAAGCGCCCAACTACTCGGTTGACTGACCCTAATCAGCCCATTCATCCCGTCTATTTGCAGCCCCGCGTGATTCTGGTGTGGGTTGTCACCGCCGGCTGGGCGGGCGCCATGTCAGCGCTTTCCACCGCGGCCTACAGCAGTTCTGTTACGGGCTCATACCTGGCGCAACTTCTCTTCTCATTGCACATTCACCTTAACCCCCAAACCTTCGAGGCCATTCATTTCATGATTCGGAAGTCCGTGCATTGCAGCGAGTATGCGATTTTCGCCTTGCTCCTCTATCACTCCTTGGAGCCTCGCCACCCTGAACGCTGGAACGCTCGCAGCGCCTTCGGCGCTCTGGTTATCGCCGGCCTGTTCTCTTTGACGGATGAATACCACCAGAGTTTCGTTCCCGGCAGGACCGCCTCTCTGGGGGATTGTGCCATTGACACGGCGGGAGCTCTCTTGGGGATGGTCTTTCTTTATGGGATCAGGCGGCTTCAGGCCAGCAGTAGTAATGCCGCAGCGAGTGAGAGTAAGGCGGAAACGAAGAAGGGAGCAGCGGGGGAATAGTGGCGCCACAACCACCCCGCCATCAGGCTTGCGGGAAGGGCCGCCACGCCTACCAGCCAGTTGAACACTCCGAAAACTGACCCTCGAGATGAGCTGGGAACCAAGTCCGCAATCCAGGCGCGAAGGACGCCTTCCGTCATCGCGTAGTACGTTCCATAGGCTGCAAACAGAAACCACACCCACTGCGGTCCCCGCACTAGGGAGAATCCCAAATAAACCGCGGCGTAGGTGAAATAGCCGAAAACCACGAGCGTACGCCGAGGGATTCGGTCCGAGAGCTTTCCCGCCGGCCAGCTCAGCGACGTATATACCAGATTGAAAAGCAACCCCAAGCCTGGCGCCAGGGCGGCGCGAATACCCAGGTTTTGGGCGCGGAGTATCAGGAATAGATCTGACGAGTTTCCTAGCGAGAACAAGCCCACGGCAACCAGGATCACCACAACACTCGGGCTCCAGTTGACGTGATGTAGGGGCGGTTCGCGAACCGCCCCTACATGTTCCCCAGGACGAACCTCCGACACCCCAAACCAGACCAGCAGGATGCAGACCGCTCCCGGAATAGTGGCCAGCCAAAAAATCTTGCGCACGTCACCGGAAAATAAGGGCAACAAAGCAAGGGCGCTCAGCGGGCCGAACACTGCTCCGGCTGTGTCCATGGCCTGGCGCAAACCAAACGCCGCACCACGGTTTGTTTGGGAAACCGAATCTGCAATTAAGGCATCGCGAGGCGCGCCACGAAAACCCTTGGCCGCCCGGTCGGCGAAACGAACGCAGAATACTTGGCCCCAGGACGTGGCCACGGCCAGCCATGGCTTGACGACATTGGCTACCGTGTACCCAGCCGCCACAAGCGGTTTTCGTCGCCGGAGACGGTCGGAAAGCCAACCCGACAGAAGGCGCCCAAAACTCGACACGGTCTCGGCTGCACCTTCAATCAAGCCGAAAGCCATCGGGCCCGCACCCAGAACGCCCACCAGGAACTGGGGCAGAAGCCAGTAGCTCATTTCCGTGGCCATATCGTTGAAAAAGGCCACCCAGGAGAGTACCCATACGTTGTGGGGTAACCGGCCGGCACCCTCTGCTGCTTCTTCGCGTTTACCGGTGAGCATGGGCATCGCTCTGGCCAACAAAATAAAAATCCCGACCCGGAGCTGATTGCCCCGGCTCGGGATTTTGGAGAGGCGAATGACGAATCGCCGCGGCTAACTCATCAAGGTGTTACTTCTTCTCGTCCTCTTCGGGGGGAGGCGCCGGCTCTTCGGCCTTGGCCTTTTCCGCCGCTTTTTGCTTGGCTTCCGCTCTCTTGGCGCGCTTCTCCGCCAATTTCTGGAGGACCTCGGAACCCACCAACTCCAGCACGGCCATGTCAGCTCCGTCACCCTTTCGCCAACCGGTGTGTACAATCCGCGTATAGCCGCCCTTGCGCTCCGCGTAACGCTTGGCAAAATCGCCGAAGAGCAACTTGAGCGCAGCGGGGTCCAGCAGGTAGCTTGCTGCCAGCCGGCGGGCGTGCAGGTCACCCTGTTTTCCCAGGGTGATCATCTGCTCGACCACGGGACGAGCCGCTTTTGCTTTTGCCACCGTGGTCTCGATCCGCTCGCTGAGAATCATCGAGGTCACCAGGTTGCGCAGCAGGGCGCGGCGGTGCGAGGTGTTCCGGCTCAGTTTCTTCCCATAATTACGATGTCGCATCTTCTTCCTACCCCTAAATTTGTTGCTGTGGGGACTCCTGACCGGGCGTTGTAAGGGGATTACCCTTCTCGTCAGTCTTCATGCCGAGGCTCAGGCCCATGGCGCTGAGGATCTCCTTGATCTCATTTAGGGATTTTCGCCCGAAGTTCTTAGTCTTCAGCATTTCCGCTTCGCTTTTTTGGACCAATTCCCGGATGGTGGTAATGTTCGCGTTCTTGAGGCAGTTGTAAGACCGGACCGAAAGCTCCAACTCCTCCACCGAGCGATCCAGATTCTCGTTGTAAACCGGGGCCGGCCTCTCGTGGGGAACCTGTTCCAGCTCGGGCTCCTCTTCAATATTAATGAAAATGGCGGTGTGGTCCTTGAGAAGCTTGGCCGCCAATCCAATAGCATCCTGAGGCGTCACCGCGCCGTTGGTCCAGACATCCAGGGTCAGCTTATCGTAGTCGGTCATCTGCCCCAGGCGGGCGGCTTCCACGGTGTAGTTCACCTTGCGGATGGGAGAGTGTACGGAATCCACGGGGATATACCCGATGGGGAGGTCCTCGTCAAAATTCTTCTCGGCTGAGATATAACCTCGCCCGTTCTTGACTCGCATCTCGATGTGCAGGCTTCCGCCTTCACTGACGGTGGCGATATATACTTCCTTATCGAGAATGTCCACATCCGCATCTTCCTGGATCATCTGGGAGGTCACTTGACCTTGGTTGTCCACAATCAAATGCAAGGTCTTGGGACCCTCCGTGTGCATCTTCAAAGGAATCTGCTTGAGATTCAGGATGATGTCAGTGGCGTCTTCGACTACGCCCGGGATGGAAGAGAACTCGTGCATGACGCCCTCGATCTTGACGGCCGTGATGGCAGCTCCCTCGATCGACGAAAGCAGCACCCGGCGCAGGGCATTTCCGATAGTAGTCCCAAACCCACGTTCAAAAGGTTGGGCCGAGAACTGACCATACTTGTCGGTCAGCGTATCCACTTCACAAACCAAGCGCTTGGGTTTCTGAAAGCCTTTCCAAAGCATCGCGTTCGTACCTCCCTGAGGCCCGACTCTACCAGGCTCTATTGATCCTCGCTGCCCGACTTACTTTGAGTAGAGTTCGACAATCATCTGTTCCTGGATGGGGAAATTCACATCCTCGCGCTTAGGCCAAGAGATGACCCGCGCCTTGAGCGTTTCCCTGTTTATCTCCAACCAAGGCGGAACGGCCTTGTTCCCCGTCAAGTCGAGGGCTTGTTGGACAGCAGGCAGTTTCCGGCTCTTTTCACGGATGGCGATTTCCTGCCCGGGGGAAACCGGGAACGCCGGAATGTTCACTTTGCGTCCCCCAACTTCAATGTGACCGTGGCGAACCAATTGCCGGGCTTGGGCGCGCGAGGTGGCAAGACCCAGGCGGTAGGTGACGTTGTCTAAACGCCGCTCGAGCATGAGCAGCAAGTTCTCGCCCGTGACGCCCCGCATCCGCGCCGCCTTTTCAAAATAGGCCCGGAATTGATCTTCCAAAATGCCATAAAGCCGGCGAACCTTCTGCTTCTCGCGAAGCTGGAGTCCATAGCCAACGATTTTTGGGCGGCGCGCCTTACCGTGCTGGCCCGGCGCAAAGTTGCGCTTCTCAATGGCGCACTTATCCGTGAGGCATCGGCGGCCTTTCAAAAAGAGCTTGGTCCCCTCACGCCGACAGAGCCGACAAACTGCATCCCGATATCTTGCCAATCCAACCTCCTATGAAGTGACGAGCGACGAGCAAACTTACCATCGCCGAACCCGGTTTGTTACCTGTCACTCGTCACTACCCTTACACCCTTCTACGCTTCGGCGGCCTGCACCCGTTATGAGGTATGGGTGTCACGTCCCGGATGTTGCGAACTTCCAGCCCTGCGGTGGCGAGGGCGCGAATGGCTGATTCCCGGCCCGAGCCAGGCCCCTTCACTCGCACTTCTACGCTCCGCATCCCGTGATCACGCGCTGCGTTAGCCACCCGCAGCGCAGCTTGCTGGGCAGCAAAGGGTGTCCCTTTGCGCGAACCCTTGAAGCCCATCGAACCCGCGCTTGACCAGCAGATCAGCTTCCCATCAGGGTCGGTGACACTCACCAGAGTATTGTTGAACGACGCCAGAATGTGGACAAGTCCCACCGGGACGATCCGCTTTTCCTTCTTCTTGAAGACCTTTTTCTTGCCTGCTTTTGCTGCCGCTTTCGCCATGTCTCCTCACCAGGGGACCTTAAACCCTGCACTCCAACTAGGTCTTGGCCATGGAACGCTTCTTATTGGCAACGGTGCCTTTTCGCGGTCCCTTGCGGGTTCGCGCGTTGGTATGCGTGCGCTGTCCGCGCACCGGAAGACTGCGCCGATGGCGCATGCCGCGGTAGGAGCCGACTTCGATCAATCGCCGGACGTTCATCGAGAGCTCTTTCCGCAGGTCGCCTTCCACTCCGCCCTCTTCTTCAATGATTTGGCGGATCCTCGTAACCTCGTCTTCGGTCAAGTCCTTGACCTTTTTATCGGGGTGCACCCCGGCACGCATCAGAATGGACATGGAGCGCGTTCGGCCGATGCCGTAGATGTACGTAAGACCAATTTCCGCCCTCTTCTTGGGGGGCAAGTCAACACCAGCTATGCGTGCCATTCATCACCTCTCGAATCGAAAACCGAAACTGCAGATGAACTGCTCAAGAGCGCGCGATTTTCGACTTTCGAACTTCGAGTTTCGATTTTCGAACTCATCCTTGCCGCTGCTTGTGCTTCGGGTTTTCGCAGATCACCCTCACCACTCCAACACGGCGCACGATCTTACATTTCGAACAAATCTTCTTGACCGACGAACGAACCTTCATGGGTTACCTCGCAGTGAAGCTCTTGACCTCTCCTGGCCGGGCCGTTCCGCCAAATTACGGGGCGCTCCGTACCTCCCCCGCTACGGCGGCCGGGCGCGGCAGCCGACTCACTTGTACCGGAAGACGATCCGCCCCCGAGTCAGGTCGTACGGAGAAAGCTCCACGGCGACTTTGTCCCCGGGAAGAATGCGGATGAAGTTCTTCCTCATCTTCCCCGAGATATGCGCCAAAACCTGGTGCTTATTATCTAGCTCCACGCGGAACATCGCGTTCGGCAAAGCTTCCAGGACCGTCGCCACAACTTCTATTGCGTCTTCCTTAGCCATACCTGCGAACACGACCTCATTCAGGCCGGCTTCTTTTCTGAAGCCTGGCCGAAAACCAAACTACTGCAGCGTCAAAATATCCGGACCATTGCGGCTCACCGCCACCATGTGCTCGAAGTGGGCGGACAAGTTACCGTCCGCAGTCACCGCAGTCCAGTTGTCGGCAAGGACTCGAACCGCCGGCCCGCCGGCATTAACCATGGGCTCGATCGCCAGAACCATCCCTTGCTTAAGCACCGGTCCGTGTCCGGGCTGCCCGAAGTTGGGGATTTGCGGCTCTTCGTGGAGCTGGCGCCCAATGCCGTGACCCACAAACTCTCGAACCACAGAATACCCGTTTTCTTCCACGTGTTGCTGCACGGTAGCGGAAATATCCCCCAACCGATTTCCCAGCCGTGCCTGGTCAATGGCAAGCTGCAACGCTTCCTGGGTAACTCGCAGCAGCCTTTGCGTCAACTCCGAAATCTCGCCCACAGGCACGGTTATCGCCGAATCGCCGTAGTACCCATCGACCACGACACCCATGTCCAAACTGAGTATATCGCCTTTTTCGAGGCAGCGCTCGGAAGGTATCCCGTGTATGACCTCGCTATTTACCGAAGCGCATAAACAGCAGGGGTAACCCCGGTAGCCTTTGAAGGCCGGCCGCGCGCCTAATTGGGCTATGCGCCTCTCGATATACCTTTCCAAATCCGACGTACTGACTCCCGGCTGCACTCGCTCCCGCAGCTCTTCGAGCAGTCCTCTCACCATCCTGCCACTGCGCCTGAGCCTTTCAATTTCAGCCGGTGACTTGCAAATGATCATGCCTTCCCCAAAAAATCGATCAGCTCCTTTGCAATAGGCTCCGGCCCCCGGTTGCCATCAACCTCTTGAAGAACGCCTTTCCTGCGATAATAGTCAATGAGCGGACTAGTCTGTTTCTCGTAGGCCACCAGCCGCTGGTGAATAGTCTCCTCGTTGTCATCCACCCGCTGCAAGAGCTTCCCGCCATCCTTGTCGCATACACCCTCAATCTTAGGAGGGCTGAAGTAGACGTTGTAGATTTCGCCGCACAACGAGCAGGTGCGGCGTCCGGTCAGACGCTTCAGAAGCAAATCTCGATCCACTTTGATGTCAAAGACCAGGGGATTCCCTCTCCCTTTCGCCTGCAACATCCTATCCACGAACTCCGCCTGCGCCAGGTTGCGGGGAAAACCATCCAGGATGAACCCCCTTTGGCAGTCGGGCCGGCCGATCCTCTCCTCCACTATGCCACAGACCACTTCGTCAGGAACCAACTCCCCCGCTTCCATCTTGGCCTTGGCGGCAAGACCCAAGAGAGTCTGATTTCGCACTGCTTCCCGCAGCATGTCGCCAGTTGAAATCTGCGGAATCGAAAAGTGTTTGGAGACCTCGCGCGCCTGAGTGCCCTTCCCTGCTCCGGGAGCACCCAGAAATATCAGGGCTTGCGATCTCATCCAGGTCCTTCCAACTTCAGCGACCCCTCCGTCCTCGTACACGTCCCTTCTTCAGGAAGCCTTCGTAGTGACGCATAATCAACTGCGCTTCTACCTGCTGTACAGTGTCCATGGCCACGCCCACGACGATCAATAACGAAGTTCCGCCGAAGTAGAAATTCACGTTCAGCCCGTGGAGCAGCCAGGCAGGAAGGTTGGCGTCAAACCACCCTGCTCCCATCCAACCCGGTAAGTGGTTGAGTCGCAGACCTGCAAGCATAATCTCCGGAATCAATGCGACCAAGGCCAAATACAACCCCCCGACCCAGGTGATTTTCGTGAGAACATCATCCAAATGATCGGCAGTGCGCTTGCCCGGACGAATGCCGGGAATGAAACCGCCTTGCTTACGGACGTTATCCGCCACTTCATCAGGGTTATAGACAATCGAAAGGTAAAAGTGGGCAAAAAACATGATGAGCAGCATGTAGGTGAGGGTGTAGAGAGGCTCGCCCCAGGCAAAGAGGCTGATAAACTTATCGATTATACTCTTCGTAATAGTACCCTTCGATAGGAATAACCCCACCGTTTGTGGGAAGGTCAGAATCGAGACGGCAAAGATGATGGGCATCACTCCCCCGCTGTTCACTTTCAGCGGAAGGTGAGTTGAGACACCGCCCATCACTTTTCGGCCTACGATGCGCTTCGCGTACTGAATAGGAATACGCCGTTCTCCACGTTCTACCAGGACGATAAATGCGACAATCCCCACCATGAATCCCAGCAACAGAAGGAGGGTCAGGGGACTCCAGATGTGTGTGACGAAAACCTTTTCATAAAGGTCACCCATGCCGCGAGGCAGACCCTGCACGATTCCGGTGAAGATGAGCAGCGACGCGCCGTTACCGATTCCGCGCAAGGTGATCTGCTCGCCTAACCACATGATGAAGACTGCGCCCGTGGTGAGCGTCAGGACTGTCGAGAAAACAAAACCCGGTCCGGGATTGCTCACCAACTGGGAACCCTGCCTTTGAAGGGCGGCCGCGATACCCAAGGCCTGGAACGCGCCCAGGGCCACGGTGAGCCAACGCGTGTACTCCGTGATCTTTCGCCGGCCCAGTTCGCCTTCTTTCCTCAGCTTTTCCAGGGTAGGCGAAACCACACCCAACAACTGGAGAATAATTGACGCCGTGATATACGGCATGATTCCCAGCGCAAAAATTGTCAGGCGGCGCAGGCTGCCACCGGAAAACATGGACAGCATTCCAAAAAGACCGCCTCCGAACGACTGGTTGAACATTTGCTCGAAGGCGTCGGCATTGATGCCGGGCGTCGGTATGACGGCCCCCAGACGAAACACCGCCAGCATGCCGAGAGTAAATAGGATACGCCGGCGGAGATCCGGAATTTCAGTTATGCTTTTAAGGGACTCGATCATGCGGAAATAACCTCAGCCGTCCCCCCGGCCTTCTCGATCTTTTCCCGTGCAGATTTGGAAAAATGGTGAGCCACAACCTTCAGTGGAACTTTCACCTCTCCGTCACCCAGGATTTTCACCCCGTCGAGGATCTCCTTGACGTGGCCGCGTTGAATGAGCAGTTCGGGAGTAACCGTCTCCTCCGGGGTGAAGTCCTTAAGATCCCGCAAGTTCACAAGCGCGAAATGCTTCTTGAATATGTTGGTAAAGCCGCGCTTGGGAAGTCGTCGATGCAGGGGCATCTGCCCGCCTTCAAACCCGGGGCGCATCCTCGCCCCAGTCCTCGAGCGCTGCCCTTTTGAGCCGCGGGTGGCGGTTTTACCGTGGCCCGAGCCCATCCCCTGGCCGATCCGTTTGCGCCGCTTCGTTGCGCCCCCAGGTGGGCGGAGCGTTCCAATGTGCGTTGCCATATGGTTGTTGCCTGCTTCGTTCAAGCTTTAGGCTGCCCTTCCTCCGAACCAGCTTCTTCACCTGCCTTAGCGCTTTCCACTGCACTGGCGTCGGCTGGAATCCCTATCTCTGTTGCAGCCGGATCTCCAGATGTTTCAGTCGCAGCTTCAGCAGCCGTCGCAGCCTCTACGGGTTGCTGCTCATCAGCGGATGCCGCTGGAGCGCTCGTAATCCCCGCCGTCGCGCCAGCCTCGATCTTCCCAGTTTCCTCAGCGGGCGTCTCAGGGGCAGTGTCGGCCGGCTTCGACGGCGCAGCTTCCGGTGCGTAAATAGTGTACTCCGGCACCAAGGTCCACGCCGGTTTCGGAGCTGCTTCCACAATCTTGACCAGGTGGGGAACCTTCGCCACCAAACCGCGAATCTGAGGTGTGTCCGGTCTTTCCACCTCCTGATTCAACTTCTTTAGTCCCAGACTTTGAACGATACGCTTTTGGTGATAGCTAAAGCCTATCCCGCTGCGAACCCATTTGATGCGGATGGTTTTTTGAGCCTTTTCGGACACAGTTGCTTGACCTCTTTAAAGTTCTTGCGCGGTCTTGCCCCGCATGGCCGCCACTTCCTCCGCGCCGCGAAGCTGGAGGAGACCATCCATGGTCGCCTTCACCACGTTGTAAGGATTGGTGGTCCCCAGCGACTTTGTCAATACGTTCTGAATTCCTGCTGCCTCAACCACGGCGCGCACGGCCCCACCCGCGATCACACCGGTTCCAGCCGAGGCCGGCTTCAGCATCACCCTGCCGGCGCCGTAGTGCCCGATGACCTTATGCGGAATCGAGGTCGCTGTGACATGAACCTTGACCAGCGCCTTCTTGGCGGCTTCAATGCCCTTGCGAATGGCCATCGGAACCTCGCGAGCCTTCCCCGATCCATAGCCGACGGTTCCCGCCCCGTCGCCCACCACCACCAGCGCCGAAAAGCTCAGGTTCTTGCCACCCTTGACGACCTTGGTGACGCGGTTGATAGAAACCACCTGATCCTTGAGTTGCAGCGCGTTCGCATCAATCCGATTTGCCAACGCTTCCCTCCCCGCCATCGCCTCTAGAATTTGAGTCCCGCTTCGCGCGCCGCGTCGGCCAAGGCCTTTACCCGCCCGTGATAGGTGTACCCACCACGGTCGAACACCACATGCGAGATTCCG
The DNA here is from genome assembly GCA_963832915.1 of uncultured Acidobacteriota bacterium. Lineage (GTDB taxonomy): Bacteria > Acidobacteriota > Terriglobia > UBA7540 > UBA7540 > CAVROP01. Next base: position 13,885 of record CAWHWE010000084.1, read on the forward strand.
GCCGCACTGGCGCGCTTGGCCAGCGTCTGTCCCACTACTTTTGCCGCGGTGATATTTCCGCCTGTCTTCAGCGTCGCCCGGACTTCCTTGTCCCGGGTGGAAGCGGACACCAGCGTCTGCCCCCGGAGGTCATCAACAATCTGCCCATAGATATGACTGATGGACCGGAAGACACATAGCCGTGGCAGTTTCGTCCGCCCATGCATCCGGGTGCGGATTCGAGTGTGAATCCGCCGGCGCGCCGTGTCTTTGGAAACTATTTGCAACATATTGAGCTCTCCGCTGGAGTCTTGCTGATTAGCCGGCCTTCGAAGCTCCGCCCGCGGCCGCTGCTGCCTTGCCGACCTTCTTCTTCAGCCGCTCGCCAGTGTAACGGACACCCTTGTTCTTGTACGGATCGGGAGGCCGCAAGCCACGAAGCTCCGCCGCCATCTGTCCTACTCGCTGTTTGTCTGCGCCGCGGACCACTACATGAGTCGGCTTTTCAACGGTGATCGTCAGCCCCTCCGGAATTGGGACCTCGATGGGATGCGAATAACCGAGAGTAAACACGACGGACGTGCCTTTGGCCTCCGCCCGGTATCCAATCCCCACGATATCCAAGTGCTTTTCAAAGCCTTGGTTGACCCCCCGCACGGCGTTGACGAGGAGACTGCGGGCCAAGCCGTGCAATGCCGCCTGCTCGCTGCGCTCCCGTTTAATCACGTACTGGCCGTCCTGCTTCTCAAAGTGGATGCCCGGAGGTATGGGCACCGTGAGGGTCCCTTTCGGTCCTGTGACCACCATAACTTCCCCATCCGGCCGCACGGTTACAGCGGAGGGTACTTGAACGGGTTTGCTACCAATTCTTGACATAATCTCTATTCCAAGACCGCAGCTTTGCTTTTCGGCTCAGGTCCCTGGCACCCTATCATGCCATTCCGCAGAACAAGCAAAGCGGCACTAAGATACGGTGCAGAGAATCTCGCCACCTATGCCGGCTCGACGAGCTTGTTTTCCGGTCATCACTCCACGAGGGGTGGTGAGGATGTTTACTCCCAGTCCCCCCTGCACCCTGGGAATTTCCCGGGCCCCGGCATAGACGCGTCGTCCTGGCCTTGAGACGCGATCTATTGTGGTGATGACGTTCTCCCCGTCTACCCCATAGCGGAGAACAATTCTCAAGACTTTCTTCTTGCCCTCTTCACTTACTTTGAAGTTGCTGATGTAGCCCTCGTCCTTCAATATGTGCGCAACTTCGACTTTCAGTTTCGAGGAGGGCATGTCCACTCGCTGGTGCCGGGCTTGAATCCCGTTTCGAATTCGAGTCAACATGTCCGCAATGGAATCTGTGACGGCTGCCATAATACTCCCAGAATCTGGATTACTCCTGCATTCCTTCCAGGCTACCAGCTTGACTTGACCACACCAGGGATGTCGCCCTGAAGCGCCAGTTGCCGGAAGTGTAAACGACACATCATGAACTTACCGAGGTAACCGCGAGGCCGGCCACAAATCAGGCAGCGATTCCTGTGCCGGATCTTGTACTTCGGCTTCTTGCGCAATTTGGCCATCATTGAGGTACGAGCCACAGATTACCCCCCCTGCTGCTGTAAGAATCAGTGATGTGTGACGGGCGACAAGCCAGATTCGTACCCGTTCCGGATTCGCTATTAGTCCTGCTTCGCTTGCTCGCCACTTATCACTTGTCCCTTATCGCTGTCTTTCTGTGCGGCAGTCTGCCGGCGCTGCGCCTCCGACCGGAAAGGCATCCCCAGGTAGCGGAGCAGCGCCATAGCTTCTGCGTCAGACCGAGCGTCAGTAACAATACAAATGTTCAATCCCTTAACCTTTTCCACTTTCGCATAGTCGATCTCGGGGAAAACCAACTGGTCGCGAAGGCCCAGAGTATAGTTCCCGCGGCCGTCGAAGGCGCGAGTCGAAAGCCCTCTGAAATCGCGCACGCGTGGCAGCGCGACGCTGGTGAGGCGGTCGAAGAACTCATACATCCTGTCGCCCCGCAGAGTCACCATCGCCCCAATCGGCATGTTCTTGCGCAGTTTGAAATTCGCGATCGATTTCCGCGCCCGCGTGATCACCGGCTTTTGCCCGGTAATCTGACCCAACTCCTGGGTGCTGGCATCCAGCAGCTTGGCGTTCTGGATGGCTTCACCCAATCCCATGTTCAACACGATCTTGCGGAGACGTGGGACCGCCATGCCGTTAGGGTACTTGAAATCCTTCACCAAGGCCGGCACGACTTCCTTCTTATATTTCTCTTTCAAACGCGGCGCCATGTTCCCTTCACATCCTCCCGGCTTTTACTTATCCAAGGATTTCTCGCACTTCGCGCAAATGCGCGCTTTCTTTCCCTCGGCCATCGCCCGGTGCTGGATGCGCGTGGGCCCGCACTCGCTGCACACCAAGGCTACGTTGGAAACGTGGATCGGTCCTTCTTTTTCCAACACGCCGCCACGGATTTGCTTGGCCGGATTAGGGCGCGTGTGGCGTTTGATCATGTTGACATGCTCGACGTAGAGCCGCCGCTTGCTGGGTTCGACAGTCAGAACCCGCCCCACCTTGCCCTTATCCCGGCCGGCAATCACCTGCACCTGGTCGTTCTTCTTGATATCCAACCCGAATCCCATCACAGAACCTCTGGAGCGAGTGAAACTATTTTCAAAAACTTCTTCTCGCGGAGTTCTCGCGCCACCGGCCCGAACACCCGTGTTCCCACCGGCTCGTTGGCCTCATTGATGAGCACGGCAGCATTATCATCAAATCGAATGTAGCTGCCATCACGCCGCCGCTGCTCCTTGCGCATTCTGACGATCACACACTTGACCACATTGCCCTTGGGGATGGCGCTATCCGGCGCCGCTTCCTTGACGGAAGCGGTGATCACATCACCCAGCCCCGCCTGCAAACCTACGTCTCCACCCAAGGGTAGAATGCAGGAAAGCCTTCGGGCTCCGGAATTATCCGCCACATGAAGCATCGTCCTCATCCCAATCATGTTGTACCCTCCGGCAGAGGAGCCACTTCAACGGCCTTGTTGACGATTTCCACCACCCGCCAGCGCTTTCTCCGGCTGCATGGCCGCGTCTCCTGGATTCGTACCTTGTCACCGGGCCGGCACTCGTTCTTTTCGTCGTGGGCAAGGAACCTCTTGGAGTGCCGAACCACCCGTTTGTAAAACGGATGGATGATCTGTCGCTCCACTGTGACCACCACGGTCTTCTGCATTTTATTGCTGGTCACAACTCCGACTTTTTCCTGTCGCCTTTTCTGCATAACTTCTATTCTCACCCAGTCCGGGCCACCGCTACTTCAGGCCGATTTGGCTCCTCCAGCCTTCAGTTGGCGCTCGCGCAGAATTGTCTTCACTTTGGCAATACCTTTCCGCAAATCGCGGAGGGTCTCCAAGCTCTCCGTTTGACCGCTGGCCATGCGGAACCTCAAGCGGCCCAATTGGCCGGTAAACTCGCGTTCTCGAGCCGAAAGTTCATCGTCCGTCCATTCGCGCATATTCTCGGCCGGCCACTTCCACTTCTTGTCCTTTTCCAACTTCATGACGTCCCCTCTTGCAGGTCGCTATGCCGCCGCTTTACGTGAAACAAATTGCGTGGCCAAAGCCAGCTTATGGCCAGCCAAGCGAAGCGCTTCCCGAGCATCCTCTTCCGCCACACCTTCTATCTCAAACAGGATTCGTCCGGGCTTTACCACCGCAACCCAAAACTCCGGAGCGCCCTTACCCTTCCCCATACGAGTTTCCGCCGGCTTCTTGGTCACCGGCTTGTCCGGGAAAATACGGATCCAGAGCTTTCCGCCTCTTTTGATGAAGCGCATGATGGCCACGCGGCTGGCTTCGATCTGACGGTCGGTAATCCACCCCGGTACGAGTACCTTCAGCCCGAAGTCCCCGAATGACAGGTCAGATCCCCGCCACGCTTTGCCACGCATACGGCCTCGCTGCTGCTTCCGGTACTTCACTTTGCTCGGCATTAACATGGGGTTCGACTCACTCATGGCCTCGCGTCCTTTCGCGAATGGCCAATTGCTTGATACTCCTCTTACTAAACTGCCGGCGCTACAACCGGCACAGGCTCCGCCACTTTCTCCGGCCGCCGCTTCTGTTCCAGGATCTCGCCGTTATAAATCCAGCACTTCACACCAATCACCCCGTAGGTGGTCCTGGCTTCAGCGAGTCCGTAATCAATGTCCGCGCGCAGGGTGTGGAGCGGCAAACGTCCCTGGAGGTACCATTCCGAACGGGCAATCTCCGCGCCGTTCAGCCGTCCTCCGCAGCGAATCTTGATTCCCTTGCAGCCAAAGCGCAGCGCGGAATCGACAGCCTTTCTCATCGCCCGCCGAAACGCTACGCGCTTTTCAAGCTGGAGGCAAATCGCCTCCGCCACCAACTGGGCGTTTAACTCCGGCCGGTGGACCTCCTGGATATTGATAGGCAGAACCTCGCGTCCCGTGCGCTTCTGGATCTCCTGCCGCAGGCGATCGATCTCCGCGCCTTTGCGCCCGATGATGATGCCGGGCCGAGCGGTGTGGATGGTGATCCTCAACTTGTTGCCGGGACGCTCGACTTCGATGGACGCCACACCCGCAGCCTGCAGTTGGCTCTTGAGACGCTTCTTGAGCTTCAGGTCCTCGTGAAGAAAATCAGCGTAATCCTTCTTCGCGAACCAACGCGACTTCCAGGTCTTGTTGTAACCCAGGCGGAACCCATAGGGATGAACCTTCTGACCCACCTTTATCCTCCTGCAAATTCCCTCTGCCGCTTCGGCGTGACTTCATTCCACCGGCAGAGCACCGTTCCCTGTTTCCAGCTTCCTACGCTTCCGGCGATTCGACCACGACCGTGATATGGCTCATCCGCCGCTGGTAGCGGAAGGCACGGCCCATGGGCGCGGGACGAATTCTCTTGGAACGTGGTCCCTCATTGACGTAGATCTTCGATACCACCAACTGGTCCACGTCCACGTGTTCAACTTTCTGCTCCGCATTGGCGATGGCCGAGCGCAAAACCTTTTCCACGGCGGTCGTCACTCGCTTCTTGGTGTACGTGAGGATACTTAGCGCATCACCCACGTTCTTGCCCCGAATCAGGTCCACCACCAAACGAGCCTTTTGCGGAGAAACTCGGATATGTGTTTGTGTCGCTCGTGCTTCCATAGCTTAGGTCCAGGCTCCGGATTCAAACCCCACTCTTAGCTGGTGGCTCCTGACGGTGGGGCGACCGACGGCCTTGCTCCTCCCACGGGCGGCGGAGCTGCGGCGGCGGCAGCCCTTTCGGTCGCGACCCTCACACCGTGGCCCTTGAAGGTGCGCGTGGGCGCGAATTCGCCTAACTTATGGCCGACCATGTTCTCCGTGATGTACACGGGTATAAATTTCTTGCCGTTGTGAACCGCAATCGTATGCCCCACCATCTCAGGAACAATGGTGGAACGCCGCGACCAGGTTTTCACCACTTTCTTTTCGAACCGCCGGTTGAGCAGTTCAACTTTCTTCATCAAGTGGCCGTCCACGAAGGGACCCTTCTTCAGCGACCTGCCCAAGGCTTCCTCCCTCTATTTCCTCTCGCGCCGCTTCACAATAAACCGGTCGGTTAACTTATTATTGCGCGTCTTGTACCCACGCGTCGGTTGACCCCAGGGGGTTACGGGATGCCGCCCCCCGGAAGTCTTCCCTTCTCCCCCACCCAGCGGATGATCGACAGGATTCATTGCCACGCCACGCACGGTCGGCCGAATGCCCATCCACCGCTTGCGGCCTGCCTTGCCGATTGAAATGTTCTCGTGATCGAGATTCCCCACCTGCCCGATGGTAGCCACACAATCCATGAGAACTTTGCGAACCTCACCGGAAGGAAGGCGAATCTGGGCGTATTCCCCTTCTTTGGCCAGCAACTGGGCGGCGCCACCGGCGCTGCGCACCATCTGGCCGCCCTTTCCCGGCCGCAATTCGATGTTGTGGATGAGCGTGCCGGTGGGAATACTCTTGAGCGGCAAAGCGTTGCCCGTAACAATATCCGCTTCGGGCCCGGACACGACCTTATCCCCCACCTTCAAGCCGGAGGGGGCGAGAATGTAACGTTTCTCTCCGTCAACGTAGTGCAAGAGGGCGATGAAAGCAGAACGATTAGGGTCGTACTCAATGGTCGCGACCCGGGCCGGAATTCCCGTCTTGTCCCGTTTGAAATCAACCATTCGGTAATGCCGTTTGTGCCCGCCCCCGCGGTGCCAAATCGTCAGTTCACCACGGTTGTTGCGCCCCGAGATGCGGGATTTGGACTCCAAAAGCGGCTTGTGCGGGCTCGAGGTGGTAATCTCCTCGAAGGTCAAGCCGGTTTGGAACCTTCGTGTCTCGGTGTACGGTCTATAGGTTTTGATTCCCATCGCCTTCGTCTTCCGCAGCGAATAACTTCGCCGCTCGAACTCATCTACACATTCTCAACGTATTCCGGAACTTTCTCGCCGGCCTTCAACTTCACATACGCCTTCTTCCAATCCGGCCGGAAGCCGAATGTCTTTCCCCGGCGCCGCATCTTACCAAGGTAACTGGAGGTGTGCACGGACGCGACCTTTACTTTAAATGCCAACTGCACAGCTTCCTTGATTTGAACCTTGCTGGCATCTGCGTGCACCCGGAAGCATAGCGTCCGGTGACGCTCTTTGGCGTCCAGGCTCTTTTCTGTAACGATCGGCTTTTGAAGAATTTCGTAAGGGGTCATCGTCATAGCAGCGACTCCTGGAGCCGGGTGAGCGCGCCTTCCGAGATCAGCACCTGGTCGTGGCTTAGAACCTGGTAGGGATGCAAACTGTGGTGGCGAACGAGGTCACATCCCTCGACATTACGGGAAGAAAGCTCCAGATTTCGGTCCGCCGCATCGTTTACTACCAGCACCGTCTTGTCCAGCCCCAGCTTCTTGAGGGCGCCCGCAAACAACTTGGTTTTGGCTTCACCCAAGCTCAATTGGTCAACCACCGTCAGCTTATGTTCCAGGAATTTCACCGCCAGAGCGGAACGCAACGCACCCCGGAGCATCTTTTCGGGAATAGCGTAGGAGTAATCGCGGGGCTTGGGACCATGTGCAATCGACCCGTGACGCCACAACGAACTCCGAATACTGCCGGCGCGAGCCCTTCCTGTGCCCTTCTGACGCCAGGGCTTCTTGCCCCCGCCTCGAACCGCATCACGGCTCTTTGTTGAATGCGTGCCTCGACGCTGGCTCGCCAAATATTGCTTGACTGCTTCCCAAAGCAGGCTCAGGTTCGGTTTGACGGCGAAAACCTCATCCGCAAGCTCGAGTTGCTTGACTGTCGCCCCTTCTAGGTTTCTGACTTCTACTGTCGCCATATTAGTTCTCAGTGGTCAGTCGTCAGTGGCCAGTTGTCATTGCCACGACCGACTTCTGACTCCCCTCATCTTCCGCGCCACCCTCTTACTTTGAATCCACTTTTCCTTTCTGCCGACTGCTCACTGCCTTCTGCCTACCGCCTAATGCCTTCTCTCACTTATGCGGCGCCTTTGCCTTGTGAACCACGACGTAACTGCCTTGCGGACCCGGAACAGCGCCCTCCACCAACAAGGTATTCTCCTCGGCAAGCACCTGAACCACGCGCAGATTGCGCACCGTCACACGCGCGTTGCCCATATGGCCTGCCGACTTCATCCCTTTGAGCACCCGAGAGGGCCACGCCGACGCACCAATCGAGCCCGGAGCACGATGGAACATGGAACCGTGGGACCCCCCGCCACCGCCGAAGTTGTGGCGCTTGTGGAAACCAGCGAAGCCGCGGCCTTTGGACACTCCCGTCACATCGACAAAGTCGTCTACCGCGAATACATCCGCCAAAACCTTGTCTCCGACGTTCACTTCTCCAGCGTCCGTACCCAGTCGAACTTCGCAGAGAAAACGCACCGGATTCGCCCCAGCCTTCCGGAAGTGCCCCTCCCGAGGTTTGCTGACGCGCTTCGGAGGCGGCAACTCAACCAGCCCGAGTTGGGCCGCCTCATAACCTTCGTGCCCGGTAGTCTTGCGCTGGATTACGATGCACGGGCCCGCCTTCAGGACTGTCACAGGGGTGACGTCTCCGTTCTTGCCGAAGACCTGCGTCATACCGAGTTTCTTGCCGAGAATTGCTTTCACCATGTTGGTTAGTTGTCAGTTTTCAGATGTCCCGCCGCGGCGGGCCAGTTGCCTCTTGCCGATCATCCGCCAGGGCGGACGACGGACCAGGGACAACCGACGACTTTACTTCGTGTGTTCCTTCCCAAACGCCTTGATTTCGATATCCACGCCTGAAGGCAGATCCAGTTTCGTCAACGCCTCGATCGTGTTCGAGGTCGGCTCCAAGATATCCACCAGCCGTTTGTGTGTGCGGATTTCGAACTGCTCACGCGATTTCTTATCCGTATGCGGCGAACGCAGCACGCAATACTTGTTCTTGATAGTAGGCAGAGGAATAGGACCTGCCACCTGCGCACCCGTCCGCTTGGCCGTAGATACGATCTCCGCCGCGGATTGATCCAGGATCCTGTGATCGTAAGCCTTCAACCGGATTCTAATTTTTTGGTGAAGCATTCGCACGCACCTTACTGGATGATCTCGGTGACCGAACCGGCGCCCACCGTGTGTCCGCCTTCGCGGATGGCGAAGCGCAGCCCTTTCTCCATGGCGATGGGCGTGATCAGGGCAATCTCCATGCTCACGTTATCCCCCGGCATCACCATCTCTGTCCCCGCCGGCAGCGTCGCCACTCCCGTCACGTCTGTCGTCCGAAAGTAAAACTGCGGCCGGTACCCCGAGAAGAACGGCGTGTGCCGCCCCCCTTCTTCCTTCGTCAATATGTATACTTCGCTCTTGAACTTGGTGTGCGGCGTGATCGACCCCGGCTTCGCCAGCACCATCCCCCGCTCCACATCTTCCTTCTCCGTCCCCCGCAGCAACACCCCAATGTTGTCTCCCGCCTGCCCTTCGTCCAGCAACTTCTTGAACATCTCCACGCCCGTCACTACCCGCTTGAACGGCTCCGCCCGTAACCCCACAATCTCCACTTCCTCCTGTATCCTTACCTTCCCCCGCTCCACCCGTCCCGTCACTACCGTCCCGCGCCCCGAGATGGAGAAAATATCCTCCACCGGCATCAAAAACGGCTTGTCAATCTCCCGCACCGGCATCGGTATGTAACTGTCTACCGCCTCCATCAACTCGAAAATCGACTTCTCCCACTTCGGGTCCCCTTCCCCCGCCTTCAGCGCGCTCCCCCGGATCACCGGTATCTTGTCCCCGGGAAACTGGTACTTGTTCAATAAATCCCGTACTTCCACTTCCACCAGCTCCAGCAGCTCCGGGTCGTCCACCGCATCGCACTTGTTCATGTACACCACGATGTACGGTACGTTCACCTGCCGCGCTAACAGCACGTGCTCCCGCGTCTGCGGCATCGGCCCGTCCGTCGCCGCCACCACCAGAATCGCCCCGTCCATCTGCGCCGCCCCCGTGATCATGTTCTTGATATAGTCCGCATGCCCAGGGCAGTCCACGTGCGCGTAGTGCCGGTTCTTGGTCTCGTACTCCACGTGCGCGATCGCAATCGTGATCCCCCGCGCTTTCTCCTCCGGCGCGTTGTCAATCGAGTCGAAGGGCCGGTACTTCACCTTCGGGTTCGCCTTCGCCAATACCTTGGTGATCGCCGAGGTCAACATCGTCTTGCCGTGATCGATGTGCCCAATCGTCCCTATGTTCATGTGCGGCTTCGAACGATCAAATTTTTCTTTCGCCATGTTTTGGTTTACTCCTCCGAGGCTCCCTCATCCTCCGGAACATCAATCTCCACTTTGTTATCTTCGCTCCTAGATATTACCCCAGATGCGAACTGGCGTCCCCTCCGCACCGTGGTTGGATCCGATCATTGCCCGACCACGCGTCCTTGCACGCGGGCAATGACTTCTTCCGCAATCGTCGCCGGCGTCTGCTCGTAGCGGAAAAAATGCATGGTGTACGACGCGCGGCCCTGGGTACGCGAGCGCAGGTCGGTTGCATAGCCGAACATCTCCGCCAGGGGAACCTTCGAGCGGATGATCTGCGTCGAGCCGCGCTTCTCCATGCCCTCGATGTGGCCGCGGCGCGCGCTCAGGTCCCCCAGGACATCGCCCATGTACTCTTCGGGAACCACCACTTCCACCTTCATCACGGGTTCAAGCAGGACCGGCTTGGCCTTGCGAATAGCTTCTTTGAAGCCCAGTGACCCCGCAATCTTAAAGGCTATCTCGGAGGAATCGACTTCGTGAAATGAACCGTCAAACAGGGTAACTGAGACACCATTCATCTCGTAGCCCGCAAGGACGCCGGACTCCATGGCCTCGCGGATGCCATGATACGCGGGCATGATATATTCCCGGGGCACAACCCCGCCCACAATCTCGTCCAGAAACAGAAGGTTCAACTCCGGGTCGAACTTGTTGGTCGACTTTTTCTTGGTGATTTCTGCGATGGCGTTAAGGTCAGGATGAGGGAGGGGGTCGACGCGCAGGACAACGTGGCCATACTGCCCTCGGCCACCGGTCTGTCGCACGTACTTCCCTTCGCCCTCCGCCGCAGCCAGAATAGTCTCACGGTACGCCACCTGGGGACGTCCCACGTTGGCCGCCACGTTGAACTCGCGCACCATTCGGTCCACCAGGATCTCCAGGTGTAATTCTCCCATGCCCGAAATCAGTGTCTGTCCCGTATCAGGGTCGGTGTGAACCTTGAAGGTAGGGTCTTCTTGGGTCAGTTTGGACAAGGCATTCCCCAACTTTTCTTGGTCCGCCTTGGTCTTCGGCTCAATGGCCACGGATATTACCGGAGCCGGAAATTCCATGGACTCGAGCACGATGGGGTGATCTTCGTCACAAATCGTGTCCCCCGTGGAAACGCTCCTCAAACCCGCGGCAGCGCCGATATCACCGGCAAACATCTCCGTGAGCTCTTCGCGCTTGTTGGCGTGCATCTGCACCAATCGCGAAATGCGCTCCCGGCGGTCGCGGCGCGGATTGTAAACCGAATCCCCCTGTGCCAAGGTGCCCGAATAAACACGCAGGAAAGCAAGCTGACCCACATAGGGGTCAGTCATGATCTTGAACACCAGCGCGGCGAAGGGGTCGTTATCCGATGCCCCGCGGATCAGGATCTTCTCCTCGTCGCCGGGAGCCGTCCCCTCAAGGGGGGGAATATCGAGCGGGGAGGGCAAATAATCAACCACGGCGTCGAGCAAGGGCTGGACCCCTTTGTTCTTGAAAGCCGCCCCGCAGATCACGGGAAAGGCCTTCATGGCAATAGTGGCTCGCCGTATGGCGGCACGAGCATCCTCTTCCGAAATGGC
>CAWHWE010000085.1:0-18099 GCA_963832915.1 uncultured Acidobacteriota bacterium
GACCTTGAGCGGGTCATCGTTGGCCCGCTGTTGAATCAGTCCGAAGGCTTCGTACACCACCTGCTGGGCAATGCTCTTTTCGCCCCACAGCATTACGCAGTTCACAAACTTCTGAACCAGTGGGCTGCCATGAACCGGATCGGCGCTGACCTCTCGACGCTCAACTGTACCTTTACGCGGCATAAAACAACTCTCAGCTTTCGGCAATCCGTCGGACAGCAGGATGCCGCCCTAAATGATGATGGGCGGCGTGAACAACAAACCGCTTGCCGTCTCAACTTGTGCCCGGGATGACCGCGGCGTTCGACAGGCACGATGTTCGATGAAAACGATTCCTGGTTGCCACAATCCCAAACCAAGTGGCGACAAGCTTCGTTGGTCCGCGGAATTTAACTTGCCTTCTTCCCCTCTTGGCGCCTCACGGTTCCGGCTTCAAGCCTAACTACGTTACCCCCGCAACGCTCCCCTTGTCTACTGCTTACTGCCTACCCGCTAGGATGCCTTGGGCCTCTTGGCCCCGTACTTGGACCGTCCCTGCCGGCGGTCCGTCACCCCGGCGGAATCCAACGTCCCGCGAATCACGTGGTAGCGAACTCCCGGCAAATCCTTGACGCGCCCACCCCGGATCAGCACAATCGAGTGCTCCTGCAAATTGTGGCCCACGCCTGGAATATAGGTGGTCACTTCCATGGCATTCGTTAACCTGACTCTTGCCACCTTCCGCAACGCTGAGTTCGGCTTCTTGGGCGTCTGGGTGTACACGCGGATGCACACTCCCCGCTTTTGGGGACAGCCTTGAAGCGCCGGGCTGGAAGTCTTGTATCTCGGCTGCTTCCGGCCAAGCCGAACCATCTGGCTAAATGTTGGCATTCCAGGGCCTCTCCTACCCCCCACACTGAGTTTTTAATTCCGGTGCGCTTCTACGGGGCTAAACCAGATTGAAACCTGATCTTTATAAATTTAACAGACCTCTTCAAAATCTGTCAAGTAAGTTTAGGAAAAAACCTCAGCCATTCTCGCCAAGGCTTAGCGCATTTCAAGGATTTCCCGCTCTTTGCTCTTACCCACGCTCTCGAGCTTCTCCATACTCTCGTCGGTCAGCTTCTGAATTTCTTCCAGACCGCGGCGTTCATCGTCTTCAGATATCTTCTTATCCTTGAGCAATCCCTTCAGTTCCTCGTTTCCATCGCGGCGAATGTTGCGCACTGCCGTGCGGTGGTTTTCCAGAACCTTGTGAAGGTGTTTTACGATCTCCTTCCGGCGCTCCTCGGTGAGCGGAGGAATGGGAACCTTCAGGATTTTTCCGTCGTTTACCGGATTCAACCCCAGGCCCGACGATCGAATGATCTTTTCGATCGCCGGCAACAAGCTCGGGTCCCAGGGCTGGACCGTCAGCAGGGAGGGATCGGGAACACCCAAAGTGGCGACCTGGTTCAGAGGTGTGGGCGTGCCGTAGTACTCAACCTTCAAGTGCTCCAACAACGTGGTCGAGGCGCGGCCCGTCCGAAGTGAAGCCAGTTCGGCGCGCAGGTCGTCTGCTGCCTTCCCCATGCGGGTTTTGGTTTGTGCTAATGTCTCTCTAATCATCTTTTTTGCCCGCCTTTCCGGCCGGACACTCAACGGACTACCTGTGAGCCGACCTTCTCACCCAGAATTACACGTTTGAGGTTGCCTGGAACATTAAGATTAAATACGATAATTGGCAAGCTATTATCCATGCACATCGAAATAGCCGTGGTGTCCATCACTTTCAGCCCGCGGGACAGCACATCCAGGTAATTAATCCGCGAGAACATCTTGGCATCGGGGACCTTTTGGGGGTCCGCATCATAGACGCCATCCACCTTGGTGGCTTTCAGGATTACGTCCGCCTTGATTTCCATGGCCCGCAGCGCCGCAGCCGTGTCCGTTGAAAAATAGGGGTTGCCCGTTCCGGCAGCAAAAATCACCACTCTGCCTTTTTCCAGGTGACGGATGGCGCGGCGACGAATAAAGGGCTCCGCAATCTCCCGCATTTCAATTGCCGTGGTCACCCGCGTACTACAGCCATGGTTCTCGAGGGCGTCTTGAAGGGCCAAGCCGTTAATCACGGTGGCCAACATTCCCATATGGTCTGCTACCACGCGGTCGATGCCTGACTCGGAAGCCACCACGCCGCGGATGAAGTTCCCGCCCCCCACCACGATGGCGACCTCGACCCCCAGCTTTCGAACTTCCCCTACCTCTTCGGCAATCCGCGCCACCGTGACCGGATCAACCCCGAATCCCTGAGATCCTATCAGGGCTTCACCGCTCAATTTCAGCAGAACACGGCGAAATACGGGCTCGCTCATGATTCTCGTCCAGCCTGGTAGTGTGGCTCACCGGCCTATACGAATGCCGGGCGCGGCAGAGCCTTAACCGGCCTTAGGCGCCTCCGCCGGAGATCCCTCCGCAGGCGTCCCCATGCCTTCCCCCACCTTGAAACGCGCGAATCGGCGGACCGTGAGGTTCTCTCCAAACCTGGCAATCTTGGAAGCGATCAACTCTCCAATGGTGAGCGCCCCTGTTGTGTCTTTGATGAAGTGCTGTTCGTAAAGGCAGTTATCTTCGTAAAACTTTCCCAGCCTGCCCTCCACTATTCGATCCAATACGGACTCGGGCTTACCCGAACCCGCAGCCTGTTCCTTCAGGATTTCCCTTTCCCGCTTTAGAACTTCAGCCGCGACATCTTCTTTTCGAATGAAACGGGGATCAGTGGCACAGATTTGCATGGCCAGATCGTGGACCAATTGCTGGAATTCTTCGTTTCGGGCCACGAAATCAGACTCGCAGTTAACCTCCACCAGCACGCCCATCTTCCCACCCGCATGGATATAGGTCCCCACGATACCCTCGGAAGTGGCGCGGCCTGCCTTTTGGGCCGCCGAGGCTTGGCCTCGTTTCCTCAACACCGTAAAAGCCTTCTCCAGGTCGCCTTCCGCTTCTTCCAGGGCTTTCTTGCACTCCAGCAGGGGAGCGCCACTAGTTTCGCGCAGCTTTTTGACGAGCTCAGCGGGTACACTCATCCTTTTATTTCCTCCGCACACCAGAGAAGTGGGCGCATCCAACCGCCCCATTCATCTCAAGTTCTGGGTTTGAATTCACCGGCACTAGGGTATGTCAGGCATCGGGGCGCCATCGCCATCCTCGCCCTTCCGAGAACGGCCTTTCGGCTCAATGCCCTTGCGTCTGATTTTGGGGACACGCACCCGCCCGTCGGCGCTCTCCTCAGCTTCCATCACAGCAGAGGAAAGATCAATTCCTTCCTTATCCGCAAACAACTCTTCCCCGCCCTGGCTCTCAGGTGGAGGCGCCTCACCGGCCGCTATCGCTGCGGCAAGGCGTTGAGCTTCCAACTCCTCCGCCGCCTTCTCCGCCGCAATCTTCTCTTCTTCCAGTTGTTTATCCACGGCTGCCTGGCGTCCCTCCATAATGGAGTCGGCAATCCGTGAAGTAAATAGCCGGATGGCGCGCAATGCGTCGTCGTTCCCGGCAATCACATAATCGACCAGGTCAGGATCACAGTTCGTATCCACGATGCCCACTACGGGGATCCCGAGCTTGCGCGCTTCCTGGACGGCGATCTCCTCTTTGTGGGAATCCACCACAAAGAGCGCGCCTGGGAGCTCCGGCATGTCCTTAATACCGGAAAGGTTCTGCTCCAGATGGAGGCGTTCACGCTCCAGCCGCTGGACTTCTTTCTTGGTGAGCAGTTCGTACCGTCCATCCCGGCTCATCTCTTCCAGCTCTTTGAGGCGCTGAATCGACTTCTGGATCGTGGAATGGTTGGTCAGCAAGCCGCCTAGCCAGCGATGGTTGACGTAGTACATGGCGCAGCGGGTGGCTTCCTCGGCTATGGCCTCCTGCGCCTGGCGCTTAGTGCCCACAAACAGCACCGTCTTGCCCTCGCGCGCAAGATCGGTAAGGAACTTGGCCGCCTCCTTAAAGAGCTTCAGTGTCTTCTGCAAGTCGATGATGTAAATCCCGTTGCGTTCCCCGTAAATGTACTCCTTCATCTTCGGGTTCCAGCGCCGTGTCTGGTGGCCAAAGTGAACTCCAGCCTCCAGGAATTCCTTCATCGTAATATTCGCCAAAACTCCTCCTCGCTCTTCCAACAGCCAACGGTCAACCCTTGGCATTGAGCCAAATTGCTTGCCCAGAACGGCAACCGATCGCTGATAGCGAATGGCTGATAATTATCTTTTCGAGAATTGGAACCGCTTGCGCGCACCCTTCTGCCCGTACTTCTTCCGTTCCTTGGCGCGCGGATCCCGGGTAAGGAAACCGCCCTGGCGCAATCGCGGGCGGAGTTCAGGATTGAAAACAATCAAGGCCCGGGCGATACCCAGCTTGGTCGCACCCGCCTGGCCGTGAATACCGCCTCCCCGCGCGTTTACCAAAACGTCGAACTTCCCCGCCAATTCAGTGCTGATCAAAGGTTGCTGAATCTCAGCCCGCAAGGCTTCAGAGGGAAAGTAACTTTGGAAAGCACGGCGATTGACAACTAACTTGCCCTCGCCGGGCCTCAAGATGACTCTGGCTACAGAAGTCTTGCAACGTCCCGTCGCTTTATACTCAGCAAACTCTGCCACAGATACTCCGTCTGTCATAAAATTCCTTAGCCTTCCAACTAGCGCGCAAGGGAAATCGGTTGGGGCGATTGTGCACTATGCGGATGTGCGCTTCCCGGGTAGACCTTCAAGCGCCGAGCCAGCCGGTCACGGTGCCGATTCTTGGGCAGCATGCCCATAATCGCTTCCCGGATCAGGCTCTCCGGCCTCTTCTCAAAAAGCTCACGCGCCGTGATCTCCTTCAACCCGCCCGGATATCCGGTACTGTGCCGATACATCTTGTCGTCCAGCTTCTTGCCCGTAAGGCGGATCTTCTCGGCATTAATGATGATCAAGCCACTACGATGGTCCTCGTGCGGGGTGTAGTCCGGGGAATCCTTCCCGGTCAACACGCAAGCCGCTCGGGCAGCTAAGCGCCCCAGCACGAATCCCTCCGCATCAACAATGCGCCAGTGAATTGTTCCCCGGCGCCTTTTCGCAAAATAGGTCGTCACTGCACACTCCGTCGCACGCTGCTAGCTACAAATTTGCAATTATATCCCCGACAACAGATTATTTCAACATGCTTCTTGCTTTATAGCCAAAGAAATTGCATCCTGCCGCAAGGATGGATATAAGATATACTAGTTTCGCGGATCTGAACTAAAAAACCGAATCAGAGGAATCATTGTGATTAAAGCAGCCCCTTTTACTGGAGCCAAAAAGACTTCCAAAGCTGGGCCAAGCGTTATTGACCTGAGGCGTGAGATCGAAGACCTTGGCCGGGAGTTTAACGCGCCTCAGGAACCACAGGCGGTGATGGAAGCAATTGTTGACCGTCTGGTCAAACGGTACGGCGTAATGAGTGCCAGCATCTGGCATCTTGGAGAAGCTGAGTCCAGCCTCCGGTTGGGCGCCTCCGCTGGCCAGCCGAAACTGCCGCACAGCTTTACGGAAGCGCCCTTGGAGAACTCCCTGCTCGGGAAAGCCATGCAGACTCTCCTTCCGCAGGTGCTTCTGGCAGAAACGCCCGAGGGCGACGAGCTCTCAACGTGGGCGAAGGAGAATCAGCTTGCCTTTGTGGCCGCCTACCCGCTGGTGGAGACTTCGAGGCTCAAAGGCTTGCTGCTGGTGGCATGTGGGAAGACTCCTCCTGGCGCAAGGCTGGTCGTGTTTCAATTACACGCTTCGTTTGCCGCGGTCGCTCTGCGCGACGCCGAGTTACGGTCCTCGGGGCAACAGACGCTCGCCAAACTCAACTTCCTGATGCAGGCGACAAAGGCCCTCGCGTCAACACTGGACCTCGGTGAGTTGCTCGGCCGCATCCTGGAAGTGGCAAAAACTCAGGCGGACGCCGAGCGCGGCACACTTTTTCTGGTGGATGAAAAGACCGAAGAGATTTGGTCCCTGATCGCCCACGGACTGGAGAAGCGGGAAATCCGTCTACCGCTCGGGACGGGCGTTGCGGGCTATGTGGCCAAGAGCGGCGAAATCCTCAACATCCCCGATGCCTACGCCGACCCGAGATTCAATCGCGACGTGGATGCGCAGACAGGCTATCGCACCCGGAACATTCTCTGCCTTCCAATCCGCAACAAAACCGGAAAGATCATCGCCGCCCTCCAACTCCTTAATAAGAGGCGTGGAGGCTTCACCTCTGAGGACTTGGACTTTCTGCTGACGCTTTCGGAGCACATGGCGCTGGCGCTCGAGAACGCGCAACTCCATCGCGCTCTGCTCGAGAAGGAGCGGCTGGAACGCGAAATGGCGCTGGCTCGCGACATCCAACGGGGCCTTCTTCCCGAGACGGCGCCTCTGGTGCCGGGCTTTGACATCGCCGTGACGAACGAGCCTTGCTATGAAGTGGGGGGGGACTATTACGACTTCCTGCCGCTTGGCCCGGATAACCTGCTGGTGGTCATCGCCGATGTAGAGGGCAAAGGAATGAGTTCGGCCATGATCATGTCTAATCTCCAGGCCACTCTCCGTGCCCTGGCGCTGAATCTCCAATCCCTCACTAACTTCGCGGAATCCCTGAATCACATGATCCTGGCGGGAACCCGCGGCGGAAAATACCTCACCATGTTCATGGGGCTGATCGACATCCCGCGAAAAACCATCGACTACATTAACTGCGGACACGTTCCACCGGTTATTGTCAGGACTGAGGGGGAGACTGTGGACCTAACGGAAGGCGGCATGGTCGTGGGCCTTTTTGACAACGTCCGGTACAAGCACGGGCAAGTCAAGTTCCAGACGGGGGACGTGCTGGTCCTATGCACCGATGGCATCACGGAGGCGATGGACATAGAGCAGGAGGAGTACGGATCTGAGCGCCTTGTCAAATGTGTTCAAGGCGCAATCGCCCAAAGCGCGTCGGAGATCCTGACTGCCCTGAACGCTGACGTAACCCAGTTCTCGCGTTTTGGGACTCACCTCGACGACAAGGTAATGATCGCTGTAAAGGTGACGTGATGAAGACAGGTGTCAGGTCCCGGGTGTCAGGAGTAGAAATTATGAATGGTGAACGGTGAACGGTGAATTGTAAATGCTGAATAGTAAATGGCGGGCGCGAGTCCCGGTTCACAATTTACATTTCACCATTCATAGTTTCTTACCGGTCTCAGTCAGAGCCAAGTTAACTTGCTTGCCTACGCCAAACTTTCGCGTGAGCCAATCTTCAAGGTCTGCTTTCAATGCCTGAAGGTCAACGCCGAAGCCCACTTCGATCAAGCCATCCGCTATGGGGAGACTTTCATCGAAAGCCGAGCGCCCCGTAAAACTCCGCATGAAGAAGCTATCCAACCAGACAATGGGGCAGGCCCGTGGCCCATGGGGACTCAAGAGTTGTACTTGGATTTTACGCGCGAACACAAGAAGCAGCCCGTTGTCAGTAGTGAGCGTTAAGATTTCAGCTATCAACCTTTGAAAAAACGGGGCTAGGGGCTGGGCACCGGGGGCTGGGAACTAGGGACTGGGGCGATTTTGGATTTTGGATTGCCCTCTCCCTTGCGCCGACCGCTCGCTACCTCCCGCCAACTGCCCACTGCCTACTGCCCTTCCCCAGTCCCCAGCACCCAGTCCCAACTGCGAAATACTACCTACTATCTTCCGGTAAAGAAAGAAAACCAGCCGCGTTTCGATTCTTGTTTGCTTGACTCGATGGGTTGAGGCTGCGGGGGCATTGGCATGCCCTTGATCACGGCCTCAGGGTTCTTCTCCATCAGCCTCTCCGCCGTTTCCTCCCCCATAGAGTCTGCCACTTTGCGGTAGCAGGCCGAAAGGACAGGGCGCCGATATTTGAGGTCGTGCGCGTCTGAGGCGAAAAAATGGACAAGATTTTCCGCCAACCAAGCCTCGGCCAAGCGAAGGGCTGACGTGCCGAGCCGGCCCGTATAAGATTGGGCTGTGACCTGCGCCAGGCATCCCTGTGTTACCCAGTGGTGGAGCAGTCCGGACTTGCGCGCAAAAACAGGGTTGCGCTCCGGGTGCGCAATAATCGGGGTCAGCCCAGCCGCCTGGATCTCGTAAAAGACACGGTCAATTTGCTCGGGAATGAACTGGTCAGCGAATTCAACCAGCAGGTACGAGCTGCGGTTGAGAGTGAAATCCATCGGCGTCTCGACAAGCTTTTGGATGTTGTCGTAGGAGAGGTGAAATTCACATCCCAAGAAAAGCTCGATCGCTTCTCCCACGGCAGACTGGAGTTCTGCAATCTTTTGGCGGTTGCCCTCCGGATTGAAAGGATAAGTATAATTACAATGCGGTGTGGCAATGAGATGCGTTGTGCCATCCTCGGCCGCGGTCTGGCACATGGCAATAGCATTCTCCAACGTGTCAGCGCCGTCGTCGACTCCCCACAATGGGTGGCTATGAATATCAATCATCGAAATGTCTGCAACCTCGCGAGACAGTTCAAATCGGCAACTCCCGGAACATATAGTCGAACCGACCCTCCAGATTTGATTCATAACCCGAGCCGATGAATGCAGCCGGGACCATGTAAAGTTTAGCATGGGTTGTTGCAGGCTGGGAAATTTGCAGGGAAAGTCGTGCGGCGGATTGGCCCTTTCCAAGTACTTGAAAGCGGAAACTGCTTGGCCTGGACGTGCAAGAATATGAATTTCGATTCCAGAATATAGAAAACTGTATTGACTTACGCCTGCGTTGAGCTTGGCCTTCTCACACACTCCCTACGCCGCAATGAAATTAAACCAGTTAGCATGAGGGTAAGGAGCTCTGAATTCAGAAGCGTATTGGAATGCCGCGTGCTCTTAACGGGAATCGGACGAACACCGGACGATTAAAAATCACGAATAAGAGTCCGGATAATAGATCCAAGACCCGACGCTTGGAGGGGGGAGGGGACTTCCCCCTCGTTTTCTTTTTCACCCGCCGCTTGGCCAATGGTTTGCTCCTGCGAAACACCTTTTCACTTTTTGCACTTCTGACCGCGCGGAAAGAACAGGCAAGGAGGAACGCGAACATAACCTCCGACGCAATCGGCTACAACCAGGGTCGTAGAGAAGAGTGTTTTGAGCCGGGGTTTCGGGCTCCCTCTTTTCCTACAATGGCTTGCCCGGTGCCGATCGAGCGCGTTCCGCCCTCCGAGCCGCTTGACTTCAGACCCTTGCCTAGCTAGAGTGGCTTAAGACCGAGGAATAGAGAGAGAATTGTCTTACGAAATATGATGATCAGTACCTTGCTGGTGGGATTTGTGAAGCGGCAGGTGCTGGCGGTCCAGGACTTCACCTTCCTTCTGGTTAGATCCCTGCGGCGCGCCTTCACCCCGCCGCATTACATTACCGACACACTGATCCAGATGGACGTCATCGGCGTCGGCTCCTTGCCAATCGTCCTGTTGACGGGTTTTTTCACTGGAGGCGTGTTGGCGCTGCAAAGCTACCGGACCTTAAGCACCTTCGGCGAAGTTGGCATTCTTGGAGAAGTAGTTGCGCTTTCTGTCGTCCGGGAACTGGGTCCTGTCCTCACGGCCCTTATGGTCGCGGGGCGCATCAGTTCCGGCATTGCCTCAGAACTCGGATCGATGCTGGTAAGCGAGCAGATCGACGCCATGCGCGCCTTCGGCACCGATCCGATCCGGAAACTGGTTTTGCCGCGCTTGCTTGCAACACTGTTTACGTTGCCGGTCCTAACCATTCTCTCCGACTTCTTCGGGATGCTGGGAGGGTATTTCATAAGCTCCTACACGGTCCGGCTGACTGGCCAAGAGTACTGGACCTCCGTATATCAGACGCTTACTTTTCAGGACGTCACCCAGGGCCTGCTCAAACCCTTTTTCTTCGCCGTCGTAATCGCCATGGTGGGTTGTTACTGCGGCTTAAACACCAAGGGTGGCACGGAGGGCGTGGGTCGTTCGACGACGCAGGCCATGGTTGCCGCCTCTGTAATGATTCTCGTGCTTGATTTCTTTATCACGAATTTCCTGATCGCGGTCGGATTCTTCTGAGGGCTCTCCGCGCGATCATGTTAACATCCAGGTTTCCGTCATTATGCAAAGTCGTCGCAGCCCCCGCCGGTGACTGGACCCGGGTTCGAGACTACCAACGTTGATCCCAAGCTATGGGCAAGCCGCCTATCATCGAACTTCGTGAAGTCTCGTTGGCCTTCGATGAGAAGCAAGTTCTCTCCAGCATATCCTTCCACGTGGACCAGGGCGAGACACTCTTCCTCCTCGGAGTCACTGGGACAGGAAAATCCCTCCTCCTCAAGCTGATTCTCGGCCTTATCAAACCGGATTCAGGCCAGGTCCTGGTGGAAGGACGGGATCTCACTCCCCTTCCGGAAGAGCAGCTCGATACATTTCGGAGGCGAATGGGCATTGTTTTTCAGGAAGGTGCGCTCTTCGATTCGCTCTCGGTGTATGAGAATGTGGCCTACCGCCTGAGAGAAGATGGAGTCATCGAGGAAGAAGAGATCGTGCGGAGAGTCCGGGAAGTGCTGCGGTTTGTAGAGATGGAGGAGGCCATCGATAAGATGCCGTCGGAACTTTCCGGCGGAATGCGCCGGCGTGTTTCCATCGCCCGCGCCATCATCAGCGAGCCCGCGATCATGCTCTATGATTCTCCCACCGCGGGACTTGATCCGGTCACCAGCCACACCATTGACATGCACATTGCGCAGTTGCGCGACGTGCACGGCGTGACATCGCTGGTAGTCACACACCGTCTCCAGGATGCTTATGTGCTCGCAAACTATGTCTTTTCGGAGCAAAAACAGGCGCTGGTCCCCGTGGGCGGGGTGGAGCACGGACCCCCTGCGCCCCTTACTCGATTCCTGCTGTTGCGGGATGGCGCCGTTTGCTTCCAGGGAACTCCACAGCAATTGGCCGGCACCCATGATCCCTACCTGCTTAAGTATCTCGCCTGAGGGCGATTCCGCCCGCAGCTTGGTCTACAATAGGAGGGTGACTTCCTTCGAAGGAGACAAACCATGCCTCAACGGCAACGAGTAACCTGGGCCCAACTTCGTGTCGGCACAATGGTAATCATCGGCTTGGCCATCCTGGCCATGGGGATATTCTTCATCAGCGGTCAGGTGGGATTCTTCAGCAGGCGATATACGCTGAAGGCCTATATCGCCGAGGCCGCAGGGCTGCGCGAAGGCGCCCAGGTCCGCTTGGCCGGAGTGGGCGTGGGCAACGTGAAACGGGTACAAATCTCACCCTATCCCGAGCGCGCCCGTGCCGTAGAAATAGTGATGGGCGTGGCGCGCCACTACCAAGACCAGATCCGAGCCGACTCACTTGCAAGCATCGAAACCGCCGGTCTGCTGGGCGAAAGCTACGTGGACATTACGCGCGGGAGTCCTGGGCAAGAGGTGATTCCGGACGGCGGCGTGCTGAAAAGCTCCGAGGAATCGGATATCAAACGAGTCGTTCAAAACGCCAATGACGTCATCGTCAACCTGCGCGTGTTGGGCGTCAAACTTAACGACATCACGGGCCAGATTCAGTCGGGGAAAGGGCTGGTGGGGAAGCTCATCTACGATCAAACCCTCTACAACCGGCTGAACAAAACCACCGACGCCATGGACCGGATGGTGACCCGGCTGGAACAGGGCGACGGCACGCTCGGCAAACTCATGGCCGATGAGACCCTGTACCGCACAACCATCGCCACGATTGACCGCCTCAATAAGGTGCTCGACGACATGCAACACGGCCCGGGAAGTTTTGCCAAATTCGTCTCTGACCCCTCAGTCTACAACAACCTGAACCACATGATGGGCCAGGCCAACACTCTCATCGATGGGATCAATCAGGGGCACGGCACCCTGGGAAAGCTCGCCACGGAAACTCAACTCTACGACCGCATGAACCGGACCTTTGACCACCTGGATAAGGTCTCAAACCAAATGGCAGAGGGTCAGGGTACGCTGGGGAGGCTTTCTAGCGACCCCACGCTCTACAACAATCTGAGCGCGAGTTCACAGTCCTTGAAAGATTTCCTCACCGAATTCAAGAAGAGTCCCAAGAAATACCTGACACTGAGATTGCGGCTCTTTTAGCGGGATGCCGAAGAGCGGGAGTGGGCGACGAGGAACCGGGGAAATCTTGGATTTCGGATCTTGGATTGACCCTGCGTGCTGCCGACTGCTTACTGCCTGCTTTTCGGAATATTGACCCTCCGAGCCATCGAAAGTCTAAAACCACCTTGCAGGGAAATTCGGCGCTATGCTAACCTGCATGTTGCCAGCAGGCTGGAGTGGCGGAATTGGCAGACGCAGCAGACTCAAAATCTGCCGCCGGTCACCCGGCATGGGGGTTCAACTCCCCCCTCCAGCACCAATTTAAGCCTTATAGAATCAATGAGATACAACCCGCCTTTCCCTCGTGTGCCCTAGGCGTGCCCGCCGCCGAATGGCCACGTCCCATGTCTTACGCACATCTGCTTCAAGCTGCTCCTGTCTGGAGCGGACCCATGGGGCATAATGCCTCTCAGTAATTCGCACACTCTTGTGGCCAAGCAACACCGATACACGATCTATGGGCACACCAGCTAGCAGCAACTCGACCGCAAAGGTGTCGCGAAATCGGTGCGCGTGACCGTTCGGCACTTTGGCCAGGGCGAAGAGCCGGTGCAGCGGTCGCCACCAAATACTGCCGGCTAAGCCTTTGGTCGCGGATTTCCCTGTCCAGAAGTAGTATGGGCCATCCGCGGGGATTGCTGCGAGTGCATTGATTAGGACAGGGGGAAGAGGGCAGTTGACCGGCGTGCCGGTTTTTGCCGTGTAGAGCAAGAGATTGTCTTCTGTGATGCGATCACGCGAGAGCTTAGCGGCATCAGTGAAGCGGAGCCCGCTGTAACGCAGAAGAAGCACGAGCGCACGCAGTCGAACGGCGTTGCGTTTGTCCGGATATTCGTTGCACGCTTCTAGAATGCGGCCCATCTCCTCCTTGCTAAACGGCAGTGTCGGAGATTCCGTGATCATTGGTGGTTTGAGTTTCGCTGCGGGGTTTGAGTCCATCCAGTTGCTCTCGTACGCAAACCGAAAGAAAGCCCGCAGATGCTCGAGTTTTTTCTTCGCGGCTAGGTTCTTATTAAGCCACGTGGCGCGAAAGTTCCTTGCCCAATCAAGATTGAAGTCCGAGATGAATACCAAACCGCGCTCGTCTGCGAACGCTTTCAGTTGCCGGAAAAGAAGATCGTATTTGTACAGGGTGGCCTCGCGGAGATTTCGAGCTTTGGCGTCTTCAATGAACTTTTCCGTCGCTTCCTGAATGGTAGTTGTCTTGCCCCCACCAGAGAACCCTTGAGCTTCCCAGTCACGGGCTTTGCGCTGGGCAACTTGCCAGTTACGAGTGCCCACGGGGCGTCGTATGCGTGGGCCGTCGGTACGCCAGTCCATCCAGATTGGACATTGGCACTTGAGGTACTCGCGCCCCTTTTCTCGGTGTGGACAGTCTTTGACATGGCGTCGCCAGAGGATGAGCATTCGAAACTCCCGCGTTTATTCTGCGTTGCATGTGGGCCTTCTTGACCGGCCTACTTGGTGGCTCGCATGTGCCCACGACTACCAAACGTCTCCCACACCTCTAACGTTTCCCGTCCGATACCGCCTGCC
This sequence comes from uncultured Acidobacteriota bacterium, assembly GCA_963832915.1. GTDB lineage: Bacteria > Acidobacteriota > Terriglobia > UBA7540 > UBA7540 > CAVROP01. Next base: position 13,659 of record CAWHWE010000085.1, read on the forward strand.
GTTGCCGGGACATGTAGGCCCGCGCATTTTGTGGATCGTTAGTATTACTCAGCCTCCGATGGACCCGCTCCAATACGGACTCTGGTATGCGGAGGGTCGCATACCTGTTCCCGATCACCAAAACGCCCCGCTCTCGGCGAAAGAGGCGCCGCACAGAATCCCGACTCAAGCTCCAAAGCTTTGCCACTTCACTGACGCTGTAATGCCGCTCGCCGTGGGGCATCAAAGACAACACCAAGGGCTGCAGGGTCGTTTGTCTCTCCCGCATTTCTGTTTGCCGTTCTTCAAGTGTGCTCAAATTTCCCATGTTCACCTTCCACACCAACTGTCAAAAGCTCGCCAAGCCTTTGTCGGCACTAAGACACCAACCGTCCTATTCGACCGGCGCTCTGGTCCAGACGAGCTTAGTTCTGCAACGGAGAGTTTCGCCTCGACTTACACTGCCGGTACGAGTAGTTGCGATTTAATGAGACCAGTGCTGGGCCTACAGAGGCTTGTTGGGCGTAATCCCCTGTCATTTACATAGAACAAGCTGTTCTACCTGTCAAATGGCCCACTCCAGAATCCCTGTACGTAAGTTGGTTATTTGAGGAAGTAATTGGAAACGTGGGATTTGTGGATCTATTGGACAGACGCTACAGACACGCCGCGCCCTTCGGACGCGGCACTTTGAAACGCATTCGATGCAACCACAACGTTGCTGCCGGAGAGGACTAGAATCACCTGGTGCCAATGAGGACCTGTGACTGCGGGCGGCGGTGTGTCGGTCGTGTTTCGCTGTAGAGAACTGCGAAGTAAAGGCTTCGCAAGGAGATCTGCCAGTTTAGAAACGCTTCACCGTTGCCAGCGAACGTGCCACATCCTATAAGTCCCGGCCACTTTCCTCTTGCCCATGGGTCCAGAGGTAGCTGTTGTTAGCCGTGTGCAGCTTCGGGGCGTCGGGCACGCACGCGAGTCTAGACGCGGTTCTCACAAGCGTCGACCCGTGAAAAAAAAGTGGCAACTGACACGGTCTCTCTCTGGTCACGGACATGGGCGCATCGACGGCTGCGCCGCCCAATGGCGATCTACGCTCTTGGGACGCACTGACGAACCTGCGTGAGGCCCCAGTCCGCCCGCTCGACAGAGTGCCGGCTTCTGAGGTTTCTGCTTGGCCGGGGCGTAGCAGGGTATCTACGTTTGCCTTCAATCGGACCAAGGCCGCCGCATGGAGTTGCGAAATACGCGATTCGTCTACACTCATACAGCTCGGCAACCTGTCTCATGGTTAGGCCCTGCTTATGGTAGAGCGTGACGATTTGGCGTTCACGCTCCTGCAGCCGCGAAACGGCACGATCAAGGATTTCCAGTTGTTCGTTCCGGTAGCAGAGGTCGAAGGGATTGGGATCATCACCGGCCAGGAACGCTGGCTCGATGGACGCGCAGTGCGGAGGTTGGCGCCGCTGAGAGGGTGCGCGCACCACAATCAAGCCCCGCACTCTGAAGCTCGTTCAGCTCACGGTGCCATTGCGCCAGATTCATTCCCTGCACCGCGGCCATCTCCTCGTCCGTGACCGGGCGACCGAGCTTGACCTCCAGTTCGTGATAGAGCTTTTGGATTCTTTGGTTCTTGCGTCGTAAGTCCCGGGAGGCCGGATCGGCGCCGCGGAGGCCGTCCAAAATGCTTCCGCGAATCCGGTGCCGCGCGTAGGTCTCCAACCTCACCCGCTTGCTCGCGTCAAACTTGGTGACCGCATCGACCAGTCCCAGCACGCCGTCTGAGAACAGGTCATCCAGCTCCACATGGGCAGGCAGGCGTTTGCGAATCCTCAGAGCCACGCGCTTTACCAAGGGAAGCATATCAACCAACAGCTTCTCCCTGTTCTGGAGGGCCTTTCGTTCGTGCCTTCTCCTGGGACGCAAAATAGGAGGAGTCAGGGGTCGGCGCGGTCGCGCCGGCGAGCGAGGGCGAAGATTGGCCACTGCCGTCAAGCTGCTCAGTTGCTGAAAAGTGGGAACGGATTGAGTTGCCATAGAAACCTTCGTCACTCTGGAATAGACCCATAAAGGTCAGCGCCTTTCGACCTTGGGCTTCGTTGCCATCGTCCGGAGGCAACATTTCACCGTCAGCGTGAAGCCTGCGGCTCCGTGCTCCGTGTACCACCTTGGTTTTTGGGGAATTCCTTAGGCGGGTGCTGTTGTCAGCATGGCAGGATGACTATGATGACGAGTTCAGAATGAAGAGAATGGCTGCGGGCTCGTTCAAGATACGTCGCTTTATTCAAGGCCGATCCGAACCGTTTCGCCGAAAGGTGCGGTTCTGCGCGAATCGGTCACCCAAAGGACTGGGTATTCCGGGGCCTCCGGATACGAATGGCAGCACAAGTCGGTGAGATAGATAAAGCAGACTGGCGCGATATTGTTCTCGGCCACCCACTCGAATGCCGGGCAGAAATCAGTGCCCCCACCGCCTCTAGGCTCAAGTCGCACTGGCTCTGAGGGGCCAAACTGTTGAGCGCATTGAACCGCCGCGTCGCAATACACCACGTGGATGGCTTCCGGCTGCGCCTCCTCGGAAATCGCCGAGATTTCACCTGCAAATTGTTCCAGCTCGAGTTTTCCGATCGAGCCGGAGGTGTCGACCGCAATCACGATCTCACCCACTCCCTGGCGCTCGACCGAGGGCAAGTACAGGCCCGAAGCGATGTAGCGGCGATTGGGTGGCGTCCAGCGATAATCAGAGGGCGTAGTAGCGGCCACAAAATCACGCAGGATCGCGCGCCAGTCCTGCTGGGATTGGCGGCTTTCGCTAAGCGGCCTTTCGATCCCGGCGGGTTCGTGTCCCCACGCCTTGGCCGACCGCAACGGCCTGCTCGGCGGCGATGCCCCACTCATGCTCCTGGCGACGCTTCTCGGCCGGCGAAGCTGTTTGCCCGTGCTCGTCCGTCGCGTCCCAGACCTCGCCGAACCCTCCGGGCCGCACCGACGCTGGCCCCACGGCCTCACCCGTCGTCCGCCCACGTTGATCTGAAACCGGCTGATGCGAGGGGTCTGGCTTCGGAGTGGAGGGCATCGTGCCGTCTGTCCCTTGCGGACCAGTATCGGTCCCCCCGCCAGCATTCGTCTGCTGCTGCGGCTTTGTTGCCCCGTCTTCCTCGCTTCTCCTCCGCAGCAACCGGGCGTAGATTTCTTCCGCGCTCAAGTTGTTGAAGGCAGGATCGATGAGCGCGCCAGCCGGAAGGACGAAACCGTTTCCGATCAGAATAGGGTTGATGGCGAAGTCCGCTGCTACATTCCAAAGCTCTGGATCACGCTGGCCGCGGCGGCACTGGTGGCCCAGCGCGCAGTGGAGGACTTCATGGGCGAGTGTTCCCTCAAGTTCCGCTGGCTTGAGTTCATCCACGAAGGCGGGGTTATAGACAATCCGCGAGCCGTCAGTCGCCATCGTTGGCAAACTTCCGGGTATCAGTTTCAACCTCAAGCTGAGCGTGCCGAAAAAAGGCTGCCCAAGCAAGAGCTGAACCCGCGCCCGGGTCAGCTTTTGTGCCGTGGTCGTGTGAGAAGGCTTCACGCCGCCCTCCCTTCGTTCGGCACGGGGATTAAGTACCCACTCATATATCCCGCCATCCGTGCAGAAATGGCCGCCGCGGCTTTGGCAGTTTCCGTTCTTACCGACTCCGACTTCCGGAGCTCTTGGGGATCGACCAGCAGCGAGGAGCGCACCTGGGCAGCCAGCCGTTCCAGTTCTGGATCCCCAGTGACATTTAGCTTGGGCAGAACATCGACGAGTTTCACCAGGTTAGTGACGACGGAATCGCGGAAGGGATGTTCAACCCCGTCCCCCGTCACTTTGTAGGCTTGGAGGCGTTCGGCCAGGTGACTGACCGCCTCGTACAGCCGCTGCCAAAGCTCACGACTCGCGACCTGAAGCGATGCCTCGACGGCGGCGGTGATCTGACGCTTGATTCGCTCTTTCTCCTCGTCGCCCAGTGTGACTCGGAAGTCGCCTGCATCCGGCAGAGGCATCACTTTGGTTTCGAAAGAGAACTTGGAACGGAGTTCTTCGGGAGCCGGATAATCCTCCGAACGGAACAGACCGCCAAGTCGTACCCTGGCCTCCTCCACAAGCTGTCCGAACTGCTGGGTCAAGGTATCGATGGCTGGTGTGAACTGGTTCGATAGCTGCCGCATTCTCTCCGTGTGGTCCATATACGCTGCGGCTGGGAGCACGCGATAGCCGTTATCGTCCCAGGGCAGGGTCATGAAGTAGTGCTCCTGACGGGCCTCGCTCACGATCTTTTGGACCTCGGCGAGCGCCGCTTTGGGGAGAAGCACTTTGTGATAGCGGCCGGCATCGGGCTGCGCGCCGTGGCGCTGCGCGATTTCCTCGGATGCTTCGGGGTCGTGTTTCCGCGCCGACCACATACTGATGGAAAGCGAGCACAGCATGGCCCGCGAAGAC
>CAWHWE010000086.1:0-13178 GCA_963832915.1 uncultured Acidobacteriota bacterium
TGACGTGCGGCACTCGATCGGCCATTTCCATCGCGTCGGTGGCCGACAGCACGCACGACTCGATGCCCAACTGCCAGCCAATCCCCGTGTAGCTCCAATGGTTGCAGAGCGTGACACATATACCTTCACGAGCCTCGGCCGCCTTGGCTGAAAATCCCTCCGCAGGGAAGAAAAATGCTGCGCCAGCCCCACCCAGCAGGCCGGCCCCGAGAAATCTGCGGCGTGAAATATTTTCCTTCATGAGGTGGCTCCACGCCTTCAGCGCGCCTCTTAATCCATAACGCGGAATTCGGGAATGACGTTTACGGAGGCGGTGATGGAGTTTGAGATAAAGCAGTTGGCGTGAGCGCTCTCCATGATTTGGCGGGCGCGCTCAACGTCATCCTGCGATTTCACGGCTACCTGAGGGTGAACGGTGATTTCTGTGAAGCGGTATTTGCCGTCCTGGTAATCGAGCAGCGCATCAACGGAGCTATCGTAAGCCGCAAGCCCCAATCCCTTGTGCTCTGCGAAGGCCAGGAAGGTTTCCATGATACAACTGTTCAGGGCGGTCACAAACAAATCCTCAGGCGTCCAAACGCCCTGGTCGCCTTTGAACTCAGGCGGGCTGGAGATTCCCAGGTCGGGCTTGCCGGCCGCCGAGGCCTTTATTTTGCGAGCTTGTTCCCAGACTGCTTGGGTTTGGTAGCGGAAAGATTTCCGGGATTTCTTGGCTTCCATTTGCCCTCCATGAGTATCCCCGGTGCGGAAACAGCAGGCCTGAGGTCACTTGTCTGAACTGGACCGGGACGCCAAGTTCCGGCGGCGTACTGCACGGCCGCAAGGGTTCAGAGCTTTGTCAGATCGTGGCGGCATGGTGAGGAGTCCATTTTCGGCGCGAATCCGCTTCAGTGCCGCCGCCACTTCCTTCTTGCCGGGAAGCGAGATGCCCTTGGCTTTGCAATTCTCAGCGCAACTGCGACAGCCTGGAATGCAGTCAAAGGGCCGGGCCACGACGGGGTTCCCTGTGGCAGCGTCCCAATCGAAGACACCCGCGGGGCAGAAGTTAAGGCACTCCAGGTCGCGGAGGCATACCTCGCAGTCGATGGTGGGAAACCAAGGAAACCGCTCTCTTCGACCGCGATGTATCGGCACCAAATTCTCTCCTAACATGACGGGGCACCGGACCGGTTGCCCAAGCGAGGCGCTCAGTGGCGCTTTTCTTTGAGATGGACCTGTTCTTCTATCTTCTTACGCAGCCTGTCGAGAATTCCCTCATTCGTCGCATCGCGAATGTCCATCGCCACGAAATGATCTTGATCGAAACCTGTCTTGCGGAACACTTTCTGAAATAGCCTTTTTTGCGCTTCCACCTCGCACGCGCCGACGATGACGAAAGTATCGGGGTCGTCTTCAGCGGAGCGGAGGACGTCCTCCATGACCCTGCCTCCTCGCGCCCCGCAAAGCTGTGGGTGCACAATGGCGTAATCCACGTCGAGGCCGGATTCGATTTCAGCGGGAAGCGTGTTCATGTCCGAGTCTCTGAAAGACGGAGACAGGCTCTTGCAATTGCAGATCAGTGTCTTGATTTTCACAGGACTCCTCCCGGGAATCCCTCTCATTCGGCTTCGGGCGCGATACGCGGCACTAGATCAGAGTCCTCTGCTTCGTTCTTTGTCGTGCAATCTCCTGTGATCTCTGCCAATTTTTGCACATCCGACTGTAGTTCCGGGAAAAAAGGAACAATCTCGCTCAGGAACTTGCGCAAAGGGTAGTTAAGGAACGGCGCACGAGACAAGGAATAACAGACTCTGGCCCCCTGCCGCCGGGTATGGACCAAATTCGCGGCGCGCAAGACTGCGAGATGGCGGGAGACGAGAGGTTGTGAAAGGCCCAGCACCTCCTGCAAGTCGCCCACGCAGAGACTTTGAGCGTGCAAAAGGTGGACAATGCGCAGACGCGTGACTTCGGAGAGAGCCTTGAACAGGCTCGTCAATTGTTTCAAAGGAAACAGCACGCCCCTTATATAGCATATGTGTTGCCATATATTCCATAGCAGAAGACAATCGCGGCGGACGATTCCCGCGCAAGTCGGGCTTTGTGTCGTAGCTAAGCGGGCTTCCCATTCGTTACTATTACCTCTCCGAGTCATTTGCCGCAGCGCTTGGGTTGATCGCCGCCACCTCTCCCGCTTATACTGCTTCACTCCGCAGAGGTCGCGGAGCAAGGGGGGGACGCATCGCGATGAGGGAGAAGTCCACGCCCGCCGGCACAATTCGAACTGAGGCGGTCTGCCGGCACTTTCAGATGGGCGACTCGGTGATCCGCGCTGTTGACGGAATCTCGCTCGAGGTGGGGACAGGCGAATTCGTGGCGTTGCTCGGCAGTTCGGGTTCAGGGAAGTCGTCTTTGCTGAATTTGATTGCCGGACTTGACCGCCCGACTTCGGGCGCCGTCATCGTGAACGGGGACAACCTGGCGGAGATGTCGAGCGAAGAACTCTCCCGCTACCGGCGGCACAGTGTAGGAATTGTTTTCCAGGCTTTTAACCTGGTGGGCGCCATGACGCTGCTCGAGAATGTCGAGCTGCCCATGCGGTTTGCAGAAACGGAGCGTGGCCAGCGGCTGGCACTGGCGCGTGAAGCCTTGCAGCGCGTGGGCCTGGGCGGGCGTATGACGCATCGCCCCGGCCAACTCTCCGGCGGTGAGCAGCAACGTGCGGCGCTCGCCCGGGCGCTGGCCAACCGCCCCAGCCTGCTCCTGGCCGACGAGCCCACCGGCAATCTGGACAGCCATACGGGTAACGAGATCCTGGACCTGCTGCATGAGTGCAACGAACGGTTCGGCATGACGCTGCTGCTGGTGACCCACGAGCGCTCGCTCGCGGAGCGCTACGCCAAACGCCTGGTCTTCCTGGCCGATGGCAAAGTGGTCGGCGAGCAAGCCAATGTTCCCGCCTTCCAACGAGTCGCCGCAGGGGACTCAGGCAAGGGAACGGCGTGGCCGTGATCCCCTCCTTGGTAATGAGGGGGCTCCCACAGCCGGCGGATTGACCGGTTCGATTTGTACCGGTCCCACCGCCCCCTAACCCCTTCCTCAGGAGAGGAGGGGAGCTATGTTCAGGGCAGAAAGGAGAACGGCGGTGAAGGCAAACGACCTGGTCGATCTAGCCGCGCGCAACCTTCGCGAATCCATGCTCCGGAGCTCGCTCACCACGCTTGGCATCGGGGTGGGTGTAGCGTCTCTGGTGGCGATGCTCTCGCTTGGCATCGGGCTCCAGCAGTTAGCCGACCGCCGGCTGGCAAGGTCCGGGCTCTTCGACACAATCGTCGTTACCTCGCCCCGCAGTTTGCGCCGCTTCGACCGCACCGAAAACCGCAACGAGGCGCCTCCCGCCGAGAGCCGGCCTCTTGACGAACAGGCGCGCGCCGAAATGGCCCGCCTGCCCGACGTTCTCGAAGCAGTGCCCGACCTTCACTTCATCAGCGAGGTCTACTACGAAAGCAAGTCACACCTCGCGATGGTGGCTGGCCTTCCGCTCTCCGCCCGCGACAAAGATGCGTTCGACAACATGCAGGGACGTTTCTTCTCCTCGGATACCGCCGACGAAGCCATCTTGCAAATCCAGTTCGCGGAGGAACTCCTGGGGATTCGCCGGAAGCTGGGAGAATCCAGTTCGAAGCTGAGCGGACAGACACAGATGTTGATTGGGAAGGAACTGATGCTGCGCTACGCGGAGCGGGTGCCGTCACCGGCGGGGCCGGAATCGAAGCCTGTGCCGGCGCAAGAGGGAGGCAGCGCGGGCGGTCGCTCCGGCGCGCTAAAAGATGCGCCCCACCCCCCCGTGATGGCGCCCTTCTCGGTCGTGCCGCGCGAGAGAAAGCTGCGCATCGTCGCGGTCACTGACCAAGATCCCGAGGGCATGCGCGGCGCCGCGGGCGCCCGGGTGTTCATCCCGCTTCAGATGGTGGAGAACCTCCATGTCATGCTACCCCCTGGGCTGCGCGGCAGTGAGCCGGACTTTTCGAATGCCCCGGCGTATCCCAGCCTCAGCGTGCGCGTGAAAAGTCCGGACAGAGTCGAGTTGGTGCAGGACGCCATCCGCAAAATGGGTTTCAGCACCTACTCGATTCTGGACGCCACGCGCAGCCTGCAGCGGTTTTTCGCCGTACTCGACCTTTTTCTTGGGATATTCGGAAGCCTCGCGCTGGCGGTTGCGGCGCTGGGAATCGTGAATACGCTAGTGATGGCCATCCTCGAGCGGCGGCGTGAAATCGGAATCATGAAGGCAATCGGCGCCAGTGACAGCAACGTCAAGAGGCTATTCCTTGCCGAGGCCGCGGTGATGGGCTTGGTGGGTGGGATGCTGGGGGTGGCGCTGGGCTGGATAATCGGCCGACTGATCAACGCCGGGGCGAACTTCTATCTGCACCGCCAAAACATGCCCTCGGAGAATTTGTGGGCGGTTCCGTGGTGGCTGGTTGCCGGAGCGATTGCCTTCGCCGTCGTGATCAGCATGATCTCCGGACTCTACCCGGCCGCGCGAGCCGCCAGGCTGGATCCCGTGCAGGCTCTTCGTTACGAATGATGGAAGCGAAGCGGTGCCCTGCGCCCCTGTTCCCGTACTCTCCCCCCTCTCGTGTCCGCCCGGCCATAAGCGTGCTGCGTTGCGCACAAAAAAAGGCCCGGATCAGGTGATCCGGGCCTTTATTTGCTATTGGTTACCTTAGCGCGTAGCGAAACCACGCACTGTCAGAATCTCGCGTTCGACCTCGTGACTCTCAGAGAGACAGTTGTCTTGTTTGATTTGCCTCCGCCTGCGCCCGTTATGGTGATGGTGTGGGTTCCAGTGCTGGCACTCTTGCTCGCTGTGAACGTCACCGTCGATGTCCCCGAGCCCGGCGCGGCGATAGACGTGGGACTGAAGCTAACAGTCACGCCGGACGGCTGGCCAGACGCAGACAAGGCAACGGCCGAGTTGAAGCCGCCCGAGACCGTAGTAGTGATCTTCGATGTGCCACTGCTGCCCTCTGCCACTGAGACCGAACTGGGCGAAGCAGAAATGGTGAAGTTAGGAGTCGGCGCGGCGGTCACCGTCAGCCTGACCGTGGATGTTTGCGTAACGCCTCCGCCCGTTCCGGTGACAGTGATCGTGTACGTGCCGGTGGCGGTGGTCGAAGCCACTGCCAAGCTCAGCGTCGACGTGCCAGAGCCCGGCGCGGCGATGGGATTGGGATTGAAGGTAGCAGTCACGCCTGTCGGCTGGCCAGACGCAGACAAGGCAACAGCCGAGTTAAAGCCGTTCAAGACGGCGCTGGTGATCGTCGATGAGCCATTGTTCCCCTGTACCACTGAGACCGAACTGGGCGAGGCAGAAAGGGAGAAGTTAGGAGTCGTCGAGGCACCGACAAGCGCGTTGATCAGGCTGGCCCCCTTCATACTGCCCCAGCCGGTCACCAAGTCGTAGCCGGTTACCGCCGAATAGCTGCCGCTGGTGCCGCTGGTGATGTCGTGGAAATCGGCGCCATAGCTGGACGACACACCAATCGAATAAAGGAGTGGGTTAATGAAGCCAAGCGTCGAACCGCCGTTGGCGACCGCCTGTTGATTGGCCAAAGCCACGTAGCCAGCCCACAAGGGCGCGGCAAAACTGGTCCCACCATATTCGTTGGCCGTGCAGGTGGTTTGGTCGGCGCACACGTAATAGGTAAAATTCGCGTTTGCCGATACGTCCGGGCCGTTGCGAAGGGTTGTCGAACCCTTGTTGCTCGAGTTGATCACGCCGGAGAGCTGCTGCCACGAGGGGATGGGGATACTGTCCGGGGAGATGCCGCCGCCGCTATATGACCAGGCGGTTTCCGACGCCCAGAGCCCACCCGCGCTGGCGGTGCTTAAGTCCGTGCCGCCGACGGAAACGACATACGCAGCGTCCGCTGGCCAGGCCTCCGCATTTCCCGACGCCTTCCAGGTGGAATTGTCGCCAGATGCTGCAAAGAAGTTCTGGCCTTGAGCCGCCATCTTTTGCCAGTACGGGTTAAGTGTGCTTGGATCCACCGGCGTCCAACCCCACGAACAGCTAATGGTGGTGGGCAGCGGGCTATGCGTGGTCATGGCGCCGAGAATTGCGGTGTCCGTGGACCCGATGTACATCACCAGACTTGCCAGCCCCGGAGCCATGCCGATGGCCTGGGTCATGTCGAGCGTCTGTTCCGTATCGTCGCAGCTGCTTGAATACACGCAACTAGTGCTGGTCCCGTCCGTGGAGAGGAGGGTTATAGGCACATTGTTGGTTTGACCAACGTTCTTAAAATAGGTGGTCAAGTCGGCCATATCGGTGCCGTAATATTCAAGCAATCCGAGGTTCTGGCCGGCGCCGGTGAGAGACCCGCTACCATAATAGGCCGCCCTCATGTCGCTGCCTAAGAAAGAGGCCGAAGGGCCGGAGCCCGTCGTGGCATTGGACTTCACGGGCAGATTTCGTTGATGGTAGAGGGGATGCGGGATCGAAAAGTTGTCCAAACCCGAGATATGCCACAGCGGGAACGGCAGGTCCACTGTGGGCTCCCGGTCCGGAGCATAGAATGTGCGGTTTTCCGTGGGGTGCTGGTAGGCACCCATGCTCACATTAAAGGCTGCCTCGATGCTCGTTACCGAGCCCTCGAGCTGCACGTCCATACCATCGCGGGAGCCGCCCACCACCTTGAAGCCGTTCGATGTAGCGTAATGAATCACCTCGTCATAATCTTCCTGGCTGGGACCAAACCTCGCGGTGAACTCTGGCGGCGTAAGGAAGTGCCGGTAGGAGGGGCTGGAAGGTTCGTAGACCTCTTGCAAGAATTTATCCAACCCTGCCTGATCGCGCGGCGGCAGGACAACGTCGAGACGCAAGGTCTGAGTTTCGGGCAGCCGGTTCAAAAACTTCGCCTCTCCGCTTATCACTCCTTGACGCACATGACGCGTTGCCATGGACTGTGCCTGCGCCTGGGCTCCCATGACAAAGAGGACCATGGCGGAACACATCACGACATACAGTCCTCGCAGAACTCCCCCTCGACAGCTTTTTCCTGATTGGTTCATAAGTTGGCTCCTTTGGCTCTCGAGAACGCGGAGTCTCTCCTTTTAGGAGACGCGCGTTATGCTGATACTCCATCTGAACGACGTGGTCAATAACGAGCCTTTTCCGTCAACCTACTTGTGTAAACTGGCATTTCCGTCTTCATTTCCCGCCCGACTGGTAACCTACACCCGGAAGTCTCAGAACGCAATAGTACTTTCGGGCTTGCAGTGCGAGGTGCCTCGGCGATCACAGAGCGGGTTAGTGTCAGCTCTCTTGTACCAACGCCTGCCTCTACATCGGAAACAAAAGTGAAGCTAAAATCAAATGCCAGCACGCTGACAGAGAAGGACGCAAACCCAATTTTCCGAAACATGGGGGGATCCTTAAGCCAAACCCCTATTTTTGTCTACACATAGCGCGCCAATTGCTACTTGTCTATGCACCAAAAGTACTGCACCACCCTGTCCTTAAGATGACATCATACTAGCGTCAATCACCTTACAAATCAACTGAAAAGCTGGTAGTGGTGTCATTTAAGAACCCGCTATTTGGCAAAACCTCAGGACCAGGATGCGCCTTTTTTTGGAAACCTTTGTTTTCATAGAGATAACGGCTTCGTTTTCGGATTTTCGGGGATTGTTAGTTTATTGATAAGTCACTTGAAGTAGAATTTATTAACTACTCTATTATGTATCTTTCCTAACTACTTTGCTCGTACCAGGCTCTCCTTTGGCCCGCCGCCAAGCCACCAATTGTTGCAGCTTCCTTTCAAACTGCTTTTCAAGCGCAGCCTCGTAATCCATAATCTTGCTCAGGTCCTCTTGCGATGGGATCAGTTGACTGTCCATGAGCGGCTCAGTTACCTCTACGTCTTTCGCATGATGGAGCTCGGCCAGCTTCCTGAAAGACGCGATTTCTCTGGTGAGGGTTTCGAGGAAGACTCGCCGTGTCCCTTCGACTTCTCTAGAGTCCTGGCCACTTTCGTCCTTCGCGCCCTCTTGACCCCTTTTAAACATGCCAGTCAAATACCTGCCCGTGTAACTCGGTTTTTCCCCATAAACCACCGTGAGCATTCGAGAGTCCCCCTCCCGAAAGCCCTCGGTTTCAACAAAATGCTTAAGAATCTCCAAAAAATCTATGATCTGAGCGAAGTTTTCGTCTGAGGGACGAAGCGCCGCCAGTCCCATATCTGGGGAGAGCATATCGTTTGCCACTCCGGTTAAACCCTTGCCGTAGTTGGCCACCTTCCATTCTCGCTCGATCTCGAATTCGCGCCTTTTGGTGGCCAATATTCCGGCCTCTGCGCGCATGAGTCTTTGCCTGCGCCAGCGAATCTCCGCCATGTCCTCAACCAACATCTGCTCGAATCCGTCCCGGGGACAAAGAGCGTTGCGAAGGGATTCGCTAGACTGCTCGAACGCCGTAGGATCCTCGCCTAGCTCTTTCATGCTCGCCATGGGTAGCCGGGCAAACAGGCCAAACTTGAGAGCATTACGGCTGGAGTGCGCCTTGCCAAGTTTTGTCTGTGGCCCTGTTGATTTAAGGCTGTTGGCGTGATTCGCCGCGTGTAAACGCGGAGTCGTCTTCTTTTGGATGAGACTCATTGATTTCCTCCATCAGATTCCCCCCCCGTCAGAGGGAGTCATGTTCAGGTATAAAATACCAATTCTGCCATGACCTTTTAAGAGACAACAAAGACGGGAAGGGTGTGGGGAGTGTGCCGGTTGCTTACCGGGGAAGGGACTACCTTCCGGGTCGGGAGGGTGAGCTTACCTCGTCCCGGGTCGGCTTTGCCCCGCTGGGTGGGGAGATTGATACCGTCTTGACCCGGTTACTGCTGACAGATTCAGGTTCATCAGACCAATCAGCGGCCAACAGTCTTGCAACGATTCTGTCCATTTCCCGCCGAAATGTGCTGTCCTTCTTGAATGTTCTTACTTGTCGGCGAATGACTTCCACAGTGTCTCCAACCCTGTGCTTCAGGAATTCACTTTCAAATCGCCCTACTAGATCGTAAGCTTGGTCTGCTTTGATTCGGGGTTTAGTGTGTTGCCTCAATAGATAATACAGAGCGTACGCCAATGCGGGGGGCCGGAAGGGCCACGCTAAGCGATTCTCAGCTCGATCCCATCCCAGGCGGTCGCGTTGGCTTGGTTCCTCCCGCGCTTTCCCCTGGAATCTTCCAAGGGCGGATATTGCCCGATTCAAGTGTTTGGTCATTCGCGACTCAGTTAACCAGTGAAAATCTTCGATGGGCTGCACCGATTTTCGCACCGCTTCCAGTTCCCGAACGATCGCGCCTACCTTCTGCCGCATACCGAACAGCCGACGCAGGTCCGAAGAAGGCAGAACGCGAATTCTGCTTGCGCGGGAGGGGTTCCACCGGTAAATGAGCGCCCGTTGGCAGAGCCAAATGGCGGCGAGGTATGGTTTGTCCACCAAGCAATCGAAATAGGAAGATTCTACTAAGCGCGCGCATTCAAAAGCACTCTTTGGCGTTATGCTCATCAACCCACTCGGAGATTCAGGGGACCGATAGATTTCGAGTGGGTTACGAAGATGGCGAGTTTCTATATGGCCTGCGAGGATGCGATGGCGCTTATGGGTCTTGGGATCGGTTACCGTCACATAGAAGTCCATGACCATTGTGAAGAGCTACTTTGAGTGATAGCGTCCCAGGGGGCGTCCGATCCTTATGTCGTGGGCGGAGTTCTTGCGTTCGGCGATTCCCCGCTTTCCATTACCGCTTGAAAAGATTGGACTGGCCGCCGGGCGGAAGCGGGTCCCGCCTTGCGGGATCGCCCGGTTCATGAGGCCGGGCTAGGCGGCCAAGTCAATTTCACGCCAGATTTTAACGCAACGGCGAGCAGAAGGGAAACGGGGATTTCACGCGGCTATTTCAGGTAGAGCAATTTGACCACGGACCGTCCGATGGCCTTGTTGACAAGTCTCTTGCCGATGCGCCTCGGGTTGCCGCTGGCGAGCGTGCTCACGTCATTGGCGATTCGAGCGATTTTATAAAGGCTACTCACGATGCCCATGATGTTCCTCATGGTACTTCTTGTGGGCTTCGTTCAAGCATTCGAGGAATGCCGCGAATTCTTCCTTGTAGAAACTCAAGTGGACAAACTCATGCTGGACAACAAAGTTTTCCTCTTCGCTGTCAAACCAAACCACCGTAACTGTGCCGGGTAGTGGGTCAGTTTCCGGCAAGGGCTTTGTCCGGCCCAGCGGCGCCCCGCTGCTCAGAGAGTTCCAGGGTTTCATCCGAGCGCGCCGTCATCAGTCCGTAATCTCTGGCACCGTAGAACGGTCAGTAAACACGCATGGCGACTACCCGTTACTGATGCCAGGTCAGTGCCGGGCTGGTCCGCTTTCAAGGCTCCGCCGCCCCATTTTGCGGGAAGGGCGTTTATCAGGTAGTGGATCTAGTATTGCAAAACTGTATGACCACAAGGGACGTGTAAGGTATGCTGAATCATCTTGTTCCCACTACGACACATCGGGTCGTTTAAGTTTTCCCTGCTTCTTCTGGTCGTCTTTCCGGTCTGCGGTGCCTACGGGCAAGAAACCGTATTCGACGTTCCCAGTGCGGACATCCTGAACAAAGGAAAAGTCTACGGTGAATTGGACGGCACTTTGCGACCAGTGGATTTCTTGGCCACTTTCACGCCGCGCGTCGTCGTTGGCATCGGTCACGGAATCGAAGTCGGAGTGAATATCAACGGTCTCAGTGCGCCCGTCTTGGACGCACTCGAAATCTCTCCAACGGTGAAGTGGCGGCTTTGGAAAGCCAAGACCTCAGGATGGTCCTTTCTCGTTGGGGATGACCTGTTGTTTCCCGTCCACCGGCGGACCTACGACGCGGGAAATTATGTCTATGCATCCTTCGCCAAGGAGTGGAAACACGGCACGCGCATAGGTTTTGGCGCATACGACTTTACGCGCAACGTTGTCGTCAATGCCAACCGCGCCGGTGGACAGTTCACCTTCGAGCAGCTAATTAACAAGCGTTTGACGCTCGCAGCCGAATGGTACACCGGGAATAATTCCGTCGGCTATGTGAACCCCGGCGCCATCATAAAACTCAACTCAAAACTCACACTTTACGCTGCCTATCAGATCGGAAACGCCGGCGTAACTGCCGGCAATCACCAGTTCCTTTGGGAACTTGGCTACAATTTCAATTAGTTGTGGGCGTTCCTTCACCACCTGCGGAACTGGAATTATCGCCGGACCACGGAACGTTTGAAACTACCTTGCCCGCTCAGCGACGGGATATTGGCTAACTCCCGGTAAGTCTTAGTGCGTATCGGAAGCGCGCCGACTGTACACAGTTCCGGAGTAGCAGGCACGCCGCCCGGCGCGCTTTCGATACAGCGACCTGAAGGAAGCCCCCTGCTTTGGCAGGGCAGTTGCTTACTGGGTATTGAGTCGGAATCGTGTTACGTATTGGGGTAATGTTGCTACACAGCTCTTGATCCGCGACATCGCAGTTGCCCTGCCAAATAGTGTCACGCGCAAGCGTCTGCCGCTATGCGGCTTCGTTCAAGTCGGATACCTGGAAGATGACCGCCGACCAGTATAGACCCTGGGTAACGTCGTAGGGTAGAGCGAACCCGCTCAACTCCCGTATCGAGTCGGAAACTATCCCAGGCCCTTGCGGCTCCTCCTCTAACGTCGGTAGTCACCTGGCCGTGTACTCGGCTACCCGGAGACTGACCCAGTGCCCTGTGCCGTGAGCAGTTTCTTTTCTTGCCAGGTCGTGAATCGCCATTGCACATTCCCCCTCGGATTTCTTTAGATCACTCTATCGGCCAATTGGGGATAGCGGCGTCAATTTCCGCCATGAGGCGGATGGTTTCGCTCAAGGCCGTTACGACTTTGCAGTAGTGCTCCAGATCGTCATAGGTCAAGGTGCGGCCACGGCGGTCCTTGAGCCATTTTTCGCAAACCTGACAGCCGCCGATGTGGAAATTCCAGACTTCGGGCGGGACACCTTCGAACTATTATCCCTTCCCATGGCTGGCTAACCCACCTTCCTCATTGTCACCCGGAAGAGTCTTCTGGGCAGTCCCCCTTCCTCAAACTCAGCGACTTCAAGAATCTCATATCCTCCAGCCAGTTGCTCCACTTTCTGGCGGTCAAAGAACTCCACGACAAAGCCGCCAACCTCGTACATGTCCTCTCCTCGATAAATTCCTGTCTTGTAGTGCGAGTCCTTCTTGTGCCTGACCGTGTAAATGCAGAACCCTCCCGGCCTCAACACACGGTTCACCTCGCGAGAAAGCTCTTGCAGTTCGCCGATGGTGAGGGCCATGCAAAAGAGCATATGGGAATAGCAGCCATCGAAGAAGTTATCTTCAAAAGGTAGCGGACTCCGAACATCGTGGCATACGGTAGAGACGGACCCCGATAGACCCAAGGCCGCTGCTTTTTGTCGAATGGCCCTCAGCCCCTCCTCTGAGTAGTCAAGGGCGCAAACGCGAAAACCGCGCTGGGCCAGAAAAAGGGCGTCCCTCCCCTGCCCCGCACCCAGTTCCAGAATGCCGGACAGACCTTCTTTCCCAAATGTTTGCGCCGCCTCGCGAGCTGGATGGCTGGGGTCGATCCCAAACATTTCAGGACGAGAGGAAAACGAGTTCTCCCATTGCCGACGCTGGGCGTTGAGGATTTGTTTTTCCTTATGGTGAAGATCGTTCTTCATACCCCTCAGACGTTCACTCGATGGGCCATTTCGGGATGGCTGCGTCGATTTGGGCCATGAGGCGGATGGTTTCGGTCAGGGCCTTGATGACCTTGCAGTAATGCTCCAGGTCTTCATAAGTCAGGGCGCAGACGCGGCGCGGTCATCCCTTCCACGGGAAGGTGTGCGCCTTCACGTTCTGATAATTCGCGTCGAGTGCCGGTTCGAGCAGAAGTACGGCAGCGATGCGGCGGGCCATTTCCTGCACGTAGCGGACCTCTTCTTTGCTCAGGGCGCGGCCCAGCAATTTCTCCTCGCGGTAGGAGAGCCATTTCTTGATGACCTGGTAGCCGCCGATGGTGTATTCCCAAACTCGCACAGGAATGTTTGACCAGTAGGCCACTTCATTCAGGTAAACGTCGCAAGTGCGCTCCCCTAGCAGTTTTATCCCCTCGC
>CAWHWE010000087.1:0-25411 GCA_963832915.1 uncultured Acidobacteriota bacterium
ACCCCTGCGCCGACTTTGCTTGACGCTGCCTTGTGGCTCAATTAGACTTCCATCAGCGCTATTGTGCGGGTATGGGAATTGAATGAAAAAGGAAACGATACTCACGGCGGTGGTTTTCTTCGTGGTGGGATTTCTTGCGGGGTACATCACGGACGCGCAGATGAACTGGAGCGGGCGGCAGAAAGTTGCGATGACGGCGACCCCGGGCATGCCCTCCGAGATGCCTGGCGGGGGCGCTGCCGGTGCAGCTCAGGGTGGGGGCACGCCGCAAGGATTGCCGGAGGGGCATCCTCCTATCGACACCGCGTTGGTGATCAAGCAACTCCAGGAGGAAGCGCAACAAAACCCCAAGGATCCCGACATTCCTTTAAGACTCGCCAACTTCCTCTACGACCAGCGGCAGTACCAACAGGCAATCGAGTGGTACCAGAAATCCCTGGCTATCAATCCGAAGAACGTCAACGCCCGCACTGACATGGGAACTGCATACTTTTACAACGGCCAGACCGGACAGGCGCTGAAGGAATACAGCCAATCGCTGGCCATTGATCCCGACCACAAGCCCACATTGTTGAACGAGATTGTAGTAAACCTGGAAGGGACTCACGACACCGCAGCCGCCCAGCGGGCGTGGGACCGCCTGCACAGTCTGGATCCCTCGAATCCGGCCCTTCAAAGCTTGAAGCAGAAATTGGACGCGGCGCGGGGCTCCGGCGGTGGCGCTCAGCCCCGGCAGTAACCTCAGGGCATCCCTCGGGCCCCTCATGCCGTCTGAAAAACTATGGGAAGCTTGCTCTCCTATTTCGTGGAATTGGTCTTCCTCATCGTGATCTCGAAGGTGCTGGGCCGGGCCCTGCAAAGTATCTTCAGCTCCTCTCCGCCGCGCCGGGAGAATCGTCCAGTGGACGGGGGATCTCGAGATTCCTCCCGGATGCGCATTGGCAAGACCGAGCGCGACCCTATATGCGGCATGTTTGTTTCCACAGAACTTTCCCACCGCCTCGTGCGCGGCTCCGAGACCCTTCACTTCTGCTCCCGTGAATGCCTGGAGCGCTACCAAAAGGAAATGGCCAATGTATCGGCTTGAGGGGGAGGACCTTCTCGTAGGGGCAACCCTTGTGGTTGCCCTAGGGCGGCCACAAGGGCCGCCCCTACAACTCCGGAGTGTCCGGCTGATCGTCGCGCTGGCGCTCCTAACCCAGTGGGCCCCCACACCTGCTCTGGCTTTGGGTGGCCGAGTGAGGTTCGCACGCCGATACCAAAGCGGCCAGAAGATGGTCTACGCCACCAAGATGCACACTAAGGCGGTGATTCACTCCGAGCCCCCCGAACTTCAGAATTTTCTGCCTCCCCTGCCCACCGACTTCTCCGTGCAGCAGCAGAACACCGTAACGGTGAAGGCAGTGCACAGCGACGGCAGCGCAGACATCGAGAATCATTTTGACAAATTCGAGTTCCAGTCGGACCTCGCCAGCCGAGTGGCGGCGAATTTCCGTGACCCCGCCCTAAGCGCGCAGAAAAAAATCAGCGAACACGTGGCGGGCCAGGATATCGTGGCCCATTTAGATCGCAACGGACGGCTGCTGGGGTTTGAGGGCGGGGAGGGCTTGTTCGAGCAATTGGATCCCGCTTATCGAGGGCCGCTTCGCCAGGCATTGAGGTTCTTCCTCGAGCAAGTGGAAGGCGATACGCTCTATCCCGGGCGCCCGGTGAAACCGGGAGAGACTTGGAAGGGCAAATTTGACTCGCCGGCAAGCGCGTCGTATCCCTATAACGTCGAAGGGGAGAACACCCTGCGTTACGTCGGCAAGACCAAGCTCGAGGGCGTAAAAGCCGCGGTGGTGGAATTCAGCTTCGTGGACGTGCTGAGGCCCGCGCCTGGAGCCCTTGGGAAGGCGGATCCGCTGGCCCACCTTGAATCCCACGGTCTGCGAGTGGACATGCGCATCGACGGACAGGGCAAAGGCCGGGTGCTGCTGGCGCTCGACGACGGCAGGGTCCTCCAGAACCATGCCACCATCCACCAGACCTTGAGCGCCCACCTCAAGAGCTCCACGCCACTTCCCTTTACGAAATCACAAACCTTAAAGCTCGAAGTGCAATCCGATACAGAAATGGACGTGGAAGGTTCCGTCAGGTGAGCAACCCCGATATATCGGGGCATCTTGGGGCTGTGCCGGGCGAAACAGGCTGCGGAAAATCTCTTCGAAACTGTCATTCTGAGCGAAGCGAAGAATCTGGCCCTGTGCGTTTTCAAGAAGATACGCAGAGCGAGATCCTTCGCTGCGCTCAGGATGACAACCGTGGAGCCTTTTTCCGCAGGCTCTAAAGCCCGGCGCTACGCCACACCGGCCCACTGCCGAATTCTTTATTGACAAGCAGGCAGGCCACTTTATAATCATGTAAAGTCTTGCTTCAGGAAAAGAGGCTCAGCGAAAGAAAGATGAATCACCAGCTTAGCGGCTCGTGTCCGGTGGTCCTCAGCATAGCGGGCTTCGACCCCTCCTCCGGAGCAGGAATCGCTGCGGACCTGAAAACATTCGCTGCCCATGGCTGCTATGGAGTGGCGGCCATCACGGCGCTCACCATCCAAAACACTCAGGGCGTCACCGCCGTCTACCCCACTGAACCCGCAGTTCTGAAAGACACCATAGCTGCGCTCTTGGCGGATGGCCGTGTGAAAGCCATCAAAGTCGGCATGCTGGCAAGTCGAGCCAATGCGGAAGTTGTAGATGAGCTCCTCGAATCCAATCCAGCGCTCCCCTCCGTGCTCGATCCTGTTTTTCGCTCCTCGAGCGGGAGAGACCTGGCGGACGTCGCGTGCCAGGAGTTTGTGCGCGAGCAATTGATCAAGCGCGCCCACGTGATTACGCCCAACCTCTTCGAAGCCTCGGCAATGACCGGCCTGCGTGTAGAAAATCAGGAAGCGATGAAGGCGGCAGCGCGTCAGTTGGTCGAGATGGGCGCGCGCGCCGTGGTGGTGACCGGCGGACACCTTGATAAGGCCATCGACGTTTTCTTTGACGGCTCGGTGCTCGAAGTCTTCATGGGCGATCGCGTAAAGCCCGATAACACCCACGGCACCGGCTGCACATTTTCATCCGCCGTCGCCGCGAACCTGGCGCTGGGCCGCCAGCTTCGCGACGCCGTCGTTCTGGCCAAAGCCTACGTTACCGAGGCCATCCGCAAGGCTTATGTGGTGGGCCCCGGCCGCGTACCCCTCAACCATCTCTACCGCATGACGGAACCTTCCCGCCTCGCAGACCACTCGCCTGCGGTCCCCGAACCGGGGCACTGAGTTCATCCATTTCGAAACACGTGTCGTTCCCGCGAAGGCGGGGAAGAGAAAACGTAGCGCAAGGCCCGCTTTCCGGCCTTGCGGCACTTCCACCATGACGCGCATTGGGCGGCGTGGATAAGGGACGGTTTTCGGATGGCTTGGTTCGTGCCGGGGCCAGCCGGGGATTCGGATTATCTTGCTCGCGGCGCGGCAAGACCCCGCACCGCTGGAAGAGCCGCAGGGCCGGAGTGCGGGCCCTGCGCTACCCCGACCCCTTGCGCACGGGATTCCCGTGTTCCAGTCCGTCATCGAAGGAAAAGCCCACGGTCACAAGTGCTGTGACCGGGGCTGCCCGCTGTTGAAAAGTGAACGGTTTTTGATGTATCGTGAGGGCGATGATAACTAAGTTTAGGGTGGAATCATTTAAGTCGCTCGAGAGCCTTGAGGTTGAACTCGGGCAGGTCAACGTCTTTGTGGGCGCTAATGGCAGCGGCAAGAGCAACCTCTTAGAAGCTCTGGGAGTGTTAAGTGCCGCGTCTTTCGGGCGGGTTGATGACGAGTCCTTGCTTAGGCGTGGAGTACGGCCGGGATTACCGCAACTCTACAAGTCGGCATTTCCACATAAGATATCCGAAAGGCGTCCCCACATATTTTTTAGTGCTGAGAACTCAGAGGCGAAGTATGAGGTCTCGCTTTGGAATCCAATAAGGGACCCAAAGCCAGCATGGCGTTTTAAGACCGAGGTCCTACGCAGGTGCACGGGTGAGAAGATTGTCGATCGTGCTCCTTTCAGGAAGCTAGCTAAGGAGATGAACGCAGCGCAAGGTCTGGCCGCCCTCAAGTCGGTGGAGCTCAAGGAAGATAACCCCGCACGGCAGCTTTTGGAGTTGCTAAGAGGGTACGCGATTTATTGTGCAAATACTCCGACGCTGCGTGGCTTGACGCCCGACCAGCAGCCTCGCCAACCTGTCGGGTTGTCCGGCGGAGGATTGCCCCAGGCATTCCTAGAACTGGGGCGGGCTCAATGGACAGAAGGCAACAAGTGGCTACAGCAGAGAGTTGCAGAAATTCGGCCGGAACTCATTGATTGGGCCGATGCTATTGGATCCGCTCCTGCTGAGACGATGCCGCTGTCACCTTCTACTGCAACTTCTGGAAGGGTAATCAGGTTCAGAGATCATTTCATGAGCCACAAGAGAAACATTCTGTCAGGGTACGATGCTAGCGAAGGCGCACTATACGTTCTTTTTGCTTCCGTCCTGATACTTCACCCGAAATCCCCTGATTTCTTCGCGATCGATAATGTTGATCAGTCTCTGAATCCCGTACTCGCCAAGAAGCTTTCAGCGGCGATCTGTCGATGGACGCTCGAGGTACCGCACCAGAAACAAGTTCTTTTGACCTCGCATAATGCGGCGGTGCTTGACGGGCTTCCCTTGCAGGACGAAAGGGTGAGGCTTTTCACCGTGGACAGGGACAACCGCGGCCATACAGTAGTCAAGCGGGTGATGCTCGACAGTAAATTGCTTGCGCGGGCTGCCGAGGGATGGACTTTGTCTCGCTTGTGGGCCAACGGACTAATCGGGGGCGTTCCGGATGTCTAACCCTTTCAGGGTTGCCGTGGTTGCTGAGGGGCCGACAGACAAGATCATAATTGAAGCTGTGATCTCTAGGGTCTTTAAAGATCGGTCAATCATTTTGAGGCAGCTTCAGCCCGAAGAGTCGCGAGCCTTTAGTCCGATCGGCACAGGGTGGGGCGGCGTCTGTCGGTGGTGTCGCCAAGCTTGCGCCAGGGCCGGCGGGCCAATACGCAACGATCCATTATTTCTGACCTACGACCTGCTCATCTTGCACCTCGACGCCGAAGTAGCCAGCGAGAATTACGAAAATGCCGGAATCACAAATGAAGCAAACGATTTGCCCTGCTCGCAGCCCTGTCCTCCTCCTGAAGCTTCCACGAATGCGCTACGCAACGTAATGCTGCGTTGGATGGGTGAGATGGACGTGCCCCCGAAGACAGTACTCTGCACACCATCCATGAGTACAGAGACTTGGGTGCTGTGCGCTTTGTATCCTTCAGTAGTTTCGGCGATAGTAGGAAACATAGAATGTTTTCCAAACCCCGATCACAGATTACAGGCGCAACCGAAGACTGGAAGACTTGTCACTGGCGGGAAGAAGATCCCGAGAGTCTACCGGGCGCGTGCACATGAAATTACGCAGGCCTGGGATCAAGTCCGGGCTCGCTGTTCGGAGGCCGACAGATTCTCGAGCGATCTTACGGTTTTTGTCTGAGGAGATGCCAACGGGCCCATCGCGAAATCGTTGAAAACGCGGGGAGCGCTGCTGGGCCCAGCGGGCTGGCTCGACCACTCTTATCCCCATTGTCTGCGAGCTTGACACACCCTTCGACGCCAGGTGCTAAATAATCTTCAACCTCTTCCCAACACTCTCCAGTATCTCGAGCGCGCGGGTCAATTCTTCCTGCGTGTGGGTGGCGGTGACGATGGTGCGGATGCGGGCTTTGCCCTCCGGGACAGTGGGGAAGCCGATGCTCTGGGCAAACACGCCGGCTGCAAACAGCTCGCGCGAGAACTGGTGAGCCAATGCGGCGTCGCCCACCATGACGGGCGTAATGGGCGTTTCGCTCACGCCGGTGTTGAACCCGAGCTTGTTCAACCCTTCCTTAAAGAATTTGGCATTGGCCCAGAGCCGGTCGATCAGTTGCGGCTCTTCCTCCAGCACCTCAAAAGCCGCCAGGCAAGTGGCCGCCACGGAAGGCGGATGCGAGGTCGAGAAGAGGAAGGGCCTGGCGCGGTGGTAGAGAAACTCAATGGTGTCGCGCGTCGAGCAAACGTACCCCCCCAGCGCGCCGATGGCCTTGGAGAGTGTACCGACCTGGATATCCACGCGCCCGTGCAGGTTGTAGTGATCCACGGTGCCGCGTCCGTTGCGTCCCAGGACGCCGGAGGCGTGCGCGTCGTCAATCATCATGATACAGCCATACTTTTCCGCCAGCTCGACGAGCTGCGGCAGCGGCGCGATGTCGCCTTCCATGGAGAAAACCCCGTCGGTGATGAGCAGCTTGCGGCACTTGCGCCCTTCAATTCCTTTCAAGATGTTTTCGCACGCCTCCAGGTCCTTGTGCGGGAAAACCTTGATTTCAGCGCGGGAGAGCCGGCAGCCATCGATGATGGAAGCATGATTGAGCTGGTCCGAGATGATGATGTCTTCGCGGTTCAGGATGGCTTGCACCGTTCCGGCATTGGCGGTGAACCCGGATTGGAAGACCACCGCAGCCTCGACGTGCTTAAAATTGGCGATTTTCTCTTCCAGCTCCATGTGGATCGACATGGTGCCGGCGATCGTGCGCACAGCCCCGGAGCCTACGCCCCATCTCTGGATCGCTTCCAGGGCGCGCGCCCGGAGCTTGGGGTGAGTGGTTAGCCCCAAGTAGTTGTTGGACGAGAGGTTGATGACCTCATGCCCATCGAAGCGGCAGACCGGAAGCTGCTCGCCCTCGAGCACGCGCAGCCTCTGGTAGAGCTTCTGCTCGCGCAGTTTGTTTAATTCGTCGGTCAGATATCGCAACTGAAAGGCTGGCATAATATTTACTCGGGCTCGGCGTGTTCAGGAATCAGGAGTCAGCGATAAGGCTGGCATTCATCAAGTCGCAAGCGAAAGGGCGCTGTCGGCCTTCGGGGGGAGCTTGATGAGAACGAAGTATCGGTCCGGATAGAGATAGTCTTCACCGGACTCATCGATCACCCTTAAGTAGTTGTCCTTGCTTGCAATCCGATCCGGCAGAATCTTGTAGACCTTTCGCGGCTGCAAGTCCGGTTCGGCGTCGGTAATGCAGAGGGCATACTGAGAGACACATCGGCGACGCTTCTTCGGCGTCAACTTAGTCCAGGAAGGACCTGATCTTGAGCTTCCTTTTTCCGATACCGTGGGCTTCATAGTAGTGTAACTCCGCCTTTCTTATGGTACCATCGAATAGCCGCACCGTCGCAGTCCCCTTGAGCTTTCTCCAATGTCCATGGCCATACTGCTTGCGCAGCCGGCCAAGGTCGCGAATTCCGATGCCGACTGCAATCGTCTCGATGCCTTGGATCTCTCCAACGATTTCAAAATGCGCCGAAGATGCCATGTCGGAGCCACCGCGTCAACATGCACGTTTCTTCGCTATATTCGATATCCTTACGAGGGATTACCGTCCCGGTAAAGCAGCGTTTTCGAGGCGTTCCCGGAAATGAATCCGTTGCGCCGGCCAACGGTCCCAGCATTAGTTGTGCAAGTCGGTCCCACAAATCGAAGCGAGGTCAAACTAGACGGCTACTGGAGCTTCTTGCGGACCTTTTCCAGAGCCTCACTGGCAAGCGTGTAATCCGCTGACAGTTTGAGCGCCTGTTCGAAGTGGTAGCGGGCCTTGACGTACATTTCCTTTGCCATGTACGTCCGCCCCAGGTTGTAATGGGGGTAGTGATAAGACTCGTAGCGGCGTGACTGAAGGGCCCGTTCGAGCCAGGGAATCGCCTCGTCGAATTCACCCTTTTCAATCAGATAGGCGCCGATGTCGTTGTAGGGGTTGCCGAATTCAGGGTCAAGCTGAATGGCCTTCTTACATTCGGCAATGGCATCCTCGATTTTCCCCTGGAAGCGGTAGGTCCAACCCAGATAGGTAAAAGCCTCTGCGGTAGGATGAATATCGAGCGAGCGTTTGTAGAGCTCGACGGCCATGTCGTAGTCCCCGCCCATCTGATACTGATAGGCTTCTTTGAGCAACTCCCACGCGGATTGGAACTCTTCCACGCCCATACGAAATCTGGTGTAGCGCCCCGAGTCGCCGGGGCAGGCGCCGGGCCCGCGCCTGCGGGGCCTGCGAAACGCCTCCGAGGTTTTAGTTAGCACAGCCGGAGAGGCTTGTCAATTACTACCCTGGCAACCGTGTCAAGCCCCGATAGAAATGTCCCCATCCTTAACCCAATAGAAATGTCCTCTTTTTCGGTTTTGTCTTTCACGTACTTTGTCTCTCCCTTTGTTTCTGCTGGAGTGGTGAGTTACGCCGTTGGTCTCGGCCGGAGCGAAGCCCTGCGGAGCCCGAAGGGCGGAGCGTCTAGGGCGAAGCGGAGGCCGAGACCAACGGCGTGCGGTCAGTCCACGGGCCCATCCGCCAGGGATGGTGCGGCCCTGGTTTCCACTTCTTCTTCGTCGCCTCCATGGCCACTGGAAGTTCGTCCTCTTGCTTTCTCGGGAGCGGGCGTGCTGGGATCTCTTGCCAGCTGAGCTTCTGCCCTCGGTAGTGAATCTCGATCCTCCCATCCTCCCACTCGCATAACCTCACCTTGCTCTTTGCTGGCGCGTGATGCAGGCGCTGCCGCTCCACCTGATAGAAGCGGTTCTCATCGCGTACCACCCAATCGTTGCTCAGCGCTCTCTCCCTCTCCAGCCGGAAAATGCTGTCCAGTTTCCGCACCCCAGGGCTGGGCAAGTGAAAGTCCTGCGGGGCTGCCGGCCGTACCGCGAAACGCGTGTTGTGCTCCTCACAGTATTTCTCCTGTAAGTATCGATTGGCATCCTCTAGGCTCGTTATGTTTCGTACGCGAAGCTTCTTTACCAGGCGGTCCTGATGCGTCCCGTGGTTCCTCTCCACCCGCCCCTTGGCCTGCGGCGAACTGGCCGCGATGATCTCAATCCCCAATTGACGGCACATGCGTCCGAACTGCGTCACAGGCTCTTCTCCTCGCATCCGCTCCTGCGCGCTGGGCTCTCGCACGTACACGTTCTTCCAGTCCGTGTACAACGCCTGCGGCACTCCGTAGCACTCCATCCACGCCTCCAACACTCCCACCGCCGCCCAGATCGTCTCTTCCTTGCCCATCCGGCACAGCGTCGTACCCGTCGCGTCATCCACCATGTTCATCAGACAACCCCGCGGACCTCGCCCTTCTAGCCAATCATGGAAACTTCCATCCAACTGCACCAACTCCCCAAAATGCGCTTTCCGCTCCCGCCTTCGCCGATGCGCTCGCCCTCTCCGCTCCCGGCTCCATAATCCTGCCTCCAGCATCCACTGCCGCAACGTCTCCACCCCGATTGCGACATGATCGTCTTGCTCCAAGTGCTCCGCCGCCAGCGTGGGACCGAAACGCTCGCCGGGCTCTCCACCGTACTTCTTCCCTATCAGCCCCAAGACCCGTCGCTGCAAACTCTTCGGCTTGGCATGGTTCGACGCCCGCCCCACGTTGCCATGCATCAGCCCCCTTGTCCCCTTCACTCGATAACGCTTCCACAATCGCCTCGCCTGCCGATAGCTCACTCCCATGCGCTCGGCAGCTTGCACCAAAGTCCAACCCTTCCCCGCCACCTGTGACAACACCGCCCCTCGCCTCAACTCCCGCTCATCCATCCTCGTCCTCTTCACTGTGGCCTCCTCAGAGGCCATGAGTTTAGGGGACATTTCTATCGGTGACAGAAGGGGACATTATCATCGGGGCACAACATTACTACCCTGGCAACCGGCGCCATATCCATTTCCCGGACATAGGAATCCGGGCTTGTTTCAATACCGTTCACTTAATGGGTTTGGGGAATTTAATTCGCAATTTGCTCCGGGGTGACCCCCTCACCCGCCTGCGGGCCGAAGCCAATGTTGTTCACGGCTCGCCGGTTCCCCTCCGGCGGGCGTAGGCCCGGCCTGCCCCGCCCTGCACCGGACGGTCCGGGGCCCCGGCTGGAGAAAGCGCCGGTTGTGGTCCCCCCTTCTCCCCCAAGGGGGAGAGGGGGCCGAATTTGGAACGGTCAACTTAAGTGAACAGTATTGGGGCCTGCTTGGAACATTGCCGAAGCCGTTGCAAGCCGAGCGCGACTGCTGATATGCTGCGGGCTCGTTCCGGGCCCGACTATCATGCCTTCACAGCGCTGGCTGCACATCATCCCTGTTGCATTCATCATGTACACCATCGCATTTATCGACCGGACGAATATTTCCTTGGCGTTGCCTTCCATGAGCCGTGCTCTCCACATGTCGCCCCCACAGGCAGGGGCCGCCGCTGGCATTTTTTTCTGGGGCTACCTGCTGCTGCAGATCCCCGGCGGATACCTGGCACAGCGTTGGAGCGCCAAGCGTTTTGTGAGCATCCTGCTGGTCGTCTGGGCGGCTTGCTCAGTAGGTTGCGGGCTGACCCACACCTACCGCCAGTTCTGGATGATGAGGCTTTTTCTGGGGGTAGCGGAAGGCGGCGTTTGGCCGGCGACGCTGGTATTGCTGGCCCACTGGTTTCCCCGCGCTGAAAGGGCGCGCGCCAATGCCTATTGGATGCTGTGCCTTCCCATCGCGGTGGTGGTTTCTTCACCTCTTTCCGGCTGGATATTGGGGCGCTGGAACTGGCGCGTGCTGCTCATTTCGGAAGGCGCTTTTCCCCTCTTGTGGCTGCTGGTCTGGTGGTGGTTTATTGACGATCACCCCCGCGAGGCCGGTTGGATTTCCGCGGAGGAACGCTGCCACCTGGAAACCACGCTGGAGCGCGAGTCTATAGAACTCGATCCTGTCACCCCCGAACCTATACTTCGCTCTCTCCTCCGCCCCCAGATGCTGGTGATGGTGGGGTTCTACTTCTTGCTGAATAGTGGGAACTACGGCTATCTCTTCTGGCTGCCGAGTGCCATGGAAAAAGCTCGCAAGCTCAGCAGCGCGCAGGTCGGAGTCCTGCTCGCGCTCCCCTACATCTTAACTGCCCTGGGGATGATCATTGTCTCCCGCCATTCAGACCAGAGGCGTGAGCGGCGCTGGCATGTGGCGTTGGCCATGGCGTGGGGTGGGGGTTTCATGCTGGCCAGCGTCCTATTAACTCGTCCCTTTCCCGTCCTCTCTTTCCTTGCCATCTCTCTCGTCGGGGCGGGATCTTTCGGGGCGTTGGGGCCTTTCTGGGCTATTCCCACCGAGACGCTGCCCCGGTCCGCGACGGGCTCCGCGATGGGCTTGGTGAACGCCCTCGGAAACCTGGGTGGGTACTTCGGCCCTCTGGCCATAGGGTACGTCAATCAACACACGGGGAATTTTGTCTACGCCTTCGGCCTGCTCAGCGCTGGCTACTTCTTGAGCTCAGTCCTCATCCTATTTCTGCGCCCTCCGGCCGCGCCTGGGTCTTTGAACGCGAATCCGCAAATTAAGGCAGGCCGTTCCGCTCCAATCCGCTAGATTCATCTCGCTTCGATCAAACCTGCGCAGGAATGGAACTGCGCGTCCGAGAATTGCATCACATTGCGCTCCGAGCCCTTCCCCAATAACCCCTCACCCGGCCCGCTTCCCGATGAAGTGCATCGGGACAGCGGGTCACCCTCTCCCCAAGGGAGAGGGCGGTTTTCCTAGCTTCAACGCGCGGGCGTAAAAGCGGGATGGAGCCCCCCTGGCCGGAAGAATCTGCCTTGTTTCGAGAGATTCCAGTTGTCCCGGGTTCCACCGCGCAGGGTAGCGGCGTTTAGAAGAGTGCCACAGCTCGGATCGGCGAGCCCGAGCCCGCGCGGATCTTAAGTGGCAAAGCCATAAAAAGGAAGAAATCGGGTAGCTCTCTCAGGTTCGTGAGGTTTTCAATAATCAGCATGCGCTTCTCCAGTAAAACGGGGTGGATGGGATTGGTGCGCAACGCTTCGGGCGGGTCAGGGGAAAGTGTATCCACGCCGATTGCAGACACGGACTTGGAGATAAGGTACTCCGCGGCTCCCATGCTGACCCCGGGCCATTGCTCAACGTAGGGCTGATCATGGGGACGAAGCCCCCAGCGCGCCGACCATCCAAAGTCAAACAGCACGATGTCACCCTGCGCAATCGCACCGTGGCGGGATTCCCAGTCCACTATCTGCTCTCTGGAGAAGTAATCGTCTTCCTTGCATATGCCGCAATCAAGGTGGACGCCCCGGCCGATCAGAGACGCGACGGGGACTTGGTCGATGGTGAGGTGGGCATCGGGCTTTGCCTCGCTGATGAAGTGCGCCGGCGCATCCACGTGCGTCCCGTTGTGCTCGTGCATCACAAGTTGGTAGCTTAGCGACCGCCCGCCATACCAGTACGAACCCCAGAGGTTGTGAAAGAACTTGGAATGCGTGGGGAAGTGGGGCATGTGCTCTTCCAGGGTCTGGCTAAGATCGATGATCCTGGCGCCGCGAAGGCTGTTTAGCAGGTTGGTTACGTCCATCGTTTTGGTTTTACTCCGCGGTGGCGAAATAGCCCGGTTTCCAGCGGTAGGTGACGCCCTTGCGCGCCAGAAGGACGCGAATGCTCCGGTAGGTGCCGTCGAGGGCGGCATTGGTGGGCACGTATCCTATGTCGTACTGGGCTCCCAGCTCATGACGGATGGATTCCATTGCATCGGCAATTCGGATCAGGCGTTGCGCGGAAAATGTCCCGGTGGAGGCGCCCAGCCCCTTATTCTGGGACGAATCCCCAATCTGCCCCTGGGCCAGGAAGCCGGTTGCCAAGTCAGTGCCGGGCCCCTCGCGGAGCGGGAAAAACGCCCCACCGCCCGTTCCCTCTGCAAGCGCTTCCAGGATTGGGTCCCCCAAATTCGTAAAGCCGTAAGCCGTAATACCGATGACATAGATCATGGTTTCGGCCTTGCGCGCCATGGAGACAGCTTCATCCAGGGAATGATGGCTTTGGACGTCACGCCCGTCGCTAATCACCACCAGGACCCGTCGCGTGCTCTCGGGCTCTCCCGCGTGCATCATCTTATCCCTGCACGTGGAATAGATGGCGTCATAAAATGCCTTGCCACCTCCTGCGCTCAGCCCTTGAACCTTCTCATTCAGGGCTTCAGGGTCGCTAGTGAAATCCTGGATAAGAGAACTGGCAACATCGAAGGTCTGCAAGAAAATCTGGTTCCTGGTGTTCCTCCCCTCCAGCATCTGGTAGACAAACTCGGTCGCCGCCTCCTTTTCAAACGTGAGCTGCCGCCGCGCACTGTTGCTGGTGTCCAGGATGAGCCCAATGCGGAGCGGCTGGTGGGACTCCTGACTGAAGTAGCGGATGGCCTGGGGCCTCCCATCTTCGTAGACCTGAAAATCACCTTGTGTCAGGTCGATGATGGGGAGACCTCGCTTGCCGATGACGGTCACCGGGACGTCAACGACTTCGACCCGTACGCGAATCTTGTTCTTGCTTGTTGAGACGCCGGTTTCGTCAGGTGGGGTGGGGGTTCCCTGCGCGGGGTTGCTGCCGCCGGACGCGCCTGAGCCGGGAGGCGTGTTCTGCGCCCGAAGGAGATAGACTGTCACCCCACAAAGCCAAACCAGAAGCACCAAGGCCGGCAACTTTCGCAGAACATTGTTCTTGAGGTCATGGCGCCGCGCTGGGCTTTTGTTCGCTTGTCCCGGATTGATGGGGCGCATACGGTAAGTCCTTGTTTGCTTCCGAATCGAAATCCGTCCCCGGATATGCCAATCCTTATCTTACCTCAAACGCGTCGTAGAGTGTAGTCGTGCCGCAAACCGGTAGTGATGTCATTTGAAAAATCATCCCTTACGAAGCTCCGGTCATTCCCGTCCCGCAGGGCGGGACGGGAATGACTGCGGTCTGGGGTGTCTGTGTCTCGCAAATGACACCACTACCCACGAACCTTCCTCTTTTGGTGCCAGGCGAAAGGACGGCATTTGAAACCGAAATGCGCCGGCGGAATCCAATAGATTGTGGTGATCCACTTTTGGAACAGGAGGATTAATGCCAGCGGTTTTGGAAAGGGTATCCAACGGAACTCCCGCGCTGCAAGAAAAGGGCGTCTTAAGCGCCACCCCGCTCTCCGACGACGAACTCCTTGACGCCTATTCGCGCGCCGTAATCACGGCCGCGGAAAGGGTCAGTGCTTCAGTCCTCAACCTCGAAGTTCACCAGCCCTTCGAGAGGGGGCAGGCCACGGACCCGCGTGTCCCACATCAGGCGCGCGGGCATGGGTCGGGGTTCATTTTCACCCCCGATGGCTTCATCCTCACCAACAGTCACGTCGTGCATAACGCGAGCAAGATCGAGGTAACGCTCACCGACGGCCGCCGCTTTCAGGCCGACTTGGTTGGGGACGACCCGGAAACGGATTTGGCGGTAGTGAGAATCGAGGCTGCAAACCTTGCGCCCGCAACGCTGGGCGATTCCCAAACGCTTCGCGTGGGGCAACTGGTGATCGCCATTGGAAACCCCTACGGTTTCCAGTGCACCGTGACGGCGGGGGTGGTCAGCGCCCTGGGCCGCTCGCTCCGCTCCCGCTCGGGTCGGCTGATCAGCCATGTCATTCAAACCGATGCTGCCTTGAACCCCGGAAACTCCGGCGGCCCGCTCGTCACCTCGCAAGGGCAGGTCGTGGGTGTCAACACCGCCATCATCCTCCCGGCACAAGGCATCTGTTTCGCCATCGCGATCAATACCGCCAAGTTTGTTGCGGCTCGCCTGATCAGGGACGGAAAAATACGCCGCAGTTTCATCGGCGTGGCGGGGCAAGACGTTCCTCTCCAGCGCCGCGTGGTGCGGCTGAACGGCCTCGGAGTCGAAAGTGGTGTGCTGGTGGCCTCCGTGGAGGCGCAGAGCCCTGCTGAAAAGGCAGGCGTGCTCGAAGGAGACGTGATTGTCGGCTATGATGATCATCCCGTACAAGGAATTGACACGCTCCACCAATTGCTGACCGAAGAGAGGGTAGGCGTCAAGGCAGTCGTAACAGTGATCCGCCGCGGCGAGAAGATGACCTTACCCATTGTTCCGCAAGAATCGAGGGCCAGTCGCGATGAATAAGACGGCCCTCATTCCTCAAGCTTCGCTCTCCCCTGCGTCGGCGCGTAAGCCCTTTGCACTCAACGATCCGGCTGGAGTGTTCAGCATGACATCGGCGCACTCGTATGCTATGCTTTCACCCTGAGCAGAGCGACAGAGGGGGGGGATCTCCGCGGACTCGGCGCTTAAGTCGATTGCTTTCAACGGCTCGATTACGCTGATTTGGCGCGGATGTCCTGGCATGAGGGCTAGCCGATTTCGGCGACGAGCGCCCAGATTGGCGTGCCCATACCTTTTTTCGGAATCCTATCAATTTATACAAAGGCGAGGAAACGATGCGAGCTGTTGTTGTTCCTTCAATTAATGGTAAATGGGAGCTGAGAGAAGTTCCAAGGCCTGAACCAGGCCCTAACCAAGTTCTTATCCAGATTCACGCCAGCGGGCTCTGCTATACGGATGTGCATTTCACCAACGGTGAATTGTCCATGGAATTACCTCACATACTAGGACACGAGCCGGTTGGAGAGATCGTGGCCTTGGGTGTCGGCGTAACCACGCGAAAAATCGGCGACCGCGTTGGAGTGCCCTGGGTGCAGGCAACTTGTGGCCGTTGCGAGTGGTGCCAGCGGGGCAAGTCGTTGTTCTGCCCGAATCCGATTCGCACAGGCACGGAGAGCCAGGGAAGCCATGCCGAATACATGTTGGCTTATGCAGACCCCACCATGCTGTTGCCTGACGGACTTTCTTATGAGCAAGCCGCGCCTATACTCTGCGCAGGCTACACAGTTTGGGGCGGCCTCCGTTTGGCTGAGCCCAAGCCTCACGAGAGGATTGCCGTGGTCGGAGTGGGAGGGTTGGGCCACCTGGCGGTCCAGTACGCCAAAGCTGCCGGATTCGAAACCATTGCAATCTCCCACTCACCGGACAAGGACAAGATGGTCCGAGAATTGGGTGCGCATGAAGTTGTGCGCGACGGTAAAGGACTGGCCGGCGCGGGCGGCGCGGATGTGATCCTGGGGACGAGTAATTCCGCCGAAGCAATGTCAGACTCCCTTCAGGGTCTCCGTCCAGACGGCCGCTTCGTGTTGATGGGTTTTGATCCGAAACCTCTCCCCATCTTCCCCGGTGACACTATCATGCGCCGCCACCGGATTCTCGGCTCGCAACAGAACAACCGCGAATACCTCTACGAAGCCCTCGATTACGTGGCCAAAGGCAAGGTGAAGGTGCTGACCGAGACGTATAAGTTGGAGGAGATTGGCATCGCCTACGCGCGGGTCGCGGAAGGCAAGGTTCGCTTCCGGGCGGTGATTACGATGTGAGCCATCGGCGCCGCCGACGTGCAGAGAGATTGAATTTGCGGCGCCTGTTTGTTCGCCTCTTTCTGTTGGAAGTGTTTGCGCACTGCGGCCGTAAGGCGAGCGCCTAACGTTCCTCGGAGCAGAGGCAAGGATCGATATCCACGGGGGAAGGCGGCTGGCCACCGGTCGCCCCGAGCCCCATGGCGTTTGACAATTTAAGGAGGAGTGAACGGTGAAAGTCGGATTTATTGGATTAGGAAACATGGGGCTGCCGATGGCGCGTAATCTGCTCAAGGCGGGCCATGAATTGACGGTTTACAACCGGACACGGAGCAAGGCCGAAGCGCTTGCGTCCGCGGGCGCCAAGCTGGCGAATTCCCTCGCAGAGGCCTGTGCAGCCGAAGTCGTCATGACCATGCTGGCTGACGATCCTGCAGTCGAGCAGACGACTCTCGGAGACGGAGGCATCCTTAACACCCTCGCCCGCGGAGGAGTCCACCTCTCCCTCAGCACCATCAGCACCGCGCTTTCACGGCGGCTTACGCTGGCGCACACCGCTCGCGGTCAGAGTTTCATTGCCTCCCCTGTTTTCGGCCGTCCGGATGCTGCCGAGGCAGCGCGGCTGGTGGTGGTTGCGGCGGGTCCCGATGAGGCGGTCGAACGCGTGCGGCCGCTGCTGGAAGCGATTTCCAGAAAGCTCTTCGTTATCGGCCCGGAGCCGTACTCAGCAAATGCCGTCAAACTCATGGGAAATTTCCTGATTGCCTCCATGCTTGAGACCCTTTCGGAAGCATTTGCCCTGGCCCGGAAATCCGGCGTTGAGCCCGCAATGGTTCTCGAGATCCTCAACGGCTCACTTTTCCAAACACCCATTTATGAGAACTACGGCAAAATCATCATGGGGGAGAAGTTTTCGCCTCCGGGATTTGCATTGCGTCTGGGTCTTAAGGATGTCCGGCTGGTGCTTGCCGCGGCCGATGAAGCTGCTGTTCCAATGCCCGTGGCTAGCGTGATTCGGGACCATTTCGTAAGCGGCGTGGCCCGAGGCTGGGGAGACATGGATTGGGCGGCGCTGGCTAAAGTGGTGGCGGCGGACGCGGGGCTGTGATGGGAGGAAAATGATGCGAATCGCGATTGCCTCGGACCATGCGGGCTTCAAATTGAAGCAGGATTTGGTGAAATACCTCGGGGAGTTGGGTCACACGGTTGTGGATCTCGGGACAAACAGCGAAGCCCCTGTGGATTATCCCGATTATGCGGCGGCGATAGGACATGCGGTTTTGGAGGGGGCGGCGGAGCGGGGAGTCTTGATTTGTGGCAGCGGGGTTGGCGCCTCGGTGGCCGCCAACAAGCTTAAGGGTATCCGAGCGAGCATCTGTCATGATACTTATTCTGCGCACCAGGGCGTGGAGCATGATGACATGAATGTGCTCGTACTGGGCGCCCGCGTGATCGGGCCGGCGCTGGGCCGTGAACTGGCCGCCGCCTTCCTGCATGCGACATTTTCCGGCGAGGAGCGGCACGTGCGTCGTCTCAATAAGGTCAAGGCGCTGGAGGATCGCGAGGGAGCGCTGTAGCGCGGGCGTCCCGCCCGCTGTGACGCAGGCATCCTGCCTGCGCGCTCCTGCACCTCGTCTGCGGTTTCGCTGGAGTATTTTTGTTGTAGCGCCTACCCCGCAAGGCGGGGTCGGCATCTGTCGTGCTGACCCCGCCTTGCGGGGTCAGCGCTACGTTGCCGGCATGCGGGAGCGGGACGCTCTCGCCACAGCGGGCGGGACGCCCGCGCTGCGAGATTTGCTTCAGGAGGAAGACAATGAAGACAATTCGCGTCTATGAATTCGGTGGGCCGGAAGTAATGAAACTGGAGGACGTGCCGGACCTTACGCCTGGCCCGGGCCAAGTGGTCGTGAGTGTGAAGGCGATCGGTGTGAACCCGGTGGATAACTACATCCGCACGGGTACTTATGCGGTGAAGCCCCCGCTGCCCTATACGCCCGGCATGGACGCAGCGGGCACGGTGCAGGCGGTGGGTGAAGGCGTCGGGAACGTCGCTGTGGGTGGGCGTGTGTACGTTGGCGGAACGCTGCGCGGCGCCTACGCCGAGCAGGCGCTCTGCGACGCCGCGCAGGTTCACCGCTTGCCGGAACGAGTGAGCTTTGCGCAAGGGGCCGGCGTCAACGTTCCCTACACTACGGCATACCGGGCGCTTTACAACCGCGCGCATGGGCAGCCGGGGGAGACTGTACTCGTCCATGGAGCAAGCGGCGGCGTGGGCATAGCCGCAGTGCAGATGGCGCGGGCGGGTGGACTCACCGTGATCGGGACGGCAGGAACGGAGAAGGGGCGAAACTTGGTGCTTGAGCAGGGCGCCCACCACGTCGTGGATCACCTCAAAGAGGGCTACCTTGAGGAGATCATGACGTTAACGAAAGGCCGCGGCGTTGACGTCATCCTTGAAATGCTGGCCAATGTGAATTTGGCCAAAGACCTCACCCTGCTCGCGCTGCGCGGACGCGTGGTGGTGATCGGAAATCGCGGCAGCATTGAAATCAATCCGCGGGCCGCCATGCAACGAGACCTGAGCATCCTTGGGCTTACGTTGTTGAATGCCACCAAGGAGGAACTGACGGGCATCCACGCAGCACTTATCGCGGGCCTGGAAAGCGGAACGTTGAGGCCAGTCGTCGGCCGCGAGATGCCGCTGGCCGAAGCACCGCTCGCTCATCGGGCAGTCATGGAACCCGGCGCCTACGGCAAGATCGTCCTGGTTCCTATTCTCGCTCGTTAAACGCCCTCTCAAGTTCGCGGATGTCAGTCATTACGGCATCGAAATCGGGTTCGTGACCAAAATACATTTCTCGCGTTTTCTCGTAGTCCCTGCGGAGGGCCTCTTCGAGCTGGGGGCCGGGCGCAAGGCGTAGAGTCCCCTTCTTAGCGAGTTCATATCGCGCGCCGCCCTCCCGGAAAAAGTGCTGCTTATGCTCCACGACTTGTTCCAGTAAATTGAGATCCTTCAGCGCGCGAAGGCCGCGGGGGTGTTTTGAAATGACTACAACGTCATGATAGTGGCGAAATACCCGTTCCGTAACGGGCTTCCCCGCTTCGGCGCGATAGTACTCGCGATGCAGGATGGTGGCCTTTTCCCAGAATGTCCGTTCGGGTCCGATGGCGTTTACCTCGACGCTACGCACTTGGAATTGGTCAGGGAATGCTTCCGCGACGTAGGGGGTCAGGGTTGCTTCCTCGCATGGGATCTGGTCGCCACGGCATCCCAATTCAAGGCGCACCGCCCGCCGAATATATTCACTGGCGAGCCCGCCCGGAATGCCTGCCGGATACGTGAAATCAACAGTGTCGCCATCCGGAGCGTGGGGATCGATTTCGAGAGTCCACCCGTGGCCGCCTAGGGTCGAGCGAATCCGCTCTTCGAGTCTCGGCACGAACTCGCTGGCAATGACACTGCGGCACGAACTCTTCAGTCTTTCGATCGTTCTGTCGCGCAGTTTCGTGCGTTGCTGGTTGGCGGGGTCGTTCTCATCGTTGAAGCCGAGTTCATGGCGGTTGATGACGAGATCGATGTCTTCAGAAAACCGCTGGATAATGCCAAACGCTTTTGATAGCGATGTGCCGCCCTTGAAGATGAGGCGGGGAAAATCACGAAACTGGAAGACCTGATGCAGCGTCCAACAAACCCAGAAATCCTTCTCTACGATCTCGGGTGATATGCCCTTGGTGACGGCGGTCTGGTTGAATATCGCTTCTCGATCTTCCGGCGTTGCCTTGGCCCAAGTGTCCATCTACGTCCCTTTCAATTGCCGTATGATCTCATGACTCCAGGCTGGGGCGTGTTTTATTAGTTTGGCGAGTTGTGCACGGTCGCGAGCGCTCAAGGCGCGGGACAACTGGCGAACCACCAAGTCTTTGTTCGCGTTGGGCCCGACCGCGCGGATCGCCTGGAGGGCCAGCCCTGCCAGCGTGCCTGCTCCGGGGAACCTCGATGGTCTGGCGGGTTTCAACTGAATGGTTTGGGCGCCGATCTTGACACGATGGGCGGGGCCGTCGGTGAGATACACCAACTGAGCAGGAACTTGGTCCGTGAGCCCGAGCAGATTGGCCGCGCGCGCGCCCGATATCTGTACCCGGCTTCCCGTTTTCGCTGCCAGTACCGCGGCGACATCATCCGGGTTCGGAGCGAGAATGCCAAGCTTCTTATGAACGCGCGGATAATCATAAAGACCTTGGGCCAGGCGGCGGATGGTCTTGTCCTGCGTCAACCGCGCTAACGCGCGATCAACCGCCCGGCGCGTGCCCAAGGTGAGAAAGTCTCGAGGCGTAAACACCCACCCGCGTCCATGCACCCGAATTCGCTTGAGAACCGAAGCTGCGATGGAGTCCATGCCATCTCCTGGGGGAAATTATATACATATTTTCCCCCATCATGTCAAATACATTGTGATAATAATTATTTTATATTGAGTAGGTTAGATTTGGAATGTTGGCCACACATTAAGATAAGTGGAACCGAACTTATAACCGACGGTGTGTGCCACTCGCATGTTTGTGCGTGATAGCGCCGAGCTTGAGGTACTCAGCCGCAGGCCAACTGCACGGACACAGATCACATCGCGGCAATATGCACTATTATTTCAGTGGTTCAGTTGAGAAGATCGCGGTAGGTGAAGATCCGACTGCCGCCGGGTGCGTGTGACCTCCCCGGCTAGATGACGTACTCGCCCCGATGCAGCTTCCGTAACTCCTCTGGCTTCGCGGCAAAAACATTCGTCCCCTTGCGCAAAAGGACTCTCTCGTCGAACTGATACACGTCCTTCCTGTTCCACGGGGGCACAATCACGACGAGCAACTCGCTTCCTAGCACTGAGACCGATTTTAGTGTCGCTACCGCAGCGGGCGACACCGAGTTCTTGATCGAGTTTTGTAATGGCTGATCCAACTTCTGTCGCGTGAGGTCGGAGCCGCGTATCGTTCCGTCGTCATCCACGCCGTAGAAGATTATTCCACCCAGGTGGGTGTTGAGCATCGCAGCAATTTCCCTGGTGATCTTGCGAACGTCGGTCCCTGCTGCCTTGAACTCCAATGTCTGGTCTTCGCCGTTCTTGCACATATCCAGGATGTCGGTTTCGGACGGTAGCGAGAGGGGTGGGGGCCTCTTCTTCCAACCTCTGTGAGATGCAACCTTGGTAACGCCCCGGCGCTTGGACAATGTGACCGGACCACTGAAATATGAGAGCGGCACTGTTCGAGCCAGAGGCGTCTTCTGGTAAAGGGTAAAACCATCTTTCCGTGTGCATTTCCCTTCGTTCTGTCGCTCTTCGATCAATCCGACGTCTGCCAACCGTCGAAGATCCCGGTGAATGTTATTAATGTGTCGCTTCGTAATCCTACAAATGGCTCTCGCCGTCCGCCGGCCGTCAACCAACTGGTATACCTTAAGGCGGTCCGGAGCACCCGCAAAGATGAACCGGCCGCGACTGATCAGTTCTTGCAGGTCCATAAGCTCTCACACACTCCACAGAAGTTCCTAGTCGAGGGACAGTCAAGCGGCCCTGAAGACAGGCCCACGCCACCAGTTGCAGGGACCGCGCGATTCCGGCAGCTATTCCTCAGAGATAGAACCAAGGTGTTTGGAGATTCTATTCACGCGCTTCATATCTAGTCCGACAACGCTGCGGAGCTCCTGCCGTTTCATATTTGCCACGGACGCTTGCAAAATGAAAATATCTTCTAGAAGCTGGATAATCCTGTCGAGCTTCCGGGTTGTAACGTCTTGCTCCGAAATCTTCTTCATTGTTTCCCTTCCTGCTTGATTTGTCTTGCCATGCGACTAACCCTGTGCATGTCACACCCGTCGATCTTGCGATTTTCGAGCTGAGGCACGCCCGCCTTCGCAAGCTCAGTGATCAGGAGGTCTCTCAGGAGTTCAGTGCTTCCTACGGCTTCCTCACTTTGTTTCTTGTCCGCCATGTCTTTTCATCCTTCCGCCATCGTTACGATGACGACTGGCTGGCGCAGTGTCCGCGCCGGTGAGAAAGAGCAGCAGTTCTGCCGGTTTGATGAGCAGCAGGCGGCTTGATTTTTGAGGGCTGGGCACACGAAGGCGGAAGCAGCGAATCGTGCGCGCTGTAGGGAGGCCGGGCTGGTCTCAAGCGACGCGGTTCAGGCCAAGGGATTCTCTCCTGCGCCATCAGCGGGAACGGGAGCTGTGGAGGACCGGGCGTGCTTGGTGTCGGGTCGGACCGATTCGATCACCAGGTAGAATTTATCGGCGCTATTGACTTTGCCCGCCACGCAATAGGCCTGGCCAGGCACGAGGTGGTGGGCTTTGGTGAAGTCATGCAATCGATAAACACGCTGGGTGTCGCGGTCGAGCAAGAGCAACACCGCACACGACCGGTACTCCTTCCGCGAAAGCAAGAACAGATGATTGGCGCTGAAGTTGAACATGGTGGCAAAGATGGAACGGGGGTGGATGGCACCCCCGCCCCATGGGCAGCGCCGTTGAGGGGTTCACCCGCCGGACTCCTCCGGTGATGGGCTATCGCACAGAGCGGCGCCTGAGAAGGGCCCGCGTTCAGGAAGCGGCAGGCGGCGGGCTCTTCTGAGCTTTACGCAGGCTTTCTCCCCCCAACAGAAAAATCTCGGAGTTTTCCACCAAGCGGTCAGCGATGGCCGCCGCGATGGTGGTGTTGTAGAGGATGTTCCCCCAGTCGGAAAACGCGGTGTTGGTCGTAATAATCGTGCTGCGCTTGTGACCGTGGCGGGTGGAGATAACCTGGTAAAAGAGGTTAGAAGTCTGCTGGTCGAGGGCCAAGTAGCCCAGTTCGTCCACGATCAAGGCGGCGGGCTCGGTGTAGACCTTGAGTTTGCGGACCAGGGAGTGATCGACTTGCGAAGCGAGCAACTGGTTGAGCATCTCCATGGCGGTGGTGAAGAGCACGCGCACGTTGGCTTGGCAGGCGCGCCAGCCGAGGATCTGCGCCAAGAAGGTTTTCCCCACGCCGGGATTGCCAATGATGACCACATTGGTGCCTTGCTGGAGGAAGTCCAAGTCGAGCAGGTGGAGGAGGCGGTTTTTGGCTTGCTGGCGGGATTTATGATGGGCGAAGTGGAACTGGTCGAGGCAGGGCTGAGCGGGGAGGCGAGAGAGTTGGAAGCGGCGCTCGATGGCCCGGCCGTGGCGGGCCTCCAGTTCCAGATCGGCAAGACGTTCCAGGGCGGCGGCGAAGCTAAGATTTTGCGTGGCCGCCTCCCTCGTCATCGTCTCCAGCTTTTGGGCCATGGTGGTCAGGCGCAGTTGGCTCAGTTTCTCGGGCAGGGTCATCGGGAGACTCCTTTCGGGCTTTCAAGATGAGGGCATCGTAGTCGAGCAAGGACAACGGGTCGGTGGTGAGTTGATTGAGTTCCGGATCGCGCAACTGCAAGAGCGGCTGATGCGGGCGCGGGGACTCGATCTGGTGTAAGAGATGGGCCACGTAATCGGCGCCGAAAGCGCGGGCGGCAAGAGCTTTTTGGAGGGCCGCGGCGACCTGTTGGGGGCGATAAGCGCGGAACAGATCGAGGAGTTCCTGAAGCTGGCGGAGGAGCGAACGGTCGGAGTCGGCCAGCCCGCGCAGATAAGCTTCGACCGTTTCCGGCGGGCAGACGCCGTCGAGCAGCTTCAGCAGTCGTTGTTGCGCCTGGGAGCGCCGGGCAGCAGGGCGGTGTTCGAGTAACTCTTTTTGGAAGCGCCCGGCGCCGAGGGTCTGGCCACGCCGCCAGCAGCGCGGATAGCGGACGATTTCGGTGCCCTGCCGATCATAGAGCGTAAGGGAGGAGGAATCGGCTTTGGCCATCAGGTGCTGGGCGATGAAGTGGGGCGGTGCGTAGTAACGGTTGGCGTCAAAATGCCAGCGCAGGTCTTTGTACACTAAGACCTCGGCGGTGTCGCGGTAATCGGGGGCCAGAGCCGGCAGGGGGCGCAGGGTGTCGGGACGGAAGCGATCGCAGGGCCGCTGGCGGGTTTCGCG
This sequence comes from uncultured Acidobacteriota bacterium, assembly GCA_963832915.1. GTDB lineage: Bacteria > Acidobacteriota > Terriglobia > UBA7540 > UBA7540 > CAVROP01. Next base: position 24,355 of record CAWHWE010000087.1, read on the forward strand.
ATGAATGCGGACGTTGGCCACCTCGTCGAGCCATTGCCGCACTTGACGGTTCACATCGGCGAGATCGGTGAAGGAACGTAGCGGCCAGAAGTTGGAGCGGAGATAGGCGACGCCGCCCTTTTCCACCTTACCTTTTTCCCACCCTGCGCCGGGATTGCAGGCGCGGGGGTAAAAATCGTATTCGCGGGCGAAGGCGAGGAAGCGCGGCTGGAAGCGCACCAGGCGGCCATCGTGTTCGGCGACGGCGGTCAGAAGGTTGTCGAACCAACATTCTCGGGCCACTCCGCCCAGGGCCTGGAAGGCGTGCTGGTGGCAGCGCACGAAGGTTTCGAAACTCTGGCTGTGGGTGAACTCGACATGGAGCATCCGGCTGTGGGCCTCGATCAGGCAGAAGGCATAGAGCTTGCGCTTATCGCCTTGATAGTCGAGCGCGTCGAAGTGGCCCCAGTCGATCTCGAAGCGCTCCCCCGGGCCGGGCTCCATGCGCACGAAGGCCCGAGGGGTCGAGCGAGAGGGGCGCACGCGGTGCAAGTACTCGTCCAGGATGGTGTGCCCGCCGGCATAACCCGCCGCTCGCAGGCGCTGCAAGATGACCACCCCTGGGGCATGGGGGTCCTGCTCCAAGAGTTCGGCGACGAGCGGCTGGAAGGGGTCGAGCTTGCTGGGGCGAGGACGGTGGACCGGGGAGGGCACCGGAGCCTGGAGATATTTTTTGACGGTGCGGGCGGCCAGGTGGAGCTGGCCGGCGATGCGGCGCACCGACCAATGCTCGCCGCCCGCGAGACGATGAATTTCGTTGATCTGGTCAATCTTCAGCATGCTTGCGGTTATAAACCGGCATCGGGGGCAATGCCAGAGGGGTGTTCTTTACAAGCGGCGTGGGGAGCCCTCCGAGAAAGGCTAACCGGCTGAAGAATCAAGAGTTGCGAAGCTGCCAAGTTGTTCTTTACAAGATCATCGGCGGTCGGGCCCAGCAGCCAAACCTCGGCGCGAGAATGCCTGAGGTTGAGGGCCAAGTTGTTCTTTACAAGATGCTGCAGGCGGTGGCGTTGGTCAC
>CAWHWE010000088.1:0-27625 GCA_963832915.1 uncultured Acidobacteriota bacterium
ACTGCCCTCCACCAACCAGTTGTTGACGTACATCGGCAACGGGTAGGCCTGCTTGCCGGCCGCGGCCACGGCATCGACATAGCGGGCCACGTGCCGGCGCTGAATACCTCGGCAGCGAGATCGCCGAAGACCTCCGTCCACGTCCCCGAACCGCGGAAGTTTGTGCCTGCCCATGCCGCCTTGAAACTCGCCGAGAGGTTGTCACGATTCTTGCTGAGATAGGTCATCAACTCCGCGGGGACGGAGCCGCGATACAGACGTGTGGCCTGCTCCGAATAGTCGCGGTCTGTGCCCAGCAACCCTGTTTCATTCTCCACCTGCACCATGATCACCGTGCGGTCTGACTCGTCGATGCTGCGGATGTGTTCCATCACCGCTCGGAAGGCGCGCGCATCGGCTTCGCGGGCCGCCTCGCACAGCGGCGAGATGATCCACATTTCTCTGCCCCACGCATCCTTCACGTGCCGGTACGTGGAGGGATCACGCTTCAACCACTCCGGAGTGTAATCCATGTCGCCGTTCTTCCAGGTGGCGAACCAGAGGAAGACCAGGCGCAATCCGTTGCGGCGCGCGCCAGCCACAATTTCATCAATGAGGTGGAAATCAAACTTCCCCTGCTGCGGCTCGATCAGTTCCCAGTAGAGTGGTTCCTCCGCCGTGTTGGCGTGAATCCCAACCAAAGACTTCCAAAACGGCTCGAGATCCTCCGCCCTGCTGGCGCTAGAATTGTGGGCCTGCCCCGCCCAGCATGAGAAACGGCTGGCCATCCACCAGGAAGCGATAGTGGCTTCCCGACCGCTCAATTAGCGGGCATGGGCCGCCCGCTTTCAGCCGAAACCCCAGGCAATGAAATCAAAAGAGCAAGTGGAAATATGAACCTCGCGCGAGTGACCACAGGTTCTCCTCCGAAGCAGTAGGATTTAATCCAGGATTGATTTATTGGCCTTCGGACGGTTGAAAGTGTACACCCATTTGCGTCCGATCGACGACCCTCTTTCTCCAAAAGGGTCGTCGGCTCCGACCTGTGTTTCCAGAAGGCCACGGTAAGTTCTGTCAAGGCATCCGGCGAGACGAGAAGGCTTAGTTTTAGACGTGGCCGGATAAACGTTGTTGCACTGTTGGAAGCCGTAAGTACGAGGAACCCCGTACGATGCCCGCATAGATACCTGCCCATCGAATGGGCATAATCCACCCTCGTACCCAGACTTCAAGAGGGAAGACTCAACACAAAATCAGGACCAAAGGAGAAATTGGAACATAACGTGGCCACCGCGGCCATTTTATGGTTCCAGTCACATCACATATGCTGAATAAAGTCCTGCTGATTGGATACGCCGGCGCCGACAGCGAGATGAAGTTTACCGCTGCCGGCATACCGGTGGCCAACTTCTCTCTGGCCGTGAAGGAGGTCTACAAGAACGGCGACGGGGAGAAGAAGACCAACACACTCTGGATTCGCTGCGTTGCCTGGCGCCGCTGGGCGGAGATCGCAGGCGAGTTCGTCACCAAAGGGAAGTTCCTGTTCATCGAAGGAAGACTCCAGTTGCGCAGCTACGAGGACCGGGAAGGGAAGAAGCGCGACGTGACGGAAGTGGTCGTCACGCTGCTGCGGTTACTCGGGCCGGCCAAGAACGGGAACGGTGCAAAGCCGGCTGAATCCTCGAAGGCTGCGGAGCCAGCTGATGAGGCCGATAACCCCTTCAATGATGCAGCGGACGCAGGCACAGACTTGGACGTCCCGTTTTGATGGGCCTCCTCTTCGGTGTCTACATCCGAGTGGTCCGGCAAAAGTCGTGCGCCAATTGAATAGTAGAACTCATGTCTCGCGCAGCAGGGCCAGCCCTAGGCGTAAGGCGCTCCGCATTCAAATGGATTGTTTCCGAGTGCTCGCTCACACGCCTGGGACCTTCGAAGGTATTAGTAAACACTAGGCGACCAGCGTAGACCTATAATCTACCGGACGGAAGCCGTTCTGGTGATTACGCTCGCCTCGGACAAGCCGACTTGCAGGGCAGGTGGTGTCACCTCTGATACGCGCGCTCATCACAGAGAGTTGTTGCGCGCAATGTTGCCGAGCATAACGCCGCTGGGCTTGACCGTCCTGCGTTGCGTCGCCAAATCAACAGCCACGATGCCGAACTTGGGCGTGAAGCCGGACAGCCACTCAAAGTTATCCAAAAGCGACCAGGCGAAGTAGCCGCGCACATCAACGCCGTCGTCAATCACCCGCTTTAAGCCGGTGAGGGCACGTTGAAAATATTCGACACGGCGAGTGTCATACATGGTGGCGATCCCATTTTCCGTGACGATGAGGGGCACGCGCACTTCCCTGCTCACGTAGCGAACCACGTGTTCGACGCATTCTGGGTAAAACTCAGATCCAACTTGTGTGAGTTCAGCGCCGGGCGAAGGAGGCAAATCTTTCTCGCCGACGATGCCACGCAGAGTAGGTGTGCACGCCAAGGTAATCACATTGCTTCGCTACGTCGAGCCAGGGGCCGTAGACCTCTGCCCGCTTTTCAGCCAGGTGGCTGTCGGTCGGAACTGGCTGATCGTCCGTAATGATGTGGTTGAAACCTACAGGCATACCGCTGCGAACCGACTTCATCGCTGCCTTGCCTTTCTGGTGTGAGGCTAAAAGACCGTCGCGTACTTTCAAGGGATCGCCCAACAAGAAATGCCGGAATTCAGGGGCGTGAAGCTGCTGACGGACGTTTACCAGGTTCGGGTGCAGGACGTTGAGCAGGCTCTTGCCCGGCAATCCTGGAATGTGTAACCAACGAAACAATTGCGGTAGGTCCGGCTCGTTGAAGGTCGAGGCGTAATCCACCAAATCGCCCAGGTGTCTGGTCGCCTTCTCACAAAACCGGGCGTACAGATCGGCCGTGGAAGATCTGCCAGCCACCCTTGCAGGCAAACCAGCGGGGAATCGAGAAGTGGGAGTAGGTAAGTAGTGTGGTCAGATTGTGCTCGCGGCAGGCAGCCAGCATGCGCCGGTAATGTTCGAGTTCAGCCCTGGAAAAGAAGCCTTCCTCGGGTTCGATCCGCGCCCACTCCAGGGAAAAGCGATAGGCGTTGAAACCCAGATCGGCCAACAGGCTGATGTCCCGGGGATAGAGGTGGTAATGGTCGCAGGAATCTCCGGAGGGTTCCTTGAAGACGCTCTGAGGCAAATGTTCCAGAGTCCAGACGTCGCTACTCGTATTGTTTCCCTCAACTTGATGACCGGAGGTAGCGCATCCCCAGAGGAATTTCTCAGGGAACAATTTGGCCTGGTCGGCCGTGCGCGGGCCGGCTGCTAGTTCTGGCACCGTGCTGACTGTAGGGGCAATGGGCATACGTCCGAAAAGGCCTGCCAGTGCCACCGCAGAGGCGCCCTGAAGAAGGTCACGGCGCGTAATCGGCTCGGACGACAGCGGCTTCGGCAGATTCATCGATGAGATCCTCCTGGGAAGTTCTCAGCCGCAACTCCCTTTATTCAACTCGAAAACAGCCCCATCATACGCCTCTCTGGCTGTTCGCGCCGACTGTGATGACGTAGGAGGTGTGAGTTCGGGGCACTGACGGCAGACGGCCGAACCGTAGAGGTGTCTGCGGCCGATTGCCCGATATCCCACGATCAACGGCGCCGGGTTTACCTTTCGCTAAGCTCTCAATATTAACACGCTGCAGGCAGGTCCCTGCTGCTCCCATCTTCTCGCTAGAGGATAAGACACACTGCTCGTAAGCCTCTCATTCTAGGACACATATAGTTCTGGTCCTGCCGTCACGTGACTGGTCTGAGGGCTATACTAACCAGGAGTGCAAGACAGATTCAGCTTTCCCAGCTTCAGGGCCGGTAGTTCGGTAGCTGCCGGCCTCCCCTTTACCGAGGGCAGAGAGACTGGGAAACACGGGAAGGTTGAATGCGCACCCCAGTTAGATCCCATCGACAACTGAACGCATTTGGATGCTTCCCAGAGTGCCATTTCAGGGGCTAGTTTTGAAATTGCCTGGCTTGGTACAATATTAGTGTGATTAGCCATACGTGAGTTATTTAAGGGGAGTTCATTGCCGTAACAGGCTCACAAGCTCCCACAATGTAAGGCTGTAATTATGAAGCTGACCAAGAAGCAGCTCTCCGCCAGTTACGTGACGCAAGCAACGGTCTCTGTGGTCCGCCACATCGACGACGTAGCCAACCATGGGAATTACCGATTTGATCGCTGTCCCATGGCTAGCCCTCAAGGCAAGGTAGAGCTTCCCGCACACGTCAGCTTCCGCAAGACCTCTCGGGAAAGGGTACGGAGTCCGTATCACGGCCTAGAGAAGCACAGCCAGCTTAGAGAGCGGCACCCGAGTTGTAAGGTTGAAGAAGGTCCCCAATCGGTCAGTACCCGGGATACCTGTTACGTAAATGACAAGGCGCGGGAACAATGGCGGCGAAGCGACAGCGGACACCTCAGGTGAGTCACCGGGCTCGGAGCTGATGCTCCGAGCCGATCATGCTTCGGTAAGTGCGAGTAGGTTTACTTCTTCCTGTCAGGGGAGGGTTCTGGCGGACCCTGGTCAGCCCCCTGGCGGGGGGAAGTTATTACCGAAGGAAGCACTCACTCGCAGTGTGCGTTTCCTAGGATCGTCACCCTCTGATAGCCCGGTTGCTTGCGCTGGCTGTCTTAGGCGATGAGATGAGATCGGGCTGAGCGAGCCCCAAGCGAGCGAAGCCATTCCACGGATGCCCACGATCAAAACTCAAACATAGCGAACGCGAGCCCGCCCACAGCGGCGAGCCGAGCGGCCCCGTGAAACATGAGTCACCAATCATCACAGCCATGCCTGCTGAGTTCGAACGTTAGTAAACAGAGGAGCAGTGTGTCTTCTGATATATTCGCCCTACCTCCATCCTCTCCCCCCGCTAGCTCCTCCTCGCTCCCCCCTCCCCTTCCTCCTCCCAGGCGACAAGGCAGCATGAATGACTATCTTGCCTGGTTCGATGGCGCCTGCGAACCTGTCAATCCGGGAGGAACTGCCAGCCTGGGTGTCGTCATCAAGGGTGAAGATGGTACCGTCCTCCTGAAAGACCATGGCGTGGTAGGTAAAGGCAAGGCAATGTCCAACAACGTGGCGGAATATGCTGGTGTCCTACGCATCCTGAAATACCTGAGTTCTCGCCCGCCAGGGCGAGTGACGATCCATGGAGATTCCAACCTAGTCATAAGCCAACTCAGCGGCAAATGGTGTGTTCGCAAAGGGCTCTACCTCTCAACCGCGCTAGTGTCCTGTATCTAAACTCTCTTTATATTTCTTGAGCTTTCTCAGGATCGATTTAGCGGTCGTTGTCCAAACGAAAGGCTTAGGAGTTCGGTTGTTCTCGTGGATGTAAGCTTGGATAGCGCGGGTAAGTTCCTTGACGCTGAGGAAGGTACCGCGGCGAATGCGCTTGGCGGTGATTTCCGCAAACCAGCGCTCGATCTGATTCAACCAGGATGATCCTGTGGGCGTGAAGTGTACGTGATAGCGGGGATGTGCGGCGAACCAAGTCTTCACTTGGGGGTGTTTGTGAGTTCCGTAGTTGTCCATGACGATGTGTACGTCTTGACCACGGTCGTTGACGGAGGCTGCCAGGCGATCAAGAAAACCGAGGAACTCTTGATGTCGGTGCCGGGGTTGGCAGTGTCCAATGACCGTTCCGTCTAATACGTTCAGTGCCGCAAACAGAGTGGTTGTCCCGTGTCGCTCGTAGTCATGGGTCTGTCGTTCCGGCAACCCTGGGCGTAAGGGCAAGAGCGGTTGGGTGCGGTCCAAAGCCTGGATCTGGCTCTTTTCGTCCACACTGAAGACCAGCGCTTTGTCAGGCGGGTTCAGGTACAAGCCAACAATATCGCGTACCTTGCGGACAAACTCGGGATCGGTGCTGAACTTGAAGTGCTCGACGCGGTGCGGTTGGAGGTGATAGGCGCTCCAGATACGCTGCACGGTAGCCGAACTGACCCCTTGATGCCGGGCCATGCTGCGGACACTCCAATGAGTAGCGTTTTTGGGTTTGGTGTTCCGGGTGGCTTCGATGATGGCCGCCTCTTTCTCCGGGGTAACGGAGCGGGGGCGTCCGGAACGAGCCTTGTCCTGCAAAACGCCGAGCAATCCTTGCTGCCGAAAACGACGCCGCCAGAGCAGCACGGTCGGCAAACTGGTGGACAGCTGGCGCGCCAACTCGTTATTCGCGGTCCCCTCGGCTGCCCCCAGCACTACTCGACAACGGAGCACGATCGATTGCGGCGTACCGGGGTAGCGAGTGACTTGGACAAGTTCGTTGCGCTGAGAGAGTGTCAGACGAAGAGCGGGTGCGGCAGGCAACGGCATAGTGAATCCAGTATGCAGCAACCCTGTCGATTAGTAAAGACATTTATGATACAGGACACTAGGTGCTGCTGTATCGTGGCTAAAATTCCGGGGGCGCGGCCCAAGAGCCCGCCCCCCCGGAAGCTCTTTTGAGGCGCGCTCCCTGGCTCACTTTAATTCCCAGTGTGCGTGCGGAAGCCACAAGGGTAGCGGGTCGATTTGATGTGGAGGCGGCCTCACGCCGCCAATGGGTCCGTCAGTTGACGGATAAACTTGCCATTACGGCATCAAATTGACCCACTACCGCCACCGGGGGTTTCTTGATCAACGCCCATTGCGCGTCGGTTCTTGAGAATTCAGTGCTAGGCGACATCAGGCCGCGAGGCGGCCAAGGAGTTGGCAGATGGAGTTGCAGGGCGACGTTGAAGCACAAAGAAGAACGCAGCAGCCAAAGAGGAGAAAGCGGTGACGACTCCCAGAACAATGAATGCGCCTTGCCAACCGGAAGCAAGAGAAATGCGAGCCACCGCGTCGCCCGACAAAACTCCGCCCAGGTAGCCAATGCCATCAATGATGCCGGAGGATGTGGCCGCTCCTTGCTTCCCACCAAAGTCTAACGCCATAGCGCCGGCGAGATAGGAGTAAGGGCCCACTATGAAGAATCCCGCCAGTGCCACCAGTGCCACGGGCAAGTTGTGAAGTGCACTGGGTCGAAGCAAAGCAAGCACAAACAGCGTGAGCGTGGCAAAAAGAAGTCCAGCGAACGTAATCGTCGCCCGTCCCCCGCGCCCCAATCGGTCGCTTAGATAACCAAAGAGCAGCACGGAAAATCCTCCAAACAGCGGGAAGAGGGCACTGAACTGGGCGGATTTGCCTTGGCTGAAGCCCAGCACTTCATAAAAGTAAGTGGGCGTCCAGGTATTGAACGTCTCGCGAACGAAGGTGGTGCCTAGAGAAAGAGCACAAACGATCCAGAAGGCAGGGCTGCGGAACAAGGGTCCAAGCAGCGCAGCCACACCGCCCGTCCGCTTCTCGTCCGCGCTGCTTGCGAACAGGTTATCAGGGTTCACGGTCGGTTCCGGTTCCCCGATTTCGGTGCTTGATTCCTTGAGAAGCAGGAGATTTGCCAAGAAGAGCGCGAACAGGCTGCAAGCGGCAACTACGAATACGCCGCGCCAGCCCAGGCCATGAGCGATCAAGACGCCCATGAAATCCCTGCCGATGGCGTCGCCGAACAGGAAGCTCAGGCTCATAACGCCCATCACCGTGCCGTAGGTGGCAAATGAAAACCAGCGCGATGTAATTTTCACCAACCCAGCCCACGCTGCGGACTGGATGAGCCGGTTGCATACCCATGCCAGCGCGAACACAGGCAAGGTGCCGCTGGCGGCGGCAACCAACGTGCACAAGATTGCGCCGCCCATCGCGGCGAGAAACTGGCGTTTGCCTCCCCAGAAATCCGCCAGCCCGCCAAGCAAGAATTTGCCCAGCGCATACGCCAACATACCCAAAGAAGCAATCTGGCCGAGACGGATGCGCGCCTCTGCTGCCGGAACGCCGCGAGCCGTTAAATCGTCAATGATCAGCGGGAGGGTTACAGAAAAATTCGAGCGACAAACGTAGAAGCCGGCGTAACCGGTCATCAGCAAGATAACGATCAGCATCTGGTGGCGCAACAAACGCCGGTTTGTAACCTGTAGCCCCATGATCGTCGGCGGGCCTTAAACCCTCACGGGTTGTCACGAAATAACCGTTGCATGGGTCGCTGAATAACCCCCTCACCCCCCTCTCTCTCCCAAGGGGGAGAGGGGTGAGGAGGTTCCGACCCCGGAATGGAACAGTTGTCACGTGACGCAGTCTTACGGACGGTGACCGCGATCGAGGCGCGCGTCGATTTCGTCGAAGACCAGATCGAAGTCAGAGACGTTATCGATCACGTAATGAGTACCGGCTTCCATCAAACGTTCGCGCCCGCTCTGGAGCCGCCTGTCCCGTTCTGCCGGCGAAAGCGCATCGAACTCCGCTTGTGTCAAGCCAACCATATTTCCAGTTCGAACCACTCCCACCGTCCACATGCCGGCGTTGAGACCTTCTTCGGTGTCGGCCACGGTGTCGCCGACCTTCACGAAGGACTCGAGCGGAAAGACCTTCAGCCGAACGGCGATTTCGTAACACATCCAGGGCAGAGGCCGGCCTCCGCCCACGTCATCCGGGACGAGAGAACAATCGGGTTCGTAACCTTGCGTGGCGGCTTTGGCGAGAAGGATCTCGAGCATGGGCCGCGTGTAGCCGGTCGTACTGCCGATCTTCAGGCCGCGCCGGCGCATGCGTTCGATGGCCTCCGCCACTCCGGGGATGAGGTCAGAGTTCTGTTCGAGGCGAACCATCTGCACGGGCTGAAACTCGTGGTACAACTCCTCGACGTTGGATTCCGTTGCCTGCCGGGCATAATGTTTCCGCCACGCTTGTGCGACAAGCGGGCTACGGAGCAAGGAGCGGATGTGGTCCTTTTTCAGCAAGCCCATGTCACGGCGCACTTCGTCGTCGGAGACAGCTATGCCCCGAAGTCGAAACACCTGCTGCATGGCCCGGATAGGAGAAAAGCTGCCGTAGTCGACCGTGGTGCCGGCCCAGTCGAGAATGACTGCTTGCAACTTGCCGTGGTATCTCCCAGGCGTGCGATTGACATCATTCATTTCATACTCCTTATTGCGAGGTCGTAGCGCGGGCGTCTCGCCCGCTGTGGCGGGAGCGTCCCGCTCCCGCACGCAGGAAACTTAACGGCTCGTGGCCAAAGAGACTCCATCGCAACCGCAGCCGAGGGCAAGAGGATGCGGGCAGGATGCCCGCGCTACATCCGGCCGATCTGCATATCTTTGAGCGTCTGTCCAACTGCGGCGATGAGCGCCTTCAAGTCTTCGGGGAAGATGTGGCCGATAGTGCCAATCCGGAAACAGTCAGCGTCGCTGACCTTTCCCGGGTAAATCACAAAGCCCCGTTGGCTAAGGTGGTGATAGAACCGGTTGAAATCGAAGTTTGGATGTTTCGGATAACGGAATGACGTAATGATGTAGCTTTGGTGCTCTGGCGCGAGATAGGCGTCAAAGCCCAGCTCCTTCATGCCCTCCAGCAAGATTTTCTGATTCGCCGCATAGCGAGCGGCGCGACCGGCAATTCCTCCTTCTTGCTCCAACTCCTGGAGCGCCTGCCAGAACGCCAGGAGGGCATGCGTGGGAGGCGTGAAGCGGAACTGGCCGTCAGTTTCGAATCCCCTCCACTGCGCGGCCAAGTCGAGGCTGAGGCTGCGCGCGCAGCTTTCGGAAGAAATCAAAAGATCGCGCCGGGCAAGCACAAAGCCGAAGCCTGGAACGCCCTGGATGCATTTGTTCGCCGAGGATACCAGAAAGTCGATGCGACTTTCGGTGAGGCCAATGGGCACACCTCCGAAGCTGCTCATCGCGTCCACGATGAACATGCGGCCCTGCTCATTCACCGCACCCCCAATTTCTCGCACCGGATTCATGATCCCCGTGGAGGTCTCGCAGTGAATCGCTCCGACGTGGGTGATAGCCCGATCGCGCGCCAGAGCCTGGCGAACCTCGGCAGGACCGACCGGACACGATTCGGAGAAGACAAGGGTTTCGGTTGCAATGCCCAGGGTGCGTGCGATCTTCGCCATACGGTGTCCGTAGGCGCCGTTGATCAGAACCAGCAGCTTGCCGTGGCGCGGCAGTGCCGAGGAGATCACGGACTCGATTGCGAAGGTGCCCGAGCCCTGCATCAGAACAGCCTCGTAGGAGCCCTCGGCCACATTCCCCAACTCCAGCAAACGGCGACGGATTTTTTGCACTACCTCAAGAAATTCCGCATCTCGCGAGCCCAAGTCGCACATCATGGCCTGTTTGACGGTTTCGCTGGTGGTGAGCGGCCCGGGCGTAAATAGGAGTTTATTCTTCTTCATCCTTGTTGATTCTCCACAACCCTGCAAAGTGGGACCGGCGGACGCAGGTCCGCCGGTTGCCCCTGTGAACACGCCACGCGCTAGAACCGGAAGCGAAGTGACATCTGGATGGTACGAGGTCCAGCCTGCGCCACCTCCTGGCTGCTGGAAATGAGCCCGAATTTGCTGGTGATGTTCATATTCGGCAACCCCCAATTGGCAAGGTTGAACAAATTAGAGAACTGCGCCTCGTACCTCAGACTGAAGCGCTCGTTCAAGTGGAACGTCTTGCCTGCCGACATCGAGAAGGTTGCTGTCCCTGGTCCTTCCAGGGTCCCCACGCCGCAGTTGCCGAAGCGTCCGATGGGCACAGCCGTACCGCTGGCATCCACAGGATGGGCTGGAATGGTATAAGGCGACACGTTGAAGAACGCCGCAGTGGTGGGGTTTGAAAGGTAACCACTCCCTCCGGCGGAGCAGTCCGGGCGCTGTTGGCTCACCGAGCGCTCGGCGGGGTCCGTACCCGAAGAGTCGTATACACTACTCGGATAATAGGGAGTCATCCAGAGGCCCGAGTGGAGCAGGGTGATTGCAGTGACGTTCCAGCCACCGAGTGCGAGGTCCTCGGCACGGCTGGAGTCGGCGAGGAAAGTCTTGCCACGGCCGAACGGCAGCTCGTAAACCAACGTACTGATGAAGCTATTACGCGGATCGTAGAAGGCGTTTCCGGTGTCGGTAGTGATGTCATAAATGTTGTTGACGTTGCCGCCGTTGTCGCCTTGTCCGCCGGTGGGGATGGCTGAATTCGGCGCCGTGCCCAATGCATTGGTCTTATTCCAAGCCAGGGTGTAGCTGTTGGAGAAGCTCAGCCCGCGCGCGAAGCGCCGATTCAATTCCACGACGAACGCGTCATACTTGTCGCTCGGTCCGTTGTTGCGAGTCAGAACTTCGGTGAAGTTGGGGAACTTCAGATTCTGCTGGCGCAGCGCGGGAGTGGCCGTCAGTGCGGCGTATCCATACACGATCTTGCCGGTGCTCGGATCGGTGTAGGCCGCCGTATTCGGCGCCACTTGGTTCAGGTCCGGACTATAGATCAGGTCCACGGTGTGCGAACCTACGTAGCTGAGCCGTAGCACCGTCTGGAAGCCGATGTTTCGGTCAAACGTCGCGTTCCACTGGTAGACCCGCGGATCCTTCAGATTCCATTGGTTGGCGCGGCGGTAGCCCGGGAAGGAAGAAACCCCCGGTGTCCCGGAGAAAATGTTGCTGAAGTTCAATATTGGAGTGGTGTTGGTGGGTTGGTAAACCCCATAGTAGCTAGTGTCCACACCCAGTTCCGAGTAGAGCACCGCTCCGAGGACCGGCACCGAGTACACTCCGGCGGAAGCGCGCACCACGGTGTCACGACTGGATGCCGGGCTCCAAGCGAAACCCAAGCGGGGTTGGATGTTATCCCAATAGGTGTAACGCAGCCCGGGACCCAGGCCGACCGAACTGCCGAGCACAAAAGGAGTGTTGCCTACAGCTTCCTTCCAAAGCGGATTGATATTCTCGTTCGGGTTGACCACCAGTTGACCGCCCGGAACACTGTAGTTGAAGTTGCCCAGTTGGTTGGTGGCATCTTGAAAGGGAGGGTTGAGCTCGTAGCGGAGGCCTGCGGTCAAGGTCAGGCTGGGCCGCACCTTCCACTCCGTCTGGGCAAAGCCGTCGTAGTGGTATCCGTAGGGCTTTCCGTCGGGGCCGTTCTGCGCTTGCAATCCGTAATCCACATCCCCTTGGAGCATTTGCGCCACCGCACAGGCGTCCGGGTAAGTCTGAACCTCCGCCCCGGAACAGGTGTACGCGCCGCTGATGTGGTAGTCCCCGTATTCGTCCCCGAGGTTGAAGGTGATGTTGTCCCGATAGTTTAGACGCCGGAAATCGAAGCCAAACCTCGAGGTCCACCGGCCGTGTATCCAACTCAGGTCGTCGCCCAACTCAAAAACGCCGTTCCCTTCTACGCGCGGGTGCCCGTATTGGTTGGTGGCGCCGCCCAGCAGGTTCCCCACGTAGAAAACGGGCACGCCGCCCAGCCCGTTCTTGGGCGGGCCGGGCAGGCCGGTGATACCCAGTTGCGAGATGATGGTGTTTCCCAGCAATGCCTGCGGATAGCTGTAATTGAAATCCGCACGTGTCCACCCGCCCCGCAGCTCGTTCATGAGATTCGGCCGGATGACCCAATTGTAGGAGACAGCCAGGTTGGTGGCGTCCGTGGTGGTTGAGAACGTTTCCATGAGGGGATTGTAGCTGGTGTCGCCGGTGGACCCCAGCGCGCCGGTTGCGGCGGTGCCGTCCGTACCGCTACTGGTGATGTTCTTCTGCGTGATACGAAAGAAGATGCGATGGTTGGCATTGAAGACGTGGTCGAGGCGCCCGTCGTACCCATTCTCGGAGTACTTGCCCGGCATGGTCGTCACCAGATTGTTACCGGTCGAATCAATGTTCGAGCTTGAGTTGGTGGGCGTGGGGAAAAACAGCGGGAGAATCTGGGCAGCCGTCGGGTTGATGTTGGTAATCTTGTTGCCGGAGATGACTTGCCCGGTAAGCGGGTTCGTCAGGGTCAGGCCCGAAACCCCGGAGAAGTCTCCGGTGGTCCACGCCGTCGGGACGGTCTGGGTTGCGATCAGGGAATTCTGGTCCAAACGCACGCCTTCATAGTCGAAGTAGAAGAAGGTGTGATCTTTGATGATCGGACCGCCGATCGAGCCGCCGAGGGTGTTAGCGTTCAGCGACGGGTTGTAGTCGGCGATCGGGTCTATGGCGTTCCAATTCTTGCGCTGCATGTACCAGAAGCCACTACCGTGCAATTGATTGCTGCCGCTCTTGGTGACCACGGTCAAGTCAGTGGGCTGCGCAAATTCCGCGTTGTTGCCGGCAGTGTTCACGCGGAATTCCGCGATACCCTCGACGGAGGGGAACAGGTCGCGAGTTGGGCCACCATAACGGACCAACTGTATCGAAGTGCCATCGAGGGTGAACGACGTCGCCGTCGGCAACTGGCCGGAGAAGGTCAGGTTGCCGCCCGGATCTTCGTTGACACCGGGCCCGGTCAGCGCCGCAGTGCCGATGGGGCTGGGAGCATTGGTGGCACGGAAGTTGAGGGCTAACGAGTCAATCTCCCTGCCCGACATCGAACTGGACTGCGTCAGGTCTTCGCTGACCACTTCTTGGCGGGCGGTAACTACGACTTGCTGGCTCACGCTCTGGACCTGCAGCTTGAAGTCCGAGCGAACGGTTTCGCGCGCCGGAAGAACCACGCTCTCGTTCTTTTCCACCGCGAAGCGCTCTGCGGAAACAGTGATCGTGTAACTGCCGGGATCCATATTCACGAACTGGTAGTCCCCTTCGCTGTCGGTGTGGGTCGTGCGCGCCACGCCTGTGCCCTGGCTACGGGCTTCGACTCCTGCGTTCGGAATTACAGACCCGGAATTGTCAGTAACGGTTCCGACGAGCACTCCATAAGTCGACTGGCCCAGTGCCTGGGCACTTAGGCCAATGACAACAGCAATCAATGCAAGGATGGGAAGACATCTTAGCCCTGATTTGACACACTTCACAACAACACCTCCTCAAGGCGCTTTCGAGCGCTTTCGAATTTGGAAGGGTTGAGTTTAGTCGGGCACTTTGAAGGTGAGGTTAAGCAACGAACAACCTACAGTTAAATCCGAATGCGGCACAGAAGGACCTTTTCATGGCCGCAGGGGTCTGCGCGTCTCGATTTTGTGAATGGTCTGATGGGTAGTCACTTGGATTTATTGAGAATCCTTAACACGTGGTACGGACCGGTTTTGTGAGCGGGTCCGATTCACCCGGCTTCTAGCCCAATATGCCGTCCTTAGACGCCAACTACATTGAGGGGTCACGCCAGCAGATGAATGGGGCTTCCAGTGGCACGGAGGCTCCAATCTTATAAGGAACCACCCGTGGAGTGTAATCGCTGGCGGGTCGATTGGCCGGGACACTGGCGACGTAAAGGAAAGAATTTGACGCACCAACCAGTTGCTCGCCACGATTCATCGGCTCCCGAACAGGCTCAGCGCCGTTCTGCCGGTCCGCGTAAAGCTCGACCCTTACCGCCTCAGGATCAAGCTCATCAAGATACACCTGGACCTGGAAGACGTAATGATCGGTGTGCTGCTCGGTGGTGAGAGAACCGAATCGTACCCTTGACCAGTGCCTTGCCAATTCTCTCTGCCACTGGAACAGATCGGATCCAAGATGGCCTCCGTTTGCGGCGCGCGCACCGTAGGACTCAGCAGCCGGCAGGTAATGCTTCTCCGTATACTCGCGCACCGCGCGGTTTGCCGAAAAAATCGGCGTCAGGTGCGCCATACTTTTCCGCATCCGAGCCACCCAGCCGGGAGGAATTCCTCTCTCATCGCGGGCGTAGAAAGCCGGGATGACCTCGCGCTCCAGCAACTCGTAAAGGCTTCCAGCCTCGGCAGCATCCCAGGAGGCGTCGTCGCCATGCTCCTTGCCGTCTCCCAAGGCCCAGCCTACCTCCGGACAATACGCTTCCGCCCACCAGCCATCGAGCTCGGAGAGATTCAGCCCGCCATTGACAAGCACTTTCATGCCGCTGGTGCCGCTGGCTTCCCAGGGGCGTCGAGGCGTGTTGATCCAGACATCCATCCCCTGAACCAGCCGCTCGGCCATTAGCATGTCATAGTCACTCAGAAAGACCGCATGCGGCCGTACCTCGGGGCGGCGGACAAAGCTGACCCACTGCTGGATCATGGCCTGTCCCGCGAGATCCTGCGGGTGCGCCTTACCGGCAAGAATCAGTTGGACCGGCTGCTGGGGATTGGTGAGGATTCGAACCAGCCGCTCGGGATCGTGCAGGAGCAGGTTGGGACGCTTGTAGGTTGCGAAACGGCGGGCGAATCCAATGGTAAGAGCGTTTGGATCGAGTATCTGCTCAGCTCGCGCGACCAGCTCTTGAGATACACCCTGGCTGGTCAATTGCCGGTGCAGCCCTTTTCGGACGTAGTCAATCAGGGACCGCCGGGCTTCGGCGCGCAACTGCCAAAGCTCGGAATCGCGCACATGATCAAAGTCCCCTTCGACATCCGTCATGAGGCCGAGCCACCGCTCTTTACCACAAGCGGTTTCCCAGAGGCGATCTGCCTCGACGGAATCCCATGTAGGCGCGTGGACGCCGTTCGTGACGTGGCTTACCGGGACTTCGCGTTCCGGCCAGCGCGGAAACAGACCCTGAAAAATCCGACGGCTTACTTCACCGTGCAGCCGGCTCACGCCATTCACCGCGCCACTGCCTCGCATTGCCAGGTACGCCATGTTAAAAGGTTCGCGAGAGTCATTCCTATCCCGCCGGCCCAAAGCGAGCAGGTCCTGAAACGAAATCAAGAGCTGCTCCTCCGCATACTTCTTCAAATACTTCTCTACCAATTCGGATGCAAAGCGGTCGAAGCCGGCGTCCACCGGCGTGTGAGTGGTGAACAGGTTTCCCGCGCGCGTGACCGTCAGGGCGATATCGAATGGCTGATTGTTGGCTTTCATGCAGGACCATGCCCGCTCCAGCACGGCGAAAGCGGCATGCCCTTCGTTCAGATGGCAGACTTGGGGCTCCAGGCCAAGGGTGTGTAACAATCGCCATCCCCCGATCCCAAGCACCAACTCCTGCCTCAGCCGCAACTCCTGTCCGCCTCCGTAAAGTTCGCTGCCAATACCGCGGTGGGACGGGATGTTCGCCGGGTCATTGGTGTCCAACAAGTACAGCTTGACCCGACCCACCTTCACCTCCCAAGCGCGGAGCCAGAGCTGGAAGCCCGGGAACGCAAGTGGGAAGCGTACCCACTCCCCGTTTTGCTCCCGCACCGGCGCTATCGGCAATTGCCCGGGATCGTTGTATGGGTAGAGTGCCTGCTGGTTCCCTTGGGCATCAAGCTCTTGCCGGAAATAGCCCTGCTGGTAAAGCAAACCTACGCCGATCACCGGAACGCCCAGGTTACTTGCCGCCTTAAGCTGATCGCCCGCAACATTGCCGAGGCCGCCCGAATAAATCGGCAGCGCTTCACTCAACATATATTCCATGCTAAAGTAGGCAATACTCTTGAGACCAGCGTCAGGATGCGCTTTTTGGAACCACCCGGCTGGCTTCACTGCCGCGCGGTTCCTCTCCACGATCGCCCGCGCCAGCCTTTGAAAACCAGGGTCGCTGGTCACACTCGCCAGCTTTTCTCGCGAGACCGTCTGCAGGACAAACCAGGGGTTATGTGTCAGATCCCATAACTCAGGATCAAGCCGCTCCCAGAGCTGGTCGGCGGAATGATTCCAGGACCAGCGCAGGTTCAGAGCCACCTCGGCAAGCAGGTCCGAGGTCTGGTTTGCGGAAGGCAGATCCGAGTCTACAGAGTTGTTCATACTTCGCTCCTTCGATGTATTCACCAAAGCCCAAACTGCATTGGGAAAATCTTCTCACCAATCAATGCAAATTGAAATACGCAAAAACCGCATCCACCGCATTCGCTGATGGCGCATATCCGCCGCGGCGGCCCTTCCTTGTAAGCGCCATAATCCTCGCCGCCCCCTGCGCTCGCGGCATTCTATCCATCGCCAGAACGGGCCTGTCCTGCGGGTAGTAAAACCTCCGGCTGGACCACGGCCAGTCACCCGGCTGGGCAACCAAACCTCGCTTCACCGGAGTTTTATGCATGTAGCAAGTGTAGCGCAGACCTGCTTCCCAAGGTCTGCGGTTCCTGGGCGACAAAGACCGGATAACCGCGGACCTTGGGAAGCAGGTCCGCGCTACGCTCTATTCGTAACGCTTGATTGCGTCGGCTACGCAGCCTCACGTTCCACCCGGCAGAGCAAAGCCGTGTGGGGCCAACCGCCAATCTCGGGGCTACAGAACTTTGCTCCGTCAGGGCAGAGCATATTGGCGTTGGATTCGAAGACTCCGAACAATTCCGGTTCCGCTCCCGAGCGCTCGGGAAACCACCAGCCGTGCTGCACATCGGCCATGCGCGGATCGAGAGCGGTGGTGAGGTGCGTGCGCAGGCGGATACGTCCCTGGGGCGTGACCACCCAGGCCCAGTCTTCCTCAGCCAGTCCCAATGCTGTCGCCGTATCCGGATGCAGCGACAGCCGGGGATCGGGCATCTGGGCCCGCGCCGCCGCCAAGTGCCGTTGCTCGGAGTGGTACATGGGCATGAACCGGCTGCCGGTGATGAGCACCAAGGGATACTCTCGCGCCAAGTCGGAATCGCCGGCGGGGCTGTGGGCGGGCTCGCGGTAGACGGGGACTGGCGCGCAGTCAAGGGCCTCGAAGGTGCTCGATCGCAGTTCCACCTTCCCGGACGGAGTGCCGAACCCGAACTGTTCGTACCGCTGGTAGTCGCGTTTCCCAAACAGCCCGTTTCGCGCCAGCAGTTCCTCAAAAGTCAGGCCGACGGGGGCGAGCCGGTAATCCCAAACCTCCTCGACAGTTTGCCAAGGCCAGTGCTGACCCTGCCCCAAGCGCGTCGCCAGTCCCCGCCAAAACTGGTAGTCATCGCGCCGCTCGTAGAGAGGACCAATCCCCTTGGGGCAGGCCAAGCAAAAGCTCGGGGTCAGCCAAAGCTCTGTCCGCTCGATCGTCGAGGCAGCGGGAAACACATAATCGGCCAGCGCCGCGGACGGTGTGAGGTAGTAATCCATGACCACGTACAGTTGAAGGGCCTTCAATGCCGCGTAAGTCCGCTGCACATTGGGAAGTGTCACCAGTGGATTGCTGGCCAGGGAGGTCATCGCCGTGACAGGATAGGGCCGGCGCGTGAGGATGGCCTCGAAAACGGCGCGTTTGTGGGCCATGCAGGTCATGTCAGCCAGCGGTGGAGACATATAGCCAGGAGGCAGGCGGCGGTTTGCGGCCACATTGCGTTCCCATCCGGGGAAGCCGAAGAAGGGATACTCATCCGCTCCAAGCTGTTTCGCGCGCTGCTGGGGCGGCAGCGCTTCGTTGAACTCCATCACGTCGTCGCCCAGGATCTTCCCCACCGGGTCCACCCGGCCCAGCAACTCTCCTCCAGGCACGTCCAGATTGCCGGAGAGTGCTCGGAGCAGACAGCGCGCCCGTGCTGCCTGAGTGGCGTTGATCCCTTGCTTGTCCAAACCGAAGCCCCAAGTGATCACGGCGGGCTTGGTGGCGGCGTAGTAGCGCGCCGACTCGCAGATTTGCTCAGTCGGAAGCCAGGTGATGGCCGAGACCATATCCGGCGTGTACGGAGCGACGGCTACTCGAAGGTCCTCGAAGCCCACCGTCCAGCGTTCCACAAAGTCCCGATCGTACCAGCCCTCCTCGATCATCAACCGCAGCCAACCCAGCATCAAGGCCACATCCGTGCCGGGCCGGATCGGCAGCCACCAGTCCGCCAGTTCCGCCTCGCGCGTGCGACGCGGGTCCACCACAATGAGTTTCGCGCCGTTCTTTTTCGCGGCCACAACCTCAGGAAAGCCGAGGATGGGATCACTTTGCGAAGGGGCGTTCCCCCACACCACCAGGCACTTCGTCCGCCCAATGTCGCCGCGGACGAAGCCTCCGTAGGTGGCGTATTCGACGGCATGGCTGGGGCACATGCAGATATTGTTCGCCCCGCACAAGTTCGGAGAGCCAAACAGGTTGAAGAAGCGTCTGCCATCCCAGTGATAGGTCCGATGGGTGCCGTGGGTGAAGGCGAGAGTTTCCGGCCCGTGCTGATTCCGGAGCGACCCCAGCCGCTCGGCCACCTCATCGAGCGCCTGGTCCCAGGAGAGGCGCTGCCATTGGTTTGCGCCACGTTCGCCAACGCGCTTTAGCGGATAATTGAGGCGAGCGGGGTGATAAAGGTGATCCACCAGCAGCCTGCCCCGGGCACAAAGCCGTCCGCGGGAGATTGGATGGTCCGGATCGCCTTCGACTTCGATGGCGCGACCGTCTTCGACGCGCAGGCGCACGCCGCAGCGCGGATGGCAGAGACCGCAATACGTTCGGTGAGTTTCCGTCATGGAAGGGCACCTCCCCTGTTTCATCTATCCCGAACCTGGAAGTAGTGTACTGCTAAGTCTGATTATCAAGAAGCCAAGTTTGGAGTGCGGCCCGCCGCGGCGGGCCGCACTCCAAGACCCGGAGATTTCGCGTGCGGGCCGTCTTCCTCCGCCAAGAAATGCGGTAATATTGCATTCTCGAATTGACCTTTGGCGTGGGCCTTGGAGGCAACCGGCGGTTGGAAGGTTTTCGATCAATGACTATCGCCTGCCACAACATATTGAGAAAGCCTGCGCGGTGTTCTTGGCTGAGGTTGGTGACGGTCGCCTTGGGGCTGCTCATATGTGCGCCCGGCCTTGCCTGGGCGTTGGGCGAAGTTGCCGCCGATTGCTCGCCGTCGAATTCGAATTCGCCTTCAGAACGGCTCTTCACAGAGAGTAACGAGCATTTCACGAAAAGTAGTGGCGACCTAATGGTGGTTCGGTGCCAGTCCACCCCAGCGTTTATGTCAGAGGAGTCATTTCAGCGAAAGCGGGAATCTACTCCGCAGGCCTTTGGAAACGCGGTTTTGACGGACGGGTTCACTGCCATCGCGGGAATGACCGGCACTTCGGACATTGGCGCCCAGGCATCGAGTTCGGGCCAGACCTCAAGCACAAACAACCCGGCGCCTTCCTTGGTCGAGGACCAAAAACAACGGCTGGCAATAAACCCCGTAACGGGCTTGGCAGGAGCCTCTGAATTAAACTTCAGTCCCTTGACTGGAAGCGAGCGCTGGAAGCTCTACTTCAACATGACCTATTGCTCCGCAGGCACCTACCTCGGTCCAGTCATGACGGCTTTGTTGCTTGACCAAACCAGCGGCACTCCCCGTGAGTGGGGTGGCGGCTGGCCCGGGTTCGGGCGCAGGGTGGTCTCGCGGGCGGGCACTGCGACCCTTCAGAGCAGTTTTCAAGCGCCCCTGGCAGCCCTCCTCCACGAAGATGTCCGCTACATTTCCAGCAGCCAGCACAGCTTGAAGCGTCGCGCCGCCCACGCTGTCCTCTACAGTTTCCTCACCTACAACGCCCAGGGCCACCCCACACTGAACCTTGCCAGTATTAGCTCGTTCTACGCTTCTACTGCTGTGTCCACAATTTGGCTTCCCAGCATCCGAAACGCGGCGAGGTACACATTCAGCAATGCATCTGAACAGATTGCGCTAGGCTTTCCTCTAAACGTGGTTCAGGAGTTCTGGCCGGAGATCCAGCGCCATGTCTTGCGACGGCATTGAGAGGCCGCAGTGCTAGCCGATGACTTAGCCGGGCAGCGAGAATGACCCCTCACCCGACCCGCGTCCCGATAAAGTGCATCGGGATCGCAGGCCACCCTCTCCCCATGGGAGAAGGAAATGCCCGCTCTTTTTTCTCCTCACGTCAAGCATGCGAGCCAACCATCCCCTGGCCCTCTTTGTATAAGGAGGGGAATCCCCGCGCTACCACATCAGCTTGAGTCCGAATTGAATCTGCCGTGACGTTGTAGATGTGCTGGTGATCACGCCGGCGGTGGGGGAGGGGGCCCCAGTGGCGGATGTAAACACGATCAGGTTTGGGGTGTTGAAGTTAGCGTGGTTCAAAACGTTGAAGAACTCGGTGCGAAACTGTAAACCAAGTCTCTCCGTAATCTTCGTTTCCTTGAGCAACGAGAGATCAAGCGTAGCGAGCCCCGGCCCAATAAAGGTATCTCTTCCAAGATTCCCGTAAGTCCCGTTAGGTGGGACGATAAAGGCGTTGGCATTGAAATACTGGTTGGGGTTACCCAGAATCACCGGCCCGGAGAACGCCGGGTTCAGAGACGGACGCACCGGATTGCGCGTATCCCCGTTGTTGGAGGGATTGAAGCTGAGTTGGGGCGTGAATGGAAAACCGTTCTGCAAGGTGACAATGCTATTCAAGGTCCAGCCGCTTATCAGTGCA
This sequence comes from uncultured Acidobacteriota bacterium, assembly GCA_963832915.1. GTDB lineage: Bacteria > Acidobacteriota > Terriglobia > UBA7540 > UBA7540 > CAVROP01. The sequence continues at coordinate 21,218 of CAWHWE010000088.1, forward strand.
TTACGCCCACCGCCAAAGCCATTCACGAAGGCCCTCCCCCGTCCGAACGGCAGCGCATAGCTTCCGTTAATGACCCCGACGTTTCTGACGTCAAACGTCGCCAGTCCCCAGTCTGCGTGGAGGTCGAAGGGATTCATGACCAACCCCGGGGCATTGGCCGCTGCGGTGGCATTCAGTGAATCCCCGTCGTCGAGGGCCTTCGACCAAGTGTAAACTCCCCTCAAGGTCAAGCCCCCACTGAAGCGGTGAGTAAAATCCAATTGCAGGGCATTGTAGGAGCTGACCCCCTCAGAAAACCAGCTCCAGGTGTTCGCCAGCGCCGGATTGGCCTTTGGTGCTCCACTCGGAATGTAGTATGTCCCGGCGGGGAGGGAAGTCGGGCAGGGAGCCGCAGGGCAAATCGTGGGGAAAGGTTCGTTCGCGTCCACGCTGACGATCTCGTGGTACCCGTGAGATCCCACATAACCGATGCTGAACGAGGTGTTGGGAGTCAATTCCTGTTCAATCCTGAGGGAATAGGACACCAGGGTCGGCGTCTTCAAATTGGGTTGAACCCCTCCTGGCACCAGCTTCGCACTTGACGGCAGTGGGGCGCCGGGGGTGAAGGGGAGATGGGAGACCGGGAGGCTCGCGATGCTGTCGGTCGGATTGAAGGGTGCATTCTGGTCGAGGCGGTATCCAAGCGCATCTTGAAGATCGTTGTACATCCCAGCGCCGGCGCGGACGACGGTCTTGGCGCTGAAGGGGCTCCACGCCAACCCGATTCGCGGTTGGGGCAGGAATTTCGCGTTGTTGGAAGTGAAGACTGAGTTTGCGACTTGCGGTTGAGTCACAATCACCCCGTTGTTGAAAACGAAGTTGGCGCCCCGCCCATGAGCTTCGTTCCACCCGTTGGTGAATTCGTCGCGGAAACCCAGGGATAGGTTCAACTTTGGACACAGCCGGATGTCGTCTTGGAGGTACCAGGCGCCGAGCAAGGAGCGCCAGCCCAGAGGGGTCGGTGTGGGATCAAACAGGAAAGTGCCCACCGTGCCCTGCAGGAAGGTCGTCAGACTTGTAAATGTAGCTTGTCCAAACTGGCTGAGCGCCAGATTTTCATTGGACTCGAGCCGTTGGAACCACGCTCCCGCACTAACCCGGTGGCGCCCTCTTGTGTAGGTTACACGATCCTCAAAGGTAAAAAGATTCCGCGCGATGTCCAGGTTACTTCCATTGTTGCTTCCGGCAAGGCTTAATTGGGCGGCCGGATTCGATGCCGCGCTTCCCCCGATCACCACCGCGCCGACAGGACGGCCAACCAAAAAGCTCGGAACACTCGCTGCGGGGGTATTGGGGGTGGGTTCTCCCGTATAGAAGTAGCTGGCGCGAGAGAAACCGAAGCGTGCGGTGTTGATCAGCGTGGGGGAGAAAACGTGGGTTTCTTCGAGGCTAAGGACCTGTTCCCGGAGGCTCTCCAGGTCCGTGCTATAGGGATTGATGGTGGGTGAGTTATCTGCACTGTCGTCGATCGTGTAGACCGCGGCGAGGGAGTTTTTCTCAGAGAAGATGTGGTCGAGCCGCGTGGTTCCAAAGTCCTCTCGAATCGTCTGCAAAGGGTTGCTGAACGATTCGGCGATGCCTCCGAAGTCCGGTGCGTTCGGGCTTTGTACGGGCCACAACGAAAGCAGTGGCGCAACTCCGGGCGCCACTCCTACGTTGAGCAACGTGCCACTCGGACCCGGCAATAGACCGTTGCGCGCGTTGTTGTCCGGAACGAGCGTCACATCGGTTAACCCCAGGTGCTGTTGGAATCCCTCGTAATTGCCAAACAGAAAGGTCCTGTCCTTTTGGATCGGTCCCCCCAAAGACCCCCCAAACTGGTTGCGCGCGAAATGCGGGATGTGGCTTTGATCGAAGAAATTGCGCGCATCAAAATCGCTGTTGCGCAGGAATTCGAATGCTGTCCCGTGCCAATCGTTTGTCCCCGACTGGGTGACAATGGTGACTTGGCCACCGGGCCGCTTGCCGTAGTCCGCGCCGTAGGTGTCGCGCAGCAGGTTGAATTCCCGAACTGCATCTACGCCCAGCAATTGCTGGCTGGTGCCGCCAGGCTGCATATTGTTTTCGGCAGCGCCCGTGTATTCCACCCCATTCAACAGGAAAAGGTTTTGCTGCGGCCGGTTCCCCGAGACCGAGAACATGTTGCCCACGGTAGAGTTGGAAATTCCGACCCCGCCTGTCTTCTCCCACGTGAAGTTGACGACCCCGGGATTCAGGGTGAGAAGCTCATCGTAGCTTCGGCCGTTCAGTGGCAGGTCCTTTACTTGCCGCTCTCCGACCAAACCCTCGGTCGCAGTCGGCGTGGCGCTGACCAACGGCGCTTCTCCCGTCACCGTCACTTGCTCCCTGACTTCGCCCAATTGCAGCACTAAGTCAACCGTGGCCTCCTGTCCGACGTCCAGGGTGATTCCCGTGCGGACCTCGGTTCTGAACCCGGCCTTTTGTGCCCTCACTTCATACTGTCCGACTGGAAGAGAAAGCACACTGTAACGCCCCATGCCGTCGCTCACTGCGGCGCGAATCGCTCCGGTCTCCAGGCTTTGCACTGCCACGTTTACGCCCGGCAACACGGCTCCTGATGAATCGGCAGCCGTTCCCGAAATTGCACCCGACACTTGTGCCCGAGCTGCCGACGTGACCGTGAGAGCCAACGCCACCGCTGAGCAGAAAATGCCAATCTTATGGGCATATGCCACTATCCCTTTTTGTGAGCGATTCATGAAGGTATGCTCCTCTCCGAAGGAAACTGGCCAAGCCTGACCATTGTGTCTTCTCAGCTCTTAGGAAATTGGCCATATAGCTCATGCGGCACGCTAAGCCGGGGATCACTGACATCTCCCTGGCTTCGGTAACCGCAACCGCGGCCATTCTCTGATTTAGCTCCAATGCCTCAGTACCACACCCAGATAAATATTGTATAGGCATGTGTCCACTTAAAGTCAATAACACCAATTAGATATATACGATATTATACGAATAATCGTAGCGAATAAAATAGCGAGTCTACCCTGACTGCGTTCGCAGCCTGTCAAGTCCGGCCCAACAAAACCTAAATGAGCCACTCCAACGCAAATGGCGGAAGAGACGCTGCGGGCGCAACTGGTGTATCCTGATATCCATTTTGCCGCCTACTCCAGAGGCGGCGTATACTTTCCAATTTCGGTCGGCAGGTGACGAGCTCGTGCTCCATTTACCTCGGGTTCCAATGAGATCTCTATGTGTTCCATAGGGTATCGAGCAGGCAGAGCTCGCACACAAAGTGGTACTGCAGAGGGGAGGATTCGTGGACCGTCGGGGCTTTCTAAAAGATGTGACGGAGGTAGGAATCGGATTGGGGGTAACCGGATCGCTGCTGGATAAGGAGGCTGCGCTGGCGGCGACAAGCCCTGAAGGGGAAACAGGGCAAACGCACCAGAAGCGCGAGGCCGTTAGAAGCAACCGCGCGCAAGCGGCCACGCCTGTCGTTTTTTTAGACGGGGAGTGGCTGATGGCGACGGACTCGCAAAATGTGGGGCGAGCGCAGAAATGGTTTACTCGGTCGGCGCCTGAGGCCAAGCCGGCAAGGGTGCCGGGAATCCTTCAGGAGGTATTTCCGGCATACCACGGCGTAGTTTGGTACTGGCGCGAGTTTAGCCCGCCGGCGCATCCCTATGCACAAGGGCGTTACCTGCTGCGTTTCGGCGCTGTGGACTACTTGGGAGAGGTGTGGGTTAACGGGGTCTATGCGGGCGCGCACGAAGGTGCGGAGACTCCTTTCGTTCTGGATGTGACCGACGCCATCAAGCCGAAGGCAAGCAACCTTCTGGCGGTCCGGGTGCTGAAACCCGGTGACCAGCCGATCGACGGTTATGTCTTGAAGGAAATCCCTCACCGAAACGAGACAGTTGATTACGTCCCTGGCAGCGGTTTCGACTACGGAGGGATTGTGGAGCCGGTGGAGTTGTCGCTGGCTCCTGAGGTCCGAGTAGAAGACATCTTTTTGTGCCCGGACTGGAAGACAGGAGAAATCCGCCTGCGAGCCCGCATTCGCAATGCCTCCCCCAAGCGGACTCGTGGCCGTTTGCAGTTGACCGCCGCGCCAGCCGCCACCGGCAAAACACTCCTGGTCAGCCATATTGAGCATGACGTGCCAGCCGGAGACACGGTAATCGAAACGCAATTGCACATCGAGAATCACCGGCTGTGGGATTTGAATGACCCCTTCTTGTACAGGGTAACGGTGCGTGTAAGCGCTGACGGAGTGGATGGTTTCGACGAGGCTTCGGCGCGCTGCGGGTTTCGAGACTTCCGGGTGGAGAGGGGATACTTCCGGCTGAATGGTAAAAGGATTTTCCTGCGAAGCACCCACACGGGCAATCACTGCCCCGTGGGTCAGATTGTGCCGCCCATTAGCGCGCCCGATTTCCTGCGCCTCGACATGTTGTACGCGAAAGCAGCGGGCTTCAACACCGTGCGCTTCATATCCGGTATAGCCCATCCTTACCAGTTGGATTTGTGCGACGAGATGGGGCTGCTGGTCTATGAAGAATCTCTTGCCGCATGGCTGCTCGCAGATTCTCCCAAGATGAAAGAGCGTTATGAACTGTCAGTCCGGGAGATGGTGCTGCGGGATCGCAATCACCCCAGTGTAGCTATATGGGGCATGCTGAATGAGACAGATGATGGCCCCGTATTTCGAGAGGCAGCTTCGGCCTTGTCTCTCGTTCGCTCGTTGGATGACACCCGGTTGGTTCTGCTTTCCAGCGGCCGGTGGGACTGCCAACTCAGTATCGGCTCGGTGAGTAACCCCGGCAGTTCGCAATGGGAGTACGAGTGGGGCAGGGAAGCTCAAACGGCCGGCATGGCTGAACATACTAATGTCGGCGGACACATGGCGGGCGTAGGCGACGTTCACTTCTACCCCAGGGTGCCGCAGTCGCCGGAAGTGGAAGCCACCTTGCGGACTATGGGTGAGGACAGCAAGCCGGTCTTCCTTTCCGAATACGGTATCGGGAGCATGATGGACGTGGTACACGAAGCGCGGATGTACGAACAACTCGGCGTGCGGCCGGATATCGAGGATTATGCGCTGGTGCGGTCGATGGCCGAAAAGCTCACCGAAGACTGGAAACGCTTTGGGTTGGAGGGTGTGTACGCATTCCCCGAGTACTTCTTGCGCGATAGCCAGCTTCGCATGGCGCGTCATCGGCTGCTGGGCTTCAACTTGATCCGTGCGAACCCGAAGATTTGCGGGTTCAACCTGACGGGAATGTTGGATCACGGGCTGACCGGGGAAGGGGTTTGGAGGTTCTGGCGTGACTGGAAACCCGGTGTGATGGACGCCATGCAGGATGGCTGGGCCCCGCTTCGCTGGTGCCTGTTCGTGAACCCAACGCACGCGTACGTAGGGCGGCCGGTGAAACTGGAGGGAGTTCTTGCCAACGAAGATGTGCTGCGGCCGGGCGAATATACGGCGCGATTCAGGGTATGCGGTCCCGCTGGAATTGCCTGGGAGCGAGCCGCCACGGTGCGTATTCCCAGTCTGCCACCGGGCGAAGACGGACCACTGGCTATCCCGGTGATGGCGGAAGAGGTTGTCCTGAGCGGGCCGGAAGGAGACTACGAGTTAGCCGTTAGTATCGAGCAGGGCGCGGCGGCCACTGAAGCCTTCTGGCAGTTCCACCTCACGGATCCCAACTCGCTGCCGCGGCTGGAGCAAACCGTGACCCTTTGGGGAATTCCGGCGAATGTGGAGAGCTGGTTGAAGGCTCATGGAGTGTCGGGTGAGAAGTTTGGTGGGGCAGGGCAAAGTCGCCGGGAGATCATTTTGGTTGGCGATCTGTCGAAAACAGGGAGTGATGCGGAAGCTTGGAAGGAGATGGCGCGACGCATGGCCCGGGGTAGCACGGTCGTGTTCCTTTCCCAAGCGGCTTTCAAGCGGGAGAAGGACGCAGTGGCGTGGTTGCCGCTAGCCAAAAAGGGGCGCTGCTATGAGTTCGGCGACTGGCTGTACCACAAGGAATGTGTGGCCAAAGGGCACCCCGTCTTCGAGGGGTTGCAGGGCCGGGGTATTCTGGACTGGTATTACTATGGGCCAGTCATTCCTCATCATCTTTTCGATGGCCAGGAAACTCCTGCGGAGGTGATCGCCGCCGCATTCGCCGCGGGCTATTCGACGCGGGGTGGGTATGCTTCAGGGGTTCTGCTCGGGGCATATCACTTTGGCGAGGGTCAGTTCATTTTGAACACGTTTCCCGTCCTGGACCAACTCGATCACCACCCCGCCGCGGATCGATTGCTTCTCAACCTCGTAAAATATGCGGCTAGCTCCATGGGAAAGCCGCCGGCGGGATTAGCCGGCGACTTCGACGATCAGCTCAGGATGATCGG
>CAWHWE010000089.1:0-17078 GCA_963832915.1 uncultured Acidobacteriota bacterium
TAGCGAAGATCTCTCATTGTTCTGAACTTTGGCGCCCACCTGGCGCCGTTTCTCCACCAAAGAAGCGTGATGCCCTATCGCGAAAAGCGCCCTAGGGTTGGAGCCGAGCCGGGCAGCGTGTAGCGCAAGTCGATGAACACCATGTTCAGAGTTGCATTCGCGGGGCTGCCGGTGGCAACGTACCAGGGATCGCGCGTGAGGTACGAGTACTGGCCTATGAGGTTGACGGCGCCATACTTCGGATGCTTCCAGAGGGCCTGATTGAAGCCAAAAGTGGCCTCTTGGATGGTGCGATTCTGACCGCTCCCTGAGCCGGTGTAGCCATAGCCGACGAGTTTCTTGTTGGTATCGATCACGGTGTCGCGGCCGATCATAATGCCGCCGTAATAGGCAAAAATCAACGTATTTTTCTGGGTGTACTCGAAGCCTGTAACCGTGGAGCCGCTGTGGAGCAGGGAGATGCTGCCGTTGGCGTTGGCAACCATATCCGGGGCTTGGCCAAAGATATACCGGCCGCCGCCGTCACTCCAGAAGTTGTTAGTCATCAAGCGGAATCCCTTGAATATTTCCACGTGCAGATTCAAGAAACCGCCCCCGCCCTCTTTTGAGTAATAGGCAGAGGGGACGGCAGCGACGGCAGGGGTGCTCCCGCTGGCAGCCACGGCAGCGACGCCGGGATACCAGACTTTGAAGTTCCGCTCCACTCCCCCGACTTCGAAGTGAACTCGCTTAATGGGATCGAATGCCAGTTTCGCAATGATATCGGGCGCGACGTTGGGAGTGGCTATGCCACCGGAGCTGGCGCCAAAATCCAATTCGCCTGCATAGCTTGAGGTAGCGCTAAGGGCTGTCGGAAGGACGATGGCGCCCCCTCCCGACGAGCCTCCGCCATATTGGTCAGGACTATCGATCGCAATGGCGAAGGCGGCTTTCTCACTGGGCAGGTGGTAAACAAATCGCAGTTCCGGAATGCGCCCCCAGAACAGGCCCGCTTGGTAGTTTACGTCCATATCCTGCGTGTAGAAGACGTCGGAGGGAAGGGGCGAGATGCCTTTGCGGCCTGGGGTGAGCAAGCTCCAGGATTGGCCGCCCAGGATTTCCCAACTTCCTTTTCGTAGGTCCACCCAGTACAACCGATTGCGGAGAAGCTGGGCATTGTTCGTCACCGCAACGTTGGTGCTGGCCGGAGTCCCCAGGAAGTCGGCTTCCATGTATCCCATGACGTGAAAGCCCTTCACGTCCGCATCGGTACGGAAGCCGATTCGGGAGTTCTGTATGCTGGTGCGGAACTCGGACAGATTAGTCGTGTAGGGGTACAGGCCGCTCGATAACGCGTTGTAGGGAACGCTCCCGAAGCTCGTGCCGATGTTCCCGCCGGCGGCGTGGTTGTGATATACAGCCGTAAAATCCATAAACCCAATAGGGGTAAAGGTGGCGCTGCCGATATGGAACTGAAGGGGTGAGACTTGTTCCTCCTCCTTCGGAGGGAGCACCTTCGTTCCCGAAGGTACTGCGGCGGCGGGGATCACGGTGGAAGCCACCAGGTTCCCGTCGTTGCCCGCGGCGGATTTCTTTGTGGCCTTGGGAACCATCGGGCTGGTCGAGGCCACCAAGTTCTCGTCGCTACCCGCGGAGGATTTTGCTGCGGCCTTGGGAACCATGGGGCTGGTCGAGCCGACCTGCCCGAGGTTTGGTGCATGCGTCGTTGCGGTTTGTGCAGGCTTAGCCGCAGTTTGCGCCGGCTTAGGGGATTGGTCCAGCTTCTGTTTCATCTGGTCCACAATGGCGCGCAACTGCTCGATCTGTTTTTGTTGTTCTGCAACCTGCTGTTTGAGGACCGAGACATCGGCGGGGGCTTTCGAATCTTTTGATGAGTTGTCCGCCGCCGTTTGCGAAAAGACAGGTGTGGCGAGCGCAATCAAGACCATTGCGCTTGCGATAAGCAAGCTACGAATTTTTGTGAACTGCATTCTTCGCTCCTCCGATTCAAGTGTTAGTGTTTCGTTGGGATCATCAGCTCGATTTGATACAAAAACTATGATTGGCCGGCCGTGTTCAACGTGCGTTACAGCATTGTTACATTCGTGTGAACACGCCCAGTCTGGTATTTGTTTAGCGACTTAATCTCACCGTCCGGCCCCCACAGTAGACCCTGGAAAGTGCGAAAGCCCTGTTTTGCTGTGACAGGATTAACCTCGCAGATGAGGAACGTCCGAACGAGTGCGGCGATGCGCTGCGGGAGGGCGCCCTTTCATGAGCAGGTCTATTGACACCAGGGAAAAACCTACGATAACATATCTACTCGGGTTTCGATATCCAAATTAGATAATGTGAACGATGAAATCTGCTGAATTCATCCCAGCGAACAGTCAGGAGATTTACTCGGGATTAGTTCGCATTCACATCCTTTATCACGCCTGCCAGGGACCTATCTTCGGCCTCGGCATGATGGAGGAGCTTCGCAGGCATGGGTATAGATTGAGCGCCGGTACTCTTTACCCGCTGCTCCACGGTCTTGAAGCGAGAGGGTATCTTCGTTCGCGGGAAGTAAGGTCAGGCAGATCGATTCGCCGTGTCTACAGGGCCACTTGGGCGGGACGCAAAGCTTTTGCCCTGGCGAAAGAAAAGGTGAAGGAGGCTCGTGGATGAGCTTCTGGAGGACAACTGAGGAGGTAAGGAGCCGTGCGAGCAAATAAAGGGCCTGCTTTTCTAATCTCCATTTGTTTTCTTCTTGCGGCACAACTCAGGGGCCAGATCGCACCGCCTCAGGCTCCCACGAGCTCGGTGAAGACATTTACTCTGGCAGAAGCGATTGACTACGCGCTGGCCAACTATCCCGCTGTCCGTGCCTCGATGGAACAAATAGCAGCGGCCCGCGGTGGCGTGTCACTGGCGCGCACCAGCTACTTGCCGCAACTGAACTCAGTTTATCAAGCCAGCCGTGCCACCCAAAACCAAGTGCCCGGAATCTGGTTGCCTACCCCCATCACAGCCACGGTTGAAGGGCCAATTGGGCCTGCGGGAGGGCAAAGCTTTTGGGGCGCCCAGGCAGGGGCCCTTTTTTCCTGGGAACCTTTGGACTTTGGGCGGCGGCCCGCCATGCTGGGCCAGGCACGGACCGGGGAAGATAAGGCCAGGGCCGATTTGGCTTTGACGCAACTCCAGGTGGCGACAGCGGTGGGGGATTATTTTCTGATGGCGCTGGCCAACCAGCAAGCTCTGCTTGCTGCGCAGGCCAATGTGGACCGCTGGCAGGTGTTTGACAAATCGGTCCGCGTCCTGGTTGATAACCAACTGCGGCCCGGGGCGGACGGTTCGCGTGCCGATGCGGAATTGTCTCGAGCCAAAACCCAGTTTTACCAGGCGCAACAGGCGGAACAAGTGGCCTTGGATACCCTCGCGGCGCTCATGGGAGCGGCAGGGAATGAGATCAGCGTGGACACCGGCCCTTTGCTCGGTCCACCACCCCCTGGTATGTTGCCGGAAGCCTCGCCTTCCGGCCACCCTTTGGCCCGCGACCAGATGGCTACCGTCCGGGAAGCTCAGGCGCAAGAAAAAGTCTTGAAACGGAGCGATTACCCTCGTTTTTTCATTCAGGCAGAAGGGTTCGGTCGGGGCAGCGAAGTCCCCAACAGCGGATCCATTATTGGCAATTGGAACGGGTTGGCGCCGGCGCGCGGAAACTGGGTGGCTGGATTGACGATCCTCTTCCCGGACGTCTTTGATTTCAAGGCGCTGGGCGCCAAAAAGCAAATTGCGGAAGCCAACGAACGCTCGCAGCAGGCCCATTATCAGCAGACCCTTCAGGATTTGACGGGTCAGGTTCGAGCCGCTCGGGATCAACTCAAGACCGCCCAACTGGTGGCCCAAGAGACTCCCACTGAATTGGGTGCGGCCCGTCAATCGGAAATTCAATCTCGGGCGCGTTATGAGGCAGGGTTGGCGCCCCTTGTGGAAGTGGCGGAGGCTGAAAATCTGCTGGCCCAGGCGGAAATGGAAGACGCGATCGCCCGCTTGAATTTATGGCGTGGGCTCTTCAATGTTGCCTATGCGCAGGGTGACTTGGGACCTTTCCTTGTAGTCCTCCGTGCCAATGCCGGGAGGAAACCCTAGATAAGGAGGAGCTATCAGCGCTCAGCCGTCAGCGAGGGCTTTAGCTGATTGCTGATAGCTGATCGCTGAAAGCTGAACTATGTGGCTGATCCGTGCCGCGTTACGCCGGCCGATTACGGTTATTGTTGCCGTCATCGGCATCGCCCTCTTCGCCATCCTGGCCATCACCCGCATGAAGGCAGATATCTTTCCGAAGCTCGACCTGCCGGTAATTTATGTGGCGCAACCCTACGGCGGCATGAGCCCCGCTCAGATGGAAGGGTATATCACCTTCTACTATGAGTACCATTTTCTCTATATCAACGGAATCGAGAGCGTGGAGTCGAAATCCGCTCAAAACAACGCGTTACTGAAACTCACCTTTCATCCTGGGACCGACATGAGCCAGGCGTTGTCAGAGACGGTCGCCTATGTCAACCGCGCGCGGGCGTTCATGCCTCCCGGGACGGTACCGCCTTTCATTGTGCGATTCGACGCCGGCAGCGTGCCGGTGGGCTACCTGGTTTTCTCGAGCCCGACGCGGACCCTGGGGGAGATCCAGGACCTCGCGCTCAACCGCATCCGGCCGATGTTTGCCACCCTCCCCGGTGTCTCGGCGCCGCCGCCCTTTGGAGGCAACCAGCGCACGATTGTGATCAGCGTAGACCCGGACCGCTTGCGCGAGCATCAGATGTCGCCGCGGGAAGTCGTGCAGGCTATCAGTTCAGGAAATGTGATCGTCCCTTCGGGGAATGTGGGCACAGGGAATCTGTGGCGCATTACGCCGTCGAACGCCGTGGTGGCCAATATCAAAGACCTGCTCGATCTCCCTATCCGGACGGGCGCCGGGCCCACCGTTTTTCTCCGGGATGTCGGAATCGTGGCGGATGCACAGGATATTCTGGCTGGATACGCCCTGGTGAACGGGCGGCGCGCCGTTTATATCTCAGTCACCAAGCGCGCCGACGCATCGACGCTGGCTGTGATTCAAGAGGTGAGGAACAATCTTTCCCGATTCCAATCCTTGGTGCCGCCGGACATTCACATTAGTTTGGAGTTTGATCAATCCTCCTATGTGCGGAACGCGCTGAATTCGGTCATTCGGGAGGGGATGCTGGGCGCGTTGTTGACGGGATTGGTTGTCCTGTTGTTCCTCCGGGATTGGCGCAGCTCGGTTATCGTCGTAACTTCAATCCCCATCGCCCTGCTGACGGCTGTAGTTGCTTTGTGGGGCGCCGGGCAGACCATCAATATCATGACGCTTGGCGGTCTGGCGTTGGCGGTGGGAATCCTGGTGGACGAGGCGACGGTGGAGATTGAAAATATCCACGCCAACCTTCCTCAAGCCAAATCCAAAGCGCGAGCGGTGCTCGACGCCACTCGCAGAACGGTTGTCCCACGCTTCTTGTCGATGGTCTGCATTCTGGCGGTTTTTGTGCCTTCATTCTTCATGACCGGCGTGCCACGCTCGCTCTTTGTTCCCCTTTCGCTGGCGGTCGGCTTTGCCATGGCGGCGTCCTACTTCCTTTCCAGCTCGCTGATACCCGTCATGTCCGTGTGGATCCTCCGCCAACATCCTGAGCACGAGGGTGAGGCGGATAATCTGACCTTCGCTAGAGTGCGGGACGGCTGGGGAAGAATCCTGGAGAAACTTGCGCCTTTCCGATGGGCGGTTGTCGGGCTCTATCTCGTTGTCGCGATCGGCATCATCTTCTTTGTGGGCCGGCGACTCGGGCGCGAGATCTTTCCCCGTGCCTCGGCAGGCCAGATGCAGCTCCGCTTCCACGCGCCTACGGGCAGCCGCGTGTCTGTGACCGAGCGAACGGCGTTAGGGATCGAGGCAGAGGTCAGGCGTTTGGCCGGTGAGAAGAACGTCGATATCACAATCGGCTATGTGGGAACCATTCCCACCGCCTACCCCGTCAATACGATTTCTTTGTGGGCGAGCGGACCACAGGACGGCCTGCTGCGCGTGGCGCTGAAACCGGGCTCGCCGGTAAACGTGGATGAGCTACAAGCCACGCTCAGAAAGAGCCTGCCTGCGATGTTCCCCGACACCCGGTTCTCCTTCGAAGCAGGTGATATCGTCAGCCAGATCATGAATTTCGGCGCTCCTACCCCGGTGGAAGTCGCGGTGAGCGGTCCGGATTTCGCCGCCAATCGCGCGTATGTTGGGAAGGTCCAGGCCGAGCTCAGTCGGATCACCTTCCTCCGCGACCTCCAACTCCAGCAGCCCTTGGACTACCCGAGCCTGAATGTGAACATCAATCGGGAAATGGCCGGGCAGCTCGGCGTGACCGTCCAGCAGGTCGGGGATGCGCTGGTCGACGCCACGTCTTCGAGCCGCTTCGTCACGCCGGTTTATTGGGCCGACCCGCGAACGGGAGTGGCTTATCAGGTTCAGGTCCAAGTCCCGCAAGCCGAGATGACCTCCATCGGGGATCTCCAAAACGTTCCCATTACGCCCGGAGTTGCCCAGCATCCTTTGCTCGGCGATCTGGCGCAGGTGAATTATGGGACGGTCGTGGGCGAGTACGATCGCTACAACGGGCAGAGATTACTTACGCTGACGGCAAACGTGGTCGGAGAAGACCTTGGGCGGGCCGCCGGTGACGTGAATGCCTCTCTCGCCAGGGCGGGGGCTCCTCCGCGCGGCGTGACTGTCAGCGTGCGGGGGCAGATCGCGCCTATGAATCAAACGCTGGCAAGCCTCGGCGTCGGCCTGGGCCTTGCCGTGGTGGTGATTTTTTTGTTGCTCTCGGCAAACTTCCAATCTCTGCGGCTTTCTTTCGTAGTGCTTTCCACGGTCCCGGCCGTGGTTGCCGGCGTGGTTCTCGCATTGCTATTGACGGGCACAACGATGAATATCGAGTCCTTCATGGGGGGCATCATGGCCATTGGTGTGGCGGTGGCGAATTCGATCCTCTTAGTGGTCTTCGCTGAGCAATACCGAATCGAGGGAGCCGATGCATGGCTCGCTGGCCGCCGCAGCGCCCAAACGCGTATGCGCCCGATCCTGATGACCAGCATGGCCATGATCGCGGGCATGCTTCCCATGGCGTTGGCCATGGGCACAGGTGCGGAAGAAACGGCTCCTCTGGGAAGAGCGGTGATTGGAGGATTGCTTGCCTCCACGATCGCGACACTGTTAATTCTGCCCGCCATATTTTCGCTCGTCCAGGCGCGGGCGAAAATCCATTCGCCGTCGCTCGATCCCGACGACCCTCGAAGTGCCTATGCCGAGCCGCATGTTGCCGATTCACAGAATGCGGAAGAGGAGACACGATGAAAAGCCTCCGGTTGATCCACATAACGCTCTTGATGATGGTGGGCTGGGTCTATGTGTCTTGCAATTCGGGCGGCAGCGCGCCGGGGTTGACAGCCTCGACAGGCAATGGCGTCGCGTCAATCCCAACGGTTGACGCTGTGCGCGTGATCTCGCAAAAGCTCAAGATCACAGTCCACCTTCCCGGCGAGCTACAGCCTTATGAAGTCGTGGCCATCTATCCCAAGGTCACCGGATTCGTGAAATGGATCGGAGTGGACCGGGGTTCCCATGTGAAAGGTGGGGAACTGGTCGCCCGCCTGGAAGCGCCCGAATTGGCCGCTCAGCGAGCGCAAGCTCAAGCCCAACTCCAAAGCTCCGAGGCGCAACTCCTGGCAGCGCAAGCCAAGCTGGCTGCCGATGAAAGCACTTATCACAAGCTCAAGGCAGCCGCGGCGACGCCCGGAGTTGTGGCTGGCAACGATCTCATCGTAGCCGAAAAAGCAGCGCAGGCTGACGCCGCCCAGGTAAAGGCTGCGCGGGACAACGTGAACGCAGTGAAGCAGGCACTGCGATCGGTTACTGAGATCGAGCGATACCTTCAGGTCGCAGCACCCTTTGATGGCGTGGTGACGGAACGGAACGTTCATCCCGGGGCACTCGTGGGTCCTGCGGGTGGGACGGGCGCCTCAGTCCCGATGGTGCGGATCGAGACTCTTTCGCGGCTGCGATTAGTTGTTCCAGTGCCAGAAAATTACGCGGCGGGGATTCCCCAAGGGTCCCAGGTGAGCTTTACCGTTCCGGCGTTCCCGGGCCAGACTTTTGCCGGCGCAGTGGCGCGCATATCTCACTCGGTAGACATGAAGACCCGCACCATGCCTGTGGAACTCGAGGTGAGCAACCCTTCAGGTCGCCTCGACCCTGGCACGTTTTCAGAAGTGCTCTGGCCCGTCGAGCGTCCCAACCCAACGCTCTTCGTACCGTCAACTGCCGTGGCGACGACGCTCGAACGGGTATTTGTCGTGCGCCTGCGCGATGACAAGGCGGAGTGGGTGGACGTCAAGACCGGCGCGGCCAGCGGCAATTTGATTGAGGTTTTTGGAGACCTGCGGGCAGGGGATCTGGTCGCTCTCCGAGGCACGGACGAGCTGCGCCCGGACACTCAGGTTTCGCCACGGCTCGCCTCCGCAAAATAACCCCTTACCCGGCCCGCTTCCCGACGAAGTGCATCGGGACAGCGGTCCTCTCCCCAAGGGAGAGGGCGTTTTTCCTAACTTCAACGCGCCCCACAAATGAGAGCCCTCTCCCAGGGGAGAGGGTGCCCGACGGAGGTCTGGACCGTCCGGCCTCCCTTGCCGCGCCATTTCGTGGCGGCAGCATTACCCGAGATATAGATGCCCGCCGTCCGCGCGGGCCCGACTTGTCGCGCTCAGTTCGTTACCGCTTTCGGTTTCTGCGCCGCTTCCTGCTTCAGAGACCGCCGGTAATTCGCGAGGAGCTCCTTGCGGTTCTGGCGCAGGTCTAGTCCGGTCGGCCCGGCGGGATAAGGTCGGTCGCCCATCATCCCTTTCCAAAGAATGCGATTGTAGACCGCGGAATCGATGCGATCTGCATCCGAAAAGTCCAACCCCTTGGTGACCCGCGCCCAGTACTTCGCGCTGTGCGTCAACCTGGGCACGATCAGCCCGGCCGACTGAGGCTGCGGCACTTGCGTGGCGTAGAGATACGGCGAGGGAGTGGCAGTAAAGCTCCAGTTGCTTGGCGTGGTGTCGAAGATGTCGGCCATGGGCCTGGCGAGTGCGTCGTTCAGGTTCATCGGCTGGAGGCCCAGAACCTCTTCAATCGTGCGCAGGAAGTTGATGGTGTTGTACTGCGTGGAGACCAGCGCATGTTGCTTCACAAAGGCGCCCGCCACGAACGCGACGGTGCGGTGCGAATCGACGTGGTCGGCGCCATCCTGCGCGTCGTCTTCAATGACAAAGATGAGAGTGTTGTTCGCGTAGATGCTGCTCGAGATCGTCTGGACCAGCAAGCCGACCGCATAGTCGTTATCGGCTTGTTGAAGCTCCGGAGTATTCACGCCGGCAATCGCGGTACCGAAGTTTCCGGTGTGATCGTGCATTAAGCGAACGAGGCTCAAGTTAGGGAGTCCGCCTTTGGCGTAGTTGGTATTGAAATCCCGCGCCCACTCCGTGTAACGGTAATAATCCGGAAAGTTGTTGTCGAAGCCGCGGAAGTACGGATCGGTGTCCGGGGCGAGGGTCACATTCGTGGGCGAAGCCACAATCGTGTCGGTTGAGAACGGGTTGGTCAACAGGGGAGTGGAGCAGGTGGGCGTAAGGTCGTTATAGCAGGTCCCGTCAATGAAGAAACCATAGTTGCGAACCGTGAGGCCCTTCCGGCGCGCGGAGTCCCACAAATAGCCGGTATTCACTTGATTGTCTGGTCCGTCCGGCGCATCCACGTTGGTCTGGCCCGGTAACAAATCCGGATCGTTCGGTGTAAGGGGTTCGGCGGCTATGCGCTCGGCGAGGGTCGGAATCGCAACGTTCACACTGCGATTCAAACCCTCGCTATCCAAGCTGAGGCCGCGTGCCGCGTAGGCCACCGGGTATTGGCGTTCGACCACGTCGGGGGCGCGAGCCCCAGTGCTCCACAGCCAGCCGTCATAGCTGACTTCGGAACTGGCCATGATGTTATCGAGCGTGACGAAGGTTTGCGCCAGGTTATGCAGATTCGGCGTGATCGTGCTTCCCCATTGAACCAAACTGGGATCGCCGTTGCCGGGTTCCAGGTCGCCCAGAACCTGGTCGTAAGTCCGGTTTTCCTTGATGATGAAGATAACGTGCTGGGTGCCCTCGCGCACGGCCTCCATGACCTCGGCGTCGCTGGTGCTCTCGGTGCTGGAGAAGTGGTTGTTTGCGGCCACCTGCGCCGTTAGCGCCGGGAGCTGCGCCGTAAGGGTGGTGGTTGAGGTGGGGGTCGTGATGGTGGTCGGGAAGGTCTGTAACCCGGCTTTGGTCAACTGGGGATTATACTGATTTGTATCCTCGTAACTTGGGTACAGCGCTGGGCCATAGACATAGCACCATTGGGGATTTGCGCCCGTCGGCGACTTCCCATTGACCACATACACCCATTTGCCATCGGGGCTGAAGCTCACGGAGTTCGGGTACCAGCCGGTGGGAATGAGACCCACAACCTGGTCGTTTTTATCCGTGCCAGTCAGCGCCACGACGGCGATGCTGTTCAAATTGCCATTGGTCACGTAGAGTTGCGTTCCATCCGGCGTGAGCGTCACGCTGTTAGTGTTCGCGCCCGTATATTTTGCCAGCGCGGGGATGGAAGACACAAGTGATGGGGGAGCGATGACCGGGATGGTTTCGAGGACGGTGTTCCACGTGGCGCTGTCGTTCGGGTTCGTGTCGATGACGTCAACCGTATCCGACTCGTCTTCGGCGACATACAGGCGCGTCTGGGCCGTGTTAAGCGTCATCTTGTTCGGTTGGCCTACCACTGGGATCCGCTGTATTACCGCCGGTGTCCCGCCATCCAGGTTCACTACGTCAATCTCGCGGTCGCGAATGCTCGAGACATACGCCCAAGTGGTTGTAGTGCTGCCCGCCGGCAGCGGCGGCTGCGCGATAACCACCCAAAACGGATATTCGCCGCCCGGCGTGCCCGGCAGCGGCGAGCTAGCGGCCCTGCCGGGGCGCAGGTCGAGCTCCCCCTTATTCAGAAGTCCCACGGGTTCCACGGCCGTAAGCGTGCTCAGCGGCGTCCAGTTGCCCAAGCCTCCGGTGAACACCGTTATCGAGTCGTTGTAATAATTCGCCACCACCATCGTCTGGCCGTCTTGGGAAAGAGCCACGCCGGCGGCGCAAGGCTGCACGTAAACCGTGCTATTTATCGGGACTTGTCCCTGGTTGGCCACGGGAAGGCCGATGCCCCCTCCGCTGTGGCCCAAGACAAGCTCCGGTCCGGGCAGCAGCGTCGACGGCGCCGGCGCCCAAATTTTCCCGCTCAGGGTAAAGACGTGGACATTGTCTACTTGGGGGCTATTGGGGTTGGGGTTACCGTTGCTGCCAAAGGGGTAATCACCCATGCCGCTGGAGACGTAGAAAGCATTTTGTTTTGGATCGAAGGCAATCCCGTTGTAGGAATTGGGGATCATCACTGCTTGCTTCTGGACCGGCGTGCCCGTCGAGATGTCATAGATGAACACGTACTCACTCGACGGCGAGTTTGCTATAGGCCCGCCGGGAGCTGTGGTCACGCCGACTGCGGGTACTACTACGGGCTCGGCCGCGAAGGCCATGGCTGCGATGGAGTTGGCGTAGAAAATGCGGTTGTACCCGCTGGTCAGAACAAACAGGGTGTTTCCATCCGAACTCACTACACTCGAGACCGCTTGCCCGGCCAGCCAGGTATCACCGTTTACTAACCAAGGGGTGACCAGCGGTTGAAACTGGGAACCCTGGACCGCCAGAGGTGTAATCCATTGGTTCATATTGGGGATGAACTGGACGCCCGCGGTCGCGGCATTCACTGTGATGGTCAGGATCGCCGTGGTGCTGCCCGTCGTGTTGGAAGCGGTTATCGTGTAGCTGGCCTTGGCGGTCACGGCCGTGGGGGTTCCGCTGATGATACCCGTGTAGTCGTCCAAGTTCAGGCCCGCCGGAAGGTCCGGGCTCACGCTGTACGCAGTCACCGCTCCGCCGGTGCTGGTGGGGCTGTTCGGCGTGATCGGCGTCCCCGCAGTGTAGACCACCGTGCCGGGATTGTAGGCCAAGCCCGCCGGGGCCGCGACATTCACCGTGATGGTCAGGGTCACCGTGGTGCTGCCAGCCGAGTTGGAAGCGGTTATCGTGTAGCTGGCCGTGGCGGTCACGGCTGTGGGGGTTCCACTTATGATCCCCGTGCTGGTGCTCATGCTCAGGCCCGCCGGAAGGGCCGGGCTCACACTGTAAGAGGTCACCGTTCCGCCGGTGCTGGTGGGGCTGTTCGGCGTGATCGCCACCCCCTGGGTGTAGACCGCTGTGGTTGGAGTGTAGCTGAGTGCCGAGGGCGCCTGAATGGAGCCACCCCCATTGCCGCCACCACACCCGCAGAGAAGAAGAAATGCTGCGGTCAGAATGAGACCAAGCCCCTTGATAGATCGCATAGAAAGCTCCTTTTCAATTGTCACCGGCGCCATGACATGGCACGATGTTTTGCCACTGGGCACATGGGAACAGTCATTTCCACTCGGCTGGTTGGCAGAATGACGCCCTGGGTTCCATTGCTTCTAAATTAAAATCGCTTCTAGACTTATGCCGAAGTCCTCCCTGGGCTGGCTTATATTGACTCGCCAAGAGCATTATTTTTATTTAACAGGCACTCTAAACCGCTGCAATGGTGCGCAGGTACGTGGGTGTAACCTACCGCACCTGGAGTTCTGCCTTACCCCTGCTGGGATTTCGTTTTGGCCAGGTTTCCTTCTTCGAGCCACACATATCAACTTCAGATCGTGTTATCGGCGGACACAACTATAAACTTGAAATAATCTTGGCGATTTCGATGGGCGCTTCTCCCATCAGATGGTGTGTTGCATTTCTTAAATTGAGCCGGCCATGCTCCCGGAATAGATTAAGGTAGCGTCTTTGAGCTTTCAACTCCCACTACGGTATCCGAAGTTCCAACTACGAACATAACTTGGTTGTCTAGGTGAGCTGCCGCAGGGAAGGCACCTAATCAGAAATCCGGCGTCTGAATATTACCCCCGGCGGGGGCGCAATTTACTTGGGAGATGCTGTGGCCGGTGAATCACTTCCCAGCGATACGGCGCGGCTCAAGCTGACGTCCATCTCCGTGAAGGGCGGCAAAATCACGTCGCGACCATGGCGGGTGAGTAAGAAAATTCCTGACGCGCCCATCGCCGCAAACCTGGCCGCGCCGGCCGTGGAAGCATCGGTGGCGGTTGAGACAATCGCCTCAATGATGAGTTGCGTGGTATCGTCGCTGACCTTGGAGATTCCTCCGGTCACGCCAAAATCCAGCAGAAACCTCGCCTTGCCGGGATTTTGGGCATGGATTCTTCCCTCGGAATCCATGGTCATATGGGTTCCCCTGTCCACCTCCGCGGCGACGGGGGAAGCGGCAATAGCAGTCGCGGCGCCATCCGGCAAGGACAAATGAGTGAACAGAAGGTTCAGTGAGCCAGGGCGGTACAAGCGGCGGGGCGGGACGCGTTTTGCCAGCACCCCCTGCAGAATGCTGCCTTGGGGGACGGCGATGGTGGAGCCCACCAGCACGGGCTCCAGCAACACGGCCTGGAAAGTTTGGCCCCGGTGGTTCTTGGCGGCGCTGAGGCCCTGGAGCAGAACCAGGGGCATCCGCGTCCCATCGGCGATGGTGCAAGGCTCCGGACAGGCCGCCGGGGCGCCTGCGCCCCTCCCTGCGCGCGCCTCGGCGAGCGCCGGAAAAGTCGTGCCCTCTGGCTCCACTTGCAAGGTCAGTACCCAGGGAGAAACAGCTTTCTGTGGCTTTGATTTCGGCGCCGGCCCACCTGGATATGCCACCGCTTTCCCCGCAGGCTTCTTTGTTCCCGCCCTCAGCTCAGCGCGTTGCGTCAAGGCGATGAACGTCGCCCGCAGTGGAACTTCAGCCCCTCCCGGCATCAATACATTCACCGCCCGGAATCGCGCTACCACATCGTGCCGGGGCGCAAAAAGGTGAATCACAAAGGGCCGGTCGTCCACCGCATAGGTTTTCTTTCGCGACTGGATCTGATCCACCACCAGCCGGACCGTGCTGCCCTGGGGAAAAACCTCCGTATCCCGCCAATAGACGCTGCGCGCCAGCTTGCCCTCCAACGTGGTTCCCCGCGCAACTTTCTTGAGCTGGGTGCGGCCTTGCATGGCAATCCAAATCACCGGGGCATGATCGTCAGCGCTTTGCGAATACGCGGCGGAAACCGTCGCCCAGGCGACAAGTGCAATGCAGACAACTTTCATCATGAGTCGAGTTCGCAAGAGACCACTTCCTCCATCCGGGGATTGCCGACCTGCAATGATATCACCGGTCGGTGCGCCGCAGGACGCTTCGTCCGCCACGCCCTCAAAATGACCGAAAAGGGACTTTGAGAGCGCACTCCCCGGCCAGGATAGAGCAAGTGTAGCGCAGACCTGCTTGCCACGGTCTGCGGTTCTTGAGCGACAACGACCGGAAAGCCGCAGATCCTGAAAACCGGGCCTGCGCTACCTCGCCCCTGAATCCTGCCTCCTGCTTTCTGGCGACGCCGCATTTTGACTTCATCAGGCGCCTGCGCTAGACTCCCCGCACAGATTTCAACACGAATTGGGAGGTCACCACCTTGCCGTACCATTCCAAAGTCAGATCATGCTGGGTTTTTGGTGTCGTCGTTCTGGTCCTATTTATCTCGGCGGCGCGCGCCGAAGAGAAATCTGATCGCCTTGAGCCCATCGACGTCTTCAACCTTCAGTACGCGGCTGATCCGCAGATTTCGCCGGATGGCAGCCGCATCGTTTACGTTCGCCAGTTTAGCGACGTCATGACAGACAAGCACTACTCGAACCTCTGGATCATCAGCTTTGACGGCGCCGACCACCGAGCCCTTACCACCGGCAACTATGGCGACGGGTCGCCGCGATGGTCGCCTGACGGTACGCGTATCGCTTTCGCCTCGAATCGCGACGGCAAGCCACAGATTTACGTCCGCTGGGTGGACTCCGGACAAACGGCCAAACTGACTAATCTCGATAATCCCCCAAACGAGATCTCCTGGTCGCCAGACGGCAAGTTGATTGCGTTCAACTCGCTCGTCGAAGCAGAGCCGACAAAGCTAGGTGCGCTTCCGAAACCGCCCGAAGGCGCCAAGTGGGCCGACCCTCCCACACTCTATGACCGGCTCATCTACCGATTTAATGGACGCGGCTATTTAAAGCCCGGCTTTACGCAGCTTTTTGTTGTGGCGTCGGATGGCGGCGCGCCGCGGCAGCTTACCACCGGCAACTTTCCGCATGGCGACATACTCTTCGGCGGTGGTGGCTCGGCAGTCTGGACCCCGGACGGAAAGTACCTGCTATTTTCCGCCAACCTGCGCCCGGACTACGACTACGACCTGCTCAACACCGAGGTGTATGAAGCGGCCGTGGCAGACGGGGCAGTGAAGCAGTTGACGAACCGCAAGGGGCCGGACAATTGCCCAGCGGTTTCGCCCGATGGCAAGACCATTGCCTATGTCGGATTCGACGATCGCTATCAGGGCCACCAGACCGTGCACCTCTATCTGATGGACCGCGACGGCGGCAACCCACGTGTGGCGACGCCGAAACTCGACCGCGACGCTCAAAACCCGCGCTGGGCGCCCGACGGCAGCGGCGTCTACTTTTTTTACGATGACCAGGGCGACACCAAGCTGGCGTTCTACTCGCGGCGCGGCACAGTGAAAGAACTCGCCGGCCACGCCGGCGCTGGCGGGTCGAGCTACGGCGGCGGCGCCCCGGTAACGGTAGCCAATGACGGCCGGTTCGCTGTGACCTATAACACGCCGTCAGACCCGGGTGACATCGCTGTAGGCAGGTTTTCCGACCCCAAGCTCAAGGTGCTGACCAATCTTAACCAGCAACTCTTCATACAGAAAAAGCTCGGCGCGGTGGAAGAACTCTGGTTCAATACTTCACTGGATCAACGCAAGATCGAGGCCTGGATCGTCAAGCCGCCCGGATTTGATCCCGCTAAGAAGTATCCGCTCATCCTCGAAATCCATGGCGGCCCTTATGGCAATTATGGCGACCGGTTTGACACCATCAAACAGATCTGGGCCGCAAAAGACTTCGTGGTGCTTTACGTGAACCCGCGGGGCAGCACGAGCTACGGAGAGGAGTTCTCAAACCTGATTCACTACGCCTATCCCGGAGATGATTTCTACGATCTGAACTCCGCCGTAGACGCTGCGATCGCCAAAGGTTACATCGACGCGGACAATCTCTTTGTCACCGGCGGTTCCGGCGGAGGCGTGCTGACCTGCTGGATGATCAGCCGGACCACTCGCTTCCGGGCCGCTGCCAGCCTATGTCCCGTCATCAACTGGTATAGCTGGGTGCTCACCTCGGACCTGGCCTCCTTCGGCTCCGAGTACTGGTTTCCGGGTCCGCCCTGGGCAAATGCAGAGCACTATATAAAGCACTCCGTGCTTTCCTATGTCGATAAAGTCTCGACACCAACTCTGTTGATGACCGGCGAGGAAGACTACCGGACTCCCATCGAAGAATCCGAGCAGTATTACGAAGCGCTCAAACTGCGCAAAGTGGAAACGGTTCTGGTTCGTTTCCCGGGCGAAGCCCACGGCTTCATCGGACGGCCCAGCCATCAAATCGGTAGAATTGTTTACGTGATGGATTGGTTCGAAAAGCACAAGAAGAAGTAAGCGGGCGGTCGTGGAGTTGCCACTTGCGGAGATATTACCGGCCCTCTCCTCCTTGGGGGTGAGGGAGTGCTCGCTGACCCACGGCTTGCGCCGTGGGCTACAATCTTTCGCCCGCTTCGCGGGCTAACTGTGGCCGCCTCGCCCGCTGGCGAATTTCTTCCGGCCAGTTGGCGAATGCCTCGCGGAACCGCCGTGTGGTGCGGGATTCGATCAAAGGAGATCGTCCAGTGGGCGGATTTCTCCGCGGCGATGTTCCTCGCGCGCCTCATCCACAACAGCATTTCACAATGA
>CAWHWE010000090.1:0-174736 GCA_963832915.1 uncultured Acidobacteriota bacterium
CTTTCTGATGCGTGAGATGCGAAAGCCAAGCCATCCGATGCCATTCTACGCTTAAGAACGCATCCCACAACCACATTCCACGATCGGAATGGACAAAACGTCAGGAGCTTGTTAGAACAGCGGTCGGTGAGCCGCGTGGCAAGCCATGTTGCTTCGTTTCCAGCTCAGCCGCTAGCTGTGGTGACGTAAATTTGTCTGTGTAAAAGCAAGGAGGGTGTAAGTTGGTTTTGGGCTGACCACCTAAAACCAGATCCTTTGAAAAGGAGACTTACACCCTATGGCGAGAGTAATCCCGATCACAGAGCAGTTTCAACACTTCGTGAGAGACCTCAAGGAGAGCTTTTGGGGAGACCTGAGTGGAAAGACGAGGCTGGCTTGGAAGCAGTTCTTAGAGGGAGTGTCGCGGGAAGAACGGGACCGCTACCTGCAGGTGGACGAGTACGAGCGGGCGGGAGAGCGGGAGTATCGCAACGGGTTCTACGAGCGGAGCTTCGTGACGATTTTCGGGACGCTGATCTTGCGCATTGCTCGGACGCGGACGCAGGCTCTTTGCCGCGCGCCCTGGAGCGGTTTCAACGCCGGGCGGAAGAGGTAATGCTGCTGATCCGGGAAGCGTTTCTGCGCGGGGTCTCGACCCGGCAGGTGGGACGAGTGGTGGCAATGGTGACGGGAGAGTCGGTGAGCGCGCAAACGGTCTCGCAGTTGAGCCGCCATCTGGACCGCGCAGTGAAGGCCTTCCAGCAGGCGCCCTTGAAGGACGAGTGGGCCTACTTGTTCCTGGACGGAGTGAGCCTGCGAGTGCGGCGGCCGGGCGGGCGAAAGCGCGTGCAGATGCTGGTGGCCTACGGCGTGAAGCACGATGGGCGGCGGCAGTTGCTCGCCTTTCTACGCAGTCAGGGAGAAAGCCAGACGGCCTGGGAGGGATTTCTCCACCATCTCTATACACGCGGCCTGACCGGGAACCGTCTGCTGCTGATCGTCACCGACGGTTGCGCGGGACTGGCCGGGGCGCTGCAGACGGTCTACCCGCGCGTGAAGCATCAGCGCTGCTGGGTGCACAAGATGCGCAATATCTTGGAGAAGGTGCGGAAGCGCGACTATGACGCGGTCAAAGCCGGTGCGCAGGCCATCTATGGCGCGGACAGTCAGCGGCAAGCCAACCAGGCGTTTCGAAGGTTCCGAGCGCGCTGGCAGGGCATCTACACGTCGATGGTGAAGCAGTTGGAGAAGGATTTGCCGGAATTGCTCAGCTTCTTCGACTTTCCCAAGCACCTCTGGCGAAAGCTGCGGACCACGAATGTCATCGAGCGCTGCTTCGTGGAAGTCCGCCGCCGCACGCGACCGATGGTCTGCTTCGTCAACGTGGCCAGTGTCAACCGCATCATCTATGCGATCTTCAATGGCCTCAATGAGAATCCGGAATGGAAAAATCGCACCCTCCGGCTTTTCACACAAGCAGCTTGACATCACCCTAGCTGTTGCTGGCATGGTGTTGAGTGCTGTGCTGCTGTACAATGCAGAATCCGAATCTGCATAAAGGAAACAGAAAATAGGAACCTCCAACATGAAAGACGTAGTACAGGCCGTTTTGTTAGCCGTTTTTTTCACCGCTCTGGCTCCAGCCCAAACGCATCCGAGGATTGCCGTGGGAGGTCTCAGCGCTGAATCCAATTCTCTTTATCCGGCAAGGTTGGTAATGACCGAGCTGAAGTTGACGCGGGAGGAGTGGATCAATGAGAACGCCCAGGCGAGTACTGTTGCCAGCGGCGTGATCGCAGCCTCAGCAAAATTGGGCTTGGACGTTTATCCCATCGTAACCGCCGAAGCCGGTTCCCTGGGCGAGGTCGAAGATGCATCGTTCAACGCCACGTTGAACGAATTAGTGGGGCAACTGAAGGACGCAAAACCCAGGTTTGATGGAGTCATTCTGATTCTCCACGGCGCAATGGTGGTGGAGCGCTATCCCAGTGGTGATGCGGAAGTGGTGCGACGCGTGCGCGAAGCCATGGGTAAGAAATTTCCAATTGTCGTGACGAACGATTTCCACGCCAATGTCGATCCCGCAATAGTGAAGGACTCCAACGTTCTCATTACGTTTAAGGAAGATCCGCACTTAGACACCAAGGAGCGTGGCATCCAGGCTGCCACGATTATGGCTGGGATGCTGAGCGGGAAGGTGAAACCGGTTCAGTACGTAGCGAAACCACGGATGGTGTGGAACATCATCTTTCAAGACACATTTCATGGGTACCTGAAGCCCATTGTGGATGAGGAACGCCGCTTGGAAAAAACAAATCCAAAAATCCTGGCGGTGAGCGTGCCCGGCGGCTATCAATATGCTGACGTCCCTTGGATGGGCCCGAGTGTGGTCGTAGTGACGGACAACGATCCCGATCTCGCTAAGAGAGAAGCCGAGCGGCTGAGCAACATGCTCTGGGAGCTTCGCGGTAAACTCGTTTTCAAGCGGCCCGATGCGGCCAACGCCGTGAGTGATGCCATGAAGAGCGCCAGGTTCCCGGTTGCGCTGATGGACACTGGGGATAACATAGGCGGCGGTTCGCCCGGGGACAGCACTTTCATCCTCCGTGAATTGTTGCGGCAGAAGGCTCAAGGGTGGGTTGTGGTGATTTCTGACCGTGCCGCGACGGAAGCAGCATTCCGGGCGGGCGTCGGCCAGTCTTTCGATCAGGAGGTAGGTGGAAAAACCGATAAAATGCACGGCGAACCGGTTCATGTCCTGGGCCACGTCAAAGCGCTCACCGACGGCAAATACGTCGAGACTGAGGTCAGACACGGGGGTGGGCGGTATCAGGATATGGGGCCAACAGCCGTGATCGAAGTGGAAGATTCGACTCGGGATCTGCCGAACCTTTTACTGCTGACGACACACCCCACAAGCCCCGATAGCCTGAATCAGATCATCAGCAACGGTGTCTATCCGCGGCGAGAACGGATTCTCGTTGCCAAAGGAACTATCGCGCCCCGCGCCGCCTATGAACCGGTCGCGGCGCGCATTATTGAGGTCAACACGCCGGGAGCCACGGACGTAAATCCGGCTCATTTTAGCTACAAGCATGTCCGCCGCAATTTATACGGCCTCGAGCATGCACAGTCGAAATGAGTTCTCAACGGCATGGCAATCTGATTTGCAGCGGATCCACGACGCCTCCGGCATAAGGGAAAGGGAATGCCAGGACAATCACCCCAAACGACTTTACGCAGATCAAAGTAAAGGAGTCACTATATGTCAAATCGACGCACTTTTATCAAGCAAGCCTTGGGCAGTTCAGCCGCCTTGGCCGCCTCCGGGCTCTTCCCATCCCACCGAGTGCTGGGAGCCAATGACCGCATTCGTATCGGTTTGATTGGCGGCGGTGACCATGGGCAGGAGATCTTCCGCGCCGCCATTCGTTGTCCCAATGTCGAAGCCGTCGCAGTGGCAGACGTCTACACTCGTCGCCTGGACCAAGTGAAGGCCATCGTTCCCTCCATTCATACCTACAAGGATTTCCGCCCGCTGCTCGACGATAAATCCATCGACGCGGTCTTGATCGCCACACCGCAGCACCAACATGCGCTGAATTTTGTCCCCGCGATCCAGGCGGGAAAGGACGTTTACCAGGAAAAGACCATGGCGTTCAATCCCGACCACGCGCGGCGCATGAAGAAGACCTACGAGGGATCGGGCCGCGTGGTGCAGGTGGGAATTCAGGCCATCAGCACTCCGGGCTTTGGCAGGATTGGCGAGATGATCGCTTCCGGGAAACTGGGCCTCATTACAGCCCTGCACACACACCACTATCGCAATGCACCCTATGGCGGATGGACACGCCCAATCCCTGCGGACTGTGACCCCCAGCATGTGGATTGGAAAGCTTTCCTGGGCGAGGCGGCCCCTCATCCCTTTGACCCTTGGCGCTATATCAACTGGCGATTTTTCTGGGACTACGATGGCAGCAACGTCTTTGAGAACATGGTGCACCAGGTGGGATTCTGGCAAAAGCTGATGAAATTCGACATCCCAGACAGCGTGACCATGACCGGCGCCAATCTCCTCTCGCCTAAAATGCAAGTGCCCGACACCGTGGATGTCTCGATGCTGCAAGGGAAAGTCCTCTTTACCTGGAATTCCATGTTCGGGAACAATTTCTATGGCGAAGGGCACGACCTGCTATTGGGCAACAAGGGTACGGTGGCGCGGAACGAATCCGACCAGCTTCGCTGCCAGCCGCAAGGCGGCGAGACTCTAGGCGTGAATACTCTTTGCGCTGAACCCGCCCAAGGCGGGCAAGCGAAAGGGTACTGTGATGGCACCGATGTGCACATGCAGAATTTCTTCGACTGCATGCGCAGCCGCAAGGAGCCGAGTTGCTCCTTCGAAATCGGTTACCGATCCGCCATCACTTGCCAGATGGCCATTGCCTCTTACCATAAGAAGCGCACCGTGCGCTGGGATCCGAAGACTGAAGATATTATTTAGACGAGACGGCAACCGAGGGCAGGACACGGGCGGCGCGTACTTCGTCCTTCATGTGTGCGCCCCGGTTAGCCTCTGCCCCACATTAATGGCGCATACACAAAAGTAATGTATGCGCCAACCGCGGAGGGTTTGCAGAATGTACCATAGAGACCCACACCATCTTCTGAAGCCGGCGAAAATAGTAATAACTTTCCTGGTGTGCACACTTGCGGCCTATTCCGCCGACGTGTTTGCCCCCGAAAAAACCGACCACGGCGCGGCCGGCATGGACCCGGTTCGGTTGGCTCGAATCCCCGCCAAAATGAAAGCGTACGTCGACGAAGGCACGGCGGCCGGTTTCGTCACCATCGTGGCGCGACATGGCCACGTCGCGAGCTTGGAAGCCGTCGGCTACCAGGATCGTGAGGCCAAGATCCCGATGCGCACCGATTCGATCTTTCGCATCGCGTCCATGACCAAGTCCTTCACCGTGGCGGGCGTCATGATCCTGGTGGATGAGGCGCGCCTCAACCTGCTGGATCCGGTGGAAAATTTTCTGCCCGAATTCAAGGGAATCAAGGTGAACCCGTGCGGAGAGTCGCAGGTGAGCCAAGGTTGTGACCCGGTCAACGCCACCCGGCCTATTACAGTTCTGGATCTCATGACCCACACTTCCGGCCTGCCGGATCAAGGCGCCCCGGGTTCTGGACCTTTCAAGTCGCTCGCCGAAAGAGTCAGCGTCGGCGCGCATGTCTTGTTACTGGCGCAGCCAGGCACGAAATGGATCTACAGCCAAATCGGGTATGCGGCCCTGGGGCGCTTGATTGAGGTCTGTTCGGGAAAAGCGTATGAGGAGTTCCTGGCGGAGCGCCTTTTCCGACCCCTCGGCATGAAGGATACCTACTTCTTCCTCCCTCCCGAGAAGCAGAGCCGCCTGGCGGCACTGTATACTTTGGATGAGACCGGCAAGTTGGTGCGCGTTTCCCGGCGTCCCGAGCCGGCCGTGAAGGTCCCCTCACCCGAAGGCGGGGCTCAGACTACCGCGAGCGACATGGCGCGCTTCTATCAGATGCTGATGAACAAAGGGACTCTGAACGGAAGGCGGATTCTTTCTGCCGCCGCCGTGAAGGCGATGACCACCAATCAAACCGGTGATCTGAAAAACGTCGAGTTTTCACCGGGTCTGGGAATGGGGCTCAGTTTCGGCGTGGTGAAGGATGTGGTGGGAACGTTCCGCTACCAGTCCCTCGGAGCCTTCATGAAGGGTGGCGCTTTCCGGACCTATGGATGGGGTGATCCCGCGAAGGACATGTTCGGCATTATCATGATGCAAAGGACCAACGGCGGCGGTGATCTCGCCCCGGAGATTACCGCCTTTTCGATCCTGGCGAACGCCGCGATCGAACGCTGAGAACGGTGCGGCCCTAGCGGTAGTTTACTGCGAGAGTAGATTGTTGTGAATCCTTCTAACTGGTAAGTTCTTCCAAGCAAACGTCTTCATAGGGGTGTTCCTTCCGCCCTTTTGTATTACCCTACTATAATTTGCATTTGTTGCGATGGAAAACAATAATAATGCTTGACAAGTTCAACTTTCCTATTGTATGTATTACCCCGTCATGGCTACTCTCATCGCCAAACGCAAGAAAAATAAACTCTACTATTACGTCGTCGAGTCCGCCCGCCGCGACGGTCGTCCTCGCATCGTGCACCAGACTTACCTCGGTAACGCCGAGAAGGTCGCCGCCCTGCTCAAAGATCGTACCGCTCCCCTGCCCCTCTCAGCCTCCCGCCGCGAGTTGGGCCTCCCTGGCGCCCTCTGGCTCGCCGCCCAGCAATCGGGGGTCTTCGCCCTGCTGCAGTCCCTGTGGGGCGAACCTCGCTCCGGCCCCTTTCCCGCTCACTACCTGCTGCTGGCCGCCTTCCACCGCATCTGTGCTCCGGGGCCCAAAACCGAAGCCGGCGACTGGTACCGGCAGACGGTCCTTCCCTCCCTCTGGGGCTTCGAGCCGGAGCGCTTTACCTCGCAAGCCTTCTGGGATTGCTTCGAGCAACTCTTGCCCGAGAAAGAAGCTGCCGTCCGCCAGGAGGAGCGCGATCCGTTGGAGGAGGCGCAGGCGCGCCTGCTGGGTCTGTGGAAAGAAAAACAACTCCTCAGTCGGCGCTTGCTGGCCTACGACACCACCAATTTCTACACCTACATTGCCAGCACCAACACCCGTAGTCACTTGGCGCAGCGCGGCCACAACAAGCAGGGGCGGCATGATCTGCGGCAAGTGGGCTTGTGCTGTGTGCGGGATGGGGAATCAGGTTTAGCGGTCTGCCATCACGTTTATCCCGGCAACGTCACCGACGCGGAGGAATTCTCGGTGGCGCTGGAACGTATCCGGCGTCTGCTGGCCCGCCATCAGATCGCGCCCGAGACGGTCACCTTGGTCTTCGACAAGGGCACGGCGGCGCTGGCCAATACGGTCCTGTTGGAAGAAGCCGGCTTAGGCTGGATTTCGGCCTTACCCTGGAACCAGGCTCCGGCAGAATTCCGCCAGCGCGCGGTGGAAACGTTGCCCGTCTGCAGCGGCGCCGAGCCGGGAGTGCAGGCGGCAGCGGAGAACTGTCTCGTGCATGGGAAAGAGTATCTCTGCGTGTTGAAGTACTCGGCTACCTTTGCTGCCGAGCAACTACACAGCCTGTCAACTTCGCTGAGCAAGGTGCTGAGAGCCATGAAACGGCTGGCCCTGGAGGCAGCGCGGCCCGGCAGCCGGCTCACCAAGGCGGGGATCGAAACCAAGATCCAGCGCTGGCTGACGGCGCCGTTTCTCAAGGAGTTGATTCGGTATGAAATCCGCGACCAGGCAGGCGGACCGCGTTTGTCCTTTCAGGTTAATCACACCGCAGTGCAAGAGCTCCTCGCCCGTCGCCTGGGCCGCACTCTGTTACTGACGAACCGCCGGGGTTGGACGAGCGAGCAAGTGGTGGCAGCCTACGCCAGCCAGCAAGAGCTCGAGCAAGTCTTTCGAGGATTGAAAGAAGGGGGCTGGCTGAACTGGCAGCCCCTGCATCACTGGACCGACAGCAAGATCCGCGTGCATGCCTTCTATTGCTTGTTGGGCCTCTCGCTGCTGCATTACGTGCTGCGACAAGCCCAGACCTTCTGGCCCCAGCTCACCGTGGAAAAGCTCCAGGAGGAACTGGAAGAGATCCAGCAGTTCGTGCTCTTGTATCCGGCTTTGGGTGGGGGTCCACATCGCACGGCCACGGTGCTCGCCACGCAGAGCCTGGTTCAGAAAGGCTTAGTCGATACTTTAGGCTTGCAGCAGCTTGCGTAGTACTCCAGGTAGGTAATACATCGACCTCATTGCAACCCAATGAGAATGAATCTAGATATCGTCGGTTTTAGCGATTTCACAGTAAACTACCGCTAGGGCCTGGCGAGGGATTCGCTTCCCACCGCCGTCAGGGGTCCCGCAAGGCGGGATAGCCCAGGGCGCAAGAAGGTTTGAAAAAATCAAAACAGCTCACGCAAAGTCGCAAAGGCGCTAAGAAACGCAAAGTGGAAGTCCTTTGTTTGCTTTGCGACCTTTGCGTACTTTGCGCCTTTGCGTGAAACTGGTCTGTCCGTCCATGGATTAATTCACAGGTTCCAAGCCCCGGGAAAGACGACCCACTCCCCGTCCCGCATCAGCGGGACACCCCTCTTCCGCACGGGCGGGAGAGGGGAAGGGGGTATAAGCGCTAGGATAACGATAAAGGGCACCCGAAAGCCCGCCTTGGCGGGCGGTCCCGCAGAGCGGGATGGCCACTGCCGTGGCTCATCTATAATGTAATGTATGATTCCACCCGCAAGTCTTCTTGCAATCTGAAAAGTTCTACTGGGTGTATAATCGGCGACCGTGAGGAAGCCAACACTGAAATCTTGGTTCCCCAGGAAGGGAAGCTGTCCAATAACGAAAGCCTATCAAAATGAACTGATTCACAGTCTGGTCGCACGGGATAGCGTAAAGACCCGGGCCGAGTTCCCGCTCGCGCCGGCGAGCGGAACAACATTTCAGATGCTTTTCAGGATCAACAAAGGAGGTTCGATATGACTCCCAAGGGAGATATCAGCCGTCGCGAATTCCTGGCCCCCGCAGCAGCGGGACTAGCGTTCACTCTCGTTCCAAGACACGTGCTGGGCGGGCCTGGATATGTCGCTCCCAGCGATAAGATCACCCTGGCTTACATTGGATGCGGCACCCAGGGAACGAGAGAGATGCTGCGATTGATCGCCACGCCCGGCGTACAAATTACGGCCGTATGCGATCCCGTCAAGGACGGCACGAACTACATCGATTGGGACAAGACCGGTATCCGTGACAGCGTGCGCAAGGTTTTGGAGAACCCCGATTGGGGAGCGGGAGTCAGCGGCATCCGCGGCGGCCGGGACATGGCCAAAGAGATCGTCGAAACCTATTACGCAAAGAAGCGGGCATCGGAGAACTTCAAGGGCGTCGCCTCCTATGCGGATTTCCGGGAATTGCTGGAAAAAGAGAAGGACCTTGACTCCGTCAAGATCATGACACCCGACCACCTGCACGCCACCATTTCGATTGCCGCCATGAAGAAAGGCAAACACGTGCTCGTGCACAAGCCCCTCGCCAACCGGGTGGCGGAGATTCGGATGGTGGTCGAGACCGCTCGGAAGACGGGCGTAGCCACGCACTTGCTCGCCTGGCACAGGCCGAACAACACAGCACGCGATATGATCCTGGACGGCGTCATTGGCACGCTCAGGGAAGTGCACAATTGGACGGACCGCCCGTACTGGCCGCAGGCTCTGAGTCTTCCGACCGACACGCCGCCGGTGCCCGCAGGCTTCGACTGGGACCTGTGGCTGGGGCCATCGCTCGACCGGCCCTATCATCCCAGCTACACCCATGCGGTGTTTCGGGGCTGGTACGAATTTGGCGCCGGCAGCATCGCCGACATGGGGAACTACAGCCTCTGGCCCATCTTCACGGCGCTTGAATTGCCGGTTCCGTACAGCATCGAAGCTCAATGCAGCTCCAGTTGCGAAATCAACGATCAGGTGAGCACGATCAAGATGAACGACTTCGCATTTCCGTACGCCAACCGCGTGTGCTTCAAATTCGCAGCCCATGGCCAGTGGCCGGCCATCAAGCTGTATTGGTACGACGGCGGAATGCGCCCCTTCACGCCCGACGAGTTATTGGAAGACGGCAAGTCGATTCCGGCAACCGGGAGTATGTTCGTCGGCGACAAGGGAGTGATCCTGAACAACGAAATAATCCCTGCCAAGAAGATGCAGGAGTATCGCACCAGCAAGGGACTTCCGCAGCCGCAAGCGGAACAACGCGGAGGCCGTGGCGCCGGTTACGGGGCAGAGAACGAGTGGCTCACGGCGTTCAAGGGGGGCGCGGCCTCGCAAGGTAACTTCCTCAATGCGGCCAACTGCTCGGAAGCCATTGCTCTGGCTGGGGCTGCGATTCGGTACAGTCGAAAGGTCTTCATTCCAGAAAGTTGCGCGCCGGCACTGCTATGGGACAAGGAGAGCATGAAGTTCACTAACATCGCCGACGCCAACCAGTACCTGACACGCGAGTATCGCGACGGGTGGAAGCTTACGAGTGCGTAGTAAAGAGGCACTCTCGGGCGGGCTGAAGGCCCGCCTAGATCAATGTGGAGGCATACATGGCTGCAATCTCAAGAAGAGAGTTTCTTAAGCAATCGGCGACGGATGTCGCTGTGGCCGGGTTCCTGACCGTCGGTGCTCGGGAACTTCACGCCAATCCGCTGGGGTTACCGATCGGGAGCCAGACATATCCCCACCGGCAGAGGATTCAGGATGGTGACTTTGCGGGGCTGTGCAAGGATATGGCGGCCCTGGGAGTTGGGAGCTTGGAACTGTGCTCGCCGGGGTACGCCGAGTTCGCCAGCCTTGTGGACGGGAGGCAGACCAGGAAGGTCCTGCAAGATCATGGGCTCAGGTGTCCGAGCGCCCACTTCACGTTGGACGAACTCCGAACCAAACAGCAGCAGGTGATTGCCTGGGCCAAAGACATTGGCATGACGCAGATGGGTACGGCGAGCCTGGACGGACCGGCGCAGAACGGCATCGCCACGATGGATGCCGTGAAGAAGGCCGCGGACGAGTATAACAAGATCGGCGAGGCGGCGGCCAAGGCCGGTATTCAGCAGTTCCTGCACGACGAAAGGTTCGAAATGTCCAAGGTCGACGGCCGGCTGACCTATGAAGTCTTGCTTGAACTGCTCGATCCGAAGCTGGTGAAGATGCAATTCCAGATGTCCGCGATGAGAACTGTCGGAGACCCCGTGATGTACTTCACCAAATATCCAGGGCGTTTCATCTCCATGCATTTACAAGGCGTGGATTTGAACGCACCTTTGCCGGGCGCCGGAGGCAGGCAAGGTGCACGCGCCGGACGGGGCGGACGCGGTGGCGGCGGGTTGGCGGTGGGAAAAGACAGCCTCGACTGGGCCAAGATATTTGCCGCGGCCAAAACCGGTGGCGTGAAGAACTACTTCATCGAGCAGAACTGGGATCTCACCGTGCAAGGTGTGGCCTACCTGAAAACACTGAACGTCTGACGGCCGGACCGGGTGCAACATCAAACTTGCGTATCCTGCTTCGGGCCGGCTGGCGTAGAGCGCACCTCGCGGATCCGCGCCACGCCAACTTCCGCCGGCTCATGGGTCGTTCTTGGAACCGGTAGCGCAGCGCGGCGGAGCCGCGACCGAGCGTCTTTTGTGGGTCCGAGTTCGATGTGGGCGCCCTTCAAGCCGGCGAAGCCGGCCATGGAGTGCGGTAGCAGCAGCTACCGCCTTCCGCCATTGATTCATATCGAAATCACGCCTGAGTTAGAGCGAGAAAGGCGGTAGCTGCTGCTACCGCACTCCATGGCACTTCGCGCAAGCTCAGGCCATGACTTGTCATAAATGGACAGGAGACGCCGCCCCGCCATACAACCGTACGTACATGTCCGGCGTGGAGCGTCAGTAGGTTGAACCCGACAACTGCTCCAACAACCGCACCGCCGCCTCTTCCCACCTCCCGGCAGTGCTGGGACCAAACCGCGCCACAGACACTTCATAACCGCCCTCCGGGTAATACTCCGGAGTTGGAATGTATCCGATCGAATCGTTCGCCAAACCCAGAAGGAAGGTGGGGTGCAGGGGCGAACGCCGCTTCACGGCGAGACCGATTTCCACGAAGAACTCGCCTGGGAAGCTGACAAACCCGGCGTCGCCGATGCGAAATGCCTGGATTTCGGCGGCGTACTCGCGCTGGCCGATTTTCGAGTTCTGCTCGATACGCTGGCGATTATTCTCGGCGAATGAAACCGCGATACGGGCGGCGTCGATCTGCGACTGCGGCGCATGCTGCTCCTCGGCGCGGCGAAGCTCTGCTCGAGCTTGCTCGAGCCCGGTATCCGCATCCGCCACGGTGGAGGGGATATAATATTCGATATTGACCTTATCCTTCCGTGCTTCCACCCGGCCGTCGCTTTGTAAGACCATGTCGGGTATGCGCGCCAGGATGGCATCGGCCAGGATCTCGCCCACCTCCTGCGCGTAGGCAAAGGTGCGGGTTGCGATCGGAGCGCCGATCGATGACAGCCCCGCCGAATAACCGGTATTCACATCGCCTTCGGTGCCTTGAAAGTACAGGACTTTCACCGCCTCGCCCAGCTTGCTTCGAATCTTGTTGGCCACGTAATAGGGCCAATCCGCAGTGATCAGGAGATTATCCGGGCCCAGGCAGGCGGGATGGCATGAGTAGTTGTACAGAATCGCTTGCGGGCGCCCCTGCGCATCACAGATTTTCAGGATCGAGATCTGCTTATCCACGGGGCTGAAGCCGGATTCCAGATGCCGCCGGTTCATTCCCACCCACCCGCGATGCGTCACAGCCGCTGCACCGATTTGCGCCGGCTGGCGCGATTGCCACGCCCGCACAACCGTTTCGACAGCGGTCCTGACGAAGAATTCCCCGTAGCTACCCCTGATCCCTGGACCGCCATGCGTGTGCGTGGCGGAGATCAGGATCTGGTCAGGCGGGATCGCAGTCTGCTTCGATGCCTCATTTCGAATGTTCGCCGCGGCCTCCTTACTCACCCCGACCAGATCCGCTGCGACAAGCGCAACAACTGTGCTGCCCCGAGACACCACGAGCGCCCGCACGAATAAATCATCGTGAATGCCCTTGGAAGGGCCCGTGCGTGCCGCGAAGCCCATCAATGGCGTTCCCACCGGAGGCGTGATCTTGCCTTCCGCGACGCCGGCCATCCACCCTGTTTGGGCGAGCGCGAGGTGGGGAGCCTGCCACATCAGTCCATAGAGCAGCAATAGAATCAATGCCCGTCGCATTCAAACCTCCTTCGGCTCCCGGAGGGAATCTCTTCCCAAGATCTTTCTGGAAATCGCATACCCCACAACGCGGGGGTCCGCGCCAGCCCTCGTGCCAGCGATCAGGCAAGAAGACCCAGGGCGTGACCCCGCCTGTGAGATTGCGACACAATATGGCCAAGGGCAAAATCAGGACAGGACACTCGCGTTTTTTTGCACCTTGTCGAAGGCTTCCAGGACATCGTCGACATCGCTCTTTTCGCCCAGCAGCACGTTCTGCTGGAGGTAAAAAGCGGTGGCGCACAACTGGTCGTTTTTTGGAAGGTTGCTATTTTCCCGGAGACACTTGTCCAGGCGTTCCTGGGAATACACGGCTCTGAAGCCGCGCGAATTAAGGCTCTGCTCGATGAAGGGTTGCTTGTTAAGAGGCGAATAACCTGCCCCCGCCATGACGCCTTCTGCCGCCAAGGCGCTCGCCACTTTATGTTGCGGCAAGCCTTTGAAGTGGTCCGGGTCGCAACGCACCCCGAAGCAGTAGTGGTTTTGCCGGGTCGATTGCGGGTAATTCTCCTGCACCCTGTAGCCGGGGATTCTCTTCAACTCCGCTATCAAATAAGCGGCGTGGCCTTCCCGTTTGGCACAAAGCTCCTCGTAGCGCTCGAGTTGTCCCATGAGCACGGCTGCTGCAAAATCGGAGATTCGATACTTGAATCCGCGCGTCGCATACTGGTGAGACTTTGGATCGCTGCCGAAGTTTCTGAACATGAAGGCCTTCTCGATCAACTCGTCGTCATCGCTCACCAAGGCGCCAGCCTCTCCCCCGGGAAGGCACTTGGTCTCCTGGAAACTGAAGCAGCCGATTCTCCCCAGCGTGCCAACCTTCTTTCCCTTCCACTCCGCATGGTGCGCCTGGCAGGCATCCTCGATGACGGGAATGTTGTGTTTTTCGCCGATCGCCAGGACCTTATCCAAGTTGGAGGGAGCGCCGAAAATGTGGACGGGCATAATGGCGCGGGTGTGTTCTGTAATGCGGTGCTCAATGTCGTCCGGGTCAATCTGGAACGTTTTGGGATCGGAATCCGCGAATACCGGCAGCGAGTAACCCATCATCACCGCATCGAGGGTTGCGATGTACGTGTAAGGGGAAAGAATTACTTCGTCACCCGGCCCCACGCCCAAGAGCTCCAGGGCCATCTGGAGGGCATGGGTTCCGCAGGGGGTCATGACACAGCCGCGTGACCCAACCTTGCCGGCCCAAGCCTTTTCGAACTTGGGAATGAACTCGCCATCGGTTGTGCACCAGCGATGGTTACGCAGCGACTTCAGGATGTTCTGCTCCACGACCTCAGTGGTCTGCGGCCAGGTTGGAAAAGCCGCTGTGCGGACCGGCGTCCCTCCCTGCACGGCCAGCGTATTAGGACTGCCGGAAACGGCAAAACTTCGCGGAATAGCTCCTGCCGCCGCCAGACCTATTGATGTCTTCCCCAAAAACTCCCGGCGGGTCAACGTTGTTTTCTTTTGCATATGATTCGTTCTCCTCCCATGAAAATCATCCCCTTATTCTGAGGGCGTTTGCAACGGTACCGCGTTGTGTGTGGCATGTCAATGCTGTGCGGGCAACGCATGGGGCGGTGTTGGGGACCGCTCGAAGATACAGGGGAAGCAAGACGCTCTGGATGGGCTCACTTGGAGACAAACTGGTCTACACTCCTAGTGTCATGTAACGTAAGCTCATTCATGAAGTCTGCCCGATGAGGGATTCGCTTCCCAGCCCCGTCAGGGGCGGAAGATGGTAGCCCAGGGCGCAAGCCCTGGGAAAGACGGCCCACTCCCCGTCCCGCGTCTGCGGGACACCCCTCTCCCGCGCGGGCGGGAGAGGGGAAGGGGGTGAGGGAGGGCTCGCCTACCCACGGCTCACGCCGTGGGCTAAGTTCTACCGCCCCTATCGGGGCTGTAGAGCCGTTCTCAGAGTACGGCATATATACAACGAACTTCAGTTACAGGACACTAGCCGCCTGGGGGCAAGAAACCAATTCCGCGGGTGGCGGGTCAGACATCGGGGACCTCGGCGCAACCCTCGTATGCTTTCCTCTGCCATCGCATCGTCCATGTCGATTTGTGGTATGCTCTGTCACAATGGACTGGAAAAACCGACTCTACTTTGGCGACAATCTTGACATCCTGCGCCGCCAGGTGCCGGACGCCAGCGTTGATCTGATTTACCTCGACCCGCCCTTCAACTCCAACGCCACTTACAACGTGCTCTTCAAGGAAAAGAGCGGCGAAGAATCCACCGCGCAGATCACGGCCTTTGAGGACACCTGGCAGTGGAGCGTGGAAGCAGAGGCGGTATACAAGGAGATCGTCACGAGCGGTCCGCGCAAGTCCGCCGTGTTGACCACACGCGAGCGGTAAGCGACCGCTGGCAATTTACACCGGAGGGAGGCTGACCATGGTTGTTATCCACCCTCGGATCAAGGTGTGTAGCAGCGGAGAGGAAGCGGAGTTACTCATCCCGCCACACCTGGACCTCGAAACGTATCCGGGATGGCTCAGAAAGCGAGCGCTGGAACGCAAGCCAGAGTATAAGGATGCGTGGCCGAACTCGGACGCGGACGCGGTCAGCGCGGTGATAGCAAGCATCGATGCATGGGACTGGCTCGATCACTGGGGCACGGCTATATATGCCGGAAAGGAACACCTGGTCTCGGAGCCATATCACATGAACCGAGAGAGAATTGACCAGCTTCTTCGCTTCTGCAACGAACTGAATCTTGCGGTCAACATTCAGGCGTCCGGCCACCACTATCCTACTAAAACGATGCGCATTTTCGCCTGGCCTAAAGAGTGGACCAAGGGAGACTATTTCCTCCAAGAGAAAGAAGGCTACAGGGACGGAGTTCCGTCGGGTGAGCGCTGCTTCGCGGAGTCCGGACTGCCCACCCGCCACCAGGTTCCCCACCGCACTCGGAGCGGTGCCAAGGCCGCCGCAGGAGCAAAAGACGCGTTTGCCCTGGAAAAAGATCTCAGGGACTATCTTGCGCGCAACCTAAACAACTTGGAAAATGGCATGACGCTATGGCCTGTCGAGCGCGGTCAAAGGGCAGTGGAATTCAGAGTCAACAACAAGAACCGAAGAATTGACATCCTTGCACGGGATGCCGACGGAATCCCTACAGTGATTGAAACGAAAGTGCACAGAGGGCACGAAAGAACGGTGGGTCAGGTACTCTTTTACCAGGACCGCGTTCGAAACATATTGAACGTGGAAAAGGTGCGCGTTCTAATTGTGGCGGAGCAGGTTAGCGCCGAGTTGAAGGCTGCCACCGCTAGCCTGCCGGACGTGTCCCTTATAGAATACAGCGGCACAAAAACTTTCAGGAAACTGTAAGCCTTGAGGGTACCAACAAAGGGACCTTCAGCGCCGCTATCCCCGCCTGCAATCCTCGCCATCACTGAATTGCTGGCGGGCAAGAAGCTCGAATGCCCCGCCCACCGCGTGGAAACCTTCGCCAAGGCTGAGCGGAAAACCAAGCACGAGCAGGACGAGTTGTTTTAGCGACGCCAAGAGTCCCTACGTTAAGCAAAAGGAGGTCCATGCAAGACCAAGAATCGCGTAGTCTGGCATTCCTATTTGGGGCGGGAGCGTCTGCGCGTTTCAACTACCCCACGGTTACCAACTTTTTTGACCAATGCAAACACAAGGGATTTCCGCACGATGACTGTGAGGACCTCTGGAGATACATCAGGGTCCTGGAAGGCCGGAACTCGAATGAGAAGTATCCGAAGATTAACGCTGAAGCGGTGTTCAGCCTCGCCGAGCAGATCCTGCAGGTTCATGCGGCTCTCCGGACCGACTCCGCTCCCCCCCAGTTTCCTCGCCGAACCAAGCTCCCTGTGCTTCGTTCGGGAATCAGCGCACCAGATCTGTACAAGAGGCTCACAGACGGGATCATAACCGTTTACGGGAAGATGCCCGAAGAGGGACCCCCCGATTCGGACCCGTTGGCGGAGTTGGTGAAGGAGGCGGACGAGTTCGTGCCTGAGGGGCAACCGCTCTGGCTCTTTACGACAAACTATGACACTGTGATCGAGAACTCGCTCGACGGATGGATCGCTAGTCGGCAGAAGCCTTTTGAGCATATGCGGTTAGCAACTGGAATAGCGGATCAGAGACCACACCGCCTGGAGACGACTTCCTTCCCGCTAGATGCCAATCCTGGAGAACGCCCCGTAAATCTGGTGAAACTTCATGGCTCCGCAACTTGGAAGCATGAGACTTCGGACCCCGCTTCGCCCATCATAGAAACAGATATGCGAATCCCGACCGGGTACGACTGCGCACTGTTCTTTGGGTACAAACGAATTCCGGAAGAAGAGCCCTTTGTCAGCCTCCACCGTCTCTTCAAGCGAGCCCTTCTGACGCACGTGACACTGGTCAGCATCGGCTTTCAATTCGGGGATCCTTTTCTTCGCGAGCTTGTTGACTTCGCATTAAGTGCGAATTCTAAATTGAAGATTCTGTGTTGCCAAAGGTCTGAGCCCGCACATGAAAGCACGGTGAGCGATCTCGAAGGTTCCCACCGAGAACGCTTTAAGATGCTCAGAGATAAGCAGGGGAGGCTTGTGCCTTTCGGCGACAAGCAATTGTGCGCGATATTGAGGGAACAACTTGAGGTATCAGTGGGTAGAGGGTAGGCACGGTCAACCGCCCTCTGATTGGCGGGGGGCGTTTACCC
This sequence comes from uncultured Acidobacteriota bacterium, assembly GCA_963832915.1. Classification (GTDB taxonomy): domain Bacteria; phylum Acidobacteriota; class Terriglobia; order UBA7540; family UBA7540; genus CAVROP01. The sequence goes on from CAWHWE010000090.1 coordinate 17,560, forward strand.
ATGACCACAAACCCGCGGTCGAGAAGGCGCTCACAGCGGCTACCAGCTTGCCTGCTTGAGACTTAGCTACACTTGCGGATGTAGTCGCTCAAGGAAAAGGTTACGGCCGTGGGAAACAAAAGGGAGAAGGCGGAAGTGACGCAATCGAGGCAACGAGAATCCTCGCCGATTCCAAAGTATCTCATTCAACTATTGTCGAAAATATTGTCAGAAGAAAATGGACCCATCGGCATCGCCGATCTATTGGAAATGGCTGCGGCCGTTCGAGGCGAGATACCAGTCGAATTTGTCGAAAAGAGGCTTTACGCATTCTCCAAAAGAGACGATTCCCCTTTCTTTGTAGCCGAGTATCCTGGATTCAAATTGCGAAGTTTTTCGAAACTGCCTGATTTCTCGAAGGTGAGTGGAGGATTGAGGTATGCCACCTATGCGGCGAAAGTACTTGTCTCGTCCAGGGAATATATCGATGTGCGGGAAATTGTGACTAAAATCCAAGAAAGAATGCTCTACAAATTCCCGACCGAAACACCCGAATATTGGATGTATGTTCGCCTGAGCGAGCAGAAAAAGTTCTTCGTCCAAAAGGGAACCCTCGCGATCGGGCTCAGGCAATGGCGGCCAGGCAAGGTTACTGAGGAATCAGGAATCTCCGGAGAACCGCGAATCAAGGGAAACTCAGCTTTGAATGCCACAATCAGCGACCAGATCACGCGCAACATTTATGAGGCGAACTTGGAGTCTGTCGTCATAGGACAGCTCGACAAGCTCGAGGAAGGACTGCAACTAATTGAGAGGCAGCGCGTATGCCCTGGAATTGGCAGAATCAACGTCCTATGCAAGGACAGACACGGTGACTTGGTTATTGTTGAACTGAAAAGCTTTGGTGGAAAGCATGGTTCGATTGTGGATCAGATCGGAAGATATATGGGTTACGTCAGAAGCTATCTGGCCAAGCCTGGCCAAAGCGTGCGAGGCATTATTCTCGTTGCGAAGGCGGATGAGAAACTTCGCCACGCCGTCGCTGGGTTTCCGAACCTTGAGCTAAGGGAGTTTGATCTCTCAATAAAATAGCAAGCGTAGCGCGGACCTGGATTTGAGGCCCGCGACATTCATCTTCAAGTCCTCGGGTTCTCATTCGGCTGGCCGAAGCACACCATGCGGAAGTAAAGCGAGCGCAGGAAAGCCGCGTAGCGGCGGGATAATGTGGCCCATGGCGGCAGCCATGGGAAGAGGAGGCAGTATAAGAGACAAGCCCCGGCAGGGGCGAGATAAATAATCGGCGGGTGTAAGCGACTCTGTCGCCCGCTGACGCGGGGCTGAGCTGTTAACAACTACTGCTTCCCCACGGCTGCCGCCGTGGGCCACAATCTGGCGGCCCTGACGGGCCTGGGCAAGCGCGCGTGGCGCACGCATTCACTTGTATGTATGCGCGCGGCTTTTGGCATCGTCAGCGCAACACCCTACGAGGCGGCGATCCCGCAGGCGCGGGATCGCCGCCACCCCTGTATTACTTCAATGTCTCGTTAATCTCGATATCACGCTTCAGTACGTCGGTCAGGAGCTCCGACAGATCAATGCCTTTCTGTTCGGCCTTACCGGAGAAGTATTCCCAGACGCTTCGCTCGATCGAAGCCGGCAAGAAGACCTTTGCGCCAGGCGGAATGTAATGGAGACCTCGGACTCCTTTGCTGAAGTCGATCTCTGACGGCATCCTCTCATCTTCGAATGCTTGGTCACTCATAGACTCTCCTCGTAGTGGCGAATCTCGTTCCGCGTGGCCTGGCGGGCCATGATAAGGCGGATCTTTGTCGTTCCAGGGTCGGACTCCGACCAGAGGTAAACGATCGACAGCAATGCGCCGTTGCTTGCGCAGCCAACTGAGAACCAGCGTTCCTCGGCTTCGCTGTGCTCCAGGTCCGCAATTGTGAGGAGTCGAGGGTCGTTGAAGACCGTCGACGCAAGCTCGAACGACACGCCGTGCTTACGCACGTTGGCGGCTGCCTTGATCTCGTCCCATTCGAACTGAAACTGCCGGTCATTCAACCTAGGATATCCGCTTTCAAATCCCTTCTAGCCAATAACATACACCTGACCGCCTGCGGATGCAACCGGCGCGGGCGCGTTTTCGGTGGGCAGCGAATGTAGTGTCATGTAACGTAAGTTCATTCATGAAGTCTGCCCGGCGAGGGATTCGCTTCCCAGCCCCGTCAGGGGCAGAAGATTGTAGCCCAGGGCGCAAGAAGCTGTGAAAAAATCGAGTTGTAGGGGCGGCCCTTGTGGCCGCCCTAGGGCAACCATCCCGCGCCTGCGGGACCCCTACGGCGCGATGGCAAAACGCGATTCTTTCACTGCTTCTGCCGCCGTCGGCCATCCCGCAAGGCGGGATCGGCCCTGACGGGCCTGGGCAAGCGTGGGCGACGCACTTAGCTGACGTCCGCGCGCTCACCTTTGCGAAGCTATCGTCCCCCGCCCCGCCCTTCTTACTGGATGTAGAACAAGGATGAGAAGGGCGGCAGCACCAGCCGTACCGTGGTAGTTGGACTGCCACTGGCTGCCGTTTGTGTCGAGCGGGCTCGCTCTTGTTCGCCGGTATGAGGATTCCAAATCTGGAGGTCCTTCTTGCCCCGCAGGACCACCTCCGTGTCAACGTGTTTCTGGGAAGAGTTTGCGAAGAAGTAGATATCCTGGCCATATTTCACCTTGTGCAGGTACGTCAAGGCGCCGTCGTAAGCCCTGCCTTCCTTGATCGGCCACATCTCCTCCCGGAACTCGACATCCCGGAGCGGGAGCGCCTGCTTCAGAACAGCTTTGAGCTGGTCAGGTTGCGCTTTGGGAAGGAAGAACGCGGCACCGCCTGCCGCATCGCGCTGGACTGAATAGCCGCTGCCGTCTTCGATTTTGCTCTGGCCGCTCACCACTGCATCCACCGGGACGCCGAACATCTCACTGACAATCTGCTGAACTTCCCGGTCATGGCCGAACTCCGCCGACCGATGAGGAAGCCTGCTGGTGGCAATGAGGGTGCCGCCACTCCGGTAAAACTCCTGAATCTTCCGGGCAGCGGCATAAGAAAGAGTGTTCCCCCCTGGAACCATCAGCACGCTATACTCTTCGCGATTTTCCTTGTTGTTCAGAACCAGCCTTTTCCCGTCGACTTCACACCTGCCTACCAGAACTTCGGGATGAAGATACGTGTAGTCCACGCGCAGGCCCCGATAGAGGGCCTCGCCGACATCCATGTAGTCAATCTCCGGCGGCACGACGCCACCGTAGTACGCGTACTCCCAGCAAGGACCCAGCACTTCGGCCAAGCCTCCGACCGAAGTCAGTTTCTTGGGAGCATCGGGTATGGGGTCGCAGGCGAAATGGTAGCAAGCCTGGAGTGACGCAATGGGATAAAGCACTCCAACGTCCGCCACATGGCGGCCACCCCGCAGCAGATAACTCAAGCGGCCCACATAGGTGTTAAACGCAGGCACATTGGGAGCGCCCCGGCCGATCTCAGCGGCCGGAATCTGAAAGTTAATTCCCATGGCGAACTGATCCATGGCCACACGGAACAGGGTGTCTTCATCCATCTTCTCGTAGGCTGCGAACGTCTCGCACATCACCACCGGCTTGTCGTAGTTGTACGCTGCCGAAGTCACCACCTTGTATCCGTGGTTTGCCCTGCCAAGATAAAGGATGTCGTCGTGGCCTGGGATGTCCTGATGTTCGAAGACTTTCATCAAGTCCCCATTGATCGGAACGGGATTGGGGGCTTCCTCCTGGTCCAAATGGCCGGTCGATAAAATCCCATGATCGTTGCACCACTGTCTGATCTTCTTAACGAAATTGTCCGCGAAAAGTTGGGCGCGAAAACCGTACAGGGCGTTGCGCGCGGCGGCTGTTTCCGGGCCGATGTCATACCACAACGCGGGATAATACTTCATCGGAGAGTAACCGAACTGTTTTTCGAAGTTCTTGTTGAAGGAAGGCGTCCAGGTACGCCCGTCGAGCCAATGCATGGTAGGTTCGTCAAAAAAAGACATCTTTATGATGTTCCCAAAGTACTCCTTGAGGTGAGCATAGAACTTATCGCGGGTGAGGGATAAGAAGACATTCATGGCTTCTGCGTCGAGGTAGTCCACCAGTCCCGGGTTACGGATCTTCAGGATGGCGTCAACGTTTAGATAGAACACCATCGCTTTCCAGCTTCCCTCCGGCACGCTGCATGAGAGCCAGTGATCCTGGACTGAGTGGCCGGTCAGGTCAACTCGTTCGAAGGTACTCTTGTTCATCAACACAGCCCCGATGTAAATCCCATCAGGGATGGCAAGAGTGATTTTCGCCGGCCCGTTTATTTCCCTCTCCGTCATGTCGAGACGCTTGGCCATGTGCTGCGGATACTTCATGTAGAGCTGGCCCGCCGCGGTGCCGGTCGGATACTCGAAGTCGTCATAGAGAGTGGTCAAAGAGAGGTTATTTTTCTTCCCCTCCTCAATAGCCAGTCTGTAGAGTCTGAAAAACTCATCGCTAAGGAATTCGACGCCGTAGTTCGTGAAGTGAAAGAAGGGGTTTGCTTGCTGCACGTAGGCCGGATCGAGGTTGCTGCCGTTGCCGCCGCCGTTGTTGATGAGAAATCCGCCATAACGCTGGCGCGCCAGATTCTGAACGCCAGAGACGATTTCGTCATCTGTAACCTTCGACAGGCCGTAGCCCCACATCGCAGTTCCTCTGTAGGTCCCGGGAGGATCCTTGAAGGCGGCGTATTCGAGCGCTTGGGGCGGCTCCCAGACGGAGGTGGCGCCCAGGAGCGGCCACGCGGCGAGTGACGCCCCGACGGAATGAAGAAAGCCGCGACGGCTGGTTCGAGCCGGATCTATCAAACGAATCATGAAGCCAACCTCCTATGGAATCTCGGCGGGTCGTGAATACATGCCGCTGTTTGGCATGTGTGCGAGCAGTGAGCGCCCAGCCGGGGCCGGGGCCGTGACAGGGACGGGCAATGCCGCTGGCTCTTGGACGGCGCGAGAGCCAAAGGCCATTATCGTCATGGTGCGCTGGCACCCCCGCATTTTACAACGCACGCGTGGCAAGAGGCGCGATGTATGTGCCGCCCTCTTATCCTCCGTGTTTCGAGGTCGAGGCACCGAGGTCTCTCACGAGTTCGACATCCAGCGGGCCTATCTCGACGTGGCGGAGTTTTCCGGCATGTTCGAGGGTGAAGGCTTCACGCTGCTCCGAGAGGTTCCACAGCAGAGACGACCGTGCAGTGGGATACCACGCGCAGACCACCGGCTTTTCGCCGGTCACAACTGGAAACTGCCGCAGTCTCGGCAAAAGCTCCTCTTTCAGCCTGAACAAATCGGCCATCGACTCGGTCAACTGGCGCGAGCCCGTGGCCTGCAAACGACTGATAAACACCGTTCCGGGCGAATGGATTTGCGCTGCATCCAACGCTTTTGAATCCGCATCGGAGAGGAACGTCCAGCCCTCGCGGGCGGGCTCTTTCGTAACCTCGAAGGGAATCCCGGTTGCGAGAAACAGACTATACGGGCGGTCGTCGCCCACGTAGCGGCTGTGCTCGCCCCAAAAATGTTTGAACGGCCCGTAGGGTTTGTGCCCTGCCAATTCGCGATGGATGGCGGCGTGCTTCTTCATCGCCGGCGCAAGCGTGGCCCAATGGGAGCGCGGGAAGGGCGTCTCCCCGCTCATAAGCATCGTGTTTCGGACGTCCGAGATCGTCGAAGTCGCCAGCTTCGCAGCCATATTGGACGCCGAGAGTTCGTCTGCCGGGAAAGCTGTCGTTTCACTAAAGGCCAACTCCGGAGTTATAAAGCGCCGGTGGAAGAGCACACTGAACAGCTCATCGGTTTTCCCTTTTACCGGACGAAACATGCCATCTGAAAACATAAATTCGCCAACCCGGAAAGGTACCTGGGAATACTCCGAAAGCCGAATGCCTGCCTTTTCCGCTCCAAAATACATGACCATGATCCCTAACTGGATGTGCGGAGCGGCTGATTGCTGGGCATGAAAACAAGCACCCAACTTATCAGTCCAGAAATCCACCCAAGCGCGGACGATAGGCGTCAGTTGCCGGTCCTTGACAGACTGAATCAGTTCTTCCCGCACACCCAGCCCGTAGCCATGAAGCCTCCGGAACTCCTCGATATGTTCGGCGCAGAAACAGCCGCCGATTGTGCCGGGGGACTCGGCAATTCGAAAGTCATCATCGAGGAAGACGCGGTCAACTCCCATCTGTTCGAGCCGGCGGACGGCGGACGCGTTCTCTTCCGTGGCGGGGGCATGCAAGGATGTGCCCCATCGCGTGTGACCATCCACCCTGGTTCCGGGCCGCCAGTGAGAGGGCGGAATCAGAGGCATGGAGGCTGAGGTAGAACCCATCGAGTCGCCCGGGTGGCCGAGTGACACGTTGATAACGTGAGCTTCCATGCCTGCCCGGCGGATTCGATCCAGGTTCTCCCCGATGCGCTCAGGCGTGAAATACCAGTGGCCGTACAGAAATCCCGTAGTCCAAACGTCAGACACGCCCGACCCGCGCACCACGCCCAACAAGTCAGGGTCGGCTTCGATTCCGTCGGGAGAAAGTGACAGATGGTACCGCCGTCGAACCTCCCCCGATCCTGCGTTCATTGCCCCCCCCAAGCCCAGGAGTGGCAGCATGGCCGCCACCAGAGCCTCCCTTCTCGTCATCCGCAGTGAGGTTTCATTTGTAATTCTCTTCATTTCAAGACCTCCGCTCTCCTATTTGCTCGTGCGCCTGTCCGTCTTCATTGCACACCGTGCTCACGTGCACTGCTGCTTAAACTGATACTCCCGAGGCCGCTAACCAAAGCAATAGATAATCGCCGTGGCAAAAAACTGCCTGCGGGTGGGACACACATACCGTTGTGAAGGAGTGAAAAAATCGCGTTTTGCCGCCGCGTCGTAGGGGTCCCGCAGGCGCGGGATGGTTGCCCTAGGGCGGCCACGAGGGCCGCCCCTACAACTAGTTCTTTTCACACCTTCTGTTTGGCGTGTGTGGGAGCGGTGAACGCGGAGCCGGAGCCGTGCCCAGTGACGGCAATGGGCAAAGCCGCTGGTTCTCGAACGGCGCGAGAATCTGAGACCATTATTGTCATGCTGTGCCAGCACCTCTGCATTTTACATCGAACCCTTGGCAAGAAGCGCGATGACCGTGGCCACCCGCAAGGTACTTGACAGGAGTGCTCGCCCGTTTTGCAAGCGCATCCACGCTCTGATATAGTCAAGCTAGTAGTTTCATTGTAAGAAGGGCGCCTTTATGTGCCAGGCAGGATCTGGTTGGAGGTGGCTATCACAAGCGTATAACCTGCCTGTTTGACCACGAGGTCGGTAAGGGATTCCACAAAGTAAGAAAGGAGGCTCGTTATGCCGCGATCTACAAATGCAGTGCTATGCAGCGCCGCCGCTTTGGCGTTCTGCTTGGTGGCCTTACCTCTTGTGTCCAAGGGGCAGGGGATCACCATCGACTCCCAAGGTCGGTCAATTACGACCTCCCCCCCGAGTGCTAGAAGTCCCTCTCCTAATCTGGTGAAACCCGATACTCCGATCCCTGAAGGAACCGTCACGATCTATTCAAATTTTGGGTCAGGCCTTTCGTACGATTGCTGTAATGGTTGGAGCGAAGACGGCCCGACTTCCGCCGCGACGCAGCCCCCCTACTCGTATCTCCCTTACATACAGGCTACGGCCTTCACGCCAACTAAGGGGACGTACCTGCTCACCCAACTCGACTTGGCGATAGGGTGGGCCAGCGGGACAAATGGTTACAAGCTCGACCTTGACGCCGACAATCACGGGCTGCCCGGCCGAAAAATCGCAGAATGGAACGTCACTGGATTGCCCACATCGGGAAGCACCTCCAACAGCGTCGAGACGATTAAGGTCCAGCTCCAGGCGCTTATTATACTGGTGAAGGGCCAGCAATACTGGCTGGTTCCAATCGTCAATTCCGATGAATGGGCAGCCTGGGAATGGAACAGCGTGTCCGCCAGCGGAAACGGTGCTTATTCAACCGACGGTGGGTCAACATGGACGAAAGACTTTTATGATGCTCCCACGAATCCCAACGGAGCCTTTGATGTCCTGGGGCTGAAGCTCTTTTAGTCGGCCGCCGAAGATGGGTTGCGACCGGGACGCCCCGTGCATTTCCCTTCTTCCACCGTAATCCGATTCAGCCGCTCGTTGTTCATACCTCCAAGATTACTTGCTTCGCGGTGGAGGCTAACGTCCTGTCCAGTGTTATTGTCGACAACGAACAGATCGGCAGGAACCCCCTCACCCGGCCCGCCCCGGCTGAAGAAAACGCAGGCTGCGGTCCACCCTCTCCCCCAAGGGAGTCTGTGTGACAACCTCTGATTTCGCGTTTTCGCCAACGGAGAATCAGTCACTTGCATTGTGGAAAAGGGCGAAAAATCGAGTTATCACACAGACTCCCAAGGGGGAGAGGGGCGGGGGAGTGACGGGGGTAATGTCAGCAATCAGGCGGGACAGGACACTAGGCTGCGCTTGGGCCGACCCTGACAAGTTCGATGCCCACCCCCTTTCCCAGATTTCTGCTGTATTGCTTCTCCTGTGCGTTATTCCAGTGCTCGTGAACCCCTAGGCTGGCCAGGCGGGTGGTATTGGTCGCGTGGTTCGAATCGTAAAACGTTCCCGAGGGCGGGTTGTCGGCCAGAGCCGCTTCGTGCAGGTAGTCATCGGCTCCCGACCTGTGCGGGTAGTCGTTCCATTCTGCCCGGAGGAAATCGAGGCCCACGGAATCGATAGCGACCGGGTCCTGGGAGGCAAGAAGGCTCGAAGCCCATTGCCCGTTGAAAGGAAGGCTGGACCACTTGCGGGGAGTAAATTCGATGGGATGCACTCCGGGGTAGAGACTGTCGATTAAATAGAGCAGGGTCTTGCCGCCGGTGTGAGCGTGTCCCATCAGGTCCACGACGGCCCTGTAATGGCCGTTGCCCACGACTTCCTGCGGCAGGCTGACATGCATGTCGTAGTAGCCCTGGTCGGGCGGCTTCCTGTTCAGCGAGCCGTAGTGGTTCTTGCCGCATAGCGTGACGCCCGCGCCGGTGTGGCTTTTCAGGTTCGCCATGTTGATGAGGTACTTCGCTTCCGTGTAGGAAACAGGCGCGTAGTCCTGGGTTGTCCCTGTGGGACGAGAACTCCAGTAGAAAGGAATGGAAGAGTACTGCACGCGGGTTCGGGGATGGCTTGCATTCCCTCCCACGTGATCTAAATACCGCACGGTGGGGAACTCGCTGTGGAGCGGGTCGTAAAACTGATTGGGGAACAAGGAAAGCGGGTCGCCCACGGAAATGTCTTGCGGGCTTACTCCGACCACGTGGACAAGCTGGCGCAGCAGAGCCAGGATCATTTGAGGCGAGGCGTTCATGTAGTCCAGCCAGCGCACCATGTCGTAAGACTTGGGATCGACCGCTCCTCCGATAATGCAACCCACCAGGTTCACCTTGATGGTGACCTTCTCCCCCTTCCTATATCCAGCCTTCCCGTTGCCGTGGGTTTGGTTGAAGTGCTGGATCAAGGCATGCCATGCGGCTCGATCGTTGGTCTTGCCACCGAGCTGGCAAATCACCCGGGACATCATGCTTTCGACCACAGCCTGGTTGGTATGATTGCCTTCCCACCAGTGTCCCTGTCCTGGGCCCGCCCAGCCGGTCGCGCTCGGGTCGTGCGCCCAGACGACGCGCCCCAGATGAAGGCCTTTGGCAACGCCAATGGGCTGGTTCGGAACCGGGTTGCCAGCCAACACCATTTGGTCGCCGGGTGTCCAAAGGGGGCTGCTGATTCCCGAGGCCATCGCGTCTGCGGCCCGCAGCATGCAAGGCGTCACCACCGCGCCACCGATCATTTTGATGAATTCACGACGATCGCTTCGATGTCCCATTCGTGCCCCCCAACAGAGTCAAGCCGATTCTCACTCCACCCGTCACGCTAAGGCGCTGTCGAACCGGTGTCAAGCGATTTCTGTCTCCGCGGGTGTTGGTTGCCTGGCAAAGCGTGGGGATTTGTGATAAAGAGTTTGGCTGGAAGCGGAAGTGCGGAGGATCGAAGTATCTGTCTAACTCGTGCCCAAGCTGCCCGGCATCAACCATCTGAATGCGGTCAAAGCATTTGAGAAGGCGGGGTTCCGAAAATGGGGAAGGCCTAGTTCAAGAATGGCGTTCTTGTCCGAGGAGAGATCAAGCTTGACGTAACTACAGTGTGTAACTACACTATTCTATGCAATATGAATGGGATGAAGCGAAACGGCGATCCAACATTCAGAAGCACGGAATCGACTTCCTTGGGATCGAAAAGTTGTTTGCGGGCCGGACTATCACGATACTGGATGATCGGATTGATTATGGCAAACCCCGGTTCGTTACCGTGGGTTTGCTCAACGGTCACGTGGTTGTCATCGCGCATACCGAGGCCGATGAAGTAATCCGAATTATTTCCGTTAGGAAGGCAACTAAGAATGAAGAAATCAGCTACTTCAAGGAAATCGCGCACTAACTGGAAGCGGGTAAATGCGCTGAAGGATGACCGAATAGATTTTTCCGATACGCCGGAATTGACACCGGAGATGTTTGCACGGGCAGTCGTCCGGCGGGGCCTGAAGCCTGTGCCAAGGAAAGAGCAACTCACCATTCGGGTCGATAGCGATGTCCTCGAATGGTATAAGAAACATGGGCCAGGTTATCAAACCCGCATCAATGCTTTGCTCCGCGCTTACATGCAGGAACATGCGCGTAAGCAGGCGTAGCCCCGGCCTCCGTGGGTGAGGTCTGCGGCTAATCCTGAAGAAGGACTAATAAGTGGCGTTATAATGCGAAGGTATCCACTCTGCGGTGGTTTGCGCGCGCCGTGCACGGCGAGCGTGTCACCCGATGATCCAGCCCTGACGAGGCCGCGATGGAAGGGAAACACCATGTCCAAGATCGATGAACTCAAGGCAGATATTGACAGACTCCCCAGCGAGGAGGTTTCCGAACTTTTCCGGTGGTTGTCGGAAAAGGAATGGGAGAGCTGGGACAGGGAGATCGAAGCCGATTCTCAGGCTGGAAGGCTCGATTTCTTGGCGCGTGAGGCCCACGCGGAGAAGGCCAAAGGGACTCTCAAGGAAATGTGAATGCATCGCACCACCGCTCGCTTCTGGACCTCCTTCGCGCATGTGCCGGAACCCGTCCAGAGAGTGGCCCGCCAGAACTTCGAGCTCCTGAAAGAGAACCCGGCGCACCCATCGCTGCATTTCAAGAAAGTCGGGAATTTTTGGTCCGCGAGAGTCGGGATCAATTACCGCGCCGTCGCTGTGGAGGATGGTGCGGACTTTATCTGGGTCTGGATCGGTCCTCATGACGAATATCGGCGGTTGATCAAACAACAAGACTAACGACGCGTTGCAGCCGCTGACAGCCGACGACCGTTAAGAAGCCAGGGCAGGCCATGGATAGGACGCGGTGACAGAGATGTCGCGGGTGTTCGTGGGGCGCATACATGCGACAATGCACGCACGTATGCGCCACCCTAGGGTGAAAGGAACAGCGAGATGGCCATTTCCGAGAGCACTGCCGAGGACCTGCGCGAATTCCTTGATTGCGTCGCCGCGCTTCGTAAGGAATGGCGTTCGCCTGACGACGACACGGAGCTTTGGTATCGGGGACAGCAGAAGGCTTATTGGTCGCTGACTCCCAGACTGTATCGGTCGCCTCGCGGTGACCGCTGGGATGACGACGAAATCAGGGAAGAGTTCGTGAGGCGGGCTCCTAGCCTAACAACGGAGAGACCTCAGAACGCATGGGATTGGTATTTCCTAATGCAGCACTTTAGCGCGGCCACCAGATTGCTCGACTGGACAAACGGGGCGCTTATCGCGCTTTATTTCGCCGTCAAGGACAATCCGGGACTCTACGACGCGGCGGTATGGGCACTTGACCCCTGGTGGCTTAACAGGCGTGTGGTTCATCATGATGAGGTCATGCCGCCTGGAGCGCCTGGAACGTCAAGAACGGATGTGACCCGATACGGGCGATGGCTACGAGACAGGTTTGTAAAGAGGGCAAGACTGCCTAAGTGGCCTGTTGCCATTTATCCGTCTAACATCGCCGGGCGCATAGGTTCTCAGCGCTCCTGTTTCACCATCCACGGGAGGCAGACCGATGGTCTTGAACGCCTCGCCAAGAAGCCACGCGCGCGCCTCGCTAGGGTCGTCGTTCCAAGCTTCTGCGTTCTCCAAATTGGAGAGGAACTTCGTGAATGTGGTATCGATGAAGCCACAGTCTTTCCTGACTTGGAAGGGCTGGGCCGGACTGTGAACGCCAACTGGGCACCTACGAGAAATCAGGATGACCGCCCTCACGACGGGGTGTGCACGCGGCTGCAACCTTCAAGGGTTGACAAGGGGGGCGTCGGGGTCTTTGCGATTAAGAAGATACCGAAAAATGCCAACTGCTTTCCCGGCGACAACGATGAAATGCTGTGGATGAAGAAGACTGAGGTCCCAAGGAGACCGAAGCAGGTTCGGAAGCTCTACGAGGACTTCGCCGTGTTCAGGAAAGGGCGCTGCGGGTGCCCTCCCAACTTCGACCGGTTGACCCCGGCCTGGTATGTCAATGAGTCGAAGACGCCGAATGTATTTTGCGACGAGAATTACGACTTCATTGCGTTAAGGCAGATTCAGCCTGGCGAGGAACTGACAGCGGACTACTCGAAATACAGTGATCCCCCTTCGTAGCCTCGCGAGCTTTTTTTGTTGTTGTGGGCTCTGCTATTCCGGCGTGTGGCGCCGACATCTCCTCTTATGTCGTTAACCATTAAGGAGCCAGCACAGGCCATCGGTAGGACGCGGTGACAGACATGTTCCGCGTGTTCGTGGGGCGCATAAATGGAAGACAATGTATGCGCCACGCGCGTCTCCTCACCCCCTAACCTGCCTCCGACGACCGCAGAAATCACAAGCCGATGTCCGCGTCACCCGGGGAAGCGAAGAACCACCTTCGTTTATCAGATTTCGCTGAAAGCAGCATCGAGAAAGGAAGCCATGTAATAGGCGTCCAGGAACTTGAAGGGCGTCTCTCCCGTGGTGTAGTGGGCGCAGGGCAACACGGCCACCTTAGCGTCGAGTTGGAAACGAAGCGATTCCGCGATGATCTGGCGCGAAAACACCGGGAGAAAAGTCAAATCGTAGAGGGCGTAGATGAAGAGTGATTTTTTGGGCCAGCGAGCAAACTTTTCCGCGTAGGCAATGGGGCTGATGGCCATCCAGGCGCGGCGAAGGCGCTCCAGGCTTAAATCGGCATCGAGGCCGGCGCGCACGTGGCGCGTGGCTTGGCCCGTCCAGACCACCTCACCGAACGTGGTTGAACAATGGTTGAACACGTTTACTTTCAACCGCTCGTCGTGCGCGCTGGTCAGGTAGGCGTAACACGAGCCCAGGCTGGTTCCCACAATACCAAGCTTCAGGTACCCCTGGCTTTCCAGCCAGTCCAGGCACGACCGCGTGTCGGCCACCGCCTGCCGAGCCGCATCGAGCGTGCGGCCCAAATTTGATGAAACAGCATAATCGGCTCGCTCAATCTCCGCAGGCTTCCGAACATCGTGATAGGGCATGCTTAAGCGCAGGGCCGAAATTCCAAGCATGTTGAAGATGCGGCAAAGCCCGTTGTGGCTTTCCTGGTCCGCATTCCACTGCGGCAATACCACCACAGCTCCGCGCCGCCCTGCCGGAAACCAACGAGCTCGTACCCGGTTGTTATTCGGGACCGGAGTCCTGACAGGAGATGTGAAGAACAGGCAGTCCCCTTCCAGATGAAAGTCTGAAGGTGTCTTGTAAACGTAAAAGGCGTCACTTTGGGCGATGATTTCTTCGTTTAGCTTGCCCAGGAATTCTTCGCACTCCCGGTCCGTAGTGGGAGTTTCCCTATTCATCAGCGGCCAGCCTGCGGTCCACTCCAGTCCCCAATCCAACGGGCACACCACTCGATTCTTATCCCGCTCAGCTAAACGGGTCTCCCACCCGCAAATCCAATCCTTGTAACGCTCCAACATGGCTCTGTTAGGACAAATCAAAACCAGCAATTATAACCTAAGGGGGTAAGGGTTTGGTCGCTTGTCGGATGAACAATGCAATGAGGGGCAGTCTTGGAGACCCCACAGACTAAGGTATAATCCCCGTGCTTAAGCCCCATGGGCGAGAGAGCGCCACTGTAGCGCTGGTTAGGAGAATATATAATGAAGCGGCTATTCCTCCTTGTAATGATCCCTGTCGCTTTAACAATTGCACGGCAAGTGCCAGCCCAAAACTATGCTCCCAACTGGGAGTCCATTGACAAGCGTCATACCCCGCAGTGGTTTGACGATGCCAAGTTCGGGATCTTCATTCACTGGGGGGTTTATTCAGTCCCTGCCTTTGCGGACCCACACTCGAAGATTGGCGAGTCTTACGCAGAGTGGTATTGGAATCACATGCAGAACAAGAACGGGCCCACGTGGGCGTTTCATTTGCTCCACTATGGGGCCAACTTCAAGTACCAGGATTTTGCGGGCCAGTTTAAGGCCGAGCTCTACGATCCCGATCAATGGGCCGGCCTGTTCGCAAGCGCAGGTGCGCGTTATGTTATTTTGACTTCGAAACATCATGAGGGCTTTTGCATATGGCCATGCCCAGCGAGCTGGAACTGGAACAGCGTGGACGTGGGCCCACACCGCGACTTGGCCGGCGATTTGGCCAAGTCGGTGGTGGCTAAAGGGCTGAGGATGGGCTTCTATTATTCGCTCTACGAGTGGTACAACCCGCTGTATCTCAGCGATCAGCAACGCTACGTCACCGAGCATATGATCCCCCAGATGAAGGACCTTGTGGAACGGTACCATCCCTCCATTCTATATACCGATGGCGAGTGGGAGCGCCCCAGCGAGCAATGGAAATCGACGCAGTTCTTGGCGTGGCTCTTCAATGACTCGTCCATGCGCGAGGAGATCGTAATCAACGACCGCTGGGGAAAGGAAACTCGCAGCAAACATGGCGGCTTCTACACTTCCGAATATCAGACTTTTGTCCCCGAGGGCGTGCAACTGGGCCCCTCGCACAAGTGGGAAGAAGATCAGGGTATCGGAAAATCTTTCGGTTATAACCGTCTGGAAGGCCCCAACGACTATAAAACCGCGACTGCGCTGGTCCACCTGCTGGTAGACGTGGTCTCGAAAGGCGGCAACTTGTGCCTGGATATTGGTCCCACCGCAGATGGGCGTATTCCGGTCATCATGCAGGAGCGGCTGCTGCAAATGGGCGGCTGGCTCAAGGTGAATGGCGAGGCAATTTACAGCACCCGGCCGTGGCGGCGGATGTCAGAAGGCGGTGTTCACTATACAAGCAAGGGCAATGCTGTTTACGCCATTGCGGAAACATGGCCTGGTCAGGAACTGGCGCTCAGCGCTCCCCGCACTACTGCCCAGACGAGGGTCGAGCTCCTGGGTGGGAATGCGCCACTCAAATGGCGTCAGGAGGCCGGGAAGCTGCGCATCCAGCTCCCGCCACTTTCCCAGTCAGCCTTGGCTTTGCCCGAGGCTTATGTTTTCAAGTTGACCGGGGTCGAATAGAGGTATCACGGAATATCCCCGCGCGTCATATCAGCGCGACAGCACGGCCAGCAGTGCCTGGTACCCGTCCACAAGCAGGCCCTCGTAGCCATTCGGGGTTCCGTCCCAGGCCTTCCAATCGTATGTCTTGCCGTTGGGGCCTCTTCCCTGAAAGCCGCCCTCCTCAAACGCGCGGAGCATCGGAAATAGAATCGCGTCGGCCTCCTCGTGCCGGCCCAACTGGTATAAGGCGTGGAGAGTGTAATAGGTCATGCATGCAGTGGCGCCGCCATTTTCGTAGATCTGGAAGCCATCGGACCCGTCCTCTTTCTCCGGCCCGCCCGCGCTCTTATTGAGATCCACGTAATCCTCCCGGCGAACGGGGATCAAGTTGCCAGGCAGTCCGTATTCGAAGTGAGTATAGCCGACCTCTTTCATCTTGGCGAGCAGGTGGTCCATGATCGCATTCGCCTTGTCCCGTGGAATCAAGCCATAGGTGATGGCCGCGCCATTCACGAAAGTGAAGTAGTAATCGTGCAGCTTCCCATCCGCGCTCCTCCAGCCCGCCAGCACCCCCGTAGTGGGGTTGTAAAAGGTATCGAAATAAACCGCGTGGAGCTTCTCAGCGCGCGACGCATAAAGCTGTGCATCCTCCGGCCTGTTTGCCCGCCGGGCCATTTCGGCCATTCCCAGCAACGCATGGTACGCAAGGGCATTGGAATATGCGTCCTCATGAGCAAAGCCGATGGTGTCCCACCAGTTCGCCGGGCGCAGGGCGAGCTTTTCGGGCCAGGAGCCGGAATTGCCGCTCGCCGGGTATTCGAGCAAACCATTTCCCTCCAGATCCAAGGCAAGCATCTTGGTGGCCCAGTCTTTCAGCCCCGCATAGTTCTTTCCCAGCCACGTCTCATCTTTACTGCCGCGGACATAATCCCATGCGGCGATCAGCAGCGAGGGATAGGTATCCAGGAAAACATAGCGATTAGTTGGGTCATTGGGAGTATATCCCGGTATACCGTAGGCCTTCATCCCGCTGAGGTAGCGGTCTAATGTCTGCCGGATCAAGTCCAGCGCAGTCAGGCCCGATGCGAGGGGAGGAGTGCGCTCGGCTACGGAGGAGTATTCAAAAAGTGTGAAGGCGCAAGCGTCGCTGGCGGCGTGGTTGGCCAACACGCGTAACCGGGGGTTCAGTTGAAAGATATTCAGCCAGTTGCGGCGAAAGCCGTCAAAACGAGGGTCTCGCACAAGTTCCGGCGAGCCAGGATGAATGGCCACCACTTCCAAAGTGTAGTCGAGCTGAGGCAAGGCAGCAGAGGCAGCGGGGAAGGTCACCGTAACGTAGTCGTCTGCCTGCTTGGCCTCAGGATAGCGCAGAGCGTCGTAGCCAAGCGCCAACCCTCGGCTGGCGTTGGAAGTAACTCGGAAGGTCCCCTGATCAGGCAAGTGCAGAAGCGCCGGCAGGCGGACGCTTCCATCATCGTTGATAAGGCCCAGGAGAGTTGCATGGTTGACGTGGGGATTGAAATTGAGCGTCAGCGAGGGCGGGGGATTTTCTCCGGAATAGGAAGAGTGCAGATGCATGCGCCGCGCTGAGAATTCAAAAGTCCATCCAGGCAGCGCGCCCGAAGGCGCACCCACGGGCCGGTATTCAAACCTCGATCCGTTGCGGCTTAATTCATACTCTTTTCCTGGCCTGGCCAGCAGCCGGAGCGGACTCACGCTCAGTTTGTTCTTGCCCAGTGAATCCACGGCCAGCGCCACAAAGGCAGGCTGGTCCTGCGCCAATTCGACGCGCATGAACGGGGATTGGTAGTGCGGCCTGTGGCTCGGTTCTTTTGCCGCCACCAGCGCGACCACGAAGAGTACAGGTATTAGCGACACAACTCTCTTGAGCATAGGTTGTTCTCCACGGGGAGAATTTATTACCGGCGCGATGATATCACGAACCGAAGGCGACCTTGTGCGATCAGGGGGCAAGGGTGGTCGGGGCAGAACCTCCCGTTGCGGACGCGAGTCTGCACATTCAATTCGAAGGAGTGATTCCCGAGATTGTTTCCGGACGGTTTGGGTATTGATACTCTGGGGAACAGCCTCTCGCTAAAAACTCGCGAGGGCTGCGGCCTCATCATCCGCCAGTCCGAGGACTTTGTCTAGGCGGACCATCCTGAGCAATTGAGCGACTTGTTTTGTGGCCCCAAAGACTCTGAATTCGCCCCCCTTTTCTTTCAGCATCGAAAAGGTGCGGACCAGGGAGCCGACGCCGGAGCTGTCTAGAAAAGTCACCCCCCCAAGGTTTATAACAAGGTTTGCGGCCCCAGCGGAGAGTACCTCGCCGACGGAGTTTCGAAAGACTTGGTCGGCGTCACCTGCCTTAAACGGGCCGTTGAGGTCGAGAATGGTCGCTTGATCAACTGTTCTGACATTAATGGTCACGGGTTCCTCACCTGAGATGCCCCGCCTTGGAAGCGCAGCATGAAATTCACCGCGAAGTCTCAATCTACCCCGACTCGGTAAGCAAATCAAGGCAGCAGGTAAAAAAAACCGTGTCAACCACAATCTGGACTACAGGACTGAACCGCTAGTGTCTCAGTTTGGCTTGCCCCCGACCCCGCAAGGAGGGGTCGGCATCCTTGGAGCTTTGCCGGAATAAAGAGCCCGTGTTAAATCTCATGTCTGGCATTGGCCAGGCTGGACCCCCGCTTCTGCGGGGGTGACAGCGCAGGATTTAGGGGCTGTATCCCGACCTGTCATTCCCGCGAAAGCGGGAATCCACGAGTTTTCACACAGACTCTAAAGCCCGGCGCTACAAAACCAAAATGGGTCACGACAGATGAACCACAGTGCTAACCACTGAACTACATTGCTTGACTCGCCTGAAGGTTTTTGGTAGCCTGCGAATCGACTGACCTGAAAATTTCTCATGTAGCCGCCCGGGGTTTCTCCCTCAGAGGTGACGGCCTAGTCAGCATTTTCTATGGAGCAGTTGTCCTCCCTCTTTGAACTCTCGGTTGCATTTCACTCCTGCAACAGCATTGACAGCCTTGCGAAAACGCTTGCCACACACCTGGCTCGAAATCTGGAGGCCCGTGCGGCGATGGTTTGGCTGCGCCAGGAGAGCGGCGGCGAATTGATCTGCCGGTCTCGCTGGTTCGAAGCCGGACTTCGGCTGGAGTTGGCGCCGGGGCAGGTAAGCGAAGGCATCCTGACCGAGATGCTGGCAAAACCACGCGCCCGCCGGCTCGACGATGAGGAAATCGAGCCGGAAATGTTCCCGCACCTTGCGGAAGATGACCGGGAGCGCGTGGCGACAGCCTTATACGCACCCATCCCGACCTCCAAAGACGTGGCCGGCGTCGTGGAGGTGTTGAACAAGCGCACGGGAGATTTCAGCGCTGATGACGCTCGCTTCGTGGAAGAAGCCTGCCGGCTGGCGGGCCGGATTGTGGATGCTTTGCGCGCGACCGAGCAGGAAAAGTGGTCGAGCCTACAGACGATTGAACGATTGACCGCCCTCTACGATGTAGCGAGTACGTTCAGTTCCACACTGGAGCTTGAAGATTTACTGCCTATTATGGCCGAGAAGATCCAGGGGAACCTCGAGGCCCAGGCCTGCAACTTCTGGCTGGTGGATTCCGACGCCAACGAACTGTTCTGCGCCCAGCAAGCGGGCGAGGACCCGACCACAAACAAGGGTGGCCGCCTTCAAATTGGAGAGGGCTTAGTTGGGGACGTGGCCCAAACCGGCCAGCCTCGATTGGTGTCGAATGCCTCGGATGAGCCGGCACTGGAGGCCCGCCGACAGGCAAGCGAGGAATATCAATTCCAATCGCTGATGTGCTCGCCGCTTCTGAAGGAAGAGCGGGTGCTAGGGGTCGTCGAAATTGTCAACCGACCCGATGGAAAGCCCTTTGATGAAGACGACCTGTTTTACCTCACCAACATGTGCGAGCAGGCCTCCAACGCCCTGAACAATGCCAACCTGCTGCAAGCGGAGCGGAAGGTTCACATCCTGGACGCCCTCCTCGCCATCAGCAAGGAAATAACCTCCACGCTCAATCTCGACCACGTCCTCACCACGGTGGTTCACGAGGCCGCAACCGTCGTCCCCTTTGATCAGTGCGCCATCGGTTTGTATGACCGCCACCGCTTTATATTGGGCGCCGTCTCCGGTGAAGCCGAGGTGCCTCGGACCCCTGAGATGGAGCAGTTGCGTGAACTGCTGACGTGGGTGGCTGAACAGTCGGAGGCAGTCTCAGCCGACCAGACTGAAGAGGGATGGAAAGTCAAGCCCGAGGGAGAGAACGCGGAGCTGGTGCGTTACCTGGAAAAGCAGGGACGGAGCGGCTTCTACGCCATACCTCTGCGCGATGAGCAAGGGACCGTGGGCGTGCTGGCCCTCCTGAGCAACGCCGCTGAATTCCTATCCGAAAGCCATTTGGAGGTTCTCGCTATCCTGGCCAGCCAGGTCACCGTGGCCATCCGCAATGCCCGGCTGTACCAGGATGTGCCCCTGCTGAGCATTTGGCAGCCCATGCTCAAGAGCAAGCGCAAATTGGAGGGGATCACAGCCAGCCGATGGCTTGAGATTGCATCGAAGGTTGGGATAGTTGCACTGGTTTTGATCGTAGTGCCCTGGAAGTCCCGAATCCAGACGAACGCCACCGTGGTCCCCGCCGAGCGCCGGATGGTAAGCGCCGAGGTCAGTGGCGTTGTCCAGCGGGTACCCGTCCGGGAAGGGCAAAGAGTAAGCGCTGGAGACGAGTTGGCCCGGCTGGACGACAGCGATGACCGAATCCGACTGGAACGGGCCTCGACCGACCTCGGACTCGCCCACGACCAGCTTGCCGAGGCAGAGGAAAAGAGGGATTGGGCCGGCGCCGGCCAGGCCCGGCTGAACATGGACCTCCACCAGGCAGAGGTCGCTCTCTATCAGGAAAAAGTCGAGAAGGCGCACCTTCGGGCCTCCATTCATGGCGTCGTTGCAACACCCAAGGTGGAAGAAAAAATTGGGAAACTACTCAAGGTGGGCGACGCCTTTTGCGAGCTCGTAGATCAGGACCACTTGGCAGTGGAAATGAATGTTCCGGAAACCGACATATCCCTGATTCGAACCGGCGCGCCAGTGGCTCTCAAATTGAATTCCTTTCCCACGTTGACGATCCGGGGAACGGTGGAGCGAGTCTCCCCCCAAACCGTTTCTGCCGAGGGGGAGCAGTTCTTCGTAACGCGCGCCCTCTTCCCCAATCCTGATGTCCAAGCCCGCGAGGGCATGGCGGGCCAGGCGAAGATTACCAGGGCGGGGGGTTGGTTCCACAGCGGGTGGTATCCGGTGGGCTACGTGCTGCTGCGCGCCCCCACGGAATGGGCATGGCGGAAGGCCTGGGCGTTGCTGCCGTAAGAAGTCGGGAAGTCGAGAGTTTGACCTCTCAGCCGAGTGTTTGACTTCCCGGCTCTCGACTCCTCGACGACCGAGAGGCTGAAGCAATGAAACGATCGGATTGGGTGCTGTTCGGAATCCTGGCTGCTGTCCTGGGTCTTCCCGGGTGCGCGAACCAGTCTCAACAAGGAGCGACCCCGGCGTCATCGCCGCAGCCCAGTGTGACCCCAACCCCTGCTCAGCCGCTTTCCGTACCGGCTGCGGAGACGCTGGAGATTTCAAGTGTACTGTCGGTCGAACACTCTGTGGATTTGCTCGCCCAGCACGACGGGATTGTGCAAGAGCTCTTCTACGATCAGGACAGTTGGGTAAAAAAAGGCGCCGTGCTCGCCCGCCTGGACGACCGGGAGTTGCTTGCCAGTTTGGAAAAGGCCCGCCTGGACCAGAAGGTGGCTGAAAATAACTTCAAATACCAGGAGGCTGAGAAGAAAGCCAAGGATGCCGCCTATCAACGGCAGCAGGAGTTGCGCAAGTTCGGTCTAAACAGTCAAGCGGCGCTGGAGGAAGCCGAGTTTCAATCCACCGGCGCAGGCTTTGACCTGGATAGCTGGAAGGCTGCCGTGGAGCAAAAAAAGGCGGCAATTCGCGAGCTGGAGATCGAGCTGGAAAAGACCCGAATTGTGGCCCCCTTTGACGGATACATTGTTCGGCGGGCTATCCGCGCTGGACAGAACATGGTTAAGAATGACCTTTGCTTTCGCTTAAGCGAGCTTTACCCGCTTGAGGTCCGGTTTCTGGTGCCGGAGTCGGCCGGCCCACGGCCCACAGCCGGCTATCCGCTGAAAGTAGTGCTGGCGGATGACAAGTCGCGCCAGTACGACGCGCACGTGAAATTGGTCAGCCCTACCGTGGATGCTTCCAGCGCCAGCTACGACCTTACGGGAGTGTTGACAGGACCACATCTGGAGAACCTGCGGCCGGGAATGGCGGTGCGAGTGATTTGGAAGGGTTGACAGTCAACAGTTCGACTGACTCCTCGACCCTCTACTGTCGCCTAATCTTCCATGCGTTTTGGACCCACAAGTATTCAACTCTCGGGTGTGGTGGCGAAGGGCCTTCGGCGTCCCAAGCTGCGCGCCGACCTGAAGGTCGGCAAGCAGACCTTTGCCGGGGAAACCAGCTTCGTGGTCAAAGTCCCTGAGACGGACTCCTTCAATCGCCTGGGCGAGCTGGATTGGGAACTGCTCTCGCTCTGCGATGGCGCTCGTACTCCGGGCGAAGTCGCGCAGGCGCTCAACGAACGATATTCGGACCAGAATTTCAGCGAACAGGACGTGATTTCGTACCTGGACGGCGTGGACCCCAACTTTTGGGAACGCGGAGCTGCCGAAAAAAATCTCTGTATCCTAGAAAAGATCCGCGACGAGCGTCGTGAGCGCGTGAATCACGCCAGCCTGCTTTACATTTACTTTTCAGCCTTTGATCCCGATCGGGCGCTGGAACGTCTGGACAGGTATTTGGGCTGGATGTTCACGAAGGGGTTTGTCCTCTTTTCGCTCGGCCTCTTCGCCCTGGCCGGTGTGATTGTGGCCCACGACTTCACGCGCGTCAGCCAGGAAGCTCTGGCGGTCTATGGTTTTCGGCATAAGAGCGGCTACGACATCCTGGTCATGTGGGTGATGTTATTTATCATCGTCGGACCTCACGAATTCGCTCACGGCCTGGCCTGCAAGCACTTCGGCGGCGAAGTCCATCACATGGGCTTCATGCTTTTGTATTTCTCTCCATCCTATTACACCGATTGCACGGACATGCACGTTTTCGCAAAGACTTCGCAGCGGATTTGGACAATCATTGCGGGGATGTGGGTCACTCTGCTCCAGTGCTGCCTGGCGCTCTTCTTTTGGGCCTTGTCGCCGCCGGGCTCAGTGGCTGGCGACCTGACGTACAAGTTCGCTCTGATGAGCGGTCTGATCGCCTTCGTACAACTGAACCCCCTGCTCAAGATCGATGGCTACTACGTGCTGAGCCAGTACCTCCAGGTTGATAACCTTCGTGAGCAGTCGTTTGCGTATTCCGCGGCTTGGTTAAAACGCAGCGTACTTCGTCAAGAAGTCGAACTGCCCCCGGCCAGCCGCAGGGAGCAGCGGATTTTTCTGGGGTACGGTATCTTGGCGGGGCTTTACTCCCTATTGATCCTTTTCTTTGTGCTGGGGTTTGTGGACAACGCCTTTACAAGCTGGCTGGGCGTCTGGGGGCATCTGGGCACCGTCGGAGTGTTGTGCTTCGCTTTTCGCAAGCGGCTCGGGCAATGGCAGACCGCGGCGCAGGTACGCTTACGAAAATGGAAGGGGGAGTTCATGGCATGGAGGATGACTTGGTGGCAACCAGTGGCAGGGGCCGCGGCTCTTCTCGCACTCTTTGTCCCGCCCACGGCGGTTAAGACCACGTCGGATTTTCTGCTGGAACCGCAACGAATGCTACAGGTGAAGACCCCGGTGGCAGGTTTGGTCCGCACGGTAGCCGTCCGGGAAGGTGAAACCGTCCCGGCCGGTTCGGTGCTGGCCGTCCTGCACAACCCGGAGATCGAAGCCCAAGTCAAGATGGTTGCCAGCCAGTTGAACTTAGCCGAGAGTTCTCAACGGGCAGCCTTGGCCCGGTCGGATTTCGCCGCCAGCGAGAGATACCTCCAGGAAATCCAGCGTCTGACAGGCGAAAAGGCGGAGGCTGACCGGAAGCGTGAGCAGTTGGTCTTGCGAGCCCCGTTCAGCGGGGTGATCGCGACGCCGCACATCGAGCAACGCCTGGGCGAATACTTAACAGAAGGCGAACCTTTGGCCCTTCTTGTGGATCGCCAGGCTATGCGCGCACGAGTGTTGGTGCGGGACTGGGAACTCGAGGATGTCCATGAGGGCGCGGCAGTAGGGCTGAAGCTCCGAAGCTATCCCTTCCAGACCTTTTCGGGAACGATTCGCCAGATCATGCCGGCCGCCTCTTCCGAGCGGCCCCTGGCAGAGCCCAATAAGGTTGAGCGCAAGGGCCAAGAGCTGACCAACTTTTTCGAGGTTGTAATGGAATTCCCGAATCCTATCGGCAAACTCATGGAAGGGATGACGGGAACGGCTCGGATTTCCGGGAAACGTTATCCGGTGGCCGTGCGGGCTCTACGGGCGGGCTGGCGGTGGGCGCGCACCCTCATCTGGTGATTGGCCTCAACCCACCGCGTTAGCGTAGCAGACTACGGGTGGGCACGAGAGCAGATCACCCATGCCCACCGGTCAGAAACGCCAAGGCGTCACTAAGGTTTAGTCATCAGCTTTGTTTCGCCCAGCTTCTTGCTGCCCTTCAAGCTTTTCTTGGGGGTAGCCTTTGTCTTCTTGTCTGCCATGGTTTTATTCTCCTTTTTTTGATTTGTATAACGCTAAACTTCTAGGATAGGTCCTCGACAAAGAACTTCTGGATTTGTGCCGACGCGGCTGGAATTACACAATCAACGACATGAGCTTCGTCTCGCCCAACTTCTTGCTGCCCTTCAAAGTCTTCTTGGCTGGTTTCTTGGGAGCTACTTTCACTTTCTTCTTTTCTGCCATTGTTATCTCCTCTCGATTGGGATTTGGATTGGCCAGCCCGCTGAGTAATGCTCCCGGTACGCGACAGCGCCTGCTGACCCCAGAAGGCAACCAACCCTTCCCTCATGCCTGAGCCGAGGCCGTGACCTGCCCGGTTACCTTCATTAACAATTTATGATCATCAGCTTCGTCTCGCCCAGCTTCTTGGCGCCTTTCAGAGTCTTCTTGGGATCCCTCTTGGCCGCCGGTTTCACTTGCTTCTTCTTTTCTGCCATTTGTTCCTCCGCCGCTGGGACGCTTGAGCCTATTCACTTGAGCCCCTTCGTCTTGCTATCCAGCACGTTACGTACCAATCTGAAGGTATTTCCAGACTGCGGTTCATGCCCCGTTTTTTCAATGAGTTATGGTGTGCAATGGTGACCGCTAGGGAGGCAAATTGCAGCGCAAAGGAAAAGCGAGGGGGAATTACTACCCTTGGGGTATTTATTACCCCTGGCCTGCGAAGCCTCGCCCCTCCCTATGCGCAAAACATCCAACGCGGGTCTGTGTCAGCAAGCATCAGATCCCGTGTTTCCGGCAAAGGTACTTCATCTTGTCTTTGTTGAGCCCTAGCAGGCGCGCGGCCTCCACTTTGACGCCCTTGGCTTCCTTGAGCGCCGTAACAACCCAACGTTTTTCGAAGGCTTTCACCTCTTCATCCAGGTGGATGCCGGAGCTGGGGAGGCGAAATCCATCGGCGAACGGCTGAGAGGCAGCTTCGCGAATGTCGCGAGGCAGTTGTTTTAGCGGGATGACATCTTCGTCGGTCATGACCACCATACGCTGAACAAGGTTCTCGAGCTCGCGAACGTTTCCCGGCCAAGCGTAGCGTTTCATGGCCTCCATCACTTCATCGTCCACACGCTTTGGGGCCCAATGGTTCGCCGCGCAGTAAACTTTAATGAAGTACTCGACGAGTAGAGGGATGTCATCCACGCGCTCCCGGAGAGGCGGCACAAAAAGCGGCATAACATGGATGCGGTAGTAAAGGTCTTCGCGGAAGCGGCGCTCGCGCACCGCCTGTTCGAGATCCTCGTTGGTAGCACTGAGCAACCGGAAATCCACTTTGATGGATTTCTTTCCCCCCAGGCGCATCAAGGCGTGTTCGTCGAGGACCCGCAGGAGCTTGCTCTGAAGCGGCAAGCTCAGTGTCCCGATTTCATCCAGGAAGAGCGTGCCGTGGTGTGCCAGTTCGATCCGCCCCTCTTTGGTAGCAACGGCGCCGGTGAAGGCCCCCTTCTCATACCCGAAAAGCTCGGCCTCCATAAGGGTTTCCGGGAGGGCGGCGGAGTTGACGCTGACGAACGGCCGGTCACGCCGCTGGCTGGCTTGGTGGATGGCGCGTGCCACCAGCTCTTTGCCGGAGCCGCTTTCCCCGCGAATGACCACGGTGGTTGAGGTACGCGCCACCCGCCGGATGGTGTCGAACAGACCTTTCATAGCCTCGGTCGAACCCAGCAGGTCCCCCAGCGCGTCCTTGCGGCGCAGCTCTTCCCGCAGAATCTGGTGCTCCCGCTCGATCTGGAGCTTCTCGATGGCGCGGAGGATAATGATGCGCAGCACGTCAGGATCGACGGGCTTCTGGAAGTAGTCGTAAGCGCCGGCATGCATCACCCGCAACGCGGTGGATTTCGTGCGGTCTTCGCTGAGGATGATGACCACCGTGTCGAGCTCGCTCTGTTCGAGTTCCTCGAGAAGCTCGATGCACTCTCGAATGCCTGGCGGGGAAGATTTCAGTTCGAGCAGGAGAACGTCCGGCTGGCGCTCGCGGAGCATCTCATACGCCCCGTCATAATCATTGGTTTCCAGGACTTCAAAGTCGGCCCGCCGGAGCGCGGAAGCGATCCTGGCGCACTCCGCAAGGTCGCTCTCGACTATCCCCACTTTCCCTGCGGTTTTCGGCATGGCAGGCGCCCGAGAACCGGGCTGTGCTCCCTTCCTCGAGACCTGGATTTGAAGTGAAACTCAATTACGCGACTGATTTTACGGGGCGTCGTGGCGCCTTGTCAATTGCTTCCACGACGCTTCCACGACGCGATGTGATCCGAACAGCAGCTAAGCGGTGTAAGGCGAGAAAATCTACGCGCCCTTTTTTCGCGCCAGATACATTGTCCGCAAGCCGCCGGGTACTTTCTTGGGGCTCGGCGCGGAGCTCACGTCAGTGAAATCAAAGACCCGTAGGAGTTGAAGCCCCGCCCGGCCAAGATCACGAACGATCTCCCCATGAGGCCAGTGGATTTCTTCGATTCGCTCGCGGTGCCGTTCCCAGAGCCGACCGGCCCGATGAACGAAAATGGTTATCTCCGTCCAGCCTTTATCGCCGCTTCGGTCATAGCCGCCGCGTTGAGCCGCGAAGAATTCCCTTCCCTGGCCGGCGATCACCCCCTGCGCGATATGTATCTGTGGCCAAAGCTCTTCGTACACCTTGCGCTGGTGAAGATCGAAGTAGAAGTAGCCGCCGGCCCGCAATGCGCGCGCGACCGCGCGGAACGTTCGCGCAAGATCGGCTCTGTGCGGCAAATGATTGATGACTCCCCATTCGGATGTAACGAGGTCAACCTGCACCGGCAAACGAAACGTTCGCACGTCGGCTCGACTAACCCGCACGTCGAGACCTTCCGCGCGAGCCTTTTCACGCGTGATCCGGCACATCTCGCGAGACAAATCCCGCGCGAAAACTCTCAGGCCACGACGCGCGAATTCGATCGCGGTTACGCCAGTGCCGCACCCGAGTTCGCATACCTGCCGCGCTTGCGGGAGGACCAACTCCAGCAGTCGGCGGCGGGCCGCAGTCCACGTCCGGGGACATTCCCACAGCTCATCGTAGAACTGGCCGATCGACTCGTACGATGGTGACCGGCGCGCCTTTTTTGGTTTCGTTTGCGGGTGTGGCAATCGTCCTCCAGTGGGCTCTCGTTATACCAACCCTCTACGGCTTTTCCCAGAAGCAAAGCCCACGCCCTCCCGGAGAGGAGGCACAAAAAACAGCATAACGTGGATGCGGTAGTAAAGGTCTTCGCGGAAGCGGCGCTCACTTCCTCCAGACCCTGCCTTGAAGTGAACCTCGATCACGGGACTGATTCTAGGGGGCGTGGTGGGTCATTGTCAATTGCTTCCAATAATTTGGGGAGGCCCTATCATGGCGACGCAAGCGCCGGCTCGGCGCCCTTCCCCACCACCAGCATCGTCGCTGTCCCATGCTTTGCGGCGTGGACCACTGCTGTACCGTTCGGGCCGGAGGTCACCGTTCCCCGGTAGGGCTCGCCATCGGCGGAGAGCGCGTGGGCCCAACTGAGCTGGTTCGCATCCGGCACCCGCAAGGTCACCTGCACCGATTCGATTTCATTCGCTCCCCGTGAGCGGAACCGGAGGCGCGAGGTGACCGGCGCGACGTAATGGCCCGCACTATTTACGAACAGGTTGACGTCATTCTCCCCGCTCGCCTCGATGCAATGCGGTATGAGCACTTGTTCTTTGCCCGCCAGAGTGGCAAACAGCGGCGCGTATAGCTCAAGCATGTCCGCCGCCTTGGCGTTGGGTTTTTGCTGGGAAATCGGAAATTCATGCGCGATCATCTGGGGCAGCAGCGCGAACTGGAGACGCTGCTTCAGTTGCGCTTCGAACCCCAACAGATCACCCTCATACGGTTGCCGCATGTGCCAAGCCGCTGCCGGTCGATAGGGCGAAAGGTATCCGAGGGCAGGCAGGTAGTCGTTTTCGTGGCAATAGCCGTCCACGTCGCGCAGCACTTCGATACGATAGAATTGGTTCACGAGCACCTTCTTGCCGGCTGCGTGTGCCATCCGGCAGACCTTCCGGACGGCCTCCGCTACAGGTTCGGCCATATTCTCCACCGGGCGGTCCCCCACCATTGTGAAACCATCGTCGTGACCGTAGTCATACTGGCTTGACCAGTCCAGTCGGTCGATAATGAAACCCTCGAAATCCGGCAACCGCTCGATATGACGGCGCGCCTGCTCTTCCAGTTTCGGCCACAGCGAATAGCGGCCGCCGGGGTTCATCACGTAGGCGCCTTCCCAGCTCGGGACCGCGCTGTTTTGCAAGTCTTTCACAAGGGCGTCCGCGAACTTTTCTTTGAGCAGACGCTGCGAGACTGAGGTGTCGCCACCTTGATCTCCCGCTCCTCCGTACTCGGTCAGGTTGAAGTAAGCGTACACAGAAATACCGTGCGCCCGCAGGTCATGGATGAAGGCGTTAATCTTCTCGTCGCTCATCGTCTGGCCGAGTTTCCACCAGTTGGCGTAAGTGTACGGAAACCACTCTTTTTCGTCCGGCAGATATTCGCCCAAGTGAGTGAACCAAAAACTCGACCAGATGTAACGCACGTTCTGCCGGGCCATCTCCGCAAAATCCGGGTGGTCCTGGATGTGCTGATACCAGAAAGCGCCCTCGTCGTCCCCGCGCCGTATCACGGGCTTGAAATAGGCCGGGAAATCATCGCCATACGCCTTTAACGTACCCCGATAATCGGCGGGGTGTGAGTAGAACAAGAGCCGCAGGCGCGACGTCTTGCCTCCCCCCATGGCGCGGTGAGCAAGCGTCAGCCGCAGGTTCTTCGCTGCGATCCACTCCACCTGAAGGTGCGGGATGTTGCTATCGGGGGGGAGCGCGACCGTCAGGGCGTGATCAGTTTTGGGATCCATTACGGTGACCAGCGGCAGGACGTACGCCTGCCCTGTGCTCCATCCCATGTGGGCGTAAGGCACAGGACGATAAGTCGGGCGCACGGCCATGTCGCTGAGCCCATCATTGCTGGGCGTAAAGATGGTGATGCCCGGTGAAAGCACGGGGAGATCGATCGTCACCTCGTGGCCCGCGCGCTTCCCGGCGCCGTCGAAGCTTAGGTCCCAAAGCAGGCCGGAGGGCGTTCCGGTCCACCGCTGCGTCACGCTGAGCTGGAGGGGCTCGAGACGTGCCGTCACAGTGACTCCGCCTTCGGCAGCCTCAGTTACCCTGGCGTCGGTCCAAGAGGCGCTGACCTCGCTCACTTCACTGCGCACGGAGACGTGAGCCGGCTCGTTCAGCCAAATGCGGCGGCCCTGTTTGGCGGCAGACTCCAACCACACAGGCAGCCCGCTGGCCGGGTCGATCCCGCATCGTAAGCCCTTGCCTTCGACAAGAATCGGCTTTCGCTGTACTTGAGAGCTGGCGACGCACACAACCACGCCCACGATAATGGCCAGCAAGGCTCGCGGAATCGCTCTCTTCCTCTGGTTCTGCTTGAGCACCTTCACCACCTGCGCGGTGGCGGCGCTTTGATGATCCGGCGAAACCTGCGCGAAGCGTCTGCCGGACGTATCCTCCATTTCATACCTCCATTTTCTTCCACTCGGAATTTCTATTCTGTAGCTTCACGAGTGGCACAAGCGATCCAGGCTGCAATTCCCCAGACGACTAATCCCCCAATAAAGCCTTCGACTACGGTGCCAGCCAAGGATCTCAGCAGTCGCACCGGCACGTCGCCTAGGGAGGGATCGAAGAAGTGAGTCTTATAAAAAGGCAGGAGGGCGCTCACCAGCATCGCGATGAAGACCCACAGCCTCCAGGTCCAACCTAGCACCAGCGCCGGCACGAGAAGTTGTCGGGCCCCAGCTAGCCCCAGACGGGGTCCAACGCCCCCCAAATAGAAACCGGCAATCAGAATCCCCACCGTGGAACTCCAAGCGGCAGTGTGCGACCAGGGTGTTCCCATCGCCTCTAACCAATAACGGATAATGACCAACGCGCCTAATATCACTCCCGGCCCAACCGCCACTGGCCAGCGCCAGAGGAGGTGAACCAAAGCCATAAAGACGAGCACCAAAACGAAGAGGACACCAATCTCGACCAAGTGACCAAAGATGTGATGGCCCAGGTGTCCCCAGTTCCCGTAATCCGCGCTCTCCGCAAAATGGCTTCGCTCCAGGCGAAACACGCCGGAGATCAAGGTGGCCAGAATCACCCAGCCTACCGTCCAGGCGGACAACAGCAGAGCAGGCAGAAAGAGTTGAGAGAACTTCAGCGTCCCTCGTTTTAACGGCGCTATAGCGGCAAGGTACATAGCCGCAAGAATCAAGCCGGCGGTGCTCGAAAGGTAGCGAGTCACGCCTGTGGGCGTACCAGTAACTTCCAACACGAAGCGGACAACAACCAGCGCGGCAAGAAATAGCATTACCCCGCGCAATAATCCCTTGTAAGCGTTCCCTGTGCTTGCTTCACTGCTTACAGGCATGGCGCTCCTCCATTTGAATTTAGTTGTCTTGGGTCAGATCGCACCGATTATCAGGTCTTTCTATCAAGAATGCAACTCGATGCAGGCTCATACGGACTCACCTCAGAGACACGGCGCGGCATAGCCGCAACCCAAATTCAGATTTCAAATTCCAGAAGCGACGGTGAGAACGATTCCTGCGACGGAGAATCTTTGCGTGCGGCGAAGAAATTCGTCAACAGTACTACAGGGAACCGAAAAGAAAGGCCCTTTTCTCTGTGCCTCCGCGTCTCTGTGGTTAATGCAATCGATTTTCAAACGTCTTCGGGCGCCCCTGGTACGTGAGACACGCGGCGCGCACGGGGGGTCAGCGTCGCTTCTGCAAAAGCATTGCCCAGTCCAGCCAGCCCGGAGCTTGGGGTGAGGTCCATGCGGGCCCCTCGACCGGCGGCAGCGGCGCCGTTTCTCCCGTGAAAGCGTTGAACCATCTGGCCTCATAGCTGCCCGGCTCGAGCTTGATCGACACGTCACCACCTTTCGGCAGATAGACCGCATAGAGCTCGCCGGGCTTGGCGAGGCAATAGGCGCCGTTGTTCACGAGTTCATCGTGTGGGTCGGTCTTCCACCACTCGAAGCTGGTGAAGAAATCCACCATGTGTTCGTAGCCCTTGAGCATCACCATGGTGTCGTCACCCCGCCCATTGATCCAGCCCCCGCCGGTGTCCGGCCAGATGTTGGTGCCGCGCCGGGTGCTTTCACCGGTGGTGCCGTAGGCGCCTGCCATGGCGATCTCCCAGGCCGTTTGCCGCAAGGTTTCTGCGGAATCTCCCGGCGGCGCCGGCGCCCAGTGCGGATAGTGGTCCTCGTATCCGTACTCTTCGTTGGTTTGCGGGATGATCCGCCCCGTCTTCATTTGGATCTGGCGCTCCTCCAGCATCAAGGCGTGCTGCCGGCGCGACCAGTCCTGAATGGACGTGAATCCGAACCAGCCGGAAGCGCGGTCCTGGTGCTCGCGATGCACCGGGTGGCTGGTGGCCAGGTGTTTGTAGGGATCCCAGCTCTCGATCAGAGTCCCCGTCTCGCGCGCCCACGTCTCGTCCCTGAAGCTGTCGAGATCGTCTCCCAGGTCGTAGGTGATATTTGAGAACGCGCTCAACCTTGCCACGGCGTATCGGATGTACCGCCGCTCGTCCTCGCTGCCCGCTGGCGCTTGGGCTTGGTGCGTGGAGATATCCAGGACCACCGAGATAATCACGTCGCGGTCCCGGGCGAACCGCAGCATGCGTTCCCATTTTTGCCAGTAAGGGACATTAAAGCGAGTAAAGTCGAACCCCGGGTGGTCGTAACTCCGGGGCGCCTGCGCAATCCAGGGTCTCAAGAAGACCGTGAAGTTCTCGCCGGTCATCATCGATTCACCCCAGGAAATGTTCGCGGCGCCCGAAAGCAGCACCCGCATTCGATTCACCTTGAGCCGGTGAAGGCGCTCGATGCTGTTGTTGATGATCCGCTCCTCGCTCCAGCCGGGCAGCCAATACGCCGTGGTGCCGTTGAAGAAATAGTGCTCTCCGCTGCCCTCCCAAATAAAGTGCCAAGGGTACTCGGCATCAACGCGGATAGGACCTCGCCGGTGGCCATCGGAGGCGCGAAACGTGCCCGTAAAGTTCTTCTGGAAGTCACCCTGCTGGTAGGCCACCGAATACGCGTAGTCGCCGGGCGAGGGAGGCATGAATCGAATTCGGAACACACTGCCATCCGGCGAGTCGCAAAAGCCTTCAACATTCCTGCGCTCAACGGCGCCCGCCTTGGCGAACCACCCACGAAGTGTGGCGTCGGTGAAAGGATTGCGCGTGTCCGGCCCAGCGACATTTACCGTGACCTCGAGAAAATCGTAGGCTTCTACGCTTCCTGCCGCCGGCGAGAAAGAAACGTCCTTGGGAGCAGCCATTAATGTTGTCGATAGCGCCAGGCTCATCAGCCAACTCCACTGCCATGAAGTGCCGCCAAACATACTTCCCTCCTCCTCTAAAGCAAATCACTCCGATCCCGGAACCCCGGTGGCTGTGAGTGTACACCCCTCCATCGTGTTTTGAAATGTTCCATTATGACCATGGTATAATGACTATGATAAGGAGCCCTAAATGAAGATAATGGCGGCAGGTTCGTTCAAGGCACAATGCCTTGCGGTCATGGACGAGGTTCAAGCCAAGAGGGAGACCGTGGTGATCACTAAACATGGCAAGCCTGTGGCGAAGCTCGTCCCCGCCGACAAAGATACGGACGAGATCTACAATTTCCTCCGTGGCAAGGGTGCGGTTACAGGCGACGTCATTTCACCCGCGATCGAAAACTGGGGCAGCCTCAGGTGATTCTCCTCGACACGCACGTGGTCGTCTGGCTGGCGTTCGACCCCAGCCGGCTTTCCCGCAAGGCCACCGCCGCAATCGACAATGCGCGTAACAACGGAGACGGCCTGGCAATCTGCGATATCACGCTCTTGGAGTTGGCAGCCCTGGTGAGCAAGGGACGTATCCATCTTGACATCAGCCTGGAATCTTTCTTGCGGGAAGTCGAAGCTCGATTCGTCGTCCTGCCGATCACCGGCCGCTCCTGCGCGCTCGCCCTTGGGCTTCCGGCAGCTTATCCAAAGGATCCAGCGGACCGTATGATCGGAGCCACTGCTCTGGCCGAAGGGTTACCTCTGCTTACGGCTGATCGCGAGATCCAGCGGTCAAAGGCGCTTCCCACGATCTGGTAAGTGAAACCGGTCCTGGTTATCGACAAGTGCGATCTTAACGTGAAATCAGACGGATGGGGTCCAACGTGGTTCATATTTTGGGCGGCGCTAAAATGAAGGGACTAAGACCATGAACACAGCCTACACCGGGAGTTCAATTGAATGGGCCAAAGTTGATTTGAAAACGGTGCCCCACATCATCAGCGGAGAGGTGCCAGGGCCAAGATCAAAGGAAATTCACCAGCGCGCCGCGGCAATTATGAAGGGCTACTCGAGCCAAGTGACCCTTTTCCCCGTAGTATTTGAGACGGGTTATGGGTGTACGCTCACTGACGTGGATGGAAATGTTTATTTGGATTTTTCCTCCGGCATCTATGTAACTACGTTGGGGCACTGCCATCCCAAGGTTACCAGGGCGGTGCAACAAGCGGCTGGCCAGTTGATGAACTGCCACGACTTCACGACTCCGGTTAAGCTCAGGCTGCTCGAAAAGCTCAAAGAAGTTCTGCCCGGCGATCTGGCCGGAGTGCAAATGTACGACAACGGGACGACCGCCGTGGAAGCGGGACTGCGAGTGTGCCGCGCCGCAACGGGGAAGCACGAATTCCTCTCGTGCTTCGGTGATTTCCATGGGAAGAGTGGCCACTCGATCAGTCTGGCGAGGATGAAACCGGTGAATGGGGCCACGCGCGCCCCTGGCTTTTACATGCTTCCCCGTCCCAATCCGTATCGGCCCTGGTTCAAAAAGGCGGACGGAGCGATTGATACGGATGCCTACTTCACCTTCTATGACGAATTCATTGCCGAGGCCACTACGGGACAGGTCGCAGGAATCGTCCTGGAGCCAATTCAAGGCTGGGCAGGTTCGATCTTTCCGCCGGACGATTTCTTCCCCAAGCTACGCCGATGGTGTGACGCGCGCGGGATCCTCTTGATGGCAGATGAAGTTCTGACAGGGATGGGGCGGACGGGGAAGTTGTTAGCCATGGAACACTGGAACACTTTGCCGGATGTCGTGACCTTGGGCAAAGGCTTTGGTAATGGATTTCCGGTCACCGCGATGGTTGTGCGGGAACCCTATGCCAGCGCCGTGGAACACATCAGCGCTTCGACAAGTTATGGGGGGAACCCCATGGCGTGCGCCGCTGCTCTGGCCTCTATCGAGGCCATCGAAGAAGAGGGATTGCTGGAGAATGCCCAACGGCTGGAAGAGTATTTTCTTATGCGCCTGGCGCAGATGCTGGCCGACCACCCGATTGTGGGGGACGTGCGGTGCAAGGGGTGCCTGATGGGAATAGAACTGGTGAAAGACCGCAACAGCAAAGAACCCTTTGATGACGCCGGCAAGTTCATCTACAAAGAAGCTTTCCGAAACGGCCTGGCCTGGATTCCGGCAGGCCACATTCTGCGCATGAGCCCACCGATTGTGATGGATTTGGACGTGGCAGCGAAGTGCATGGACATCATTGACGACGCGATCGGGAAGGCGGAACAGCAATTCGGCTACACCAGGTGAGGCCGAAATCCCGCGCGCACGACGAGTGGCAATATGAAAAAAGTACGGTTTGGCCTGATTGGTTGCGGGCTCATGGGACGTGAGTTTGCAAGTGCGATTGCGCGCTGGTGCCATTTGCCGGACATCGATGTCGGCCCTGAGCTGGTCGCCATTTGTGATCGCTTTGAGCGAAAGCCACCTGAATTGGCCGCGTGGTTTACAAAGAATTTCCCTTCCCTCAGACAGATTAGCTCCGACTATAAGCAGCTTCTGGCGAACCCTGAAGTGGAAGCCGTTTATTGCGCCGTTCCGCACAACATGCACCAGGAGTTCTACTGTGCGGCCATTGAATCAGGGAAGCATTTAATGGGCGAGAAGCCATTTGGCATTGACAAGCCTGCCAACCAAGCCATTCTGGCATCAGTGAGAAGGCACCCGGAATTGCTGGTTCGTTGCTCGTCGGAATTCCCCTTCTTCCCGCCCGTGCAAAGAATTGGGGACATGATTCAACAGAAGGCGTTCGGGAAAATTATAGAAGTCAATTGCGGATTCCTTCACTCCAGCGACCTGGATCCAAACAAGCCCATAGACTGGAAGCGTGAGGTCAATGTCAATGGCGAGTATGGTTGCATGGGCGACCTCGGAATGCATGCCTGCCACGTCCCATTCAGGGCGGGATGGCGACCGCTGAATGTGCGAGCCATTCTCTCCAACATTGTGACCGAGCGTCCCGATGGGAAAGGAGGCAGAGTGCCTTGCCGCACCTGGGACAACGCCACCCTTTTCTGTGAGGCCGAGTGTGCGGCGAACAGGGAACTGTTCCCATTGACTATCAAGACGCAACGGATCGCACCCGGGGAGAAAAACAACTGGTATTTGGAGGTTCTCGGGACATCCGCGTGCGCCAAGTTCAGCACCAAGAACCCGCGTCGTCTGGAATTGCTTGAGTATCAAGGTGGCCGGCAAACGTGGCAACAAGTGGATATGGGGCAGGAAACAGCCTTCAAGTCGATCACCGGGGGGATTTTTGAGTTTGGGTTTTCAGACGCAATCCTCCAGATGTGGGCAGGCTATGTGTACGAGTTAATGAGGGGGCAACCCCTGAAGCCATTTGCGGGTTGCGTCACACCGGAAGAAACAGCCCTGAGCCATCAGCTTTTCACAGCCGCGCTGGAATCGCAGCGGCTGTCCAGGGTCGTAAGCCTGAGCTAGGAGAACGCCTTTCCCATCGCGCCGAGGAGAATACGAAGCATGAAAAACGTTCGCTTTCAGAGGCTTTTTAACCGCAATGAACGTGCCGTGATCGTGGCCATGGACCATTGTTTATTCGAAGGGCCGATTGGGGGGATGACGAACCTGGCCGAGACCGCGAGCCGCGTGGCGCCATGCGTGGATGGCATTTTGCTTTCTCCCGGCATGCTTCCCCACTGTCAACACGCCTTCAACTACAAGGGAGCGCCTATGGCCGTAGTGCGCCTGAATTGGAGCACGACGTACTGTAGCTCCTGGAATTACCACGAGGCCGCCACCGTAACCGCCTTTCCCCCGGCTGAAGCACTACATCTGGGAGCAGATGTGGCGCTGGTTTCGCTCACGCTCGAAACAGGCAGTGAAGCCAACGATGCGCATAACGTGGCCGTGTTCCGGGAACTCTGTGGCGCCGCTCAGGGCCTGGGGATGCCAGTGGTGGGCGAATATTTTCCGGTGGCTGGCGAAACCCTGTCTCCCGAGCGGCTACATGAAAAGGTCTTTCGGGGCGCCCGCATCATCGCCGAACTGGGCGCGGACTTGATCAAGACGTTTTACACTTGCGCCTTCCGCGCCGTCACCGAGAGCTGCCCCGTGCCCGTTCTGGGCTTGGGCGCGTCCAAGTTGCCGACTCAACTCGAAGCCTTGCAATTGGCAGCTGCAGAGGTCGCCGCCGGCGCCGGCGGCGTCGTGTTCGGCCGCAACGCCCTTCAGGTTCCCAATCCGATTCTGTTTCAACAGGCCTTGTGCGACGTCGTCAAGCGCGGGCTGGCGCCTGAAGAAGCCGCGAGCCAGTACCAACTCGCTTAGCCCATGTATAGGATCGAAGGAATGGGTTTGGCGGAACGTAGCTCATAGGCCGGAAACTACTGTGGCGAGTGACGGCCGTTCACTCGCCGGGCAGTGCCATTCAATCGGCAAGGCCTGAATCCAGTTCAGCGCTGCAATTCGCCAGGACTTGACGAAGTCCGAAGTCCCCGCCCCAAGCAATGACCTGAGCACCCATGCGCCGGAGACGGCTAAGGGCCTCGAGGGAACCCGTTGCCGCCCCCCAAGCCTTGCCATGTCGATGGGCAGCCGCAGAGACTTGTTCAATCGCGCTGTCCAGGTCTTTGACGTTCCGGCCTGGGACTTTGGACCAGCCGAAATCCTAAATCTCCGGGTCCGACAAACAAGGCATCGATTCCCGGCGTAGCCGCTACCTCATTCGCCTTCGATACTGCTTCGGGGGTTTCTATCTGGGCAACGATAAATGTCTCATCGTTAGCGTCACTTGCGTAGCGGCTGGTCGAACCAAAAGCCTGTAGGCCGTAATCTCCGTCGAGCCCGGCGCCATCCAGTCCCCTGTTGCCGAGAGGAGGGAACTTCGCTGCTTCCACAACCTTCTGGGCCGTCTCCCGGTCGGAGGCGAAGGGAATCAGAAAGCCCGCAGCGCCATCTTCGAGATACCGATAGAGTTGGGTACGCTCGATCGACGGAGGCCGCAGCATGCAATCAATATCGAACATGTGGCAGAATGCCAGCAGCGATTGCACCTCCCTGGCATTCATAGCGCGGTGCTCCAAATCCAGCCATATCCCGTCATAGCCATAATGCGCGGCGTAGCGCACAAAGAACGGTAAATAATGCCCCATCGAGCAAATTCTTGCTGCCTTCCCATTGCGAAGCTTTGCCAGTACCTTGCTCTTCCTCATGGAAAATACCTGCCTTTCATTTCTGAAGAATAACGGCATTCTTGAGGATGCCAGACTCCTCAGTTGATGCATCGTTCTGCCGCAGCCGGCTCGATTGACAAGCGGCCTTCGATTTCCCGGTCACGACAAGGCGGGCCGGGCAGAATCCTACTTTGCAAACCCGTATTTTTCAAGCAGGCTGGCCACGCGCCGCCGCTTTTCGCCAGGGGCTACATCGCTTCGCCGAAGCACGCAGTGGGCTTCGCTTTCGAACCCACGCATCTGAACCGCCTTGCTGGCCAGTATCTCCAAGCAGCCGGACGGGACCCGAATAACGCCTTCGCAATCCCCATGGATCACATCTCCCGGATGGATCGTAACACCGCCAACTTCCACTGGGCGGTTGATGTTTCGAAAGCGGAGAGCACAGTGATGAATGGTTACACCCTTGGAATATGCTGCAAACGGTATGCTGAGCAGCCCGTTCACGTCTCGCACTCCGCCGTCAGTCACCACCCCAATGCATCCCACCGCAAAAAGGGTCTTGGCCATGCCGTCACCAAGCACACACTCATGATCGGGTCTGGACCCCACACACTTGACTACCCAAATGGCGGGTTCTCTCATGTGGCTGATTTCCTCGACTTGGCGCCAGTACTCCTCTACGTCGGGAGTCCCGCCCGGGCTGCTCGAGTTGATTTCGCAAGGCACCGCCAAGCCGACGGTCGGACCTAAGGACGGTGTCACGGAACGGACAGACCCGCCGAGGTAGAACTCGTGGGCGGGCGTCGGATCAATGTACGAGATGGTATTTGCCACCAGGGCCGTTTCAAAATTCGTCAGTTCCTCCAAAATCGAAGCTAACGACATACTCCCCCTTTATTTTCTCGCGTTCATGCCGGGCACACTGGATCTGCTCGGTTTCAGCCGCCCTCCAGCACATTGAAATCAACGAAAACGAAGTGCGTCGAGGTCCGCATCATCCATGACAAATCAAAACCGAACCGCGATCAGTTTCTATAGTGCCCCGGGTTACGCTAGGCGGCGGAATCCGGTTTGGGCGACGGCCGCCTTTAATCGCTGTACTACTTCGTTGCGATTCACTGCTTCGGCGATTTCCACAAATGCTTCCTCGACCGCTTCCAAGTAGTTCCTGACGTGATCAGACTGGTGGGCATGGGCGGCGTAAAAGGCGTTGGTGGCCAGGAAGCCCTTTTCCAGCATGATTTGAGTGAAGAGCGTACGAATAGCTTGGCCATCCTCATAATCGAACGAAAAGTGTGAGAGGGGTGGCATGCCGCTTGCCGTGATCACTAATTGGGCGTGAGTCGCGGCAGCGCGCCAACCAGCCTGGATTTGAGTGCCTATTTCAATCAAACAACGCCCGACATCAAGCCGTCGATGCTTTCGGATAGTCGCCAGCGCAGCGGCAGGGCCAACCCTTTCAGTCCAGTATGTACTACTGATGAAGGTGCTTTGAAAGGCTTCCATCACGCCCGCAACGCCGATGATGGCCGCCATCGCATATCCGTTACTCATGGCTTTGGCAAAGACCGCCATCTCCGGAACGATCTCATACCGGAGGTGGGCGCCTCCGGTTCTCAACCGCCACCCGGCGGAGATCTCATCCATGATCAGGACCGCCCCAATACGTGTGGCGATGCTTCGAACGCCCTGCAAGAAGCCCGGTTGAGGTTCAGAATTCCTTATGGGTTCCATGACCACAGCCGCCAAGCCGTCTCCGCAGGCGGACACGATCTCTTCCAACTCCTCGAGATGGTTATAGCGAAAAGGGAGTGCCGTTCCCAGCAACCCACGAGGCACCCCTGCGGGCGCCAAACCAGGCAGCAGATGCCCATCCAGAGCGGAATCGTCGGCAAGATTGGCGGCGAGGTACCAGTCGTGCCATCCGTGATACCCGCAGAAAGCGATCCTGTCCCGCCCCGTGCTTGCACGCGCCACGCGAACCGCAGCAGCCATGGCTTCGCCCCCACACCTCGCGTATCGCACCCTTTCCGCCCACGGGTGGAGTTCACACAGTAATTCCGCCAGTTCCACTTCTTCCGGACAATTGAGCGTGGTCATGGAACCGGAATCGATGGCAGCGTGCACGGCCTTATCGACATCGGGATCGGCATACCCGAGCGTGCAAGCGCCAATCCCCATGTAGGACATGTCCACATACTTCCTGCCGTCGAGATCCCACACTTCCGCCCCTTTGGCCTTTGAATAATAGCTCGGCCACTGCTCCGGCAGAAACATTTCGGGCCGCTTGGAAAGTAACTGTGTGCCCCCGGGAATTATCCTTCGTGCCTTCCGGTACAAGTTTTGACCCGTTAAATCCATGAACTTAAACTCCCTTTAGGATTATGAGCCCTGGCTTTGTTCCGAGCACTGGTTATCAGGCGCCGAGTCCCAGCATCCGACGGGCATTGTTGTAAAAAATGTCCTCAATCTTCGAGTCGCTGAGCTTCATCCTCCGGGCAGCGAGTTTCAGGGTTCGCAATGACTCGTGCGCGACGAAAAGCGGTTGAATCTTTGCGTAGGACGCAGCGCTGTCCCAATCCAAGGTGTCTTCATAGAGCCAAAGAAAACTATCACCAATCGCCACGCAACGCCCTCGCAGATGGCTGACCGGGAAATCCGACCCCCACATCAGGCGGTCGTGCCCCAGCGCTTCAATGATCGCCTCGAATCCACCTGCTTCCGTAACTGCCGATGCGTCGCACCACAGATTGCGCAATCCACCGAGCGCACCGATTCCCTCGATGGTGTGGAAAGGATTAAATCCCCGCGCCGCGTGAGCGAGAATCAACTTGATGTTGGGATACTTCTCGCAGTAGTAGCGTACCTGCTCCTGGTTAGAACGATCAGCTATTGCCCGCCCCTTAACAAGATGTAAAGTGATGGCAAGCCCTTCATCATGAGCAATGCGGACGTGCTCTTCGGCCAGATAGTCCTTGACATCAGCATTCCAAGTGTCTTTTCGTTGGGAGAATGTGTGATAGACCTTTAGGCCGACGAACTTGTTTCTTCTCGACTCTTGTCTTACCAAGTCCGCATCTTGCTTGGGTGATACGATGAGTGACCCTCTTGAGTTCTCATCCTGGGCCACCTCATGCGCCACAAATTGGTTGGAGGCATCACGCCACTCCTCGCTCAGGCCCACACCAAAGAAGAGGCCGGATAGCTTCCGTCCGGGCATGAGCCAGTTCGACTTGCTTCCTGTATTGCTCAAGCGAAACAATCGCCGGCCCTTCCTCGACAGGGCTCCCAGGACCCCAATGAGCCAACTCATAAAGATGTCCATGAGCATCGAAAACCCGCGCGGGCACGAAACTATCAAGTTCTTTGGCAAAGAACTCACGGTCGTAGTCACGAATCTCCCAGGTCTTGGGCATTTTACCCCCACTGATAATTGTCCGGCTGCCCGCGTAGAATCTTCAGCACAAGCCGACAGGTCTTTCCTCCGCAGTCTGATTTGGAATTCCCGCCTCAGTCCGTGCTCGAGTCAGGACTGGGGCCCTTCGGGGCGACGTAACAACTTCTTCAAGTCGCCTATTCCGTGGACAAGTGCGTAGAGTGATAGCCCGGTAAAGCTCGCCAGCGAGATGACCAAAACCCATATCCACACGTTCAACCAGATGCCGTAGCCGTTGGCCCACCGCCAGTAAAAGTACGCTGCGGCGAGAACTGCGGGCGGCAGGAATAGCCAGAAGAGCTTCTCTTTTATCCACTGGATGTGTGTTCCAATGAGCGAGCCGAAGTACATCCCCGCGAAAGACAGGATGAAGCTCGCAAATCCGAGGCGCCCAGCCCACTCATCGGGATTGGGAACAAAGAAGTAGGCGAGTGATGAACCAGCGCCCAGCAGCAAAGAACAATAGGCGCCCACTTTGTGCGCCTTTTTCCAGTATAGTCCGCCAACAATGATCCAGAA
Source organism: uncultured Acidobacteriota bacterium (assembly GCA_963832915.1). Taxonomy (GTDB): domain Bacteria; phylum Acidobacteriota; class Terriglobia; order UBA7540; family UBA7540; genus CAVROP01. The sequence goes on from CAWHWE010000090.1 coordinate 59,449, forward strand.
CGTCCCGGTAATAAAAATGTTGGCCGTCATATAAAGATAGAAATATGCCGCTCCAGGTATCTTGTAAAACAGCCCCCACCACACGATGAAGGCGGCGAGGCACAATATGGTGATCTGGTTCATGCGGACGCGTGTTTTCCCACTTAAGGGCCGCCGCGCTAAAGGGCCGATGATGTCTTCGGTTATTACAGAACTCCAGGCGATCAAGTTTCCTCCGTAGACTGACATCGTTCCGGCCAGCAAACCCACCACCACCAGCCCCGTGATCCCGGCGGGGAGGATGTTGCGCATCATGTTCGGCCAGGCTTCAATCGGAACCGCGGCGGCGCCTCCAAAATACGCCAACGCGGCTACGCCCCAGAGAATCGGCATGGCGCCGCGGCCAAGATAGAGGATGCCCGTCCAAGTGAATATCTTCTTGCCCATCTCGGAGCTTTCTGAGGTGAAGGCACGGATCGTCATGGGGGCAAACCCGGTCAAGCTGGCGAGCCACACCAGGGCCTGCCAGAAGATAAAACTCCAGCCGAAAGCGGGGTGAATGAATGGGTTGAAACCAGCTTCGCCTTGGCGGCTCTGCACGGCGCTCACCATGGAACCGGCGCCCACCGTGTGGAAGCAATAGCAGGTGACGATGATCATGGACAAGAACAGAAACGAATATTGGACATAACTCGTCACAACTACCGACATCATCCCGCCCAGCGCGGTGTAGAGCAGCACGATCACGACCAGGGTGATGATTGTCCAGAGAATGTAGCGTCGCGGAATTCCCGTCAGGATGTTCAAGAACGTGCTGTCCAGGACCGGCATGACGCCAAAGTTCAGCGCTCCGCCTGTCACCATCAGGACGCCAGCCAGAATGCGGGCGCTGCGGCCATATTTGCCCTGGAAGTACTCAGATATCGTGACCAGCTCCAACTCGCGGAATGCCTTGATCACAAAGCCGGTCCTGCCCACGAAGAGGAACGTCAACATCGGAATAACGGTTGCAATGAGCGCCGCGAATCCGTAGACGTACCCCATCTCGGCGAAGTAAAGAAAAGTTATGATGCCGCTGTCAGTGCTGAGCAGCGAGATAGCTCCGAGGAAGAGGCCCACGTTGCGCCCGGCCACTAGAAAATCGGAGGTGCCAACAACGAAGCGCTTCGCCGAAACCCCCAGGAGGAGGATGATGGATAACGTAGCTGATAATATGACCCAATCAATGATTGTAAAGTGCATATGCCTCTTTACCTGACCAGTTCCAAGCGCGCGGCGGCGGCAATCCGGTCCACTTCTGCCCTGAATTCAGTCGGGCACTCCATGTCCGGTTGTGAAGTCACAAGAGCACGCCATTCCTTGTCAGCCTTGTCCAGCAGCCGGGAGTCATGCACTCCGGGAATCAGGTTTCCGTCCTCCCGGCCGGACCGGTCGAAATATTTCGGGTCCCATAACACCTCGCGAAAGAAACGCAAGGTGTGATCCGTGTCGATGTAGGAGCCTTTCTGGCAAAACTCGAGCTGATTGATGAGGTCTATACACAGGGTCTCCTTGCTGACGTCGAGGCCCCGGCCGAACATATGCACAGCTTTGGCGGCATCGAGATCGAGCATGGCCTGCGTGGGCGAGAACACGGCGCCGTTATCCAGCAAGCCGACCGGCAGAGAGCAACTCACCGTGCACGCGAATGCCATCTGCCGATACATCTTCACGAAGGCAGCCTGCAGGCCGGGGCACTTGGCGTCCACATAGCCAGCCTCGACGTTCAGGACGAGGCCATAATAGTGACGAAACATCTGGTGCAAGGCCGCATCGGTGAGAATGGACGCGGGAGTGGCGTAGCAGAGTTGCGTGGTCTTCATGTCCATTTCGCCCGCGATGCTTGTGCCGTAATAGAATACGTCCGGAGCTAAGAGTGAAGCCGCCGTTATCCCCCCCAGGATCTCTGCGGCAGCCACAACGACGCTGCCGGCCGGTGTGACAGGCGTTGTCCCACCAAGGATCGGCATGCTCGCAAAGTTCACGGGGAACTTGTACTTCAGGGCTTCCATAAGCACTTCGCAACTGCGCGTATCAATCTTCAAAGGAGAGGTGGTGCAATACGCGTTGACAATGATCGGCGGCGCTATGCGTAGTCGTTCCTCGTGGTGATCGACAGCCAGCGCTGCGAATTCCGCCAGGTATTTCACCTCTGCTCCACTGCTGGTGCCTACCCAACCGGGCTTGCGCGTATGCAGGAGAAGAAGGCGTGAAGATTCAATGGTCTCAATCCTCGGATCGAAGTCGCCGCAAACGAAGGGCGCATTCACCGCCTTCGCTTCGCTCAGGGCGTTGCCCAGCTTGATCATGCGGATCTGGTCCTGCACGGTCGGCCGCCGATATTCCCCGCCGGGATAATCGTAGATCCACGGGGTTCCGAAGCCGAAATCCACACAGAATTCGTCAGCCCAGGCAACGTCCCTTCGAGGCATTTCACGGCAGAAGGGATACCAGAGCGAGGAACGCACCATGCGATAGCGGTCGCGTTGGCCGGCGACCTGTTTTTCGACCAAATCAGGTTTGAACCATGCCCGCTGATTCTGGAAATCCACTTTGCAGCCGGCATCGGCCAGTCCCTCCAATAGTTTTCGTCCGCGGATCATCAGGCCGGTGTTTTGGAGAACGTTCATGACGGCTTCGTGCAGCCGGTGCATCTGTTTCCGGTCAATGACGCGCAACATTCCTCTGAGCATATCGGCCCCCACTCCTTCATCCAGGGCGGGTCTCCGGCTGTCTTTCGCAAAGACCAAGCCGGGTTCCCAAACTTCCTCGACCTTAGCTTACACGACACTTCTTAAGGGTGCGTTGCAAAGATCACACCAGGATTTGCATTTTGCCATCCTAGGCAAAGGGAATGCAATCCAGTCGCTCAAAAGCTCACAGCGCGGCTGTTGCCCGCAACCAAAACGAGGCTCTATGTGTCCTCGTTGCCTTTCAAGCTTCAAAGCAGGGATCACTGAGATGCCCCACGTATTCTGTGTTAAGGCTTGAAAGGCGCGGAGGACACGGAGCCCCGCGTCAATTGCACATGCGATACAGCGTGCCGGAGGGGATCGAGGTTATCATATGTGCAGAGTCGGCTATCAGGTGTCCTTCGTCGATCCGGCCCTCCTTCCGCTCCGCCAACCGCCGCAAGACCTCCCCCAGACACCGCCGCACTTGCTTGTACAAGGTCTTCCTGCGGCACTTGGGGATGAAGACTACATGGCAATTGCACTCCCGCTTCGTTTGGTTTAGGCTTTCAGTCTCGTCCATCGTGGATCTCACCTCGGCCTGCTGTGGCGGCTCACATTGAGGAGTTTCCGCGATGGACCCCGGGGGGAAATTACTAAACAGCTATCGATGCCAAACGCCAGAAAAGATTCGGGCGGACCAGATGAACAGGGGAGAAAAATGAGGCGACGCAATTTTTTGCACCAGATGGCCGCATCGATGGCACTTACGCCAGTAGTTGGCGGCCTTAGCTTGCACCCTTTCGATCGACGGTCAATGTCCCCCATTTCCGTTGGGTCCAATCGACAACTCTTCATTGACGATTTTCTGGTTGCCGAGGGACGTGGCGTCCGCCTGGTGGTCAATCGTCCTGAGTTGACAGGAGAACGATGCATCACGGCAGAGAAACCCTGGGAGGGGTTTGGCATCCTGGCTTATAACTCGATCATGGAAGACGAAGGGGTCTTCAAGTTATGGTACGACGCGATCGCTAATGATGGGAGCCGGTGGTGCTGCTACGCGACTTCCCAAGATGGCGCGCACTGGGAGAAGCCGGCCCTCGGGATCGTCCCTTTTGATGGGGATCGAGGCACAAATATTGTTTTCCCGCCGGAGCGCATGCCGCACGAGCCCAACTGCGTATTCAAAGACACTAACCCGGCCTGTCCTGCCAGCGAGAAGTTCAAGATGGTTGCAAACTTCCAGCGGCCTGGGGGCAAGATGGGAACCTATGTGGCGGCATCGCCGGACGGCCTGCATTGGAAACTGATAAAGGAATCGCCGGTATTCCGCGGCAGCGATACCAGCAATATATGCTTTTATGATAACCGCATCTCTCACTACGTAGCGTATGTGCGCGTATGGGATCAGATGAGGAAAGTTGGGCGATGCGAATTTGATGATATAACCAGTTGGGGCAAGGAGAGTGTGGTTTTTTCCTCTGATGACGAAGACCAGCGTGGATTGGACCGAGGCCTGTTCTCGGCAATGGATTTTTATACTTCGGCGGCCTCGAAGTACCCTGGCGCTGGTGATGTCTACCTTATGTTCCCGTCAGCGTATTACCACTACCAGGAGGCTACGGCGAGAAAAATGGGATCCGTTGATCCCAAGAATGACGGGCCTCTGGATATACAGTTGGCGACCAGCAGAGACGGCAAGACGTGGAACCGATTAGATCGCATACCCTTTATTCGCCTGGGCGGGGCAGGAAAATTCGATAGCAGCTACGCCTATATGGTGTCCGGGTATCTTTGCCGACCGGAGGAGATCTGGCTTTACTATGCCGTATCGGACCATACGCATGGAAATTACGACGTCTCTCGAGACAAATTCACCGGAACCATCAGCCGCGCCAAGCTGCGCTTGGATGGCTTTGTATCGCTAGACGCCAACTATGCCGGAGGCGAATTCAGCACTCCTCCTTTAGTATATTCCGGCCGACAGTTGACGCTGAATTTGGATGCCAGCGGAGGTGGGAGCGTGCGGGTGGAGATCCGCCCCGAGTCAGGCTCAGCCATGGAAGGCTTTTCGGCCGATGATTGTGACCCGATCAATGGCAGTTTTATCGGAAAGGTAGTTTCGTGGCGCGGCAAGACGGATTTGAGCGCGATGGCCGGGAAGGCAGTACGGCTGCGTTTTGTGATGAACGATACGAAACTGTACGCGTTTAAATTTGAGTAAGCTACGGGTGCTCGATATGGAGTTTCACCGCCTGGGCCGGACTGGTCTCAAAGTCTCACAAATCGGGCTCGGCACTGTCGAGCTTGGTCTGGAGTATGGGATCCCCAATGAACAAGGTCTACGCAAGCCGTCAAAAAATGAAGCTGCGCAGGTATTAAGCCAAGCGCTCGATAGCGGAATCAACTTCATCGACACCGCGCGGGTGTACGGCGTGAGTGAAGAAATCATCGGTTGGGCCTTGAGGTCGAGGCGCAAAGAATACATCCTCGCCTCCAAGGTGGCGTGCAGGGGAAGCGAAGGGAACGGATCACTCCGGACTCATGTGACATCGTCAGTCCGGCAAAGCCTTCAGGCTTTGCAAACGGATGTCATCGATCTCATGCAACTTCACAGTGTCTCCGCGGAGGACATTCGTCGCGGTGAACTGGCGGACATTCTTCAGGATCTCCAGGTGGGCGGGAGCATTCGCTTTCTGGGGGCGACAACGTATGGTGAGGAGGCAGCCCTGGCAGCCTTGGAAGACGGGCGGTTCGACTGTGTTCAGATTGCCTACAATATGCTTGACCGTGAGGCTGAGACCCGTATCCTGCCGCTCGCGCAATTCAAGGACATCGGAGTTGTGATCCGATCCGTGCTGCTCAAGGGTGCTCTGACGCACAGATATTGTCAATTGCCTGCCGAGTTGGAAGAGCTAAAATCAGCAGTCGAGAGAATCCTCGCCATCGTTGCGATAGGATCAGGGAGCTTGCCGGAATTCGCGTACCGGTTTGTATTGGCCCACTCCGCTGTTTCGACCGTGTTGGTGGGGACGGCTTTCGTTGAGGAGCTGAAGGCAACAATTGGTTATGGTATGCGTGGAGCACTATCCGCCCAATTGCAAGCGCAGTTAAGACAGGTCGCAATCAAAGATCGTAAGCAACTGAATCCGGGAAACTGGCCCATTCGGTCATAACTCCGTGCCGAGGATGGGCAGTGTCCGGCGCTCAGTTTGGTTCTAAAAGGCAATGGTATGCTGGCAGGGTTTCTCAGCAGCCGACCAAGGTGAAAGGAGAGGAGTTATGAGCGTGCAAGGTTTCGATTTCAGGATGGCCAAGTGGATGCCCTTCCAGGACCAGCAAGAGTGTCGGAGGGTGGCGGCAATCAAGAGAGAAGATATTGCCAAGCACCCCAACCCCGACTTCAAGATCATTGTCCTCGATGATGAGGAGTTTCCCTTCCGCTTGGTGACGGACATTTACCTCAGGATCAAGAAGGCCGGGGAGGAGGGGCGGCGGCTGGTACTGATCCTGCCGCAACCAGAGACCCTCTATAGCTGGGTAGCCTTTCTGTTGAACCAGAGCCGGGTGAATTGTGCCCATCTGCATACGTTCAATATGGATGAATACGCCGACGAGCAAGGCAACATCGCGCCGGAGAGCTGGCCCAATTCATTTCTTTACAATATGAAGAAGAACTTCTACGCCAAGCTGGAAGCGAGTTTGAGGCCTCCGGAAAAGCAGATCCAAGGTCCTACGAACGCCAACTTCCAGGACTATGGGAAGATGATCGAGGATCTGGGAGGGGCGGACGTTTGCTACGGGGGCATTGGTTGGTCGGGTCACATCGCGTACATCGAGCCCGGGTCAGATGCTTATGCGACGGGAAGCCTGGAAGAATGGAAGAAGCTGGGACCGCGCATCGTGAAACTGACTCCCTTCAGCATTCTCCAGAATAGTCTGGGACCGGAATTTGGGCAAAGCGGTGACTGGTCCTCGGTGCCGCCGCAAGGGGCGACGGTCGGGCCGGCTCAGATCGTGGGCGCTAAGCTGAGGAGTTCATGGAACGGGTTTAGGGTCGGGCGCTCCATGGTGTCTTGGCAACGCTTCACGGTGCGTCTGGCAGCCCACGGGCCAGTGACGCCGCTAGTACCGGCCTCAATCATTCAAACCCTCCCCACCGAGCTTTACCTGTCGGAAACCTTGGCGGCGGACATCAAACCTCTTTCAGTGGATGAGTTCAGTTGGTACAAGTGAGGTCCACTGGTTTCCGAATCTCGGATCAAGGGGGGATAGGTGGTTAGCAAACATGTCCGGATGGAGGATTTGATCGGCAAGGTCGTCGACGTGCACTCGCACGTCGGCATTAACATCAAGGCATTCGCTGAGACGGGGTTTCCCTATTGCAGCAGCGTTGAAGACCTCTTCTATCGCCAAAGTGCCAACGGTGTAGATTGCTCGGTGGTTTTCCCGATCACGCCTGAGCTGTTTTTTGACATTCCACACTATGTAGAAACCGGCAAGCTGATTCCTGCCGCGCGGCCTATCTCGCCGGCCCCCTACGTTCAGGAGAACCGAATGCTGCTGACCGATGTCTTCCGGTTCTGCCCGGAGAGAGCGAGTCATTTCCTCCCTTTCGTTTCCGTCGACCCGGGCCGGAAAATTCAGGGACAACTGGCCTCCCTCGGCGAGCTGGAGCAGGAGTTTCCCATTTATGGATTGAAGATCAATCCGGTTGGATGCCAGACGAAAGTGACGAAGCTGCTGGACGAGGGAGAGGTCTTTTTGGAATTTGCTCGCCAGCGAAACTTGCCAATCTTGTTTCACGTAGCGACAGACCCTGGGGAAGAGTTCTCCGGGGCGGAAGACACTTTCCGGGTCCTGGAAAAACACCCGGAACTGCGCTGCTGCCTGGCACATTGTATCGGCTTCCACCGGGGGCATTTAGACCGGGCTAATGCAATGCCCAACGTGTGGGTTGACACGTCGGCTCTCAAAATTCAGGTCCAACTGGTCTATGAAAACAGCCCGATCATGCCCGGCCTGGCTGATCGAGTTGGGTGCGACTATTCAGACCACCTGAGCGTTATGAAGACTTTGGTTCAGCGGTACCCCAAAACAATCATCTGGGGTTCTGATGCGCCTTACCACAGCTATATTACTCGGCGCCTACAGGCAGAGGGATATTACTTCGAGTTCCGGCTCAAGGGAACATACGAGGAGGAGAAAGCAGCTTTGGACGTATTATCGCCTGAGGAACGCCAGCAAACCGGGTTGAACGCACTGAAGTTTATTTTTGGATGAAAACGAACTTATGAAACAGGCCATCCTTTATGGCGTGGGGGACCTTCGGATTGACGACGTTCCCTTGCAAGCTGATCCATTGCAACCCGACCAGATCTATGTTGAAACCGAGGTCTCGGCGCTCTCTACCGGCACTGATTTGGGGAACTATCTGGGGGATTCTACTTATGTTCCAGGCGCCCCTCCTTACCCAAGGTGGATTGGGTATTCAAACGCAGGTGTAGTCCGGCGCGTGGGAGGTGCGGTTAAAATCTTTAGGCCGGGAGAGCGGGTGTTCTCTCTACGCCCCCATCAGTCCGCTTACATCGCTCAGCAAAATGAACTGCTGGTGGAGATCCCGGCATCGGTCCCCTCCGAGGAGGGTTCGCTCGCGTACCTGACCCATTTGGGGTTGGCGTCGCTTCGCCAGGCGAGATATGAGCCAGGGGAAAACGTAGCTGTGGTCGGACTTGGTGTTATTGGCCTTTGCACGGTTTGGCTGGCCCGCGCCATGGGCGCCAGGGTTGTAGGTATCTCCAATTCCGCCATCCGCAGTGAACTGGCCGTCCAGCTTGGAGCGCACGCGGCTTTGCTGGCGGACGACGAGCACATTCACGAAAAGCTCAAGGAAGTGTTTGGGGAAATAGGAACCGATATCGTTGTACTCACCGCGAATCCATGGGATGCTTACCGCCTTTCGTTGGATATCGTTCGATACGCCGGGAGGGTGAGCATTCTGGGGTTTCCCGGACGTGCCCAGCAACGTCCTGACTTTAACCCACTGGACCCCCGATGGGTATACGGCAAGCAGTTGACGCTGTTGGGAGCGGGATTTGCACCCAAGGTAGATTGTCGGGCGGAAGACCTTCGCTTTAATCTGCGCAGAAACCTTCAGTACATTCTGGATCTAATGGCTTTTCATAAGCCTCAAATAGGATTAGTAATCTCCCACCGTCTCCCCGCCGACAAAATGAAGGAAGCCTACGAGCTTGCCAGGAATCACTCGAAAAGCCTCGTGGCAGCGATCTTTGATTGGAGATCATTTCAACAGGGTTAAACACACATTGGCTTTCTCTTCACCTCGCGCCCCACTGGGGCGGAGTCGGAAAGCTCTTCGTGTTCACGAACTCTCTGGCCGTTATCTCGGTTATAGTGCTGTGTTGCATTAATACCCGATGTTGATTATGACCTTCGGAAGGGCGGGGATTTAAACCCGCCACATCCGGGCGGGGAGTTGAATGGGCCTTTAAGCCCTGAAGCCACGTCGCTTCAGGGGCTAAAGCCCCCAAATCCCGCCTGTGCTTTACGGCGGGGCTAATACCCCGCCTTTCCATCCCCCGACAAATGAGGTCGCTAACTTTTGCAACTGAGCACTAGGCCAGTACCCCATCGTGCGGCTTTTTATTCTAGGCGGGGAATATGACTCCGCAAAATGACAACCCTCAGCAGCGCAACGCACCTTCGAATTGGGTGTTGGTGTGGGTCCTCTCCGTCATCGGGATGCTCAATTATGCAGTCCGGACGTCCATCACGGCTGTTTACCCGCTATTGAAAACTGAATTGGGATTTACCGACGCGGGATTGGGCGCCCTGGGATCATTTTTCCTTTGGAGCTACGCTTTTGCGTCGCCTTTAGCCGGGCATCTGGGTGATCGGTTTGATAGAAGCCGCATTGTACTGTGGAGTCTCATGGGGTGGAGCCTTGTGACTTTGGCGTCAGGCATGATGACCGCGCGCGGGGGACTCCTGGCGATGCGTCTACTATTAGGCCTTGTGGAATCGCTATTTCTCCCTGCGGCGATGGCCCTGGTTGCTGAGTACCATCCGGATAGGACGCGCGCCACCGCACTGGGGGTCATGGGCGTCGGACAGTACGTGGGGTTGATCGGAGGCACCACTTTAGTGGGCTTTCTTGCCGATCATTACGGCTGGCGAGCTTCTTTGGGGGTGCTCGGCATCGCGGGCCTTCTGGTCGCAGTACCCAGCTATGCCCTTTTGCCAACGAAAAAGTCTGGAGTTCGGACAGTCAATGGGGAGGCCCAGACGCACGGGCGCAAACCAGAGCCGGCTTTTGCTGAGGCATTGATCTATTTACTGAAAATCCCATCCTTCCTCGTGTTGACCGCCGCCGGGGCCTTGACCGCAATCGGCGTCTGGATCTTCCTCAATTGGCTTCCCCTCTATTTCAAGGAAGCGTTCGCGATGTCTCTTGCCGGCGCCGGGTTCTTCGGCGCATCGTTCATCAATGGCAGCGGGGCTGTAGCCCAGGTGCTAGGTGGAGTGGTTTCGGACCGGGTGGCGCGCCGCGGGGCGCAATATCGCATGCTCCTGCAAGCCATCCTGATCCTTGCCGCGGCGCCGATCCTGTTAGTGTTCGCCAGTACAAAGAACCTTACAGTCATCGTGGTGGCGCTGGTGTTATATTCCGCGCTTCGAGTCGCGGGTGACCTAAACATACTGCCACTGCTCTGCGATTTGGCGGGTGAGGACAAGTTTGCGATCGCCTTTGGCATTACAAACATGGTGAACTGTTTGGCAGGAGGCGCGGGCATATTTGTGGCGGGCTTGTTGAAATCGCATCTGAGCCTGGGGGGAATCTTTGCCGGGAGCGTTGGCTGTCTCGTCTTCGACGCGCTGATGTTGTTCTGTGGCTATGGGGTGTTTGTGAAGAAGGATCTTCAGAAGGCGTCACTCCGCGTGGCGGCGGCCGAGCCTTCGCCATCTCTATAAAGTACCAGGGCGTTCAAAGGGGAGAAACTATGGAGCCATCGTCTGCGAGCCTGTTCGAGGTCAAGCCCATTGACCGGGATTTTTACACGCAACGTTTGCAGAGTTTTCTTCCCACTTGCATCATCGATATCCACACTCACGTCTGGCTGAATCAGTTTCAATCCAAACAAACGCAAGAACAACTTCGGGCTGTCACCTGGCCCCACCGCGTGGCCCTGGACAATTCCGTGGAGGATCTGATGGAAACATACCGTCTCATGTTTCCGGACAAGCAGATTACCCCACTCATCTTTGGCAATGCCTTATCGTTTGAGGACAATATCCATGCAGGCAACGCGTATGTGGGTGAATGTGCACGCAAGCATCGCGTACCCGGGTTGATTTTTGCCGATCCCCGGTGGAGCGCAGTTGAACTGGAAGAGCGCATCATCTCCGGAAAATTTCTGGGCGCAAAGGTTTACTTGACCCGTTCCGCCCCGCACATAAACGAAAGGGACATACAGATTTACGACTTCTTGCCCCGCCACCAGTTGGGAGTATTGAATAAACACGGGTGGATCGTCATGTTGCACATTCCTCGCCAGGCTCGCCTTCGCGACCCCTTAAACCTGACCCAAATGATCGAAATTGAGAGACACTATCCCAGCGTTAACGTGATCATTGCTCATGTGGGGAGAGCCTATTGCCCGGAGGACATCGGCAACGCCTTCGAGGTCCTTGGGGACACCAGGAGAATGCTTTTCGATATCTCGGCCAACACCTGCGCGGAGACCTTCGTGCAAGCCATCCGTGCCGTGGGCCCCAATCGCATCCTGTTTGGCGGTGATTTGCCAATATTGCGAATGCGGACGCGACGCATCTGCGAGGGCGGGACTTATGTCAACTTGGTTCCCAAAGGCCTCTATGGAAATGTCGCGGGTGATCCGCACATGCGGGAAGTCGAAGGAAGTGAGGCGGACGAGCTGACCTTTTTTATGTATGAGGAAATCGATGCCTTCCGGCGTGCGGCGACGAGAACAGGTTTGGGGAAGGACGACATCGAGGGTGTTTTCTATCGGAATGCCGCACAAGTGCTGGGTGAGGCCGGGTGGCCGGAATCTTTTCTCCACCTCGAGCGAAAAGGACAATGACGGACCGGCGGAGGACTCATTCCCTTTAGGCTTAGTTAGTGGAACAGCGCAGCTTGCTGGGCGCAACCAAGACGAAACTCTCTGTGTCCTCCGTGCCTTTCAAGCCTTAACACAGAGCACACGGAGCATCTCAGTGACCTCCGTGTTGATGCTCTTCTGGCCACGGAGGACACGGAGCCCCGCACCGGATGGTGCAGGGCGGAGGCGCTGTTGACACGAGGAAATGTCTTTGCGGCACACCAAGGTCCCAGGAACTAGTGCTACAGTTTGCTCTGGCATTGGGATCTGAGGGGGGACCATGCCACAAGAAGCGTACTTAGGTTTAGACGTAGGGGGAACGGGGGCGAAAGCGGGCGTGTTCGACGGGCACGGTCACCTGCTTGGGATGTCACGCAGGTCTTACCAACCTCAAGTGACTGAAGAGGGACGCGTCGAGATTCCGATCGAAACCATCTATGCAGCCACTCGCGAAGCGGCGGTTTCGGCAATCCGCGAGAGCCGCACGCGGGTGGTGGCGCTCAGCATTTCCTCACAAGGGCAAACGTTCGTTTCCTTGGATGAGCATGATGAACCTCTCCATCCTGCCATTGTCTGGTATGATGCGCGCGCCTCTAAGCAGGCGAAGCGGCTGGCCCGAACTCTGCAATCCGCCAACCTTCACGAGACCGCGCCGTTTGTGACCCCCCTTGCCACAGGACCGAAAGTAATGTGGTTGCATGAGCACTTTCCCGCGCTGATGGGGCGGGCCAAGCGCTACTTGCTGCTGCCCGACTACCTGGCCTATCGGCTGACTGGAAGAGCCGTTACTGACCCTTGCACGGCTTCGAGCACAGGCTTGTACGCTGAGGATGCTCCCGACTACTGCGCCGCCGCTCTGGCAGCAGCGGGAATCAACAAGAGTGAGGTTGCAGAAATAGCGAACTCCGGGCGGCCCATAGCAAAGGTTTTGAAGGAATACGCAGCACAATGGGAACTGGATCCTCAAACCTTGCTGGTGACCGGCGCCAATGACCAGTACGCGGGAGCTCTAGGAGCGGGCAATTGCCGAGCCGGGATTGTATCCGTGACCACGGGAACCTGCCTTGCTCTCGTCACGCTTACGGAGCGCCTTCCCCAGCCGCTGCCTCCGGGGCTCCTGGGAGGCAGGTTCCTGATTCCTCGATATCAATATGCGTTGGCTTTTTCCAAGACGGCGGGCGTCGTTCTGGAGTGGTTTAACCGCGAACTGAGCCCTGGCCAGAGCCTTAGCGACCTGGACGCCATGGCAGAGCAGGTTCCAGTCGGGAGCCGAGGGATCGTTATGCTTCCGCACTTCGATGGCATGATCTCCCCTGTGCCCGATCCCGGCGCGCGGGGCGCTTTTCTGAACCTGTCACTTCACCACACCCGCGCCGACATGTTCCGTGCGGCTTTGGAAGGGTTGGGTTACACGCTTTGCGAAAACATGGATTTCTTCCGGCGCTGCGGTTTTCCCATCGAGGCCGTGCGCGCCATTGGTGGGGGAGCCAAAAGCGATGTCTGGTTGCAGATGATGGCCGACATTACGGGGTTACCCATCGAGAGGCCCGACATTGTTGAGTCTGCACTCCTGGGGGCAGCGATCATAGCAGCGGTTGGGTTCGGCGCATTTACGTCTCTGGGGGAGTGTAGTGAGGCGCTGTACCGCGTCGAACGCATCTTTACTCCTCAAGCAGATAGTCATGCCCTCTATGAAAAACTCTTTGGGAATTATGTCGGGCTTTACCGGCACGTCTATCATCATTAACCGTACCGAGCGCGGGCGCGATAAGCAGTGGCAAGAGTTTCGAGGAGGGCTTCAGGATTTCGCGTATCTTCCGGGGTGAATTCAAGGTGTGTCGAAAGGCGCTGCATGATCCTTCGCCCGGTTTCGGCCCGCACCTCCGCGGCGAGCTGATTCCGTCGTAACAAGAAGGCTTCAATCAACAGGAATTCCTCCGATGCGAGCCGCGAAACGTCATACCTTGAGCTACCCAAGGAGGCCGCCAAGTCCCAACGGACTCCCGTTTCAAGCACCACAGGCTTTTCATAAACCACCACGGTGCCAGCTACGTAGTCGCCTAAACGCTTGCTCTCCGCGCTGAACAATGCACTGATGATGGCCACGCCGTACAGACCCGGGATGCTGTCAACGATCCGCAGAAGGTTGCGTCCAACGGCCTCATATACTGTGATGGGCCGGCCCGAGTCCTGGATCACCCGCAGGTGTGTCAAGCGCTTGCCTGGAGTTTGCCCGTTCCAGAGTGCTTCAAAGAGCGCGAAGTATCCGAATTGGAGGAGAAATCCCAACAAAACCAGGAGCGCCAATGTCCACGCGCCATGGGTTGGCATTTTAACGCTACTTACCCCCATGGCGAACGCGATGACCACCAGACCCAGACCGGCGGTCGCTTGAATAAGCGTATCCAGAGCTAGCGCCAGGAACCGGCTGCCGATGCCGGCCAAGGGAAACTCCAGAGGGATTTGTTCGGGCGTATCAATTACCAGATTATCCATGGCAAGCCGGATTCCAATATTCAAATGGTTCAGTGAGAAAGCGGGGCAGTCCCAACTTGCAAATCGCACCAGCCTCCAAGGCGATAGGGCCGCGTTGCCCGGAAGAGGATGTGCAGAGAAAAGTGAACCTTTCCCCACTTCGTTGGCGATAGAATACAAGGCTTGCTTGCAAGGTTTGGACGTTCACGATCCCCCACCGTTCGTCGATCGGCGGTGTTCTTCATGATTAGCGCACGCTGGCTGGCAAAACGCAAGCCGTACTGGGACCGGCTCGAGGTGATTATCAAGAAAGCCGGGCGTCGAGGTTTGGGCGCCCTCGCTCATTCGGAACTACAGGAGCTAGGGTTGCTTTACCGTCAAATTGCGGCCGACTTGGCATCGGTACGCGAGGACCCTTTGAGCCAGCCTTGGGCGGGGTTCCTGAATCAGCTCCTGGCTCGCGCCCACAACCTCATTTACATGGGGCGTCCCGCGCCCCCGGGCAGTATCTTCGGATTCTATCGAGTCGACTTCCCTCGAATCTTTCGCCAGACTTGGAGCTATACGGCTCTGGCGTTCATGCTCTTTCTGGCCGGGGCGTTGGCGGGTTTTTTCACCGGTCTCGCTGACCCTTCCTTCCAACGATTTTTCCTCGGCCCGGAGATGAGCAACACGATAGACCGGCGGGAGATGTGGACGCATTCGGTGCTCACCATTAAGCCGCTGGCTTCAAGCGCCATCATGACCAATAATTTGAGCGTTTCTTTTACCATGTTTGCAGTGGGAATTATCGGGGGCCTTGGGACTGTCTACCTTTTGGTGATGAACGGGGTGCTGATGGGGGTCATCGGCGCGGCGTGCTGGCAGGCCGGCATGAGCCTGCAACTTTGGTCATTCGTTGCCCCCCACGGGGCTCTGGAATTACCCGCGGTTTTCATCGCCGGCGGCGCCGGGTTGCTTCTGGCGCGCGGCTTGCTTTTCCCGGGGGAACTTTCTCGTCGCGAGGCCCTGACCGTTTACGGAGGCCAAGGAGTGCGCCTGGCATTAGGCATCATCCCTCTGTTGTTGGTCGCGGGAACGCTGGAAGGGTTCTTCTCACCATCCTACCTTCCGGTCGCAGCCAAGTTCGCATGTTCCGCAGCAGCGGGCGGACTGCTTCTTCTCTACTTAACCCAGGGTGGGCGGCGATAAGCGAGATCCTTCGCCGTCATGAAAATTACTCCCCTCCTCGGCTGAGGAGGGGGCTAAGGGGTGGTGGGTACGGGACAAATCGAGTCAGTCAACCACCCCTACCCCCTCCTTATCAAGGAGGGGAATCGCCCGCAGCATTTTCATGCTAAGTGGCGGGCCAAAGGCCCATAACGTCTACGCTCAGGATGACAGCTCAGAGCAGACCTTTCGATTTGATCTGTAGATACTGGTTGACGATTTCGGTGGACAAGCGGCCGGGCAGGAATTCCATCGCCAGGGCTCCTCGTTCCCGCATGCGGCGCAATAGGATCTCTCGCCGCTGAATGATCTCCTGTGCGGCCACGTATTGATACATCTCGGTGGGCGAGTCCGGCCGACGTGCCACCAGCGCGCGCAGTTCGGGTTCACCCACCACGACAAACAAAACCAAGTGCTGAGGCAGCAAACGGGAAGCAGCTTCAATAACTTCCGGAGTCGCCGCGGTCTCAGCCAAGTCAGTAATCCAGACCACCAAACTCCGCCGCCGCTGGCGAGTGACCAGGGTGTCCGCAGCCAGAGCGTGATTGGCTTCGACGGACTCCCCGGAGACCAAGGCCAACTGTTCCACAATTTGGCGCAGATGCTCTGCGCCGCGGGCCGCGGGCAAATAGGACTGAAGCCTCCGCCCGTAAGTCACGAGGCCTGACGTATCGCCCGAATGGAGCGCTACGTGAGCGAGGCTCAAAGCGGCATTGACGGCGTAATCAAGTTTCATGAGCCGTGACGGCGGGGAATTTGGCCTCGCGAACCCATCTGCCGCGAGGGGCTCGGCGTGCTCGCTCCTGCTATTCGGGCCAGATTGCTTGCTGGGCGGAACGTTGTCCTTCATCCGGGAAGAGAGCGCCGGGGAGTCCAAAGGCGGCCGGGTTCTGGCCAGCATGAGGCGCCCGGCATCCACAACCAAAAACACGGATTGACTTCGCTCCACCCGGTACACCTTGCTGATCAACTTCCCGTGCCGTGCTGTGGCCGTCCAGCAAATATCGCGGATTTCGTCAGACTCACGATACTCGCGCAAGCTTTCAAACTCACGCCCTCTTCCTGTCAGGCGCTTCAGCCGTTTCTCCTGCTCGATTTGCCGGCTGCGCACCAGGTAAAGTGTGTAGCGTTCGGGTTCTCGCAGGTTCGGGTAAACACGCACCGTCTGGCGGAGGTCAGCGACGGCCCAACGCTCCGCGAACCTGACCGGGCCGCAATAGCGCAAGAAAACCCGGCCCACTTGAATGTCGCCGCGTGTCAGGGGGTGAATCGCATAAGCCGCACTGGCGCTCCCGCCCGGCGGAACCGTTAACGTGAATCTGGGCAGCGTCCCGCAGAGAGCAGGCGGAACATCATCCTCGATGCTCACTTGCACCATGCGGGCCGCGTGATTCGTCACCTGCAATTCCACCTGGGAATCAATGTTGAGCGACGGAGGTTCGCTCCAGTGGCGTGAAACTATGATTGCAGCACGCGGCGGCAGCCGCTGGAGGTCGATCATCCACGCCAGGATCACCAAAACGTCCCACACCAGGAGGGCGTAAAGGACCCGCCGATTCCACCACGCCGGACCGACCCACACCAGACCGAGAAGCAGCGCGAGGAAGAAACGGGATTGGAAAGCGGCAGCCCATCGCCGCACGCTCGACGCAGGTGTGCTCATCGTAGGCGGGGTGAGGCGACCCGGCTCATTCATTTGGGAACCTCGACCACGGCCAGCACTTCGGCCACCACGCTATCGCTCGAAATACCTTCGAGGTCAGCTTCGGGTTTTACCAAGAGTCGATGACGAAGGACGGGGGGCGCCGCGGCCTTGACGTCATCGGGAATCAGGTAGTCACGCCCCTCCATTGCGGCCAATGTTTTCGCGGCGAGCATCAGGGCCACCGTGGCGCGCGGGCTTCCACCCAGACTCAGCGCCGGCCAGTCACGAGTTCTCTGCACCACCGCCACGATGTAGCGGAAGATGCCCGGCTCCACCGTCAACCCCGCTACCTCGCGGCGCGCCTCAGCCAGCAAGCCGGGCTCGATGGGCAAAAGCCCCAGGGTTTCGAGGTGGTGCGGATCGAATCCCTGTTGGTAACGTTCCAAAATTTCCACTTCCTTGTCAGCGGGTGGGTACGGAACGCGAATCTTGAAGAGGAAACGGTCCAGTTGCGCTTCCGGGAGCGGGTATGTGCCTTCGAACTCCACCGGGTTCTGTGTGGCGAACACCGTGAAGAAAGGCGAGAGCGGGTAGCACTCGCCGTCGAGCGTCACCTGGCGCTCCTCCATGGATTCGAGCAGCGCAGACTGAGTTCGAGGAGGAACCCGGTTGACCTCGTCCACGAGCAGTAGACCGGTGAACACCGGGCCGCGGCGCAATGAAAATGTGCTCGAGGCCATATTGAACACGTTTGCACCCAGAATGTCAGCGGGCATCAAATCGGGTGTGCACTGTACGCGTTGAAAATCCAGCCCGCAGATGTGCGACAGAGCTTTTACCGCGAGGGTCTTGGCAATCCCCGGGACTCCTTCCAGAAGCGCGTGCCCGCCACAGATGAGGACTGCCAGCATTTGGTTGATGACCTCTTCCTGCCCCACGATCACTTTGCAAATCTGCGCACGCGCCTGCGAAACAAATTTCTGGACATCCCCCCCCATGAAAACCTCCTTAGCAAAGAGAAAACTCACCACGGAGCGCACAGAGACCACACAGAAAAGAACTCCTGCTTGCGAAGGTAGAGATCACGCTTCCATACTTGTTGACCCACAGCTTTTTCTCCGCCTACTCTCCGTGACCTCTGTGACCTCTGTGGTAAAGTCCTTTTTGAGGCCGCGCTACGCTTGCTTCTTGCCCGCAAGTCCCGGCTCCAGGCCGAGGCGCGCGGCGAAATCGTAGAGATCGCCAATCCATGCCAGAGCCTTCGGCGCCGTGGCTCCCCGCAGCTCCAGCGCCGACTCAATCTGTGTCATAGTCTCGGCAAAGCCCGGGATAGTCCATCCTGGTTTTTCCTGCGCGCTTCGGATCAGGTCGGCGGTTGTCACTGTGGAAGGGATCCCCAACCGCCGGGTGAGTAGAAAACGAAAATGGGAAAAGGCGATCTCAAGAGCTCCCGCGGCCTCACCCCTTCGTTCGTAGAGAGCGCCGAGGGTGGCGACGTATTCCAGAGGCGATAGGCGTGATTCCCGGGTGATCGGCCGTATCGCACCACTGCGGCGAGCGTAGGTAAAGACGATAAAAGCCGAAAGCAACAGAAGCTGCAACAGTGCCCAGGGCACGGGACTGGGCGCGAGGTAATGCCACAATCCAAGCCGTACACCATGATAGTATTCATCCCACAGGACGCGGGTCAGCCCAGGCGGACCCACGGAATTTAAGAATAACGCCAAGTTCGACGCTCGGGTGATTCCGAAATTGGTGAGAGGCGAATCACCCGCCCACCAGATGACCTCCCCCTTGCCGATCGGGAACTTCGCGACGGCGGCGCCATCGCTGTTGCCGTAGTAACGCTGCAGCCCGGAGGGCTGATGAACCCAACGAACGGAGCTTTCCATCGCGATTTCCGGCGCATGGCGAGTGAGGGGCGCGGGCCGTTCGGCAGGAAAGGTGAGCCATTCATCAGGAATGGCCGCCGTGGGCTCGACGCCTTGTGCGCCGATCAATGTGGCGCTCATCGTCCCGGTGAGGAGTAAACGGCCACCCCCGGAAACAAACAATCTGAGTTGCGATTCTTCCGCAGTTGAGGCCGGAATGGATGGGCCGGCGATGATCAACAGAGTATTCCGCGAAAAGGGTGGCAAGTCTCCGGGAGGTTGTGTCCAACGCTCCACTCGATAGCCCGTTTCCTCCAGCAAAGCGTAAGCGGCTTTTGCCCCATCCTTGGCGGTGGAGTAGCTGGAGGGAAAACCTCGAGATGAATCTTCGCTCCCGTTTTGGACCAAGAGCGCCACGACCGTCAGTAGCACAAGCAGGCAAGCGGACAGGAGCAGAAATTTTCTGTCGCCGGGGTCAAGGGGAAGCGTCATCCCAGTGACTCCAATTCCGCCAGGACAGCTTCATAATCAACCGCGGAAGCCTGCGCGCAGCCATACCAGACGCGCTCGTAGCAAATTGTGATGGCGACCAAGGGGGGACGTTGAAACGAGTCCGCGGGCAGGAGGCGCACATACTCTCGGTGGGTTCGCGAGGGGTCGACTTGCCACGTCCCGGCCTCCTCGATGCGTCGCACGGCCGCGCCGTAAATAATTCGGACTGCATCGCGGTATTCGCCGCGCGCGGCGGCGGCGCGGGCTTGCTGTACCCACTCCCTCCAAGCTCCGGCGGGAGCCGCCACGATCGGCGGAGCCGACGAGCGGCGGAACGAAAGGCCGGCAAGTGAGACGTTGGCGAGTGAATATATCAGCCAACCCACGAAGACCAGGCCCAGCGCCATGACAACTCCCCACAGCAGGAATCTCGTCACTGCGGGATGGCCCCCGACTCGACTGAAGAACCCGATGATGAATCTCCGCAACCAATCGATGATCTGGTCCCAAAAAGTTTCCCTTTGGCTCGGTGCACGGACGGAGCGGAATTCGCGCCGCTTCAGGATGTCATCCAGCTTGGCGCGCGCCAGGCCGGGATTGGGCTCCGAAATCCGGGCCAAGGACTGAGAGTCCTGGAGCATGGATTTAAGGCGAACGCAGATTTCCTGGGAGGTATGCTTGGCCAATTTGGGGTTTGCAGCCAGCCGGCCGAGCGCCGCGGCCAACCACTCGGTGGAAACCAGGAAGCGTTGTTCCTGCACGGCGACGGACCAATGAGCGGGCAATTGCTTGCGCAACGCCGCGGCTTCCTCCGGATGCTCGCCGAGGCGGCCGGCTAACGCCGACCATCGGCCCAGCTCCGTGGTGTAACCTTGCAAATCTAGTGGCGCCGCCGGGTCAGCACTCGCGGCTTGTCCCGCGAGTGCGCCAGAGGCAAGCGGCAAGATCAATAATGCAAACAGGCAGGTTCGCTTCATTCTCCCGAATTACTCGGCCAAAGGGGCGATACGGGCGGCAATCGTGAACTCATCTGCCCCTGACCGCCTGCGACCGATCTAAACCGGTCCAATAGGCCATTAACCTTGTACTGGAGATAGAAAATGCCCAGGAAAAACGTCCTCATGCGGGAGAGCAGATCGTCGTATTGGAGGCGGACGCTTTCCGAGAACATGCCTTCCTGCTGTGGCGTCAAGTGGTCTATCAAAATGCGGCGGACCTTAAAACATTGCACCACGATGATTGTGCCAGCGGCCAACAAGATCAAAGGGTGCAAGGGTCCGAGGGTGTTTTCCGCATCTACCCATGAGCCCCATTTGACGCTCCCCACAATTGGGAGACAGAAGTTGGCAATGAATCCGGCAAGGGCCACACTGAGCCCGACTATCCCGAGTTTCTCTG
Source organism: uncultured Acidobacteriota bacterium (assembly GCA_963832915.1). Classification (GTDB taxonomy): domain Bacteria; phylum Acidobacteriota; class Terriglobia; order UBA7540; family UBA7540; genus CAVROP01. The sequence continues at coordinate 80,369 of CAWHWE010000090.1, forward strand.
GAGAACGGAGGTTGTTCAAGGCCTTTCGGCGCTTCATAAACCAGATGGGCTGACTGATTCCACCGGTCAAGATGGTCCAGAGGACCGTTCCAAGAACGCTGGCATCCTCTAAACGGTCTGCCTCTTGGATTTGTCCCTGGCTTGTTGCCCCTGGCGGGGTGGTTCCGTCGAGGTTCGACATCATCAGTTGCAAGTCAAAGCCTTCCTTGCGAACTCGCAAGTCGTAATAGGCGATTGCGAAACTGATCATAAGCAGCGGGGCTGTGGCGGCGCCGCCTACGCCCCCCACTAGCAGGCTCGGAATGGTTAGCCACAAGCCGGGCTGCGCGCCCTTGACCGTCACCAGAAGGGACGCGATGAAGAACGGAAGTTGGCAGAGGGAGACCAGGATGATGTTAATCAACGTCATCAAGATGGCTACCACCAGGAGTCGCCAAAGATAACCCTGGGTTAGCGCTACACTCCGCTTGAGGGCTTGACGAGCACTGAGCTTTTCAAGCACCAGCGCGGGAACAGCCACGCTGTAGCGCACCAGGAAAATGACCGCCAGGATTCCGCCAATGATCAAGCCGAGAAAAGCTGCGATTCCCACGATAATAGTCACCCAAGCCATGGACTTAGGCATTAGCGCCACGCCTGCAACCACGATTACGAGGAGGGACCCCGCCAACATGAAAATGCCTAAAGAACGGAAAAGGATCGAGGAAATGAGCTTGAGAAGCCGCCATAATCTGGAAAAAACAACCTGATAAGAGCTTCGAATCGTGGTGGTGCGCCCCAAATAAACCTCGGAGAGCGCGTACGTAGTGGCGCCGAGGGCCATAGCGTAGACGATGTAATGGGGAATCAAGCTAGCCAAAAACAACAGACCCCCGCGCAATGCGTAAACAGCCGACTGGGCTGCCGCCTGGGGGCTTGGAGCGCTATGCGGAGGCGCGATCCCACTGAGATAGACCTGAATGATGATGTTGATCCCAACGTTGATCGCTTGCGGCAGAACCATAATTCCGGCAAACAACCAGAAATACTTGCGGAAGTAGCTGAAGGTTTTGTCCAACAACTCCCCTAAGCTTAGGGGAACGAGATTTACAGTCGACATGTTAGCCTCGGGCGAGGAACCAGTCAGACCAGCGTGCAGGAGAGAGGAGTCTTAACCAATCGCCTTCAAATTGCAATACCAATCCGCAATCGATTCCAAGCCACGCGGTATTTCGGTAGTGGGCCAAATTGCTGAAGAGGCAGCGGAGCCTGTCCCGATCTTACATTTTGCGCGCATCCTAAAAATGAGCCCCAAAGGGGCGGACTAACAGAGCCCAGGCCTGGGTCCGAGAACTCATCTTCTTCTTGCCAGCAAGCCCTGAAAGGGCGAAATAGCACTCGGGAAGGCACTCGGATAGCCGCCTAAGCTGGGTCGGTGGTTTTGTCACGCCCTTTCAGGGCTGGCGAGCCCCAGCGGGGTAAACTCCTTGACCCAGGCCGGTGAACCGGTGAATTAATCCATGGACGGACAGATCAGTTTCACGCAAAGGCGCAAAGCACGCAAAGGTCGCAAAGCAAAAAAAGGACCTGCGCTTTGTGTTTCTTAGCGCCTTTGCGACTTTGCGTGAGCTGTTTTGATTTTTTCACACCTTCGGTGGCCAGCTTTGCAAGGTCGCCCCTTTGGGGGTGAAAGCGTGCATCCCACGGAGCGCCCGGCGTCCAGCAAAAGCTGTGGGACATGCACGGGCCAATGTGGAGCGGAGTAATTCATAATTCTCCATTCATAATTCTGACTTCAGCCATCGTTCCTTTGTTTTCATAGACATTCCCGCGTCGTTCTGTCATTTTTGCGTCTTCCACCGTTTCCACACCCTGCGGGTCATCGGACACAATGTCGCTGTCGGTGGCCTCCTCGGTGTTCTCTATCGTGGAGACTTCGGATTGACCGGCAGGAGCGGTCGGAAGGTCGGGCAATTCCTTCCGCAGCCTCAGCAGTATCCTCACTTTGCGGTCGATAGAGCGGTCCAGGGCGCCTTCCTGCCGCAGCAGCATGCTCCACGTCTCCCCTTCCGGAGCAAGGCAGGCCTCCCGTTCTATTGCCACTCTCTCCTCATTCGCCTTCTCCGCATATTCGAATTCCTCCCGCACGCTGGCGATTTCCTCATCCAACAGACGCAGAAGTTCCTGGTATTCCGGCTCGCCCGGCGGCTCGCAGTCGACGTCTATTTTGCGTAGCGACTGCTGTTCTTCCTCGTCGGCTTGTTGCGCGTGGAGATACAGTGGATCACTGAAACGGTGCATCAGCCCGAAAATCAACGCCTGCCGCCACCCCGTCACACCTTGGTAAAGAGATTCCAGCTCGGAGTACTGGCGCTGCCGGAAGGTGCGCTGCTTGATCTGGTCTCGTATGATTTCAAGAAAGGAAAGAGTCCTTCTCAGCCCCACGCCTCGATCATTAGACCTCGATAAGTTGGCATCCAGCATCTGGTGTTGGGAGGCGTCGAAGGTGACGCGGGCCATCTCCTGCCGGCGGCGGTGCTGCCAGTCTTCCACTCCCTGCAAGGCGCGCCGCTTCAGGCCGTCTTGCGCCCGCTCCAGCCTTTTGCGGCGCCAGTAGAGCCAGGCGAGGTCTTCGACCTGCTTCTCCCAGAGCGCGTCGCCGGGGCCGAAGGCGCTCCTGAGTTCCTCGATGAGGGACTGGAATTGTTCCGGGTCTTCGCCCAGGGCCTGCATGGCTTGGCGCTGATTTTCGTCGCTGACGTAGGCGCCGTGTTTCAAGGCGTTGAGCTTGGAATTCTGCTTGGCGGCGGGGCTGCGCGGTCCGGTGGAATGCCGGGCGTTGCGGAGCGAGGCGGCGAGCAGTTGGGGCGTAAGTTGGGGTGCTTTGCGTAAGGACATAGTTCCTCCTGGGACGGGATGACAGATGAGCGGGGAAAGGACTTCCCCGCGGGTCAGGGTGTTCACATTGGTAGGCTACCATAGAGGCGAGGTGTTGTCAAGAGATAATATGTTCACACGTGTAGCCCAGGACTTCTTCAAAACCTTTTACCGCCAAGGCACCAAGGCGCCAAGCGATCACAGTGGGTAGCGCAGCGCGGCGGAGCCGCAAGCGAGCGTCTTTTGTGGGTCCGAGTTCGATGTGGGCGCCCTTTATGCCGGCGAAGCCGGCCGTGGAGTGCGGTAGCAGCAGCTACCGCCTTCCGACATGGATTCATACCGGTTAGGCTGGATTTCGGCCTGGAAGGGCGTTCCAAAGGCCGAATCCTCTTTAAGTGTCAGCTTGAGCCGTTCCGGCATTTCTCCCCAGCAGACGCGCAACCTCGCCCGTAACTCGGGGTCTGAGAAAAGCAAAAGCCCCGCACTGGGCGGGGCTTAAGGTCGCTATTGCTAGCGTGGCCTTACGCGGGTTGAACCCACTTACTAAGATAAGCGGGAACAGCCGCTGAGATACACGAGGTGTATAATACACCCACTTAAATAGTTGTCAAGGGAGAAATCATGGCCGACAAAACACCAATTGAATTCGTCCTCGGAATTGACCTCGGCACCAACTCTCTGGGCTGGGCCGTTGTGGGTCTCATAGATGGGGAGCCCGCAAATCTCCTAAAAGCAGGGGTGCGCATATTCGAGGCCGGGGTCAACATCGACCCGAAATCAGGGAAGGAGGAAACGCTTAATGCACAGCGGCGGGGGGCGCGTCTGCATCGCCGCCAACTGTGGCGTCGAGCCCGACGGTTGAAAAAAGTCTTCAACCTGCTTCAGCGGTTTCATCTCCTACCGCCCACAGAGGATGTTACCGCTGACTTTAGGAAAGCACCCGCATGGCGGAAGCCCCGCGATGCGTGGAAAGCAAAGGACCACTCGGAAGCCCGGCAGGATTATCTGAGTTGGCTTGACCACATTCTCGTCACTTCCCCTTGGTTCACGATCCGACACCCAATATGCGCGCTTGCCAAGAATAATCGTACCCCAGAGCAACAACTCGAGTTTCATCGGCTCAACCAACTCCTTCCATACATCCTTCGCGCGGCCGCAGTCGAGGGACCTCTCGACCCTCATTTCCTAGGCCGCGCCATCTATCACCTCGCCCAGCGGCGCGGCTTTTGGAGCAACCGCAAGCGGACCGGGAAGAAGGACGAAAAACCGGGAGAGGTCAAGGAGGACATCCGCGCCCTCCGGGCGGAAATGGGCGACCAGACATTGGGCCAACACTTCGCTGGACTCGTGCCCTTCGAGCGCCGTATTCGCGACCGCTGGACTGCGCGCGACATGTATCAAACCGAGTTCAAGCGCATTTGTCAGCAACAGGCCACGCACCCGCCTGATTTACTAAAGGACGAAGGGCAGCGGGTGCTCTACGATGCCATCTTTGACCAGCGCCCGATGAAGCTCAATCGAGGTTTGGTCGGCCAGTGCGAATTCGAAGCGAATGAACGGCGCGCCCCCGCGTACCTAATGCTCTCCCAGCGCTTCCGGCTGCTACAAGTCGTAAATAACTTCGAGTTTCGGCCCGCCCAAGGCAATTACCAACCCCTTCCGAAGGAGAAGCGGGACAAACTCATCAGCGCGCTCGAAAGGTGTTCTGAGATGAGCTTCAAAAATGTGCGCGAACTGCTGGGCCTTTCGCGGCGAGATTCCATCAATCTCCAGCGCGACAAGGAAGAAGCCAAAATGCCCGGCAATGACACCGGGGCGCAATTCTCTCAGGTATTTAACGAGCGTTGGTTCGACTTTTCGCCAGAGGAACAGGGCAGGATCGTGGTGGACGCGCAAAGCATTTTGAGCGTTCGCGACGCGGACGAGCGGCGAAGGCGCGCAGAGAAATATCTCTTGAAAAGGGGCGCCTCCGATCTTGATAAGGGAGCCAGGGAATTCCTTGGGATCGCTCTAGAGGCCGGATACGCCAGCCTATCGACCAGCGCGATAAAACGGTTCATGCCTTTGCTCGAACGGGGCTTTAGATATGGCGCACTGGCCCCTCACTACAAGCAACTCAATCCCGAGACGGTGAACAGGCTCATCAAACTGGCTGAGGAGGGCACTCCGTTACTCGACGCCTGTGAACAGGTTCTGACCGCCCCCCCCGACCGGCACGAGCCGTTCCCCTTTTTGCCACCCGTCACCGCTGACGAGACCCGAAGAGCCATCGGGGCAATCAGAAATCCCATCGTTGTCCGTTCTCTCACCGAACTGCGCAAGGTTGTGAATGGTGTAATCGAGAAGATGAAAGCCCGGCCAACCCGAATCCATGTCGAACTGCTTCGCGAACTGCGGAAGGGCAAGGATGCGCGAGAGAAGATCTGGAAAGAGAACTTTTCCCGCGAGAGGGAGAACGATGCGATACGGAAGAAGATCCGTGATGAAGCCCACATCGCCCGGCCATCGATGAAGGACGTTGAGAAACATAAGCTCTGGGTGGAATGCGGGAACATCTGCGCATATTGCCGGACGGGTATGTCATGGCCCCGTTTATTCGGGGATGACTCTGAGTACCAGATCGACCATATAATTCCATGGAAACGCTGTCTCGACGACTCCTTTCCCAACAAGGTCTTATGCCATGCTGAATGCAACCATAAGAAAGGGGACCGCACGCCTTATGAATGGCTCATCGGCGATTCGGAAAGCTACCATGCGGCCCTGAGGATCGTCGAGAACTTCAAGGGGGACAAGGACATGCGTGAGGCGAAGGTGAGCCGTTTTAGAATGGACCACCCCAGCCTTGAGGAGTTCCTCACCAAGCGCGCCGCGCAACAATTCAATGACTCGGCATACGCTTCCAGACTTGCCGCAGATTACCTGGGCCTGTTGTACGGGGGACGAAATGACGAGGAAGGCAACGTCCGTGTGCAGGTGAGACCGGGAGGACTGACACGATTCTTCCGTGAAGCATGGAACCTCAATTCGATTCTCGGAGATGGCGAGCACAAGAATGGCGGGAAGATTCCCAAGCCAAGGCACGACCACCGTCATCACGCAATTGACGCGGTCGTTATCGCGGTCGCCGACCAAGCCATGGTTCAACGCCTCAACAACGCCGCGAAACGTGGCTGGCTAGACGGCCCGGGGCGTTTCGGAAACATGAAAGGCCCATGGGATGTGTTCCGAGACGATTTGAAGGCAGAGGTGCTGGGTAATCTTATTGTCTCGCACCGCGTGTCAGGAAAAGTAAGCGGCGGTCTACACAAAGACAAGAACTACTCGGCGAAGGATTTGTGCGACGGCTTCCGCCGCCTAAGGATTCCCGTGCGCGAGCCTCTCATTGAAGGACCTGAACCACGACGCCGACATGAAGCCGGGCGAGGACCCCATAATCGTAGATAGCGGTGTCCGGCAGCGGGTCGTGGGCAGGTGGAAGGAGTTGGGCATGGGCGAGCCTGAGAAGCTCTTCTCAAATGAATCCAATCTTCCCTTCTTTCAAACCTTGGACGGGCGCCATATTCCAATCAGAAATGTGAGAATTCGGTCAAAGATTACCACGATCGCAGTCGGTCATGGGTCAAGTGCGAGGCACGTCAAAACCGAATCGAACCACCACATGGAGATCTTCCGAATAGCAGGTCCCAGGGGTCGAGAAAAAATGGGACGCGTCAGTTGTTGACATGTTCGAGGCGTATCAGCGTAAGAAGGCTCCCGCTGCAATCATTAATCCCAAAGGGAGGGATGATTTCCTCCTCTCCCTTCTGCCAGGCGAGATGATCAAGTGCCGCAGCGGAAAGCACAAAGGAAGGCTTTTGGTCATCCGCGGGATGCGCGCCGACGAGAAACGACTTCTCTTGGTGCCAATCAGTGATGCCCGAAAAAAAGGAGAGATCGAAAAAAGTGGCGACTACCTTACCCCAAGCGTAAACACGCTGCAAACTTGGGACATCTGCAAGGTGGTGGTTAGCCCATTAGGGGAGGTAACAGACGCCCATGACTGACCGCATCCTTGACATCTCCGACCGGCCTGCGCGTTTGACGGCACGCGGCGGCCTGCTGGTTATCGACTTCGGCAAACCGTGGGGCGCGTCAAGCCGCAGCGATCCGCCAAGCTTTGGCTCCGAGGAAAGCACCCGCACGGCCCGCGATCCCGAATCAGGCTTGCGCGCCCGCGACACGGAATCACACACCATTCCTTTTGCCGACATCGCTGTTCTCGTGACTTCGCATCCACAGATTTCCTTTACCCAAGCCGTATTAGCCGGGCTGGCAGCCGCCGGGGGCATGTTCATCGTCTCCAATGAGAAACACCTACCCGCCGCCATGATGCTCCCGCTTTCCACACACTCCACCCAAACCGAGCGCTTTGCCCGGCAAGCCGCCGTCTCGCTCCCCACGCGCAAGCGCGCCTGGCAACAAATTGTGCAGGCCAAGCTCCACGCTCAGGCTCGGCTGCTGGAAGAGGTGACCGGTAAGGATTGGGGGGTGGGGCTGATGGCGGGAAAGGTGCGCTCCGGAGATCCCGACAATCTTGAAGCCCAGGCCGCACGCATTTATTGGCAAGCCCTGTTTGGCGAAGCGGGAGCCGGCGCACCCGGAGAGGCCTTCCGGCGTGACCCGGAAGGGGAAGGATTAAACCTACACCTTAATTACGGCTACGCGGTGCTGCGTGCCATCGTGGCACGTGCCCTGTGCACGTCCGGCTTGCACCCTTCTCTCGGCGTTCACCACCACAATCGCTACGATACCTTTTGCCTTGCGGATGATTTGATGGAACCTTTCCGCCCCCTCGTGGACCGCGTGGTTGCCCGCATTCGCTTAACGTCTGCAAGCTCGAATGCGCAATCCCAAAATGAGCCGCCTGCCGTCGCTCCCGCGCGAACTGGAACTCAAGGGCCAACAGTTCAACTGGACCAGAATTCCAAGAAACTGATCCTGGAAGGCCTGCTGGTGCGGTACAGCGGAGAAGGTGAATCACGGACGCTGTTCGATTGGGCCAGCCGCTCCGCGTCCTCGCTTGTGGCGCTCATTGAAGAACGCGATGAAAAGTTGAGTTTCCCGGAGCTGGTCCCTGCCCCCTGCAACCCGTAATCTATCCTCCACTCCTCATGCCGAAGCATGAACTCGCACTCTCGGGGTACAAAGCCATGTGGCTCTTCGCCATGTTCGACTTGCCCGTGGATAAGCCGCAACTTCGCCACGAGTATGCCAAGTTCCGCTCCTCGCTCCGACGCCAGGGATTTACGATGCTCCAATACTCGGTGTACGTCCACTACGCAGCCAGTGATGAAACCGAGGAGACTTTGCGAAAAAAGGTGGAAGCCGTCTTGCCCAGCCACGGCCAAGTGCGAGTGATCTCCGTGACCGACCGGCAGTTTGAGAAAATGGAAGTTTATGTGGGGAAAAAACGCAAGCCCGTGGAAGATCCCCCTATGCAACTCGCCTTTTTCTGAATCGCCAAATGGGGTTATCCCCCCGGAATTCTAGGAATTCCGGGGGGAATAGTGTATCTCAGCGGCGGTTCCCGGCAAACCATAGCCGCGAAATGCATTCAGGCAGGCATTTCCGGAGTGTATCTCAGCGGCGGTTCCCGGCAAACCATAGCCCAAATTTACTCTGCATAATTCACTCCGGAGTGTATCTCAGCGGCGGTTCCCGGCAAACCATAGCGGAGTGCTCGTCCGCACTCACTTATCTCGCGAGTGTATCTCAGCGGCGGTTCCCGGCAAACCATAGCGGTGCGGTCTCCGGACCTGCCGAAGTCGTAGTGTATCTCAGCGGCGGTTCCCGGCAAACCATAGCCGCAACTGCCGGCGGTGCGCCTGTTCCGAGTGTATCTCAGCGGCGGTTCCCGGCAAACCATAGCTCGACTGTGGCGGCATGTCACGGTCTCGCAGAGTGTATCTCAGCGGCGGTTCCCGGCAAACCATAGCAGCTTGGCGAGGGCTACACTGGCGAACAGTGTATCTCAGCGGCGGTTCCCGGCAAACCATAGCGGCCAGATGCCACGTACCACATATCTCGCAGTGTATCTCAGCGGCGGTTCCCGGCAAACCATAGCGGCAGCAATCGCAGATACTTGCGTCGCAACTAAGTGTATCTCAGCGGCGGTTCCCGGCAAACCATAGCGTGCGGCAGGAGATTTGGCGGGTCTATGCGAGTGTATCTCAGCGGCGGTTCCCGGCAAACCATAGCGCTGGGCTGGCGTTCGGGCGCAGTCCCGAGGGTGTATGATCGACGCGCTGACGTAGACCTCGCGTTACACGCAGGTTGAAAAGGGGGTCGAGCTGAGGCCGGAATGAATAACGGGCGCTGGAACTAGACATGTAAGGCATGCCATTTCAATGTGTTGGTCTAATCCTCCTAAGCGTTCCAAAAACTATTGTTCATTTTTCAGTATTGTTCAATTATAATGAACATCATTTGAAAGTGAACTTACCTTTCAAGTGCAGGAACGGGGATTGTCGAAAATGGAGCTCCGCGAGACCGAAACCGAACTCTTAGAAAAGGCCATTGAGGCATTTCACCGGACCACCGGAATTCGTGTGCGTTTGCGGCGACTGACGCCCAGGCGAGACCGGCCTCAAGCGGATGCGAGATTGCGCTTTGAAATCCCTCACGTGGAAAGGTGCTTCGATGCAGAAGTGAAGCGATGGCTGAACCTTCAAACTCTCGGTCAAGCGATCGAGCAGATGAAACGGCTTCCGGAAAAAGTCCTCTTGGTAACACAGTATGTGAACCCGAACATGGCAGAGCGGCTGAAACAGATGGATATCCCATTCCTGGATACCTTGGGAAATGCGTACCTGAACGCTCCCCCTATTTTTATTTACGTGAAAGGTCACACGCCCCAAAGATTCCCCAGGGAAAGGCCCACCCGCGCTTTTGTGCCGGCAGGCCTGAGGGTAGTATTCGCGTTGCTCTGCCGGCAAGAATTGGCTGACGCACCCTTGCGAACGATAGCGCAGACTGCCCACGTTGCGCTGGGCACGGTGGCATGGGTTCTGGATGATCTGGGAAGGCTCGGCCATCTTCTGGAAATGGGCAAACGCCGACGAAGATTGATCCACAGACAACAATTGCTTGAGCGTTGGGTGGGAGCATTCCCCAACCAGCTACGGCCAAAACTGCTCCTTGGAAAGTATGCCGCACCCGATCCGAAATGGTGGGAGCAGACGCGAATAGGCGACTTTCGCGCCTATTGGGGAGCTGAAATAGCCGGAGCACGCCTTACCGGCTACCTGAAGCCGGAGTTGGTGACCGTGTACATCCGAGACCTGCCCAGGAGACTTCTAGCCGCTAACCGATTGCGGACAGACCCAAAGGGAAACGTCGAGATACTAAAGGCCTTTTGGGATGTGAAGTGTGACTGGACCGACACCGAGATCGCCCACCCCCTGCTTGTTTACGCCGACCTGCTGGCAACAGGAGACGCTCGGAACATTGAGACTGCAAGGCGTATATACGATGAGCAACTTGCTGGACTTATCCGGGAAGATTGATCCGCTGTCCCTCGCTCTCTTTGAAACGCTCAGCGAGGCGGCAGGTTCCCTGGGGGTCCCGTTCTTCGTGGTGGGCGCAACCGCAAGAGACTTGATCTTTGAATTAGGCTACGGACTGCCAAGCAGGCGGGCCACGCTGGACAAAGATTTCGGCGTTCGTGTCGCCAGTTGGGGTAAGTTCGAGAAATTGAAGGAATCACTTTTGACCACAGGGCTCTTCAAAGAAACCAAGAAGGTCCAGCGGCTGGTGTACCGAGGCAATTTACTCGTCGATATCTTACCATTCGGAGGAATTGCCGACGCCAAAGGAGAGATTCGTTGGCCACCGGATGAGGATGTCGTGATGAGTATGGTGGGATTTGAGGACGCCTATCAGGCGGCACTTGAAGTGAGGGTAAGAGCCATTCCGCCTTTCGACATCTTAGTGGCGTCTACTGCCGGTTTGACGATCTTGAAACTTGTCTCATGGGCGGATCGCCCTGAGGGCAGGTCCAGAGATGCGGTAGATTTGACGCGCATCCTTGAGAACTACCTCGACGCTGGAAACCTTGACCGACTCTACGAAGAGCACCTAGATATGGTGGAAGTTGAACGGTTCGATCACGTACGTGCAGGCGCCAGATTGCTGGGGCGTGATGTCGCGAGCATCGGAAATCCAGAAACAATCGGAAGGATCAGAGAAATACTTGCAAAGGAAACTACCGATCAGGGTCAGCATCGCCTGATTCAAGACATGATGGCAGGCCGGGGTGTGTCCGATCAGGAAAGCGAAAATCGCTTCGATGAGCTCCTAACTCTTTTGCGGCAACTCGCGAAGGGCATCGAAGACCGATAGGTGGCGAAGCGCGGACCTATTCAGAAGGCCAGCGGCGTTGACTCGCTGGTACACGTAGCGTATGCTGGTGCCTATTGAAGTTCACCGCATCCTAACTATCAGGCAATCGCCTCATGATCGGGCAGACCGTTTCTCACTACAGCGTCCTGGAGAAGCTCGGTGGCGGAGGCATGGTGTGGTCTATAAGGCCGAGGACACGCGCTTGGCCCGCACGGTAGCGCTGAAGTTCCTGCCGAAGGAATCGGCACAGGGCCCTAAATCCATTGAGCGTTTCCAGCGCGAAGCCTACGCCGCCTCCGCTCTTGACCACCCTAACATTTGCAGCGTCTTTGAGATTGGGGAGTACGAAGGCGAGCCGTTTATTGTCATGCAGTACTTTACGGCGCAGGAGGCCTTCGACAGGCAGACAAGCCAGCGCGGGCTACTTCAAGCGTTTCACTGCGGCCCGGGCTTCTTCGATTTGCGGCAGCTTGGCAGTGGAATTCTCGAAGTGGCCCAGGAATTCCTGGTAGGCCTTGAGGGCTTCGGCTTTCTTGCCGCTCTGTTCCAAGACTTTCCCCAAATAGAACTGCGCCAAGGCATGCGTTAGGAAAGTTGGATCAACGAAGAAACTGCCCATCCAATATGCCTTCGACGCAAACCGCAGGTGTTGCTCGGCCTCCGGCAGCGCTCCCAACTCCAGATAAGCACGGCCAACCTCCAAGGCAACCATGGGACGGAATTGGCTGCCAAGCTGTTGCCAGCCCGCCGTCACTTCCTGTGACCGGCCTGCGTAAGCGGCCGCCAGCAAGCGCACCAAGTCAACATGTTGCCCGGCCATATACTCGCCCAGCAGGGGCGTTGAGTAAGCACGCAGGGCGTTGAACTCTTTCTCCGCCGCCGGCTCATTTTTCAAGAGGAGGTAGGCCATCCCTCGCACGCCCGAAGCCGAGGGTCCCGGGTGGCGGCGTCCCAAGGCCAGCGCCGCCTCCGGCTGCCGCTGCTCGAAATAGATCTGCGGTGCTGGCCACAGGGCATAGAAGGCCCATGGTGGCGGCTGGGTAGCGAGAAGCCGCGCCGCCTCTTCGTAGCGCGCCACGGCGGCGTCAAGGCGGCCTCGACCGACTTCGATGTCGCCTAACATTCCGGCCGTCTCTGCGCGCGCGCCCGCGTCATTCGCCTGGCGGGTCACTGCCAAGGCGCTATCTTCGGCCAGCGAGTACTGCCCTGCGCAGAGGTAAGTTTGCGCGATGTCCAACGCGGAGCCCCAATGGTAGCCGGGATTCAGATCCCGGTTCTTGCGGTAGGCCGCGAGAGCGTCCTCATATCGCCCATTCTGCAGCAGCACCCAGCCGCGAAGACCTACCGGAGCGGGATCTTTGGGTGGGAGGAGCGACGCATAGCGGTCCACCGCGGCCAGGGCTTTCGGCACGTCGCCTTCGCACCCGTACGCCAAGGCGAGCGCGTCGTAGACACTGCTGGCGTCGCGCTCATCCAGCCGCACAGCCTCTTCCGCAATCGGAGGGATCTCTGAGTACTTACACTCCTGGTCGCGGATCCAACAGAGCATGACACGCGGGTCGACTTCGCGGGGAAACTCACGGAGGAGCGACTGGAGCAGCTCGTCAGCTTCCTCCAAGCGGCCGTCGAAGTAAAGCTGGCCAGCCTGAATCAGCAATTTCTGCTCACGGGGCAGCGACAGCCGTTCGGCAAGCTGCGCGGCACGAGCCATGGTTTGGCGGGCGGCTACCTCGTCACTAAATTGAAGGCAATTGGCAAGATGCTGGTAAGCCAAGGCAAATTGGGGATCCAGCTCGGTAGCGCGCCGAAACGCTGCCTCAGCTTTGTCCATGATGCTACGTTCCTCGTAGCTGCGACCTTCCTCGTAGGCGCGCAGGGCTTCCACATTGGACGTCATGCTGGCGGCGACGTTGGGCCGCGCGGGGGCTTCACTCGGCGCTAGCTTGCTCAGGATACCGGCGGTCGCCTGGTCCACCATCCCCATGACCGCCTCCGCGTTGTCACCTTCCACCTTGTCGGCGAAGAGCACTTTGCCCGTCCCCGTCTCCTGAACGCGCAAGTCCAAACGCAGCCGCGAGCCCATTTTGAGCAACGCGCCGCTCAGGAACAAGTCCGCCTGCGCGTCCTTGGCCACCCCCTGCGCCTCGCTGGGCGGCAGCGTTCCCTGGCCCTTGGTGCGACGGCTGATCAAGCTGCGCACGCGCTCGGTGGAGATGACCTCCAGCCCTCTGCCCTGCGCCAGGTCGGTGGTGAGCATATCCGCCACGCCCCCTCCCAGCCAATTGAGGGACGTGTCTCCTGACATGTTCTCGATCTCGACCACCGCCAGCGCCTTCGCCGCGCCGGGAACAGACCCTCTGCCACGGAAAAGACTCGGCCATTTCCAGAATGCCACCGCCATGGCCAGTGCAACCAGCGCGAACCCCGCCAGCGCGAGCATTCGCCCGCTCGGCCTGTAGCGGCGCTCTCCGAGCGCCGTCTCTTTTCGGCGGTCAGAGACCGCCGCTACAGCAGGCGCTGACTGGCCCGAAACTGTGTCGCGTTTCAGGCGTTTTAGGTCGGCGCATAGCTCGGAGGCACTCTGGTAGCGCAGCGCCCGGTCTTTCTCCAGCGCCTTGTTGATGATTTCTTCCAGCTTGGTCGGGCAGTCGGGATTCAAACGCACCGCTGAGGTCGGGGCTTTTTGGAGGATCGCGACGAAGATCGTGCCCGGCGAGTCGCCCGCAAACGCCCGCCGCCCCGTGGCCATCTCGTAGAGCACTAGCCCAAAGCTGAATAGGTCGGTGCGTGCGTCCAACTCCTCGGCTCGCACCTGCTCCGGCGACATGTACTCCATCGTGCCCACCGCCATCCCTATGGTGGTCAGCGGCTCTTCGGCGGCAGTTTCCAGCGCCGGCCTCTGGCCGCCACCGGGAGCCCCCCAGGACGGCGCCGCTACTTGCGCCAGACCGAAGTCCAGAATCTTCGCCTGGGCCACCCCGCCTCGCGGGATCACGAAAATGTTCGCTGGCTTGATGTCGCGGTGCACGATGCCCTTGGCATGTGCCGCCTCCAACCCATCGGCAATCTGAATCCCCAGCTCCAGCACTTCCTCGGTCTTCAGCCCTCCGGCGGCGAGCCTCTGGCGCAGCGTCTGGCCTTCCAGGCACTCCATAGCGATGAAGGGCCGGCCTTCCTGCTCACCGATTTCGTAGATCGTGCATACGCTGGGATGACTCAGCGCTGAGGCGGCGCGCGCCTCGCGCCGGAAGCGTTCCAGGAACTTGCGGTCCCGGGCCAGTTCCTCGGGCAGGAACTTGAGCGCCACGCTGCGGCCGAGTTGGGTATCCTCGGCCTTGTAGACTACGCCCATGCCGCCGCCGCCCAGCTTCGAGAGGATGCGGTAGTGAGAAACGGTCTGACCGATCATCAGGCGATTACCTCAGAGCAAAACGCAGGTGAACTCCGGAATGACGCCAGCCCACGCCGCGCATATCGATAAGTCAGCGACCGCAAGTCTGTTATTTTCCGAGAGACGGGAACATGACAGGGATGGGCTTCGAAGCATGCTGGAACCTTGACGAACAAGGGTCGCGCTATACGCTGAGGATTTTCCTCGGTGGATGATCACGGCTTCTGATTTCCGTTGCTTCCGCCTTGGCCGAGCGCCGGGACTGTTCCGCCACTCTCTCGCCTCAGTAGCACCTGCTGCTCCCCGCCGGAGTAATGGGCAGTAAATTGCCCGTTCTGAATCTCCAGTGCCGAGGCGCGGCCTTGGCGCCCCTGCTCGAACACCATTCCGGTATCAATGAGGAAGACTCGGTCGCCGCAACGGCCGGTGATGCGCCGGGAATCAGTGATCGTGTGTCCGACCACGATATGTTGGACTTTCAACCGGGACATTATTTTGCCCAGCCCTTGCGCCAGCGTGTCCTCTGGCTCTAAAGCATAACCCCGATACCATAAGGGGCCGTCCGGAGAGACCGTGATCCATTTTGGCAGTTTGAAAAACTCCTCCATTTCCTCAATCCTGTGCGAGTCCTCCACCCCCCCACGCGCCTCGGTTGCCGCGAGTTCTTCCTGAACCGCGCGCCTTGCCTCTTCCAGGTTCATGTACCGCCAGATGATTCCTCGCTCGGCGAGTGACTGCCACATGGAATCGAAGCGGGCCATTTCGGCCCGGACGCGGTCGTTGATTTCATCGATACTCCGAAAGCGAAATCCCTCACTTAGACCACCGTGCAGGAACAGCACATCCCCGACCTGAGCCACGGTGTCAAGCCTGCGGAGCCATCGGCCATACAGACCCTGGGGACCAAAGGCTTCCCTGAACTCGAAGAAACCCAACGGGTGCTCCTCCAACCACTTCTGGCGATCCACGTCGTTATGAGCAGAACGAACTCCCCCGTGTTTTCGCCTCTTCGCCAGGAAGGCTCTGTACTCCTCGTAGGCGCGCGCGCGCACGCCTTCGGACTGCTCCCCAGCGAAAGCTTGGAAGTCTTCGGGGAGGACATATCGAAGGTCGCCCATGACGATCATAACTTCATGGTTGCCGAGCAATGGAATAACCTTCCCATTCTGCTTCCCTGCTTGGGCCTCTAATTGCACAAGCAGGTCGATGCACTGGCGAGATTGAGTCCCACGGCTAGTGACATCGCCGGCCTGGACGAGGATGGCTGAGCCGCCGATCCATTGCCGGTTCGTGTCAATCAGCCTCACCTGCTGAAGAATTCCGGTGAAGGGCGAGAAGGAACCATGAACATCGCCAATAGCGACGATGCGCTCCTGGGCTGCGCTCGGGCACACAGAAGCAAATGCGACTAAATAGATAAGTGCGACCCGGACCGCAATGGGAGCCTTATGCCTGTGGTCCATCAATTTCCCCCAACCCCTGAATAATGCAATCTTACACCTATTACCTGGTGATGCGAAGGTTTATACGATTGCCATTTCGCGCATAGGTTTATTGAAATCCGGTGCTGTCCTAATTTGAACGTAGCGCCGCCATCTTGGCGGCTCAATGCCGGCTGGAAGCCGGCGCTACGTCTGAAATCAGGACAGCACCTGAAATCCTGTTGATTTTGAATGGGTGAAGTTCTACCCTAAGTCCAGTCCTATATGAAAACTGTATGGAGGCGCTTCATGCGTAAAGCACTGTTCCGCGTGAGTCAGGGTGTTATCGTATTGTGCCTGGCGGTTCTTTCTCAAGCTGCGGCGCAGGAACCTAATCTCACCGAGCAAGAAATGAAGCAATTCCTGCTTCAAGCCAAGGTCATCAATTACAAGCATACCTCCAAGGGTGTCACCTCTCCGTGGCGGCTTACTCTCAGCGACGGCAAGCTGACTCATGATGCATCCTTCCAAACGGAAGACGATACCCAAAGTAATGTGCAAATGCAGGATGGAAGGATCGAGACTGTATTTCGGGATACGTACCATTTCAATATTGCCGCCTACGAACTCGCCAAGCTGGTCGGAGTCAGTGACATGATCCCGGTATACGTCTTTCGGAAATGGAATGGGGAAAGTGGCTCGTTGTCCTGGTGGGTCCCTTCAAAAATGGACGAGGAGATTCGCATCAAACAGAATATCCAGCCACCCGACATGAGCGCCTGGAACAGGCAAGTCAACAAAATGTATGTGTTCACCGAACTCGTTTATGACACCGACCGGAACGCAACCAACATGCTGATAACAGAGGACTGGAAACTCTGGATGATCGATTTTTCCCGAGCCTTCCGCCCCTATCATGACCTGCGGGAACCTAAGCACTTGGGGATGTGCGACCGTCATTTGTTGGCAAATTTGCGTCAGCTCCGGGAGGCTGATGTCCTGGAGAAAACCAAGCCCCATCTTACCAAAGAACTAGTCAAGGCGGTGATGGCGAGGCGCGACAAGATTGTGGCCTTTTACGACCAGTGGATTGCCCAAAAGGGAGAGAGCGCTGTGCTCTACTGAATCAAGCGTTTGTGTTTGGATAGCCCGCGGGGTCTTTCATGACTTGGCCGCAGGCAGCACTCTCGAAGGAAGCCCCGCCCGTTACCGAAAGGATGGCGCCCGTCACCAGAAAGGTCCTTCACTGGCACGCAGGACGCCACGCCCATGTGCCGGGGCCAAGACATGAATCGCTTACGAAGGATGTGCAACCTGGAACGAGGTGAGGAAGCCCCCGCCTTTCTGCTCTTTTCCTACCTCACGCTGGCACTCACTAGCTACACGATCATCAGGGCTGTGCGAGACGGCATCTTCCTGCACAAGTTCAGTGCGATGACGCTGCCCTATGTGTACATCGGCATCGCGATCGCGACCGGTTTTATCGCGGCCGCGTATATTCATATTTCATCCCGCGTCAGGCAAGTTGGGCTCCTATCGGGAACGCTCTTTTTCTTCACCGCCAATCTTGTCGTGCTTTGGCTATTAGTCCGTGCGCAATGGACACCCGCTCCCTGGATCTTTTACATATGGACCAGCATTTTCGGCATCATTGTTACGACACAAGCCTGGACAGTAGCTAACAGTGTGCTGGATCTGCGGCAGGCCAAGCGGATCTTCCCCCTTGTTTCCAGCGGCGGAATCCTGGGCGGCGCCTTGGGTGGATTGATCGCGGCCTGGCTAGTCAAATCGGTCGGGACCGATAACCTGATCCTGCTACCTATTCCCCTCTTGCTCCTCAGCGTGGTGGTCGTCCAGATTCTGATCCGGCGCTACAGCCTTCCGAGCCGGACCGACCAGGCGGGAACCAGTAAAGGGGCACGCGGTATCTCCTTCCTTGCGGTGGCGCGAAAGATCGCCACCTCGCCATATCTGAAACTCATCGTGGTCCTGCTGGCCCTGTCGGCCATCGTGACCCAGAATATCGACTTCCAATTCAAGGGCATCGTTCAGAGTGTGTTCCATTCTAAGGACCATATTACCGCCTTCGTCGCTTCCTTTTCGGCTTACCTCGCTCTGGGGGCCTTTCTCGTGCAGATGATCGCCGGGTCCCGGATTATCGATAAATTCGGGATCCGGGTGACGGTGTTCCTTCTTCCCGTGGCAATACTCTTAGGGACAGCTACGCTGCTGGCTTTCCCGCTGGCGCTCTGGGCGGCCTCTGTGCTGAAAGGGAGTGATTACACACTCCGCTATTCACTGGACCGTGCCACCACCGAACTGCTCTACGTTCCGGTGCCGCAGACTACTAAGACCCAGGTCAAAGCCACCATCGACATGATCGTGCAACGCTTTGCGGACGGGTTGGGTGGCCTGATGCTCCTGGCCGTGACCCGGGTTCTCTACAAAGGCCATGCAGGGGTGGGGGTTTTCAACCTGCTCTTGCTGTTCATGTGGCTCTGGGTGGCATGGCGCATTCGCAATGAATACCGGAAGGAAGTCGCCAAAATCTTCATCATAGGACCAGAACCTTTGCCCGCGCCGATTGTCCCGGTCGTTTTCTCCGAAGCGGCCTCAGTTGCCACCCTCAGATCCATGCTGGAATCGCGCGATGAAGAACTGGTTCTGAGCGCCATGGAGATGGCGGTGGCGCTCCGCCGTCCAAAATGGATCACGCGGGAGCTGATTACCCACCCCTCGCCTCGAGTGCGCGCGAAAGCTCTGGAATTGGCTCCCCTCGGCGACGAGGAACTTCTTGAGTGTGTCAAACACGATAGCGATTCGTCGGTTCGCATCGGCGCGATTCTCCGTGTTGCCCGCGAGACCGGTGGGGTGGGGCGGCCTGGACGGGGTCTCGGGCAGTTTCTGGAGTCGCCAGACCTTCGCGTGCGACTCGCTGCCCTCGTGGGTTCAGCGCGTGTGCATGACAGGCTTCCCCCGGGCACGATCAGGAAAGCGTTAGACCGAATCGCCGCTGAATTGCAGCCTGATTTGCCCGCGTGGGTCGAGGTCGCGGAGGCTCTTGGTGACATCCCTCATGTCGAGGCGGTAGATCTTCATCTTCGGCTTCTCCAACACCCGGATCCGGCGGTGAAGAAGACGGCTATCCGCAGCGCGGGGCGGGCCGGACACCGCGAACTGGTTTCATTCCTGATACCCTTGCTCAGCGACGCACGCTGGTCCCCTGAGGTGCGGCTTTGCCTGCGCGAGTACGGGACCCGCATCATAGGGACGCTCGCGGACCGCCTCAGAGATCCTGCGGAGGATATTCATGTTCGTCGCAGCATCCCGTTGGTCCTGGCGTATTACCCCCAACAGGAGTCTGTGGATGTCCTTCTGGACGGTCTTTTCGATTATGACGGCCTCCTTCGATACCGTACCATTCGATCCCTTGGGAAGCTAAGGATGCTCGACCCTAACCTGCAATTTGACCGGGAAAAGGTAGGCCTGCGCCTGCGCGAGGAATCGGAGAACACCATCTGGCACCGGCAAGCGTTAGCTGTCTTGTACCCCAAGGGCGGAAGCAATGACCTTTTGGAGAAACTCCTGAGAGACAAAATCAGCCGGGGGAAGGACCGGGTTTTCCGCCTGCTGGCCCTTTTGCTTCCTCCCACGACGGCCATTTCCGCGCTTCTGGTGATGGCGGAAGACGACCGCGTGAAACGCGCAGCCGTGGCAGAGTTTCTGGATGACGTCTTGCCGGGAAGTCTGCGTGATATGGTTCTTCCGGTCATCGAACCCAAAATTAATGTTCGGCGTCCGTCGGGATCCGTGGAACAAATCCTGGAGGCTTGCCTGCGGAGTCCGGATCAAGTCCTGCGCGAGTGTGCGGCAGAGGCGGCCGCCAGGAATCACTGGCCAGTTTCGGCTGGCGCCAAGGCACTGGCGGCCCGCCGCGGGGAGGGGTCCTGTGAGCGATGAAATCTCCTATTTTCCTTTGATGCCGGAAAAAACTTCAGCCAAGCCACGTCTGACTACTCTCCAGAAAGCTGAGTTCATTCGCGGCCTGGACATCTTCTCGGAAGCGAGCGTCGAGGAGCTTTACCGCCTGGCCTCGATCGCGCAGGAGTTGGATTTTGCCCGTGGGCATATTCTCTTCCGAGAAGATGATATTGCTGATGCTTTCCACATCCTTGTCCAGGGCAGCGTGGAGCTGGTGTCTGAGAAGCGCAATACGAGGGCAGTCCTGGGCCCGGGCGAAGCCGCGGGGCTGTACTCCGCGCTCACGCGCGAGCCGCGCTGGGCCACGGCCCAGGCGCTCGAAGATACCTTCACAGTCTTCATCGGGTCTGAGGATCTTTACACCGAGCTCTCGAACACCCCGGAGATCGTGGCCAGCATTTTCAAGCATTTCGTCAAGAAAGTTGGGATGGGCCCAAAGGATTGAATCGTCTGCTCTCAGTGCGGTTGGCAGCCAACCACATTGCCGCGTACTGCCTTTCCCCAGAATCGGAACCTCGAATCCCACCTGGCGCCCGGGCCTGACACCTGTTGTTACGACGGGAAATTCACGCCGCGTAGCAGGACCTGGAAGCGCGGGCCGGAGCGGCCGAGCGATCGGCTCTCGGGGAATGTGGACGCCTGCGTGCCCGATGGGCAATCCCTAACGTCACGGCAGCGGGATGCTATACAAGTTGCGGTGGACGGAGGTGCGCGTGAAAACGTAGACCGACGTGGTGGCCCCCGGCGAAATCACGGCATCAATGACCTTCACGCCGGACAGGCGCCCGGCGTCCTCTGCCGAGTTGATGCCGGAAGGCGGGATTTTCGGGAGGTCCCCGCCGGGCGGCACGGGCAGGACTATAGTCCGCGCGCGACCGCCGCGACTGCCCATCTCGACAAGCGCCAAGTAGAAGAACTTTCCCGCGCGATCCCACCGAGCGTTGCAGACCCCCGCGCATATCCTAACGGGCGTACCTCCGTGAACGGGATAGGCCCACAGGGCTGCAGTGATTTCTTCATTGGGAAGCGGCGCACCGGCGATCAACCATTCGCCATCCGGAGCAGCGCTGTAGAAGTCCAGAATCGGATTCGGCAATACCTTCTGGCGCCCAGTCCCGTCCTCCTTCACGCGGTAGATGAAGTTGGAACCGCCCTCCGTCGCGCGGAAGAAGATGTCGCCGCCGGGCCCGAAGATCGGGCTGTCGTTGCTCGTGGAGGAGGGAATCTGCCGGGGAGGGAACCGGCGGTCTGGAGAGGCAACCCACAGACGCGATTCGCCGTGCGGGTCCTGTGCGGCAAACACTATCCGCCTGCCATCAGGTGAAATGTCGTACCCGGTGACCGCGAACCCTGGAAGAGGCTGCTCCGAGCGCCCTCCTCTCAAATCGACAGCCCACAGCCCCCCGCTGCTGAACGAACTCGTGGTCCCTTGAGAGCGCACCAAGTAGTAAGCCTTTGTGCCGTCGGGAGAAAGCGAAGGCGCTTCGGCGAAGCCTTCCGATGAGATCTGGCGCTCGCCATTCGAGTCACGGATCCAAACCGCGCTCTCTTCCATGCCTACCGACGCCACGAGCGACCGCCCCTCGGGGCCTATCGCAATGCCTTCCTCTTCTGTGGGGCCGAAGGTTACTTGCTCCGGGTTGCCATCGGGAGACCGCTGCCGCCAGATATGGAATCGGCCTCCGGCATCGGAGGTGAAGTACATCCAGTTTCCGTCGGGTGACCAGGCAGCGCTGGTGCAACCAGCGCCTGGCGGCCCCACTTGTTTCCCGGACGAACTACCATCAAAGGGGACCAACCGGCAGGGCAGCCATCCGCCATTGTCCATTTCACTCAGCAGTACCCATCGGCGGTCAGGCGAGAGATACGAGCGGTGAGCCATGCCTCTTTCCTGCGGGGGCACATAAATGTCTCGATGTTCGGTGCGGCTCTCGGCCGCTGTGACCACGGCCATGTGGAGACCGCTTTTGATCTCTGAGAACAGGAGATGCTGGCCGTCAATCCACGTGAGGCCCGAAGCGTTGGGCAACAAGCGGCGCGGCTCTCCGCCCAACACGGGTACCACCCACGTGTCAAATGGAGGGGCCACTGTGTACGCGATGCGCGAGCCGTCGGGAGAGAATACCGGGCTCATCTTCGCTAGGCTGTCATGAGTGAGTTGCACGGGATCGCCCTGCGGAAGCATCTTCACATAGATCTCCCCCGGTCCAAAGAAAGTGTCTGGCCCTCGGATGAAGGCTAACATGTGCCCGTCCGGCGAAAGGGCTGGCGAGGTTGCCGAGTCGGTGAAATTCGTGAGCTGCACCCATTCGGAAGGTGCGGCTACACGCGTTTGCTTAAGGCGGTAAACAAAAAGGCTGGCCAGCAGCAGGACAATTGCTACAACTCCCATGCCCAATAGCAGGGGAACACGACGAGAGCGAGCAGTTGCGACGCCTGGTTCATCGCCCGCGCCTTTGAGATGCCCGGTGATTCGTCCGCTATCAGTGTCGCGTCGCAGACGCTTCAGGTCCGCCCGCATCTCCGACGCATGCTGATAGCGCATGTCGCGATCTTTCTCCAGCGCCTTGTTGATAATCCGTTCCAGTTCGACCGTACATTCGGGGTTCAAACGCACCGCCGAGGTCGGTGCCTTGTGCAGGATCGCATCGAAGATCGTGCCGGGCGAGTCGCCCGCGAAGGCGCGGCTGCCCGTGGCCATCTCGTAGAGCACTAGCCCAAAGCTGAATAGGTCCGTGCGTGCGTCCAACTCCTCGGCTCGCACCTGCTCCGGCGACATGTAGTCCATCGTGCCCACCGCCATGCCTATGGTGGTCAGCGACTCTTCGGCGGCAGTTTCTCGCGCCGGCCTCTGACCGCCACCGGGAGCCCCCCAGGACGGCGCCGCTACTTGCGCCAGACCGAAGTCTAGGATCTTAGCCTGGCCCCGCGTGGTCACGAAGATATTCGCCGGCTTGATGTCGCGGTGCACGATGCCCTTGGCGTGTGCCGCCTCCAGCCCGTCGGCAATCTGAATCCCCAGCTCCAGCACTTCCTCGGTCTTCGGCCCTCCGGCGGCGAGCCGCTGGCGCAGCGTCTGACCTTCCAGGCACTCCATGGCGATGAAGGGCCGACCTTCCTGCTCCTCAATACCATGAATGGTGCAGATGTTCGGATGGTTGAGCGCGGACGCGGCGCGCGCCTCGCGCCGGAAGCGTTCCAGGAACTTGCGGTCCTGAGCCAGTGTTTCGGGCAGGAACTTGAGCGCCACACTGCGGCCGAGCTGGGTGTCTTCGGCCTTGTACACCACGCCCATCCCGCCGCCGCCCAATTTCTCCAGAATGCGGTAATGCGAAACGATCATACCAATCATGAGAACGAGCCCACCATTGCTGGCATCTTAGGTTACAGACGCGGGTAAGTCAACACGCGGTCATTGCGGCGGGGAGTTTATGCGGCGCAGGGGGTCTTGGGAGCGGGGGGCGGAGCGCGGGGATTATTTCAACTTTGCGTATTCCGCCTTGGCTTCCTTGAGGACGGGGATGTCGGGGTCGGCGTCTTTCCAGAGGGTGAGGAAATCCTGAAAGGCGGCCTTTGCCTTGGCCTTATCTCCCGACAAAGCGAAGGCTCTGCCGAGTTGCAAGTGTGCCAGTGCGCCTATGGGATCGGTGGCAACAATCGCCCGGTGATCGAGAATTTTCTGGAATTCCGCAGCGGCTTCGGCGCCTTGGTGGGCGGCCAGATAGGCCTCCCCGCGCACATAGACCGGATAGAGGACCCCAAAGACACCAGAATACCAGCTCCGCGGCACGCCCAGCTCGTAGGGAGCGGCGACTTGTAGCAGTTCGATAGCTTTTGAAGGCTCGCCATGGTTCAGGGCGAGAAGTGCGCGAAGCTCCGGCAGGTAACTGAATCTGACTGACGTATCCTCGGGGAAGCGCTTTTCAAGATCATCCGCAAGTGTTTGCGACTGGGAAGAATCCCCCGAGAGGGCCAGTGCAAAGGCAGCACCATACTCCACATCCCGGCTCTTTGAAAGCTCGAGTGCTGCCAAGGCGGTCCGCCTTGCCGCAGGCGCATCCCCGAAAAAGGCTTCCCACAGTGCTGCTCCGGTTTCGTACAGAGCCGCGCTTTCCCGGTGGCCCGCCTGCTGAGCCAAATTCGCCACACGCCCTGAAATCCTCCTCCTTGCCTGCTGCAAGTGACCGGAATACACGAGGACAAAAGCTTCGTGGTCGGAGATCCAGTCTTCCGCTGGGGATTTTCCCTGAGCTAGAGCCACTACCCGTTCCATTCCCGCCTTGTCACCTTTCACAAAGGCGAGGTCGTATCGCTGGACCAGAAGGTCAGGGATTTCCAGTTTGCGCTCGGAGGCTCGCTGGTAGGTGGCCTCGGCTTCCCCCAGGCGGTCAAGGAATTGATAGCTGGTGGCAAGATTTGCATACGCGAAGACAAAGTCCGGATCGAGCCCGATCGCCTTCTTGGCTTCTTCGATCGCCTTTTCATATTTGCCGAAGACAGGGTAAATCTGCCCCGACAAGAGTCCGTGGGGGGCCAAATCACGAGGATAAGTTTGCGCCCACAACTCAAAGGTCTCTTGCGCCTTTTCCAGGTTTCCCGTCACTTGTTGATCGTAGGTAGCCATGATAAAGAACTTCTCCGCATCGCTGGCGCGATCCCGCAATTGATAGGCTCTGCTGGTGCTCTCTTCGGAGAGTTCCGACTCGCCTATATCGCCGTAAATCCGCCCCAGATACGCATAGGCAATCGCAAACTTAGGGTCGATCTCGATGGCGCGCTTGAAAAGGGGCAGAGCGGCGGCATCACCAGTCGAGTTGAGAACCTTCCAGGCTGCGCTATAGGCTTTCAAGGCCTCGAGTGACGGAGTGGTAGCCTCGGCGAGCGGAGTGTCGTGCTTTTCGACCGTGGTGAGCGATTCGCCGACTCGGGTTCTGAATTTGCTGGCAATCTGACTCAGGGAATTCAGGACGTCTTCCTTTCTTGCTGCTTGCACCAGCTCCTCATCGAGGACGTCTCCGGTGCGGCAGTTCTTGGCGCGTAACCCCAAGACGTACTGGCTTCCGAGGCTGGCAATCGAGCCCTCCAGGACGGCGGCACTTGCGGTTCGCTCGCAGATTTCTCGAGCGAGCTGAGGAGTAAGCCGCGCATCGGGCGGCTGGCCCATCAGACCGAGCGTCCGCTGGATACGCTCCTCGGAGACGAGGCTAAGGAAAGGCGACTGCTCAAGCTGTACCGCCAACCCTTGGCGAAGCGTCCCGTCAAACACAGGGTCGCCCGTCGTGTTTACGAAATCGGCGAGGACAATGGTGTCCTTGTCTGTGAGTTTTGGTGTGCGGTGGAAATAGAAGTAACCTGCGACGAAGAGCGCCAGCACAGCCGCAGCAGCAGGAACAATCACCTTCCAGTGTTTTCGTAGGGGCGCCCCACGTGGGCGCTCCCGCCCTGGCGGGACGGGCACGAGGCCCGCCCCTACACGTCCCGATTCCGTGTCCCGCTTCAAGCGCTGCAGGTCGCTGCGAATTTCCGAAGCGTGCTGGTAGCGCAGCTTACGATCCTTCTCCAGCGCCTTGTCGATAATGCGTTCCAGTTCGGCCGGACATTCGGGATTCAAACGCACCGGTGAGGTCGGGGCTTTTTGGAGGATCGCGACGAAGATCGTGCCCGGCGAGTCGCCCGCAAACGCCCGCCGCCCCGTGGCCATCTCGTAGAGCACTAGCCCAAAGCTGAACAGGTCCGTGCGTGCGTCCAACTCCTCGGCTCGCACCTGCTCCGGCGACATGTACTCCATCGTGCCCACCGCCATCCCTATGGTGGTCAGCGGCTCTTCGGCGGCAGTTTCCAGCGCCGGCCTCTGGCCGCCACCGGGAGCCCCCCAGGACGGCGCCGCTACTTGCGCCAGACCGAAGTCCAGAATCTTCGCCTGGGCCACCCCGCCTCGCGGGATCACGAAAATGTTCGCTGGCTTGATGTCGCGGTGCACGATGCCCTTGGCATGTGCCGCCTCCAACCCATCGGCAATCTGAATCCCCAGCTCCAGCACTTCCTCGGTCTTCAGCCCTCCGGCGGCGAGCCTCTGGCGCAGCGTCTGGCCTTCCAGGCACTCCATAGCGATGAAGGGCCGGCCTTCCTGCTCACCGATTTCGTAGATCGTGCATACGCTGGGATGACTCAGCGCTGAGGCGGCGCGCGCCTCGCGCCGGAAGCGTTCCAGGAACTTGCGGTCCCGGGCCAGTTCCTCGGGCAGGAACTTGAGCGCCACGCTGCGGCCGAGTTGGGTGTCCTCGGCCTTGTACACCACGCCCATGCCGCCACTGCCAAGCTTTTCGAATATGCGATAGTGGGAAACCACCTGGCCGATCATGGGTGAATAGCTATGTGTAATTGGCAACCTCGCCCCAGTGGAAACTATTATAGACTGCACGTGCAGCCCAGTCAACGCAGCCCAGTCAACGCAATAGGACTGTCCGGGACAGTTCAAGCTCCAGGACTATGAACGAAGGAGGCACTCACTCGAATTGTATCCATCTCCTGGCTGATCCATTGCAAAACCTTCATTGCACCTCCTCGGGACTCTGGGGAGTTGTTCACTCGGGTCGGATTCATTTTGACCAACCTGACCCTACCGAGCCGGGCGGTGGTGAGGTTCTTCAGCAAGCTGCTAAGGGAATCCTTTCAGGCGGTGGCTCGGGGTTCCTTGCTATAATCATTGCCATTCTCTTCGGGCAGGCGGTACCCATGGCGAATGCTCTTCCAAGTCTCATCGTTCGTGACGCGTTCGGGAACCAGCGCGAAGTCGAAATTGTTCGCACACCTTTTACGATGGGCAGGGACAGCGACAGCGACCTGGTGTTGCTGGACAGCAGAGTCTCTCGTCGCCACGCTCGAATTATCCAGACAGAAGAGGGATTCCTAATTGAGGATTTGGGGAGCCGGCACGGGACTGCTGTGAACAATGAACCGATCAATTCCTGCCTGCTGAAATCAGGTGATCGCATCAATCTGGGTGTGGCGGATTCCTGCACGCTTTCGTTCGTCGTGGACCGAGCGGTGCTGCCGGAACTGCTGGAAGAGCTGGAGAAGGCTGCGACGGGTCCGGCGCCGCAGCTTCAACACCTGGGGCTGCTCCTCCGCATGGCCCAGATGATGCACCGGGCCCCGGCGCTCGAGGAAGTCCTGGTGGCGCTGGTGGATTCGGCGTTGCAACTGACCAGCGCGGAACGCGGGCTGTTGTTCCTCCTCGAGGCGGACGGGAACCTTCACCTGAAGCTTGCTCGGGGAGCAGGCGGCGTTTACCTGGGAAGTGACATCACAGACTACTCCCGCAATGTGGTGGAGCGGGTGGCAGCCTCGGGCCAGGAAGAAGTGGTACTGGAAGACCAGATGACCGGGCGCACTGCCCAGGAAACCAAGATCATCCGTACCGAAGTGCGCGGCATTGTTGCAGTCCCTTTACAGAAACTGCCGGTTTCCGAAACAGGGGGTGACACTATCCAAATCGCAGCGCCCGAATTGCTGGGCGTCATTTATCTTGATACGTGCTCACACCCCACCGCGGTGACGGGGCTCGACCGCCAGGTGCTGCAAACGCTGGCCGTGGAAGGCGCCACCGTCATCGAGAACGCCCGCCTGTTGCGCATCGCCCGCGAGCAAGAACGCTTCCAACACGAGATGTTCCTAGCCCGCAACATCCAGCAGGGGCTTTTGCCGCGCCGCTTCCCGACGTGCGACTACTTCCAGGTTTGCGCCATCAGCATGCCTACGGAACATGTAGGCGGAGACTACTACGACGTGGTGCACCTGCCCGGGGAGCGGTACGGATTCATCGTGGCGGACGTCTCGGGCAAGGGCCTGCCCGCCGCCATGTTGGCGTCCAACCTGCAAGGAGCCTTTGCCGCCGTGGCGGCCGGCGATCCGGACCTTGCTCTCTTGTTTCAACGCGTGAACGATTTCCTTTGCGAGCGGACATCATCGGGGATGTTCGCCACGATGCTCTATGGTGTCCTGGACCGCCTCGGCAGGTTTCAGTTCGTCAGTGCCGGGCACGTTCTGCCTCTGATTATCCGCGCCCGCGGCGGGGTTGACCAATTGAGTTCCTCGAACTTCCCCGTGGGACTGTTTTCTGGCACGACGTTCGAGGTCTCCGGCGCACAAATGCTAAGCGGCGACGTTCTGTTGATTTGCTCGGATGGCGTCACCGAAGCGCACGCCCCCGATGAAGAGCTGTTCGGGGAAGCCAGGTTGCGGAATTTTCTGGAGGGTTGTTCAGGCCTGGCTGCGGATGAAATCTGCCGCCGTGTGGTGGGCGAGGTGAAACAATTTACAGGTAATTCTCCGCAATCGGATGACATCACGCTCGTCCTAGTGCGGTTTGGAACCTAACCGGAAACCAGACTGGAGGGACGCGTATTCCCTGGGTATGGCAGACCTAGCTCAAGTGCTTGGCGCGGACTAGACAGTTGACCTTCGCGTTTAAATCAGACCAGGTACAGTTCCCACGCAATCCGGTCCGGGTCCTTGAAGGCCACATATTTCTTATTGAGTGTCGGGTCCGTCTTCACTCCTGTGTTTTCAACGCCCGCCTCAGACAATGCTGTCGCTACTCTATCGAGTTCCGCTTCAGTTGTGCAGGCTAGCGCTAGATGGTCCAGCCCGACCCGGAAAGGGTTGAAAACATCACCCTTGGGCGTAGCGGTTTCAGGACCACGCACTCCGACAGCGGTCGAACCTGCGCGGAAGATAAAGAGGCTGTCGTTTTCCAGCAGCACAGGAAACCCAAGCGTCTCTGTGTAAAAACGCTTGGAACGGGGGAGGTCACTCGATCGCAGTGCGATGTGATGGATCCCAGGAGTCTCAATTTCGATCTTCATGCGCCACTCCTTCTTTAGGGCTGTTCCCTTCTGTACTTTGGTCGTCTCAAAGCACCATCAACTATCGAGCCGGCATCACAGGCGTCCGCTCGTACTGGTTCTCTTGTGCCGCGGTCTTGCCGGCCAGCTTAGCCGTAACGCAGCCTGACACGTGGAACGTCGCCTTCGGGCAGGTCGCTGCGCCCACCGCCTCAAGGCGGATTATACGCCACATGCACGAGGATGTTCTGCTATTCAACGTTTTCCCCTACCAGCGGAAGCAATAGACGCGCGCGAAAACCCGCCACTGCCGAGCCCTTCTGGTCGATCCACAGGTAAATATCTGGCCCGAACGTGCCCGGCCTCAAGTGATAGGAAGGAGTTGAGGGCCACCCGCTTCCAGGAAGCTGGTATGCGCATGGCTGCGCCGTTGGTCAGCAATTTGGAGCAGTTGCGAATAATCAGGCAGGGAGCGCAGTGATTCCAGCCACGGATCGCGGGACATAGCCGACGCACAGAGAAATCCACTGTCGATCACACTGGAAAGAATCTTAATGGCACGCTCCCGCTCGTTGATTTGCGCGAGGTGGCGTGCCGTGTAGTAGAGGCTCTCAGGATCTCTGCGCGTCAGAGGCTCCCCGACTTCAATCGCACTGAGACATTCGTCCAAGTCTCCCTCGAGATAAGCCCTGAGAGATTGCATGATCGCCCGAACGGAACCGGTGGCGTCACCTGCTTGCTCGCGCTCGCGAAGCAGTGCCAGGGCTGTCTGCTTGTCACCCAGCATGACCAGTGCGGCGCAGTCCAGGTAGAAGCCGCGCTTCGTTCCATAGCACTCGATCGTCTTCTGATAGTTGCCCAGCAGGAAGTAGGTGTGCGCGACGCTGGTGACAAGGTGCGGATCGAGATGCCGGGCGCGACGGTGGGCAGCAACCGAAGCTTCCAACTCGTCACTGTACCGGCAAGCCTGAACGAGGCCTGCAAACAGGTCCGGATCGTTTCGCCGAAAGCGCGCGCGGTCCAGCAGCCTCTGCATCGCCTGCGGCGCGTGGCCTTGGTCGCACTCGATTTGTGTGTAAAGGTTGTGCGCCATGGCCAGGTCCGGGTTGAGGGCGAATGCTTTGCGGAACGCCTCGTCAGCCCGCTTAAGGTTCTGATCGGGATCCTCGCCGAATTTCTCGATGAACCGGTTGACTCGCCCGAGACGCGCCCACGCCGGCGCGTAATCCGGATCATCGTCCAGACACTGGAGGTAGAGGTCGCGCGCCAGCCTCATGTTGTCGAGGGTCCGCGTCGCCGCAATCTGGTTGGCGCGAAGATAAAACTCGTACCCCGTGGCACTAGCTGGCACGTCCCGGCGGAAAGTGCGCCGCTCACGTTCACTGAGAGGCAACATGAGCGAGTGCACGACGCGCTCCGACAACTCGTCCTGAATCTTGAACAGGTCCTGGATTGACGAAAAGACAGTCTCAGACCAGATCATTGTGGCGCTGGGTACTTCAACAAGCTCGCACGTCAGCCGAATCCGATCGCCCACGCGCATTACGGAGCCGGTCAATATGGCGTCTACCTCCGCTTCGCTCGCGATTCGCTTTGGATCCACGGGGCCTTCGAAACGGGCAGCCAACAGACTGGAGCGGACTATGACGCTGTCAATACCTGAAAGCGAACTGCTGATCGCGTCCGGCAAGCTGAAGGCGAGAAAGTCCGTCTCCTCGTCTCTTTTTAGCAGGCGAAACGGAAGGGCAATCAAGCGCATAACGGTCCGGATTTGCGAGGCGTGCGCCGTGCTGCCCGATAGAGACACGGCATTTACCGCGTCGAGCATTTCACGAGCCGCGCTGTAACGATCCTCAGGGCGCTTGGCAATCGCCAGCCGGAGCACATGATCGAGAGCTTCGATTTCCCGAGATCCACTGAGCAGGGGCGGGTCGTGATACAACACCTCATACAGGACATTGACCCAGGAGGCACCCTTGAACGCGCGCTTGCCGGTAAGCATCTCATAGAGAATGCAACCCGCGGCGAAGATGTCCACCGCCGGACCGACTACTCCACCGCTGGCCTGTTCCGGGGCCATGTACTGGGGAGTCCCAACAATCAGCCCGGGGGCGGTTAAAGCTGAGGCCGTCTGATCCGCATCAACTGCTAGACGGGGAGCAGTGGAGCGTGCCAAACCGAAATCGAGCAGCTTGGCGCCGTGCCGGGTGAGGAAAACATTCGAGGGTTTAAGATCTCGATGCGCGATGCCGAGATCATGCAACGCTTCTAACGCCTCGAGGATCTGCCGCTCGATACTAACGGCTTCCGACGTGGTGATCGGGCCGCTCGCGATGCGGTCCGCGAGCGATCGCCCGTCAAGAAATTCAAGCACCAGGAAGAGATCCTTGCCGTCTTCGAGGACGTCGAAGACTTGGCAAACCCTCGGATGACTCACGCGCGCCAGTGACCGCGCTTCGCGCCAGAGCCGGCTCCTGGCATCTCCGCTTTTGGATGCTTCGCGGACCGTCTTGATCGCCACGGCCCGTCCGAGGCGCTCATCCCACCCCTCGTACACTACCCCCATCCCACCCTCTCCGATCTTTCGCCGGATTTGATAGTGACCTACCTGAACGCGAATGGGGGTCTGACTGGGGGACTCTTCCGCCATAGGGAAATTTACCTCCCTCACCTACACCTGAGAATCGTAGGCCCGGTCTGATAGTAAGTCAATCGGAGGTGCGACGGGCATACAGCCGAGATAGTCAGCGCATCAAAGCACACCCAGCATCAGGCTGTCCTCACCGTCTATACTGATCCCTATGCGGTTATCAGTGGGAATCTCCCTTGTCACTCGAAATCGGTCACTGAGGTTCTGAGCGTGGCGAGCGAGCCAGGGCGACTTGGCCTCAGAACCACCAAACTGCAGAAGTGGAGACCCGACTCGTTATCCGCCGCTCCGCCGCGCGTGGGACCGCTTCGAGACGTATCGTCGTCCACACGGAAGTTACTCTTCGGTTGTTCGCGGAGGGATTTGTTCGCTGCGTTGACTCGCTGGTACACGTAGCGTATGCTGGTGCCTATTGAAGTTCACCGCATCCTAACTATCAGGCAATCGCCTCATGATCGGGCAGACCGTTTCTCACTACCGCATCCTGGAGAAGCTCGGTGGCGGAGGTATGGGTGTGGTCTATAAGGCCGAGGACACGCGCTTGGGCCGCATGGTAGCGCTGAAGTTCCTGCCGAAAGAATCGGCGCAGGGCCCTAAATCCATTGAGCGTTTCCAGCGCGAAGCCTACGCCGCCTCCGCTCTTGACCACCCTAACATTTGCAGCGTCTTTGAGATTGGGGAGTATAAAGGCGAGCCGTTTATTGTCATGCAGTACTTTGCGGGGCAGTCGCTGCAGCAGAAGCTGGGCCGGCGCCGTCCCCGGACTTCCTCCTTCGAGCGCAGGGAAAGGGGCGCCCAATTACCTCGGGATTCGGGAGAGCACGAAGGGACGGCCAAACCCCTAAAGACCAGCGAAATACTCGACCTGGGAATTCAGATCGCCGACGCACTCGATGCAGCACACTCCAAGGGCATCTTGCATCGTGACATCAAGCCGGCGAACATCTTCCTCACGGAGCGCGGACAAGCCAAGCTGCTGGACTTCGGGCTGGCGAAGCTGGTGACGGGGCGCGAGGCAAATGAGGAACCCACCGGCGACTCGCCCACTTCGGACGAACCGCTGACGAATATCGGTGAGGTGGTGGGCACGGTCGAGTATATGTCCCCGGAGCAAGTGCGATCCGAGGAACTCGACGGGCGCACGGATCTGTTTAGCCTTGGCCTGGTGCTCTACGAAATGGCGGCCGGGCAGCAGGCTTTCAGCGGCGACTCGCTGGGAGCGGTCGTCAACGCCATCCTGCACCGAATTCCGCCTTCGCCCCGGCTTTTTAACCCGGACCTGCCTCCCAAGTTCGAAGAGATCATCTCGAAGGCAATCGAGAAGGACCGCACGCTGCGTTACCAGACGGCTTCAGACATGCGAGCCGACCTGCAACGCTTGAAACGCGATTTAGAGTCAGAGCGAGGAAGGGTGCTGCCGGTGGTCGCCGATCATGGTTCGGTTTGGAAGCGCCGTGGGTGGGTGGCGGTCGGCATCGCTCCCCTCGGCCTGGTTGTGATCGCGCTGCTGCTAGTGGGGCTGAATGTGGACAACTGGCGTGATCGCCTGTTGGGGCGAGCCCCCGCGCCTCGCATCGAATCACTGGCAGTGCTGCCGCTCGAGAACCTGTCGCGTGATCCGGAGCAGGGTTACTTCGCGGATGGCATGACCGAGGCGCTGATTACCGACCTGGCCTCGGTCGCAGGGCTCCGGGTGATCTCACGGAATTCCGCCATGCGTTACAAGGACTCAAGCAAGCCGATCCAAGTGATTGCTCGGGAATTGAAAGTAGACGCGGTGGTGGAAGGTTCAGTCCTGCGCTCGGGTGGCCGGGTGCGAATCACCGCCCAATTGGTCCAAGCGGCAACGGACCGGAATCTGTGGGCGAGCATGTACGAACGCGATGTCCGCGACGTGCTGGCGTTACAGAGCGAGGTCGCCCAGGCCATCGTGGATGAGATCCGGATTAAGCTGAGTCCGCAGGAGGCCACCCGCTTGCGGGCGGCGCGCTCCGTGAAGCCGGATGCCTACGAGGCCTACCTCAAAGGCCGATACTTTTGGAACAGGAGGGACCGCGAGGGAGTGACGAAAGGCCTGCAATACTTCCAGCAAGCGGTCGAGCTGGAGCCGAACTACGCCCTCGCCTACGCCGGCATATCTGACTCGTACCTCGTACTCGGTGGCAATTATTGGCTCTCCCCGCATGAGGCCTTCCCCGCGGCGAAGGCTGCGGCGCTGAAGGCGGTGGAAATTGATGACTCGATCTCTGAGGCGCATACTTCGCTTGCGCAGGCCATGGAACTGGATTGGGACTGGAAAAGAGCGGAGAGGGAGTACAAGCAGGCCCTTGCCCTGAATCCTGGCTATGCGACCGCTCATCAGTGGTTCTCTGCTTTTCTATCAAATATGGGGCGACGCGAGATGGCAATTCAGGAGGCAATGCGCGCTGCGGAACTGGACCCACTCTCGCCCGTGATAAGCCTGCGCCTGGCACAAGCTTTTTACTTCGCCCGTCGATACAGAGAAGCGAAAGGAGCGCTCCAGAGAACTTTCGAAGTGTCGCCGGACTTCTTTTTCGCCCGAGAACTCTTGGGAGTCGTTGACTTGCAGGATCGCAAGTTTGAAGAAAGCATCGCAGAACTTCAAGCGGCGGCCAGGCTCTCCCCAGGAGACGACGAGACGAAGGCGACACTAGGTTTTGCGTATGCGCTGTCCGGCAGGAAACGCGAGGCACAGGCGGCCCTCGACGAACTGAAGGAGCAATCAAGGAGAAAATACGTGTCACCGCGACTTATTGCGTTGGTGTGTGTGGCCTTGGACAAGAAGGGAGAAGCATTCGAATGGCTGGGAAAGGCTTATGAGCAGCGCGATAGCGAGCTCCCTGAAGTGG
Source organism: uncultured Acidobacteriota bacterium (assembly GCA_963832915.1). Taxonomy (GTDB): domain Bacteria; phylum Acidobacteriota; class Terriglobia; order UBA7540; family UBA7540; genus CAVROP01. Next base: position 114,766 of record CAWHWE010000090.1, read on the forward strand.
GGGTGGAACCCATGTTCGACCCCTTGCGTTCGGACCCCCGTTTTCATGACTTGCTGCGCCGTATGAATCTTCCGACTTAGAGGCTTGGCTTGACTGGGTTGAGCAAGGCTGCCACTACGGAGGGCGAGCAGACCATTGAATCCCGAAAGAAGGAATCAGTTGTGAAGGCAGAAGGTGAGGGGAAAAACCGGGGGCGCGTGGCCTCGCATTCCGAAATGAGGTGCCTTTCTGCGACGCTCCCCGACGCCGATGTGATCTTGATTGTCCCTCCGTTCCACCCGGTGAACTACCCCTCCTTGGCCGTCCATCTTCTCCAGGCTTGTGCGCGGGAGGCCGGATTTTGCGTGCAGGTTCTCTATGCGAACGTTTTGCTGGCCTCTGTCATTGGGGAAGAGGCATACGCGAAGATTTGCGATGTACCTGAAGGGTGCTTTGCCGGGGAACGCTTCTTCGCCCGGTGTGCTTTCGGCCTTCCACCCTTGGGCCATCGGGCAAGCCAGATATTCGACCCAGATTGGGTGATCGGTCCGCATAAGAATTGGAAAATCAGGCACGACTTTAGCTGCTTTGATTGCCAGGAACCAATCACGCCTGAGCAGTTACGGCATTTGGAGCGGCACGCTGAGCGTTACCTCCGGGGCATCGCAATGGCGGTCAGCGAAAGGCGGTACAGGATCGTCGGTTGCAGCACGAGCTTCGAACAAACGGCCGGCAGCGTGGCCCTGTTGAATCGGATCAAGGCTCAACGCAAAGACACCATCACCATTCTCGGGGGCGCCAACTGCGAGGGGGAGATGGCGCGCGGGATTGCCTCGCTGTCGTCGAGCATTGACTACATCTTCTCCGGGGAGAGTGAAGCTACATTTGTCAATTTCGTTCGGGATATCCTGGCGGGCTCGCGACCCCAATGCCGAATTCTCGAAGGCGAGCCGTGCGGAGACATGGATGCTCTGCCCACGCCTACGTACGTGGAGTTCTACGAGCAACGCAAACGCTTTCTTCCCGCGAGCAAGCTGGATGGGGAGCGCACGGAAATTCCTTACGAGACGAGCCGGGGTTGCTGGTGGGGCGAGAAACACCATTGCACATTTTGCGGATTCAATGAGGAGACCATCGGGTTCCGTCAAAAGTCTCCCGAGCGGATTATCCAGGATCTGCACAGTCTCCTGGACACCCACCTCACGAGGAAAGTCAACATGACGGACAGCATCATGCCGTACACATACTTCAAGACCCTTCTCCCCCGCCTTGCCGGTGAATTTCCTGGGGTCACAGTATTTTACGAGCAGAGGGCCAACCTCTCGCTCCCGCAGATCCTCGCCCTCAAACGGGCGGGAATCACGTCCATCCAGCCGGGGATTGAGTCGCTGTCATCTCGCCTGCTCCGCCTGATCAACAAAGGTGTGCAGGCGCGCCAGAACCTACTGCTGTTGCGGTATGCCCGGTCAGCGGGTATAGATCTCCAGTGGAATCTTCTTTGGGGATTCCCCGGTGACGACGCGAAAGCGTATGAGGAGACTCTGGCGATCCTCCCTTTGCTCCACCATCTTCAACCCCCATGCGGCATGGTGCACTTGAGCATCGACCGCTTCAGTCCGTATTTTTCCACGCCGGCTGAATTCGGCGTGCAAAACATAAAGCCGCTGAAGGGGTATTACGATTTCCTGCCTGCGGGGGCCGATGTTGAACGCATTGCTAGCTTCTTTACGGCGGAGTACCAATGTGGGGCGCATGAGCACGTCGAAGTGATTCGCAGATTGTGGCAGGAGACGGCCCGGTGGCAGGCCGTTTGGAAGCATGCCGGTGGCGCACCCAAAGAAGACTTGAGGTTCTTCCCAAAGCGCGGGTCTTTCGAACTGGTTGATACCCGTGATCTGTGGGCGAAGAAGAGATCGTATTTGCTGGGTGAAAGGGAGGCTTCCACTCTGCTCACGGCCGGACCTTATTCCGGAACCACACTGGAGGCATGGGCTTTGCAAGAAAAGCTCGCCGTGATTGTGGACGGCTGGTTCGTGCCTCTGGCTGTAGCGGAGACTGAACTCTTCCTGGAGCTGACGCAAAAGCATGACCAGGTCCAACCGATATCAGAAATGTCAACTCATAGTAGAGGAGGAACGGTGCAATGGCTGTAAGAACAAGAGTCGGCGCGGGAGAACCCATTATGGTTTCGGAAGGGGAGATGAACGACCTCCAGCTAAGGGTGAAGGCGCTCGAGCTAAAGCTGAAGGAGATCAAGCTCAAGCAGAAGGAACCTAAGAAGAAGTAAGGAAAAACTCTTCGTCCCCCCGCAGACGTCAACAGAGCGCTAGAGGATACCTTTGCGCGCCTCCAGGCCGAGGACACGCGGCTGCAGTACTGTGCCGGCGCCACGTAACTTGACAAACACGACGGGCGCTTACAACGATGGCGCATGAAACGAAGATGGCTGCGCCAGAAAAGCTGCAACCGGGCGCCTCGAATCCAGGTAATTGCGCCACTCGGGAGCATGCTGATTACTGCTGACTCGATTTCCTGCCGCCAACGGTTAGACGCCTAATCCGCAAACGGCAGTGCCGCAGGATATTTGTCACTGCCTCACCCAGGCCGGTGTCTCTAACTCGAGTGTGGCGCCGACTTCGCCTTTTTGGTTGGCGTCATCCGGGGACGTACGGATTTATTGCGGTCGAAAACTTGCAACCAATGGCTTGGAAACTCATCTAAGTAGTTAGATTGAAGGGATCTGGGGTAAGGGACTACACAGAAACACGCAAATAGGTCCACCAGGAGGCAGCCGTTGAGGTCGCAAGTCGAGGCCCAACTGGGGAAGGTCCTGCTTGCGGCGATCCGCGAGATTCGCCGGTTCGCATACAGCCGCCCGATTCCGTCCAACCAACACAAACAACCCCTCCCCCGGCCGCGCCTGGGTTTGGCGCTAGGTGGCGGATTCGCGCGCGGCGTGGCTCACATCGGAGTCCTGAAGGTTCTCGTCGAAAATCAAATTGCCATTGACGCTCTGGCAGGAACCAGCTCCGGAAGTATCGCTGCGGCGGCGTTCGCCAGCGGCTGCACCATCGAGGAGATGACCTTGGCCGCGCGCAGCTTACGCTGGAGCAGGTTTGCCCGCTGGACGTTCCCGCGCCTCGGATTTGCCACCAACGAGCGCATGGATTTATTACTCTCGAAAATTCTCCATTGCCGAACCTTTGAGCAGCTCAAAATCCCGCTGGCGGTAGTGGCTGCCGATATCAGGACCGGCGAAGCCGTAACATTCCGCGAGGGAGACCTGGGGATGCCCGTGCGCGCCAGTTGCAGCTTCCCGGGGCTGTTTGTTCCTATCGAGTATCACGGGCGGCTGCTCGTAGACGGAGTGGTTGTAGGGAGCGTTCCCGTAACGGCTCTACGCGGCATGGACGTGGTGGTTGCCGTGAATGTGCAGAACAACGGATTTCTGCAACGGCCCAGTAGTCTATTTGAGGTCGTGGGAGAATGCTTCCACATTACCCAGAACTTGACCCAGTCAACCTGGAGAGATCACTGCGACTTGGCGATTGAGCTGAAATTGGACGCTTTCCGTTGGGACGATTTCGCTCGGGCCGACGAGATGATTGCTGCCGGTGAAATGGCAGCACGCAGGGCACTGCCGGCGCTTCGCAATCTGTTGCGAGAACGGGCCACGCGATTGGCGACGCAGGGCGAACGCAGCCGAAGCGGTTTGACTTTAGCACCTGCCGAGAATTCTCCTGTTCCCACATCGTCTACCCTGTGATTCGCCAAAATCTCATCCACGACGGAACTTGGCGCGGTTCGTCATCGTTTCAGCGTGAAACAGAGCCTGAACTCGATGGGGATATCGGTGCGTCCACCTATCGCAACGCCGCAAACACGCATGTTGCTCAGCCCTGCTTTTGTTCGAGTTCGGCCCATCGAGCATAAAGCTTATCCACATTCTTCTGGGTCTCTTCCATCTGCGTGCAAATGACCTGAAGCCGCGGGGCGTCGCTCGTTATCGCGGGATCATCCAGCGTGGCTCGTAAGACGCTAAGCTCCTGTTCGGCCTCGGCGATTCTCGTTTCCAGGGCGGCAAACTCGCGCGCCTCCAGGTAGGAGAGCTTCTTTCTTAGCGCGGTTGGCGGGGCGACGTCAGGTGAGAAAGGCGCTCGCGGGGCTTCAGCCAGGGCGCTTCGCGCAACCTTGGCCTGCTGCGCGCGCTGCCAAACGTCCCATTGCAAGTAATCGCCAAACCGTTCCGCTCCGCCCAGACCGTCCAGGCCGAGAACGACGGTCGAGACCCGGTCCAACATGAAGCGATCGTGGGTGACCAGCACCAAGGCTCCACGATATTCCAGCAGGCTCTCTTCCAGAATTTCCAGAGTCGGGATATCCAAATCGTTAGTGGGTTCATCCAGCAACAAGAACGTCCGCCGGTTGGAGCATGAGCTGCGCGATTAACACGCGCGCCCGTTCGCCTCCGGAGAGCCGGCCGACTGGCTGATTCAGGTCGTCCGGGTCAAAGAGGAATCTTGCCGCCCAGGAGGCGACGTGAATCACTCGCTCCTGATAAATAACCGAATCGCTATCCGGCGCCAGAGCGCGGCGTAAAGTGAGGTCAGGGTCAAGCTCGCGATTTTGGTCGAAATAGACAATGCGCAACGCGTCGGCCCGGTGAATCTCCCCGCGGGTAGCTTGGATTTCGCCCCGCAGCAGACGGAGTAGAGTGGTTTTGCCACTCCCATTTTGTCCTACTAGCCCCACTCGCATTCCCGACCTCACGATGAAATTCAGGCCTTGGAACAGAATGCGATTACCGATGGCGTAGGTGACGCCCTCCAGCGCGATAAGCTGTTTGGTTTGCCGGCCCGTCGCGGAGAAGTCAATCTTGGCGGTGGCGGTGCGGCTCCGGGCCTTCAGGTCCGCCAACTCGCCGATCATTTCGTGAGCCTTATCGATGCGCGCCTTGGCCTTGGTTCGGCGGGCCCTGGGACCCTTACGCAGCCATTCCAGTTCCGTGTGCACGCGATTGGTGAGGGCATCCTGCCGCTTTCCCTGCGCCTCGAGGTACGCTTCTTTCTTCTCGAGAAATGTGCTGTAGTTTCCTTTGACGCGAAACACGCCATCCCCATAAATGCGATTAAGCTCCACCACCTCGCTCGCGACATTTTCGAGGAAGTAACGATCGTGGCTTACCACCACGCACGCAAATGCCGCGTTCTGGAGCAGGGATTCGAGCCACTGAATTCCGGCAAAGTCCAAATGGTTCGTCGGCTCGTCGAGGAGCAGGATGTCTGCCCGTTGTACCAGCCCCTCGGTGATGACGAGGCGTTTGCGCCAACCACCCGACAAGGCTGTGGTGGGCGTTTCAAAGTCGATAAAACCGGCGCGGCCAAGCGCCTCGCCTGTCCGCGACGCCCGCTCCGCCTGGGGTACTGCCACCCGTTCGAGCGCCTTCTCGACTACCGATCTGACAGTCTCCCCAGGTGCAAATTCGGACACCTGCGCGACATAGCTGAGCCTGCTGCGCTTGCGCGTCGCAACCTCGCCGCTGTCTGGCTTCACGCGACCGTACAGAATCTCCAGCAGCGTAGATTTGCCAGAACCGTTCGGCCCAATCAGGCCGATCCGGTCTCCTTCCGACACGGTGAAGGAGAGATTTTGGAATAGCGGGGTGATTCCGTATTGCTTCGATAGTCCCTGGGCGTTAATGATGGGGGCCAAGTTGCTCGATGTCCTCCGGGATTGAAATGGGAGGACTACTGCGACAAAACCATGTCCTCTTTCGGGGGTCCAGCTCAATTGTATCGCGGGCTGCCCTTTATGGCTCGGTATTCATTCGTCCCCAGATCGCTCCCGCTTGCCAGCGGAGATGGAGCCAAGTCGCTCAACTAATGGACCATCGTATTCAAAAGCGCGCTCGACGTAGCGCCGGTCTCGCGCGGCGGGACCGGCGCCTGCCGACCCCGCCTTGCGGGGTCGGCGCTACGCCTAACTGAGCCAATACCGAATGAACTGTTGGGGTGGTAATACTTACCGTCTTCTGTTATAAGATAGTGTTCCAGAAGGCGATGGAGTTCGCCTCAACCGTCCGTGCAAAGCGGACTGATAACTCCTGGCCGCCGGTGGGCGCTCAGGAGTTTTTTTACTTTTGGGCTCTGACCCAGAACCGGTGACCCGGCAGCCACAGAATCATGAACGGTGCATTCTCAGCTGCTCTGGTATCGGGCCGCACCTTCAAGGTGATGCTTTCACATGAAGATTCTCATCGTGTCAGACATCCACGGCAACTTTGACGCCCTGTCGGAGTTGCGGGAAAGCTACGACGAGCTGTGGGTCTTGGGAGACCTGGTAAATTATGGCCCCGAGCCGGCGCCGGTGGTTGACTACATAAGGTCCAAAGCCACCCTGGTGGTGCGCGGCAACCACGACAACTCCATTGGCTTTAACCAGGATCCGCGCTGCTCGGCGCCATTCAAAGACATGGCAGAAGCGACGCGGCGTTTCACAGACTCGGTACTGGACTCGGGCCACAAGCACTTCCTCCGCAGCCTGCCCGTTTTCGAAGAAACCAGGTGCGGTGATACCCGTTTCCACCTTTGTCATGCCGTCCCCTCGGACCCTCTCTTTGGCTATTGCGAGGCAGAGTCTGACCGCTGGGCGACAGAGGTTGAGAGCCTCGCGTCCGACATCCTGCTTGTAGGTCATACACACGTTCCATTCGTGCGGTCCGTGGGCCGATGCCTTGTGGTAAACCCAGGCAGCCTTGGGCAACCAAAGACCGGCTGTCCTGAATCTTGCTATGCGATTTGGCAAGATGGGAACGTGGAGCTGAAGTCCTCGCCCTACGCGGTCGAGTCAGCGGTGGACAAGGTCCAGGCTCTACCCATTGCAGAGCACTTACGCAACGAACTGAGCACAATTCTTAGAACGGGTGGTAATCCGCCCGCTTGATAAGGAGAACAGATGAACTCATTGTCAAAAATCAAACAGATAGACGCGCTGGAAATCCTGGATTCTCGAGGGAATCCAACCGTGCAGGTTGCGGTGCAATTGGAAAGTGGCACGGTTGGAGTCGCCAAAGTACCCTCAGGCGCCTCCACTGGAAAACGCGAAGCCGTCGAACTTCGCGACGGTGACAAAAGCCGTTATGGCGGCAAGGGCGTGCGAAAGGCCGTGGCCAATGTACTGGGGGAAATCCAGAAAGCTATCGCCGGTTTCGAGGGCGACCAAGCCGCCCTGGATGAGAAGTTGATCGCGCTGGACGGCACCCCGAACAAGGCTCGGCTGGGGGCCAACGCCATTCTCGGAGTTTCCGTCGCCGCCGCTAGAGCTTGGGCCACGCAACGCGGGGTTCCCCTCTACCGTCACCTTTCCGACCAGGAGACCTATATTCTCCCTGTGCCCATGCTCAACGTCTTGAACGGTGGCAGGCATGCGGACAACAACGTCGATTTTCAGGAGTTCATGATCGCGCCGGTCGGGGCGCCCAGCTTTGCCGAAGCGTTGCGCGCGGCCGCCGAAACGTTTCAGGCCTTGAAGAGCACCCTGCATCAAAAGGGCTACGAAACGAGTGTCGGGGATGAGGGCGGTTTCGCGCCCAGGCTGCGCTCTAACGAGGAGCCGATGGAGCTTCTTGTTGCCGCGATCGAAAAGGCAGGATACAAGCCGGGACCTGACATAGCGATTAACCTCGATCCCGCCGCCAGTGAGTTCTACGAAGACGGGGCGTATTTCTTTAAGAAATCCGACAAGTCGAAACACACTCCCACGAACATGGTGGATCTCTGGTCAGACTGGCTGGAACGCTACCCCATGATCTATTCTCTCGAAGACGGATTCGCAGAAGACGATTGGGATGGCTGGAAAGAAGCAACCCAGCGACTCGGCGCCAAAGTTCAACTTGTTGGAGACGACATTTTCGTCACCAACCCCGCCATTCTGGAGAAAGGCATTCGCGAGGGCGTTGCAAACTCAGTGCTCATCAAGCTCAATCAGATCGGGACCTTAACGGAAACTCTTAAGTGCATCGAATATGCGCGTCGGAATGGCTATACGGCAGTTGTCTCGCATCGGTCCGGCGAGACGGATGACACGACCATCGCGGATCTGACAGTCGCTGCGGGTACGGGCCAAATCAAGTCTGGCTCAGCTTGCCGCGGGGAACGGGTTGCAAAGTACAACCGGCTGTTGGAAATCGAGAAAGAACTCGGGAATGGGGCGAAGTACGCGGGTCGCAAAGCTTATGCCCGCTGGAAGGCTTAGGGGAAGGCCAACGCTGAGCGGAGTTCTCCCCAAGCAGTCCGATCCGGCTGTTAACGCACGTGAAAGCGTCGTCCTGCGAGGGTGGTTCCCTGGGACGGGTTTCATGAAATTGATTGACAGGTTCAAGCGTCTTTTTGTAAACTAGATAACTTGGCGATGGGGTTCGCCCAGCCAACCGTCTCATAGTTTTGGGACTGATAACCCCTATCATGACTCCAGGTCATGGTAGGGGTTTTTGTTTTGTCCCTGCTTGATCCGTAAACTATGAGGTGCGTGTGAATATCTGGCTGACTGCTTCTCTGTGGGTTGATTTGGCTCTGATCGCGGCCATGATCTCGATTCGGGTTGGCATCTCCGTCGCCCTGGTCGAGATCGGTGTTGGCGTTCTGGCCGGCAATTTCCTTCATCTCACTCCCAATGACTGGGTCAATTTCCTGGCGGGCGTTGGAAGTATTCTGTTGACGTTCCTGGCAGTACGCGGAAATTGCATCGCCGCAGGTTATTTCTAGCTCATACCCGACCGTGCTGAAAGCCCTTAGTCGGCGACTGCACATGGTGGTCGAAAGCAACCAGCCAGACGGCTTGAGCGCTGACACGAGAAGTCTCGTGACCGGTCAAGAAAAGTGCCGCGCATGTCAGGAACAGCTTGCGGCCCAAGAAAAAGCGATCAGGGAGATCCTGGAGAAACTAACCGTGGAGGATGGACAGGAAGCAGCAAGGTTGCCCGTTCTGTGTTTACCTCACCTAAGTGCTCTCCTGCGGAAGGTGCCAGATCCCGGGTTGGCGCAGGCCCTTAATGATTTTGAGGCGGCGCTCTTCGAGAGATTGGCTGAAAGCATGGAGCGGCACACTTTGAAGCACTATGCACTGCGCCGCGGGCTGCAAAGCGGCGATGAGCTTGTGGCGCACCACCGCGGCCTCAGCCAGTTGGTGGGCGATAAGCGTTTGCAGGCACTGTGGCACGTCGATCGCTCGCTGTAATGCTGAGTGGGGCATGAGCAACACCTGGGACTACAAGTTCGCATTCCATGTCCACGAGCTAGGTCACGTTCCCATCGAGTTTCGAAGCATGTATGGCCGCCTGCTTAGGAAATGTGGTCCACCTATTTTCGCCCTATCCTCTCCGGCGATGGAAGACCCCGGATTCATCCATTCCCACCGGCTCCCGCCCAGGCTCATATTGCTGTTTTCAGAGGCCTTGGCTGTGCTCTCGCTCGACACGCGGTCGGATGGCGTTCTGAGCTTCGAATTGTGTCGGCAGGACTTTCTGGGATACGGACTTGCGGAGTTCCTGCTGAATTGCTAGTTCACCTTGTATCCTGGACCCTCCGGCGATGAAGGTATGCAAATTCGATTTCCCTCCAGGGCCTTTCAACACTTCATGGAATTCACGCGTTCACTTATCAACTGGCTTGAACCCGATGGCGAAGCTGTCCAGAATCAAACTCAATCTTCACGGGCGATCCCCGGACTGCCCCCAAAATTCTCGAGTTTTCTTGAGGCTCACACTGAATTCGGACCCGCCTCCGAATTCTTCTTCCAGCCGGCCACGGAGCTTCGGAAGAAGCGCGAAGGAAGGTGGGCCAATGTTCTTCTCCTCATCACCCGGAACAGCATCGTAGGCCTGACGGATCAACACCGCGGGGAGTGCTCGCCATACGGGGTTAAGGTGACTTATTCTCCGCTGAGGCGGGTGACGTCGGTCGAGTGGATTGAGTCAGCAGAGGGCCAGGAGGCAGAAATACGAATTTTCCTTAGAGGTATAAAGTCTAAGTTGTGCCACTCATGGCCAGTCTTCTCCGGCCTGAAACCCTACGCGCTTCGCTGGTCAAAGGCGGCCGAGTATTCGGTCAAGGCCTTGGCGGGAGAGTACAACCGCCCTAAAGCCTCAGGCGGAAAGCGCGGAGAATACGAATCAGACTCCGATCCTTCGCAGGGAAGAGATAGCAACCATGCCAAGTCAAGAAGCGACTAACGCACTTCTGGGGCAACTGGGTGACCCGAGGCGGAGCAGCGAGGCGCTACTGGCGCTGCTGATGAAGGGTGAGGAGGGTGTGCGTGCGCTGGCAGAGTTTCTCCGTACTTCGAAGCCTTCATGCTTACCGGAAGCAAGACTGCTGGCCGTCGAGGGTCTAAGCATTCTAAAAGGACCGGAAGCCCTTAGCGCCTTGGTCGGCGTGGCCAGCGAGCGGCTAGACGAGATTTCTGATCCCGTCGTTCGTTTGGCGGAGGAGACAGTTGCGAGTCGTGCGGCGCTCGCATTGGCAGACTTTCCCAAGCCCCGCGCTCGGGAAGTTCTTCTCCAACTCCTCAAAGGAAGGCCGCTGATCGGCGTTGCAGAGGCATTTGAGAAGTCATGGGATTTACGCGCCATTCTTTACTTGGTCTCCTGGCTGGAAGATGACTTCGTCGCCGAACCAGCCGGTCGCGCCATTCGGGTTTGCGGCCGTTGGGCGTTCTCTGCCTTGGTGGAGTCTCTGGGCAAGAAAGACACTCAGGACGACCGCGAGACCGGAATGAGCCAGCGGCGGCGGGCTCGAATTCTCGAAATACTGGCGGACTTATTGCACACCGAGGAGATCAACCTAATTGAAGACCTGCTCGATGACCCCGTTGAGGCAGTGCGCCTCAATACAGCTCGGGCGGTTCTCGGCCCGGGGAATCGTGTGCAACAGGAACGCGCCTTTGGGGTTGCGCTACGATTACTTGATTCTATGGGTAGAGGTATTCGAGAGAGTTCTGAGGAGATCCTAGTCGCACATTTTGGTATAGGACATCACCTAGTTGAACAAGAAATCCAGCGGCGAGAGCTCGCCGGAGAATCAGCGCACGATTTTTTCCCCAAGGAGACCACGCTCGTTATCCTTCATCGAATTCGTAAGAAAGGCCGGCAGTTGACGGAGGCGCAACAGTGAAGAAGAGCCCGAAGGTGGCCGAACTCGCGCCGTTGGATTATCTATTCTGGAATTGCCCATTTAAGTTAAATATCTGGCGATACAAGTCTTCGCCATAACTGGTCTCCAATGGCTCGCCTTCGAGCAACCTGAAAGTTCGCGTCCCGTCGGCCTTTCTTTCGGCGCGCAAGAAAATGGCGTCCTTGATCTTTCTGTCGAAAAAGCCACGTGCGAATTCGTACAGATGCGTCACGTAGAAGATCTTGATGCGCTTCTCCAGCAAGGCAGAGACGATTTGTTTCGCGATCTCCGACCCCTCCCGCTCGTTTGTCGCGGCAAATGATTCGTTAAAGAGCAGCATCGAGTTCGGCGCGATGTGGTCGACGATCTCGCTCATTCTGGCGATCTCCTCATCGAACTTCCCGCTCTTCATCGTCGCGTCCTCTTCCCGCTTGTAGTGAGTAAACAAAGCAGGGCACAGTTCGGCCTTGAAGGCCTCAGCCCCGACGAACATACCGCATTGCATCATCACCTGCGCCACACCGATGCTGCGCAGGAAACTCGATTTTCCGCCCTGATTGGCGCCGGTAACGATGGTAAGGCTCTTGCCGTCGGCGTCAAGCGTGTTTCCTACCACCTTCCGTTCCATCTGGAGCGACAGGCAAACGTCGTACAGCCCGTTGAAGTGGTGCCTGCGTTCGCCCGCGGGCGCCGGCGTAGGAAAGCACACAGGCTCTTCCATGGCCACCAGTCGGCCGTGCAGATTCAGGCAGCCGACGTAGAAGGCCAGCTCCGTTCGCAGCATCTTGAAGAAGCTCACGACGTGATCAGCAGACTGGCCCAGCGCAATCGCGACCCGACTGATCCCCCGGTGCTGCATGTCCTCCAGGATATGCGCTCCGGCCTGGTCACGTTCGGCGAGATAGAAGGTGTAGGCAGGGGGCCCTTTGCCCAGGATCCGCAGGAGCCAGTTCGGATCCTTTCCGCGGGCCTGGCGGAGCACGTAGTTGGTGCCTTCGTTGCCCTTGCCCAGTTCTGCGCTCAGCAAGACACCCTTACGGAACTTCAATTCTGTAAGATGAGTCTGGATACTGGCCAAGTACTCATTGTCCAATTCCTTCCCAAGCATCGCGAACAGCGAGGCAAAGGCCTTCGACTCGAATCGGCCAGCCACCTCTTCGGCGATGCCCCTCAGCTTCCTGAGCATGCCCAACAACGACTCCAGCAAGTTGGTGGAGCTGTACAGCAACGAGGATGGGTAGTGGCTCGACATGCCCCACCACTCCTTCTTCGTTATTGCGATCGCCTCCACCATGAGGTTGTAGAGTTCAATGACCACCACGGGGTTTTTCAAGCAATCCTTCACGATCTCCTGCCGATACAAGATCGTGTCAACATCGTTCCGCAGCCCAGAGAGAAGCGCCTTCCGTGCCATGTCGAACAGGAACTCGTCTTCGCTTGCCATGGCGTGCAGCAGCGTTTCCAGTTCGAGGTCCTGCGTCAGGGCCCGCTCGTTCCACGGCAATGCCTGCTTCAGGTCGAAATCCCGATCCCGGTGCATCAGCAGCACTTTCATACCTTGATGCGCTCCTTCAGCCAGTCGTACGTCATGCGATACTTCTGGGCGATCGCATGCGCGTACGCCAGTCCATCGGCCGATCTTCGTTCCAACTTGAAGGTCCGAACCGCCGGATTATCCGGATCGACCATGCTAACGACGCTAACCGTTTGTTGGTTGAACGACGCCAATTCATCCAGGAAAGTGACGCAGACGCCCAGCAGATCAGACGCGGAAATTCTCTCCATGACCATCTTGCCCAAATAGACCGCGTCCTTGAGCGTCGTCGACGAGAAGATCTCGTTTATGACGATGAGGCTGTTCGGCGTCGCCTCCTCCAGTATCTGGTGGATCCGAAGCAGATCGTCTTGCAGCTTACCGCGGAGATTTGTGATGTCCTCTTCACGTTCGAAGTGCGTGAAGAGGCGGTCGAAGAGAAAGAGCCGAGCTTCTGTGCCGGGGACCGGGCAACCCAGACTGGCCAGATAATGCAACTGGCCGAACATGCGGGCGAACGTCGTCTTGCCGCCCTGGTTCGGACCGGAAATGACGAAGACGCGCTCCGGCCCGGTCAGAAAAAAATCGTTGCGGACAACGGCAGCCCTTTCGTTAATGAGCTTTCCCGCCAGCGCGAGGTCGAAGGCCTCGCGGCCACTGACCTCCTTGGACGTTTGCGAGAGTTGCGGCTGGCAGAAGCTCAGGCCGGCGCGCCGGAATTTTTCGACATGCGTCAGGTAGGCAACGTAAAATTGGATTTCGCGGTCGAAGCGCGAGATCTTTTCGTCGAGATACTCCGCGTGCGCCGAGCAAAAGGCATCAAGAGCACGGAACGTGTCGGGATGCAACAGCGCCACCCGGTCCAGCACCTGTGCTTGGATATGGTTCATGCCTTGTTCCTTAGGGGTCTCGACCCAATAGTGGTTCACCGCGTCGTGCCTGAATTTCTCAAATGTCTCTTCGACAGCGTCGCTGTAGTTGCTCTCTGCGTTGTAGCGGCGAACTGTGACGCCGCTGTCCTTGATAAGCAGCGAGTACCTGATGCTGGACAGATCTGACTTCAGTTTCCCCGCTTCCGCCATGAGATTGCGGAAGGAGGCCGATGCGACATACTCCGTCAGATACTCGCAGAAAGTGCGCAGGCCTCGCGATTTTACGTCGCGCGCGCACAGGTCCCGCGAGAAACACTCGACGGCTTTGCAATAGATTTCGGCTGCGCCCAGGAACCATCGCTCCATGAAGTACTTGTAGGAGAGCTTTTTCGCCAGGTCGAGATGCTCGCGCATAGCGCGCATCTGTCCAGAGAACAACTTGATCGCTTGCATCAGAACCTTGTCTTCGAGATCCTGCATGACTCGCTGACGATACGCGATCGCGTCGAGATCATTCAGCCGGGTGTAGTAGAACGGCGCGAGGTCGTAGTTCTTCCAGTCGGCCGTGATGGCGTCGATGATTTGGTCCAGATTCAAATCACCAAAGAAGGCAGGCGCTTCGAGTGTCTCTCTATTTGTGCCGTCGTCAAGTCCTTCAAATAGTATGCTGTGGAAAGTCATGGTGCTTGTCTTCACGCGAAGTCTTACGGCGCACGCTCGACCCCTAATTCGGTCCTGTGTATCAGGCGCAATTTACCGGCAGTGCCTCGTCGAGCCGATCCCCTCACTGTTCAAGCCTTTGGTTATATGGCATAGGCGACAGCATCTCCGCGGGAAGAACTGTCGCGAACTGTCGGATTCACGTTACCCGAGCCTATAAAGAAATCTCTCGCCAGGAGTCGACGCTGCAAACTCCACTCGGTGTAGACTGTGTTTAGGGGATCCTGGCGCGGGATGACATGACTCCGCGACAAGAATCCCTTGTCAGGAGTCATCATCTGTCCCGGCCTAAAAGGGACAGCGGTTAAGGCCGAACTCCTTGGCCCATATTTGATAGTACATCATTCGCGAATAGAGTCAACACCGCCGCCGACCAGCGATTTCGCAAAAGCAGGGAAGGATGCTTGTGAGGAGACGGATTTGTGCGTGATGGGTGGGTTTCCCCTTGTCAGGAAGTGATTGGCCTGGCGGCTGAGCAGTTCCGCGGCCGGGAAGAAGGCCGCTAATCGTCCACAGTGGAAGAGCAGGGCGTAGCGCTCCCGGAGGGGCGCGCGCCGGGGGATGGTGCTGCGGCCTTAGCTAGAGTCGAAGCGCCGGGTTTTATGAAATTGATTGACAGGTTCAAGCGTCTTTTTGTAAACTAGATAACTTGGCGATGGGGTTCGCCCAGCCAACCGTCTCATAGCTCTGGGACTGATAACCCCTATCATGACTCCGGGTCGTGGTAGGGGTTTTTGTTTTGTCCCTGCTTGATCCGTAAACTATGAGGTGCGAGTGAATATCTGGCTGACTGCTTCTCTGTGGGTTGGTTTGGCCCTGATCGCGGCCATGATCTCAATTCGGGTTGGCATCTCCGTCGCCCTGGTCGAGATCGGTGTTGGCGTTCTGGCCGGCAATTTCCTTCATCTCACTCCCAATGACTGGGTCAATTTCCTAGCGGGCGTTGGAAGTGTTCTGTTGACGTTCCTGGCGGGCGCGGAAATTGACCCGGACGCGCTTCGGGCCAACCTGAAAGAAAGCCTGCTGATTGGATTCTCCTCCTTTCTGGCGCCCGCCTTAGGGGCTTTCGCGGTCGCCTTCTGGATCTTCAAGTGGAATCTGCACGGCGCCGAGATTGCCGGGATTGCCCTTTCAACCACATCCGTTGCGGTGGTTTATGCTGTAATGATCGAGTCCGGTTTAAACGAAACGGAGCTGGGAAAAGTTATTCTGGCTTCCTGCTTCGTAACGGACCTCGGAACCGTTGTGGCATTGGGCCTAATCTTTGCCAACTACAACCGATGGCTGCTGATATTTGTCGTGCTGACGGCTATGATCCTCTGGAAATTACACGCCTTCACGGGTTGGTACTTTCGAAAAGTGGGCAACCGGGTCAGCGAACCGGAGGTCAAGTTCATCCTTTTCCTTCTTTTCGTGCTGGGTGGGCTGGCAACGGCGGCAAGGAGCGAAGCGGTGCTTCCAGCCTACCTCATCGGGTTGGTCATGGCTCGCCAGTTCCTGCGCAATCGAATTCTGATGCACCGGATGCGAGCCATTGCCTTCTCGATCCTGACCCCCTTTTACTTCATCAAGGCAGGCTCCTACGTTTCTTTCAAGGCTCTCGTTGCCGGCCTGGGGCTGATCGCAGCTTTTTTCGTCATGAAGATGATCACCAAAGTCTGCGGCGTCCTGCCATTCACCCTGACGTTTGGTTTCGGAAAGCAACGCGGTATCTACACCACGCTTCTTATGGCTACGGGGCTGACCTTCGGATCAATCTCCGCGCTCTTTGGCCTCACCCACGGGTACATCGACCAGTCTCAGTACAGTATCCTTGTAACCGTGGTCATACTCAGTGCGGTGTTACCCACGCTGATCGCGGAACGGTTCTTTCGTCCTGAGATCGAGTCTGAAGCCGCAAAGGGTCGACAACCCGTCGTCCCAAGTGCTGCGAGTTTGGAAAACGAGGTATGAAACATGTACAAGAGAATTCTGATTGCCGATGATGGCTCGGACGGCGCGAGAAAAGCCCTTCGCGCCGCCCTCGCTCTGGCGAAGACGTTCGGCGCCGAAATCCAATCCATCTCCATCAAAGAGAGACCCAGCCATTACGCTGAGACCGTCGGTGAGGTGATGGAAGATCAGGAAGAGGCGGACAGATTCTACACTCGCGTCAACGCCGAGGCAAAGGCCATAGCGACGCAGGAGGGGGTGGATTTGAAGTGTACCGTCCTGTCAGGCCATGAAGTGGAAACCATCGTTCGCTTTGCGCGGGATGGCTGCTTCGATTTGTTGGTGGTCGGCTTCATGGGGCACAGCCGGGCCTTCGGGCGAATTTGGGGTGGCACGTCGCAGAACCTGGCTAAGACCTCACCCTGTTCGGTCCTGGTCGTGAAGTAAAGGACAAGGAACGCAGTCGGGGAGGCGTGCCGCATGAAAGTGGAAAGCTCTGGCCTTTTGGAGGCTGGCGGGGGAACCTCGCAGCGCGGGCGTCTCGCCCGCTGTGCCGGGAGCGTCCCGCTCCCGCACGCAGGAGGGCTAACCAGCCTTGGCCAAAGAGGTCCATCGCAACCGCCGACGAGGTGCAAGAGAGCGCGGGCAGGATGCCCGCGCCACAGCGGGCGAGACGCCCGCGCTACATCAAGGGGACGATGGAAGGAACTGGTGGACCGGAGGGTGACTTGATGGCGGAGGGTAGCAAGATGGATTTTGAAGCAACGCTTTCCATTTCACCTGCTCATGCCGGCGCCCTCGCGGCCCGCATGCTCACTCTCGAGGAGGATTGCCGGGAAATCGAGCACAACCTGGACGGGTTCCACGGGATTCTCTATGAATACGCGGGGCAGATTTCCGAAACCAGTAAAGAACAGATTCGCACGATTCTCCTTGAGATTCTGGATAAGGTCACATCAATTAAATTGGACCTGGGCCTTCCGAAGCAGACGGTTGACCTGGACAAGCTGATCGAATCACGCCTTTCTCACATCTGGGTCACCTTGCACGAAAGCAAGTCCCAAAGCCTGCGCGGTTACGGGGCGGTGCCCGAGAAGTTGAAGGAGTACCTGGATCCGCGCCTGGAAGGAATCCTGGGGCTCCTTGCTCGTCTGCGTGAAGCGCTTGGGGAGGCGAAGACCGAAGGGGAGAGGGAAGAGGCCTCGAAGCAGGCATTTTGAGTAGCCTGTTAGAACGTAGAGATCTTGGAGTCGAGGACTTGGTGCAAATGAACCAGGTTTTTCATTCCTCGCTTTGCTCCCCGAAGGGGAGCACATTGAGTAGCCGTGGGTGAAACCCACGGATGGGAAGGCATCAATCGACATCCGGCCCTGAAGGGGCCGAACCGCCTTGGACAACCCCTTGCGGGGTTGAGGCGCCTTTCAGGGGGGCCACCGCCCGTGGGCTTGCGCCCACGGCTACTCACAGTACACCGCTTCGCGGTGAGAACATGCTCGTGGGCCTGAGGCCAAGGCTCGCTATGGCGGGAACAATTGCATGAACGGGCAGACGCCAAGCGTATCTTCTCGGACCAAACTGTTAGCGGATATCCGCCTCGTGGACCGCGAAAGTGAAGCTCTTCGATTGCATGATGCCATTTTAAAGCGCGAGAGCTTGTTGATCAGCGGGCCGGCAGGAATCGGGAAAAGCGCTCTGACCTTGAAGGTCCTGAGTGAACTGCCCTCCGCGATGGCTCGTCATTGTTTTTACCTGACCGGGGTGGTGGGAGTGCAGCCCATGTTGCGCTGGCTGCTTCAGCGGCTTTATAAGTTGGGCGATGCGACTCTGCGGCGTCAACTTCATGTCGAGGGCATTCGGCAGAACACCTTCAAGAGTTGGCTGAAGCACCAGCCTACGAGCCGGCTCAAAGGGGCCGTTTACCGGTCCATGGAAAAGGGTAAATATTGGGTCTTCCTCGACCACTTGCCTCCCCTGACTCATGCGGAGGCTAAGATCGTTCGCGAGCTCGTCTGGATGCGGAAGACGCCGGTTCTTCTTCTGGCCAGGGGGCCTACGGAAAAGGACCTCGGGCGTGTGGGCAATATTTACTGGGGTAGCCGACAGCAACTCTCGCTGGGTTCCCTTCCCGAGCCTGCGGGCAGCGAACTGCTGGAGCGCTGCATCCAGACGCTGGGGCTCGAAAAGCTCGGCCTCCAGGGTTTTCGTGAGGATGTCCTACGGCTCAGCAGCTTAGTGCCCGGCGCAATCGTAAGGATGTGCCAATTGGCCCAGGCGCCGAAATATCGAATCGGTTCGCGCCTCAAGACAAGATTGATTCACATTGATAGTTTGATGAGTGGCCCCCAGCCTTGAACAATTTACAGCCGTAAGGACTATGATCAGGTATCGCCTATGACCGCATCTAAGAACACTATGCCACTGACAGTGAACACGGCGCCAGGAGACCGCATCGCTGCCGGACTCGCCGCGGCGAATGACGTCGATGGCGCAGCCAGACTCCTCCGCCTGGCAACCTTGGGGGAAGAGCTGGGCACGAATCGGGTTGCTGAGGAGGCCCGCGAGCTCGCCGCGCGCGTCTCGGAGGGCCGCTTCTACGTCGCATGTATCGGCCAGTTCAAACGGGGCAAGTCAACTCTGATCAATGCGCTCATCGGCGCGCCAGTTCTTCCTGTGGGCTTTATTCCGGTCACCGCCGTGCCCACCGTGATCCGGTATGGAGAACAGCAGAGAGCACGAGTCCGGGCTCGGGATGACTCGTGGCGGGAAATCCCCGTCCTGGACCTGGACGAGTACGTATCCGAAGAGCACAATCCGGAGAATGCCAAGGGCGTCGTGGGGGTGGAAGTGTTTGTGCCCAGCCCACTGCTTGCAGCAGGCATGTGCCTGGTGGATACGCCCGGGCTGGGATCGGTGTTTACGGGAAATACCGCTGCCACCGAGGCTTTCCTACCCCACATCGATGCGGCGCTCGTAGTGGTGGGCGCGGACCCGCCGCTGGCGGGCGAGGAGTTGGCCCTCGTCGAGGCTGTGGCGCGGCACGTCGAGGATTTGATCCTCGTCATCAACAAGGCGGACCGGACCACGGACGAAGAAAGAGCGGCGGCGGTGGGGTTCACGCGAAAGCTGCTGGAAAAGCGGTTGCAACGGCCCGCTGGCCCCGTCTTTGAAGTGAGCGCGGCGGAACGGCTGGAGAACCGCGGGCTGGAGCGAGACTGGGGAAGACTGGTGGAGGCGCTTCGCCAGCTCGTTGAAGGATCGGGCCGGCAATTGATCCGCGCGGCTTGCGAACGGGGTCTGGAACGGCTGAGCGAACAACTGCTGGCCATCATCAGCGAAGAGCGCGAGGCGCTGGAGCGACCCATCGAGGAATCGGAGCGGCGAATTGCCACCATGAAGGAAACGCTCGCCGGGGCAGAACGTTCCATGCGCGAACTGGGTTTCCTCTTTATGGCTGAGCAGCAGCACCTCTCTGACACACTCCACGACCGGCACAAAACCTTTCTCGCTTCCCTGTCGCCTCAGGCGAGCCGGGAATTCGAGCAGGCTCTCCAATCGGTCTCGCGTGGCATGGGACCTTCCTACCGCCATCGGGTGATGTGCGAGGCTCAGGAAGTTGCGCGCCGGCACGTCCTGCCGTGGCTGCGGACCGAGCAGGTGGAAGCGGAGAGGGAGTATCGGCAAGTCGCCCGCCGATTTGTGCAGATGGGCAACGACTTTCTGAAGCAGCTCGCCGAGGCGGGCATTTGGGAGATCGCGCGCATGCCCCACGCGCTCGACCCGGAAGCAGGATTTCGGATTCGATCGCAGTTCACGTTTTACGACCTGATCGAGGTCGCGCAGCCGGCCTCGCCGCTGCGCTGGGTGGGCGATTTGATTCTCGGCCTCGCTCGAGCCCATGTCGCGATCGAAGATGACGCCCGGGAGTTTCTTGCACACCTGCTGGAAACCAACTGCACTCGGGTGCAAAGCGACATCCTCAACCGAGTTCAGGAAAGCCGCGGCCGCTTGGAGGTGGAGATCCGCAAGCTCCTGCACGAAATCCGCCGTATCGCTGAACAGGCCCTGACGCGTGCCCGTGCGGCGCGGGCCGAGGGAGCATCAGCGGTCCAGGCAGCACGCACACGGCTGGAGCGCCTGGAACGTGAGATACGGGGGACACAAGCGAGGTAGCGGCGATCCCCGCAAGGCGGGATCGCCAACGGCGGCGTAAAGCCGCCTCGACGCGGGAGGACCGCTATGGCATTAGATGAACTCCACGCTCGCCGCCTGGCCACGGTCGCGAGCGTATTCGAGAGTGCATTGGACCGGGTGGAATTAGTGCTGAAATCGATCGAGTCCCCATACGGAGACGGGCCCCCGCCGGTCGAGGCCGGCCATATTGGTCCGGCGCGGGAAAAAATGCGAACGATTCGAACTCGTCTGTCGGAATCTCTGAATCGTTTTTCCGTTCAGCTTCGAAGGCCTGAGCCCCGGCAAATGCTCGCGGCGGAGCTTTCCACACTTTGGGTCGTACTCGAGAACGCACGACCCGAAAGGATGAAGGGCTACGGAAGGGAGTTCAGTCCTGCGGACAAAGCCGATTGGGAGAACCTAATCGAAGGGTTAATGTCGGACATCAAGGAAATACGCCGCGCCCTCGTCAAGAGGGAAGTCAAGGCATGAGCTGGAAGTGTAAGGCCACTCACATCTGTGTCGTGCACCCCCTTCCATGGCTGGTCTTTAACCTATATCTCTATGCATCCCAGAACCCTATTTCGCCCTTTCAGAGCTTGCGGCCAGACGGGAATAGGATCTCCAATCCAGGCCGTTTGGCCTGAACTGAGGTAGTTCGCCCCTTCGGGGCTGGGAGGTGCGAACCTCTATTTCGAAACCACTCCGTCAATTTAGGACACTGTCGGCGCGTGAAAGGGTTTGGAGGGAATGTTGGCCCACGTGCGCGAAGTAGGTTTCGTTCGCGTCCTCCTCATTGCGCTGCTCGGAGCTTCGCTGTTCAGCGCGGCCAACTTCGTCTTGCTTGCGCGCGCGGTCCTGCGGGCAGAACTCGCGCCCAGAGACAAGAAAGAACGGCTCCATGTTCACGATTGCTGCCTTTGTTTATGCGGAAACAATACTAAGTTGGAGATTTGGTAGCGCTACCGGGAATCGAACCCGGGTTTTCAGATTGAGAATCTGACGTCCTAACCCCTAGACGATAGCGCCAAAGAGGCCACTCAACTTTTCTAGCATCGGCTCCGAAGGCTTGTCAAGCACTCAGCGGTAGACATCCTTGCGGTGCCCGACTCGAAGGACCCGGACTATCTTCTCCACATCGTCGATCTGGCATACCACGCGGAAAGCACCGGTCCGGTACCGCCACAGTTTGATCTTTCCGCCGGTGAGGGCCTTACCCAAACGACGCGGTTTGTCCGTGCGTTGTATATTCTCGAAGAGAAAACTGGTGATACGTTTCTGTGAGGTCCGGTCGAGCTTCTTCAGTTCAGCGAGAGCCTTTGGATCGAACCTTAGTTCGTACGTTGAGTTCATTGAGCGCGGCTTCCCAAGGAATCGGAGGAAGATTTTCTTCCAGTCGCTGGAGGGCGATCAAGTAGTCTTCCTGCTCATCAAGGTACTCTTCAAGCGCACGCCGAATGTAGAGGGACGTTGACCTGCCCGTGCGCTTGGCTAACCTTTCCAGCCGCTCCTCGAGCCGGGCGTTCAGGCGTACTGCGATAGGCACCGGAAGATCACCTCAGAAGAAATATCAGAAGTCGCAAGCTTCATTCTAAACCTCGAAACCAATCTTTCGCAACTCGTCTCGGTTCTTTTCGGCGCTGGCATCTGGGCCACCCAGCGTTGAATTCCCACCATCCAATTCGACCACCATCCAGCCCGAGAATCGGACCGCGCGCAATGCCTGCACCAGCGCAGCAAAATTCACCACGCCCAGCCCGATTTCACAAAAGGGAGGGCCCTTCCCACGAACCAAATTGCGATCTTGCCGGGAGATGGCCGCGATTTCTTTGCGCACGTCCTTGAGGTGGAGAAAGCACAACCGTTCCCCGTACGTCCGTATGACTTCGGCAGGGTCCGAACCGCCCAGGGCCATATGGGCGACATCGGCAATCAACTTCACGTATCGCGGGTCTGTAGCTTCGAGCACGCGCCCCAGTCCCTTTCGCGTCTCGCCGATGGTTCCGAAGTGCGGGTGGTAGCCCAGAGTCAATCCGGAGTCTTGCGCCATCTTCCCGAGTGTATTCATTCGTGACCCGAGGTTCTTTATATCCTCCGCTGAATATTCTTTGGAGGGATTACCCCCGTCGGTTACCTGAAGGAAAGTCCCACCGAGGTGAGAGAAGAACTCGGCATAGCTGCGCAACTCGGCGTTCTCATTTCCTTGCCGCTCCGGAGGCAATCGCAAGGCCGAACAGGAGAGAGCTACGGGTTTCAACTTCAGAGAGGCAAGCCGTTCCCCGAGTTGCTGCACTTTTGTTGCCGGGTAAGCCTCGCGAACCCAACCCAATAACTGCACGCCCCGGTAGCCCAAACGCGAGATGGTGTCGAGCGCATGGGCAAACTCCTCTTGAGGCCACGCGATGGTGGCGTATCCGACGGGGTTCGGCAAGACATCCCTGGCGCCGGCTCGCATCCTCGCTAGCGCCCCTGGCACGACACTCAGGCCTGCCAGGGTTCGCAGGAATGCCCTGCGCCCGCAAGAGCCTGTCTCAATTTCAGCTTCGATGAGTCCGGTCATAGCGCCTATCCTCCTCACCTGTCGCTTCCCACTTGCTTTTTCTGACTTTGGACTTTTGACTCTCGACTTTCCGGGCAGGCGCAAATTTCAATTATCTTCGGCTAGTACTTGGTCAGGGACGAAAAATTGAACTCGCGAATCTTCATGGCCGGAACCACCATTTCGAAGGACTCTTCCCCCGCCGTCCTCTGAGGCTGGCCCAGCATTTCCACTTGACGGAGCATTTCTATGACGCTTTGATTGAATCGCAGGTTCTTCACGCCGTGCCGCGCCTTGCCATCCTCGATCCAGAAGGTCCCGTCGCGCGTCATCCCCGTGAGTATTTTCTGATACGGGTCCACCTCGCGGATATACCAGAAGCGGGTGACGAGCAAACCCTTGGGAGTGGACTTCACCATGTCATCGAGACTCGAGCGCCCGCCCGCCATGACGATGTTTAAGGGAGCTTCGCCAATCTCGTTGGGAAGGGGAAAACCATGCCCTGTGGGCTGCGTCCCCATTTTGTGGGCGGTCTGTCGCGAGTAAACCAGATTCCTCGCCACGCCGCGTTCCACGATGGTGACGCGCTGGCGTGGAATGCCCTCGCCGTCAAACGGGGCTCCCGTCTGGGAGGGGTGAAAAACATCATCGCGGAAACTGATGTTGTCGCCAAAGACCTTCTCCCCCACCCTGCCGGTGAGGCAACTCCGCTGCTCATGCACCGCCAGCCCGCTAAAATCGAGGACCAAAAAACCCAGAAGGTCGAGAACCGCCGCCGGCTCGAGGATAACCGTGTATTTTCCCGGCGTTATATCCTGCGGCTTCTTGCTGTGGAGCGCCTTTTGAGTGGCCAGCTCGGCCAATTCCTCCGGTTCCAGCTCCGGCCAGTAAGGAGATGTCTTCTTGGCCCAGCCCGAGCCTTCCCGTCCCAACATGGTGACGGAGAATTCCGCCAGTGTTTCCTCATGGAACGCGGCAAGGCCGCGGGAATTAAAGAGTCCGTAGGCGCTGCCCCCGCTGGAAAAGATGCCCGCCGCGGTCAGCCGGCTCTTCTCCGCGCGCTTGATGACGCTCGCTACGGTCGCAGCGCGAGTGGCGGGGCTCAACTCTGCCGTCTCGCTGACGAAACGGTCGACGGCCCGGTAAGTCTGCGGTCCCGGCATCCGCAGAAGCTCCGGGTCAGGCGGTTGCAGGCGCGCCAGCGCAAGGACGCCCTCGCATATCTCCCGGATGGACCCCTCGTCGAGCTTGTTTGTGCTGGCGCGCGCCATCCGGCCATCCGTGACCACGCGCACCGAGAGCGTGGTACTCTCTTCCGAAACATTCTGATGAATGGCGTTGTTGGCGAACCGAGTTAGCGCGAAGGCGGAGGAGGAGACCATAACCTCCGTCTCTTCGGCAGTGGAATACTTGAGGACTCTATCAAAAATCTGTTCCGCTTGCTGACGCGACAAAGTCATTTTAGGGTCTATTCAATGAATCTATGATTCAATTCCCCGCATAAGCGACGCCGACCTGCACTTTGCGAAAGCGCGCGGGGGATGCGCCGTGGCCGGTCCCCATAGTCTGCATGGGCTGCCCTTTGCCGCAATTGGGCACGCCCCACAACGTCCAGTGCTCGGGGCCGCAGATGGCATCGCAGGAATTCCAGAATTCGGTGGTCATGCCGCCATAACTCGGGTTCTTGAGCATGCGCGTCTTCTTGCCAGCGCGGATTTCCCAGCCAATTTCGGTCCCGAACTGGAAGTTGTAACGCCGGTCGTCGATCGACCAACTGCGGTTGGTTTCCATGTAGATGCCGTCATCCGTATCGGCAATCAAGTCTGCCAACTTCCCGGCGCCGGGGAGCAGGCTGACGTTTGTCATGCGGATGAGGGGAATACGATTCCAACCTTCGGCGCGCATGGCGCCGCCCGAGCGGGCCTGCCGAATGGCGGCTGCGGTCTCCCGCGAGGTCAGGTAACCCACGAACAATCCATCCTTGATAATGGGCGTAGACTGAGCCGGCACACCTTCATCGTCGTAGGCAAAAGTCCCCAGCCCTGGTCCGTGGGCGGGCGTAGCATCTGCAACCACGTTCACGATGTCGGAGGCGTACTTAAGACTCCCGAGCTTTTCCAGCGTCAAGAAACTCATGCCGGCAAAATTCGCCTCAGTCCCCAACACCCGGTCGAGCTCGATGGGATGACCAATCGACTCGTGGACCTGAAGGGCCACTTGCGACCCCTCGAGGATGATGTCCTTCACGCCCGTGGGGCACTGGTCGGCTTTGTGGAGCGCCACCGCTTCTTCGGCAATGCGAGGCGCGTGGGCCAGCAGGTCCAATTCCCCCACCAGCTCATATCCCCGCGTCTGGTACTGGCCCCCGAAAGAGTTTGGGTAGGAACGCCGTTGAATCTCACCCTCGGCGAAGGAGGTGGCGACGAATCCTGCTCCGGTCTGGGTCTTCACTTGGGAAATCTCAGAACCGACGGTGGAGAGGAAGACTTGTTCGATGCGGCGAAAATCCATGGAGACTTCGGCAAGGGTCACACCCTTCACCCGCCGGAGCTCTCGATCCACATCGAGCATCAACTCCAGGACCGTTGAAACGGGAATCGAAAAGGGATCAATCCGGCAGGGGGCTTCCCATTGGTCGATGACCTTGGGCTGCCTGGCCAGCCGAACGCCGCGCTTCTTCACGGTGGCGCTAGCACGCGCAATTTCGACCGCGTAACCCGCCACGCGGTCGATGCTGGCGCGAGAGAGATCGTCCGTGGCGGCAAAGCCCCAGCCCCCCTCCGCCACCACACGGACCCCCACGCCCATGGATTCGGATTCCCTCACTTGTGCGGGCTGGCCGTTCTTGGTAGAAAGATAACGCTGCCGCAGGTCCACCACGCGGACATCAGCATAACTGGCGCCTTGTGCCTTGGCGGTGTCCAGCGCCCATCCGGCGAACTCCTTCATTCTCTCACTATCCTCAGAAACTACTGATCCGTTGATTCATTGAATCATTGGGTCATTGTTCATTCGCGCGCTCGAATTATGCCTCAATGATTCAATGGCTCAATGAGTCAATGACTCTATTTCTCTAGGTTCCCTCCGACCAGGAGGCCAGGTATTCCTCTTGTTCAGGGGTAAGCTTATCTATGGTCACGCCCAGCGATTCGAGCTTGAGCCGCGCCACGGTCTGGTCAATATCCGTCGGGACGGGATGAACCTTAGGCGTGAGTTGTCGGGCATGCTTGACGATGTACTCCACGCAGAGCGCCTGATCGGCGAAGCTCATGTCCATCACGACCGCGGGATGCCCCTCAGCCGCCACCAGATTGATCAACCTGCCTTCGCCGAGGATGTAGATTTTCCGCTTGTCGGGCAGAGTATACTCATCCACGAACTCGCGAGACTGTCGCTTGCCGATGGACATTGCCTCGATCGCAGGAAGGTCCAATTCAACATTGAAGTGGCCGGAGTTCGCTACTACCGCGCCATCCTTCATCACCTGGAAATGCTCACCCCGGATGACCGATTTGTTTCCGGTGACGGTGATGAAAACGTCTCCCCACTGAGCAGCTTCCGCCATCGGCATCACCTGCAGGCCGTCCATAACAGCTTCAATCGCCCGTGTGGGGTTGATCTCGGTGACGGCGACGTGGGCTCCCAATCCTTTGGCGCGCATCGCCACGCCGCGCCCGCACCAGCCGTAACCGCACACGACCAAGTGTAGGCCGGCGAACAAGAGGTTTGTGGCTCGGATCACGCCGTCAATTGTGGATTGCCCCGTGCCATAGCGGTTATCAAAGAGGTGTTTGGTGTCAGCGTCGTTCACGGCAATGATGGGATACTTGAGCACGCCGTCTTTCGCCATACTGCGCAAACGGATCACGCCTGTGGTGGTCTCTTCCGTCCCGCCCAGGACGCCCGCAACCAGTTCCTGCCGCTTGCTCAGGATGGTGGTGACAAGGTCAGCGCCGTCGTCCATGGTAATCTGCGGTCTGTGATCCAACGCCGACGCGATGTGCGAATAGTAAGTGTCTTTATCTTCGCCCTTGATGGCAAAGACTGGAATGTGAGAATCCTGTACCAGGGAGGCCGCAACGTCATCCTGCGTGCTCAACGGGTTCGACGCGCAGACCACTACGTCCGCGCCGCCATCCCGCAGTGTAGTAGCCAGATTTGCGGTTTCCGTGGTCACATGAAGACAGGCAGAGATTCTTATGCCTTCCAACGGCCGTTCTTCGATGAACCGCTTACGAATAAGACCGAGGACGGGCATCCATTGGTGGGCCCACTCGATCCGGGTCTTGCCCTTGGCGGCCAAGCCCAGGTCTCTCACGTCACAAGCCAGTTTTTGGGTGGTTGGCATCTAGGTTCCAGACTCCTTTCGCAAAACCCCTGCTTTATCGGTTCGCTCCCATGTAAACTCCGGCTCCGATCGGCCAAAGTGGCCGTAGGCGGCGGTTTTCTTGTAGATCGGGCGCAACAGGTCCAGAGATTCAATGATTCCCTTGGGAGTCAACCTGAAGTGTTCACGAATCAACGCTTCCAGCTTGCAGTTATCGACTTTGCCGGTCCCGAAGGTATCCACCATTACGGAAACCGGTTCCGCGACTCCGATGGCGTAGGCCAACTGGACCTCCGCGCGGCTGGCAAGTCCGGAGGCAACAATATTCTTCGCGATGTAGCGGGCCATGTAGGTGGCGGAACGGTCCACCTTAGTGGGGTCCTTGCCGGAAAAACACCCGCCCCCGTGGTGCGCCGTGCCTCCGTAAGTGTCCACGATGATTTTGCGCCCGGTAAGTCCGGAGTCACCCACCGGCCCGCCGGTTACAAAGCGCCCGGTAGGATTGATGTGGTACTTAGTGTTCGAATCGAGCATGTGGGCGGGGATGACCGGCTTGATGATGCACTCGAACACGCCCTCGCGCAGCGTTTCAATCGCCACCTTGTCAGAATGCTGGGTGGAAACGACGACGGCTTCCACGCGCACGGGCTTGGCTCCCTCGTACTCCACCGTGACCTGGGACTTGCCGTCGGGACGGAGAAAATCGAGAATTCCCTTCCGCCGGGCTTCCGCCAGACGCATGCAGAGCTTATGCGCCATCATGATGGGGAACGGCATCAACTCTTCGGTCTCGTCGCACGCGTAGCCGAACATCAGCCCTTGGTCGCCGGCTCCGCCCGTGTCCACGCCCATGGCGATATCCGCGCTTTGCCTGGTCACATTTGAGATTACTCGGCACGTATCGGCCGTGAAACCGGCATCCGATTGGGTATACCCGATCTTGCGAATAGTCTCCCGAACCAGTGGATCGATCTCGAGCTTTGCCTTTGTCGTTACCTCGCCGACCACGTAAACGTCCTGGTCCTTGGCGACGACCTCACATGCGACGCGGCCCAGCGGGTCCTCGGTCAGGACAGCATCCAGGACCGCATCGGAAATCTGGTCACAGAGCTTGTCGGGATGCCCCTCAGTGACGGATTCAGACGTAAAAAGATAGTGTTGCTTCGGCCCAGACACGCAGAGCCTCCTTCGTATCTACTAAGAATATGACCGCCAGCGCAAACATCTGACCGTAGCATAAGCTGCGGAAAGGTGTCAACGCTTTCAATCCGCCCGCGCAAAAAGCGCACTGAGTGGCAGAAAACCGTGGGTGGTATGCGGTATGTGGTGATTATGTCTTGACCCCCACGCGCTGGCCACATTGGATAGAAGCCGGAACGTCGAAATTGAATCTTTCCCCACCTACCAGATACCACCTACTGCCGTTTGACCGTCCCTACCCCGGCTTTACCAGGCCCCGGCGGGACAACAGGTAGGCTTTCAGGAAGGGATCGATGTCTCCGTCCAGGATGCGGTCAGTATCTCCCATTTCAAATTTCGTTCGATGGTCCTTAATGAGCCGATAGGGGTGCAAAACGTAGGACCGGATCTGGCTGCCAAAATCGATATCTGCCTTTGTGGCCTCGAGCTTGTCAGCCGTTTCCCGCCGTTTGCGCAGTTCCAGCTCGTAAAGTCTGGAACGCAGGAATTTCATCGCCATTTCCCGATTGCGGTGCTGCGAGCGCTCGTTCTGGCATTGGGCGACAGTTCCGGTGGGGATGTGGGTAATACGCACGGCGGAGTCCGTCGTGTTGACGTGCTGCCCCCCTTTGCCGCTGGAGCGATAGGTTTCAACCCTGAGGTCATCCGGCTTGATTTCAATATTGATCGTGTCATCGATCTCCGGGCTGACAAATACAGACGCGAAAGAGGTGTGCCGGCGGGCGGCTTGATCAAAGGGCGAGATCCGTACCAAGCGGTGAACGCCAGTCTCACCGCTCAACATGCCGTAAGCGTAATCGCCGTCCACCGTAAAAGTGGCGGATTTGAGCCCCGCTTCCTCACCAGACTGATAATCATTCAGGGTAAAGGTGAAGCCGTGACGTTCCGTCCATCGCTTGTACATGCGGAGCAACATCTCGGCCCAGTCTTGCGACTCGGTCCCGCCCGCTCCCGGGTGAATCGCGACGATGGCGTTCAGGTGGTCGTTTTCACCGGCAAGAAGGGTCTCCGTCTCAATGCGCTCCACCTCCTGCCGAAGCGCATCAAGTTCAGTCCTTATTTCACCCTCAACCGGCTCACCCTCGCGGGCCAGCTCGAAGTAAGCATCAACATCGGCCAGCCGCTGAGCGAGTTGGTCGTCTTTCTCGATCTTCTCGCTCAAACGCTTCCGCGCGGTCAGGATTTTCTGGGAAGCTTCCTGGTCCTGCCAGAAATCGGGCTGGGCTATTTGTTTGTCGAAGGTCCCAAATTCTTTGCTGCGTTGTGGGGCGTCAAAGAAAGCTCCGCAGTTCAGTGGCGCGTCGCTTCCAGTCGTCATATTCTCTTTGCAGTTCGTCGATCACGTTTGCTCCTGATTCCGCAGTGGGGTTATGCCGCCGCCGGCATTCGCAGTCATTACCCGTCCCGCCATGGCGGGACGGGAATGACTGGCGTTTGGAAACACGCTTCGCTAACGATGTAAGATCGCCGCTGCAAGGACCATCACCCCGGCCAGCACCGTGCACAGCCACGCGAAGACATCCCCATGCTTTGTATAGAAGGTCTGGCCGTGACGGTAGCTAAAATTAGCAGGCAAGACCGTCGTTCGATAGCGCGCGACTCGTTTCTCCACCCGCCCGTAGGGATCGATCGATACGGTAATGCCGTCGTTCGTGGCGCGCAACAAGTAGCGGCGATTCTCTATCGCCCGGAAGCGCGCCATCTCCAGGTGTTGATACGCGGCGGCTGAGTCGCCATACCAGGCATCGTTCGAAATATTCACCAGCACCTGGGCGCCCGCCAAAGCGATCCTTCTGACTAGTTGAGGGAAGATGTCCTCGTAACAAATGAAGACGCCGATTGCGCCCTCTGGCGTTGGCGCCACGCGGTAGCTGGTCCCAGGAACGAAGTTCCCCACTTCGGCGGTAAGCTTTCCGATCTTTTCCGGAAAAGCCCAGGCCGGAACGTACTCACCAAACGGCACCAAATGGATTTTATCATATTGCAGGATTTCGTGTCCCTCCGGGTCTACAACCACGGCGCTGTTCGTGATCGCCGAGGGTCCTAAACCGACCGGCACAACCGTGTTCACCACCACATACGCCCGGCCCAGGCGCGCCATCCCCTCCACGGCATTGCGGAAAACCGGATCGCGGGTGAAATAGAAGGGCGCAGGGTTTTCCGCCCAGATGATAAGGGGCGACGCTACGATGTGCGGTTGTCCTTTTTCGTCCAAGGCGGTGCTTTCTCTCCGTTCTTCGGTTGAAAGCGCATCCAAGGACATATTCACAAGCTGATTCAACTTTGTGGGATTAAGCCAGGGCGCCCAGGAGGTGGCTGATGCCTCATCCAGCGGCACATTGGGTTGCACCAAAAGCGCGAGATTCGTGCCTTCAGTGGGGGCGGGCGGGGCGAACGCCCAATTCCCAACGAGCAGGAGCACGGCCCACCCAACCAGCACCAGCCTGGGCAATCTCGTCCTCCAGTGCAGAAATGCCCATGCCCCCAGCGCGCTCGTCGTTACCGCCAGGAACGACAGCCCGTAAACCCCAGTCACGCAGGCGATTTGCCTTAAGCCGGTTGATTGCACAGCGTAGCCGAGGAGGTTCCAGGGGAAACCCGTAATCAGGTACGTGCGGGCCATCTCCATGGCCACCCATAGGAATGGACTTAGCAACAGGGCGCGGTTCGGAGACTTACGAGCCACCCACCCGACGGCCAAGCCGAAAGCCCCCAGAAAAACTGAGAAAACCGCGACGAAGAGCACCATCAATGGCATGATAATGCTCAGACGCAGCCCACCGTATTGCCGGATGACCTCGATAAACCAATAGCAATTCCCCGCAAAAAACATAGCCCCGCTGACGCAGGCCCAGCCAAAAGCGCGCCAGGGACTCGACTCGCCGGCCACCACAGTTAGCAGCGGGAGGACAGCGATCCAGACCAAGGGATGAAGATTAAGCTTCGGGAAACAAGCGACGAGGAAGAAACCGCTGAGGGCCCCGGCGACCCACTTCTTGAGTTGATTCACGTTCATTGAGTCATTGAGCCATTGAGTTATCGAGCCGTTGTGCCTTTGTACGCACTGAGACGTTGGCGCACGCGAGTTTCGAATTTCGAGTTTCGATTTTCGACCCCAAGTCAGTGTTTGATGAAGGGCTTGAACCCTTCCTGTGTGAGCTTCGTCCGCACCTTTTCCGCATCATTCCTGGAGGCAAATGGCCCTACCTGAACCCGGAACAGGTTGTCGTTGGCGTGGGCATATTCGGGCGTAACGAGGAATACCGGATAGCCGCGGCCCTCCAGGATCTTCACAAGCGCTTCGGCGTCCGCTTTTGTCCTCGAGGCCACCACTTGGACGGTGATTCCGACGCCGACCTCCCCAGCCGCAGCAGGTGGGGTTGAGGCCACGGCAGGCCCAGGTTTATCTTCGGCCTTTCCGGGCGATGGGAGAGGCGTCGCCGGCGGTGGCGCAGTGCCGGGGGCCATTGCAGGTTTCTGCTCGCCGGGTGGTGCAGCATGGTCGCTGGCTTGCAGGGATGCGAGTGGCGGGGGAACTGAGTTTGCGGATGACGCGCCACCACTCGGCCCTACCGGAGTCGTCTCGAGGGGAGGATTGATGGCCGGCGGAATCGTGGCAGGAGTTGAAACACGCTCCGTGGCCAGCGACGTCCGCGATGACCTTTCGTTAAATCCCACCAGGAAACCCAGCGAAAAGAAAACCCCGCAAACGGCTACTCCCGCCAAAAAAACCAGAATAAGGTGCCGCGTGGAAAGCCCTTTGTCGCCACGAAGTGAATCTGCATTCTTGACCATGGTCAACCTCTCGATACGTTGCCTCGGGCCTTTGACCTCTGCTCCATCTTACTTGGTTTCGCCTCCAGAGGCAGCGCGGAGGGTGGCGACTTTCCCCAGCAAAGCACTCAATAGCTCGATAGGGATTGGAAAGACGATGGTCGTATTCTTCTCGGTTCCGATTTCGGCCAAGGTCTGAAGGTAACGCAGCGTGATGGTGATCGGCTCTTTGGCCAGAATACTGGCGGCCTCGGACAGCTTTTCGGAAGCTTGATACTCACCGTCGGCGTTGATGATCTTGGCCCGGCGCTCGCGCTCCGCCTCGGCTTGGCGCGCGATCGCCCGCTGCATGTCCTGGGGCAAGTCAACCTGCTTCACTTCCACCTTGGTCACCTTGATGCCCCAGGGCTCAGTATGTACGTCAAGAATGGTTTGCAGACGCGCATTTAGCTTTTCGCGCTGGGAAAGCAAATCGTCCAATTCGACTTCACCCAGTACCGAACGAAGGCTGGTTTGCGCCAGTTGCTCAACTTGATAGCGGAAGTCCTGAACCTGCACAATCGCCTTTTGGGCGCTCAGCACCCGGTAGAAAACCACGGCATTCACTTTCACCGAAACGTTGTCTCGCGTGATCACATCCTGTGGCGGGATCTCCCAAGCCACCTCGCGCAGCGAGACCCTGATTATCTTGTCGATAGGGTAGAGGATGAAGATCAGCCCGGGGCCTTTGTCCACTGCCAAAAGTCTGCCCAAACGAAAAGTGACTGCCCGCTCGTATTCTCTCAATACATTCAAACAAGCTGAAAGCCACAGGAAAATGATGACGGCAATGACCATGAGGATCGTCATGTTGCGCTCCTTTTCGCGTTTTTGACGCGGTTAAGACGCCGGTTTCCGAATGATCGACCACGGAATCCCAGGCGATGACCCGAAGCGTTCTCTTTATCTGGTGTCCGGGTGGTGTAGCGCCGCCCTTTAGGGCGGCACTTGCCGGTCCCGCAGACGCGGGACCGGCGCTACGTGGGCTTCTGCCCGAGATCGAGGGGATACACCCGCTATGCTCATTCCCTCCCAGCTTGCTCGCAAGTCTATCTGCGTTCCGGGACAGGCTCAACCAGCAGAGTCAATCCCTCCACTTCCCGAACCCGAACCCGCGTGCCCTTGGCAATCTGCTGCACGGCGCGCGCCTCCCACAGTTCACCGTGGACTAGAACCGTGCCCAGAGGATCGAGGTCGGTCTTCGCTACACCCAAGGATTCGACCATCCCGGCCTCGCCCGTCACTGCCTTGCGCCTCTTTGCGGCGATGGCATAACGGAGCAGAACGACAATGATTACACCGAGCGGCAGGGCAACGCTTAGTGCCGTGGAGAGGTGAATTCGCGCCTGCGGCCAGGGGGAATTCACAAGCATGAGTGCGCCCAGCACCAAGGCGAGAATGCCACCCGCCGCCAATACACCATGCGATGTCGCCTTGACTTCCAGGACCAGCAGCCCCAGTCCGACGAGAATCAGAAGCACACCTATAGAATTGATGGGCAGTAGATTAAAGGCATACATCGCCAGGACCAGGGCGACCGCCCCCACCACCCCCGGCGCCACCAAACCGGGATGGGTAAACTCAATGTAGAGGCAAGCCAGCCCAATCGCACCCAGGATGAAGGCGATGTTGGGGTCCGCCACCCAGGCGAAGAATTCCTCGAGGGCGGGCATGGCAAAACCTGCGAGCTCCGCATTTTTCAGATGCAGGGTCGTGGTCGTGTCGTTGAACCGCTTGATGCTCTTGCCGTCGTATTGCGCGAAGATATCGGAGGGGGTGCTTAGCACCGCGTCAATCAGCTTCCCATCCAATGCTTCCTTATCCGAGTAGGACGAGCTCTTGCGGACCGCGTCCTCGGCCAGGGTCGAATTGCGCCCGCGCTTACCCGCAATGGAGCGCATGTAAGCCGCCGCGTCGTTTTCGATCTTGGCCTCCATCGTTTTGCCTACGTCGGCCCCGCCCAGCACCACAGGATGAGCCGCGCCGGAATTCGTCCCTGGGGCCATCACCGCCAAGTCACCCGCTTCCAGGATGAAGAAGCCCGCGGAGGCTGCACTCGCCCCGCTGGGCGCCACATAGGTGATGACCGGCACGCTCGAATTGAGGATGGCGGAGACGATATCCCGCATCGAGCTCTCGAGGCCGCCCGGGGTGTTCAACTCCAGCAGGACCGCATCCGCATGGCTGTCGTTGGCAAACTTTATGCCGCGCATCACGAATTCGGCGCTCACATGGTGAATCATCATGTTCAGGCGGATTTCAACCACCCGTGGGCGAGTTTGGGCCACCTCCGCGGGCGAACCACCCCCCGCGCCCATTAAAAGGACAGCAAAAACAGCCAACCGTTGGAAATGTCGCAATCTCAAGGTTCCTTCTTTGCAGCCGAGGGATGCGAGGGGATTTGAAGGAGCAGTTGCTTGGCCTCTCGGCTTCCCGGGTCGAGCTTCAAAGCCGCCTCGACCTCCTGGCGCGCCTGCTCCGGTCGACCGAGGGAAATATAAACCCGGGCCAGACCGATGCGCCCCGCAAAGCTGTCCTGAAGCTTCAGCGCGGTTTGGTATTCCCCGGCCGCCTCCTGGTGCTTGCCCTCCGCTTCGAAAACTTGCGCCAAGCTCATGCGCGCATCCCTGTCGCCGGGCACTAGCGAGGTCGCTTCCTCCAGTTCGCGCTCCGCTTCGGACATGCGCCCCTCGTTGACAAACCTCGCCCCCCGAGACTTGTGGACCGCGGCGTGTTCAGCAGCCGGCATACCTGCGAACCGCTCTTCGAGCGCGTTGTGCACGGCCAGGGAGAGCAAGCGGAAGGCTCGTTCGTCGAAATTCTTCTTGAGGCGCGGCTGCGGCAACACGTCCCGTGACAGTCCGGCTTCCGATCCCACTTCGTGCTTGCCCAGCCACTCGAGATGAGTCCGCTCCCCCGCCGCATCGCCCAGCTTCCCCAACACAACGGCCAGAAGGGTGTGGGCCTCAGAATCGTTATCATTTAGCCGAATCGCCTCTTCCAGCGATTGTGCCGCCTCCTTGTATCGCCGGAGGTCCCACAGCGTGACGCCGCGGTTAAAACAAAAATCGCCGTCGGTCGGATCGGTCTTAAAGGCCCGCTCGAATTCATCCAAGGCTTCCGCATACCGTCCACCCCGGGCCGCCAATACACCCGCATTATTCGCCACCTCGCCCAGCGGGATTTCCTTGCCGATGCTTGCAAACGCCCTCTCCGACGATGGGTAATGGCCGAGAAAGAATTCATCCACCCCGAAGAGGAACAGCGATTCAAGGTAGTGAGGGTCGTCGGGGGCCAGTTTCCTAAGCCACTTCGCCGAGTTGGCATAATCTTTCTGACCAAAATAGAGTTGGCCAAGTGCAAATGCCGCCCGGTGATCAGCGGGATCCAACCGGTCAGACTCCAGGAAGAAGCGGATACGGGTAGGGTCGTCCGTGGCTAGGATGCCCCGGATGTAGTTCTCGAATGCATCCAGTCGCACATCGGGGAACTTGCGGTCAAAATCCTCTTCCGCCCCGACCGTAAAACTGGGATCGTGAGTGGCCACCAGCCGCCATGCTAATCGCGTCTGAAGATCCACCAGATCGGCTAGTTCACCGTTCACCTCGATGGCGGGGGAGAGCTTCAACTGGCGGAGGTTAAGCAACCGGGCGCTTGCGGTAAGGAGGTGGCCCTCCACCTCGAATTTCCCCAAGACAGCCCAATCTACACCCAGGGTTTCAGCCGCCTCGTATTCACTGGCGACAGTCAGGGGCGTATCCACCGGGATGCCCAACTGGTCATAGGCCGCATTCCGCTCCTCCCGGCCCAATACGTAATAACCGGGACCGGAAAGACGAGAGGAGAGAGTCTCCGCAAAACTTTCAGAGATCCAATTCAGATCTGCCCGGCTGCTTTGGTTTTCAAAGGGGAAAACAAGGACGGCATGCACCTCGGAGGCGCCCCCGATTCCCCAAGGGATCAGCAAAAGTAAGAGTGACCCGAGCGTTTTTCGCATCAAGACTCGATCCAAACCTTACATTATAGGCGCTTCCCGCTATACATCGACAAAGAATTGTTGACCTTCTGAAACCGCGTGCCGGATGTGGGTCCAGACCCGCGGCGGGCGACTGCCCTTGAACATTAGCCGGGCGCGGGAGCCGCCCCTGAAAATAATTGCGGCCTGACCAAAGATCGGCTCTTCACTTCTCTCTTCCCCTCATTGCGGCGCAACGTAATCCGATTCCTCCCAAGGCGGTTCAAGCGCCGGCCACGATACATATATCTTTCCAAAATCTACAGGCTCGGCATAGTCCCGCCCATGGTGAAAATTATCAATGTTCTCCATCAATTTCGCGGTCAATTCCGTCCCCTCAACCATAAAAACATTGATCCGATACAACACCCCCAGGTCGGAAGGATGATCCACGATCTCCGACCATTTCTCCCCCATCGTTACCGCCTTTGACCGCGCATCCTCGAATTCCTTCAGGCCTTTGTCCAGCCGTGCCAGAAACTCTTTCCGCTCGGCTCCCTGTCGATAGGTTGCAAACGCGCTGTCCAGGTCAATATAAGCCTGTTCCCAGGTGATTAGGGTTTGCAAGTGCAGGATGTAAGCCTCGGTCCGGTTGGTCAGGAAAGCCAAATACGCCCGCGCGCTCGGCGCGACGTCGGAGCGGGCGCTTTGCAGGCCGGCAAGTGCTTCCTGTAGCATCTCGATGCTTCCCGTGTAGGCAGCGATCTGGTTATGTAGCCTAGTGATATAGGGCCGCCATCCCCGCAACCTCGGACCATCGAACGGGTTGGGCTGCTTTGAATACTGGTAAGCGACACTCAACTCCTCAGGCGGGCCGCAACAGCTAAAATTCCCCCGCCCGGTCCAACCCAAATATTCCTCGTTCTTCTCCAGCGTCTGGAAGGCTTTCAACACCCGTGGCAAGGCGCGCTCTCCAAAGATCCGGCTTGCGTAATCACGGTAGAACTCCTGCGGTGTCAAGTGCGGGTTCCACTCGCCGTCGGCCATATATTTCGTATTTGTCTCGGTCCCGCGCGCCCGGTTCATTTGCGAGGCGAATCCCGCCAAGCCATATTTCAGGCCCCCTTCGAGCACCCGATCCTTGTAATAAAGGTTGACATTGAATTGCATGCCCAGCATGTCGGAGTCATCATCGATGCGATTAAGGAGCGTGTTCTCTCGCTCCCCCATCCCTCCGAACATCTCCATCGGCACACCCGTCGGCGTCCAGATGGCGCGTGACTCCATATCGGTGAACGGTACGCTGGCTGGGAACATCTTATGCAGATTGGGCCAAAGATAAAGGCGCCCCAAACCTCCTATGCCCAGCTTCACCCCGGGCGCCATGCGGTCCCGTGCTTCCATGAAGTTCTGTACGAAGTAGACCGATCCGCTGTTGGAATCGATCACGGTAGCATTGTCCTGGGCGATGTCGCCCGTAAAGGCGGCTCGCGCTTCGGCCTCACCCGGATACTGAGACCGCAAGTTCTGATAAAACTGCCGATCCTTCCCGTCCTGATTGCAGACCGGGTAGGCCTCCGGCAGATACAGGAAAAACCCCTCAGCATCCGAATAGGTCCGCACCAGGCTGTTCAGCCGGTTCTCATTCAGCTCCAACGAAACCGGGTTATCCGGACACATGAACGTGCCAAATATTGGATGAAAGGGCAAAGTCAGCGTGCGCGTCGTATATCGTGCCAGATTCGGAACCACTGAAGTTGCATCAACGTCGAGCCACACCTTGATCTTCCGGCTTGCCGCATAGGCGATCACTTCGTGTAAGTATTTCTGCGCCGCCTCGAAGGCCTGCTCGTTGTTCTCAATCTGCTGGAACTCCGGCGGCGCCAAGCGGGGGTAAACGCCCACCTTTTTGAAGTGTTCCCGGCCTACTTTCATCTCGCTGGTCATGAACGAGCCGAAGTCTCGCGCCCAGAGAACATAGCCGGTTTCCTTCCGCGCTACGTCCCCCATCCATTTCGCTTCTCCCCGGTATTCGTATTTCAGCCAAGGCTCGTACGGAAACCAGAAGATTTGCAGATAGTTCATCTTCATCTTCGCCATCTGGTCCAAGAACTCCCGCTCGTCCTGCATCGACATGATCGAGCGATTGGGGTAGATGAAGGAAACGAGGAAGCCTCGCCTCCGAAAGGCCGGATCGCTGCGCACGTCGAAATCCCGAAACTCCAGGTCCGCCTTCTTCTCCGGCAGGATGTCCCCGGTGAGCAGAAACACCGCTCCGTAGCGTTCCAGAAGGTCGTACGCCGCGTACATGCTTGCCGCCTCCTCATTCCCGCCCACTACCAATACCCGGCGACCCTCCAGCCGTGTGGTCCGGAGAATGAATCCCTCCGGCTTCAGTCCCTCGAAGTTCACAAGTCTCCTCGAGACCGCCTCTCGCACCAGTTCGTTGGCTTGAGGCCCACCCACCAGGATCCACCCCCAATCCTTCGGTCTCTTGCGTGCTTCCTCCGGGGTGAGAATTTCCAGCTTGGCGCCGCTGAATGCCTCGAGATAGCGCTGCAGTTCCTTCCCCACGAACTGGCAAAACTCGCCATTTCCGGCCACGATAGCGGCCCGGGCTCGGCCTTGCGAAACAAGAAACCCCCTTGATCCCTCAGCAGTCGCCGAGGGGCTAAAGGGTAAGAAAAACAACATTACAAGAGCCAAAAACCTCACAATGGCGTCCTCAGGCTTTGCACATTTGAAGTGGTTCTTTCCCTTCCCTCCGTACTGTCCCTCCATCGTTGCGTCTCCTTCCTTCGGAGGGCGGAGATATTGACGCATTGCGCCCCTTCCGTTCCCCACGCCTGACGACCGTCTGTAATTCGGATTCAATCCTTGATCCCAACCGGTGGGTTGTTCATCAGTTTGACGTAAGCAGGGTCTTGGCTGATCTTCATGAAGTCGGGATCGCTGAGGATTTTCTTTCGATCTTTGAATCCATCCTCAAGAGCCCGGCGAAGGTTGCGCACGGCCTCCTCAGGACGGCCGAGAGAAGCAAAAACTTTTGCAAGGTAGAAGTAGTACTCGGGATCGTTCTCGCGTGCCTGCACTGTCGTCCCGAACGTGGAGCGTTTCGAAAAGATATCGGGGTCAAGGTTCAAGGCCGCCCGGTATTCCTCCACAGACTCCACGTATTTCTTCATGTGGAAATAAGACGTTCCCAAGTTCACGTGGTAAGACGCTGCATTGGGATTCAGTCTGATCGCTCGCAAGTAATATTTAACAGACTTCCCGTACTTGTTCTGCATGAAATAAGTGGTGCCAATATTGTTCGAAGCCTCAGCGTAGTTCTTCTGATGGCGAATCGCCTGGTTGTATGCCTTGCGTGACGCCTGGTAATTCTGGAGCTGCTGATAGGCGATCCCGAGCTTGTTCCACAACGTGGCGTTTGCAAAGTGGACCTCTTTCAGAGCCCGGTAATAGTAATCCACTGCATCCTCGTAAGACTTGCGAGCCATAAAAATGTCCGCACGCTCCTCGAAGCTGAGCGGGCGCGGCTTGGCGGGGGTTTCGTACGTTTGGCCGGCCGTGGCGGGAGGCGGCGCAGTCTGACCGTCTTGAGCGCCGAGGAGTGCGCGCCCAATAGGGAGGCAGAGGTTGAGGAAAAGGAGTAAAGCGATGAGCCCCTTCATCACGGGTTGAGCCCACTTATCAACTTTCATGTCCAAACCCTCCCGCTGAAGAGAGACAATCACTGGCCCGGGAACCCGGATCCTATTTCTGAGGCGTCGTCTCATTCTCAGTTTGCGGAGGCGCCGCAGGTTTTGAATCCTTGCCTTTGAAAATCGATAAGAACTTTTTTATGATCCCATGCCTGTCCTCAGTTGACGAACCCTCCGGCGGCTTGGCCGTACCCGGCGGCAGCACGTCCGTGGATCCTGTGGGAATGGCAGCCGCGGCAGGCAGGTTGGGTCGGCCCTGGGGATGAAAGAGCCTCCCCAGAATTCCCTGCGAGACCTGAGTCGCCTGGGGTTCTGTCCCCGCAATGAAGACTTCATTTCGGACGATTCTTGCGTCACTGGTGGTGGAGTTTGTTTCCAGCGGAACGGAAACCACGCCCTCCGGCATGGCAAAAGGCTTTGGGTCGGCGTAACCGGGAACCTGTGCGGCGCGTTTCATAAACTCCGTCCAGATGGGCAAGGCGGAAGCCGACCCTGCCAGCCTCAGTTCGCGGTCGTCATCGTAGCCTACCCAAACGATCGCCAGCAGATCGGAGGTGAACCCCGCGAACCAACCGTCGTGCGAAGTCCCCGTCTTCCCCGCCGCAGGGAGCGTGAAACCTCGAGTGCGCACACCGGCACCCGTGCCGTTGTTGACCACGCTTTCCATCAAGTCCACCATTAGATAAGAGACGCGTGGGTCGAGCACTTGCCGGGTTACTACGGAATTCCGCCAGAGAGTCGTTCCCGTGGAGTCGTTGACCGCAAGGATAAACCTCGGCTCAACGTACTGGCCGCCATTCGAAAAAATTGTGTAGGCCCCGGAAATCTCCAAGGGGGTCGCCACATAAGAGCCCAAGGCAATGGCGGGCGTCGCCAGCAGGTCTTTGTTGATTCCTGCGGCAATCGCCAGGTCCCTCACTTTGTCGTACCCAACCATTTCCGCCAAGCGGACTGTCGCCACATTCAGGGAGTGGGTGAGCGCCTCGCGCAGGGTGACGATCCCGTGATATTCCTGCTTGTAGTTCTCGGGTTCGTAATTGAGGTCGCCGAAATGGAAGGTGGTCGGCTCGTCGTTGAGCACGGTGGCCGGCGTGATCAGCGGCTGCGAGCCGTCCACAGCCGTGCTGAGAGCGGCGGCGTAGACAAAGGGCTTAAAGGACGATCCTGGTTGTCGCTTGGCCAGAACATGGTTAAGCTGGCTATAGGCGTAGTCTCGCCCTCCCACCAGAGCTTTGATCTCCCCAGTGTGCGCGTCCAGCGACACCAGGGCCAATTGGGGCTGATTAGAAGCCTCCATCCCGCCGGACCTGGCATGCCTTGATTTTCTTAGCTCCTGGTCCACTTCGCTGATGCCCTGCCGCGCCCCCTCAGAGGCCGCCTTCTGCAAATCCAGATCGAGGGTGGTATAGATGCGATAGCTTTGCGAAATCAAATCCCGCTCGGAAAACTGGACGAGCAACTGGTCGCGCACCATGTCCACGAAGTACGGCGCCTCGAGACCTTCCACGTTCTGATTCATCACCCCCAACTCCGCTCCCGAGGCTTTCTCGGCCTGCTCGGAGGTGATCATTCCCAGGTTCAGCATTTGCCTGATCACAAAGTTGCGCCGTTCCAGGGTCCTTGCCGCCCGCCGGTAAGGTGAATACAAATTCGGACCGCGGATCAAGCCCGCCAAAAAGGCCGCTTCAGGTAACGTCAGGCTGGCCACGTCCTTATTGAAGTAAGAGTTGGCCGCTTCCCCGAAGCCATAAATGGAAAAACTGCCCCGCTGGCCAAGGTAGATCTGGTTCGCATAAAGCTCGAAAATCTGTTCCTTGGTGAGGCGTTGTTCCAGCAAGAAAGCCAGGAAAGTCTCCTCCAGTTTTCGTCGCCAGACGCGCGCCGGCGTCAAGAAAAAGCCGCGCGCCAACTGCATGGTTAACGTACTGCTGCCTTGCACGTTCCGATCCGCCCGGATGTCGGCCACCGCCGCTCCCGGAATGCGGAAAATATCCACCCCGTGGTGGGAGAAGAAGCGATGATCTTCCGCTGCCAGCACCGCATCCCGCAGCACTTTCGGGAGGTCCTGGTAACGCACCAACCGCCGCTTGGAGCGGTTGTTGTCAAACAACGTGGTGATTACCTCGGGCTCGAGATCGTAACTCGCCAACTTCGTGCCGCCGTCTGGCGAGGTGATGGAAGTAATGCGGCCATCCCGGAAGATCAAGATGGCCGGGCCTTCTTTGGCGACTTCGCCGGTGAAGAAAGAAATGGGGCCGGGAGTGATTTCAATTCCGTCTCTCGTCAGCCTATAGACGCCGACGGAAGACGCCCTGCTGCTTTCGGCATAAAGGGCTCTGCGTAGGCGTCTGGCGACCTCCTCCGGCGTGCCCGCCTGACCTACGGAAACCGGTGTGGGTGCGGCGAAGACCAGGGAAGCATTGTTGAAGATGTCGCCACTCAGACGGGCGTCAATGAGGCGGGAGAATCGGACGTAGTAGTAGACGAAAAGGCCGGTGAAGCCGAGCAGACCCAACAAGCAGGCGGCGACTAGAGTTCTCTTCCCACCTGCCACGCCGGCAAGGCGTGACCGCCCCTGCTTCCGAAACGGGCGGGGATTCGAGCGTGATACTGGCGCATTTCGAACCACGGGTTATAGCGACTGATTCCCCGCCGATGGCGTAAAGTGAAGCTTAAGGGTATAAACGATCAGGTCCACCGGCACCGTGAAGTCCAGGTTGAT
Source organism: uncultured Acidobacteriota bacterium (assembly GCA_963832915.1). Classification (GTDB taxonomy): domain Bacteria; phylum Acidobacteriota; class Terriglobia; order UBA7540; family UBA7540; genus CAVROP01. Next base: position 157,401 of record CAWHWE010000090.1, read on the forward strand.
CGATACGCGACTTGAGATCGTGACCTTAACATTATCGGCGGCAAGCGGAACTCCGTGATCTTGTGCGTACGCGACCACCTCATCCCGTATCGCATCCGGCGTGACGGGCCTGGCTTGAACTGCCAAATGAGTGGAAAGGCGCTGGATGTGGTCTTGAATCTGAAAATTGTTGATGTAAACGGGGAAGGTTTTTATAGCAACGAAGATGAGGGCCGCCAGAAATGCTAGAGAAAAAAACGCCTTGGCCCGTCCAGATGCCTCTTCCGATCGCCGCATACCGATACCCAATTGGGCCTTTGCTCCTTATACAAGATACTCCGTTTGCAGGCAATTCACGACCTCTGAGAGCTTAACATCGCGAACTTTCTTTGTCGAGCGCTGGAAGATTTCCGCCAACCCCTGCTCGAACTTCCGCTTGCCCAAAGTGACCCGGTAAGGCACGCCAATCAGGTCCGCATCCTTGAACTTGACGCCTGGCCTTTCCGCGCGGTCATCAAACAACACGTCCAGAGAGTTGGCGAGCATTTCTTCGTAGAGCGTCTCCGCCGCCGTGCGCAGCCGCGCATCATCCATGTTGGCCGCCGTCAGGATGACGTCGAAAGGAGCAATCGCCCGCGGCAGAAACATGCCATCCTGGTCGTGGTTTTGTTCCACGGCGGCGCTCAAGATGCGCTCCACGCCAATTCCATACGACCCCATGACCAGCGGCGTTTCTTTGCCGTTCTCGTCCAATACAGTGGCATGCATCGTTTTGGAATACCGTCTTCCCAGTTTGAAGATGTGTCCCAATTCCACCGCAATGCGAATTTGAATGGGGTTGCCGCAGCGAAGGCAGAGGTCGCCCGCCGTCACCACCCGCATATCATGATACTCGGCCTGGAAATCACGCCCCGGCGTGACGTTGCGGAGGTGCGTATCATCACGGTTGGCGCCCGTGATGAGGTTCTTTCGCCCCTCCAACGCCCGGTCCGCCAATATCCTCACTCCTTTAAGCCCCACCGGCCCCAGCGAGCCCACGTGCGCGCCGTGCAGCGCCAATGCCTCCTCGGGTGTGGCTGGCCGGAATACGTCCGAACCCAGCGCGGCGGCCAACTTCGTCTCGCTGAGCGAGTGATCGCCACGCAGCAAGAGAACCAAAGGCTTGCTTTCCACCATGTAGACCAGAGTCTTCATCAGCCGCGCCGGACTTTCGCCCGTGAACTTTGCTAAATTTTCAATGGTCTTCTGGCCGGGAGTGGGGAACGGCTCGGGAAGCGCGTCGCCGGGCAGGTCCTCGACTCGAGGCGCGTTGGCTTCGGCTTTCTCCAGATTGGCCGCGTAGCCGCACTCAGAAATGGCCACCGAATCCTCGCCCGCGTCAGTCGGCGCGGCAAACTCATGGGAGTGCGTCCCTCCCATAGTCCCTGAATACGCTTCCACAATGACGTACTTCAGCCCGCAGCGGTCGAAAATGCGCCCGTAGGCGCCGTAATGCTTCTGGTAGCTGATCTCCAGTCCGGCATCGTCAAGGTCGAAGGAATAGGCGTCCTTCATCCAGAACTGACGCAGGCGCAACAACCCCGACTTGGGCCGCGGCTCATCGCGGAATTTCTCCTGGATCTGATACCAGATCTGAGGCAGTTGCTTGTACGATCGCAGCTCATTGCGCGCGATGTTCGTCATCTCCTCTTCGTGCGTCACCCCCAGGCACATTTCATGCTGGTTGCGATCCATGAACTTGAACAACGTCTCGCCGTAAGAATCGTATCGGCCGGACTCCTTCCAAAGCTCCGCCGGATTCAAGGCCGGCAAATAAAACTCCTGCGCCCCAATGGCGTTCATCTCTTCGCGGATGATTTTCATCACCTTGAGAAGGGATTTCTGCGCCAGGAAAAGATAGGCATAGACTCCCGCCGCCACTTGGCGAACGTAACCGGCTCGCAATAGCAGACGATGACTCGGAACCTCCGCTTCCGCAGGGTCCTCGCGCAAAGTGGGAATGAATGTTTGACTCCAACGCATAACTTTGACCTTTCGTGATTAGACGCCAGTTCTCAGTTTTCAGTTGTCAGTTAAGAAGCCCCCAGGAAAATTGACTGACCACTGAAAACTGATAACTGACGACTGCTCTCCAGAATCCGTCATTGTTGAAGATTTGCGCGCAGGATGTCAAGGAATCGTCAGACTGGGTGGTGTCTCAGTTTGGCGTAGCGCCGACCCCGCAAGACGGGGTCGGCATTTTACGGCTGTGCCGGGCCGAAGCTTGGCATTAGTGCGCCTCAGAGCCTGCATGGTCGCAGAGGCGAGAACAATCCGGGCCAACGCGGGATGTAACTTATGTGTTTTCAATAATATTCCCGCCATTACCACTTAAGTGCCTTTTTTCATTGACATTCCCGCTTCGTTCCCGGGTGCTGAGTTCCGGCCCTTTGTTTTCATCGACATTCCCGTGTCGTTCTGTCAATTTTAAGGATTTTTTTTGCTTCCCCTGCAGCGACAGACTTGTTTTCTGTGGCGTGGGGAGCCAATTGTGGGCTTTTCGTCCCCCCCTGGCATATTCTCCGGAGTGGGTTAGGACGGGCAGTAGCATGGCCGCATTGCGTCCCGGGGAGGCCGTACCTCCTGCGTGTCTTCACCGTAGTAGCCTAGCCTATCTTGCCTCGCGGGTCAAGAGACATAAGGCAAGCGCAGACCCGCTTTCCCGCGCCTGCGGGGTCCGGTGCTTTTTAGGACGAGGGACCTTCGTCGTCGCCCGCGGACCGGGGGGCAGATAAACTGGTGGCATGTCGCGCCGGCGCAAGTTCGCTCCGCCTGGAATGATCGAGTTGCTAATAAGGTTGAGGCGATTCCGAATTAAGTTCTGCGGTGATCTCTTCGGTAAGCATGCGGATGAGTTCCCCAACGAGTTCAGGAGGTAGCACGGGCATCTCGCCGATATGCCTCGTCTTACGTGTTCATGTGTGTCTCAAATCTGAAATCTGCAATCTGGAATTAGCGTCAGTGCGCGCGCCCCTGCCTCCGGAATTGTGACTCCCTCATCCCGGCTTTTGCCCCTAGTCACTCTTCACATGTCACTGGACTCCGCAACCCTCCCCAAGAACAAATGGGACATTTTAGCGCTGGAGATCATGTATCAAAAAAATGTTGTTTCAGGGCATATTGTCCCTTGACAAACTGATAATTTATTGATTACTCTTATGCCGTTTTCCACTCAGGAGATAACGCTGTGTGGATTCTGACCCGCCAAAAACGCTTGTTTGGCTTTCATCCCTCAATCCCTCTCCAGGAGGTAGCCCCATGTCCCGGCTTACCGATCGACCCACCATCCTGCGCGTGGTCCGTCAAGTATTCCTTTTCGGGCTTGCCGCTGCGCTGATGTTTTGCTCGCTCGGCACGAGGCAAGCAACGGCGCAGCAAGCCGCCGTGCGCGACCCCAAGGCTCTTACTTTAATTGCGTCCTCGCTTAACGCTCTCTCCGGGTCGGTGAGCGTGAATGACGCAACCCTGCAAGCCACCGCGGCCTACGTCGCCGGTTCCGATCAGGAAAGCGGCGGGGCCATTCTGATCGGACACGTCAATCAGGAGAGCATCGTCCAGCTCAGTTTGAGCGGCGGCACGCGCCAGGAGATTCGCAACGGGATTGCCGGGGTCTGGAGCGGGCCGGACGCCACGGTCCACTCCATGGCCGCGTACAACTGCTGGACCGACGCGAGCTGGTTCTTCCCGGCTTTGACGCTCGAAGCCATTTCCGCCGACCCTACCCTCGCCCTCTCTTACCTCGGCTCGGACTCGAGCTCGGGCAGTCCTTTGCTTCACCTCCGAGTGGCTCGGGTCTTGTCCGCCGACACCGCCGCGGCGGCGTCCGAAATCCAGCGCCTAAGCAGCATGGATATCTATTTCGACCCGAAGTCATTCCTTCCCATGGTGCTCGATTTCAACGTCCACCCCGACAAGGACGGTAACACGGATATCCCCGTCGGAATTCAATTCGGCGGTTATCAAAACGCGAGCGGCGGGCTCGCTCCCTTTCGCATTCAGAAATATGTTCAGGGAACTCTGACGCTCGATCTCACCGTAACCAACGTGGTTCTGAATTCCGGCGTCCCGGACAGTGAATTCACCCTGCCGTCGCCCACCACAGGAGGCGCCCAATGACAAGAGCCGAAACTGGAAGTTGGAAACTGGAAACTGCAAAATCGAAACTCGCGAACTCCCCTCCTTGCTAAGGAGGGGATTAATGGGTGGTCCATTTGGGTTTGCAGTCCTCTTCGCCTTCGCTTTGCTCCTAATCCGCCCGGCCTCCGCCCAGGTGGTCACCGGCACGCCGCCCTTTGGCAGCTTCGGCGGCGGCCCCTTCGACACCATCAACCTCTCCAACCTGAACGTGCATTTCGCCATTCCGATCCTGAATAAGGCGGGAGCGGGCCTCCCCTTCAACTATGCCCTTACCTACGATAATTCGATCTGGTACCCGAGCTCATCATCAGGCTCGAACACCTGGACGCCGGTCGTTGGCTGGGGCTGGAACAGCGTCAGCGACGGCGCCACTGGGTACCTGGAAGAGGTCGTCAATCCCACTCTATGCTACTATCAAGGTCTGTACTACCACATCACCTACTACACGTTTGGCCCCTATTATGATGCCCAGGGAACGAGCCACGCCGTCTCGGTGCAAACCACCACCGGCCAGTCGAGTTGCAACATAGCGCCCGTGACCGGCGGCACCAACCTCGACCCGGCCGGGTCTGGCTACACGCTTGTCGTGAGCGGCACGGTGAACGCGGCCATCAAGTCGGCGGGCGGCGTGACCATCAATCCTTATATATGGCAGGGAGGCAGCTACACCACCCCGCAGGGCTCCGTGGTGGACCCGAACGGTAACACCATAAGCTCCTCCTACAACTCCTCCACAACGACGACGACATTCACGGACACACTCAACACCATCGCGCTCACAGTCTATACCCCCGCACCTGCCTCGGCCAACACCACCTTCAGCTACACCAACCCACAGGGCAACACCTCCACCCCTTTCACGATGAAGTACACACAATACACGTTGGAGACGAACTTCGGGTGCAGCAACATCGTAGAATATGGGAAAAACCAGCAGCAAACACAGTACCTGGTCAGCGAAATCGACCTGCCCGACAGTACCAAATACACCTTCAGCTACGAGCCGACGCCGAACCCAGTCTATCAGGGCGCAGTGACCGGCAGGCTCGCCACCGTGACCCTGCCTACCGGTGGCAAGATTAGTTACACCTATACGGGCGGCAGTTCGGGAATCACCTGCACCGATGGCACCACCGCCACGCTTCAGCGCGAAACACCTGACACGGGCTACACCGGCTCGACCTACTGGAAATACGCGCATATTGAGACGGGAACGGGGTGGACGACAACCATCACCGACCCGCAGACGAACGTCGCCACGTATTATTTCCAGCAGATAGCGGGCACGCAATACGCGTATGAGACTGAGCGAGTGATCAACCAGGGTTCCTCGTCGCCTCTCGTGACCGTCGCCACGAGGTATAACTACGGCGGCAATATAACATATCCCTTCTTCGAAATCGACGTGCATACCACGTTCCCGAGCGCCTTGGTTTCCTGGGGCAGGACCCTCTACAACAGCTACAGCCAGCCGACGGAGATCGATGCGTATGATTACCTGTCCAATACCGCGCTGCGCAAAACCACCTTTACTTACGACATCAACCTATACGGGATATACATCTATGACAGGCCATTAAGCGTGTACGTTTACGACAACGCCGGAAGCTTGAAAGCGGGGACTACTTACACTTACGACGCGTATGGGAACAAGCTCTCGGCCACCTATGCGACAAAATTCACCGCCACCGTAACGCAGAACTTCAATCACAACAGCAACGGGACGCTGAACTGGAGCGAAGATTTCAATGGCAACAAGACCGCCTACACATACGGTACCGGTTCGTGTATCAACGCCTTTCCCACCAAGGTTACGCTTCCGAACAACCTATACATGTCCTACGCGTATGACACCAACTGCGCCGGTGGCGTTCTGGCTTCCAGCACGGACGTCAATGGTAAGACCACTACATATAGCTACAACGACCCCAATCACTTCTGGCGGCTCGTGGGAGTGAGCTATCCCGATGGAGGCAGCAAAACCATCACCTACACGGATGCGGCAAACGCCTTCTCGGTCTCCACCTCGACGGCGGTCGCCAGCGGCAAGTCTCACCAGATTACTCAGTTGCTGGATGGTCTGGGGCGACCGTACCAAGCCCAGGATAAATCCGCCGCCACCTACGTGGACACGGTTTATGACACGCTGGGGCAGGTGTACTCGGTTTCCAATCCCTACTACACGAAGAGCGACACCACCTATGGAGTGACCACCTACAGTTACGACGCCCTCGGCCGGACCACGTCCGTGCAAGCCCCGGGCGGCGCCACCGCCACCACCAGCTACGCAGCAGGCACTTCCACTTACTGTACGACCGTCACCGACCCGGCGTCCAAAGTGCGCCAGCTCTGTGCGGACGGCATGGGGCGCGTCACCAGCGTGACCGAAGATCCTGGCAGCTCTCCCCACCTGAATTATCAGACCACCTACACCTATGACCCTTTGAACAACCTGCTCAGCGTGACCCAGGGTAGCCAAGTCCGCTCGTACATGTACGACTACCTCTCCCGCCTCTTCTGGGCTACCACGCCGGAGCAAGGAAATACTTACATTTGCTATACGAGTTCCACTTCCGCCTGCTCACCGAGCGACTCCTCGACGACGCTTTGCAGCGGCAGCGCCTCAACGCCCTGCCGCCGTACCGACGCGCGTGGGATCACGACGACCTACACCTACGACGCGATGAACCGTATCACCGGCAAGTCCTACTCGAACAGTAACCCTACGGCGACCGCCTACACTTACGACCAGACAGGTTGCCTGGGCCTGTCCGTCTCCTGCTACAATAAGGGTCGGCGGACTACCATGACTGATGCCTCCGGAAGCACCGAATGGGCCTACGATTCTATGGGGCGGGTCCTGATGGAACAGCGCACGATTGGCTCCGTAACGAAGAACATTGCGTATACCTACAACCTCGATGGCTCTGCGAGTACCATCACGTACCCAAGTGGTCGAACTATAACCTACACTGTTAGCGCTGCTCAACAGCCTCTTTCCGCCGTTGACACCACCAACAACGTGAACTACGTACTCAACGCAACCTACGCACCCCAGGGGGCGGTTGCCGGTGCCCTGCTTGGCGAGTCAGGCAGCTTCGGAGGAATTACATATGCAGCAACTTACACCAATCGGTTGTTGCCTTACACGGCCACTGCTACCTCCTCAGCCGCCAATGCCCTCAATCTGGCCTTCGCATACTACGCCAACGGCAACGTGGAAACGATCACCAACAATTTGAATACGGTTCGAACTGAAAGTTTTACTTACGATAACCTCAACCGCGTAGCGACCGCGCAAAGCCAAGCCACATCCGGCACCTACTGCTGGGGGCAGAGCTTTGGCTACGACCGTTATGGCAACTTGGGTACAGTCACAGCGACCAGTTGCACTCCTCCCACGTTAAACCTCAGCATCAATACCAACAACCAGATCACTAATTCAGGATACGCCTACGACGCCTCCGGTGACCTGACCTCCGACGGCACATACACTTACACCTGGGACGCGCGTCACCGTCTGCAATCGGCTGGCGGAGTTACCTACACTTATGATGGCGACGGCAAACGGGTTATGAAGTCAAGCGGCACACTTTACTGGAATTCGGCTGATGGTACACCCTTGGCGGAGACAAACTCCAGCGGAACCACGCTCAACGAATACATCTTTTTCAACGCCAACCGTGTGGCCCGCCGGGACTCTTCCGGTAATGTGTACTACTACTTTCAAGACCACCTGGGTACGACAAAGACCCTTACGACCTCCGCGGGCGTAGTGTGCTACGACGCAGATTTCACGCCATTTGGCTATGAGAATGCACACATCACGACTTGCTCGCAGAACTACAAATTCACGGGCCTGGAACGGGATAGCGAGACCGGTCTGGACCACACCCTGCATCGCAAGTACGATTCGAATTTGGGCCGCTGGCTCACTCCCGACACACACCGGGGTAATGCGCTCAACCCGCAATCCTGGAATCGGTATGCGTATGTTCTCAACAACCCTGTATCAGCAATCGATCCAAGCGGACTCTGTTCGCAGCCACCGACGTTGAGCCTTGGGCAGATCGGTGTTTGTGTAGACCTGTACATACCCACATATTACGTGCCGGGCGGCAACTGGTTTGTACAGGGCATAGGCGACAATCGTGGTCCCTCGGCGAATGGCGGCACATTCAGGGAAGAGGTAAACCTTATATACGATAGCATATCCGGTGTTCTCCAGTCCTCAGTCCAAGCGGGGCTGAGCCAAGCCGTGGTAGCGGGTGCATTTGATGGAGGTTTCACAGTGGGACAGCCCGGCGGCGTCGTCGGCAACATAAGTCCTGAATTCTCTGACAGCTCCGTGTTGGTAAACATTGATACCTCTGCCTTAAATGGATTTGCGGGCTGGCCCGGCGCCCCGACTGATCCGATCGATATGAACTTGTCCTTGACTATAGGATCTAACGGCACAGTCAGTGTCCTCCCAGGGAGTACGTACAGTGGCTACCCATCCCTGGAGATCTGGACTTATCAAACGGGTCAGGATCCCAATCAGCTGACTGATGTTCCGGCGGGGAATATCTCGCAATTGGGTACGAACAACACCCCTATTCCGCCGACAACGACGGACGAAGGGGGCAGCGGAGGTGGAGGAGTAGGTGGAGGCAACGATATCGAAGAAGGAGACGACGGAGAGTCGCCTGAACAAAATGCTCAAAGTAACCGCCCGTAGCGAGGACGCTTACACCAGTACGAGCACCAGGAGAGCGCTGAGGCGCCCCCTGATGGTCCAGCGGTTCTAAATCGATCAGGGGACGGAAGGTCGAGACGACGTCCGGATGCGACGGCGCCGACGCCCAAGAACCCAAATAGGGGAGTTAGACCTTGGTGAGCCATATGATGACAGTCGATTCCAGTCGAAATACCAACCGAATGCGCGTTGTGCTTGCGTTCGGATTGACGGGCGTTGCGTCCGGCTGGGGTTCTGAGAGAATATTCGAGCTGCTGGCGGCGGCATCTCGCACCGGAACGTATTTCGCCGGGCGTGCTTGGCTGCTCCCGGACCTCCTGCTCCTTCTTGGGCTCATCGTGGCCCTTGGCTTCTGCCAGGGAATCGGATGGCTCAGCGTCAGGCGATCTGGGTGGCGATGCCTTGTCGCCGCCTTGCTCGTTACCGTGAACGGCTATTGCGGCCGTCTGGCTGCAATTCTGGCGGGTCTTGCAATGTTCGTTGCCGTTGACAACCACCTTACGAGGGCTCACTCAATTTTTGCTGCGCTCACGGTGATTTACGCTTATGTCATGGGAATATTCGGTAGCGTATTCGTGCTGTCACTCGCCCTGTACGTGTTTGCCCACAATTGGCGTATAGAGGGATGGGTAGCTCTCCTCCTATGTGGTGTTGGCGCAGCAGCTATCTCGCTTGCCGTCGCACCCAATTTAATGGGCACGTTAATGTGGTCGTGGGAAGGCCACCTCGCAGACAGCGACACGTTTTCTCGAGTTCAAATATTCCTGAGCCAAACCCTCTACAGCGGTTGCGCTGGTTACTGGCTGTCGCAGACCCCTGTTGCTTGACGTGTGAGATTCGCGGAAGGGGCTCGCGAGGCTGACGCACCACCCTGGTGGTCCAGCGGTCCTAAATCAATCAGTGGACGGAAGCGTGAGACGACGTCCGGAGGCGACGGCGCCAACGGCCCGGACCCGAAATAGGGGGCTAGAGCTTGGCGAGCCATACGACGAGAGCGGATTCCAGTCGAAAAACCAAGCGAAAGCGCGTTGTGCTTGCGTTCGGATTGGGAGGTATTGCGTCCGGCTGGGGTTCTGAGACAATACTCGAGTGGCTGACGGTGGTATCTCTGACCGGTCCTCCGCATGCCATTGGGCGCGTCACTGCGGTGACGGAAGACCCCGGCAGCTCTCCGCACTTGAACTATCAGACCGCCTACACCTATGACCCTTTGAACAACCTGCTCAGCGTGACCCAGGGCAGCCAACCTGCTCGGTGGTACTATTACGACATGCTCTCGCGCCCGTTTGCCACCGGCAACCCCGAGTCCGGAAGCACGTACTACTGCTACACCAGTTCCAGCTCGGCGTGCTCCTTGACTGACGCGGCGACGACCCTCTGCAGTGGCGACCCCTCCGCCGTTTGCCGCCGCACCGATGCCCGTGGCGTTACCACCACTTATAGCTATAATGATAAGCTTAACCGGCTCACCACCAAGTCCTATTCTGACGGCACGACACCCACAGCCAATTTCTTCTACGACCAGGTTCCGAGCACCATGCCGCTTTGGACCGGCGTGAGCTTTACGAACCCGAAGGGAAGGCTGGTCCTTACCTGTACGAATACGGCGTCCGGAACCTGCACCGGCCCAGCCACGGTCACGGCTTACAGCTATGACAAGGTGGGGCGGACGAGCAACTTCTGGCAGTGCAATCCCTCGAACTGCAGCACCTCGACCATTTGGAATACGCCGTATTATTATGATTGGGCGGGCGACGTCACTAGTTGGGTGCACCCCGATACGACCGACAGCGCCACCTTGACCAATACTGTGAATGCGGCGCAGCAGATTACGGCGGTGCAAAGCTCCAAAATAGACGGGTACCACCCGCAAAATCTGGCGAGCATCACCTACACTGCCTGGGGCGCGGTCAGCGCGCTCGAGAACGGCTGTGCGGGCAGCGGGTGCAGCAACACTCAGGAAACCTACACCTACAACAACCGGCTCCAGCCCACCATAGTCGAGCTTGGCCTGAGCGGCGGTAACCTGTACTCGGATTACTGCTACGCCTACAACTATTACGCGGACAAGTCCAATCCCACAAGCTGCGCGGCGCCTACGCAGGGGACGAAGAACAATGGAAATGTGCTGGCCTACTGGTACCAGGACAATTTTCAAACCGGATTCAGCCACACGGCGAGCTACAACTTTGACAACGTGAACCGGCTGACCGCTGCCGTGGCCACGGGCAATTCGACGTATAATCAATCCTACAGTTATACGTACGGGGATGGCTCGAACGGACAATACGGTAACATGAGTTGCGTGAGCGGTTGCGCGAATATGCCCGCGAACCTGACTTTCAGCGCCAACACGAATCAGATCACATCGGCGAATTACACCTACGATGCGGCGGGGAACCTTACCAAGGACTCGAGCAACACGACGGCTCACACTTATCAGTGGGACGCGGAGGGGCGGGTCGCGTCGGTAGACAGCGGCACGACCTGGAGCTTCACCTATAACGCCGTGGGGAGCCGGGTGGCGTGGGTGTCCGGTGGCGTGACCTACGACCACCTGTTTGACCCGGCAGGGAACTGGCTGGGCGTTGCCGGCAGCTACAGTATAATTATGCAAGGAGCCCGGCCCTTGGTGGTGTACAACAGCGGCGAAACTTGGTTCCACCACGTCAACAACATTGACTCGCGGACCTTCATGACGAACCACTATGGGACGCCGACTCAAGACATGCTGTTCTACCCTTGGGGAGACCTGTGGCAATCGTGGGGCGGCGGTGGCCTCGAGTTCGCTGACCTGACTTACCGCGACCCGAACACGACTACCGACCTTACCGAGAACCGCCTGTTTTCACCGAACCTGAGCCGCTGGCACAGCCCTGACCCGCTGGGCGGCGACATCACCAATCCCCAGTCACTGAATCGCTATGCGTACGTACTCAATAGTCCGACGACCCTCATCGACCCAAGCGGACTGGAAGAGCAGATGGTTTGTGCAAATCTGGGCTGGAGTTCCGCCGGTGGGCCCAACGGTCTAGGGGGGTGGGGGATTGTTTGCGCCTCTCCTGAGGAGGTGTCCCAGTCGAACCAACAAATTAACCAACAACCGACCGTCGATTGGGACTGGGGCGCATCGCCAGATGACTTTGGTGGCGGTGGCGGTGGCGGTGGCGGCAGTGGTGGAGGGAACATCATAAAGTGGCCGCAGCTCCAGACACTGGTGCACCAGAACAACCTGTCGAACCAATGTGACGGCCTGATCGACTGCATCATTTTCAACGAGAGCCACATTGGGATTAGCAAGGATCCGAGCGGCTTGAATCAGGGTTTTTATGCTGACGCGGTGAGTGACTCGGACGCCCGCGGACTCATGCAGTTGACAGGAAATTCATTGAAGGATGTCCTTACCAACGGGCTTTCGTATCCTGTGCAGACGGCCACAGTTAAGCAGGCTTGGGGGCAAATGTTTAACCCTGCCCTGAACATCGAAGCTGGTTCGGCTGAATTGCAAATGAAAATCAACAGAGCACACGGGGACGTGTCCCAGGGTGTCACCGCCTATGGACCCGTGTCGGGGAGCCCCGATTATGCGAGCGATATTATCAATTGCGCTACGAAACTGGCATCTGGAGACGTCCCTGGAGCTTACGTGGCCGCGACCATGCACAATTAAACGAGCGCCCTCGCTGACGACACTGCTTCTATTGGGAGCGCTTGCCGTTTCGTCTGTTACAGCGCAAGAGACGAATTCCGGCCAGCCGACATCGGAACAGCAACGGCAGGAGTTGAAACAGGCGCTTCAGCAGGCACTCCGTAACACGCGGCGCACGGCTCCGGAGATTGCAGGCTCCTTGCGTCTGTATTCGGCGAGTAACCTGTTGACCACGTACTCGGTTGAGGTGACCGATGACCACAGCCCGGACCGCGCGCCCAGGGAGATTCGGATCACGATGCAGAAACACGATGGATCGACGGTGCTGTACGACAAACGGGAACAAGACATATTTCTCTATATGTTTCCCCTTGACGCGAAGGAAACGCTCTTGAGCACGGTTTGGTCGAGCGCCACGACGCCAAATGTTAGAGTGTTTCGCATCCGAGACGCCGACGTGAAGCTGGTAATGGAGGATTCTAGCCTTCACGACGCGCCACAATTTGTCGTTGGCGAGGCAATAGTCTTGCTTGGTCGGGGCAGGGAGATGCGGGGCAACCTGATCCTTCCCACACAAGACCAAATATGGCAATGGAGCAGCAGAGATGACAAGTTCGTCCTCAGGGCAACGGTGCCCTACCGGAACCGCTGGACCGAACTTGGAAAACTTCCAGAGCGCCGCGGCCCGGCCACCCCGTAAGCTTGAGCCAGTAAGGCTGGCGCGCCTCGGGGGTGGCGCATACATTGGCAGTGCCAGGATAAGTCTGGCGTAATCTCGCAAGCTGAAAGGAGCGCGGAGTTGTCCCCCTTCGAGCGGGATTACTCCGCGGTCTCTCGTCCTTTGATGTTAATGTTGAGGTTATCAGGGTAAGGACTGGTAGAGTAGGAGAGAGGGCGACCCCGCGAGTGGGGCGACCCATTCTCCCCTCGTCGAACCGGACGTGCAGATTTCCCCCATCCGGCTCTCTGGGAAGTTTACGACCGCAGGCAGACGCAGGCGGTAACGACCGAGGTCGGCTGGCGCAGAGCGAAGCTCTGCGACTGGAGTCTGGAAGGAACTCAAACGAGCTTGTCCATGCTCACGAGAGACGAATCATTGAGATGGTAGAACCTGAAGCTCGACTAGGGCCATTCCCCCGGCGAACGCACCAAGCCCCTTTTCACGTGTCGGCGCGCATATAAAAACGTAGAAATTTGAACAGAGGCCGGTTTTCCGGGGTGGGGTTGGATGTCAGCCCGTGGTGGCGGCGGTCTTGCCGGTTGCGGGGTGGACGGGGACTTTGCTGCGCAGGTAGGCAAGATAGGACTCAGGGACCGCCTGGGCGAGCAGTTCTTCGATCACGGGCATGAAGTAATGTAGGGAGCGAATAGGTCCGAGGGGCATGGCGTCGGGGCGACGAGCCGCGCGGCGTGATGAGGCTAACAAGAAGGCTGTTTCTACGGTCGTCAGGGGAATCTGGCGCTGCCAAAGTTGGCGGACCAGACGCAGGTCGAAGCGGCTCAGACGGCGCGGGGTATCGGGCAGGCGGAGATAGAGATCGATCAGCGTTTGGCGATAGGTTTCAAGATCGCTGGGCACGGGGGTTCCTTTCGGAGTTTTTCTTGTGCGCGGCGGCTTCCAGTTCGCTTTCCCGGACGCGGTAGGAAGTGCCTTCGATCAGGGTGACGTCGGCATGATGAGTGAGGCGATCCAGCAGCGCCGCGATGCAGGTGGCGTTGGGGAAAACGGTGTTCCAGTCTTTGAAGGCCTTGTTGGTGGTCAGCAGAATAGAATTGCGCTCATAGCGGTGGTTAATCACTTCGAAGAGCAGATCAGCGGCGTGGGCGTCGTAAGCCAGATATCCACATTCGTCAATAACCAGCAGAGTGGGGCGGGCGTAGAAGCGGAACTTACGGCGACGTAAGCCGGGGGAATCGCCATCAAGATCGGCGAGCAGATCGGCGGCGGTACGAAACAGTACCGAGTGGCCGGCGAGCACGGCGGCATGGGCGATGTTTTTGGCAATTAAAGTCTTGCCCAGCCCGTTCGTGCCGCAGAGGATGAGATTGCGGCCGGAAGCGAGGAAGTCCAAGGTGAGGGCGCGTTCGATTAAGGGGCGGTCAATCTTCTTGGGCCAGTGCCAATCGAAATCGGCCAGAGGTTTGAAGCGGCCGAGGCGGGCTTGGGCGAGACGGCGTTCGAGGCTGCGGCGAGCCCGGTCTTCGGTTTCGGAGCGGGCGATTTCTTCCAGCAGTTGGCGGGGGCTCCAGGGCTGAGTCGAGGCGCGGGCCAGGAGATCATCCAGCCCTTGTTGGTTCCCGCTACGATGTTGGTCAACGCGGGTTCGAGTTGTGATCCGAGCGGCGAGCGTCCGGATCAGGGAGCGCGTTTGCGGAGGTCGGGATTTCATCCTGTGATCGCGACAACGTCGTCGGCGGCTGAAGCGTGACAAGCCGAACCGGTTGGAGAGTGCCAACCATGGTTCTATCGGAGACTGGTCGCCTACAGCTTTCTGGGGTTATCCGAGGGGGCCTGAGAGTGGGCTAGGAGACTCGCCCCATGAAAAGGGGACAGTGCCTAACGGTCAGTAGGAGACTCTCCCTCGAACCCGAGCGTCAACCGCACCGCGGACTACGAGCGGGAGGAAAGTTCCGCTGTCCGGGGGGCTCGTGGCCGACGCTCAGGCAGCTTGTATTTTCAGATGCTCAGCGTTGAAACATTCTCCTTTCTTCCAGAGGGTGAGGGCGATGGCCGCGATCTTGCGCGCCAGGGTAAGGCGCGCCAGTTCGGGTTGCATGCCCTGGGCTACGCGTGTAGTATAGAAATCTCGAAGCGGTCCGGGGCGCGTAAGGGCAGTGACGGCAGCGTCTTTGAATAGCGCCTTGAGAAAATGATTGTGATTGGCATTGAGCCCCAGGACCAAGGCCGGCTTGCGCGAGCGTGTCACCTCGCCATCCAACACCTGGTAGTCGGCGGTGGTGCGAGTCACCAGCGCTAGGCCGGCGTAGGTCCACAACTGCCGCTTGCCGCGAAAGCGATAGGGGGTTTGCAGCAGGGCGAGCAGCAAGGCTACACGCACGGGACCGAGCGCCGGAATACTTTGCAGAATCTTATGCGCGGGGTGCTTGCGGCTCTCGGTCAGCAGCGCGGCGCGCGCCTCGTGGCGCAACGGCATCAGCAAGTCCAACTGCTTGTAGAGCCGTTCGGCGCGCCCTCGCACGCCGGGCTCGCGCAGTTGTTGCAACCACTGATCATGGAGGCGCGGGGAGTAGACGCGGGTTCCCGCACAGCGGATCCCCCGCGCCCGATACAGCGCCATCAGCCGGCTCATCACCCGCGTCGTGTCGCTCACCAGAGTGCGATAGCTGCGGCTCGCTTCTTTCAACGCCGGCCCCAGCGCGTTGCCGTGATAGACCGGTTTCAGCGTGCCCAGGCGCAACCCCTCGGCCAGCTTGCGGGCGTCCGACCGGTCGCTCTTCTTCTCTCCTAGACGGCGTGGATTCTGGCGGGGATCACAAGACCACCACCTTGGCTACGTGCGGCTCCAGCAAGCTGTAAAGCCACCATGCCGTGACACGCAGTAGATCTCCCGAGGTAAGTTCGACCGCCTTCCGTGCAGGGCCGCCGAATCTACGCTTTGCGGCACTGATGGAAATGGGCTTCGAGATCACCGGCCCGCTCGCCCGACGCTTACACCTCCTAGGTCTTTGACCGCATGAAAAGATTCTATAATAAATTGTTTTTGGGGAATCTTTGGGCCTATACTAGGGCATGTCGCGACGCCCCCTTGAGGTGAAGGTATCAGCCGAAGATCAGAAGCAGCTTCGGCGACTTTTGCGAGCCGGCATTCAGCAGGTGCGCGTGGTCCTGCGGGCTCTTGCCTTGGAGCAGTTGTCGGAGGGCTTGACCGCGCCGGCGGTGGCCAAGATGGTGCATCTGACCCCGCAGGCGGTGCGGCGGATCGGCCACCGGTATAAGCGCAGCGGGTTGCCGGGTGCGCTCTACGAGCGGCAAGGGCGGGGTGCCGAGCAACTGTTGGACGGAGCGCAGAAACAGCGGATCATCGCCATGGTTTGTAGCCAGCCGCCCGAAGGCTACGCCCGTTGGACCGTCCGTCTGGTCGCCGAGCAGGCCGTTAAGCGGAAACTGGTGCCGCAAGTGGGTCGGGAGACGGCGAGAATCTTGTTGCTCAGCCACGACCTGAAGCCGTGGCGGGGAAAAAATGTGGTGCGTGGCGGAACTGAATCAGGAGTACATCCAAAAGATGGAAGACGTGCTGGCAACCTATGAAAAGCCCTACGCCGCTGCTGAACCGGTGGTCTGCCTGGACGAGAAACCGGTCACGTTGCACGCCGACATCCGGCCTCCGATTCCCGCTGCCCCCGGCCGGACGGCGAAACGGGACAACGAGTACAAACGATGCGGCACTGCCAATGTCTTCTGCGCCGTGGAGCCGAAAGCCGGTCGGCATTTCACCCTGCCCACCCCCAACCGCTCCGCTGCCGAATATGCCCGGGCGCTGGAGACGGTCGTGAGCAGCTATCCCGGCGCGCGAAAGATTCACTTGGTGATGGATAACCTCAACATCCATGGCCGGAAGTCCCTCACCGACTATTTCGGAGAGCAGAGGGGCGGCTCGATCTGGAACGGCCTCACAGTCCATTACACGCCCAAGCATGGGAGCTGGCTGAACCAGGCCGAAATCGAGATCAGCCTGTTTTCTCGACAATGCCTGGGGAAGCGCAGAATTCCCACCTTGAGCATCTTGCGACGGGAGTCCCGCGCCTGGAACCGCCAGGTCAATCGACATCGGG
>CAWHWE010000091.1:0-270336 GCA_963832915.1 uncultured Acidobacteriota bacterium
AGCAATTCCGCATCGGGTCCCACAAGTGGCTGAGAGACGGTTGTTTTCGTCTGTTTTGGGCTGACGAGCAGATTCGCGTCTGGTCGCAGCCTGTGCTGGGGACCTGGGGAGGCACTGAGGGGGGGCGCGGGCTGCAAAATGAGGACACCTTAGCCTGATCGCTTGGCGGCGATGGCAGGTCGGTGGGGAGACGTGATCAAACACTCCGGGGCGACGCGTGCGATTCGCGGTTCAGGGACCTCGCGGCAAGACTCCCGGGTCGCCATAAAGTTCTGCCGCCATCCGCCGCGCCCAGAAGACCTGGGTCTTGCCGCGTTGCAGGGAAGGTTTGAGGTTGCGCGTTAACCAGCCATGGAAGAGGTTGTAAGCCAGAAAGATGGTGAGCAGAAAAGCTTCGATGGCGTGCGGCTCATGCTTATAGACGTGATCGGCGTACCAGCCGTTGACCAGCTCGTTGAAGCCATGGTTTTCGATATCCCATCGCGCGTGCCCCCAATGCACCACCGAGGCGGTAGGCACGACCGCTGCCGGTAAGGTGGTCCCCCAGATCCAATCGCTGTTTTGGGTCTGCATTTCTCCATCGTCCTGGCGGTGCACGACCTCGGTTTCTTGTGAGCGGACCACCCGCAAGGGGGCCTGAACCTGAGGCCAGGAGCGGAGGTCCGTCACATCCCACCAGCGACAGTCGCGGCGGCGATAGCGACCGTTTTGGGGCGGGGTCAGCGCGAAGAGGCCTTGCGCATCGCGGTAGAGGTCACGCCGCTCGTCCTTCAGAACCACGAGGGCGTGTTTGCCATGGGCGAGCAAAAAATTCAGGAAGGGAGCCTGAGCGTATAGACTGTCGGCCAACACGATCTGGAAGGCGCGCGGATAGGCGGCCAGCACGCGCTCAAGCAAGCGCAAGGCCGTCGTCACTTCATCCTCGCCAGGACGCTGCGGCTCCAAGTCGAGCAGCAGGTGGAGCTTCTCGCTCACCAGCATGAGAGTGACCTGCCGATGGTAGAACTGCACCCGGTCCCCACTCTCCAGGTGCACCGTTCGCCGCAGGCATCCCGAACAGTGACGGCCGTAACTGGCGTGACTTTCATGCCCGTCCAACACCGCCACGTCCCAGCCACGCATCGCCGGCAGAGCCTTGTTGCGTTTCAAGCGCGTATAGACGCGATGCAGTCCCTTTCTCAATTCCGCCACCCTCAGGCCGACGTAGACACGTCCGAGGGTATCGACGCTACTCATCTCCCGCCCCAGCCACTGTTTCCAAAAGCGCGCCTTCTTCACCGTCTCCAGGGCGTGCAAGCTGCCCAGGCGAGTCCAGAAGAGAATCAAGGCCGATTGCACCAGCACCGGGGTGCGAATCCGGGGTTGGAGGCGGCCATCCGTGAGGGGAGACAAAATCTTCCCCGACAGCTCAAATACCTTTTCCGAGTATCGGATGAGGCGTCGGAGAACCGCCCTACTCCTTTCTCTCTCGCAAGCGCTGCCACTCCCGCTCGGAGAGTTCTTCGATCAGCGTCTGCATCTGTTGGTGGTTCTGAACCGCCTGGCGGATGCGTTCTTCCCAGGCCTTGGGGACACAAATTTGGCGGAGTTTTCCCTGGTGGCTCTGGACTAGATATAAGGACGTGTGCAACTCCCCACGGGCGCAATGGCAATTGGGCTTGCCGCACCGGCCGTGACGAGTAGAGAGGGTGCCGCGCAAGAAGCGCTGGGTATGAGCGATTTGAGCCAAGCGGGAGCGGCGCCGGCGTTCGGAATCGGAAAAGCTGGAACGGGTCAAAGGGCACCTCCTGTCTTATATGATACTAATATATAAGACAGAAGGGCTTGTCAAGAGGAAAATACGAATGCGAATCTGCTTGGGGACAAGCAAAGTAAGGGAAAGCGAGCTACAGAAAGAGGTTGCTCAATTCAAAAGCTGGGGATGCGGAATTGCTGCATGCGGGCTGGTGTCCGTCCGGGACTTCAAATCCATCACATTGATTCTAGTGGAAAATTAGTACATATTCATATCATTGAACTTAAATCCGCTTAACAATCGTATTGGAGTTGCATGGTTGGTCACCTTTACCCAACTTTGGCCACTTTTGGGCACGCCACGGGCTCATTCTTGGGCAGACAACTCGCTAGCTGTGAACAGCTTCGAGCAAATGCTAAGATCTGAAACCGCCGCCGAGCCGCGCCAATCCCCATCCCGGAAGCAATGTCCCAGGCTCTCAATAAGGCGGCATCATGCTCCAGACCATTGCCAAGTGCATTCAAGTCATTGTTTCAATCCCCCCTCCTTCGGGGGTCCCTCAAACCGATGTGCTTTGGCAATAAGTTCACACAGGGGACGCAGTTTCAATCCCCTCAGCGTGCAGAAAATCTCTCAATTCAGTAGTCCTCGCGTAGCTTCCCATTGAAACTATTGCAGCACCCGTCCTCTCAGGGACTTCCCGGTTCGATGTACAGCGTTCCCGTCTTCAGTCTCCCCAGCCAGGTGCCCAACTCCTGGGCTATGAAGTCGGGGCCATTGAAGGAGGAAACCAGCTACCCCCCAGTTCAAGACGACACTATGCAGGGCGTTGCCGAGCGTGGCCCGTGCAAGGGAATTAGTGCGAATGGTCATAATCCCCACCCTCGCAGACGGGTGTTAGCGTTTTTCCTCAACGAGGCGAGGCAAATCCTACTGTGGGGTTTAACACACGTCCGTCTGCGTCGTGCCCTAATCTTACTCGATTTCGCGGGCCCAACCACGCCGATGCAAAAAACCGCAGAGATTTCGCTGAGCATTAGCCAAATTGTCCCGAAGCTGTCGTGTACCTAGTCCCAAGCGACCGATGGGACAACAAGTCGCTTCAAGGCACACCTGAGTTGACAGAAGGACCATGTACAAATTCAACATAGCTAAAAATTTCGACAGTGGCACACGCCTTGCTCGTTGCCCAGCCAGAGAGACTGTTAACTCTTTGCCTGAGAAAGCGGAGAGCGGGCCCGATTGGCAAAGAGATCTCAATCTCTCGCGATGTCAACACCGCTGAATTGGCTGGGCGGGAGCAAGACTAGAAGAGGCAGCGGAATGAAGCGGGCTTCCTTCTATGACGAGATTGAAGAGGCTGGGCAGTTTTCGAGGTACCTTGGCCCTGAAGGGTTCGTCATATCAGGGAGCCGCGGTATATTCGCGTGCCAACACTCGGAATTCCACAAAGGGCTTGCACTCTTTCAGCCTCCATTCACCCCACGCCAACGCGCCTTGCCTAATCCACCTACCGAATCTTCACGGCGAACTATTGGGCCGTTTCCCCACGGAGGTCTTCAATGAGCACAGTCCACACTCCGCCAATCCCCGAGAAGCCGGGCGTTCTATTTCCCGAGCTTGCCAGGGCGGAAGATAAGTTTCGCACCTGCATTCAATGTGGAACATGCAGCGCCTCCTGTCCCATGGGGACCGTCATGGAATATCCGCCCCGGAAGGCTGTGAAGATGCTGCTCGAAGGGCGGTTCGACGAAGTAGTGGCGAGCAACACACCCTGGCTTTGTGTTTCGTGCCACACCTGTACGGTGCGGTGCCCCAGCCAGTTGCAGATTTCCGACGGTCTTTTCCCATCATTGCGTGCGGCGCTCATAGAGTCAGGGAAGGCACTCGATCAGGATCTCCAGAAGGCATTGCAGAACGCCTACCTCTACGGCAATCCTATGGCAGGGTCACCCCGCACGCGCGCCGACTGGACAAAAACCAGTGGAGTCCCCGTCCCAATCATATCGCAGTTGCGCCGGCCTGTGGACGTACTATGGATCGTCGAGTGTTACCCGTCATTCCAGCCCCGTGGGCAGCACATCTCCCGCCTCCTCGCACGCATTCTGTATCTGCTCAAGGTTGACTTTGCCATTTTGGGGCACGAGGAGCGTTGCATTGGGGACTGCGAGTGGATGGCGGGTGAACGCGGGCTCTTCGAGATGCTCATTGAGCGGAATATCGAAATTCTCGGGAAATACCGGTTCAATCAAATCCTCATGACCGATCCGCACTCCTACCGGACGTTGCGCAATGTCTATCCTAGCTTGGGTGGCCGTTATGTTGTGAAGCACTATGTGGAATTTCTCTTGGAGCGCCTCGGACAACTGAAGCCACTCCTCAAGAAGAAACTTAACACCACGCTGACTTATCACGACTCGTGTTGTCTGGGCCGAAAAATGGCGCATTACGACGAGCCCCGCGCGCTGCTGCAAGCGATACCCGGCATAAAGATTGTCGAGATGATTCAGAACCGGGAATCAAGCCTGTGCTGTGGAGGCGGCGGGAGCACTGTTTACCTTGACCGGTTCATTCAGGAACGTGTGAAGGAACGGCTGGCTGACCGCCGTGTTCTGCAAGCCGCTGCGACCGGTGCGGAGAGGCTCGCGGTGGCGTGTCCATATGAACCGTCCCGCTTTGAAGACGCCGCGAAAGTAACGGGGAATGAAGCCAAGCTCAAGGTTCAGGACATCATTGAGCTACTGGCGGAGTCGATGGAACTCGTGTAAAGGAGGTCAATCGCATGAACATCGCTGTTGTGGCCAAGCAGGTGCCTGACCTGGTGGAAGGACTCGAAATCGATGCGAGTGGCAAAGCGATAGACCCTGGTTCGGTCCGCCACATCCTGAGCGAATCGGACGATCACGCGCTGGAAGAAGCCCTGCTAATTAAAGAGCGGGTTGGAGGCCGGGTTGAGGTGTTCTCGCTGAACGTGGGTGAGGTTAAGGAAAACCTGCTGATGGCGTTGGCCAAAGGCGCGGACCGGGCCGTCCTAGTGAATGCCGGGCTCGAAACTATTCCTGACAACCATACTGTGGCGCAGATTTTCGCGCCCCTGGTGCGCGATTCGACCTTTGATCTGATCCTTACCGGTGTACGGGCCATCGATGATCTGGATGGATCGCTAGGAGGCCTTCTGGCGGGTTATCTTGACCTCCCCTATGTCGGCCTTATCCGAAAAGTGGAGGTCCCGGCCGCGGCGGGGGCGGTGGTGGTCGAGAAAGAGTTCCCGGGGGGGTGTGCCGCCGAATTGGGAGTGCAACTTCCCGCGGTACTTGGAATCCAGGCCGCCGAACAGCCTCCACGCTACATCCCTATCAGCCGACTCCGCCTGATAATGAAGACAGCGAAGGTGGAAGAACTTTTCGTCTCCGCACCGAACGCACAACCGCTGGGAATCGAACGTCTCTTCAAGCCTGAAGAGGGTACGGGAGCAACTATGCTCTCGGGAAACCCTGAAGATCTCGCTCAGCAGATTTTCAATCTGCTGATAGAACGCCGCCTGGTGAGGTGACCGATGAACAAGGACGTTCTGGTCGTGGCAGAGCATTTTAGAGGACGATTAAACGAAATTACGTTGGAACTGCTTGGTAAGGGACGCGAGCTGGCTCATGCCCTGGGAGGGAAGTTGGGGGTCATTCTTTTGGGACAGGGAGCGCGCAACCTCGTCCCAGAGCTAGGGGCGGCGGACGTTGTCTACCTTGCCGATCACGCGCCGCTAGAGGAATTTGACCCGGACGTTTACAGGGCACTGATCCTCACCCAAGTGAAGGGATCGTCCCCAGGGGTGGTGCTGCTGGGCTCCACATCCGTGGGATTGGACCTCCTTGGGTTCTTGTCTGTGGGTGGCGGCTTTTCCTGCATTGACAACTGCATGCGCCTGGGAACACTGGACGGCCAAGTGGTGGCCACCAGCCAACTTTACGGAGGGAAGGTGTTTGCTGAAGTCGCCCTGCCGGATGTGACCACGCTGGTAGCGGTCATTCCCGGGGCATTTTCAGGAGAAGCGGGCAGGATCAAAGGAAATCCTGAAGTCCAACTCTTGTCGCCGCCAGAGGGGGTCACGTCTCGAATCACTTTTCGCAAGCTGATCGAGCCGCCAGAGGGGGATGTTGACATTACCAAAGCCCCCATCCTTGTTGCCGTCGGACGCGGTATCCAAAACGCCGCCAACGTAGCGCTGGTGGAAGAACTTGCCGAAGCGTTGGGTGGCGCCGTCTGCGCGTCGCGCCCAGTGATTGACCAGGGCTGGTTGCCACTCACCCGGCAAGTGGGCAAATCCGGAATGACCGTCAAACCTAAACTCTACCTGGCCTTCGGCATCAGCGGGGCGCCGGAGCATATCGAGGGCATGAAGAATTCCGAGATGATCATTGCCGTGAACACGGACCCCAACGCTCCAATCTTCGGCGTGGCGCACTTTGGAATAACGGAGGACGCACTGGAGTTACTTCCTCTGCTGACTGAAGAAATCAGGAACATGAATCTGAAGAAGGTAAGCTGATGATACCCACAACCGCAAAATTCGGGTTTGTCCCCGGCTGGGCGATTCTGTGGATGGCGTTTCTGGTTGCGGTGGGGCTGTTTGCCTGGCGGGCGACGTTTCTGGTACGCCTGCTGCGCCTGGGTCGAGCCGAGAACCGATTCGACCACATCCCGGAACGCCTTAAACGCGTGCTGATTTACGTCTTTGGGCAACGTCGGATGTTTGACGAGCCTCTGGTGGGCATCCCGCACCTGTTCATCTTTTACGGTTTTATCGTCTTCGTGATAGCCACCACCGGATTGCTGCTGCAAGGTTTGTTTCCCGGAGTGCACGTTCCTACGGTGGAACAAAGCCGCTTTCTCGCTCCAACCGTGGATATCTTCGCCGTTCTGGTGTTGGCCGGGTTGGCCGTCTCCTCTTTCCGGCGATTTGTGATACGTCCTCAAGGGCTGCAGTTAACCTGGGATGCGACATTCGTCAACATCCTGATCGCTTCGCTGATGGTCACTTACGTTGGGGCAGAAGCGTTTCGGCTGGCTGCCACGCCCGCGGAAAGAACTGTCTGGGTTCCCGTGGGTCTGTGGCTTGCTGGAGCAATAGAGGGTTCAGAGGGGCTGAAGGCCAACGCGATCACATTCTACCAGCTCTTCTGGTGGACGCACGTGCTCACCGTGCTGTTTTTCCTTGCCTACCTTCCCTACTCCAAGCACCTGCACCTGCTGGCTTCACCCTTCAGTGTTTTTTTCAGCCGGCTGGAGCCCCGGGGACGCCTGGCCGCACCGGCCGCACCGGAACACCTGGGCGCGGAACGGCTGGAGGAATTCACCTGGCGGCAACTGCTTTCCGCATTCGCCTGCGCGGAGTGCGGCCGCTGCGAGCGCGCCTGTCCCAGCAGACAAGTAGGCGAGCCCTGTTCGCCGCGGGAATTGGTCCACAATCTGAAGGAGCAATTGTTGCTCTACGGACCCGCCCTGCTAAGCAAAGTACGGGCAACAGCGGACGGCGGCGAACCGACACTTATCGGCGGGCTGATCTCACCGCAGGAATTGTGGTCGTGCACTACATGCCTGGCCTGCGCGGAGCGATGCCCCGTTAAGAACGAACACCTTGAGATTATGGTTGACCTGCGGCGGCGCCTCGTCGAACGCGGAGAGGTTGACGCGCGGCTGGAGGAAGCGTTGCGCAACCTGGCCCGTTATGGGAACTCGTTTGGTGAATCCGAACGCAAGCGGGCTGTGTGGGCCAAGAGCCTGGAATTCAAGCCCACGGATGCCCGCCAGGAACCGGTGGAATGGCTCTGGTATCTGGGCGAGTACGCCAGTTACCACCCGGCGCTCCAAGGCATCACGCGATCATTAGCGCGCGTGCTGCACGCTGCCGAGGTGAATTACGGAATTATCTATGAGGCGGAACGCAATTCGGGCAACGATGTGCGGCGCGTCGGAGAGGAAGGTTTATTCGAGCTCTTGCGGGAGAAGAACCTCGCTACCTTTGCAAAGGCTCAGTTCAACAATCTGTGCACTACCGATCCGCACGTGTACAACACACTCAAGAATGAATACCCGGAGCTGAACCACGGGCGTCACCCCGTTTACCACTACACCGAGTTACTGGCGAGCTTGTTGGAGCGCGGTCGGCTGAAGATCAAACACGAACTGCCTTACCGCGTGACCTACCACGACCCCTGCTACCTCGGCAGGTACAACGGCGTTTACGACGCACCCCGCCAGGTGCTGCGAGGCCTTGGGTTGAAGCTCGTCGAAATGCCGCGTTCGCACCAAAACAGTCTGTGCTGCGGCGGCGGTGGCGGACGCGTCTGGATGGAGGAAATCGGCGAGGTACATTCCCGCCCCAGTGAAAGCCGGGTGCGCGAAGCTGCAGCGCTGAAGGATGTGCGGTATCTGGTGGTGGCCTGCCCGAAGGATTACGTCATGTTCTCAGACGCCGTGAAGACCACCGGTCTTGAAGGGCGGCTGGCGATCAAGGATCTGGCCGAACTCGTGGCGGAGGCCGTCGGGGTGGAGTCTCCAACCTAACGATGGGTGGGAGGTCTGCCAGCGTCACGGCATGCCTTCTTCGATAAGGTGATCGTCAAGGGGAAGGAAACGGCTATGAATGGCAACGGAAAAAATGGAGCGAAAATCGGTGTTTACGTCTGCCACTGCGGGACCAACATCGCGGGGAAGGTTGATGTGCAGGCCGTAGTGGAGAGCGCTAGCAAGCTCCCCGGTGTGGTCATGGCGCGTGAGTACAAGTACATGTGCTCCGATCCGGGACAGGACTTGATCGTCCAGGATGTGAAACAACTCAATCTCAACCGCGTGGTGGTCGCTTCCTGCTCGCCTCACCTGCACGAGATGACATTTCGCAAGACTGTGCAAAAAGGCGGCCAGAATCCTTTCCTGTTTCAAATGGTAAACATCCGGGAGCATGTCTCCTGGGTAACGGATGATCCCGTTGCCGCAACTGCCAAGGCTCAAGCGCTGGTCCGGGCTGCAGTCCACCGCTCTCTATGGCACCAGGAACTTGAACCCCGGCGGTTCCCTGTAAACCCCAACGTGTTGATTGTGGGCGGCGGCATTGCCGGAATCCAGGCCGCCCTGAACCTGGCGGATGGCGAAAAGCAGGTCTACCTGGTCGAGCGCGAACCCTCGATCGGCGGCCACATGGCGCAATTTGACAAGACGTTTCCTACACTCGACTGCGCCGCATGCATTCTCACGCCCAAGATGACGGCTGTGAAGCAGCACCCCAACATTCACCTCATGAGCTTGTCGGAGGTCAGCGAGGTGAGCGGCTTCGTGGGAAACTTCAAAGTCAAGGTCAAGAACTATCCCCGCTACATCGACCAAGACAAATGCGTGGGGTGCGGAGAATGCATCGAGGCCTGCGTTTACAAGGAAGGCAAGTACGCCAACGAGTTTGATCTGGGCCTGGCCAAGCGCAAACCCATTTACATGCCTTTTCCCCAGGCCGTGCCCTCAATTCCGCTGATCGATCGCGCCACGTGCATCGAGTTCAAGTCCCACAAGTGTCCCAAGGGGTGCGTTGAGGTGTGTGGCGATCGCGACGCGATCAACTTCAACCAAGAGGTGAAGGAGACCGAACTGGAAGTGGGAACCATCATCATGTCAACCGGCTTCAAACCGTTTGACCCGCGCCGGCTGCCGCAATATGGATACGGAAAATTTCCGAACGTTTACACCAGCCTGGAGGTCGAGCGGCTGGTGAACGCTTCCGGGCCGACGCTCGGCCAGGTGATCATGCGCGACGGGCGGAAGCCGGAGTCCATCGGCGTTCTGCACTGCATCGGTTCCCGTGACGAGAACACCAACAAATACTGCTCACGTGTCTGCTGCATGTACTCGCTGAAACTTGCTCATCTACTCAAAGAAAAGACCGGCGCGCACGTTTACAGCTTTTACATAGACATGCGCACCCCCGGAAAAGGCTTTGAGGAGTTTTACAAGCGGGTACTCGAGGAGGGCGTGACAATGATTCGCGGCAAGGTGGCCGAGGTAAGCGGCTGGCCGCAGTCACCCCAGGAAGAAGGCAAGTTGATCTTACTCGCGGATGACACCTTGCTCGGCTCCCCCCGGCGCGTTCCGGTGGACATGGTCGTGCTTTCCGTAGGCATGGAACCGCAGGCGGATGCCGACGAGACGCGGCGACGGTTCAACCTCGGCTGTTCCGCCGAAGGTTGGTTCCTGGAGCGGCATCCGAAACTCGCGCCCGTGGACACCTTCACGGATGGCATCTTCCTCGCCGGTTGTTGCCAGGGACCGAAGGACATTCCCGATACCGTGGCCCAGGCAGGCGCCGCTGCGGCGCGAGCCATGGCGCTGATTGACAAGGGCTTTGTCGAGATGGAACCGAACACGGCCTGGATTGATGAAAAGCTCTGTTCCGGGTGCCACATTTGCGTCGGGATGTGTCCCTACACGGCCATTCATTTCGACTCGGATAAGAAAGTGGCTGCGTTGAACGAAGCTCTCTGCAAAGGTTGCGGAACGTGTGTGGCCGCCTGCCCCTCCGGCGCGGCGCAGCAGAACCTTTTCAGAGATGAACAGCTCTTCGCCGAAGTGGAAGGAGTACTGGCATGAACCGAGAATTCACCCCCTCCATCGTCGGGTTCTTCTGCAACTGGTGTACCTACCTCGCTGCCGACCTGGCCGGAACTTCGCGCATGAAATACTCACCGAACGTCAGCGTGGTGCGCACCATGTGTTCCGGGCGAGTGGACCCTCAACTTATCTTATGGGCTTTTCGTAACGGCGCGGACGGCGTGTTGGTTGGTGGCTGCCATCCGGGCGATTGCCACTATCAAGAGGGTAATTACAAGGCCATGCGCCGGACTAACTTGCTGCGAAAAATGCTTCCCCAGTTCGGTATCGAACCGGAGCGCGTGCGCCTGGAATGGATTTCCGCCTCGGAAGGCGAGAGGTTGCGAGATGTAATGAATGAGTTCACAGAACAGATCCGGCGGCTGGGCCCGTTGCGACTTGCAAAGCTCCGGAAAGAGCCTGTCGCAGCCTAGAAACAGGGAAATTCCAGCGACCTGTTTCCCTGCTCGTAAGGAAGGAGCAAACGAACCATGGCCAAACCGAAAGTCGCTTTTTACTGGTGTGCAAGCTGCGGGGGTTGTGAAGAAGCCATCGTGGACCTGGCCGAAGGGGTTCTTAAGGTCGTGGAGGCGGTGGATATTGTCTTCTGGCCCGTGGCGCTCGACTTCAAGCGCTCCGACGTTGAAGCGATGCCTGACGCTTCGATCGATGTGGCGTTTGTCAATGGCGGGATTCGCCTGGATGAACAGGAAAAGATGGCAAAACTGCTGCGCCGGAAATCGAAGATGGTCATTGCTTATGGCGCGTGCGCGTATGAGGGCGGAATACCGGGCCTCGCCAACCTGACGGAGAAGGAAGCCATTCTCGATTACGTCTATCGCCAGGCCCCTTCCAATAGCGATGGCGCTGCAACTCGCCCTCAACAGCACACCCAAGTCAAGGAAGGCGCACTGGAGCTGCCAGAGTTTTATGACACGGTGAAAGCCCTCGACCAGGTTATTGACGTGGACTACTACGTCCCCGGGTGCCCGCCCACGCCGAAGATCACCCTGCAGGCCATTGAAGCAATCCTTCAGAGCCAATTGCCTGAAAAAGGAGCTGTGCTGGCGGGCGACCGCGCACTCTGTTACGAGTGCGAGTTAAATTCCACCAAGCCGGAAAAACTCCTGGTCAGTGAGTTGAAGCGAGTCCATCAGGTCTTACTCGAACGCGACAAATGTCTGCTTGCGCAAGGCATCATGTGTCTCGGGCCCGCTACCCGCGGGGGCTGCGAGGCGCTCTGCGTCCATGGCGGAATG
Source organism: uncultured Acidobacteriota bacterium (assembly GCA_963832915.1). Classification (GTDB taxonomy): domain Bacteria; phylum Acidobacteriota; class Terriglobia; order UBA7540; family UBA7540; genus CAVROP01. The sequence continues at coordinate 11,623 of CAWHWE010000091.1, forward strand.
CCCTGCACAGGGTGCTTCGGGCCGCTTGAGCGAGTTCGCGATTATGGCGCCAAGGCGCTCTCAGCCGTGGCCTCGATTGTGGATACTACGGATGAGAAAGCCTTGGCCAGAGCTTTCGAGGCTGTCCCAGACCCCGCCGGAACGTTTTATCGCTACAGCGCGCCAGTATCATACCTGGAGTGCAAGCGTCGAATTGCCTAGAGGTGCATCATGGCTCAGAAGATTACCATCGACCCCATCACCAGGCTGGAGGGCCACGGCAAGATTGAGATCTTCCTTGGTGACGACGGCAAGGTGAGCCGCGCCTACTTCCAGGTCCCGGAGCTTCGGGGTTTCGAACAATTCGCGGTGGGGCGGCCTGCCGAAGAAATGCCACAGATTACCTCGCGGATCTGTGGTGTGTGTCCCACCGCCCATCACATGGCGAGCACCAAAGCCCTGGATGCCCTCTTCCAGGTCGATCCCCCGCCCGCTGCCAAAAAGCTACGTGAGATGCTTTACAGCATTTTCATGCTGGAAGACCATGCGCTTCATTTCTTCTTCCTGGGCGGTCCGGATTTCATCGTTGGTCCCACGGCCCCGAAGGCCGAACGGAACATCCTGGGGGTTCTGGGCAAGGTGGGCCTAGAGGTGGGTCGAAGTGTCATCGCCATGCGTAAGGAACTTCGTGAACTCATGACTTATCTCGGAGGTAAACCCATTCACCCGGTTTTCGGGTTGCCTGGCGGGGTGGCAAAGCCGTTGAACCCCGCCGACCAGCCGAGATTTGTCGAAACAGCAAGAAAGGGTTTGGATTTTGCCTTATTCACTCTGGCCAAATTCGAGGACATTGTTCTGAACAATCATGAATACGTCGGGACCATCACCTCAGAAATGTACACGCACCGCACCTATTACATGGGAATGGTCGACGAGAGGAATCACGTTAATTTCTACGACGGACGAATTCGAATTGTTGACCCAGAGGGGAAGGAGTTTGGGAGCTTTACGGCACGCCAATACTTGGAAGCCATCGAGGAGCATGTCGAACCCTGGAGTTACATGAAGTTCCCCTTTCTAAAGAAAATCGGCTGGAGAGGATTTGTGGATGGCGCAAAATCCGGCATATACAGCGTCGCGCCGCTGGCGCGGCTTAACGCCGCAAAAGGCATGGCGACTCCGCGGGCGCATGAGGCGTACATGCAGCTCTATGACGTGCTGGGCGGCAAACCCGTCCACCACACCCTGGCGAATCACTGGGCGAGAATCGTGGAGATGATTTACGCCGCGGAACGATTTCTAGAACTCGCGAGCGACCCCGAGATCGTGGACCAGAGAGTGCGGACACTCCCCACGGCGATTCCCAAGGTAGGCATGGGCGTGGTCGAGGCGCCACGTGGGACGCTCTTCCACCATTATGAAACCGATGATGCCGGCCTCATTACGCGTGCGAATTTGATTGTCGCCACACAAAACAACGCGGCGCGAATCGCCCTCTCGGTTGACAAGGTGGCCCGTGCTCTCCTCGACGCGTCGAAGGCCAACGATCAGGGACTCCTCAATATGGTGGAGATGGCATTCCGAGCTTATGATCCGTGCCACGGTTGCGGAACCCACGCACTTCCTGGTGCGGTGTCGCTCAAAATCTCGATCCGTGACGCTGCCGGTAACCTCCTGCGGACGGTTTCGCGATGAACGATTCCTCAGGATGTGTATGTGAAGCAACCCGTGATTATGAAGGGACGGGTTTGCGATCGCCAGGAGAAATCCCCTCACTTCCAGCGCCCATTCTCGTGCTGGGACTCGGGAACGATTTGCTGAAAGATGATGCCGTGGGTATCCGCGTTGCCGAAAGACTCGCGGGCGTCTTTCCCAACGAAGTCGAAGTCCAATCGACAGCGCTTTTTGGTCTGGCGCTACTGGACTCACTTGTGGATCGGGACAAGGTGCTCTTGATTGACAGCTATGTCCCGGAGAGCTTTGACTTGTCGAGGACCCTGGAGATCAGGCTCAACACCATTGTTGAAACCCGCGCTCCCTGCCCCCACTTCGTCGGTCTGGGCGAGATTCTCGAGATCATGCGGGCGCTTGAAATCGGTTTTCCACGAGAGGTTCGCATCCTGGCGATTCCCGTCCTGGACCCAATCACTTTCTCGAGTGAAATGTCTCCCCGAGTCCAGGCTCACTTAGGCAGCGCCGTGCAGCGCGCCCGCCGTATTGTTTGGGGGTGGATTGCCGAGGCCCAAAAAGGCAATGGGCGAAACAATCCCAGGCGCGCACGAACTTGAATCATCCGCAATTCCTGCACGGGGAGGTCTTGATATGGAAGGACTTCAACGAATCCTGGCGGAGCATCCCTTTTTCAGTGGCATGGAAGAACGCCTCCTCCAGATTTTAGTGGGATGCGCGTGCAACGTAAGCTTCGTGGGAGGCGAGATAATCTTGCGCGAAGGTGAGGAAGCGGACACCTTCTACCTGATTCGGGACGGCAAGGTGGCATTGCAACTATTTTCCGACCGACGAGGACCACTGACGATCTCGACCCTCGAAGGCGGGGACATCCTGGGTTGGTCGTGGCTCTCTCCCCCTTATCGCTTTAAGTTCACCGCCCGGACGATGGAAACCACACGGGTCATCGCTCTGGATGGAAAATGCCTGCGGGAAAAATCAGAAAAAGACAACCAGTTGGGTTATGAACTTCTGAAGCGGTTCGTTCACATCATTGAGGACCGCCTTCAGGCTACAAGACTGCAACTCTTGAATGTCTACGAAGATTGAGATGTACCCTTGACACGATTCGGGCCTTGATCACGTAATCGTCCTGATACCCTTGCGGGCCGGCGGTCCGAACTGACCTGGCATCCTTGCCAAACAGGCTCGCACCATGCAGCTCGCCCCTTTTCAATCCGGAAGCCTCCGCGACAACGACTGCGTTGCCATCGTGGGCGGCGGACCCGCCGGTTCGTTCTTCGCCATCCATCTTCTTCGCGAAGCCCAGCGTCTGAATCGACAGCTCGATGTGGTGATCGTCGAGAAGCGTGGTCTGACGGACCCAGGCACTGAGGACTTTCAGTGCCGGGGATGCAACTTCTGCGCGGGCGGTATCTCGCCGAGGTTGCATGAGATACTTCAGGAGCACGGTCTGGTGGTTCCAGAGGAGATCATCCAGGGGCGCATCGATCACGTGTGGATACAGGGCCAGTGGAAGAATTTCCGGCTTCGTGTTCCCAAAGGCATGCGGATGTACTCCGTATTCAGGGGCTCGCTACCCAGCAGACGGAGCGGCAGACCCCGAGGGTTCGACGCGTTTCTGCTCGGCGAGGCTGTCAAGAACGGCGCGCGCATCCTATATGGCAGAGTGGAGGCCATTGCCTATGCCGCGTGTAGGATGCCCCGCTTGATGGTGTGTACACAATCCGGAGAGAGGATCTCGCTCGAGGCCAGTTTCGTGACCATCGCTACCGGGATCAATGCACACGGAGGCACCGACTATGGCGACGATGCCCTGATCGCCTCGGTTCAGCGTTTGAATCCAAGGTTCGTTCCCGGCAAATCCCGCAAGGCCTTCATCTTCGAGCTGGACGCGGGCGAGGACTATCTGGCGCGCCATATGTACCGCGAGATCTACTTCATCGAATACGCCTCGAAGCACCTAGCCCTCGAGCATACCGCGCTCGTTCCCAAGGGCAGGTTCTTGACCGTCGCCATGCTCGGCAGGTCAATCGACGAGGCAGTCATGCAAGGAGAGATTCAGCAGATTACCCACGATTTTCTGACCCTGCCTCAGATCCAGCGGATCTTGCCGGGCATCGAAGCGGCTCCCATCGCTTGTGCCTGTGCTCCCAGAATGACCGTGACCACCGCCAAGTGCCCCTTCGGCGACCGGTTTGCCATCATCGGCGACGCGGTCGGGTCGCGGTTGAACAAAGACGGCCTGTTCTCGGCCCACGTGACGGCGAGCCGGCTGGCCCAGACCGTGCTCGAGGACGGAACCGACGAGCAGGCTCTCGCCAAAGGATACGGGAAAGCCATCAAGTGGCTGGCCGCAGACAACCGCTTCGGACGGGTGGTGTTTGGCGCGAGCCGGGTGGCGTTCACCACGCCGGTGCTCAGCCGCATCACCTACCAGGCGTTTGCCATCGAGTGCAAGGAGCGAGATGAGCGCAGCCGGCCTTTGAGCGTGGTGCTGTGGAAGATCGCCAGCGGCACGGCCGACTATCAGGAAGTGTTTTGGGAGATGTGCGGCTACGACGTGCTGCGCTCCGTTCTCGCGGGTGCGGTGGTCACGCTAAGAAACATGGCGTTCGAGGCGCTCTTGGGTCTGAAATGGGGCGAGTTCGGACGCTACCCGACGGTGGTGCTCAAGGAGACGAGGGGAGCGCTCAAGGAAGCGCTGGCCTCAAGCCTGGGAATGGAGACTCGGCGAGTCGCCTGACTCCGAACGGATGTATGCGATCAAGATCCGCGGCTCCGAGGAAGAGATCATGCAGGAGTTGGCCAGATTCGGCCACCCCGATTGCAGGTTCCTCAAGTTGCGCTTGGTTGAAGTGCGACAGATCCAAGGAGCGCCGAACCAAGTCGGATCGGTGATTCGATACAGGATTCCGCTCCTCGGGTTGGGCGCGGAACTGCGGCTGACCAAAAGAGTGGGCTTCGAAACCTTGCTGTATCAGGTCGACGAACGGCTGGCGGACCACGGGAAACTCATCTTCAACGTCGCGCCGACCAAGGACGAAAACAGCCGGCTGTCCATCTACGCGGCATTTGACTACAAGAGGGGAAAGGGCTTCGCAAGCCGGGTTCTATGGGGCGGCGCCAAGGCGCTATTTCCAGAATTCGTGCATGACGTGGCATGGAACCATGCTCTGTGCACCATCAAGGAGTTGGTCGAGCGCAAAGACAACGACACCCCCAAGCGGTGAGAGTGTTGCAAACTGGGCCTCGGGCAAGGGCACGATAGATAAGTGATTCACGGTAAGCCACTGGATTAACCAGTGCGGCTCGAAAAGGTTTGACGGTTGAACGATCGCCGGCCCCGCGGACATGATGCGGCCGAGAGCCCACAAATGGATGCTTTGGCAAGGGCAAGTCGCTGACAAAGCTGAAACCCTCCAAAGTGCAGAGAAAGCCGACCTCAGGGTTGACCTAAAATGGATGCGTATTCGCTACGACATGGATCTTAACAAACGGTAGGATCTTGCTTAGGTTGCGCTCGTGCCCGACCACGACGGCCCTGAAGCATTGCAGGTCGAACAAGCCCACCCCCAGGAAGGCGAGAATCCTGAAAGTTGATTTGCAGAGATTTTAGGGCCTGATTTAGTGACCGCGTATGCGTGTCGATTTAGGCCCGTGGAGACCGCTGTGCAGTTCCGTACCTCGAGGAACGAAATGGCCCGTTGGCTCAAAGGAGATAAACCTTGACCATACGGCCTTTGGAATCTGAGCGACGCCAAGGCAGCCGGGTACATTTAGCCGCGCTTGCTGAACATTCGACTGGCTGCGGTATACCTTAACTGCAGCGTAAAAACGCTGCGCAGATTGGTAATGGAAGGGGGGTTGCGTACTGCCAACGGGCTTGCAAAGCTCCCTTGTTCTTTGACATAAACGACCTGGACGCATATATTCAAAACATACGCATTAGTGCAAGGTGAATATGCGCGTCTCAGCAGAAAGTTTGTACCGGCGCCGGGGCTCCCCGTTCTGGTGGATGAAGTTCTACCTGAACGGGAAGCCCGTCCGGGAAACGACGGAAGAGACGAATGAACAAGCCGCCAGCAAGGCAATGAGACAGCGGATCGCTGCCTTGGAGGCTGGGCAAGCCAGCATTGAGTTCCGCGGTTTGAAGGTAGCCGATCTCGTGACGCTGATCGAGCGAGATTACGCCGACCGCCAACAGCGATCGTGGGATCGAGTTGAGTATGCATGGCGCTGTCACCTGGAGCCCTTCTTCGCAAAGAAGCGCGTTGAGGATCTCGGTTCCGACGACCGTGATGATTACGTCGAGAAGAGACAAGACGAGAAAGCGTCCAATGCCACGATCAGCAGGGGACTTTCCTACCTGAACCGTATGCTTGAACTGGGCCGTCAGACCACGCCCAGGAAAGTCACCGATCCCTTCAGGTTCAAACGCCTGACCGAAAACAATCCCCGCCAGGGATTCATCACCCGGGGACAGGTGCAGAAATTTACGGAGGCCTGCCACATCTCCGAAAACAGCTCGAGGGATCAGCGCCATTACGCCGCCCTGGCGATTCTGGGCTACCACCTGGGTTGGCGCAGCAAGGAGCTGCGTGGCCTGAAGGTTCGCCAGGTGGAACCCGAGACGGAGAGTATTCGTCTTTGCCGTAGCCAGTCGAAGACTAAAGCCGGCAGGCTAATGAAACTACCAGCGGAGTGCTGGGAGATCGTCGCGCGCTACATGCAGGGCAAGGACCCGGACGACGATCACATCACGCGCTCGAATGGCTTTCCCACCCGCAGCATTAAAGATGGCTGGCGTGAGATCGCCGACCGCGCTGGACTACCGGGGATGATCTTTCACGACCTGCGCAGAACCAGCGCCAGGAACATGCTCAGGACAGGCGTGAGCGCTAGCGTGGTCATGGAAATCCTCGGATGGAAGACCCTTGCGATGCTCGAGAGATACAACATTGTCGCGGAAGCGGACCTCGCAACAGTTGCGGACAAGCTAGATGCAGTCACCGCCTCCGGGCACGATATTGGGCACATTGAGCTTTTCAATGGTCTTCCAGGGATCCAGAACTGGAGACCTAAATACAAAGAAAATAGCAGATTATCTGCATGAGGAAGTGCATGCGGACTGGTGTCCGTCCGGGACTTCAAATCCTGCGGGTCTGCCTATGGTGGACCGGTCGGTTCGATTCCGACACACTTCCGCCAGCCTTATCGCCGAAAGTTGCGGTAAGCTACCGGGTGATCCTGGATGAGTTTACGAAAGCCGAAACCTTTCCGAGCCAGCAAGGAAGTCAAGCGCCGAGCGCGGACCGAGATTGGATCGCCTCCGCCCACCCAAAGGCATAAAAGTCTCAAGCACAAGCCCCCCAAGCACAAGAAAACAGAATTGGAGACAGCCGACTAGGGTACGTAATCGCCCTGTCCATGATTGAACGTACAAGACGGAGGGCTAATGTTGCCTCAGTGAATCTCGGAGCTGCTGCCACGCTCCCGGCGGAGTTTTAAGGAACAGGTCCGCGATCTGGGGGTCGAATTGCCGGCCTCGCTCGCGGCCGACCTCCGCATAAACCTCTGATAATCCCACCGCTTTCCTGTAAGTCCGGTCGGAGGTCATAGCATCCAGCGTATCAGCCAGCGTGAACAGGCGCGCTCCGAGCGGGATTTCCTCCCCCGCCACTCCATTGGGGTATCCCTTTCCATCGTATCGTTCATGATGATGCCGTACCACAGAGGCAGAGGGTCTGAGGAAGGGGATTCGGTTTAATATTTGGTCTCCGGCCAAGACATGCCCGCGCATTTGCCGCCATTCCTCTTCCGTCAGCTTCCCCGGATTAAGCAGGATGGAGTCAGCCACCGCAATTTTGCCGATGTCGTGCAGGAGCGCAGCGTGACCAAGGGGAGGCAAGAGTTCCGGCGGGTAGCTGACTAGGCGAGCCAGATGGAATGTGTAAACACGTACCCGCAAGGAATGTGCGCAGGTTTCGTGCTCGCGAGCGTCCAGGGCGAGGACAAGAGCCTCGAGTGTGGTTTGGTAGTTTCCCTCCAATTCACGCAAGGCGCGCATCAAAGCGCCCGTGCGTCGCTCAATGCTGACTTCTAGCGAGGCACGGTAAGCGCGTGATTCGCGCTCCATCTGGAGCAGACGGAAGGTGCGTGCAATAGACTGCTCCAAGGCCCCAACGGTAAAGGGCTTTAAGAGGAAATCTGACGCCCCCAAGTGCAAGGCCTCGATGATTTGCTCGCTGTGGACCTGGCCGGTGGCCAGGATGAATCCCACATCCCATTGCGATTGCCGCGCCAGGGACAAGAGCTCCATGCCGGAACATCCAGGCATCCGGATGTCACACAGAATGATGTCGAAATCTCCGCTTTCAACTGCTTCCAGGGCGGTCGTGGCGTTTTCGGCAACATCCACACGGGCGGCCTTTGGGGCGATGGCCAACTTCAGGAATTCACATACAGACGGGTCATCGTCAACCACTAAGACTTTGGGTAGGAAAGGGTCAAACATGGGATGGTTCCATCTGCATAAAACTCCCTCAAGATGAGAATCGGACTTCCTGCGCGGGACTTTAGAGGGGCAAGAAGTGAATCGCGCCAATAATCTTTTCCTAATCTTCCGGCCCTTTCAGCCGATGTGAAAGATGGTTAATGAGAGGAGGCATTGGAGAGGATTGATAAATTGCGAAAGGGTGATCCATCCCGAGGGGAGAGAGCATGCGCATTCTGGTTGTAGAGGACGACAAAGCCGTCGCCAGCTTTGTACGAAAAGGTCTGGAATCGGAACAATATGCGGTGGATGTGACGGGGACTGGGGAGGATGCGCAGTCGTTATTTGGTGAGGCTAACTTTGACTTGGTCATCCTGGATTTGGTGCTTCCCAAGATCGATGGGCTGGAGGTGCTGAAGCACATCCGCAGCCGAAAACCCTCCCCTCCGGTGCTGATTCTTTCCGGCCGCTCGCGGGTGGAGGATCGGGTGAAAGGGCTGGACCTCGGGGCGGACGATTACCTCACCAAGCCGTTCTCGTTTAGCGAGCTTTCCGCACGAGTTCGGGCCTTGCTTAGGCGACCTCCGGATCCGGTTGGCATCGTGTTGCGAGTCGAGCAGTTAGAACTGGATCGGGCGGAAAGGGTGGTCAGACGGGCGGGCCGCCGGATCGACCTGACACCACGCGAATTTGCCTTACTCGAATATCTCATGCGGAATGCGGGGCGGTGCGTGACGCGCGTCATGATTATCGAGCATATCTGGAATTTTTCCTTCGACAGCATGACGAACATCGTGGATGTTTATATCAACTACTTGCGCAAGAAGGTGGATCGGGATTTTGAACACAAGCTAATTCACACGGTTCGGAACGTTGGCTATGAATTGGGGACAGGGGAGACAAAGGAATGAAAAACGGCGAACCATCAATGGCACCTTTCGAGGGGGAAGCGAGGCCATGGCAAGTCGAGGATGCGCTTCCTTCCTGCTCCACCCGCAGACCGATGTCTCGGCAAAGCGACAGGAGTGACTCCCGGCGTGACTCTCGGCCGGAAAATGATCGTACGCGCGTCTTTCTCCATCAATTCAGCCAGATATTGACGTTTTTGCACGGCACACTTGAATTGGCCCTCCTCGTGGAATCCGACGCGCAAGAGTACCGGAGGGTCATCCAGCAGTCACTTGTGCAGGCTGAGAACCTGGTCCAATTGTTTAAATCGTACCGGGATTTGGCCGCGGGAGGTGCTCCCGAGCTGGCGAATAAGAAGGAGCAATAACCAGGCTTCCAGGCAGGCTATGGCAATTATGAAAAGACGATGAAGAAAGCTCCCTTACCTGAACGATCCCACATTCTACGCGCCCTTCAATCCTAGAAAAGTTTAATACAAGATTGATAACTCTCTAATGATTCTAATCCTATAATTAATGTCCTTGGAGCATTAGATGAGCCCGTCGGATTGCAGACTCGCACCTGAGGCTCGCAGCGCCGCGATTGTGGCAAGCGCGAATGCAGCGTTTCGCAAGCGCATTCTCAAATGGCTGGGAGCGCGAAGTTGGACCGTGGAAGAGGCGGTAGGCGGAGCCGAAGCTTTGTCACTGGTGGAGGAAAGAACGTTCAAAGCACTCTTGCTTGATCGTTGGTTGCCAGACCTGGATGTGCCGGAGTTGGTTGACATTATCAAGACCCGCCACCCTCAGGTGCAGGTTCTGGTGGTGGGCTCCGAAGCTGAGGACTGCCACTTGGTGGAGAGGCTTTTCTCACGAATGGATCTGCCCATAGATTTCCCCAAGGTGCAAGAGTCGAAGGAGTCCGAAATAGAAACGGGGGGGGAGAGCGAGCACCCGGTCTGCACGCCTGGGATCGTGACAGAAGTGAAGGAGGAAGAGCCATTGCCCGGCATGATGGGTTCGAGCGGGGCGATGCAACGGACCTATCACTTGGCGAGATTGGTGATCCCTCGTGATACGACCGTTCTCATCATGGGGGAGACGGGGACCGGCAAAGAACTGATGGCGCGAGCCGTCCACGAGCTCGGCCCGCGGGCCCGGCAGCCTTTTGTGATTGTGAACTGTGCCGCAATTCCTGAAACGCTTCTGGAGTCTGAGTTGTTCGGCTTTAGTCGAGGTGCTTTCACGGGCGCCTTCCAGTCACGCTTGGGAAGGATCCATGCCGCGCATAGCGGCACGCTTTTCCTGGACGAAGTGGGAGGACTGCCTCTGGGCATGCAGGGCAAGTTACTGCGCTTCCTGCAAGAAGGGGAAGTCCAGCGCTTGGGAAGCCTGGATGTTTTCCGGGTCGATGTGCGAGTGATCGCGGCCACCAACGTCGATCTGGCTCGTGCCACGGCCGAAGGGCGATTCAACGACGCCCTCTACTATCGGCTCTGCGTTTTTCCGATTCAGCTACCGTCGCTGCGAGAACGGCGAGAAGACATTCTCCCTCTGGCAACTCATTTTCTGGAGTCACTTTGCCGTGAGGCGACTGTACCCTGCAAGTCCATTCCCTTCGAGGCGGCCAGGGCGCTGGAAGCCTACTCGTGGCCCGGAAACGTTCGTGAGCTGAAACACATCATCGAGCGGGCATTCATCTTGTCCCAGAATGGGCCGTTACTCCTTGCTGAATTCATCCACCTGTCAATTTGAAGTGGCGGCCATTGAAGGTGAGTGGCGCATCACCTGCAAAGGGTGGGACACGCCTTTATTCTCTGAACCTTCTCATTAAGTTTCTCTGATCCCACCGTGCAAGTGCGGGCAAGCCGCAAAACAGCATTAAGGAATCAATTAATTCCATCTAGAACAACTCCTGATTAGGCAATCACTTCCGAGGGTCATTGCAACGTTTCAAATTGTTATGAGGCGTCTGAGTATGTTTGGTTTTCCACTTGCTCTCAGCATGGTGCGGCCACGGGTCGGTACACGACCAGGCAGCAAAGCGCTGTAAGCGAACGGCGAGGCTAGAGCTGGAGTCCATGAGTGGAAGCGGCTTTCGCTGAGGCAAACCAGCCCGTGAAGGAGATGCGATGAATGGATTTGTAGTAACCCAACCTGAGAGAGATTATAGCCGCCAGGCGCTCCGGGAAATGAAATCTACCCATGCGCCTTTTAGCCATCAGAACCCGGCCGCGTGCGAGCGGTTGCTGATGGAACAGCTTCCTCAGGTCAAATACATCGCCAAGCGAATTCACGATCGGCTTCCACCGCATGTTTTGCTGGAAGACCTGGTCCATGCGGGCATACTTGGACTGATCGAGGCAATTCAGAGGTTTGACCCCGCTCGCCATGTGGACCTCAAGGCGTATGCCAAATACCGTATCCACGGGGCGATACTGGATAGCTTGCGTGATCTTGACTGGAGCCCCCGCCCGCTGCGCAGGAAGGCCCGACGCATCGAGGAGGCGCTGCACAAATTAAAAGTGCGCTTGGGTTACTCCCCTTCGGAATCTCAAGTGGCCGAAGAACTGGGCATGAGTCTCGACACATTCCAGCACTTGTTGGGAGAACTACGGGGGCTCGACTTGAGAAGCCTTCAGTCCGAAACGATGGAAGATGGTTTCGATCGCGGGATCAGCGCCCTCGGCTTATCCACGGCCTCCGAGGATCCGTTTTTGCTTTGTTTGCGCTCCGAAATGAGAGCCTTACTAACGGAGGCCATGGGCGAGCTCCCGGAGCGTGAGCGCCACCTGCTGGCGCTTTACTATGAGGAGGAACTCACCATGAAGAAAGTGGGAGCCGCTCTGGGTATTGGTGAGGCCCGTGTTTCACAGTTGCACTCCGCCGCAATTACTTGTCTGCGAGCAAGCATGGCAAAGCTACTCCAACCACATTGTCCTGCGGGAGCGTAAAGGCAAGCGCTCCCTTCCCTTAATCCGCTGCCGGCGGCCGCCTGCTTACTGCATATCGCCTACCTTTTTGCCATTAGCTAAAGACCCGCCCTTGGTTGCCGATGGAGTTATCGGACAGAGGTGAAGCATGTCGGCACGGCTCAACCGGCCGGGTGAGGTGAATGGGGGATAGCGCAAATTCGGATGAGCCGGAGGGTTTGGAAAAGGAACAGAGCCAAGAAGCAAAGATCAGGGCGCTCCTCGTCGATGGCATCCCCACACTCCCCGCCTATGTTTTTGAGCTTAGCCGCTTGTTAAGCGCCGCAGCAGTGGATTTGAGGCGAGTTTGCAGGGTGATTCGAACTGACCCCAGCCTCACCGCCCAGGTCATTCGCTTGTGCAATTCGACTTCGTTGGGTTTGCAGGAGAGAGTTCACAACATCGAAGACGCGGTGATCCTCTTGGGGAGGGAACGCCTGAGGACCTTGGTCCTCACCTGCTCGCTGTTGGAGTGTGTGGGGAATTGTATATCTCCCACCGATTTGCAGTCCTTCTGGCAGCACAGCTTGTTAACTGCGACTTTGAGTGCGCGCAGCGCCCTCTGTCTCCGCCGCCTGGACGCGGACCTGGCCTATTTGGCAGGACTCTTGCACGACGTGGGGGTTCTTCCCCTTCTCATACTTGCCCTGCGCTCAGAGGATCCCAATCTTGTCCCCAGGGCCCTCCTGTTAGGCGAGTCCGTTGAGCTGGAGCAGAAACAATTTGGAGTTGACCACTGTTCGGTCGGTAGATGGATTGGCCTCAGTTGGAACTTTTCGGCTGAGCTCATTAGCGTCCTCGAACATCACCACCGGCCTCAGGAAGCGCGGCAAGGCGGCGTTCTGGTGGAGGTCGTGCGCGCGGCGGATCTTGTATGCCAGATGCATGGGGTGAGGACTGGAGGAGAGGTGCCGCGTATCGCGCTGGCTGAACAGGACAAGTACGAAGAACTTCTTGATAGCTGTGCGCCCAGCCTAACCGAGGAGGAAAAAGCCTTGTTGGCGCAAACTCTGAAAGTCGAATTCCCCAACCTTATCCGGTCACTTCAAATGCAAGTCTGTGCCGGACAAGAGGGCGACATCTTCCACTGCCCGGGCATCTGGGAGTGAAACTTGATTGACTCCTCTGGTCATAATCGCCCCCAATTTATTTGCTCGCCTTCCCGCCATCCCCAGATGTGGCGCCAGGATCCTTTCCGCCGGCGCCCGCTGACCCGGGTGCAGGCAGCAATTCGATGCCGCGGCACCCCTTGAGAACCCGAAAGCGCAGAGCGAAAAGTGATTCGTTGCGAGCGTCGTCCCATTTGTGCCCGCCCTTGTGAAGGTAAACGATGTAGATCGAGCCGTCGGGCATTTGAATGCCTCGCGAATAGCCATAGACGGAAGGATCAATGGAAAAGCCGTAATCCGGCCCGGCTGCAAACCACGTTTTTCCGCCGTCGGGGCTGAGAATGGCGCGCAAGCCGTGTTTGTCCTTGTGGTAGGAACCGTGAACACATAGCAATGCGCCGTCTTTCAGACTCAGCAGCCAGGGATCGTACATTCGAAACGGGAGGCGAACAGGTTCCGTCCAGGTGTGTCCGCCATCGCTTGACCAGGACACGGCGCCTTCCGGGCGAGCGATCATAATCAACCGCCCGTCCCGCAACCGGGCGATGCTTGGCTCATCCAGATCATACGCAGCCTTATTGGTTCCTATGCACCTCCAGGTGTCGCCCCGGTTGCGTGATTCGAATACCCCGAATTGAGAAAACTCATTCTTGGCTTTTCCCCTTCTGCCGTAGACGGCCAGGAGAAGGGACTTGTCCGGCATTACCAGAGGAGGGCCGTCGGTCGCCGTTCCGGCAAAAGGAGTGGTCAAAAAGCGAGGGGTTTGTTCCCAAGTTTTGCCTTCGTCGAACGAACGGATGATACCGGTGCGGCTGTTACCTCTGCCGTCGTAATCGAAGAAGCTGGCCACGAGAGTCCCATCGGGCAGTTGGACGGGCGACGGCGAACGGTCGTCAAGAGGCGTGTCGATCATCACCTCAGGTCTCGACCACGTGAGGCCGCCATCGAGTGAACGCATGAACTCTGCCCGGCCGCCACGCGGCGCGTTTATGCTCGAGAGATCAACGCCCGACAGTTTCTTGAACAGTTCGGCAAAATCGGCAGGAAGCGGCGTCGGACCTGTGGGGGGTGACGCATGCCAGTAGCCCGAGGAAAAAGTAACCAGCAGCGCACCGCTTCTCATGCGCGCCACACCCGACCAACCCACAAACCCTTTATAGCCGGGATAGGATTTGGGCTGATTGACTCCAGGCCCCACCAAGGTTCGCCGAAATTGCTTGTATTGGGTTTGCTCGGGGGAGGGAACTACATTGACCACGGGCGGAGCCGAAGAGGGGACAGGGACTTGGGCAGCCAACTTTCGAGTTGGTGAAAAGCTGAAGATCCCCCAAAGGGCTAGAACACTCGCAAAGACAACTGACCTCATAGTGGTTCTCCAATGTGGTATCTCTGCTTTCAAATCTAAATTGGACCAGCATGCTACCTCAGCCACGCGTCCAATTCAAATGACAGGTTAGACGGGAAGGGCGGGTTCATCCAGCCGGAGGTCCAGCCGGCGCAGCGACGGAAGGCCGACGCGGCTGAGAACCTGGCCATGGCTAGGTAGTCCAAAAGATTGAAGTTTGTGGCCCTTTCTGCCGAAAGACAGGTTGAGGTTCGGAATGTCGGAACAAACCGCTAGAGTGGCGAGCGAAGGGGCATTTGTTGGAACTTCCCTTTCCACGGTTTCGTCTGGCGCTCAGGTTTGTCAGGTCAGCGAATGGGTTGACGCTCTGAAAGCGCCACAACAGGCACATCCGCAGTCCGCCGTTGACCCCAGTTTACTAAAAGGAGGGCTCCTGCGAAATGATGATGTCCTTCAATGCCTTTTTGCCTGTGGAAACATCGGCGCCGCGCTGTGTACTACCGAAGGGGACCTTATCGCCATAAGTGCCGCCTTCGCGCGGATGCTGGATTACCAGCCTGCGGAGCTTCTGGGCACGGGTTACGCGAGCTTGACCCACCCGCAGAATCGTCCCGACATTGGCCAGGTGGTTAGAGAAATTCAGGGCGGGGAGTTGTTGGTCCACAGTACGGAAAGACTCTATGTGCAAAGGTCCGGTGCGCCGAAATGGTGCCTGGAGAATCTCTCTCTTCTCAATGACACTGCGGCCAGACCCCTCCAAGTGTTAGCCCTCATTCAGGACATTCAGCAGCGCAAGGAGACGAAAGAGGAACGAGGCAAGCTGCAAGAAAGACTTTTCCAGGCACAAAAGATGGAGGCTTTTGGGACTTTGGCGGGTGGCATTGCACATGATTTCAATAACCTGTTGGGAATTATTCTGGGGTTTGCCTCCATCGTGCGGCTGCGCTTAGCCCCTTCCGACCCACTCTTTGAGTTTGTGAAAATGATTGAAGAATCTGCCGAGCGCGGTGCTGACCTCACTCGGCATTTACTTGGCCTTGCCCGGCAAGGAAAGCGCGAATCAGCACCCGTTCAAGTGGGCGAGGTCCTCAGTCGTGTGGTAAAGATCATTACCAGCACATTCGACCCGCGCATTCAGGCACAAATTCGCGCCGAGTCCCGGCCGTTATGGGTAGATGCGAACCTGGGCCAGCTCGAGCAGGCAATCTTGAATCTGTGCATTAACGCGCGAGACGCCATGCCCGAGGGAGGCGTGCTGGCGCTTGAAAGTTCACAGGTCATGCTAGGAGAAGGCGATGCATCCCGGCCCAGCCGTTGCCTCCCCGGCACATATGCTCGCATAACAGTTCGAGATACGGGTGTGGGCATGTCTCCGCAATTGTTGGGCAGGATCTTTGATCCATTCTTTACCACCAAGGAGCCAGCCCGAGGTTCCGGGCTCGGGCTCTCCATGGTTTATGGAATGGCGAGCAGTGCTGGGGGGTTTGTGCAGGTGGAAAGTGAAGTCGGGCGTGGGTCTGCCTTTTCAATCCATTTGCCGCTGAAGACCCCACCCGTGGACCGGAGGGTGGCAATTAGAAGCTCCGTACTCGAGACCGGGAGCGGGACCGTCCTTGTGGTGGACGACGAGCCCATGGTTCTGGCCTTTGTTGAGGAGGGGTTGAAGAAGATCGGCTACCGGGTGCTTACAGCCGTGGATGGGCGGCAGGCCTGCGAGGTTTATTCCTCCCATTCCAACCAGATCGACATGGTGTTACTCGATATGGTGATGCCGGGCACAACGGGTCTGGAGGCTTGCCGCCGGCTACGGGAGATCAATCCCAATGTGAGGGTGATTCTTTCTTCGGGCTACAGCTCAGGTGATGTCGTACGTGAAGCGCGCTTGGCCGGCGCCCTGGGTTTTATCGGCAAGCCCTATTCGCTCGAGGAACTTTCCTGGGCATTGCGCCGGCCTGAGTCGTTGGACGTGCAGACGAGCACTGAAGATCCAGCTCCGGGACCGCCCCGACCCGAATCCTGCGATGGAGAGCTGGGCGGGGCAGAAGCAACATGCAGGTTTTGATTGCTGATGATGAAGCTACGTCGCGACACCTCTTCCAGGCGGCTCTGAGGGGTTGGGGATTTGAGACCTTGCTGGCGGTGAACGGGGCTGAGGCCTTACGTATCTTGGAAGGATCGAGTCCGCCCGAGATCGCCATGCTGGATTGGATCATGCCTGAGGTCGATGGCCTGGACGTCTGCCGCCGGATCCGCGCCGCGATGCCCAACGCGACGACTTATATCATCCTGGTTACGGCTCGGGGTGGAGTTGAAAACGTTCTTCAGGGGTTCGAGGCCGGGGCTGACGACTACATTACCAAACCGTTTGATCCCCGTGAACTGCGGGCGCGTTTGAATGGGGGCGTGCGCATCGTCCAGTTACAGAGAAGCCTTATGGAACGCTTTCGAGAGCTTGAAGATGCTTTGAAGTGCGTCAAGCAGCTTCAAGGACTCCTCCCCATTTGCTCCTACTGCAAGAAGATTCGCAACGACCGGAACTACTGGGAACAGGTTGACTCCTACATTGCGAAACACTCGGAAGCCCGATTCAGCCACGGAGTTTGTCCTGACTGTTACGAGATGCAACTAAAGCCCCAGTTGGAGAGGCTACCCAATGGTGAGTTCCTTTAGCCAGGACTTTTGGCTGCTGGTCGCCACGGGTGCGTTTCTGCTGGGGGGAATCGTGTGGGGGTCGATCCTCAGGAATCGGGTGCGACACCATACGGAAACCACGCGCGAATTCCTGCGGCGCGAGGCCTCGCTGAGGAGACAGTTCTTCGAGCTTTTTGAGAATTCCACGGACGCGATTTATACGCACGACCTCGACACCAGAATTACCTCGTGCAACCGGGCCGTCGAACTCCTCACCGGTTTCACACGCGACGAAATCTTGACCAAAAAGATCGCCGACCTGCTTGCTCCCGGGTCACTCGAGCGGGCCACTGAGATGATGAACCTGAAACTTCAGGGCCATGCCAGTACCACCTATGAAATAGAACTGCTCGCCAAGGATGGCCGCCGGATTCCTGTCGAAGTCAGTACCCGCTCGATCGAGGAAGAGGGCAAGATCGTGGGAATACAAGGGGCGGCCCGCGATATCAGTGAGCGGAAGCGAGCCCACGAGGCATTGCGGCTTGATGAGGCACGTCTCGAGGCTCTCCTGAAGCTCAGCCATATGTCAGAATCTTCTCCCCAACAAATCACTGATTTTGCACTCGAGCAGGGAATCCTGCTAACCAAAAGCAGGTACGGCTTACTGGCTCTCATCAGCGAAGATGGGTCGGCGCTGACCGTGCGCTCCTGCTCCAGAACGCCCATGGAGGAGTGCGCCCTGGATGAGAAGCAGGGACCGCACTCCCTGCCCTGTGCCGGGTTGTGGGGAGAGGCGGTACAGCAGCGCAGGCCGATTATCGTTAATGACTACTCGGCGTCGAACCCACTCAAGAAGGGGTATCCCGCCCGGCACATCGACATCCTCCGGTTCATGAGCATTCCGGTGCTGGACCATGAGAGTGTGGTGGCCATTGCCGGGGTTGCGAATAAGGAGGACGGGTACGACGAACCGGACATACGGCATTTGACGTTGCTGATGGATGGGATGTGGAAACTGATCCGGCAAAAGAGCGCGGAGCAAGCCCTGCGCTCGAGTGAACAACGCTACCGCTTGTTGTTTCAGCGGAACATGGCGGGAGTTTTCCGCACCTCGCTGGACGGCCGGTTCATCGACTGCAACGAGTCTTTTGCGCAAATTCTGGGCTATTCCTCCCCGGCGGAAGTGTTCCGCCTTCGGGTGCAGGACTGTTATGCGGATGTTGGGATGCGCGAATTGTTCATTTCCCGGCTGAAGGAACACAAGGCGGTCGCTTCCTTTGAGCTTTGCCTGCGGCGCAAAGACGGCAGTCGCGCCTGGGTATTGGAAAACGCCAGCTTGGTTGAGGGTGACAATGATTCGACTCCCGAGATTGAAGGCACGGTTGTCGATATAACAGAAAGGAAACGCGCGGAAGAAGAATGGCGGCAGGTCAAAGAGGCCGCAGAAGCAGCGAGTCGCGCTAAAAGCGAATTCGTTGCCAATATGAGCCACGAAATCCGCACCCCTTTGAACGGCGTGATGGGCATGACGGAACTCGCGCTCGACACTCCTCTGAGCCCTGAACAACGTGAATACATCGAAGCCATCAAGGGCTCGGCCAGTTCATTGCTCAGCCTGATCGATGACCTCCTCGACTTCTCCAAGATCGAGGCCCGCAAGCTGGATTTGGATTCCGTCGAGTTTCGTTTGCCGGACACGCTGGCAGGGGCACTCAAGTCGCTGGCGTTTCATGCCCAGCAAAAGGGGCTGGAGCTCTGCCTGGAGATCTCTCCCTCCGTTCCGGACCTTCTTCAAGGTGATCCCGGACGTTTACGGCAGGTTATTCTCAACCTCCTGGGTAATGCCATCAAGTTCACGGAACAGGGCGAGGTTGTATTAGCCGTGCAAAAGGAAATCGACGGGCTGGGAAATCCCTGTTTGCATTTCTCCGTCCGAGACACTGGCATCGGGATTCCCCCGGACAAACACCAAGTTGTCTTTGAGCCTTTTGCCCAAGCCGATGGCTCGACCAGGCGGAGATTCAGTGGCACGGGGTTGGGGTTGACCATCTCCTCGAGACTGGTCGAGATGATGGGCGGGAAAATCTGGTTGGAGAGCGAAGTAGGGAAGGGAAGCACGTTTCACTTTACCGCCTGCTTTCGCTCCGCCACGCCACGCCAGGAAGCATCGCCACAACCCAACCTTCATGGCCTGCAAATACTTGTGGTGGACGACAACCCAGCCTGCCTCCGAATCCTGGGAAGCCTGCTCAGGCAATGGAACGCGCAACCCGCTCTTTGCAGAAGCGGCCGGGAGGCGTTCCTCGCACTGGATAAGGTAAAACAGCAGAAGAGACCTTTTGCGGTGGTCCTGCTGGATGCGCGCCTGCCCGACCTGCAGGGCTTTGCCGTTGCCGAACGTATCAAAAACGACCCGGAGTTGGCAAGGGCAACGGTCATGCTGTTGAGCGGCGCCAGCCAAAGCGCAGACATCGCGCATTGCCAGGAATCGGGAGTTGCAGCTTATGTGGCAAAACCCGTGCTTGCGCCGGAACTATTGCAGGCCATCCTGCGCGCCTCCGGTACACTACAGGACCAGAGGGCGGAAGCGACGGCGCCTGGGGCACCTCCGCAGCCGAAAGCCGCCCGGAAGTTGCGGATACTTCTCGTGGAGGATAACGAGGTGAACCGCACTCTGGTGACCCATTTGCTCGGAAAGCACGGACACAACGTTGTGGTGGCGCGCAACGGCAGAGAAGCAGTGGCGGCGGTGCAGCACGGTCCTGAGGGTGTATTTGACCT
The DNA here is from genome assembly GCA_963832915.1 of uncultured Acidobacteriota bacterium. Taxonomy (GTDB): domain Bacteria; phylum Acidobacteriota; class Terriglobia; order UBA7540; family UBA7540; genus CAVROP01. Next base: position 31,512 of record CAWHWE010000091.1, read on the forward strand.
GATCCTGATGGACGTGCAAATGCCGGACATGGATGGCTTCGAGACGACAGCCGCCATCCGCGGGCGCGAATTGTTGACGGGTGGACGTGTTCCAATCATTGCGGTCACCGCCTATGCGATGAAGGGCGACCGGGAACGCTGCCTTGCTGCTGGAATGGATCGATACCTGTCAAAACCCATACGGGCGCAGGAATTGCTCGGCCTCTTGCGCGAATATGAGACGCTACCCGCCCGGACCTCGGAGATCTCTTATGCGCATGAACAGGAGGAATGCCGGAATGTGGGTCATGAAGTTGAAGCAGTGGATGCGTGTGCCCTTTTGGATCGACTCGGGGGCGACTGGAAGCTTTTGAGCGAACTCATCGAAATCTACCTGCGCGAAAGCCCTTCCTTGCTCGCGGCGGCGCAACACGCCCTTCAGGAGAAGAATGGGCCAGAGCTGGCGCGGGTGGCTCACACCATTAAGGGCTCAGCCGGGAATTTCAGTGCCCGAGCAACCCTCGAAACGGCGGGGCGGCTGGAGGCCTTGGCCGGGCAGGGAGATTTTTCGCGCGCCAGCACGGCTATGGACGCGTTAGAACGGAAAATGGAGCGCCTTGACCGCGCCCTCAATGCCCTGCGTGGAGCAGCGGCACCGTGATAATCCCGTTCTAAGTCGCGCATTCCCGGGTGGACTCACTTCGTAGCGCCGGGCTTTAGCTCGGCATCATCCTGTTCTATGCCGCACATTCCAGTGTGGACTCACTTGGAAGCTCAGTAGTAGAATTCCTCCTCTGTTTCGGCCTCGGACTTATTCACTCGATTCTGGTCGAGGCATTTTATTGGGAGGAGTGCAAATCATGATTCGTAGACTTGAATCAATGATGGTTCGAGTATTGATTATTGTGGTCGGGCTTGGTTTGTTTGGCGCGCCTGTATTCGCCCAGGTAAATGGGCCTGCTGGGACACCGCCGATGGGATGGAATAGCTGGAACCATTTTGCCTGTAAGGTGACGGAAGCTGACGTGCGGTCGGCAGCAGACGCCTTGGTCTCGACCGGGATGAAAAGCGCGGGCTACATTTACGTGAATATTGATGACTGCTGGCAAGGCACGCGCGACGAGAAGGGCGTCATTCGTCCTAATGAGAAGTTCCCGGATATGAGGAGGCTGTCCAATTACGTTCACGCCAAGGGTTTGAAGCTGGGGATTTACTCTTCACCCGGCCCGAAAACCTGTGGGGGTTACGAAGGCAGTTTCGGCCACGAAGAGCTGGATGCGCAGACCTACGCCCGCTGGGGTATCGATTACTTGAAATACGACTATTGCAGCTTCCAGGGTGACGTTCCGGCTCAGTTGGCGGCCTACAAGAAAATGCACGAAGCGCTGCAAGAGACCAGCCGCCCCATCGTTTTCAGCCTTTGCCAATACGGCATGGACAGAGTATGGAGTTGGGGACCTTCGGTGGGAGGCAACCTGTGGCGGACCACCGGCGATATTTCCGATAACTACGACCGCATGGCGTACATTGGCTTTGGCCAGAACGGGCTGGAGCGCTTTGCCAGACCCGGGCATTGGAACGATCCCGACATGCTGGAAGTTGGAAACGGCAAAATGAACCAAGATGAGTATCTCACCCACATGAGCCTTTGGTGCCTCCTCGCGGCCCCGCTGCTGGCGGGCAACGACCTTTCCAAGATGACCCCCGAAACTCTGGCCATCCTGACAAACCCGGAAGTGATCGCCGTGGACCAGGATCCCCTCGGCATCCAGGGCCATCGCGTGGCCCAGGAAGGCCAACTCGAAGTTTGGGTAAAGCCACTTGCCGACGGCTCGAAGGCGGTGGGCCTTTTCAACCGCGGTGAAACCGCGATGCCGGTGACGGCCTATTTCGCGGATGTCGGGGTAGGGGACACGGTTTCGGTCCGCGACTTGTGGAAGAAGAGCGACTTGGGTGTATTCAAATCGAACTTCACGGCCCAGGTTCCGATCCACGGCGTGGTGATGATCAAGGTGCAGCCATGAACAAAGCTGGGGAGTCATTTCCGGCCAAACCTTTGGCGGGATACTGCCATCACCAATGGCAAAACCAGGAAAGCCCCTGCATTCTGGCCCAGCTCTGCGCCGTGTGCAGATTGTTCCGGTACAAGGCAGCCCTGACCGCAGATTGGGAATACCGCGCCCCCATTCCCATGGCGCAGCTTCCTTCTGACGAACAATCGCGAATCTGATCAATTGCCGGCCGTGCCCCTCTGAGGGCGCGTGGAGCCAAGGGTGGGGGCCGATTACCCGTGCAACTTATGAAATGCCGCGAGACACCGCTGCGCGGTCTCCATTTCGGGATAATCGCTGCCTTCCTGTTCAATCAGGTAGTACTCGATTCCCCCGGTTTTTTCGGCGCTTGCGAAGAGTTTCTTCCAAGGGGCAATTCCCTCGCCGGTTAGAACCTTGTATCCCTTTTGCGGGGACCAGTCCTTCACATGCATGGAGCGGATGCGGCCGGGGTTGCGATTGATCCAGGCTACGGGATCGCTTCCGGCGGCCAAACATGTCCCCACATCCAGTTGCAGCATAATGCTCTTGTCCAGTGTCGCGGCCAGCAACTGCATGGGTTTCTGTCCCTCAACAGGTTTCCACTCCGCGTCGTGGTTGTGATAGCCGGCGCGCAGACCCTTTCCTTTCAAAGTGTCGTTGGCCTTGTTCAGGGTTTCAGCCACGAGCTTCCAGCCATCCAGGCCGCTCACCTCGCCGGGATGAGCCAGCACAATATAGCGAGCCCCGAGGGTTTTGTTTAAGTCAATCGCCTTGCCAATACCTTCCGGGGTGAAGGATTTCAACCCGTTGTGAGTAGAGTAGCAACGGATGCCGAGTTCATTCAATTCGGCGCGAACCTGACGGGCATATTCGGTTGTCCAGTCGTAGTAGTTCGCGTAGAACTCCACGCATTGGTAACCCATCTTCGCCACGCCCCGAACGGTTCCCATCAGGTCTTTTTCCAGCGCGTTGCGAACCGAGTAGAGTTCCAATCCCACCGGAACTTGTTTTGATTGCGCCACGGCAGCCGCTAGCGGCGCTGCCGCCATAACACCCAGAAAAGAACGACGTGAAATACGACTTTGTGTGTCCACCTGAATCTCCCTTATCCGTTATTCGCCGACCCAGAAGATACTCCTGGCCGCCGGCCAATGCAACTATGAGCTGACTTTGCAGTGTAAGATGCCCTCACCGGCCACAGAAAGCGCCCTTCGCGCCTCTCAAAGGATGAAGCGAAATTTGTCTTGCAAAGAGCATTTTTCGTCAGCCTGATAATTCGTTGTCTCATAAGTTCGTTAACGAGTTCTTCCTTATGCGAGCAGCCTTTTCGAAGCCCCGTCAGGGGTCCCGCAAGGCGGGATAGCTCAGGGCGCAAGCCCTGGGGTGGAGAGCCCTCACCCCGTCCCGCCTCTGCGGCCCCGCCGCGCGGGGAGAGGGGAAGGGGGTATAAGCGCTAGTGTAACGTAACATTTAATAATTGACCATATAGGGTCAATAATGTATGCTGGGTGGATGTTGAGCCCAAGCACGGTTATCACCCTCAACGGCGAGGTTAAGACTACTTTGGAAACCCTGGCGCGGGCCGGAAGTACGACCCAACGAGTGGCGCGCCGCTGCCGAGTGATTCTGCTGGCGGCGCAGGGAACCCCCAACCGGGTGATTGCCCGGCAAGTGGGTGTTTCTCGGCCCACCGTGTCGTCCGTCCGTAGCGCCTTTGCCCAGGGCGGAGTGGACGCCCTTCGACATGACCCCGAACGCCAGCGCTCGCGCCGCAAGCTGAGGCCCGCCCTGGAGAAGCAGTTGATCGAGACGACGCTGCACACCCCTCCGCCCCATGCCACCCACTGGAGCACCCGCACCTTGGCTCGGCAACTGGGAGTGTCCCACATGTCCGTTCACCGGGCTTGGCAACGCTACGATCTGCAACCCCATCGGGTGGAAAAATTCAAACTCTCCAACGACCCTCAGTTTGAGACCAAGGTGCGCGACGTGGTGGGACTGTACATGAATCCCCCGGATCGCGCCCTGGTGCTCTGCGTTGATGAAAAGAGCCAAATTCAGGCCCTGGACCGAACGGCGCCGATCCTGCCCCTGCGGCCCGGCTTGCCTGAGCGCCAGACACACGACTATATCCGGCACGGCACCACCACGTTGTTTGCTGCCTTTAACATCCTCACCGGCAAAGTCATCGGTCAGTGCCTGCCTCGGCATCGAGGCCGCGAGTTTGTGCTCTTCCTCCGCCAGTTGGAACAAGCGGTACCTCCGGACTTGGAGGTCCACCTGATCTTGGATAACTACAGCACGCATAAGTGCCCACCCGTTCAACGCTGGCTGAAGCCCCAGAAGCGGCAGCGGTTCCATTTCCACTTCACCCCCACCAGCAGTTCTTGGCTCAATCAGGTGGAACGTTGGTTTGGCGAAATCACCCGCCAACAGATCCGACGGGGAAGTTTCCACAGTGTTAAAGAACTCGAAACAACCATCTACGAGTACTTGGCGGCGTGGAACCAGACTCCCAGACCGTTCGTTTGGATAGCCACGGCGGACATCATTCTCGACAAGGTCCGACGCTGTAAAGAATTAAATGTTACAGAACACTAGTGTCCTGAGTCAGAAGTTCGTTTAATAAATGGAAGTTCTCGTGCATTGGGTTTATAAGAAGGAGGACACCAATGCGACGAGGACGCCCTACACCGGAATTGACCTTGAGTGCTGAAGAGCGAGAAACCTTGCAGGGCTGGGCGCAGCGGCGCAAAACCGCTCAAGCCCTGGCGTTGCGCGCCCGCATCGTGCTGGCCTGCGCAGAGGGAAAAAACAACACGGCGGTGAGCGCTGCCCTGCACGTGTGTAAACCCACCGTGGGCAAGTGGCGAGGACGATTCGTCGTCCAGCGTCTGGAGGGGTTGCTGGACGAACCACGCCCCGGAGCGCCGCGCCGCATCGGCGATGCGGAGGTGGAACGGGTGTTGACCCTGACCCTGGAATCAATGCCGTGCAATGCGACGCACTGGAGCACGCGACTGCTGGCACGCCGTTGCGGCATGAGCCAGACGGCCATCAGCCGCATCTGGCGGGCGTTCGCCTTGCAGCCGCATCGCAGCGAAACCTTCAAGTTGTCGCGCGACCCACTGTTTATCGAGAAAGTCCGGGACATCGTGGGACTCTACCTGAACCCGCCCGACCAAGCCTTGGTGCTGTGCGTGGATGAAAAGGCCCAGATCCAAGCCTTGGACCGAACCCAACCGCTGCTGCCGATGCGCCCCGGACAAATCGAGCGGCGAACTCACGATTACGAACGTCACGGCACGACGTCGCTGTTTGCAGCTCTGGAGATGGCCAGCGGCAAAGTCATTGGCGAGTGTCATCGTCGGCATCGCGCCCTCGAGTTCCGCCGGTTTCTGGAGACGGTCCATACCGCCACTCCCGCGGACCTGGACGTGCATTTGATTCTGGATAACTACGGCACGCACAAGACTGCGATGATTCAGCGTTGGCTGGTGCGCCATCCTCGCTATCATTTGCACTTCACTCCCACCGGTTCGTCCTGGATCAATCTGGTCGAGCGTTGGTTCGCCACCCTGACGGAGCGCCAACTGCGCCGTAGCGCTCATCGCAGCACCCAAGAACTGGAGGCGGCTCTGCACCATTATGTGGAAACCTATAACCAAGACCCCCGGCCTTTCGTATGGACCAAAACCGCTGACCAAATCCTGGAGGCCGTCGCAAGGTTTTGCAAACGAACTTCTGACTCAGGACACTAGGATAACGATAAAGGGCACCCGAAAGCCCGCCTTGGCGGGCGGTCCCGCAGAGCGGGATGGCCACTGCCGTGGCTCAGACTTCGCCCAGTGCGCTTATTCTAGCGCTTATAGGGGGCGGGGGTGAGGGAGGGTCCGCTGACCCCGACACGTGGGGGCTGACCTCATCAACGAACCTCTGACTCAGGATACTAAAGTCCAATGACGATAGCCGCTGCCTCGCCTACGAGAGACGGAACTTGCAGGGTAAGTTTTCGGCCTTGCTGTTTCGTTGCCAATGGGCGGGCCGCTCCGCCTAATTCGTAAAGAATAACTTTATTGGCCGAGCCAACGTCGTGCACGGACAGGTCGAGTGTCAGCTCAAACGGCTTCCTCAGAGCCGCTCGGCGGTCAATAAGGGTGACCGTGAGGCTTTTCGGTTGCCGGTGCCGGAAGACCTTTGCGTATACTTTGGCCGGCATCGGCCCCAAGCCGATCTCGTCCCGAAAATCGCTTGCGTACAGTTGATCTTTGATCCGCTGCCGCAAGGCAATCAACTGTTTCAGGTATTGCATGAAAGGATCTTGCCGATTGACGGGATACGCGAGTATGTCGAAACGGTACCCCATCAGAAAAACGCGATTCATGGTGTCTTCGCGCCGCGGCTTCTCCAGGTCCGGGTAGTAATATTTCAGAGCGCTGCCCGCGCCATCGCAAGTCCCGCTGAAAATCGCGTGCTCCGGAAAGGTATAGGTGTAGATTTCGGGATGTGGAGAACGGGTAAGACCGTCAACCAGCTCGAGGCCGAGGGCATGGCTATTAAACTGCATCAGTGCGTCGCTCGCCGTCTCTGACGTGATGGCCAGGTTCACGAAGGGCTGCGAGGCATCATGCACACGGCCCAGCAGCTCCAGCATTCCCCGGCCGACTCCGTGCGGTTGGCGCGGCCCATGCTCGCTGCTGAAGCAGATCCGCGAAGCAGCGAACATGGTGACGGGCATGCTGTCGAAGTACCAGGTATCCACCCCGTAGCGCTTGATGTATCGGTCCACCACCCACGACAGCACATAATCCTGGTATCCCTTCGCAGCCGGACACATTCCCGCATAACCCTCTGTGAAGTTTCCGGCCTGGCGCGAGCCATCCGGAAACACAGAGGCCCACCCCCGCGCTTCTCCCCACCAGTTGGGAACGTGCACATCGGAAGGCAAGTCATTGCGCCACTGCTGCAAACCTTGCTTGAGTTCACTGTCCCATGTCCAAATGTTGTGATAGAAACCGATGTGGCCACCCGCATTGCGAATCGCCCTCACCACTCGCGTCAACTCCGCCTCGCCGCCGCGGTCCGGGTCGGGCCAGAGAAAACAGTAATAACCCTTCCGCGATTTACCGGGTCCGACGTTCTCCAGCATTTCAGACCAGATCTGCAAGTAGTTCAGGCCGAGCCAGCGCGCATCGTCGTACATGCCCAGGTAGTCGCCGTACACGTTGGTGGGGCCGCCGGTGCCCAGCCACCCATCGCAGTCGCTGCGCACCCAATCCGGTCCGGTGAAAGGCCGGAGGTGCGCATGGGCCCACTCGCGGTAACGGTCGGCGGCCCAATGCCAGTCGCCTTCGTGAATCCCGACCACAAACTGCTGCGACTCCCAGGACTGACCGGGCTCGAGAAACGCGAGCGTGCGCATAGCAAGCGTAACTGTTCCGGAAGAGCGGTCCGGCCACGTTTCCAAGTCGAGTTGCTCAAACGACGGATCGTGGCTCACGAGATACAAACCGCCACCCTCCTTGGAGTAGAGGTCCTGCCAGGGCATCGAGGCCCAGCCGATATACGTAAGTATGTTGGTAGGCGTCGCGCTTCTCGTGGGGCGTCTGTACTCGTAAGCGGCGGGGTCGGGAATCAACTCGCCCTGTGCGTAGGGACGGGCCAGGAAGTTGTTTTCATGCGCGCCGCCGATGCGCAAACCGTCCAAAACGGGGAACGCCACACGGTAAACGCGCTGGTCCTTCGCGGGCGTTTCCCCTCCGCGGTTGTCAACGAAAATGCGCCAGTCGGTCAGCGGAGAGCCAGGACGTATCGTGATGCTGTAGCGGACCGCGATCCCTCCGGGAAGCAGATAGCGACACCAAACGCGCCGAAAAGCGGGAGTTGACTCCTCGGTCACTTCGGTGCTGCCAGGTACCGGCTCGCGCAAGGAGGACAGATCACCTTTTACCGCAGGCGCCGCCGGGTCGTACAGCGAATAGCCGCCCGATTGCTTCTCGAATTCATCGCGGATAAAGACAGCCTGGTTCGCCGAGTAAGCGTTGACGATAAAAGGTGGTTTGGCGACCGAAGTCCGGGCCATATACGCGAGGTGGGATTTGCGGTTGGTTATGTCGACGATTGCTCCCGTATGGGCATCGACGGAAATCCGCAGGAATTTGTTTTCCAGCACCACTGGCGTCCTTGGCGTCTGCTGCGCGGAAAGGGCATTAGCGCGGACCACGGTTGTCGGGGGGCTGGTGGCACGCCTTTCCGAATCACGGGCCGGGCTGGAAACCGTAAGCACGGTAAGCGCGATGGTGGCAAAGCCGAGGGCCGCGAATTTTGTTGCTGGCCGATTCATGTTTGAAATTCCTCCTGTTTGTCCTTCCAGCGGCTCCAAGTATACGCCCATCACCGCGCCTTGACTCTCCCGCACCTCCAGCCCATACTGATTTTTCAGGGCAGGGGTGAACATGCTTGAATTCGATTCCCACCGCGCGCTGCTGGTGGACCTCTACGAACTGACCATGGCGGCAGCGTACTTCGAGCAACATGTGGACTGCCACGCCACATTTGAACTGTTCGCCCGCCAATTGCCCCCCGAGCGCACTTTCCTCGTGGCAGGCGGCATCGAGGACGCCTTGGATTACCTCGCGGACTTACAATTCAGTGAAGAGGATGTGAGCTTCCTGCGCGGCCTGCCGGTGTTTCGCAATGTTTCAGCGGAATTTTTCGAATATCTTCGCAAGCTCCGCTTCACGGGCGATGTCGAGGCGGTCGAGGAAGGCACGCTCGTATTCGCGGAAGAGCCGCTGCTTCAGGTAACGGCGCCGATTCTGGCCGCGCAAATTGTGGAGACCTACCTGCTCTCCGTGATCAATTTTGAAACATTAATTGCCTCGAAGGCGGCTCGCGTGGTGCGGGCAGCGCGCGGCCGGGCCGTGCTCGAGTTCGGGACCAGGCGGGCGCAGGGGCCGGAAGCCGGGGTTCGCGCCGCGCGCGCCGCGTACCTTGGCGGATGTGTGGCGACCTCGAATGTTCTGGCCGGTTTTCGATATGGCATCCCGCTTGCCGGCACGGCAGCCCACTCCTGGACACAGGCTTTTGCAACCGAACGGCAAAGCTTCCAGGCGCTCTTGGACACTTTTCCGGAGGATGCCGTCCTGTTGATCGATACCTATGACCCTGTGGTGGGCGCGGAGACTGCGGCCACGCTCGGGCGGAAGATTGCCGGCGTCCGCATCGATAGTGGTGACCCACTCGAAAAGAGCCGCCGCGTGCGGGAAATCCTGGACCGTCACGGCCTGCGTGAGACGAAAATCGTGGCCAGCGGGGATTTGAACGAGTACAAGGTAGAAGCCTTGCTTTCGCAGGGAGCACCCATCGATATCTTCGGTGTGGGAACGGACCTCGCCACCTCCCGCGATGTCCCTGCGCTCAGCGTGGTCTATAAGTTGGTTCAGACCGAACATCATGGGCAGGTGGATTACAAGACCAAATTCAGCGAAGAGAAAGTCTATATGCCGGGCCGGAAGCAGGTTTTTCGGTTCTCGGTTGGCGGTCAGTACCATCATGATCTGATTGCAGGCTCGACCGAAGAACCTTCCGGCGGCACACCGCTGCTCCATCCCGTGATGCGCCATGGCCAGCGGCTCAGGTCGCGGCCACGGCTCCAGGACGCGAGAACTAATGTCCTTGCCGACCTTGGCCACTTGCCGGAACCCTATCACGCTCTGTGTGGCGCGCCGACATATCCCGTGGCCAAGAGTGAGTCGCTCCAGCGCCTCCTGGAGGAAGTGCGCGAGCAGACTTTCGGGGCGCTCCAGCCGGCAGAGGCAATGAGAAAAAAGTAGGCGTTGGGACAGGGGTAGCACAGGTCCCGCTTTCCGGACCTGCGGCTCTTCAAAGGCAGTAGGCAGAAAGCGGGAACTAGCGTGTTTGAGTCTCCCGTTTCCAATTTCTGATTTCTAATTTCTGATTTCTACTTTCTTGTCTCAAAGGGTTTTGTTCAGCAGTTTGTTTGAGGTGAATGAATGGGTGAACCGACCAAGTTTGGCCGGCTGGTTTTCCTTGATGTGGATACGCAGGTGGACTTCATGCTTCCGAGTGGAAGGCTTTACGTGCCACATGCGGAGGAGATCATTCCCAATCTGGCAAGGTTGATGTTGTGGGCGCGCGGGCACAGAATTCCCATTATTTCACCGGCAGATACGCATACGGCGGACGACCCGGAGTTCGCCCTATGGCCGCCTCATTGCGTGGTGGGGACTCCCGGCCATCGCCGCATTGCGGAGACACACTTCCCTGACGCCGTGGTGGTGGAAAACCGTCCGGGCGCCGTTCGGGCTCCCATGGAATGGGTCGGACAGACCATCGTGGAGAAGCCAGTGTACGACTTCACCGCAAACGTGAATGTTGACGCCATCCTGGCTTCCCTTGGCCTATCGCGCTTCGTCGTGTTTGGGGTGGCCACCGAATACTGTGTGCTGGCGGACGTCCTGGCGCTGCGCAAGCGTAACTTCCCCGTCGCACTCGTGCTGGATGCCATTAAACCCATCACCGCAGAGGGAGGCCGAAAGGCCATGGAGGAGATGGTTGCTGCTGAAGTCCAGCTAGTCACGACTACGGAGGTTTGCAGCCCGGCGCTTCATAAGGTTGGCAGGTAAAGACAAGAACTGGAGGCAAATGTGGTGAGACCAAAAGTGATGGTGGCTTTGCGCGACCCGGAGTCGGTGGAGAGTCTAATGACCTTGGCAATCCACCTATCGAACAGCATGGACGCTGACCTTATTGCCCTACACGTGGTCGAAGTGCCGCTGGCCACGCCGCTCGAGGCAGAGGATGAGATTCTCGACCATCCGGGAAAGGAGATACTGGCGGCGGCAACACGCATCGCAGAGAAATCTTCCCAAAAGTTATCCACCGAGTTGCTGCGGGCACGTCAGGCGGGAGAGGCTATAGTGGGCGAAGCCAAGGACCGAGGCGCGGAGTTGCTCATCGTGGGACATCACGGATCCCATTCCTCTGCCTTAGGCGAACTTCTCCTGGGAAGCACCGCACAATACGTTGCCCATAACGCACCCTGCCGGGTGATCATTCAGATTCGACCACCCAAGCCTCGCTAGGTGAACCTCAACTCAGATGAAAAATGGTATGTCGCCATCGATAATGTCCGCTTCGGTTTCCAGTGGGACCTCGGCGATGGCATGCGGGTTCATTTCCTGTGTGCATGCCAGCATCGTTCCAACGGCGAGGGAACTGAGCAACAACACTCCCGGCTGGCACATGGCCCACTGCAGCACTTGCTGTGGGCCAAATGGTTGATCTTGAATCTTCGACCACTCCGGTTTGTTATTCGACATACGGCATCACCTTCTCGATTCATTTATCGGCATATGCCGCGCAAGCTTGAACGCAGGATGGCCTGAAATCGAAAAAGCTGGCCGCCTCGGTAGTGGCGCAATTTGGCGTAGAGGCGGCTTTACCCCGCCACATGGCGACCCCGCCTTGCGGGATCGCCGCTCCAACTCCAACCTGAGACATTACCGCCGCCTCTTGTTGCTTGACTCCGCGAGCAGGAGGTGGCATAGAATATCTGAGCGTTTTTTGTGTCGCTGGACTTTCGCTCGTTGCCAGCGGCGAGTTGCGCCGAAGCGTCCGCCTTCGAGGCTTTTATGGTGATCGCATCCCAGCTCCGTCCCGGCACGGTTCTGAAGATCAACAATGACCTCTTCAAGGTGATCGACTCGCAGTATCACATCGGACAAGGCAAGATGCCTGGCAGCGTGCATGCGAAACTGCGCAACGTTCTAAAAGGCACGTTCAAAGAGTTACGCTTCCGTCCGGAGGAACGGCTGGAGGAAACCCAGCTTGAGAAGCACGAGATGGAATACCTGTACAGCGACGCCGATTCAGCGACCTTTATGAATCCGAGGACTTATGACCAGGTTTCTATCCCGCTCGAGGCCATCGGCGCGGCGGCGACATTTCTCCAGCCGGAGATGAAAGTGCCGGTGGAAGTCTACCAGGGGCAGCCGGTCAGCATCGTCTTCCCGGAGATCGTGGAGGTGAAGATCCGGACCACCGCGCAGCCAGTTCACCAGCAACAGGACAACACTTACAAATCCGCTACGCTGGAAAATGGCGGGGAACTAATGGTTCCTCAGTTCATCAAACCTGGGGAAACGATACGTGTCGAAGTGGCTTCGGGCAAATATGTGGACCGCGTGCGAGCCGACGCGAAGAGGTTCTAGCAATGACGAGCGACCCGCCGTAGCGGGGCAGATGACAAGCAAAAAGACAAAAGTCGAAAGCTGAAATCAAAAAATGGATACGCCAGCCCTGGGTGTTTCAACCCGACCCCACTTCCAGCTCAGAGTGCGCCCGGCCGAGCTTCGGGACGCATCCGACATTGCCCGCATTTATCTCCAGGCGACGCAAGACAACCTTGCCACCTTTGAGGACTTCCTGCAAACGCCTGAGGAGCGCACGCACTGGGTGAACGAACATACGGGGAAGTATCCTCTCCTGGTGGCGGAGTTGAATGGTTGGATTCTTGGCTGGGCGGCGCTCAGCCCATACCTCGTTCGTCCCCGCATGGAGGGAATCGCTGAACTCCTGATCTACATTGACCGCGACTACCGGCGGCATGGGGTGGGACGGGAACTAATGCGCGCTGTTCTGACAATCGCTGAGGCCGCCGGGCACATCAAGCTGGTGGGCCGGTTCCTGGCGCACAATGATGCCGGGCGGACGCTTTGCCGTCTGAAGGGCTGGCGCGAGGTGGGCGTGCACTTGAAACACACCAAGTTGGACGGGCGCTGGCACGATGTGGTGGTCGTGGAGTATCTAATCCCCGAGAACTTTAAGTAACGGCGGTCGGCGGTAGGTCCTATTAGGCCGGACGGTATGATATTTGGCGTAGGCGGAACGGCCCATGGTGGCCGGAACCGCGATTCAGGCCGCCAATTTACTTCGGGAACACCGTTGAAGATCGAGAACATTATCCTCACGCACGTCCGTGTGCCGCTCATTGAGCCCTTTCGGATCAGCTCCGGCGCGGTTTCCGAAAAAGACGGAATTGTCGTCGAGTTGCAGGCTGATGGCCTGAGCGGCTATGGCGAATCTTCCCCGATGGCGGGAAGTTTCTATTCCCAGGATACTCCGCAGGCGTCGTGGAAGGAACTTTGTGAAATTGTTGCCCCCGCCATGGTCGGCCGGGAGTTCTCCGGCCCGGAAGATTGGAATCAGGCTCTGGACGCTCTCTTGGTTGGGAACTTCACGAAAGCGGCCGTAGAAACGGCTTTTTGGGATCTGGCGGCGCAAGGTCAGGGGATACCCCTTCACAAGTTACTTGGGGGCAACAAGCAGTGCGTCGAATCCGGGCTTGCAGTCGGCCTATATGACGACGTGGCTGATACGCTGCGCACCGTCGAGCGCTATCTCGCCCACGGATATCGTCGGGTGAAGTTGAAAATCGAGCCCGGCCACGATATAGAGATCGTGAAAGCAGCCCGCCGGGCATTCGGAAATATTCCGCTCTTTGTCGATGCCAATGGCGCCTACACTCTCCGGGACATCGACGTATTTTGCGACCTGGACGAGTTCGATCTGATGATGTTCGAGCAGCCATTCCCCGGATCTTCTCTGCAAGAGCTTGCCGAATTACAGCGGAGGGTGCGCACGCCGGTTTGCCTTGACGAGAGCCTTCACAGCGTTGAACGGCTCCGGCTGGCGATCGAGCTCGGCAGCCTGCGCGTCGCCAACTTCAAGATTCAGCGCGTGGGCGGCTTTCACCGCGCTCTCGAAATGGCTCAGATCTGCCGCGAACATGCGATTGCGGCCTGGGTTGGAACTATGCCCGAGCTCGGCATCGGCCAAGCGCAGGGCGCCGCGCTGGCATCTCGCTCCGACTTCGTGTTTCCCACTGACGTGGAGGCAAGCGATCGATGGTTTCGCGATGACATCATCGCGCCATTTATTCAAGTGCATGATGGAATTATCAAGCTTCCCGATTCGCCCGGTTTAGGATACAAGATCGACCGCGCCAAGATCCGCGATTATCAAGTCGCATCAAGGAGCTTCCCGAATTAAATTATGCAACGTCGCGCTTTTCTCGCATCTCTAGCCGCTACGTTCGCCTCCGCGGCCACACGGCTGCCGGCCAACCGGAACGTGAAATGGGCGGTCAGTGCCGGCCTCTGGTCTCGTTATTACCCGCGCCAGCCGTTCACCGATATGCTCGATGTCATGCGTGATACCGGTTTCATCGGTGTTCGGTTGACTGGCTTTCCCGGCATTCTGAAGGCGTACAATATCACGGCCTCCGAGATGGAACGGGAAGTTTCGAAGCGTCATCTGCAAGTGGTGACCGTCTCCTTCGGTGGACCGGTCGACGATCCCGCGCAGCATAAGCAAGTCGTCGAAAAAGCCCGCGAGGCCATGCGCTTCCTTCAGGACTTCGGTGCGCAGCGTCTCGTTGTGTTCCCTCCGGGCCGCCTGAAGGCGGGGCAGGATCTGGACGCTGGATTTCGCTCCATGTGTCAGGGTTTCAATTTGATCGGCGAAGCCGCGAACGAGATGGGCTTCAGAGCGGGTGTCCACCCTCATCTTGATGCCATGGTACAAGGACCGGAGGAAGTGCACCGCTGTATGCAGTTGACCGATCCACAGCTCTTCAATTTCGCCCCCGATACCGCGCACCTGTATTTGGGTGGCTCGGACGTGGTGAAGATGTTTGAAAAATACAAGCACCGCCTTGTCTTTATGGACTACAAAGACGCCCGCTGGACTACGCCCACCGCCGACCTCGTTCTACCCAACGGCAGCGTCGAAAACAAGGACTCCCCAATGGCAAAGTTCTTCGATAGTATCTACGATCTGGGCGACGGAGATATCGATTTTCCAGCCTGCCATCGCATCCTGAAGCAGATAAATTATCAAGGCTGGAATTGCGTGGACACGGAATCCGGAATTCGCCTTGGTCCCCGCAAGTGTTACGAGCATTGCGGCGGTTATATCGTGAATCGGCTCGAACCAATTTATGTATAGAGTTCTGAGGCAACAAATGAGGATCTTATGCGAACACTTATCTTTTTCCTGTTAATCGCCTCCGCCGCCGTTGCGCAAACGCCTTATGACCTGTTGCTCAAAGGCGGTCATGTTATCGACGCCAAGAACCACATCTCCGCCATTCGGGATGTGGCCATTAGCGGCGGCCGGATCGCTGCGGTGGAAGAGAATATCCCGGCCTCGCGGGCTCGCAAGACAATCGACGTATCGTCGTTGTATGTCACTCCGGGCCTGGTGGACATTCACGAGCACGTCTTTGCCGGAACCATGAGCCGCGAATACACCGGCGAAAACTGTGTTCGCGCCGACAGTTTTTCGTTTCGCAGCGGCGTCACTACGGTCGTGGACGCCGGCTCTTCGGGCTGGCGCAATTTCGGGGAATTCCGGGATGAAGTGATCAACGTGGAAAAGACACGCATATTCGCACTGCTCAATATCGTAGGTCACGGCATGGGCGGGCGCATGGACGTGGAACAGAACACCAAAGACATGGACCCCGTGCGAACGGCAGAAGTGGCCCGGCGCAACAGCGATGTGGTGGTCGGCATCAAGGTCGCGCACTACGCCGGACCCGAGTGGATCGCGGTGGACCGCGGCGTAGAGGCGGGACGGCTGGCGAACATCCCCGTCATGATCGACTTCGCCACGTTTCGCCCGGAGCGTCCCTTCCAGGACCTGGTGCTCATCCATCTTCGCCCCGGCGACATCTATACGCACCTGTACCTTCAAGTGGTTCCTATGCTCGATGCGGATGGCCGCGTGCTGCCGTATCTGTTTGAAGCCCGCAAGCGCGGCATCATTTTCGATGTCGGCCACGGAGGCGGGAGTTTTTCTTTTCGGCAGGCGATTCCCGCAGTGAAGCAGGGTTTCGTGCCCGATTCCATCTCCACCGACGTCCACACCGACAGCATGAACGCCGGGATGAAGGACATGTTGAACCTGATGTCGAAATTCCTAAACATGGGTATGTCGCTCGACGATGTGATCGCTTGTTCGACGTGGCACCCTGCCCGCGAAATCCACCATGAAGAGCTGGGAAATCTGACTGTGGGCTCGGGCGCAGACGTGGCCGTTTTGCGGCTGGTGCACGGGGACTTCGGCTTTGTGGATTCGGCAAATCTCCGCATGAAGGGAGACCGGAAACTCGTCGGGGAATTGACGTTGCGCGATGGCCATGTGGTTTGGGACCTGAATGGAATAAGCAGCGAAGATTGGGACCATGCCCCACACCGCTAGCCGCCGCTCTGTTCGCCGCGGCCAAGCAGGCCCGGCGGTACGAAACCAAAATGAGCCACTACCGAAATTTGCGAAAGGTTGATCTCATGCGAATTCTGACGGTGATACTGTGCTTCGCCTGCGTAACCGGCGCGCTCGCGGCGGAGCGCCAGCGTATTATGCCCGCCGGGACGAAGGTGGCCGGGCCTTACAGCCCCGGAATTGTCGCCGGCGATTTTCTTTATGTTGCGGGCCAGGGGGCGGAAGATGCGCAAGGCCAGCTTCCCTCGGATCAGGAGGGCCAGATCCGCCAGTGTCTGAAGAACGTCAAAGCAGTTGTCGACGCGGCGGGCTTGACCATGGAGCACGTCGTTTATGTTCAGGCCTATCTCACGAACTATTCCGATGAGGGCCCCCTCAATCGCGTCTGGAAGGAGTTCTTTCCGGCATCGCCCCCGGCGCGCTCCACGATCGGAGTGGCGAAGTTGGTTGGAACTACGGTGGAGATGAGCGCCGTTGCGGTTCGCGATCTGTCCACGAAGATGTGCATCCTGCCGCCCGACGCATCGAGCGACGTGCCCATTTCTCCGGCCGTCCGCGCTGGGGATCGTGTGTTTCTTTCCGGGTTCATAGGCCATGATCCCGCCTCCGGCAAGATTCCCGAAGACCCAGCGGAGCAGGTAACCCTCGCGCTCGACCGCATGGAGCAAACTCTCAATGCCGCAGGACTGGATTTACGCAACATGGTGTTCGTGAATCCGTATCTTACGACCGGAATTCCGATGCAAGTCATGAACAAGGTATACGCCAGCCATTTCGAAAGCGGCAACACGCCGGCCCGCGCGACCATTGAAGTTGCCGGACTGCCGGGCGGCGGGAACATCGAGTTTACCGGGGTTGCGGTCACGGATGTAACCAAGCGAAAGGCGGTTCGCCCTAAGAACATGGATCCCAGCCCGACCGCGAGTCCCTGCGTCTTTGCCGGCGACACCCTCTACTGCTCCGCCAAATCCGGCTTCATTCCCGGTGTGAATGGAGGAATCTACGCCGCTACTGTCGAGACACAACTCCGCCAAACCATGCGCAACTTGCTTGACGGGCTTGAGGAAGCCGGTATGAATTTCTCGAACGTCGTGGCCGCCTACGTCTATCTCGACAACCTGGACGATTTTTCCCGCATGAACGCAGTCTACGCGCAATACTTCGGCCCAGAACCACCGGCCCGCACAACTGTCCAGCAGATTGCTCCCGGCGAAAGAGTGGAAGACGGGAAGGGCCGCTGGCCCACACTCGAGCAGATCTCGATCATCGCCGTGAAATGAGCGGCAGGAAATTCGGTTGTGGCCCTCTCCTTCGGGCCGTGCCCCTGTGTCATACCAAGCCCTTCGCTGTCATTCTGATCCCGCCTTGCGGGAGAAGAATCGCGCCCTGCCCGCTCAGGATAAACTCCGCGAGGAATCTCGCTCTGATTCGTTCCGCCCCAAACCAAGGCGGGATTACTCGCTTCGCTCGGGATCACACCTGCCCTGGGACCCCGCAAAACACTTCGGCTTCCGAGTTTGCAGTTTCTAAATTCGACTTTCTGCTTTCTGATTTGCTGCCGCTTTCCGTCTCCAGAAGAAGTATATCGGCGCGCCCGCAAGGACCAGCATCAACCCGATTCCTGATTCCGTGGGGCTGTGGAAGAGCGCGTTGGCTACAATGGTGAGCGCCGCTGCGCTGAAAGCTATGGGAACCACGGGATAACCCCAAACGCGGTAAGGCCGCTCCATCGCAGGGCGCTTGCGGCGCAGGACGACTACGGCGAAGGTGGCCGCCGCGTAGAAGAGCCAGCCGGTGAAGATTACATAAGTGTAAAGCTGCTTGTAGGTGCCGGTTGAGGCCAATAGGATGGACCACCCGCCCTGAATCAGCAAGGCGACCGCCGGAGTTGCATAGCGCGGATCGACCCGTCCCAGGGAAGGGAACCACACGCCATCGCGGGCCATAGCAAAGTAGGCGCGCGGGCCACCCAGCACGGTGCCATTGAGGGCGCCAAAAATGGAACAGAGGATCAGGGCGGAAACGAACGTCGCGCCCCGGGGCCCCGCCAGCACTTCCATGGTCTTCGCTGCCACGCGCTGGTGCTCCGCGAGGGCCGGAAGGGGCAGTACGCGCAGGTAGGCAAGATTCGCGCCGAAGTAAACGGCCAGGACCACTAGGGTGCCCACGAGATAGCTAAACGGAAGCACCCGCGAAGGGTTCTTGACCTCGCCGGCCGCGAAAGAGAGCATATGCCAGCCTTCGTACGCCCAGAGTACGCCAATCATGGCTACGCCGAACGAACTCGCAGTCGTGTGTGACACAGGCCACGAGCGCGCAGCCTGCACCGGGACGACATGAGAGGAGAAAAAGGCAGCGCCCATGATAGTTGCCAAACCCGCCAATTTGGCGAAGCTGAAGAGGGTTTGGACTGCGGCTGCTTTTCGGATCCCCAGAATATTGACCAAGGTCAGCAAAGCGATGGCTCCGGCCGCCACGAACTTCTGTTGGAGAGGCGAGAGCGGCACAAAGCTGGTGCTGTAGATTCCAAAGCCAACGGCCAGCGTCGCGATGGAGCCGGAATTGATGACGAGGAGCAACGCCCAGCCGTAGAGAAAGGCGAACAGCTTGCCGTAAGCGTCACGTAAATAGAGGTAGATGCCTCCCGTGCCAGGATTGGCCGCCCCCAGTTCCGCCAGAGAGAGCGCGCCAGCCAATGACAGCGCGCCTCCAATGAGCCAAACCAGTACGAGGGCTTCGACTGATCTGACCTGCTGAGCGACGTCGTGAGGCACAAGGAAGATTCCGGAGCCGATGACCGTGCCGACCACGATAGCGGTCGAGCCCATGTAGCCCAGGGCGCGGTGAAGATCGTGCGCGCGCTGGGCGGGATTGGATGGGGTGGACATCGACTTTTGTTCCTGTCCATGCATGCCGCGAACGTGAAACTCGCTGTCCGGGATGAATCAACTGAATTGACTTTACACGAAGAGCGACGGACATTATACTAAGCCGCTGGTCCGAAACACAGCTATCTTCTTGCGCTGGAGTGAGCCAAGGGCTGCCCTGCGGCATAGCCGCGTGGTCCTCGGAATGACGACCAGACAGATTCATTAAGCGAATTGCGAAAGGAGTTACGATGCGTAAAGTGGTTAGAACATCTGGAGGTCCCACCCCGCGCGGGCCGTATTCACAGGCCATCGTCGCCGACGGTTTTGTATTCGTGGCCGGGCAGGCCGCAATAAATCCAAGCACCAACGAATTCGAACTGGGCGACGTTGCCTCGGAAACCCGGCTCACGCTTAAGAACATCCAAGCCATCCTCGAAGCCGCTGGCAGCTCGCTTCGTGAGGTAGTGCGGGTGGGAGTTTTCCTGGCTGACATTAAGGACTTTGATGGCATGAATGCAGTCTATAAGGAGTTCTTCCCCGAAGATCATCCCGCGCGCACGACGGTGGGAGTGCAAATGTCCAAGATCAAGGTGGAGATTGATTGCGTCGCTCGGGTTAGCTCGCCAGAGAAGTAATAGTAGGTTGCTGAAATTACCCATATCTTTGGCTGGACACGGGGCTCGAAGTCTTAAATGCGGCCCTCTCCCTGGGGACGAAAGTGGGGACCCCGCAGTGGCGGGAGACCCAAGTGACGGGTTACTTCCTCATGTTTGCCCGGCCGATGCCTCCCGAGCATGTAAGCGACCCCTCACCCGTCCCGCTTCCCGATGAAGTGCATCGGGACAGCGGAACACCCTCTCCCCGAGGGAGAGGGAAAAACCGAAGTGGCAGCAGATCAGAGGTCCTATGCGTTACGACGAACTTTCAACGCCCGCGTTGACGATTGATTTGGAGACGCTGGAGCGGAATCTGGACAGCATGGCAAGCTCCTGCCGCAAGCAGGGAGTGGGCCTGCGGCCTCATACCAAGACGCACAAGACGCCGGAAGTCTCCCGCATGCAGCTTGACCACGGCGCCTTGGGTTTGACCGTCGCCAAGGTGGGAGAAGCTGAAGTGATGGCGGAAGCGGGCTTGGACGATATCCTCATTGCGTATCCCATCTTGGGCGCTGAGAAGCTCCGGCGGCTGGTTACGCTGGCGCGCGGGCGGCGGATTATCGTCTCGCTGGATTCGCCAGCCGCGGCGCAGGAGCTTTCCAGGGCCGCGTCCGAGCAAGGGGCCACGGTTGGAGTTCTGGTTGAGTTTGATGTGGGTGTTCGCCGTTGCGGTCTGGAGCCGGGTCCGCAGTGCGTGGAACTGGCAAGCAAGATCGCAGGAATGCCCGGACTGAAATTCCGCGGGCTCATGACTTTCTTCGGGAATGTGTGGGGAAGCAAGGAAGAGCGGCGGGCGGAAGCCCAGGTCGTCGCCGGGAAGGTTGAACAAGCGCTGGCGGCTTTTCGCGAAGCAGGCCTGGAGGTCGAAATCGTCTCCGGCGGTTCAACGCCCTCCGCCGAGTTTGCGGAACTGATCCCAGGACTGACTGAAATCCGTCCCGGCACTTATGTTTACAACGATATGAATACCTTCTATCAGGGCGCCTGCCAGCTCAAGGACTGCGCGGCGCGCGTTGTGGTTACGGTGGTCTCGACGGCCGTGCCGGGGCGCGCGATTATCGACGCCGGATCAAAGACGCTTTCCTCCGACCTCTTAGGCTCGGGACCGAAGTCCGGCCACGGGCATGTCGTGGAGGCCCCTGATGTGCCCATAATAAAGTTGAACGAGGAGCACGGTTACTTGGACATCACGCGTTCAGCCCACAAGTTTTATGTTGGTGAAGTCCTCACGGTCATCCCCAATCACGTCTGCACCTGCGTGAATATGCACGACGAAGGGTTTACCTTGCGGAATGGGACGGTGGTAGGCTCCTGGCGCGTGGCGGCACGAGGAAAGATCCGATAGCTTGTAGGGGCGGCCGAGTGGCCGCCCTGGTAATCAAAGACCCTGCGTCACAGCCTCTCTGACCTCGTCCGGCGAAGCCGTGCCTGTACCTTTCTTCATGATGGTAATCGACGCCACGAGATTGCCGAAGCTCGCTGCGGCGACGGGGTCGCCCGTCATCGCCATAGTGAGCGCCGTCCCGGCAGCAAAGCTGTCCCCGGCGCCACAAATGTCCACTGGTTTTTCAACCGCCCGGGCTTCGGCCCACGTTTCTTTGCCTTCTTCCACCACCAGGGCGCCCTGGGGCCCGTGAGTCACCACCACCGCCCTGCCTCCCAAATGTTCGCGTAGCCGCTTGAAATCGATATGCCCAAAAAGTTGCTCGCAGGCCGCTTCGGCCTCCGTGCGATTAGGTTTGACGATCACTTCCCGGAACAGGTGCACTCGTTTGCGGGAATCCACCAGAAACACCTTGCCGGCGTACCTTCTCGCAAGCTCTGTAATCGCATCACGTACCGCAGGGGTAACCACGCCGCCGGCAGCCGTCTCTGCTTGGTCCGCCACCAGGACCACGTCAAAACCTTCGATTGCGGACACAAGATTATCAATGACTCTCTTTTCCGCCTCCCTGGGAAACGGCTTCGTGGAGATGAAGTCCACTCTCGGTTGGTCCTCAATGCCGGTTTGAGCGTTTAGAAGCTTCGTGTAGGTGAAGGTTTGCCACCTGCGGATTTCCACCATCAGGTTGGTGGCGATCCCACGTTCGTTCAAAGCGCGAACCAACTCGAATCCGAAACCATCATCGCCGCGGATTCCCAGGACGGCTGCTTTCCCGGCTCCCAAGGCGGCCAGATTATTGGCCACCGTACCGCCCCCGCCCGGAGTGACCTGTGTCGAGACAACACCCAGCCGGGCGATCCCGGTTTCACGGGACGGTTCCGAGGTGGCGGGGTCGTAGGTGCACCAGCGATCCAGGCAGATGTCCCCCACCACGAGCGCCTTGAGGTTCTTGAAGCCATCCAGAATTTCCGACGTCGTCATGTGATCTCCAGTAGGGCGCGCCGCAGTGCAGGCAGGGTCGCCCGATGGTCACCGCAAAAGTAAAAGCTTTCTCCCCCATCTGCCACGGTCCTCACCAGGATCGTCTTATGGGGGCGGAAATAGTATCCCGGGTCACTCTTCGGCAATTCACGATGGATATCCCCCTGAATTGGGACCAGGTCGAAGACCGCGGTGGTGAAGTGTTTGATCGCGCGGCCTTGCTGGTGAGCTACGTTCCGAGCCATGGAAAGGGCTTTCAAATAGACCTCCGGGCTCATGATGGCGGAACCAAAATCGAGCATGACTCCCCCTTCCAGGCCTTCAATCGACTTTGCGAAGATCAGGAAGTCACGGTAGCTGGCCGCGCCCAGGGCTCCCCCATCACAGTTCGGGTGCTCGTGGATGATGTCATAGCCAATGCCCACATGCACCGTGGCCGGAATAGAAAGCCGGTAGGCCGCGCCTAAGATGCTCACGTTCTTGTACGGGAAATCACTGCTTTCGATTCGCCGCCCAACGTTTTCACCCAGCCCCAGAGAGAGAGCTGCGGCTTCGCCGATCACCTCATTCAACTCCCCCGTTTCGCGCCACAAGCCAAACTCGCCGCTTTGAATATAGCGGGCCACGCTCTCAGTGGTGGCGCCGGCCCGGGATAGCTCATAATCGTGAATAGCGCCCGCACCATTCATTGCGAGATGCGTTAAATAGCCGCGATCCAGCAGGTCGATAACGTAGCGGCTGGCGCCTGCTTTGATGACGTGCGCCCCCATCATCAGGATGCGGGCTGCCCCCGTCTCTTGGGCAGCCGCGATCCTGCGGGCCACCTCGCTGAGTTGCGGATACGAGAAGTCCGGCGCCGGGCCCTCCAACGGCAAAAGATATTCAAGCCTCATGTCGTGGATGCGTTCGCCCAGAGGTTTGGTCAAAAGGCGCGAACGGTCGAATGTCTCATATTTCGATTTCATATCCTACCATCACTTAGTACAGCAATTTATAAGTTGAGAACGTCATGGGGTCCGCATAACTCCGATCCGAAAGTGTCATCGCAACTACGAAAGGCGGTAATTAGGAAACAAAACCTCGGAAAGCTGTTCCGCGCAGAGGAAATTCGGAATGATGAAATCTGCGCCCACCTTGACCAGCCGTTCCCGCTTCCACTGGTTTGCGACTCCACATTCCGGTTCATCGCTGGCCACCCCCACTGCGATACCCCCGGCGTCTTTGACGTTCTTGATTTCAACGTACCCGTCGCCGAATCCAATCAGCTCTTCCCCGCGGCACTCCATGGAAGAAACCATCTTGCGGATCAGGATCTCCTTCGAAAAGCTCTCGTAATCTTCGCGGGCGCCGTAAATGCGGCCTTCAAAATAGTGGTCAATTTCCAGCAAGCGGGCTTCCTCAACCGTGAATGCCTCATCCGTCCCACTAGCGCAATAGAGTTTCAGCCCTCGCCTTCGCATGCTCTCCAGGAAAGTGCGAGTTCCGGGAACGAGGTATTGTTCGGAAGAGACTTTTGCGCGGCGCAGCTCTTCTCTGCGGTGCTGAATTTTCTGCATCAAACGATCGTTATAAATGCGCTTGTATTCGAGAGGCGACAGCGGTTGGCCACCTCTCTTCTCCACCTGGTGCTTCAATTCGATCATCTGGTAGATGGTCTGTTCGCCCGTGAGACGCTCCACGAAATCGTCCACGAGTGTCCGTAAATCTTCTTCCTTCTCTCCGGTCTTCAGTTCCGCCAGGATTTCGACCATCATGGGGACCATGACGTCCACCCAGCCGGTGCGAATCAGGGAAAGTGTGCCATCAAAATCAAACAACGTCACCTTCGCACGGTCGGCCGAAACACCCTGACGGACAATCTCGATTGTATCCATCTGAACAGTATTACCCCCCTGAATAGTAAATTGTGCATAGTCAATTCTAAATGGACGAAGCGCGACAGTCAGAGCCTCTGGGCGCGGTGTGCAAAGCAGACTCGGCGTCCGCAATTCACCATTAACTATTCACCATTCACTCCGGCCAGCTTCGCCAGCGCATAAGGCGAAAGTGGGTTAGGGGTAAAGATCTCCACGCGCGGCATCGCGGGATTGTCGCCACACGAGTCTAGCACAGGCTGGTGGGTGGCCCAAATTGTGTGTTCCTGGCTGGCGCGAGTCAGACGCGGAAATACGCTGCCGGCGAGGTGAACTGTCGCCGTAGTTTCGGGAAATCGGCGCCACCGCACCAAACGGCCCCATTCTCAAATTGTGAGCGCGCTGGAGATCCTCAAGACCTTTCGTCCCCTTGGCACTGCATTTCCTGTTATTTGCTTGTGCTGAGGATTCGGCTGGAGGTATAAATTTAGGCTTTTGCGCAGGCTTGTGGCGTTGGGTTCGTAGCGGGCCGTAAGCTGAGTGGACCGGCGTCTCGAGGCGGGGCGGAAAGTGGGAGCGGGTGCCCCGCAGAAGCCGGATGGCAGTAGGCAGTACGCTGATAGTTGAAGTCTTGAAGGCTGGCGACTGACTACTCCCAATGGACTAATTATGGATCTGCTACTTCTGGGCGCCGGGATAGGAATTGTGGGAGGGATGATTCCCTGTCCGCTGCATTTCATCGCCCTCACCCAAGTTGCGCTCAACCGCTGGCTTCGCGCCATCTTAATCCTCGTCGGACCGCCCGTGGCCGTGGAAGGAGGGATGCTGGTGGTGACGTTTTTCTTCTACCACTACATTCCTCAATCCATTGCACACTACGTTGCCTACGTGGGCGGGACGGTGCTCATCGGGTATGCCACCTACTCGCTCAACGCCCTGAGGGGTAAAACCCAAGCCGAAATGGCCAACTCTGCTACGCTCACTTACGCCAGCGTCACCGCCGCAACCCTCACCGAACTCACCGCCCCCGGCACCTGGATTTACTGGATGACCGTCGCCGGCCCCATCCTCGCCGAGGGCCGCCTGCATGGTTACTGGCACATTGTTCCCTTCTTCGTGGGTGGCCTCTTTGGCTATTACGGGGCGTCGGTTGTTGCCTTGCGCGTGCTCGCCTGGGGCGCCAGCCTCCACAAGCGTTTCCATGAGCGGCTGTTCCTCGCCGCCAATGTCCTGCTTTTTATCCTCGGCGTGTCCTACCTCGTGCGGGCCTACTTCTGGCGGTGAAGAACAGGTTACAGGCGCCAGGTTTCAGGTGTCGGAGATCGGGACAATCCTGAATTCTGAGTGGTGAATTCTGAGTAATCCTTGCTCGCGTGAGCAGAAGTACTTTTCTCTGTGGTCTCGGTGCGCTCTGGGGTGAATCTGTTCTTCGCGGCAGGAGAAGAAGATGCCCCCACTGCTACAGGAAGGAGTGCTACAGGAAGGGCGTGCAAATGACGCTGATTTGCGGTAGCATTTGAGCACCCCACAAACCGAAAGCGAAAGGAGGTTTTTATGACAGAGACGAAGTCAGTTGGCGTCACGAGTCTGATCACGATTCCGGCTTTGATTACCCTGGGTATTACCATCCTGCGTTTGGTGGGTGAACTCGAGCACTGGCCGACACCCTGGTTCAGCGCGGCGGCAGGCGGGGGAGGCGCCATCATTGGTATTTCCTGGCTGCCGATCATCTTCGGTCCCTATTTCGCATTGAAGCTGGCTGGAGCCGGTGACGGACCCTCAAGTGCGGGAAAGGCCATCGGATTGGCGCTGGGTGGATTGGTGGTGTTGGTTCTAGGCGGCGTATTGGCATTTGGAACGGTCGCGCACCCCTCGATTCTAACCGCTGTCGGGTTTTTGGTGATGTTAGGTGCGGCGTTTATTCCCGGTATTGGCTGGCGGTCTTTGGGGAACAGCCTGCTCGCTTACGCCTTCGCGGCCCGCATTCCGGTACTGATCGTGATGTACGTCGCTATGAGCGGAAACGGCGGCCAGGGTTGGGGGACGCATTACGACGCGCCGCCGCCCAATTTCCCGACACACACTCTCGCTGCAAAGTTCTTCTACATCGGAGTGCTTCCCCAGATGACCCTGTGGATCGGCTTTACAGTTGTGATAGGCTCAATCCTGGGCGTCATTGCGGCTGCCATCGCGCACCGGGGAAAGCAAGTGGCGCCGGCTGAGACCTAAACGGCGGGCATCCCGTGCGGCTGATTGGCGGATGAAACAGGGGTAGTGTGCGGTTTATGGAACCCGGTATTTCTCGACTGCCTGGAGATCCAACTCGACGCCCAACCCCGGTTTCTGCGGCACACGAGCGCGACCGCCCGATATTTCGATCCCTTCGGCGATGAGGTCGTCCTCGCGAACCAGTTCTCCGAAGATGTCACTGCGCAACGTGCAGGTTCGCGCCGCGGCGCAGGCGTGGGTGTAAGCCGCTTCCAGGATGCCCAGATCCACTTCGCTGCCGTGCCAGCAGGGAATACCCGCCGCGTCGGCAATGTCAGCCATCCGCACAAAGTTCGCGATACCGCAGTTGAAATTGAAATAGTCCACAGCTTCGAGCTGGATGGCCTTGATCGTGTCCTGCAACATCTGCCCCAGTTCAAGATAAGGCAGCGCCACGTGCAGCGCGATGGGCAACGCGGTCTTTTCGCGGAGCAGCCGATACCACTGCAAATTCCAGCGCGGCACGGGGTCTTCCAGGCACTGAATATTTCCCACCGCTTCGAGCTGCCGGGCAAAGCGCAGCACTTCCGCCGGACGCTCAAATCGTGTATTAGCATCGAGCACAATGAGAAATGCAGCGCCGCAAGCTTCGCGCACGCCCTCCGCCCAGGCGGCGACGTCATCCTGCAAATTACACTTGAATTTGACGCCGTGAAATCCCGCTTCGCACCCTTTCCGGGCCTTGCGGATGGCGTCCGCCGTAGTGCGTCGTCCGGTCCAGTAATCGACCCCAATGAAGTCGCGATACGCGCCCCCCAAAAGGCGATACGCGGGCACGCCCAGCTTCTTTCCCACCAGGTCAAACATCGCGGCTTCGAATCCGTCGTATTCGCGCGACCAGGCGATGGGCAGGTCGCGCAGGTTCATCTTCATGGGGTCGGCGCCGATCAGGGTAGCAATGATGCCGTCCACAACTTGAGGATTCACGCCACGATAACTCTCGCCCAGACCTTCAATGCCCTCGTCGGTCTTCACACGATAGATGTACTTCCAAATCTGGTCGAATTGGATTTGCCATGGCGGCCTGCCGTCCAGCACCAGCATGTGCAGAGGGTCGCGCACTTCGGGGCTATTGACCGTGTCCGGCTTGGCCGGCACAACAACTTTGATCTTCTCAATTGCAGTTATGCGCATGGGTCCTCAATCGCGGCTCGTGAGCTGAGCCCAGCCACCCGCATCAATGGGGATCTCGGCGCCGGTAATGCAGCGCGCCTGGTCGCTGGCGAGAAAAGCTGCCAGGTGCCCGACGTCCTGGGGCTGGATGAATTGCGGAATGGCCTGAGCGCGGCGCACGTAGTTATTCATCCAAGCGTCAGGGTCGGGCGTGAGCTTGGCCACGATTTCGCGCGTTTGGATACCGTCCACCATCCCGGGACAAATCGCGTTGGCCCGGATATTGTCCGGCCCGTATTGCACGGCGATGCCCCGCGTGAGCCCCACAACGCCGGCTTTGATGGCGGCATAGAGGCCAAACAGCGGCAGCGTTCGGCCACTGTGCACGGAAGCGATGTTAACGATTGAGCCGACTTTCTGCTTCTGCATATGAGGAATCGCATATTTGCAGCAAAGCCACATACCGCGCAGGTCAATCGAGGCCAAGCGATCGAATTCCTCCTCGGACGCCTCCGCCACGGGCCGGATCAAACCGATTCCGGCGCTGTTCACCAGAACATCGAGCCGCTGGTGGCGGCGAACGACTTCCTCGACGGCCGACCTGACCTCGTCTCCCTTGCTAACGTCGGCTCGCAGCACCGAAACGCTTCCGCCGCCAGCCTCGATGCGCCTTTGTAAAGCCGTTGCCGATTCCAGATCGATCTCGATGATGACTACATGCGCCCCCTCGGCGGCCAGGACAGTGGATATTCCATGGCCAATCCCCGGCCCGGCGCCACCGGTCACTATCGCCACCTTTCCTTCCAGCCGTCCCATTCTTGTTCCTCCCCTCCGCGAACCTCTGAAACTGACGCGCTGACTACCATTCTAGCTTAACTGCGTCAGATTCTCACGGCAGCGCATTGGTCGGTAGTGTCTCAGTTTGGCGTAGCGCCGACCCCGCAATGAGTCACTACCCGTTGCTCAGCCACGTGGTCACATCGGCTGCTGTTGGGATGCGTCCTGCGCAGGCCGCCTTTCCATCGATGACCAGTTCGGGCTTCGCCAGAATTGGATACTCCTCTATCTCGGGGAGTTCAATCACTTTCTCAGCCTGCGCCGTCACAATCTATCTTCGACAGACTTCCGGCACTCGTCTTGTGCAAAAGCATGAAGTCGCGTTCGCAGCTCGTCTCGGATGCGGCGGAAGGCTGTCATTCTTTCTGCTTCGGAGCCTTGCACCGCGGCGGGGTCTTCGATACTCCAATGGACACGTTTTGTTTTCGCCGGGAAGATGGGGCAACTCTGCTTGGCGTTATCACAGACCGTGATCACGTAGTCGAAATCCTGCCCTGCAAATTCCTCCACCGATTTGGACCGGTGACTGGAAATGTCGATCCCCACTTCGCGCATTACGGCGATTGCCTCGGGTCGCACGTGACTCGGATTGGTGCCGGCACTGAAGACCTCGTAGATATTCCCCGCATCATGGCGTAGTAACCCTTCCGCCATTTGACTGCGAGCCGAATTACCCGTGCAAAGGATAAGGACTCTAATTGGATACCTCCTTATGATTCTTTGGCAATGAAATCCAAAACGCGCCCCTCAATTTCATCCCGAACACGACGGAACGCCGACAGACGCACAGTTGGTGTGCCCTTCGCTGAGGCAGGGTCGTCCAGGCTCCAGTCAAGGTACCAGATCGCACCCGGAAGCACTGGACAGATTTCCTTAACCTTGTCGCAGACCCTGATGATGTAATGGAAGTTCTGCCCCAAGAACTCGGCGACGTCTTTCGAGGAGTGACCCGAGATATCGATGCCGACCTCGCTCATGACGTCGACTGCCGAGGGATTCAGTTTTCCGGGCTGGGCGCCCCCACTGAACACCTCGAACCGGTCCCCCGCGTGCCGTCGCAGGAAGCCTTCGGCCATTTGGCTGCGGCAAGAATTCTCAGTACACACAAACAGCACTCTTTGCTTAATCATCGTCGTCCCCCCAACTTTCCCTATAACTTCCTAACAAGCTGTGCGCGGTGAAATGGAGCACAGACGAAGGTGTTACCCACGCAGCAGTTGACCTGCTTTGGCGTCCTCGCGAAGTGGCGTGAAGTAAGAACGCTGAAAGCGGAGAGCGACTCCCACCAGTCCGATGAGCACTGGCACCTCGACGAGCGGACCGATGACTGCCGCAAAGGCGGCCCCGGAATTGATTCCAAACACCGACACAGCCACGGCAATGGCCAGCTCAAAATTGTTGCTGGCGGCGGTAAGGGAGAGGGTGGCCGTCTTGGAGTAATCCGCTCCAAGCCTCCTGCCCATATAGAAGGAAACCAGGAACATCACCACGAAGTAAATCAGCAGGGGTAGTGCGATCCGCAGAACGTCAAACGGCAAATGTATGATGTAATCACCCTTCAGGGAAAACATCACCACAATGGTGAAGAGCAAGGCGATAAGCGTTAGCGGACTGATGCGGGGAATGAACCTCTTCTCGTACCATTCCCGCCCACGCAGGCGAAGCAGGGCATAGCGAGTGAGCATGCCGGCCAGGAAAGGAATCCCCAGGTAGAAGAAAACGCTCTGCGCAATCTGCTTCATGGACACATTTACAACCGCGCCTTTTAGACCAAGCCAGGTGGGTAGGACGGTAATGAACAGCCAAGCATAAACCGAGTAAAACAAAACCTGGAAGACCGAATTGAAGGCTACAAGTCCCGCCGCGTATTCAGTATCGCCCTTGGCAAGTTCATTCCACACAATCACCATCGCGATGCAACGGGCCAGACCGATCATAATCAGACCGACCATATAATCGGGATGGTTCCGCAAAAAGGTAACGGCGAGGACGAACATGAGAACAGGGCCGATCACCCAGTTCTGCACAAGTGAAAGAAGCAAAACGCGTTTGTTTCGGAAGACTTCCCCAAGCTCTTCGTAGCGGACTTTTGCCAGGGGTGGGTACATCATTAGAATCAATCCTGCCGCAATAGGAACTGATGTTGTGCCCACCTGGAAGGCCGTCAGTGTCCGAACGAGAGTGGGCAATAGGTAGCCGGATATCACGCCCAACGCCATGGCAAGGAAAATCCATAACGTTAGAAATCGATCAAGAAACGAGAGTCTTCCCGTAAGGTGTGCTGACATATTTCAATGCCTTTCCCTCTACAATTTGCGTGCCCCGTGACGCGAGCAGTGATGAACTACTTCCCGCAGCAGCGTCCTACTTATGATTGCTCATGCTCTCTCCTCTTTTCTGCTGCTCGTTTCACTCGCGCCATCAAATCTCTGAGCCGCTCCCTCTGCTGCCGTTCACCTTCGTCCTTTGGCTCGGCCTGGGGGCGAGTGACTCGCCAGGTGAGCTGACCTGAGAGCGGCCTTTCAGGGTAGGCTCCTGGATCAGAGAGCGTGTAGCTTTGGAATAAAGTGGGCTCTTCTTGATAGCAAGACCAAACGGCCCGGCGCAGCAAGTCGGGGTCGCCTTCGTTCAGGAGATTAATCATGCGGACCTGCTGCCGAAAGCGCGTAATGAACTCCATTGGCAGGTTGAAGAGATAGGGAGTCTGAGCCTGCGCACCGATGATCCGTCTGCGCTCGTCTACACCATTTTCGAGCAGCATGAGGAGAGCGTCACCTGTCTCGTGTCCTGGCGACTCCGGCCCGAAGATCACGAGATACCTGATGTTTGGGTTGGCGACGATGTTACATATGACCTTTTCAATACCGATGTTTTCAGTCTGGATGGTGCCGGAGAGGGCAGCCCCACTTTCCAGTCCAACTCGGACCAACTTCTCAATGTCCGGTGGAATCTTTTCCTGGTCGTAAAGTAAAATGACAGCGACAGCGACGGGCGAGTGGTCGTTGCCGCGTAGATAGCGCCCTTCTTCAGGAGGATAGTTGGAAGCTGGCTCCGCCTTGAACATGGCTTCCTCGTCTGGTGTTCTATTAACTTGGCCCTCAGAACAATGGGCTCGACTTTTTCGCCCGCACGAAGGCGCTCATGAACTTGCCGTCGACGAGCGGCGCAATGGACTCCACGTCGATCCCCTTGCTCGAAAGCAACTCCCTCGCATCCTCAACATGGTAAATCCGTGTCGGTTCGATGCTGGCGACCTCAAACCCTGCCTTCGTGAGTTTCGCAAGGTATTCGCTTTCCTCCAGCGCCCCGGCCATGCAGCCTACCCATAACTCCATACTGCGCCGAATCTCGGCAGGAACTTCCCCGCGTACCACAATGTCGGAGACTGCGAATCGCCCACCCGGCTTGAGCACCCGAAACGCTTCTCGCAACGCTTGGTCCTTGTCCGCGGAAAGGTTGATGACACAATTCGAGATGATGACATCAATGGAATTATCAGGCAGAGGAATGCTCTCGATTTCTCCCTTCAAAAACTCCACATTCTCAATTCCGGCCTTGCGTTGATTTTCCCGGGCCAGCGCCAGCATCTCATCCGTCATGTCCAGGCCGTAGGCCTTGCCGGTGGGCCCCACCCGTTTGGCGGACAACAGCACATCGATGCCCCCGCCTGATCCCAAATCGAGCACCGTTTCGCCGGGCTTCAGCTCGGCCAATGCGGTTGGGTTTCCGCACCCCAACGAAGCGAGGAGGGCTTCTTCGGGGATTTGGCTGGTTTGGCTGCCATCGTAAAGGTCCGAGCTGATGGGATCAGCGCAACCTTCCAAGGCCGGCGCCGTGCCGCAACAGGAACTCCGGCCCTGGACCACGCGCAGGGCCGCCTGCCCATACTTCTCTCTTACAATTTCCTTGATATTTTCAGCGCTCATTTACTTCTCCTTTTCGTGGCTTCCCTTTGAAGCTTGCACGATCAAAACAAGATCTCCAGGTTTAACAACTTTGTTGCGGGTGCAACACTCCGCATAGAGGAAGTTAAGAAGCTCCTGGAGCGCCTCGGTGTTCGCCGTATACCAAAGGAACGTCCCCTCGCGCCGCACTTTGACCAGTTCCTCGTTCTTGAGTTTGTCGAGATGATGCGAGAGGGTGGAAGCCGGGATGTTTAGCTCGTCCTGAATATCCCCCACTACCAATCCCTGCGGATGGGCGCTCAGGAGAAGTTGCATGATGCGCAAGCGAGGCTCGGCCCCCATGGCGGCAAACATGTCCGCGTACCGTATGACTCGTTCCGTGTCGTCGATGGTGTTCATAGTTCGATTATACCGGAAATAACGAATATGTCAACCGGCTTCCGCAGGCACACGACTTGGACCTTCTCCATTGCAGTTATGCGCCGGGTTCCTCAATCGCGGCTCGTGAGCTGGGCACAGGCGCCGCATCAATGGGGATCTCGGCGCCGGTAATGGCGCGCGCCTGATCGCCCGCGAAACAAGCCGCCCAGCGGCCGGCATCGTCGGGCGGGATGATTAGGGGAAGAATTCACTCCCCCGCACAGCCCTTCAAGCAGGGCCGCGCCACTCGCCTTAACCACCTTTATTTTCAATGACATTCCATCTCCAGAAAGCTAAGCACCTGTCTTTTCAGGCACATTGCTGCTTCGCTCCGAAGTTTTCCACAGCGCCCCTTTGTTTTCATATACATCACGGCTCTCTTCCTTCATTTTTAGAGTGCCCACGCTTTCCTCACTTGCGCGACTCTCCGACGCAATGTCGATCCCCAGCATCTCCTTTATCTCCTTCGACTCCGGGTCAGCGGCGTCATCGGGAGCGATGCTTGCTGCCAGGTTGTAGTCTGAATACTCCTTGCGCAAGCTCAGCAATATCCTCACCTTGCGGTCAATCGAGCGGTCCAGGGCAGCTTCTTGGCGCAGCATCATGCGGCCCACCTCGCCATCCGGGGCGAGGCAGGCGTCCCGCTCGATAGCGGCCTTCTCCTCGTTCGCCTTTTCAGCGTATTCGAATTCCTCCCGGACGCTGGCGAGTTCGTCATCCAGCAAGCGGAGAAGCTCCTTGTACTGCGGTTCGCCCGCCTGTTCCGAGGGACCTGCTGTTTCAGGCACGGACTTCTGGTAGTCCTCTCCGTCCTGCCGCTCGCGGAGCTCGGAGGGGTCACCGAAAAGGCGGAGCAGCCTGCAAATTCGCCCCGCTCGCCAGCCCATCCTACTCTGGTAAAGGTCCTCGAGCACGCAGTAGAGGCGAGGGCAGAAGGCGCGCTGCTCGGCTTGCTCTCGAATAACTTCGAGCGAGGAGAGAATCCTTCTCAGCCGCACGTCTGGGTCTGAGGGCTCCGGCAGGGAGAGATCCAGGACCTCGCGCTGCGTGGCGCCGAAGGTGGCGCCGGCCATCTCCAGCCGACGGCGGTGTTGCCGGTCTTCCACCGCCTGCAAGGCGCGCCGCATTACGCCCGTTTGAGCGCGCTCCAGCCGGGCGCGGCGCCAGTAAAGCCTGGCCAGGTCTTCGATCTGATTCTTCCAAAGCGCATCTCCGGGACCGAAGCAGGTCATGAGCTCCTGCTTGAGGAACTCGAACTCCTCCGGGTCTTCGCCCAGCGCCAGCATGACTTGCTGATGGTTTTCAAGCGCGGCGTATCGGCCGTGCTTGAGCGCATTCATCTTCGTGTTCTCCTTTCCCGCCGGAGTGCGCGGTCCGGTGGAATGCCGCGCATTGTCGCGCGCGGCGGCGAGCCACTTGGGCGTACGTTGGGGTGGTTTGCGTAAGGACATGGTTTCTCCTTGGGGCAGGGAATTAAGTCATCGAGGAAAGGGCCTCCTCGGGTATTGAGGTTCTCACATGAATAGGCTACACCATTTGCGAAGCGCTGTCAAGAGGCCCTGCGTCAATCCGTCAGTTGACGGACCTAGGCCAGGAACGGCCGGAAGTGTAAAGGGTAAAGGCTGAAGCCCGAGGGGTAATGGGTCGGCAAGAGCAAAGGGTGAAGGGTGGAGGTTACATGTTTTCCGCTTCGGAAACACCGGTGAACTTTTAGGGGGGAACCGGATTAGATGGAGAGGATTTTCGAACCCTTCCTCACAAGGCGCTCCGTATAGCCGAGCTTTACTAATCGTCTGTAACAGTCCAAAACCTTCCTTGGAATTCTCTGCGGAATCTGAAATCCCTCTTTGGCGTAGAGCCTTATTTTCTGAAAATCGCCGAGCATGATTGCGATCACATCCTTCTTTGAAATAAATCGATTGGGATAATCTTCAAACGAAAGCGGGGGTGACGTTACGATGATTTTCTTTTGTGGCCAGACCTTTCTGAACGTGGCCCACGTCCTCCGTTCCATATAAGGCTTATGGACAACGATAAGCTTCCCAGGATTGAGGCCGCGTTTTGCAAGAAGCCGCTTGGTAAACAGGATATTCTCTCCGGTATTCGTGGCCTCTCTCTCGATAAGAATCTTCCCTTTTGGAACTCCGGCTCGAACGGCAATTTGCGCGAACTTGTCAGCCTCCGTCGTTCTCCACCTCTCGGTAAGTTGCCCCCGCTTTCCGGAAAAGACAATCAGCGGGGCCAGTTTTCCCAAGAACAAACCTACGCCATATTCTGCCACGCGCGGGTCGTGGCTGCCGCACACCAGGATGCAGTCAGCCGGCGCGGTCGTTTGGTTCAATCTCATGTAGTCCCAGATTTTCCCTGCCAGAGCGTCGATTTGTTTTTGATTCATTTTCGGTTTTGGCAATGACGGCGTTTGCGATGTGGACATAAATCCAGGTTAACAGGAAAAACACGCCATGCACAGCCGCGATGGCAATATGCCCAAGGGCCGCAGAGTTCGCGTCTTACCACGAGGCAACGATCAGATGCCTCTGTGCTTTTTGGTGCGAGTTTCCGCCCGATCAAATCGGGACCCCGCCATTTTCGAGCGACGTAGAGCATCGCGGCGGAGCAGCAGGCTAGCGTCCTTTGTGGGTGCGAGTTCCATGTGGGCGCCCTTCATGCCGGCGAAGCCGGCCGTAGAGTGCGGTAGCAGCAGCTACCGCCTTCCGCCCTTGAATCATACCGCGGGTGCCGCCCCGATGCATCGGGGCGCCCCAAGAACACGCGCAACATCGCTGTCAGCGCGTCCTATCCGTGGCCTGTCCTGGCTTCTTAAGGGGCGCCGACATAAAAGGCGATGTCGGCGCCACCCGCGGCGGGGTAGTGCAGAAAACGCACAACTTCGCGCTGCCTGCGGGATAACAGAAACCGCCCGGCAGAAAGAAGAATTCATCAATAACGAGGCAAGGGAGGGAGAGGTGTCAGAGAAATCGATTCGAGATGAGGCAGTGGCCGGGTGGCAAGTGGCAGTGAGAGGCGTTTCGGGGACTTCTGGGCGTCGTTGGATGGAAGCCGGGACGGATGGCTCCAGAACGAGGCGGTGCGTGGTATACTTCCGCCGTCAGAAATGCCCAAAAGGATATCCTGGATGGAAGGAGAGAGTCTATGCCGTTGAATCGCCGCGGTTTTCTGACTGGAACTATTGCTGCCGCTTTTAGCGCCGCCGTCAACGACGGCCGCGCAACTGACTTCGAAACCGTGCGAGGTGACTTCCCCCGCACGCGAAATGCGGCTTACATGGACAACGCTTCCTCGCACCCGATCAGTGTGTATTCCGCGGCCGCGTTGCACCGTTACGTGGACTGGGTGACCAATGAAATCGGCGAACCCTGGTGGCCCTACTGGGCGCCTGCGCGGCAGGAAGCCAACGACCTGTTCGCCAGGCTGATCAACGCCGAATCTGGCGAGATCTCGTTCGCCCGCAGCACCATCGAGGCCGAAAACAATCTGCTCAACGGCATGAATATTCAAGCTTCCGGCGGCAACGTGGTGACCAATGACCTGCACTACAGCGCCGCGTTGTACAACTACAAAATGCGGCAGCGGGACGGCTTGGATGTGCGAGTGGTCAAGCATCGCGACTGGCAGATCGACGTGCGGGATCTCGAGAGCGTGGTGGACCGCAAGACCAGGCTCATCTCCCTCGCGCTCGTCTCGAATGTGAACGGATACTTGGCTGACATCAAAGCCATCAGCCAGTTAGCTCACGCCCACGGCGCTTACGTATACGCCGATATCATTCAGTGCGTGGGCGCGATTCCCATCGATGTCAAAGCCATGGGCATCGACTTGGCCGCCTGCTCCACTTACAAATGGCTGATGGGCATGAAAGGTTTCGGGTTCATGTATGTGCGGCAGGATCTGCAGGGCACTTTCGTGCGGCCAACGCA
The DNA here is from genome assembly GCA_963832915.1 of uncultured Acidobacteriota bacterium. Taxonomy (GTDB): domain Bacteria; phylum Acidobacteriota; class Terriglobia; order UBA7540; family UBA7540; genus CAVROP01. The sequence continues at coordinate 68,059 of CAWHWE010000091.1, forward strand.
GCACTCCGGAGGCGTTCGTTTCAACTACGCGCCGTGGGTGCCGAGCGTGGAGCCGGGCATGGACGAAATTGCCTTCCAGCCCGTGACGGGGCCGTCCCGTTACGAGGTGAGTTATGCTTCCTGCCCCGGCATCATTTGCGCCCAGGAGAGCCTGAAATACATTCACCGGCTCGGCGTGAACAACATCCGGAACCATGTTCGAACGCTCACCGACCGCTTGCAGAAGGAGCTGCCGTCCATGGGGTATCCGTCAATCACGCCGCGAGGGAACGAGAGCCCCATCGTATCGTTCGCCTGCAAGGACCCGGAAACCGCCATGCGGAAGCTGCGCAAGGCGGACGTGCACGTAGCCATGCGCTTTGGCAATAAAATGCGAATCTCTCCATCGGTGTTCAACAACATGGCCGACATCAATCGATTGCTGGAGGCGCTCTCGTGAAGGCCGGCCGCGGGTGGCGCAGACATTGGGTTTGATGTCTGCGTCCCAAGCCTCGCGTTGCGACCTCTCGCGCTCAGATGTTGACGGGAGCCGATCTGACGGCAGGTATCAGGTGCCAGGTTTCTGGTGTCAGGACACGCGTGTCAGGCGGGTGGCGCAGGCATGGGCTTTGATATCTGTGTCCTAAGCCGGCAGCCGGTTTAGAGATATCGGTCGCAGAACTGCCGAGGGGTCAGAATTAGCGCTGCCTTCGACCGGACATCGAGCAGGTCCTTATCGCCCGTTACGAGGCAACGCGCCTTCGAGTCGAGCAAGCATTCAAGGAATTTCACATCCTCCGGGTCTCGGCACGAAACGCCTGATATCGGTCGCGGATGGACTAATTCCCCATAGCGCGTTACAAGACCAAGGAAAGGTTCCCCGTTAATTTTTGGAAACTGTCGTGACAGGTCGGCAAGCACGCGTCTGTATTCGAGAATAATGGCAGGAGAATAGGCGACACTCACCAGTCCCTCGCGCCATGCACGGAGAATCCGGTGGGGCGGCCCCGAGAAGAAAATGCCCGACACAAATACATTTGTGTCGAGGACAGTTTTCATCGGCTCCTGCGTACCTTGGCGGTGGACTGGTTAATGTGACGAGGGGAAAGTCCTGCCTCCCTCGCCTGGCAGCGGGCCTCTCCAACCAAGCTCTCGAACTGCTCCCACGTCGGAGCAGACAGTTGCTTGAAAACGAGCACGTCATCCTTCGCTACGACCACAAACTCCGTACCGGGTTCAAGGCCCAATTGCGTGCGGATAGGCTCAGGGATAACGACCTGACCTCGCGAGGACATTTTGGTGGTTAAAGGGTTCATAATCTTACCAGTAAGATTGTACCACAACCTACCAAAATCGACATCTTCTGCGGCTCGCAACGGGATTTCCATCAGGGATAGATATCGCCGTGTTCATACCATTAGCCTAACCATATAGTCGCAGGGGACCAAGCCAACGGTTGCGCTGGCAGTGACAAACGCCTGGAGTTTGCGCTAGCGGGAATACAATTACACGTAATTGGTATTAGAGAGATGAGGGACCTGGACGTGCTGTGATGGTATCTCGACTAGAAAGAAGTGAATTGTGATGAATGCCAATAGGAACAAAATAAGAAACCAGGATGCGATGGTAAAGAAAAAGACAGGCGCCGGGAAAAAAGGTTAAGATGGGCAAGGTAGACAGCTAGAAATGACAACCCAGGCGCGACTGGCGTGGCGGTCAAGCATCACCGCTTCTACGAACGCCATGCGACGCTGGAGATCGACTTGTTCTTTCACCCCAAGCTCCGAGTGGAGGACTTCGAGGCCGCGGCGATGCCGCATTTCCCCGACCTCTACCGGACTGCCCGCCTGCTGGCCCAAGGCTCAACGGAGGCGGAGGATCTGGTGCAGGAAGTCTATCTGGAGGCCTGGAAGTCATTTCATCGCTTCCAAACAGGAACGAACTGCCGTGCCTGGCTGTTCAAGATCCTATTTCATCGCCTGCATCATTTTCGGCGGCGCTGGGCGAAGGCGGCCAAGGTGGAGGCGTTTGAGAATCCCCAAGATCAGGACAGTCTTATAGCTGAAGCTCCGGTTCCACAGGAAATCCGGGATGAGGACGTGCTACAGGCACTGGGAAGGGTTCCGATCGAATTCCGCGAAGTCGTGCTATTGGCGGACGTGCAGGAGTTCTCGTATAAAGAGATCGCGGAGACCATGAAGCTGCCGCTGGGTACCGTCATGTCTCGACTAAGCCGGGGAAGAAAGTTATTGCGGCAGGAATTGGCCGGGGTTGCGCACTCATTTGGGATCACGCCGGCCAAGGACCCCCCGCGGGCGGGTGAATCCGCATGAACGTGCTGAACTTCAACTCCGAACAATGCGCCCGGATACGCCGGCACCTCGATGCTTATCTCAGCAACGAACTTCTGGTGGAGACCACAAGCGAGGTTCTCCGGCACCTGGAGAGTTGCGAAGCCTGCTCGGGGGAACTGGAAGCCCGCACCCGGGTTCGCGACGCCTTACGCAGGGCGGCGGCGAGCCAGATCCCGCCTGAAGAACTGCGCCAATCAATTCAGCGCCAGCTCAGGGAAATGCAACCAGGTTTCTTAGGAGGTTCCCGGCGGCTTACCTGGGCTGTGGCTCTTGCCGTGGTTATTGTTGTCGTCCTGGGAGGTATTGCCACGCAACAGTGGATCAGAGTGCGACGCGGGAGGCAAATTGTGGCCAGCGTGCTGGCACTCGGAGTCTCGGACCATATCCAGTGTGCAATTAAAGGGCACAACTACCCGGACATCGCGAACCCGCCCGAACAACTTCGCCAGAAGCTCGGGCCACAATACGCTGGATTGCTCGATGTGGTGCAACAAAAACTTCCCGGGTTCGAAGTTCTCGAAGCCCACGTCTGCTCGATTCCGGGCAGCCCGCGGAAGTACGTTCATTTCATCGCGCGAGGGCGTGGCACGATTCTCTCCGTGATTCTGACCAGGAGCGACGGAGCACAATTCCCGAACGGAAAAGCGTTCCGATCAAGCGCTTCCGGCAGTATCAATTTGTATGAAGCTCATCTCGAGGGCATGAATGCCGCAGGATTTGAGTCAAAAGAGTATTTGGGGTTTGTCGTCTCTGACCTCAGCCAGGACGCGACCGTGCAGATCGCCAGCGCGCTTGCTCCCCCTTTGAAGGCTGCCCTCGATGCGGGTAGTGAACCCGCAGTTCGAACAGATCTCGACGCTGTTCCATTTGCGTGCGGAGCGCGTAGCGCGGGCGTCTCGCCCGCGGTGGCGCGGGCATCCTGCCCGCGCGTTCCTGTCATCTGACTCCGGTTTCGTGTGATCCCCCTCCAGGCTCCGAGTTTGTTGGAAGGCGGGAGCGGGACGCTCCCGCGACAGCGGGCGGGACGCCCGCGCTACCCACTCCCGTCTCTGCCTCATCTTTCCTGCCTTGCCTTCGTTCCTCTCAGTTTGTAACCAGCTCCCATCAGATTTCTTTTGCTCTCGGGAATAGAAACGGACGTGAATGGTATTTCCACAGTGTGGGGGGGCTGCGAACTAATTCAGCGCTGCCACCAGGTAGCAACAAGCACAAAGGGCTTTGGAATGTCAGCACCAGCCCAAAAGGGCGCCAATTTCATCAGCATCGAGGGAGCCGGTTTTGAGGGCCTCATCGGCGGGGACGCGGTAAGAACTCTATATCAGCTTCTACAATAGGAGTCGTGATTGTTTTTGCCGACGCAGGAAGTACGACTGTGGCTTAGCGTGATCGCTTACAACCTGCCATGGCCCGTGAGAGTACGTTGCACTGCAAACTCGACTCACAATTGCATTGGGCACCGGGCAGGAGTATCCGTTGGGTCAGCGGAAAGTAGATAATGGAAATTCCGGTTTAGATGGCTTGACAGGGGCTGCCGTAGCGAAATACAATAAGTGCCAGCGTGGGGGCCACGCATCTACCAAAAATGTGCTGATTCGTCCAGGAACGAAGTGCCCGCGAACTGTTTCATTGACGGGCGCAGGGGCTTTTCCCTATGTGTTGCGACTTACCATTCTGAAAAGGAGACAATGAGAATGAACACGAATGAAATTCGGTCTTTTGTTGTTCGAGGGATGCTTGCCATCGCCGCGCTCGCCGTTATGCTTGGGATCTTCTCTCCACCGAGCCTGGCGCAGAGCTTTTCCGGCGATGTCTACGTGCTCACAAACCAGACCACGGGGAATTACGTGAAAGTTTACCACCGTTTCTCGAATGGATCTCTGTTGTTTGCTAATAGCATTGCGACCGGTGGCTCCGGCACAGGCACGGGAGCCGATCCTTTGGGCTCCCAAGGAGCACTCGTGCTTGATCAGGACCATCGGCTGCTCTTTGCCGCCAACGCTGGAAGCAACAATGTCTCCGTCTTCGCCGTAAATGGGGACAACCTGTCTCTTCTGAACAAGGTGTCCTCAGGCGGCACGATGCCGGTGAGCATCGGTGTCTATGGAAGGCTCGTGTATGTGCTCAATGCCGGAGGTACTCCGAACATCACGGGCTTCACCATTAACCCATCGACCAATGATCTGGCTGCACTGTCTGGTTCTAAACGGAACCTGCCTGGCGGTAGCCCTGCGAGTCCCGCCCAAGTCAGTTTCAGTCTGGATGGTGGCATCCTGATGGTAACGGAGAAGGGAACTAGCAAAATCGATATTTACACAGTGGATGTCAGCGGGCTCGCATCACTACATGGGAGCTACACTTCAAGTGGAACCACTCCCTTCGGTTTTGCCTTCACCCACCACGACTACGTAATTGTTTCGGAGGCGGGGCCAGACGCATTATCCTCCTACGAAGTCGATGAGAATGGAGATTTGGAACTGGTAACTGGCTCGCTGGGTGACGGTCAAGCGGCGACCTGCTGGGCGGTTGTGACCGACGATGGCCTTTACGCCTACGCTGCAAATGCCGGCACCAACAACATTTCGCTTTATGGCGTCTCGGACGGGGCGCTAACCCTGCTCGATGCCACTGCCGGGACCACCGGAACTGGAAGTACCCCGACCGATATGGCGCTGAGTGCCGACAGCCACTTTCTCTATGTCCGCGACGGAGGAAACGGCAAGGTCAGCGGCTTTCAGGTGAATGGTGATGGCAGTCTTACGCCAGTTGGTTTCGTGAGCGGAATTGGATCGGACACTCAGGGAATAGCGGCACGCTAGCCACTGACGCCGATAAAACAACCACCCCCTACCCTCTCCTTACTAACGAGGGGCGCCATGTCGCAACCTCCCTCGTTTTTGAGGGGGGGGGTAGGTGGGATTTCTCACCTCAATCCCTAAGCCTCTTCGCGCGATTGCCGAGGTCGCTAGTCACGCCTGCCGAGAAATCTTGATCATGGATTAAGTCAGTCTGTGAAGGAGCGGGGATCTATGTCCCTTGCATCGATGTGTCTTTTGGGAAAAATTTGGAGGGCAAGGCGTCGGCCTTCACACGCCCGAATGAAGTCGATGTCAAAAAGGCGCCTTAGAAATTGGTGGATAAGATCGATAAATTGAGCCCTCTCATCCTTCGCGCACACTTTTTCTATCACTTCCAGAACGTGCGAACTAAACAGGATGATTTTGCCCTCCCGCGCCAGAGACTGCACAACGCTCCTGAAAATAAGCACCGACGTTACGTCCAGGCCAGAGAGAGGCTCATCGAATATCACAATGTCCGGGTCATGCATGAGCGCCGCGCATATCAGCACCTTTTGCTTCATCCCTTTGGAGAATGCTGTTATACCGTTTGGTCAGCCCTTTGATTTCAAGCACCAGAGAAACCCCCGCTGTGTTCGCCAAAGAAAGATTCTCAGCGCGCCAGGCCCGCTGCACGACAGCGGAGACCCGGCACCTGCACTTGCGACCCCCTCACTCGACCCACGCCGTCTGGTGAAAACGCCGGCGCGAGCCACCCTCTCCCCCAAGGGTAAGTGCTAGGATAACAATAAAGGGCACCCGAAAGCCCGCCTTGGCGGGCGGCATATTGTGGCCCACGGCGAGCCAGCCGTGGGATGTTGACGGCACACGAGATTCGTCAGCCCCGGTAGGGGCGGCATCCGGCGGTCCTCAGGCAAAAAACATGGCGCGCGTGCCTACGACCCGATGTGGCCCCTTGCGGGGCTCAGCACCCCTTTTGTTACGTCCTTTCCCACGGCTGGCTCGCCGTGGGCCATCCCGCCCTGCGGGATCGCCACTGCCGTGGCTCAGACTTCGCCCAGTGCGCTTATCCTAGTGTCCTGTATCATAAATGTCTTTACTAATCGACAGGGTTGCTGCATACTGGATTCACTATGCCGTTGCCTGCCGCACCCGCTCTTCGTCTGACACTCTCTCAGCGCAACGAACTTGTCCAAGTCACTCGCTACCCCGGTACGCCGCAATCGATCGTGCTCCGTTGTCGAGTAGTGCTGGGGGCAGCCGAGGGGACCGCGAATAACGAGTTGGCGCGCCAGCTGTCCACCAGTTTGCCGACCGTGCTGCTCTGGCGGCGTCGTTTTCGGCAGCAAGGATTGCTCGGCGTTTTGCAGGACAAGGCTCGTTCCGGACGCCCCCGCTCCGTTACCCCGGAGAAAGAGGCGGCCATCATCGAAGCCACCCGGAACACCAAACCCAAAAACGCTACTCATTGGAGTGTCCGCAGCATGGCCCGGCATCAAGGGGTCAGTTCGGCTACCGTGCAGCGTATCTGGAGCGCCTATCACCTCCAACCGCACCGCGTCGAGCACTTCAAGTTCAGCACCGATCCCGAGTTTGTCCGCAAGGTACGCGATATTGTTGGCTTGTACCTGAACCCGCCTGACAAAGCGCTGGTCTTCAGTGTGGACGAAAAGAGCCAGATCCAGGCTTTGGACCGCACCCAACCGCTCTTGCCCTTACGCCCAGGGTTGCCGGAACGACAGACCCATGACTACGAGCGACACGGGACAACCACTCTGTTTGCGGCACTGAACGTATTAGACGGAACGGTCATTGGACACTGCCAACCCCGGCACCGACATCAAGAGTTCCTCGGTTTTCTTGATCGCCTGGCAGCCTCCGTCAACGACCGTGGTCAAGACGTACACATCGTCATGGACAACTACGGAACTCACAAACACCCCCAAGTGAAGACTTGGTTCGCCGCACATCCCCGCTATCACGTACACTTCACGCCCACAGGATCATCCTGGTTGAATCAGATCGAGCGCTGGTTTGCGGAAATCACCGCCAAGCGCATTCGCCGCGGCACCTTCCTCAGCGTCAAGGAACTTACCCGCGCGATCCAAGCTTACATCCACGAGAACAACCGAACTCCTAAGCCTTTCGTTTGGACAACAACCGCTAAATCGATCCTGAGAAAGCTCAAGAAATATAAAGAGAGTTTAGATACAGGACACTAGCGCCTATGTCCCCCAAGGGGGAGAGGGCTGAGTTTTCACACAGACCCCGCTCGCCACTCATCACTCGTCACTGCCCTATTCGTGCCGCAGCGCTACCATGGGATCGACCTTCGTCGCGCGGCGGGCGGGGATGTAGCTGGCCATGAGCGCGACCGCAGTCAGGATCAGAGACACCACGACAAACGTCAGCGGGTCCCGGACCTTTACTCCATAGAGCAGGTTTGACAGAAATCGTGTCAGCGCCAGGGCGCCCGCAAGACCGAGTGTTATGCCCACAAGCGCCAGCGCTGCCCCGCGGCGTAGTACGAGCCCCATGATATCTTGCCGCTGCGCTCCCAGCGCCCTGCGGATTCCGATTTCGTGCGTGCGCCGGGTCACGGAGTAAGCCATCACGCCGTATACGCCTACTACTGCCAGGATGACCGCCATACCGGAGAAGATGGCCAGCACCAGCGCGTTAAACCGCTGTGGCGCCACAGCCTGCGAAAACCGCTCTTCCATGGTGGCAACGTCATCGACGGGCTGATTCGGGTCTACCTCGTGGACCTTGCCACGCACTGCGGCGGCGAGCGATGCCGGGTCGGAAGTGGCCCGGACGATCAGCGTCATGTCCCACTGAGGATGTTGAACGTCGCAGATGAATACCTCGGGGGACGGCTCAGTGGTAAGAGGCAGGTACCGCGTGTTCGGCACAACGCCTACGATCGAGTGCGAGGAGCCGTCGAGGATGTGAATTCGGTGGCCAAGCGGATCTCCCTGTCCGAAGTAGCGCCGCACGAAAATCTCGTCGACTATTGCCACCTTGGTAGCTGAGCCGTCGTCGAAGGAGGTGAATTCTCGGCCCGAGATAAGCGGAATCCGCAGGGTGTGAAAATAGGACGGACTGATAGTGCAGATGAGGGTGGAGATCTGCACCCCCCGCGGCGTTGGCCGGCCTTCGATCTCCAAGCCACCGAGCAATGCGTCCGTCAAGGGCGAGGGGCTTGCCGCGGCAACCGATTCGACGCCAGGCAGTCCCCCGACGCGTTCGAGGACACTCGGAAAGAAGAGCCTCCACTGAGCCGGGTCCGGGTATTTTCCAAGAGGCAGGACGACACGCTCGGTGAGAAGATGCCGCGGGTCGAAACCGGGATCGACGGAAGTGAGACGAACGAAGCTGCGAACCAGAAGACCCGCACCCGTCAGCAGAATCAGGGCCAGAGCCACCTCGGAAACCATCAGCAACGCGCGTAGTCGCTGTGCCGCGCTACCCGTCGTTGTTCTCCGTCCCGACTCCTTCAGCGTCTCGTTCAGGTTCAGCCCGGAAGCAACAAGTACCGGCGCCAGACCAGTTGCGATGCCGGCGAATGCCGTAATCGCCGCGACAAACGCAAACACCCAGGGATCCAAGCCTACGGTCTTAAGGCCCGGAATATTGGGCGGCCCCAAGTTCCGAAGAAGCGCCACACCGCCGGCCCCCAGGATCAACCCGGCCACCCCGCCCAGTACCGCGAGGGCGAAACTCTCAACCAGCAGTTGCCTCGCCAGCCGCCAACGGCCCGCCCCGATCGCGGCGCGGACGGCAAACTCCTTCTCGCGCGTGGCGGCACGAGCGAGCTGCAAATTCCCGACGTTCGCGCACGCGAGCAGCAGCACGAATCCAACTGCCCCCAGGAAAATCAAAAGCAGGGGTCGTACGTTTCCCACAAGATGTTCGTGCAGAGTCACCATTCTCACCTGGAAACTGGCCAGTGCCTGAGCCATACGCGGATGCGCCTTGGCGGATCGTTGGTGGATCGTGTCCAGGTCAGACAGGGCACGAACGAGGTTTACTCCCGGCTTTAGGCGCCCGATAATATTGACCGACCCAACTGAAGGGGAATCCCAATTCAAGTTCGGATCGACGCCCAAAGGGGTGAATAACTCCGGGCTCCAGTCAGTGGGGAAATGGAAACTCTGGGGCATAATTCCGATAACGGTGTAGCCTTTTTCGTCGAGAGTTATCGTTCTACCGACAAGCTTCGGATCGGAGCCGAAACGCCTCTGCCAAAGCGCATAGCTCAGGATTACAACGGGTGGTCCTCCCGGCCGGTCTTCCTCAGGGAGAAAACTTCGTCCCAGGGCCGGGCGCACACCGAGCATGGGGAAGAAGTCCCAGGTCAGGCGGGTTGCGTCGACGCGCTCCAGTTCGCCTTTGCCGCCGAGGTTAAGCCCATCCCGGCCGTTGTAAGCGGCCATGCTCTGGAACAGATGGTTTTGCTCCCGCCAATGCAGGTAGTCCGGTATGGCCACAGGGTTGTAGTCCCCCATGAGGTAGGAAATTTGGGGCACGATTTCTGTGATCCACACCAGACGATCAGGGTCGCTGTAGGGTAAGCGGCTCAGCAGCACGGACCTGACCACACTGAAAACCGCGGTGTTCACGCCGATGCCTAGCGCCAGCGTCATCACCGCCACCGCCGTGAAGCCCGGGTTGCGCCGCAACTGGCGCGCCGCGTAGCTCGCGTCCTGGCGAAGTTCGGTGATCAATCCTACACCCCAACTGTCCCGGCACTCTTCTTTCACCTGGTCAAGGCCACCTAATTTGATCTTCGCGAGCCTTTCTGCTTCTGCGCGGGACATGCCCGCTTGGACATACTTCTCCACCTGATGTTCGAGGTGCTCCCGCAGCTCCTGCTCCAAATCTGCTTCCATGGAACTGCGCCGGAACAATGCTCGCAATCGATATAGGAGATCGCTGACCATGGTTTACCCCTGTGCAGTTTCCAAGATCTGCCCAACCGCAGCGGTGAGTTTTCTCCAGGCGCTCTCTTCATCCTGAAGCTGCTTTCTTCCGCTCTTCGTCAACGCGTAGTATTTTGCACGCCGGTTGTTCCCCGACGTCCCCCACTTTGCCTTGACCCAACCGCGCCGCTCAATGCGGTGCAAAGCCGGATAGAGAGACCCTTGCTTGATGGACAGCACGTCTTTTGAAATTTGCTCAATGCGGTCAGAAATGGCCCAGCCATGCTGGGGTTCGAAAGCCAGCGTCTTGAGAATCAGCAGGTCGAGTGTCCCTTGCGGTAAATCAATACGCTTGTCTGCCATACGTTTCCCTTCTGCTTCTACAGGAAGCATCTTACACGCCCTTATGTCGAAGTGCAAGGGTAATGATTCGGTCGAGTCATGGCCCCTGTTCTCCACTTCGCGCGTTCGGGCCAGGGTCCAACTCCTTATGACATTTGATCTCGCCAGCAACCCCGGCGCGTGGCGCGACAAGATAAGTCCTGCCCAGTCGCCTGGTGTCATGTAACGTAAGTTCATTCATGAAGTCTGCCCGGAGGAGGTCGGTTATGGCAGAAGCGCCACGGAAAGGCACAGAAGGTGTGAAAGAATTGCGTTTTTCCGTCGCGTCGTAGGGGCACCCCTTGTTGTTGCCCTAGGGCGGCCACAAGGGCCGCCCCTACAACTCGATTTTTTCACAGCTTCGCAGCCTTTCCGCACAGCAGGCGGCGGAGCCGCAGGTTAACGCCCGGCCCGCTGAGCGTCATTTCGACAAGCCTGAAGTTCTACCGCCCCTATCGGGGCTGTAGAGCCGTTCTCAGAGTACGGCATTTATGCAACGAACTTACATCACATGACGCCAGGACGTATCCAACTTTTCTCTTGACAATGCTCTAGTCAACTAGTACACTAGACCTCTAGATGAAGGACCAACGCCCCATTTCGCAAACGCCGCCGCAGTTTAGGTTGGATCCCCTGAGCGGCGTACCTGTCTACCGGCAGATCATCGATCAGGTGCAGGCCGGGATTGCCACGGGCGCGCTGGGGCCTGGACATCAGCTTCCCACCGTCCGGCAAGTGGCGGTGGATCTCGCCATCAATCCCAACACCGTGCTGCGCGCCTACCGTGAGCTTGAGATTCGAGGTGTGCTGGAAACGCAGCAGGGCACCGGCACGTTTATTTCGCATCGCCAGTCGAGGCGCGACGACTCGGAACGCGAACGTCAACTTGAACAACTGGTCAGCGAGTTTGTGGCCCGCGTGGGAGCCGGAGGGTTCACCCTTCAAGATGTCGCGGAAGTCTTGTTTGAGCGTTACCCCGCCTCGGGGAAGAGGAGATAAACCATGGTCGTAAAGCTTAAGCAGGTCAGCAGTGTGGGCGTCACGGTCTTTGCGGCGTGTGCGATTACCGGCGGAATTGGAACCGCGGTTTGGGGCCGCCCGTACCCTTGGGTGGCAGGGGTTTTGGTGGGCGTTTATTTCTTGTTCGCCATCAAGGTGGCTTCGCAATGGGAGAAGGTGGCCTTGCTGCGCTTTGGCCGATACGTCGGCCTGCGCGGACCCGGGATATTCACCATTATTCCCGTCGTGGACACCCTGAGCCGCTACGTGGATCAGCGCGTGCGCGTGACGAAAGTGACTGCGGAAACAGCGCTGACCCGCGATACGGTGCCGGTGAACGTGGACGCCATCGTGTTCTGGGTGGTGTGGAACGCGGAGAAGTCGATCCTGGAGGTGGAGAATTTCATCGACGCCATCACCATGAGCGCCCAGACGGCCTTGCGCGAATCCATTGGCCGCCACGAACTGGCGCAGATGATCACGGAGCGCGAAATCCTCGGCCACGAGTTGCAGCGCATCCTGGATGAGAAGACCAATCCCTGGGGAATCACCGTGCAGTCGGTGGAAATCCGCGATGTCCACATTCCGCAGGCGCTTGAAGACGCCATGTCGCGGCAAGCCCAGGCCGAGCGCGAGCGCCAGGCGCGCATCATCCTGGGGCAGGCCGAGACCGAAATTGCGACCAAGTTCGAGCAGGCCTCCAAAGTCTACGTCGACAATCCTGTGGCTCTGCACCTGCGCGCCATGAATATGCTCTATGAGGCGATCAAGGAAAGGGGTTCGATGGTGATTGTGCCCTCTTCCGTGGTCGAAACCATGGGGCTCGGCGGGACCATGGGCATAGCGGCTTTGGGCAAGGGGCAGTGACCAGCATCCGTATTCGATGTGGGGTTGTCGAGTTTTCTTATAACCCCTCTGCCTTCCAGGACGCCGGAGGAGAATAAACGCGGTCAAGGGCGACCGTCTTCGAGGAGGGGCAAATGCAAGTTCTTTCGGGACTTCTCTTGGGTGTGATGCTCGTGGGGACATCTGCATTCGCCGCGGACTCACCCATCGCAGGAACGTGGCGAGGTAGGATGTACGACCTGCCAGCAATCGTCCTCACGGTAAGGGACGACGGCGGGAAGTTCAGCGGCACCATCCTCTTCTACTTCCTGCACCGAAACACGGAGCATGACCCGTGGCAGGTGGACACCAAGCACTCGATTCCCTTGCCTCTGATAGACCCGAAGTTCGATGGGAAGACAATCTCATTCCAAGTCAGCCACAAAGAGGCCCATCCCCCTCGGACTCTCAATGACCCGCCTTCATCCTTTCTAATGCGACTCACGGGAAAGGGCGAGGCGGAGTTGCTGAATCTGAGTGAGAACGAAGGCCCCGGTCTGAAAATGGTCCGCGACGGCAAGTAATGCACCAGGGCTGGTTTGCTCTGTCTGTTCTATGAAAGGAGAAGAGGATATGAGTTGGATTGCAACAAATACTTGGGGAAGCCCCTGGCGCCGGGTGTGGAGCGTCACGTTCGTGTTGTTAGTAACCATGCTGTTTGCTGCCCTTAGGTGCACCGCTCAGACGCTGCGAAAGGGGGTCACCGTAGAGTTAGCGGCCACCCATAATGCGGTAGCGATGCCCGATGCAGACAAAGAAGGGGCCATAATCGTAGCTGTTACCCACAGCGGCAGCGTGTACTTCGGAATCGATGCGATCACTCCCGCTGCCTTGGCGGAAAAGCCTGATCTGTCCAGCCGGGCAGAGGAGAAGCTCTACATAAAGGCAGACGCTCGTACTCCGTATGCCAACGTTGCGATGGTTCTAGACGCTGTGCGTACAGCGGGCGTCACAGCGCCAAACCTGCTGACCGGCCAAGATGAGACGCCGGAACCCGGCAAACTATTGCCCCCGAAAGGTCTGGAAGTGCTGGTGGGTCCTCCGATGCCCTCTGGCGCGGAATCAAACGTCGTGCAAATGCTCAACTCGGGCGAGCGACAGCCTCGGCTGAAGATCAACAACGAAGATATTCCCTGGACGAACCTCGAAAGCCGGCTAAGGCACCTCTACCAGAACCACAGTGAGAAAGTGGTTCTCTTGAATGCAGATGGGCTATTGCCATTCAGGAATGTCGTGCACGTGATCGACGTGTGCCGTTTGGCGGGAGCTAAAGTCTTTCTGGTCACGCCAGCAACTTAGTGCGGACGCCGCGCTTGCGTCTGCGGCTTGTCCCCTCTGCAAGGCGTTAAACCGTTCGCTTCGCTCCAGGATGCGGTGGGCGGAGGAGGAAACGAAGGGATCTTCGCTCAGAATGACAGGAGCGGCCAGACGGATGAGACTTAGTGCGTGCCAGGGCTCAGGAACCCGAGAAGAAAATCGAGCACTCGCTCTGACTCAAAATACTCCGGAACTTCCTCGTGTCCTTTGCCGTGTATAACCTCGACCTCCGCTTTGCCACCCATGGCATTATAGCGACGCGCGAACTCGAGGGTGTTCTGCTGAAGGGAGACAACCTTGTCAGCGTCACCGTGAATGTGAAGAATGGGAACCTTTGCCTTGGCCAGTGGCGCTAATCGATCAATAGGGCTGTTCTTACGAAGATGCTTTCGTAATTCCGTTTCATTCATCCCGTAGGCCTTTTGGATTCTTTCGCCTCCCAAGTTGGGCCAACTCTCGAGGTTGGTAACGGGATAGATTCCCACGATGCATCCAACGTCACGGGCGTGTTCCACGGCCCAGTTGTAAAGCATCAAACCTCCGCGACTCTGGGCGAGCAGGCAGGGCCGAGGCGACAAGGCGAATTTTTTCCGGGCAATCTTATAAAACTGAGTGTACGCTTTCCGTCCTTGGGCATTCCCATATGACTCTCCCACGTCGACACCCGCTATCCAGACGCCCTGGTCAAGTAGTCTGGTAAAAAACCAATTGAGGGATTTGTTTGGATACCTCCCCATCTTGGGCGTCGCCTTCACGAACGTGGGCGCATACCAAAGCCAAGGCTTCAAACCTGCATGTTCAGAATGATCTGGCTTAATGACGAATCCGCTTCCTCCGGGTACGGCAAAGTCGACTCGAGTTGCGCCATACTCCTTCGATTCGACCTGCGCCTGCGCGGGTCGTTGAGCCAGGATCAGCAAGATGATCTGCAAAACCACGCCTAACAAACTTGAGAGCGTGAGGTTCCCGGATAAAACCGTCAGCCTCTTGGGGTCCATGTTATCCTCCTCGATATTTTTTTCGGCTCGGCTCCTCTGCTATGCCGATTTGGATGTCTCGACAAAGTTTCGTCCGGCGAGAGGATCCTGGGGCGTTGGCCTTTTCCGCCGAGGGTGCTCTTTCGAAACCACGCACACCACAACCTGACAGATTCACACTTTCAGCCCACCTACGGCAAAGTCACCACGGCCACGGCCAGCCCACCAAGGGTTACATTGTCGCTTCCGAGTTGGGCGGCGACGGGCGGCTGAAAGGCCGTCTGCTGATCGACCACCTCCAGCCGGCCTCCGGAGGCGCCCGGAATGGACGCTACGACGGTTCGGTCGCGTTTATTCACCAGCAGCATCTTATGCTTGCCGTCGCGTGTGACGAAACCCAGGCCGTAAACCGAGGGCGTTCCCGTGAGCGTGTTAACCAGCTTGTCGCCGGGACCGAAATTTGTGCGGAGCAACTGCAGCACCCAGAAGCGGGCGTTCGGCTGTCCGGTATTCCAATCCACCATGCTGACCGAAGGCCACTGGGTTGGAAAGCCGACCATCTGCGACTCGCCCGCAACGTCGATGCCGAGTTTGGCGAGTTCGCCGTAAAGGTAGGCATACATCGCTCCCGAGAGATTCCAGTAGGAATTCGGGATCGGTGGAGCGACGTACGTGGGCGGCATTCCGGTGCCATCGGTGCCGGTTTGTGATCCGAGTTCGTCGAGGTCTGTCTGCGTCTGCGGCGAAAGGCGCTGCCGGATGGAGTCGGCCCAGCGCACGACGGCCAGGAACTGGTCGGCTTGATTGAAGAATGTGTACTGTTGCACTTCTGCCGGCTCGTTCTGCGTGGGCTTGGCGTAGAAGTGGTAACTGACCATGTCCAGAGGAATCCCGCGCTTGTGGTGGCGAGAGTCCAGGAAGTATTCCAGGAATTGCATATTGTTTTCGGCCGAGTCCAGCGCCAGCGATACAAACTTCATCTGCGGCGCAACTTGCCGGATGGCACCGACGATGGCGTTGTAACTGGCCGTGTAATCCTGTGGGGTCATGGAGTGCTCGTCATCGACTTCGTTGAACACCTCCCAGTAATCGATCTTGTAGTGGTGACCCGACTCGTGCCGCTTCCCAGCTTCATCGGTGAATCCCCCCTGTGTGTACCAACTCACTAGCCGGGCATAGTAGTCCGCCAGTTCCTTCCGGCTCGGGTCCCGCAAATCCTTCCCCTGTTCGTAGGTCCAGGTCAGCCCGTCCGGGTCGGCTGGATACGGCACCGGCTTCTCCATCTTGAACATCCACTCGGGAATGGTGCTGAAGTTCACAACCACCGAGTGTCCCGCCGTGGCATTCATGAAATCTTCCATCATAGGGTCGATCAAGGAAAAGTCCCAGGAGGTCTGCCCGTCCTTGGGAGGCTCAAGTTCGGCCACCGCCAGCTTGGGATAAGGTAGCCACGGCACAAAGCGAACGTAGTCCGCACCCAGCTCATGCAGCGCTTGGAAGACGCGGTCGTGGATCTTCGAGCCGCGCCTTAAGGGTGGGCTGACGACCACTTGAAGCGTCGGCGCCGTCTTGGAAACGGCAACCACCTTGTCCCAGTTGACTTGGACATTCGCTTTTTCCGCCTCTGGCTTTGAAGCTGTCTCTTTTTCGGAACACGAAGTCACTGTTAACAATACGCATATCAAGGATAGAGCAAAAAGTTGAATGGCTCTGGAAAGTCTCATGACACTCCCTCCAAACCGGTTGCGGTACTGTACCTGAAATTGACGTGTAGCAGGCGTAGCGTCGGCCCCGCTTTCTGCCTCTGCGGCTCTTCAAAGGCAGCAGGCGCGGTCAATCCAAAATCCAAAATTCCCCAGCCCCCAATTCCTAGTCCCCAGCCCCCAGCTTCAATGCTGTACTCCCTTGGACTCGGATGGTCACAATCCCAAACGGTTTAACCGGGAACTCGAGGCTATGCCCGGAGACGGCGAGCGGCTGCTGGTTCTTCTCCATGGCGTTACAGATCCATCCGTTCTGAAGATTGAGAATCGGCACTTCGACCTTCACCGTACTGGGTTCCCCGTTCACCTCTACGAAGCGCAGGATGGTGCCCTGCTCGTCCTCGGCGCGTTTCCAGGTGACCAACACCACATTCGGCTGGTCAACCTGCAAGAAGCTGCTCTCCTTGGCGGCGAGCGGACGCGGAGGGGTGACGGCCTTATCCTCCGACGTGATTTCATTGAGCTCGATGGGTGACATTTCCTCCCAGCCCAGGCGGCTGAGCGCCCCTGGACTCAAATTCCGTCCGCTGGTAACGGCGTACCGGAAGGTGTAGTCGCCGCCTTGCCCGGCAGGCCAATTCGTTTCCCAGTAGTTGCTCATCAAGTAGGAGAAGATGCTTCCTCTCCGGCTGCCAAACTCCTTCGGCCAGGCGCCGCGCACGATGTCGCCCAGCGTGACCAGGTGACCATCTACGGGAACCAGGGCGGCGCTGACGTTGTCCTGATCCGCGGCAACCCAGTGCTGCACACTGAACCACTCCAGGTTTCCGCCCTTCATGATGTCGCGGGCAGGGTTGACGTAGCCGTTCTGAATCTCGTAGCGAAACTCCGGGCGGTCCATGGCGAACGGGAAAGCGAAGTACACCGCTTCCTTGGTGTAAACCTTGGTCTTGTTGACCTGGTTGATGAATTCGATTTTCTTCTGGGCGTCGAACAGGATGACTTCGGTTTGGACGCGGGGCGTATTGACCGCCGTGCTCTCCATTTTCGCCACGGTGCCATACGCCGTCTTCAGCACGGAAATCAGCCGGCCCCCGCCTGCGCCGTGAGGCTCAAGATCAGGTTTAGGCAGAGTTGGCTTGTACTCCAGCGCCGTGTTCCGCGGCTTGTCGGCGCCGGTCACGTAGACGTACTGGTTGAATCGAAAGGGGCTGGAGGAGTCTACGAGCTCGCGATTCAGTTCTTTGTCTAGAATGCTGCGCACGCCGCCCGTTTCGGGGTCGAGGGTCACGCGATAATAGGGGCTTTCGAGAGTTGCCGGAGCACTTTGAAGAGCCGCAGGTCCGGAAAGCGGGACCTGCGCTACTGGCTCGGCTTTGGCGGTTTGCAGGGCATAACACTTGTAGCCGAGCGCCGGAACGTCTCGGGCCAGAAAGCGCACGTGGCGGAAACCCTCGCCGGTGTAAAGTTCCTGGTAAGGAACGATTTCGTTGCTTGTCAGGTCCACCAAATCGATGCCCTTGTCGATATCCGTCTCCACCAAATTGCTCCTCTGCCAGTTCAGGGGGTTGAATACGACCAGGGTTCCGCTGGGCCGCTGGATGTAATCCGTGATGGAGGCCATGGCGCGGTCCAGCAACTGCTCGAGCAGCAGCTTGGCATTGGTGGCGCGGGAATCCTTAACAGCGCTCTGCCGCAGAGTCTCCGCGTGCTCGGGGTCCTGCCAGCTCCGGTACGCGGTCCAGGTATGTTCGTCAAACATCCGCAGGTTATCCCAGAGCAGTTTCATGGCTTCAGAGTCCGGACGGATGACCGGGTTGACGAGAGAGCTGATAGTGGAGAACTTCTCCGCCGCCAGCGCCCGTTGTTCGTTGGAGCGCGCCAGAGCGGTGGTGTAGGCGTCGGAAGTCAAGCCGTCTTCCCAGTAGGGTCCGCCGTCCGCGCGGATGACGGGAATCGAGTCGCCGAACTGCCCGCCGATATACTGCATCGCTTCCGAGAATCCGGAGAAACGCAGCTTGGGAAATGCGTAGACCTTGTTCCACTCGCCGGCCAAGGCAGCTTGCTGCGGGAATAGATCGGTGTTTTCCACCTGGGTTCCATACACCAGCACAGCATTTGACTTGTAATCCGGACGGCTATAGGCCTGGAGAAAGATGGGAAGCGAATCGCGCCCGGCGCCGATCTGCGGCGGCAACCCGAAAAGGGATCCCACCTGAATATAGTGCCGGGAAACCCACGTCAGGATGCGGCCGCCGTCGGGGCCTTCCCACCAGAAAGGTGAGCGCTCGTTGACGCGCCCAAACAATATAACAGGGGCACGCCAGTTGTCGCTCGCGTCCACGAAGTATTTCAGGCCTGCCGCTGCCATCACCGACGCATACGACCAGGTGCAAGATGGCACGTCGGTGATGTTGGCGTAATCAAAATCACCACCGTGCTTCAGGTGAAACTGGTAACTGGGATAAAGCGACCGCAAGGTGTTTTCGAGGCTTGCAAAACCGGTCACATTGGAGGCGTACTGGGCTGGGACGAAGATCTTCTTCTGCGCCACCGTGTCGAAGAATTTCCGGCGCTGCTCCTGGCTGCGACCCTGAAGAAATTGCTCCACCGACCAGTAAGCGTCAGGGCTGTAGCGGAAGTCTGGGTTCTGGCGAATCATCTCGATGGCTTCATCAATAGCGCGGCTCTGGATTTCTGCCACCTTCGTAGGATAGTCAGAAAAGCCGATGTCGAGGTGCTCATTGGGCACGACGAAGAGATTCCACTTCTTGCCTGGAGCGAATTCCACCGGAAAGCGTGAAGAACGGCCACTGGCGGCGACGAGGAGCTCTCCCTTCGCCGGCGCATTGAGTTCCGGAACCTCAAGCTCCACACTGTACTCGCCGAATTCGCGGTCGGACTCGATCTTCTGCGAGTATTTTTCGTTCCCCAGGGTCAGAGTGACCTGCCCTTTTGCCAGCCGGCCCCCGGCGCGGAGAAACACATCTACAAGTTCCACCAGTTGGCCATCCCGGGATTTGTAGAATATGGTTGGAACCACCTCCTCGGCCAGGCGGTTGGCCGCATACTTTGCCGCAGGATCGTTGTCCAGTTCCAGGGCGTCATAAATGAGTCCGGAATTTCCCAGCCCGGAGGACCGAGAATCGTCCCGTTGTGCGGGTTCATCGATGGCAGTCAGCACCAGGCTATTCGTTCCCTTAACCAGGAACTGCGCGGGAAACTCGGCCACAATCGTTCCGTAAGAATAAATGGGTATGAAGACCGAGTTTGTGTCGCCCCCGGCGTAGTTGAGCTTCGGATGCAAGAAGAAGAGGCCGCGGTGCCCGTTCATCTCGATTTGCAGTCGGGGCAGGCGAGCCATGTACGCCAGCAGCCCTGCCCTCAGGGAGAAGACGCCCTTTGGCAAGTTGGGAAGATCGAACTTGATAGTGAAAGGATGGGGGCGGAATCCGGCCTGTCCGTTGCCTGAACCCGGCTGAAAAGCGTACCAATCCTTGGCAGGATCACTCTTGCCTACGGTGAATACGGGGTCTTGTGCGGAATTGGAATAATCGATTCCTCCAGCCTTGAATTCCTGCGAAGATTCATCAAAGGTTCCCACCTGCCATAACTTCTGCGAACCGGCTTGAACTCTTGCAGAAATGGAAAAGAAGAGCAGCAAGAATATTAAGTATAGCAACACCGTCTTTGGCGCGCGATTGGACATGTAAGGTCTCCAGACACCTGTTTCGAATCCCGGGCAGCCGCGAGTGTACACCCAAGGGCCTCGTTTTGGAATCACCCGGCCCTGCTTTCTTTAGGCAGGAAGCAAAAGGCAGAATGAAGAAGGGCAGGGACCGGGCGCTGGGAGAGAACGGAAGCCAATAAGCGGTTGGCAGTGAACAGGAGGTAAAAGGCGGGGTCAATCCAAAATCTAAAATCGCTCGCAGCCCTGTAACCTGTTTCCTAAAAGGGGCAATGCAATGCAATTCGTTTGCCTCGGAACGTGTTTCTTGGTAGATTTCCTAGTTTGCTTTGGAGTCGGTGTTTCGTTCCTGCGCAGGTTGCTTCGGGACGGCGCCGGAAGCGTAGAGTATTGCATCCATCTGATCATTCAAGGAGTTGACTGTCAATATGGCGAATAATTCTAAAGGCACAATAGGAATTCTTACTGGAGGGGGTGACTGTCCCGGACTCAACCCCGTGATCCGGGCGGTGGTCCGGCGCGCGGAGCAGCTCGGATACAAGGTTTTGGGTGTGAAGGACGGCTGGAGGGGAATGCTGAAGGCTGACGCGGAGCCGCTTACTTTGGATTCTGTTTCCGGGATTTTGCCGCGCGGCGGCACAATTCTCGGCACCTCACGCACCAACCCCTTGAAGAAGGAAGAGGATAAGAAAACGCTGCTCGCCAATCTCAAGACCATGGGGATTGATTACCTCATTGCCGTGGGAGGCGAAGACACTCTGGGCGTCGCCCGGCAACTCGTCAATGAAAACGTTAAAGTCGTCGGCGTTCCCAAGACCATCGACAATGACGTGGAAGGCACGGACCAGACTTTCGGGTTCGACACGGCTGTCATGATTGTTACTGAGGCGATAGACCGCCTCCACACCACGGCGGAATCGCATCACCGCGTGATCGTGACTGAGGTGATGGGACGCCATGCAGGATGGATTGCGATAGTCTCCGGCCTGGCAGGCGGAGCGGATTGCATTCTGATTCCGGAGGAGCCGAAAACTATCGAAGAAATCTGCGAGATCATCAAGCGGCGGCATGCCAGAGGCAAGAAGTTCTCCATTGTGGTCGTTTCGGAGGGGTTCCAACTCAAGGGGCAAGATGCACTGGTAACCAAAGGCCAGCAACTCGACCAGTTCGGCCATGTCTTGCTGGGCGGCATCGGCGAGCGTCTGGCCAAGCTCATCGAGAAGCACACCGGTTTCGAAACGCGCTCCACGGTGCTGGGTCACATCCAACGCGGCGGTTCGCCCACGGCTTTTGACCGAGTGCTGGGAACCCGCTACGGACTCAAGGCCGTCGATTTGATTGAGGAAGGGAAGCTTGGCCACATGGTTTGCTTGAAGGGCAATCAAATCACTTCCATTCCCCTGTTGGACGCAATGACCAAACTGAAGCTTGTGGATGAGGAATGGATCCGGATGGCCGAGATCTTCTATGGATAGTCCCCTAGCGCTCGACAGGAAGCGAGGCCGTGCGGACCCTTGCTTGCAGAAGCGCATTGAGCTCGAGGGAGAATTTGGGAAGGACTGAGAGTGGAAGGGAGGCTAGTAAAGCGCGAAAAGCCAGCAATGCTTCCTTGGCGATGAGGTCGAAGTCGTGGAAGTAAAGATCAATCTGGCTCCATGCTTCCGCAGACCGGTCGTCCGCCCTTTCGGCTTGGCGGTAGGTATGTCGGAATTCTCCCGTCACGATTTCCGTCGCCCGGCGCAGTAGGTGGAGTTGAAGTTGAAAACGCCGCCAGGACCTGAATACCAATTGGTCCAGAAGTTCATGCATACGCACATAGTCAACCATGGGTTTGGACATGAAGCGGTGGGCGTGGATGCTGCGCGGCGTGACCACGACCTGGGCGTCCATCAGGCGCTTCGCCAGGATATTCAGGAGGCCTGCGAGGATCTTCTCCATGCCGTCCCACTCGGAGGCAGAGAGCCGGATCATGCGCCAAGCCATGTCGTGGCAGCCGGCGTCCCGCTCTTCAAAGGCGTCGTTTAGCGAAATGCCAAGGATGGCAGTCCTTGCCTCAACTTCGGGCGCAAAACCATCGTAGACGGCCTGGCGCTCCAATCCCAAGGGCGCCAGACCTGGCGGCGGGAGCTGATCCGGCGATCTAATCCAAAGCAGGCGTCGCAGCAGAAAACCCACGCCCGCCAGAATCAGGATACCTACCATCCAATGCATAATACGCAGTATAGAGAAATGGCTATTCCCAAATCAAGGTAAGGTGCAAATCCCCAGATTGCGCAGATGACGCAGTTGAATAAAGAAAGACGCGACGGGAGGACCTAGGCCATCACCGGGGCGGCGCGGGAGGTGCATCGAGAGCTGGGGACGGGATTTCTAGCCGCGGTACATCAAGAAGCGCTCGCCGATGAATCCACCTTGCGAGGGGTTCCATTTGCCCAGACCACAAGGACCCCGACTGCTGATAATAATCTATGTCACCTGCGGAATCTGCGGATCGTAGGGAATTCCTTCAATTTCTTGACACTTTTTCTACGGCAACCCTATAATTGCTGTTTCTATCCGTAACGAAATTCTGCTGTTAGTCAACAGGGCTTCTCTGTGTCCACGACCGAACATAGCGACCTCATACTCCAACGGCGAAAGAAGCTCCATACTATCGCCGAATTGGGTTTCGAGCTGTATCCGCGCCAATACGACTTTACGCACAATATCCCCCAGATACTGGGCGCCTATTCCTCTGCTTCGACGGAGCAGTTAAGCGTTGAGAAGATCCCGGTAAGGGTGCCGGGGCGAGTGATGACCATCCGCCCCCATGGCAAAGCCGGGTTTGCGCATTTGGGGGGGGGCGGCGAGCGGCTGCAAATCTACGTGCGATTGGACGCCGTGGGAGAGCGTGACTTCGAACTCTACAAGCTTCTCGACATTGGCGACCTCATCGGCGTCGCCGGCTACCTCTTTCGCACCAAGACCGGCGAACTGACCATCCACGCCGAGCGCCTGCAATTCCTGACCAAGGCACTGCTCCCTCTACCGGAAAAATGGCATGGCCTCACCGACTTGGAGCTCCGTTATCGACAGCGCTATCTGGACCTCATGGTGAATGAGGAATCCCGGAAGATTTTTGAGCGCCGGAGCCGGCTAATTCGCGCCCTGAGGGAATTTCTTGAAGGCGAAGGCTATCTCGAGGTGGAAACCCCCATGATGCAGCCCCTGGCAGGCGGCGCCATGGCACGGCCATTCATTACCCACCACAACGCTTTGGACCTCGACCTTTACCTGCGCATCGCTCCCGAGCTTTACCTGAAACGGCTCACTGTGGGAGGCCTCGACCGCGTTTACGAGATCAACCGGAATTTCCGCAACGAGGGGATTTCCACCCATCACAATCCTGAGTTTACGATGCTGGAGTTGTACCAAGCTTACGCCGACTACCGGGATATGATGGCTTTGACGGAAAGAATGCTGCGGCACGTTGCGCTGGCCGTCCTGGGGACAGTCGAATTCGACTACGGGGAGCAACATATTTCCTTCGCCCAATTCCAGCGTTTGACGATGAAAGAGGCGGTGGGCAAGTATTGGCCGGAAGCAGCGGGGAAGGGACCCTCTCAGGAAGATCTGGCGGAACCCAAAGCGGTCTTCAATTGGGTCGAGTCTTTCAACCGCTGGGCCGGGAGCGACTCCTGCCAAGGGTACGAGCCCCTGGCATTACCTGAGGGCACGGCCCCGGGCACGGCTCTCGCAGCGCTGTTCGAGCATGTGGCGGAAAGCCATTTGATCCAACCCACCTTCATCCTGGATTACCCGCTCGAGGTCTCGCCGCTGGCCAAGCAGAAGCTTGAAGATCCCAATTTCGTCGAGCGCTTCGAGCTTTACATCGCCGGGATGGAACTCGCCAACGCCTTCAGCGAACTCAACGACCCCACCGAACAACGCGACCGCTTCGAGTATCAACAACTCCTCCGGGAGAAGGGTGACCTGACGGCCCACGCCATCGACGAAGACTATATCCGCGCTCTCAGTTACGGCCTTCCCCCCACCGGCGGGGAAGGCATCGGTATTGATCGCCTCACCATGCTGCTCACCAACTCGCGATCCATTCGGGACGTGATCCTGTTTCCGCTGCTGCGCCCTGAAAAGCCGACTGCCTAAACTCGCTTTTCTCACACGGATGCCGGGTCGCCTGAAGCTACCCTAACTGTTCACCATCCCGCGAATTATCCGATGTATACTACCGGGCCGCCGGAAAATCGAAATGGAAATCCGTGCGCCGGGATAAACCAGCCTGATGAATCCTTGGAACCAAGGCGGGAAGGCGCCAGCGGAGAGTGGGGAGGGAAAACCGCTGATCAAGGAGAACACTCATCCAGAGGACCTCATATGATTAAACAAATACGGCTCTTCCGGACATTTCTCAACATGCCCGTGTTGCTGTCGTTGGTGGTCATCGTGCTGGGCAGCCGGACACCGCTACACGGGCAAAATGTGAAGGTCGTTGTTTCATCACAAGCAGGAGATCGCCTCTCCCCCAAGCCCAGTCTTCATTTTGGGGGCAAAGTGGGAGTGACGGGTCCGACCTTCGCGATAAATGAAGACGCCACGTACCAAAAGATCGGCGGCTTCGGCGCGTCTATTCTCGAAGCGGGCCTCATTTGTATCAACAGCCTTCCGGCGGACAAGCAAGAGGTTGTGCTCCGCTCGTTGTTTGACGCCCAGCAAGGCGCGGGTTTCTCGGCCATGAAAACGGTGATCGGCGCGACCGATTTTATGTCGGCGGGGCCCTTCTACACGTATGATGACACGCCCGGCGATGTCGCCATGAAGCACTTTTCGATTGCCCGGGATTTGGGACCGAATGGCGAAATTACCTTTATCAAGCGGGCTCGAAAGTACGGGAACTTCCTGCTCCAGGCCCCCATGGACTATCCTCCGGATTGGATGCTCACGAACCCGCAAAACAGGGATAAGCAGGATGTCAACCCCAAGTATTACGACGCTTTGGCACGCTACTATCTGCGATACGTTCAGGAATATGAGAAGAACGGGGTCTCCGTTGATTATCTGAGCCTGTTCAATGAACCCGGCGTTTACACGAAAATCTCCTACGGCGAAATTGGGGAATTGCTGAAGAACCATGTCGGGCCTCTGTTTGAAAAAGAGGGGATCAAGACCAAAATCCAGTTGAGCGAGGCTCCCACCCGGCAGAATGCTTACACCAACTATCACCTCGCCCTGGACGATTCGAAGGCGCGAAAATACGTCAGCGGTCTTGCTTATCATGGATACGACTGGACGAACCCGGAGGGATTTAAGGAGATCGCGGAAGTTCACGCGAAATACCCACAATTCCCCATGTGGATGACGGAAGTTTGCCACGCCTATGTGATTGGGGAATCCAAGAGCATGCCCATGCCCCGGTATGACTTCGAAGACGGTGACTTGTGGGGGAACATGATTATGTCTGATTTGGAAGCGGGGGCTTCCGCATGGATCTATTGGAATATGATCACGGATGAAAAAGGCGGGCCTTGGCTGGTTTCAGTTGTCCACGGGGATCCCGACCCCAATGCGCAGCACCCTGTCGTCATTGTGAATCGCGCCACGCACCAAGTATCCTTCACCGGGCTGTATTATTATCTCGCTCACTTCAGCAAGTTCGTGCGGCCGGGAGATCATAGAATTGAGACTCGCGGCAAGGCGGAGAAGGTCCGCTGCATGGCCTTTAAGAGCATGCACGGAAGGATCGTGGTTCAGCTCCTAAACAGCGGGACTGGACCCGCCCAGGTTCGAATTGGGTGGCATAACCAAACATTGCCGGTAAACCTCCCGGGAATGTCAATCAGCACACTGATGTGGTAGGCGGGACATCCTGCGAACCTTTATTGAGGTCAGGCATGAGGCGCCGGAGCAAGCCAGTTGTTTCGAAGGGGAGGACGCGAGTCATGGTCAAATCTGGAAAGGTGAAGTCAAACCTATTTAGCCGAAGGCTCCTTATTTCCGCTTTTTTGCTATGCCTTGTGGGGACGTCGTTCAGCAGTCTTGCCGCCCAGTTCCGTGCGTCCGTAGTGAAGATTGACATCACACCGGATAAACCTCAGTGGCTGCTGGGTTACGGCCCGAGACAATCCACGGGCGCGCACGATCACTTGTACCACCGCATTGTCGCGATGGACGATGGGAAAACACAATTCTTTCTCATTTCCAGTGACATTTGCTTGTACTCTCCTTCCGTCTACGACGAAATCGCGAGCGCGCTTGAAACGCAGATGGGGATCAAGGCTTCCCAGGTCTGGTGGACTACAACCCATACACACTCGGCGCCGGAAGTTGGGCCGCCGGGACTGGGCGAGGCGTTCCTCGGCAGCCGCTACAATCACGATCACAATACGGAATACACGGCGTGGGTAAAGAAGAGTCTGATGGAAGGGATCAAAGAGGCGCAGGAAAAACTCGAACCCGCACGCTTAGGAGTGGGGTGGGGAATGGCCATGGCAAATATTAACCGCCGTGCCAGGGACCTCGAGGGGCCCGCGTTTCTCGGATTAAATCCTGATGGGCCGGCGGACCGCCAGATCGGGTTAATTCGTCTCGAGAAGAGCGATGGGAAATTGTTGGCGCTGATCGCCAATTACTCCATGCATGGAACCGTCCTAGGGCCACAAAACCTGCTCATAAGCGGTGACGCTCCCGGAATTGTGGCGGATTACGTCGAGCAGAAACTCGGCGCACCCATGCTTTACATTAATGGCGCTGCTGGCAATCTCGCGCCCATTTACAGCGTTTACCCGGACTTCGCAAGCGGGCACCTGAGCCAATTCAGGGTCCTTCTGGGAGATAAAATAATCGCTGCAAACGATCTGATCGGCCGTACAACTTCTGAGGTGCGGTTATCCGTTGGCGAGCAAATACTTGAAACGCCTCGAAAGACGAACATGGGTTGGGCCCCCGACTTGGGCAAGTACACTCGCAGCACCAACGCGGGGGAGACAGTCGTCCGCCTTCCTATCCGTTTCCTGCAAATAAACGACAACGTCGCAATTTGGGCGGCGCCGCTGGAGCTCTTCTGCGAAATTTCCATGAAAGTGCGGAACCTGTCCCCGTTCCCCTACACTTTCTACTTTGGTTACTGCAACGGCTGGCTTGGTTACATGCCCACGAAGGCAGAGTTCGCGCATGGGGGGTATGAGCCAAGCGTTTCGCCCTACACTGGACAGGCAGAGGACGACGTGGTGCGCGCGGTAGTCAGTCATCTGCAAGGCAGCACCCGATAATCAGTAGACAGTAAGCAGAAGGCAGTTGGCAGAATGGGTAGCGCAGGTCCCGCTCGGAGCTTGCCCCGGCGAGCCGGGGGACCTGTGGCCCTTCAAAGGCAGTAAGCGGCGCGCAGCAGGTGGGGTCAATTCAAAATTTCAAATTCAAGAATTTCAAATCCAAGAATCTCAAATCTGAAATCTCAAATCTCAAATCCAGAACTGCGCCTGGCCGTTCTCTCAATAGGCAGAAGGCAGTAAGCAATCGGCAGTGGACAGAAAGAGGAGGGCAATTCAGAATTCATCATTCAGAATTCAGAATTCCCTTTCACATTGGATTTCCCCGTATGGCTTCGAATATAGGCCGGGTTCACGTGACGAGCGCCTCTGGACATGAGGTTTTCCGCCTCAGCTTGAGTTTTGATCCCCCCCCGTGCGCCCAGCACGGTGCAGTTGAGAGCGGCCATGGCGTTCGCAAAGTCCAGGATGCTCCCGATTTCCCATCTCGCCAACAGCCCGTAAATGAAGGCGCCATGGAAGACGTCCCCTGCTCCAGTGGTATCCACGGTTTCGATGACAAATCCGGGCGAATAGTGAAACTGCCCTCCCTGATAAAACAACGCGCCGTCGCGGCCCAGCGTCATGCCGGACGCCTTCACCTTGTACTCAGCGGCCGCGTATTCGAGGGCTCGGAAGGGGTCTGCCTGGCCAGTCAGCGTGGGAAGAAATTTGGTTGAGGCAATCAAGTAATCGATGTAGGGAAAAAGGCTTTCGACCCTCTTGTAAACAGTATCAACGTCGGCGACAACCGGGATGCGTGCGCGCCTTGCCCAACGCGCCGCCCTCAGGCACGCCTCAACGTCGCACCCGTCCAGGTGCAAAAGACGGGCGGTGGTTATTGCGCCCTCGGTCAGCTCTGCCGGGGTAACGGTCAAGCGCGCATCGCGGTCCCAGAAAACCGTCCGCTCGCCGCTGGTCTGCTCCACCAAAATATGGCCGAATTGATTTGGCGTGCCCCGAACCACGCGGGTATACCGCAGGTCCACTCCCTCGCGTTTCAGGCTGGCAAGCTGAATCCTCCCCCCCTCGTCATCCCCAACCTTGCCAATGTAACGGGTGCGTAACCCCAGGCGCTGGCAGATGACCAGGGCGGTAGCCACCTGTCCACCAGCGTGCATGGACGAGGATAGCACCCGCTCTTTTCCTCCCAGGGCAGGGAATTCGCGCACGATGAGCACTGTGTCGGTGGCGTTTAATCCCAGTCCAACAACATCGACCGAGTTTTTGCGCAAACCCATCCTCCT
Organism: uncultured Acidobacteriota bacterium; assembly: GCA_963832915.1. Lineage (GTDB taxonomy): Bacteria > Acidobacteriota > Terriglobia > UBA7540 > UBA7540 > CAVROP01. The sequence goes on from CAWHWE010000091.1 coordinate 96,610, forward strand.
TCGAGCTGGGAAGAGCAGTTACTCTATCACTTTTCTGGTTCATGTAGAGGCGGGATCCCGAAAGCAGGTAGGGATGCATCCCTCCTTCTGGCCCTTGCATAAGTGGTATAATTGGTACCATGAAAAAGCTAGTGAAAAAGACCAATGTCCGCGAATTCACCGTGCTCATCGAGCAGGATGAAGATGGCTACTACGTTGCCAACGTCCCTGCGCTCAAGAGTTGCTATACGCAGGCTCGGTCCCTCGAGGCACTCACCCCGCGCATCCGGGAAGTGATCAAGCTCTGCCTGGCTGAGCAGGAAGCCCCGCGCCTGAAGTTCGTCGCGTTACAACAGGTCGAGGTTCGCGCTTGACCCGCCTTCATCCCGTCCGCGCTCGCGAGGTTATCCGATTCCTTGAGTCCAGCGGCTTCGTCCAAGTCCGTCAGCGTGGGAGTCACAAGTTTTTCCGGCATCCTGACGGTCGCACCGCCGCTGTTCCCGATCACAAGCGGGAGGACCTCGGCCGCGGCATCCTGGCCCAAATCCTACGCGACGCAGATTCATCCCCGAAACAGTTCCTGGATTGGCTTATGCACTAGCAATTGCCTCGACAGGCAGATTCTGGGGAAGCGAGACTCTGTGACCAGTTCAGATCGTCAGAACCTTTGACCGATAGATCGCCCCCGAGACAATTCCGGCGATGCTGGGGACAAGCAGAAACATCCAGACCTGGGAAATTGCTTTCCCGCCAACCCAAATAGCCGGTCCCAGACTGCGAGCCGGGTTGACGGATACTCCAGTGATGTTGATGCCGAAGATGTGGATCACCACCAGCGTGATGCCGATCGCCAAACCCGCCATCTGAGTGGGCGCTCCCGCCTGAGTCGACCCCAAGATGACAATCACGAAGATCAGTGTCGCCACAAACTCGAAGACGACCGCGGAGGAAAGCGCGTATCCTGCCAGATAACCCTCGCCCCACCCGTTCTGCCCCAAACCATTAGCACCAACGTCATATCCTGCCAGAAGGCCTTGGGCAATTACCGCGAGCACGCCGGCTGCGGCGATTCCGCCGAGCAACTGCGCAACAATATAGCCGCCAAGATCCTTGCCGCTCATGCGTCCGGCGGCGAACACCCCCAGACTGACTGCGGGGTTGACGTGACACCCGGATACAGGACCAATGCCATAGCACATCCCCAACAGGGCGAAGCCGAAGGCGAATGCAATACCCAAGTGGCCCACGGCCTGGCCTGATACAACGGCGGTCCCGCATCCAAACAGAACCAAAGTGAACGTTCCGATAAATTCGGCCACGTATTTCTTCATAGGGCTCAATTGCTCCTTTCGCTGGCGCGGTAGAGTCTCGCCCGCGTCTGGGATTTGGATTGAAGCTCGGGGCCTGTGAAAGCGCACCCCTTTGGCCTGCCAAAATAAGTTGCTGACTTTTTCGGCCGGAACCCGCCCCATGGCATCCCGGCGCTAAGATATTATACACCCGGTCGAATTCCTTCCAGGCCTGGGATCGTGTTGGTGCCAGTTTCATTTGGATTAGAGATCAGCCCGATCCGCGATTCCATTACCAGCGTCATGGATTCCCTCGCCACGGCGGGAGTGGGAGTAACGTGTAGTGGAGTGGAATGGATAACGCAGTCTCTCGCTTTCCATGCACTCTGTGGCTTGTCTAGCTTCAAAGGGGCGTATAATCCGCTCTCATGTTCCGCTTGCGCCGCATGGGTTTTGAACGTCAGGAGTCAGGAACCGGAATCAAAATCATCTTTCCCCCTTGGGGTGGAGGGGTAAGGATGCCCCACTTCTTTTGCTAGACACCGGGCGTTCTGTGGGATTCACGCTCTCAGCCCCAAAGGGGCGCATTTTGGCGTCATTGGCGATCGCACCCCCAACGTCCAGCAGAAGATGTGGGACATGTTCAGGACAAGATTGCGGGGTCTTAACCTCCGAGGAGGAAAGCAATATGAGTGCTCCAAGCAAAGGAATCTCTCTTGCGAGAGTCCGAAAATCAAAGGGCGGGACCGTCTGTGCATCTCTGGCGAGGCATCCCTGGCTGAACTTGATGGGAGCAATCCTGGTCATGAGTTGTTTAAGCGTGGGCCTGCCTGGGCAAGCTTCCAGTGCCGGAAAGGAAGAGAAACAAAGCAAGGCCTCGGGGTCCGAGTGGTCCGACGTGCTTCTCGTCGAGCAACCGGAGCCCACCATCAGCTACCGCACCGGGTGGGTGGTGTATGAGGAATCGCTTACCAAGGGCCAATTCGTGGGGCGGGGGTGGAACGGGGCGGGATTCGTGAACTTCTACGACGGCCGCATTAACCCCGCTGAGCATCCCATGCCGGAGGCCTTCTGGCTGGAGATCGACGGACAGTCACTGGCCTCGGATTGGGAATGGGTCGGCCTGGAGAAGACGTCCTCCGGCGATGGCAACCTGCACGTCGTGGTCACTTTGAAACATGCCGTCCGGCCCGTCACGGTCAAGGTTCACACCAAGCTGGACGGCACTGCGGTGCTGACTCGCTGGCTGGAGGTTACCAACACCGGCACGCAACCGGCGGCATTGGCGGCGGCATCTTCCTGGAGCGGAGTAATGCAGAAGACCAACCGCTGGCGGTCGCTCCTCGAAGGCACGCCGGCGCCCCTGTACTCGCTCGGCTATTTCGATAGCGCGACCGGCGTGAAGGAGGGGGACTTTCACTGGCATGAGATGCCGGCGGCGGGGTATCGAATCGACGGGCGATACCGGCGTGGACGCCATCGTTATCCGATGTTCATCCTCCGCAACAATGCCACTGGCGAGCACTTCATTGGCCAACTGGCATGGTCAGGCGGATACAGTTTCGAGTTTGATTTGAATACGGAGGTGGAGGATTCCGCGGCGGCCCTGACGTTCCGCGCCGGGCCGGATGCCAGGCCTCCGCAGCGAGTGATTGCCCCGGGCGAAACTGTTTCTACGCCGGAAATGCACCTGGGTCTGGTGTTCGGCGATCTCGACGCTGCCGTGCAGGCCATGCACACCCACTTGCGGCGCAGTGTGTTCATGCCGCAGCCGCGAGGGCGGGGTGGATGGGTGGAGTCCGGGATCGGTCCGGAAATTGAGATCACGCCCGAAGAAGTCAACCACGCCATCGATTCAGCGGCCCAGGTGGGCGCCGAGGTCTTCTTCATCGACGCCAGTTGGTACGCTCCGCCGAAGGGTAACTGGTGGACCACGGTGGGCGACTGGAATGTGGATCGCCAGCGTTTCCCGCAGGGATTGAAGCCCTTCCGTGACCGTGCGCATGCAGCGGGCATGTTGTGGGGCCTGTGGATGGATGCGGACCGCATCGGTAGTGAAAGCCGCATCGCCAAGGAGCATCCCGAGTGGCTGGCGACGAACTATGACGGCGAGAGAAAGATAGGGGGACTGCTGGACCTGACGAAGCCGGAAGTCGTCCAATGGATGGAAAACCAGATCGCTCGCGTCATTGAAGAGAACCAACTCGAATTCTTCCGGCTGGACTACAACACCGATCCGGGAGTGGGGATCAAGACGGTTCACGATGGGTTCGTCGAGAACGGCTACTGGCGCTACTACGAGGCGGTCTATGGAGTCTACGATCGATTGCGCGCGCGCTTCCCGAATGTGATCTTCGAGAACTGCGCCGGGGGCGGCGGCCGCGCCGACATCGGCATGGTGAGGCGGTTCAGCCACACCTGGGTCACCGACTGGCAGATTGCTCCGCGGTCCTTCATGATCACCAATGGCATGACTATGGCGCTGCCGCCGGAGTACGTGGACCGTCTGATCGGAGGGCAGAGTGGATACACGACGGCGGACTTCGATTTCCAATCGCGTTTGCTGCTCTTTGCCCAGCCCACGTTTGGGTTCCTGGTTCCTCGGGGCGCCCAAGCGAATCCGCTTTTGATGGCGAGGGCCAAACGCTGGGCCGGTCTTTACAAGAATTTCGTTCGCCCGTTCATGGATACCAGCAGGATCTATCATCACACGCCTGGGGTGGCAGGAATCGATCCCCACGGCTGGGGAGTGTTGGAGCTGGATTCGAACGATCGCACGCGGGGCATCTGCGGGCTGTTCCAACTTTCGGCGCCCACTCAGCCGGAGTATCTCCTGCGATTACGGGGGCTCGACGTGTCACGGCGCTATCGGGTGACATGGGATAATTCCGGGCAGGCGAGCGTGGTGGACGGTTTCACGTTAGTGAAGCAGGGTATCACGGTGCGCCTCGAAGGCCCGTTGACGTCGGAGCTGCTTTTGTTCGAGGCGCTCTAAAGGCGGAGTGGAGGGCGCTGAGCAGTTCTTCCTGGCCCTGAACCCTCTGCCTTAGAAGAGCCGCGCGTCTCCCACTCTGTGGGGCGGGACCTGCAATGCAAAATCGTAAATTCTTGTTTTTTTAGCAAACATTTTGGGCCTTATATCGGTCGACTGACCCGTCCATTTGCAACAGGTGATGGTCTGAGCCTGCGCGAAGCGCCGTGGAGTGCGGTAGCAGCAGCTACCGCCTTTCTTGATGTGGCTCGCGCACGATTTCGTGTATGAACCGCGGGCGGAAAGCGGTAGCTGCTGCTACCGCACTCCACGGCGGCCTTCGGCCGCAGGGATAATTACCTATTTGGAACCTCGAGTGCCGATGGCGTGTTTGGTTGCGGCTCCGCCGCGATGCGCTACCTTGGCCACCTCTTTTCGAGCGGCGGGAATTGGGGGAACTCTGCATGAGGCTCGCCTTGATACCAATAGGCTACGGAAGCCACGTCATCAGCCAGCGGCTGGTATTTGCCGGTTGGCCACCAGCCGAGCGCCTGAATGGTTGCACGGAGGTCGCTCTTGAAGCAGATCGGGTCCATGATGTGCCAGCGATACAAGCTCCATTTGGGTGGGCCGTCCTGCCCCTCATGTTTCAGGGTACATCCCGTGTATGCGGTGCTGTAGACCTCAGGGAAGCCGTAGCAGCCGCAGAAGTAGTCCTCAGTGCCAGTTCCGCAGATGGTAGGGAACTCCTTGTCCCCGTCCAAATAAAACTTAACCTCGCCTTCTCCAAACCATCCATCGGACATTTGAGTCCAGGCTATAAACGTTCCCACGTAACGGCCTTGACTCCTGACGCCATCCAGTATCGTGTGGACGGGGAAGGACCGGTCGGTTACGGCACGTCGCCACTGAGCGTGGAAATAACCGGCTTCCTCGGGAATTTCGGTCTTGGCATAAGTAATCTGATAGGCCAGCAAAGGCAGGTCCCTTTCCCCTTGGTTAGTAAATGTGATCCTGGCGTGACGTTTGAAGGGCATGGGCCAGTAGCAGTTGAGAGCAGCAGTCGGATTGACGATCACAACCGTTGAGTTGACCCGCGCAAACAAGTCATGGCCGATGGCGAAGAAGTCCGTCAAGGGAACTTCTATGGAAGGAGTCGGCTCGTCATCCCAGTAGAAGCGCAGCACGCAAGCTCTCCCATTACCGGCAAAATTCTGCTCGGTCGCAATCCAGATGTGTTGTATGACGCCGGGTCCGGCAGCGTCCATTAGGGTGACTGTCTCCCCCGCCTTGGGCTTAATAAACGGATTCACCTTCCAACCCTGACCGAGATTAGTGGCTGCTCGTGAGAAAGGAAGTTTTGGGTCGCTGGGATTGGGTATGGCCCGTCCTCCCATTCCCTTTTCTCCCGTGGGATTTTCCGCGCAGACGGAGCGCGTTTCCGCTGCGGTCAGCAGGGGAAGAGCGGCGAGACCATAATTCAATCCAGGAACCTGGATTGGCTTCGAATATGAAGAACCCTTTGAGGAACCAAAAGCAGACAAACCAGCCGCCCCCAGAATGGATTTCAAGAAATCGACTCTCGTGAACCTTCGCATGTCTCCCTCCTTTGTAGAATGCGGGATTGTATTCAACCTCAACGGAAATGTAAAACTCCGAACCAGAGCTTCGGCAGTGCACCGGTTTGCGGCGGAACGTAAAACCTCCCCGGTTTCCCGTGACAGACCGGCCCGGCATATACCGACCCAGACCGAGGAATTGCCACCCCGATTCTTGACAGCAACCGGCAATGCCGATAGAATAGATAGTGGAGTATAGCAGCCTCTAATTACTTGAGGTCCCGTGAGTTAGGTTCAAGATGAGAGACTGTGACGAGCTTCCAAAACGCGAGCGTGACATCCTGGTAGCCCTGGTGCGCCAATTCATTCAAACCGGCGCCGCGGTGGGCTCCAAGACCCTGGCGGAGAAACTGCCGGATGCCCCGAGCTCCGCGACCATCCGGAACGCGATGGTGAGCTTGGTATCCCGAGGGTACTTGTCCCAGCCACACATTTCCGCCGGCCGCGTTCCGACTGACAAGGCCTATCGCTATTACGTTGACCGCACCGTGAGTTCCACCCGGCTTGGTCCGGCAACCGAAGAATACATCCAGGAGAGCCTGCGGGTAGAAAGCGGCGCCCTGGAGCAGATGATGTCCAGCGCCTCGCGTCTTCTTTCCGAAGTTTCGCACAACGTGGGGCTGGCCCTGGCGCCGGCGCTCGAAGAAAAGGTGCTGGAGCACATTAAATTCGTGCTGCTCCCTGACCGTCGTATCCTGGTGGTGATCGTCTCCAAGCCGGATTTGGTGGAAAGCAAGGCGATTCGCCTGGAGGAGGATTTCTCGCAGAAGGAACTGGATCGAACTGCGGACTTCTTGAATGGCGAGTTTGGGGGCTGGTCGCTGGGCACCATTCGCCTTGAAATTTTCAAGCGCATGGACGAAGAAAAAATCCTTGCCGACCGCTTGCTCCAGAATGTTGCCATACTTTTCATGTGGAGCGCCTTGATCAGTGAAGCTCCCGGATCCCTGTTCGTGGATGGCACAGCGAAGATGCTCGACCACGTGGAGCTCGATGATATCTGCAAGATCCGGGAATTGCTTGAGACCTTGGAGGAAAAGGCCAAACTGGTGAGGATATTGAGCGCCTGCCTCAATACCTGGGAGCCCGGTGTCCGAATCCTGATTGGCCGCGAGAATTCTGAAATTCGGATGCATAATTGCACCCTCATTGTCGCGCCGCTGCACTACCGGAATCGCGCCGTAGGGGCGCTGGGGGTTGTCGGTCCGACGCGCATGGAGTACGACCGCGCGATCAGCACGGTGGACTATATCGCCCACCTTTGCAACAGGCTCATCAGCTCCAATTGAATGGCAGGAACGAGACTCGTAAGGTGCGAGTCATTGATTGGGTGAGTCATTGACTCATGGGAGGAATCGTAGCACCGGTTCTCCCCCAGGTCTGCCGCCCTTCAAAAGCAAAAAGCAGTAAGAGGAACCATTAGGTGGGCGACAGTATGGTGGGAACGAGCCTCTGCCTCCGCAGGCCACCAACCACCTACGGACAAAGGGTATACAATCGAAAGGTTATGGAAAACGAAAAAGAACAGCTTGCCGACCCCCTGCCCAAACGTGCCGGGGACCCCTACACATCTGATCTGAAGGAAAATGATGCGCCTGCAACCGAAGACATATCTGCAGGCCAACCTGCCGGACCAAACATCGAAACTTCGCCAGCCTACGAAAAGCTGAAGGAGGAGAAAGCGCAGCTTTATGAGCGCTTGCTGCGCAAACAGGCGGACCTGGAGAATTTCCGCAAGCGTGCTCAGCGGGAAAAGGATGAACATCGCCAGCACGCCACGGAGGACTTGATCCGGGCACTGCTGCCGGTCCTGGATGGATTTGACAGAGCCTTGAGGCAGCGCGACGCCTCAGCCCCGAAGCCCTTTTACCAGGGAATGGAATTGATCCACCGGCAGTTATTTGAGGTCTTGACCCGGGCAGGTCTGGAGGCCATCGATACGTCCGGACAGTTGTTTGACCCGAATTACCATCAGGCCGTCGAAACGGTCGAGGACGCGGCTCGGCGCGACATGGAGATCGTGGAAGAATTGCAAAAAGGATATAAGCTGAAGCACCGCCTGCTTCGACCCGCAATCGTAAAAGTGTCCGTCAAGCCCAAGGCTGCGGGTTCCCGAGCCTCGGAATAGACGCCGAAGGCAAACTGGCGGCGGGCGCGTGCCGTTTTCTTGATGTTAAGTGGGGATGAGCGTTGAATAACAAGCGAGATTACTACGAAGTCCTAGGTGTTGAACGCCAGGCGTCCGATCAGGAAATCAAGAGCGCCTACCGTAAACTCGCTCTGCAACACCATCCGGACCGCAACCCCAACAGCAAAAAAGAGGAAGCAGAAGAGAAATTCAAGGAAATCACCGAAGCTTACAGCGTGCTCGCGGACTCGCAAAAACGCGCCGCCTACGATCAGTTCGGGCACGCTGGGGTGAGCTCCACCGGGGACTGGAACCCTGACTTCTCCTCCACGATCTTCTCGGATTTCGAAGACATTTTTGGGGAGTTTTTCGGGTTTGGCGGATTTGGCCAAGGGACCCGCCAGCGCCATCGCGCCTCACGCGGAGCCGACCTGCGATACGACCTGGAGATTTCTCTGGAAGAAGCGGCGCGAGGTCTGGAAACAAAGATTAAGATTCCCCGATCGGAAACCTGCAGCGATTGCCACGGCACCGGGGCGAAGCACGGGAGCGAACCGATCACCTGTCCGGGTTGCGGTGGGCGAGGCCAGATTCGACATCAGCAGGGCTTCTTCACCGTTTCGCGCACCTGCCCGCAATGCCGTGGAATGGGTCAGGTGATACGCGAGGCTTGCCCGGCTTGCGCGGGGAAGGGTCGGGTACGGCACGAGAAAGTTCTGGGCCTCAAGATCCCGGCAGGCGTTGAGGAGGGGACTCGTCTGCGCGTGAGTGGGGAAGGTGAAGCGGGCGGGAGGGGGGGACCGCACGGCGATCTTTATGTGGTTCTGCGAGTCCGTGAGCATCCTTATTTTGACCGTCAGGGCGCGGACCTTTATTACACCATCCCCATCTCCATTACTCAGGCGGCTCTCGGCGCGGAGATTAGAGTTCCCACGCTTGAGGGCCATGAGAAGCTCAGAATCCCCGAGGGAACTCAAAACGGAACGGCGTTTCGCCTGCGAGGCTCTGGAATGCCCAGCGTGGACGGGCGAAGGCAAGGGGATTTGTATGTATCGGTTTATGTGGTCACTCCCACCCGGCTCTCGCGGGAGCAGCGACGAGTGTTCGAAATGCTGAACTCCGGGATGCGGGTGGAAAATCATCCCCTGGAGCGCCGCGCCTCCGATAAGGTCAAAGACGTCTTCGGGTAGATCGGGAAGAGCACGCGTCAGGCGCCGGTTGGCAACCGGGAGACCAGAGCAATTCATGATTCAGATTTGCTGCCTGACACTTGAAACCCGCCACTGGGTACCTCTTTATTCATCACCCACAATCTTCTACCTTCCAACAAAGAGACAAGTAGAGTTTTAGGAGCGATCGGCGGGCGGTTACCAGCGGGCTGGCTTAGGGCGACGCAACCACCTGAAGCCCACTGTGAGCATGCTGCCGTTCCAGCCGCGGTTCGGTTCCTGGAGGCTCGCATTGGACATGTGCATGTAGCTGTACTCGAACACCAGAGCGCGTTGCGACTTGAAGAAATACTGGATGCCCAAACCGCCCTGGGGGGAAAACTGGGTTGTACCACTGAGTTCCGGCGCGCGCGTGGCCAGCGTAGTGCTCTGTGCCCCGCCGCCGAATTCGAAGAACGGCACGAAGCGCCCGTGATTCTGGCCGTCAAGCCGAAAGAGAACTGCCCCGCCGTCCACCCTCCCACCAGGGTGAACGGCATTGCCAAAAATCCCCTCACCTACTACTTCAAAGCGCCGGACCGGAAAGTGTGGCACGTCGAAGTTTTTCACGATGAATCCTACCTGAGGCTCTGCCATCAGTAATGCAATGTGTGAGATGTCGCGAGGTATGCCATTCTCCAGCGCAAAGCTGAGCTGGCCACCCAGGATCCAGTGTCCACGATTCGCCCAGAAGGGCACGCTTTGGTCCGGCGTAGCGCTGGCCGGGGCAGATGGGGATGGAGGCGATGGCGTGTCGCCGGATTGGGCGCGGAGCGTAAACGCTCCCGCTGCACAGCCAAGGATGAGCAACAACGAGACCCTTCGGAACCATTGCACCGTAGGCACAACCTCCCTTGGATTCCTCTCCTTAGATTCCTTGACTCGATGGACTACCTAGCTTCTACTATACAACTCGGGAAAAATCAAACGCAACGTATAGGGCTAGGGCGGGAAGGTGGGATGCAATAAGCAGGAGCCCGGCGGCAGCGGAGACAATGAAGAAGGCCATTCATAATTCAGAATTCAGAATTGCTTTGGTCCCCAGTTGCGTCCTTAAAGTGGTGCGCAAAGTCACCCATGTGGTATAAAATCATTTGAGGAGCCAATGCAGCTACAAGGACTACCCCCAACCCAGGCGACCGACGGACGGGCAACCCAACAAAGCCCGCGACGCCGATTTTTCGAGACGCGTTACTGGTTGCGGGACCTCATCCTCTCCATCCTGCTGGCCTTCATCGTCATAGTTTTCCTCTACCAGCCGGTGCAGGTAGAGGGAACCAGCATGATGCCGCGGCTGGAGAACCACGAGCGGATTTTCATTAACAAATTCGTGTACCACTTCGAGCCCATCCAGAGGGGCGACATCGTGGTCTTCTGGTATCCCCTGGATTCGTCGAAGTCTTATATCAAACGCGTTGTAGGGTTGCCGGGGGAGGGGGTCAGCATTCAGGATGGCCGGGTGCTGGTGAACGGCACGCCTTTCGCGGAGCCCTACCTCCCCGCCAACTACCTGGATCACCAGAGCTATCCACCCGTTCGGGTCGAGGCGGATCACTACTTCGTGCTGGGCGACCACCGGGATTCTTCCAACGATAGCAGAGTCTGGGGGACCGTTGATCGCAAGTACATTTACGGCAAAGCCGTATTCGTCTATTGGCCTTTCAGCGAGTTTGGACCTCTGGAATGAACCATCGTCCGTTGTCAGTGGTCAGTTGTCGGTTGCCCGGACGCGGGGTGACAGGGCTGTGCGAAAGAATAAACAATCTTATCCCGAAAAGCGGGACCAAGGCGCAAAGAGCCGCAAAACTGTAGACTGTCAACTTTCAACTGTTGACTGTTCTAGGGAGCTTAGATGGAGGCAATACTCGCCTTAGAGGATGGAAGAATATTCCGGGGGCGCGGCTACGGCGCCTCGGGCGAACGTTTTGGTGAAGTTGTCTTTAATACTTCGCTTTCCGGCTACCAGGAAATCCTGACCGACCCCTCATACGCCGGTCAGATGGTCATTTTGACTTACCCTCACATCGGGAATTACGGGATAAACCCGCTGGACTCGGAGTCCGCGCGGCCCTACGCGGAGGGTTTGGTGGTGCGTGAATTATCCGAACTTGCCAGCAACTGGCGGTCGGTTGAGGAAGCATCGGATTTTCTGGCGGAATACGGTCTCCCCGTGATCTCTCACATTGACACGCGCGCCCTGGTGCGGCACCTGCGGCAGCATGGCACCAAGCGAGGCGTGCTTTCGACCGTGGATTTCGATGAAGCCAGCCTGCTGGCAAAGGCAAAGGCGGTCCCGAGTATGGTGGGGCTCGACTTGGCCAGCCGGGTTACCACTCTCTGGCGTTACCAGTGGACGGAACCGACGCGCGACATCTTCAAGGAAAGCGAACGAATTGAGCGGCGGGCCCGCTTTCACGTCGTGGCCTATGATTACGGAATCAAGCAGAACATCCTGCGCAAGCTCGTGGACGTAGGCTGCCGCGTCACTATTGTGCCCGCCACGACTACCGCTGAAGAGGTTCTGGAATTAAAGCCCGAGGGGGTTTTCCTCTCCAACGGTCCGGGCGACCCGGAACCTCTCGAGTACGCCGCACAGGCTGTCCGAGGTCTCATGGGTAAGGTGCCCGTTTTCGGGATTTGCCTCGGCCACCAGATCATCGGCTTGGCGCTCGGGGGAAAAACCTACAAGCTGAAGTTCGGCCACCACGGGGGCAATCAACCCGTCATGAACCTGGAGACCCGGAAGGTGGAAATCACGGCCCAGAATCATGGCTTCGCGGTGGACCCGGACTCGCTCAACTCCAGCGAGGTCGCGTTAACCCATATGAATTTGAACGACCAGACGCTGGAGGGCTTGCGGCACAAATCTCTGCCGCTCTTCAGCGTGCAGTATCACCCCGAGGCATCGCCCGGCCCGCATGACTCGGCGTACCTTTTTGCCAGCTTCGCCAAAATGATGGAAGAGTTTAAGAAATAGTGGATGGTGAATAGTGAATGGTGAGGGGCAAGATGACGCACAAAGGCTGGCTTTCATAATTTACTATTCACTATTCATAATTCAGAATTATTTACATGCCCAAACGCACTGATTTACGCAAAATTCTGATCATTGGTTCCGGCCCGATCATTATCGGCCAGGCGTGCGAGTTTGACTATTCGGGCACGCAAGCCTGCAAGGCTCTGAAGGCCGAGGGTTACGAGGTGGTGCTGGTGAATTCCAACCCCGCCACCATTATGACCGACCCCGAATTCGCCGACCGCACCTATGTCGAGCCGCTCACACTTGAGTACTTGACGGCCATCATCGAGCGGGAGCGGCCGGACGCGCTGCTGCCGACGGTGGGCGGGCAGACAGCCCTGAACCTTTCCGTCGAGCTGGCTGAAAGCGGCGGCCTGGAGAAATTCAACGTGCAATTGATCGGCGCCTCGCTCAACGCCATCAAAATGGCTGAAGACCGGCTCTGGTTCAAAGACGCCATGCAGCACGTAGGGCTGGACGTGCCCAAAAGCGTCCTGGTGAACAACGTAGACGCCGCGCTCAAGTTTTCTCAGCAAGTGGGATTCCCCCTTATCATTCGCCCCTCCTTCACGCTCGGCGGGACCGGCGCCGGCATGGCCTACAACCTGGAAGAGCTGACCGAAACGGTGAGGAATGGTCTGGAGCTCAGCCCTGTTCATGAGGCCCTGGTTGAGGAGTCGGTGGTCGGTTGGAAGGAATTCGAGCTCGAAGTGATGCGCGACCACGCGGACAACGCCGTGGTCGTATGCTCCATCGAAAACTTCGACCCTATGGGTGTACACACCGGGGATTCCATCACTGTGGCGCCGGCGCAGACGCTGACCGACAAGGAATACCAGTTGATGCGCGACGCGGCCTTCAAGGTAATCCGGGCGGTGGGGGTCGAAACGGGCGGCTCGAACATCCAATTTGCTGTGGACCCGCACTCGGGACGCATGGTGGTGATCGAAATGAACCCGCGCGTGTCGCGCAGCTCCGCCTTGGCCTCAAAAGCCACCGGCTTCCCGATCGCCAAGATTGCCGCCCGGCTGGCGGTTGGTTACAGCCTGGATGAGATTCCGAACGACATCACGCAGAAGACGCCCTGCTGCTTCGAGCCCACTATCGACTACGTGGTGGTGAAGATTCCGAAGTGGGCGGCGGAGAAGTTTCCGGACTCCGATCACACGCTGGGCCCCCAGATGAAATCGGTGGGCGAGGTGATGGCGATCGGCCGCACCTTTAAAGAAGCACTGCTGAAGGGCGTTCGATCGCTTGAGACGGGCAGAAAATCGCCCAAGCCTCCTGACGATCCCGCCGAGCTGGAACGCGGCTTGACGATCCCCCATCCCGAGCGCCTGTGGTATTTGCTTTTCGCCCTGCAAGCAGGCTACAGCGTCGAAGGCTTGGCTGAAATCACGCGCATCGACCCGTGGTTCTTAGACCAACTTGAACAAATAGTGGGCCTGTTGGGAGAATTGAAGCGCTTCGATGTGGAAACCGTGCCTGCGCCGGTGTTGCGGGAGGCCAAGCGCCACGGTGTTTCTGACCTGCAACTGGCGGAAGTGTGGGGTACGTCGGGCGAAGTCGTCCGCGAGCGGCGTCTTGCCGTCGGCGTTCGCCCCGTATTCAAGCGTGTGGACACCTGCGCAGCCGAGTTCGAATCCTTTACCCCTTACCTCTACTCCAGTTATGAAGACGAGGACGAGGCCGAACCCACCCAGCGGCGCAAAATCGTAATCCTGGGCAGTGGACCCAATCGCATCGGGCAGGGAATTGAATTCGATTACTGCTGCGTTCATGCCGCCTACGCGCTCAAAGAGGAAGGCTTCGAGACGATTATGGTGAATTGCAATCCCGAAACCGTCTCGACCGACTACGACACCTCCGACCGCCTCTACTTTGAGCCCCTCACCTTTGAAGACGTAATGGCCATTATGGATGAGGAAAAACCGGAAGGCGTCATCGTGCAGTTCGGTGGCCAGACGCCGCTCAATCTTGCGCGCCAGCTTAAGGCCGCCGGCGTGCCCATCATTGGCACTTCGCCGGAGTCTATCGATCTGGCCGAGGACCGCAAGCACTTCGGGAAGCTGCTCGCCGACCTGAAGATTCTCCAGCCGCAAAATGGCGCTGCCATGAACGTCCAGGAGGCCGTGGAGATTGCCCGCGAAATCGGATATCCCGTCTTGTTGCGTCCCTCCTACGTGCTGGGTGGACGCGCCATGATGATCGTGTACGACGAGGCCATGCTCCGCGATTACGTGCGCCGCGCGGAAGAACTACAGCGCGCTTTCCCCATCCTGGTGGACCACTTCCTGGAAAACGCTACGGAGGTGGATGTCGACGCTTTAGCGGACGGGACGGATGTGGTCATCGCGGGCGTCATGCAGCACATCGAAGAAGCGGGGATTCACTCCGGAGACAGTTCCTGCGTTCTCCCGGCGGTTTCGATCGGTGAGCCGCAACATAGCACGCTGTGTGAGTACACCGTAAAGCTGGCCAAGGAATTGAATGTTGTCGGGCTGATGAACATCCAATACGCGATCCAGAATGGCCAGGTTTACGTCCTGGAAGTTAATCCGCGCGCCTCCAGGACTGTCCCTTACGTCAGCAAGGCTACCGGCGTGCCGCTGGCAAAGATTGCGGCGCGGCTTATGGTAGGCAGTAAACTCTCCTGCTTCGGTCTCGAACCGGAACTGCAAGTGCGCCACTTCTTTGTAAAATCCCCGGTCTTCCCCTTCCAGAAATTCCCCGGAGCGGACACCATACTCGGCCCGGAGATGAAGTCCACGGGGGAGGTCATGGGCGTTGCCGACTCTTTTGGCCTCGCTTTCGCCAAGGCCCAGCTTGCCGCGCGTAACCGGATTCCGACTTCCGGACGCATCTTCATTTCTGTAAACGATCATGATAAGCCGCTGGTCATTCCGCATGCGCGTGACCTGGCGGCGCTGGGATTCAAGCTGGTCGCCACGCGCGGCACTTTCCAGGAATTGCACGCCTGCGGCATTCCGGTGGAGAGAGTTTTCAAGGTGGCGGAAGGACGCCCGAGTGTTGTGGACCTCATCAAGAGTGCCACGATTGATTTAATCATCAACACCCCGCTGGGACGCTCTTCTCGCCAGGATGACCGGCTGATCCGTCAAGCCGCGGTCAAACACGGCGTCACGTGCATTACAACTCTGTCCGCTGCCGGGGCGGTGATCGCCGGAATTCGCGAATTGAGAAAAGGGCAGGTTTGGGTTGCAAGCTTGCAGGAACTGCACCAGAACGGACCGAAAAGGAATCTTCGTTCCATCGTAGGCGCTCCATTTTCGCTGAAAGCTGACGGCTAAAGGCTGGAACATCATGACACGCAAGGAAATTATCCGAAGCCTCCAGGGAATGTTTGTTCCCGTAGTTACACCGTTCAACCGCCGGGGAGAAATCGACGAAGGGCTATTCCGCGAGAATTTGCAAAAGCTCGCTGGAATCGGGCTCGCCGGAATCCTCGTGGCGGGCTCGACGGGAGAAGCACCCTACTTGGAAGAGGGTGAGCGACTGCGGCTGGTCGAAGTGGCGCGAGGCTTGGTGCGGGCGCCTGAAATTCTGATTGTAGGCACCGGCCTGGAGGGCACTGCGGCTACCGTGCGCCTGAGCCAGGAAGCCGTAGCGCGCGGGGCTGACGCCCTATTGGTCCTCCCACCCAACTATTACAAATCCAAGATGGATGCTGACGCGCTTGCGGCGCACTATCGGACCGTGGCGCGCAAAGTGGAACGGCCAGTCATCTTCTACTCCATCCCGCAGTTCACCGGGCTTCACCTTGAACCTTCCACGATCGGCAAGCTCTCGCAAATCCCCAACTTGGTCGGATTGAAGGAAAGTTCAGGAGATATTCAGTTTGTGCGCGCAATTCTGCGGCGAGTGCGGCCGGGCTTTCGCGTGCTGGTGGGGTCGGTTGCGATTCTGAACGAGGCTTTGCGGGCCGGAGCAGTAGGCGGCGTGCTGAGCCAGGCGAATTTTGCTCCGGAGCTGTGCGTGGGTCTGTATCAGGCATTCCTGCAAAAAAAGAGAAAGACTGCGCTGGAATTCCAGGAGAGGCTGCTCCCACTGGCGCGCAAGATTACGCTGCCTTTGGGCGTTCCGGGTGTAAAGGCGGCGCTGGACCTCAGCGGCTATGCCGGTGGCTTCCCGCGCGCCCCGC
The DNA here is from genome assembly GCA_963832915.1 of uncultured Acidobacteriota bacterium. Classification (GTDB taxonomy): domain Bacteria; phylum Acidobacteriota; class Terriglobia; order UBA7540; family UBA7540; genus CAVROP01. Next base: position 112,985 of record CAWHWE010000091.1, read on the forward strand.
TTGCGCCCCTGGGGCCCGCTGCCCGAGAATCGGTGGCAGCGGCGCTGCGTGAAGTCCGCAGGGGACTCCAGTGCTGATGTGAGCAGGCAATCGGCAGGAAGGCAGGGACTAGGGGTTGGGGACTGGGGGCTGGGGACAATTATGAATTGTGAATTGCCCACTGCCCGTCGCTTACTGTTCTTCCCCAGACCCCAGTCCCTAGCCCCCAGCCCCGTTCTCTTAGAGGCTGAAAGCTGACCATCGTGGCGGGATAGCTAACTGCTGATCGCCAACTTTCGACTAGGACACACCCTCCGATGACATCCACATCTGTTCCTTACCAACGCGTTCCGCACTCAAGCGCGCTTTTCATGGATTACCTCTACCATTTTGATCGGGTTTCAGGCTTTTATAACGCACCCCCGTATCTGTTCTCGAGCTACGAGACTGTGGCTTCCCAACTTCCCGGTTTCGAAAGGAATCGGGGGGAAGTCTGCGCAATTCTCTTGCGCCAGAACGAGGCTTTCGGTTGCGGTGAAGCCACCCTTGAAAACCTGCAGAAGCTCTCGCAGGCCGGGACCTTTGCCGTGGTCACGGGGCAACAGGTGGGCTTGTTTAGTGGGCCGGCTTTTACCATCTTCAAGGCCTTAACCACCGTCCGGCTGGCAAACTACCTTAATGAGCAGGGTGTGCCCGCAGTGCCCGTTTTCTGGCTTGCCACGGAAGACCACGACTTGGCAGAAGTGGCGGAGGTGGGGACGCTCGATGATGAATACAATCTCATTTCCCTGGCTGACCACGGCGATTCGCCCAGCCCGCGGTCGCCGGTTGGAAATGTGCGCTTGACCCAGGAATCCACGGAGGCGCTCGCTCGATTGGAAGCCTGTCTGCCTCCCGGTCCGGCGCGTGACGGCCTTTTGCAGGACCTGCGCGAGACCTACACGCCTGGAGCTACCTGGGTTGAAGCCTTCGGGCGATTCATGACCCGACTCTTAAGCCGCTGGGGAGTGATTCTTCTAAACCCGCTGCACCCCGCCGTTCACCATCTGAGCGCAGAGGTTTACTTGCAAGCCCTCGAGCGAGCACCCGAGCTTCGGGCGAAAGTGCAGGAACGTTCCCAGTTGTTGCTTAGGAGCGGCTATCACACCCAGGTAAAGGTGACGGAGGATTCGACGTTGGTATTCGTCACCAGGGAAGGGAACCGGCTCCCTATTCACCACCACGAGAGCGACTACCTTGTCGAGGGGACACAGAAGATCCTCATCGAAGATTTGCGGAGCCAACTCGCCGATGACCCATTAGCCTTTTCACCCAACGTGTTGTTGCGACCTTTGGTTCAGGACACCCTGCTGCCGACCATTGCTTACATTGCAGGTCCCTCCGAGCTGGCTTATCTCGCGCAGGCGCAAGTCTTATACGAGGCCTTCGGCAGGCCACAACCGGTGTTTTTCCCTCGAGCCGCTTTCACGTTGGTGGACCATCGCATAGAAAGACATCTGGACAAATACCGGTTGAGCGTCGAGGACGTTTGGCTTGGCGATGAGCACCTCAGCGGGAAGATCGCCGCGGTGGGGCTTGCCGAGGGATGGTCGGAGCGCTTCGAGCAGGCGCAACAGGACATGGCGGGCCTCCTCACCCGCCTCCGCGGCGACATCGAGCGGCTTGATCCCACGCTGCTCGAGGCGCTGCAACACACCCAGGAAAAGATCCTCTACCAGATGGATCGCTTGCGCGGGAAAGTGAACCGCGCTGGCTTGGCGCGTTCCGAGTTGTTCTCCCGTCATGCACAGGCCCTCACGCGGTTTCTCATGCCTCAAAAGGATTTGCAGGAGCGCCGGGTCGGTGGTGCGTATTTTCTGGGGCGCGCCGGCTACGAATTGCTTGACCGGTTGCTTTTGCAAATCAAAACAGACTCTCCTGGCCACCAAGTGGTTAACCTGTAGCCCGCATTTCTCACCACGCGATTGGAAGAGCGTGGCTTCAGAGCCTGTGTGAAAACTCGTGCCTGGCATTGGCCAGGCTGGACCCCCGCTTCCACGGGGGTGACAGCGCTTGATTTAGGGGCTGTATTCCGACCTGTCATTCCCACGAAAGCGGCAATCCACGAGTTTTCACACAGACTCTTCAGCCCCGCCCTTCCAGCAACTCCCTAAGAATGTCCAATCGTGGTGAGAAATGAAGACGTAGCAGAACCCGATACCCAGAATGTTTAGCTTCAACTTGAAACTCTCTCAATTCGCCCGTCAACATGGTCTGATATAATGTCTGGTTGCGTTTTGGGGCTACCGCCTCGTGGAGGCTTGCCATGAATGGACGGACAGCATTAGATCTGCTCACCCGGCATAAGTCGACTTTCGAGCTTTCCAACGGCGAAAGCATTGTTCTAAAGAATCCCCAGAAGTTTGTGAGCCAGACGCTGGACCAGTTGGTGGGAAACGCGGTTTTTGGAGAAACTGAAGAGGTTCGTAGTGCGGCGCGCTGGATCATCCGGAGGGCCGGATTGGAACTTGGCGTCGTGCCTTCATCCCTGCAGGTGCTGTACGAGGCCCGTGCCCGGAAGGAGTGCAAGGGCTTCACCGTCCCCGCCATCAACATTCGGGGTTTGAGTTACGATGTGGCGAGAGCCGTTTTCCGCGCTGCGCTGGGCCTGAAAGCCGGCGCCTTCATTTTTGAACTTACCCGCAGGGAGAGCCATTATACGGACCAGCGCCCAGGGGAATATGCTGCGGTCATTATCGCGGCGGCGCTGCGCGAGGGCTTCGAGGGCCCTGTTTTTATCCAGGGAGATCACTACCAGGTTAACGCCCTCAAATTCGCCAAAGACCCGGAATCTGAGTTGCAGACCATCCGTGACTTCTGCCAGGAATCCGTCGCGGCTGGCTATTACAACATTGACATCGACGCGTCAACGCTTGTGAATAGCGCCCTGCACGGCGTCCATGAACAGCAGAGGGCCAACTTTGAGACCACTGCAAACCTGACGGCTTACCTTCGCTCGCTCGAGCCGCCGGGGATGACCATTGCGCTGGGAGGCGAAATCGGCGAAATCGGGAAAGAGAATTCCACCCCAGAGGAACTGACTACCTTTGTGGACGGGTTCATGGAGACCTTGACTCGGCGCAGCCGATACAAGAAGGGACTGGCAAAGATCAGCGTCCAGACCGGAACCAAGGATGGCGGCGTAGTGTTGCCTGACGGCAGCATGGCCCCGGTGGCCATCGACTTTGAAACGTTGCGCGCCCTCTCGGCGGTGGCACGGGACCGCTACGGAATGGCCGGCACAGTCCAGCACGGAGCCTCCACCCTGCCCGCCGATGCCTTCCATAAGTTCGTCGAGTGCGAGGCCGCTGAAGTTCACCTGGCGACCGAGTTCCAGAACATGATCTATGAGAATACGGCGTTTCCCAGGGAACTGAAGGAAGAGATCTACAAAACGCTACGCAAGCTCTGCGCCGATGAACGCAAGGCTTCAGACACAGACGAGCAGTTCCTGTACAAGACCCGGAAGAAGGCGTTCGGCCCCTTCAAACGGAAGATCTGGGATCTGCCGGCGGATATTCGCGAGCGCATAGGGCGGGACCTTGAAAAGAAGTTCACTTTCCTGTTTGAACGGCTAAACGTGCAACGAACGGCAGAGTTGGTGAAGAAGACCGGCCCCCTGGTCCCTGTAATCCCGCCCCTGCCTCCGGCCTTGAGCGAAGCGCTTGCCAAAGTGGGCAACAGCCATTGATGATTGCCGATTGTTGATTGTCGATGGAAAAGGTGGTGTGGCAACTTTCTCTCCTTTCAATCGGTCCCGCTATGCGGGATCAATCGAAAATTGCTAATCCCAGCACCCATGCAGTCTCTCGCCATCTACGTTCAAGTTCCCTTTTGCGCCTCGAAGTGTAGCTTTTGCAATTTCAGTTCGCGGGTCGAATCTGGCAGCATCTTCGACCGTTATAGCGAGGCGGTGGAACAAGAAATCGACGGATTGGCAGCCGGTTTTGAGGTTTATGACCTGGCCGAAGAAATCCTCACACTCCCGGTTGACACCGTTTATTTCGGAGGTGGAACCCCACCGCTGCTGGGGGTGGAAAGACTCAAGAAGATCGTCTCTGCCCTGCATGGGCGCTTTCGAGTCCAAGCTGCCGGTGAATTCACGGTCGAAGTCACTCCGGGCTCGGTCGATATACAGTTCCTGGCTCAGGCCATGAGCATGGGGATGAATCGTCTGAGCATTGGAGCGCAGACGTTCGAGGACCGGGAACTCCGCGCGGTGGGGCGGCTACATTCTTCCGCAGATACTCGCGAACTGGTCCGGCAGGCGCGTTCCGCGGGCTTCGAAAACGTCAGTCTTGACCTGATAGCCGGTTTGCCGCATCAGACCTTCGAGTCGTGGCAAGGCAATCTCGAAGCCGTGCTCCGACTCCGGCCGCAGCACATTTCCCTTTACCTGTTCGAAATCGATGAGAAAAGCCGACTCGGCAAAGAAGTGCTGCAAGGCGGAACACGCTATCATGCCCCCGCAGTTCCGGGCGAGGAATTCATGGCCGACGCCTACGAGATGGGGCGAGAGGTGTTGGGACGGGAAGGCTATATCCAGTACGAGATATCGAACTTTGCGCTGCCAGGGTATGAGTCTCGCCACAACCAGAAATACTGGCAACTCGCCCCGTATGTCGGACTCGGTGCTGGAGCCCATTCCTTTGACGGCATGAACCGCTGGGCCAACGAAAGTGAGGCACGGCTTTACGTTGATAGGTTGGCAGGCATGCGCTCGCCTATGACGGGGGTCCGCAAACTCTCGCCGGAAGAGCAGTTAGAGGAATTCTTCTTCCTCGGATTACGGCAGGTGGAAGGCGTTAGCCTGGAGCAGGCACGGAAACGCTGGGGGGAGGATTCGCTGAGCCGCTGGCAAGGGAGGATTGATGCCTTGACCCAAGATGGGCTTCTGAACATGGCCGGAGATAATATCAGGCTGGCGGAAAAGGCATACTTGGTTTCCAACGAGATCTTCCAGGAGTTTGTGGAGGTATAAAGACGTCAGTGGTCCGTGGTCAGTTGTCCGCTGGCAGCTTTCAGCCCTCAGTTATCAGCCGTCAGCAGGCAAAGCACCCTTGTTGACAGCTACTTCCGGGCAACAGGCACTTAATAACAGACCCGCCATGGCGGGACACCGGAAAACGACCAATTGACGACGAACAACTGACAACGAACCATAGACTGACCAAAGGAAGAAAAAGGAGCACATGGATACTATTGTTGATTTGCGAAGTGACACCGTAACCCGGCCCTCGCCCGCCATGCGGCGTGCCATGTATGAGGCGGAAGTTGGGGACGATGTTTACCGTGAGGATCCGACGGTGAACCGCCTCCAGGAACGCGCGGCCGAAATCTTTGCCCGTGAAGCGGGCCTATTCGTCCCTTCAGGAAGCATGGGCAACGAGATCGCCCTCAAAGTTCACACCAAGCCCGGCCAGGAAGTGATTTGTGAAGAACGAGCTCACATCTACAACCATGAGATCGGAATGATGGCGGCCTATGCAGGCTTGGTGCCGCGGTCAATTTGGGCCGAAGACGGAATTCTTCGGTGGGAGCTGATTGCCCCCCACGTTCGCGGGCTCGGCGGTTTTCGATCGCGAACCGGGCTGGTGGAGCTGGAAAACACCTCCAACATTGCCGGCGGCTCGGTTTACCCTCCCGAGGTGTTTGACGAAATTGCCGACCACACGCATGCCGCAAGTTTGCCTTTGCATCTGGATGGCGCGCGCATTTTCAACGCCGGCGTGGCGTTGGGGCGCCCAGTAACGGAACTGACGAAGAAGGCTGATTCGGTCATGTTCTGCCTCTCGAAGGGACTCGGTGCGCCCGTCGGGTCCATGCTGGTCGGAAGCCGAGAGTTCATCGAAGAAGCGCGGATGGTGAGAAAAATGCTAGGCGGGGGAATGCGCCAAGTGGGCATCCTGGCGGCAGCGGGTCTGATCGCCTTGGAAGAAGGCCCCAAGCGCCTCAACGTCGATCACGAGAATGCCAAGTTTCTGGCTCGAGGACTAGCTCAGATTCCCGGCATCAAGATCGAAAAGGAGAAAGTGGTCACCAATATCCTGTTCTTCGATGTTTCCGGGGCCGGCCTGACTGCCCCGGAGGTCTCCCAGCGGCTGAAGGCGAAAAACGTTCTGGCCAACCCCTACGACTCCAAGCTGATCCGAATGGTGACGCACCTTGATGTGGACCGGGCAGCCTGCGAGCGCGCCCTCAGCGCCCTCCGCGAGGTAGTGGCCAACACTCAAAAAAAAGGGGATGGGAACTAGGCCAATTATGAATTATGAATTCTGAATTATGAATGGCCTTCTTCGTCACCTCCGCCGCCGTGCTTCTGCATATTGCCCACCGCCTTCCTTCTGGCGGGAACTGGGAAGGAACTGCAAGCAATAGACCGCCAATACACAGCAAGCATTCAACAGTGGTCAATTCAGAATTCACAATTCAGTTTTGCCCCGCCCCTACCACTCGTCATTTTTTCTTAGCTCTGTCCTGGGCAAGTTTGGAGAGGATATCGAAATAGTGCGTGCGGTAGGTGGGGTCTGCGGGATCGAGATGGGTCGCCATGCGGTATTGCTTCACTGCCTCGTCCAAGTCACCCATTTTTTCCAGTGCGTAGCCAAGACCGTTGTAAGCGTCGGCATCCGTCGGGTCATGCCGGATGGCTTCCAGCATCTCCACTCGCGCCCGCTTCCAGTCCCTGTCCAGCAAGAACGTGATCCCCAGCTCCCGGTGAAGGTCGGAATTCCCGGCATCGAGTTTGAGTGCTGCCCGTAAACGTTCAACGGCCTCAACCAGCTTGCCCTGCGCCCGCAGTTGCACTGCTTGTTGAACTAACTGGCGCAACTGAAGCTTGACTTCGGCGAGGTTGAGCGCCGCATCGGCGTCAGGGTTGGAAGCCTCTTCTGCCTTGTTCCCGTCGAGCGCCACATGTTCCCCGGAATGAGGCGAAATGAAGAAGGCTTTCTCGCCTTCACTGGGGCAGCGGAGGTGGAGGTAGTGGTCCCCAGGCTCAACCTCGGGTAAAACGAGTACCCCTTGGTCATCCGTTTTTCCCGCCCGTTGATTATCGAGGTCCACCGTACAACCCGGCCCACGCGCGCGCACTGTCACTAGCGCTGGCCCTTGATCACGCGCCTTCTCACTCGCTGAGAGAGCGTGAAGACTGGCAGGAATCAGCACGAGGGTAAGGTAAAGGAAAAACCTACACATTATTTTCGATACTGATCCCTAGCTTCTGCGGTGCTGTACCGGCTCTTAGGCGGTTGATCAGCAAACCCAAAAAAGTCCTATGTCGCCACCACGCGGGATCAATTTATCTTAGCACGGCGCGCGGTTTTTGACGCTCAGAGCATGGTGATAGCTTCCCAAATCGAAACTAAGCCTGCCTCTTCCGCTAGGCAGGCCCGGCCATTCCCGCAGGGCGGTGCAGGCGTCATTTGGAATGCGGATACACTCGAGCTATTGGTCATTCCCTCCCGCTCTGCGGGAGGAATCCCGTCCGCCGACAGCGCATTCCCAAGAGCCTACGAACTAGATTCCCGCTTTCGCGGGAATGGCTATGTCACGCAAATAACACCAATGCCCGCATGGCCAATTTCTTGACGCTGCTGGCCTTGTGGTATAGCCTTGATTTTGGGGAGATGGTACAAGACAAGGGGACCGCTGATGTTCAGCGCATGCTAACAGCCCGCGCGACACTTGGCCGGAACCGGGGCGGGCCCTGCCACGAAATGGCGGATTCAATCCAGACTTGGGCCGCGAAAGTGCTCGCGGGAGACCGGCGGGCCATCGCTCGCGCTATCTCTGCGGTGGAGGCCGGCGACACTCCCGGCACGGAACTCTTGAAGAAGCTGTTTCCTGCCACCGGCAAGGCGGAAGTCATCGGGGTTACGGGGTCTCCCGGGGCCGGCAAAAGCACCCTGGTGGAAAAGCTTGCAGGCGAGTATCGACGGGCCGGCGCGCGTGTGGGAATCATCGCGGTTGACCCGACAAGCCCTTTTTCGGGCGGCGCCCTCCTGGGTGACCGCATCCGCATGCAGAGCCTGGCGAGCGACAAAGAGATTTACATCCGCAGCATGGCCACACGCGGACAGTTGGGAGGACTTGCGCCAACCACCCAGGACGTGGTTACCATCCTCGATGCGGCAGGCTGCGAGGTGGTGCTGATTGAGACCGTCGGAGTGGGACAAGACGAAGTTGAAATCGCTCGCTTGGCAGACGCCACAGCCCTCCTCTTGGTCCCCGGCATGGGTGACGACGTGCAGACGTTTAAGGCCGGTGTTATGGAGATTGCTGATTTGTACGTCATCAACAAAGCGGACCTTCCCGGCGCCGAGCGCGTCGAGCAGGAAGTCGCGGCGATGCTCTCTATGGCTTCCCTTACGGACGGTTGGCGTCCACCCATCGTCAAGACTATCGCCACCACGGGTTCAGGCATCGCAGAAGTAAGGCAAGCGTTGGAACAATTTCGGTCCTTTCAAGACCAGAGCGCCAGGAAGGAGAAGCGCCGAAGGGGTTACTGGCGCAGCCGCCTCCTTGAACTGCTGCGTCGGAATTTGTTTGAGACTGTTGCCAGGGAACGCTTGCGCGATGGGTCCCTGGAGCAGTTGGTTGACGACCTGCTCCAGCACCGCGCGGATCCCTACTCACTGGTGGAGAGAATCGTCGCTGAGTCAGTAAGGCAGGTTTCGGGTGTCAGGCGCCAGGGCAATTCTGAATTCTGAATTATGAATGATGAATGGCCTCGTTCATCGCCGCTGCCGCCGGGCTTGCGCTTACTGCGTAGTGTCTAGCTTCTGTCTGGTGGGAGCTGGGGAAGAACAGTAAGCAATAGGTGGTCAGCGATAGGCAACGGACAATTCATAATTCAGAATTCATAATAGAATTGTCCTTGACTGCGTTCCTCCAACTGATGACTGGGAACTGCACTTATGAAAATTCACCACATCGGCATCGCGGTCAGCTCGCTTGCGGCAGCGCGCCCGGTTTTCGAAAGACTGCTCGGCAAGCCACCCGACTCACAAGAAGTTGTGGAAGAGCAACAGGTACGCGTAGCTGTGTTTCAGGTGGGCGAAAGCCGCCTGGAGTTGCTCGAGGCCACCTCACCGGACTCGCCCCTGGCGCGCTCCCTCTCCAAGCGCGGGCAGGGCATTCATCATGTGGCGGTTGCGGTTGGCGATCTTGCCGGGACGTTACGGAAGCTGGAAAGCGCCGGGGTGCGCTTGATTGACCGTGAGCCGCGCCGCGGGGCAGGGAACGAGCAGGTGGCTTTTCTACACCCCGCAAGCACGGCCGGCGTGCTCATCGAATTGGTGGAAGAGAAATGACAGCGGGTAGCGCGGGCGTCTCGCCCGCTGTCGTGGGAGCGTCCCGCTCCCGCTCCGCAAGCGCGGGCGAGACGCCCGCGCTACATCGCTGAGCCGAGGAATCATGAAGTTAGGTGATTTTGAACTGCACACGATCAGTGACGGAACTTTTGCCCTCGATGGTGGTCAGATGTTCGGGGTCGTGCCGAAGCCCCTGTGGGAACGCAAGATCCCAGCGGACGAGCGCAACCGGATCCAGCTTTCCTTGACCTGCCTGCTGGTCCGGACCGGGAGGCAGAACATTCTCGTGGAAACGGGCATTGGGGACAAGTTCGACGCGAAGTTCAAGGACATCTACGATGTCCGGCATCCGCCGACGCTCCTCTCGGGACTCGACGAATTGGGTCTCAGGCCGGAGGACATCCACATTGTAATCAATACTCACCTTCACTTTGACCACTGCGGTTGGAACACCCGGCGCCTGAACGGGAGGACTGTCCCTACTTTTCCGCGCGCTCATTATTTCATTCAGCGCGGAGAGTGGCAGCGCGCAACGAATCCCACGGAACGAGAACAGGCCAGTTACATTGAGGAGTTTTTCAAGCCTGCCGAGACGCAGACCGAGTTTCTAGAGGGCGACGCGGAGATAGCTCCCGGCATCCGGCTTGAGGTCGTCCCGGGCCACACGCGTAACTTGCAGTGCGCGCGCATTGAATCCGGGAACGAGTGTGCGTACTTCATTTCCGATACCGTTCCCACCGCCGTGCATTTGCCTTATCCCTGGATTATGAGTTTCGACCTGTATCCGATGGAGACTCTCGCCAGCAGGAAGCGCCTGCTGCCGGAGTTGGCTCAAAGAAAAGCACTCGTGGTTTTTCCTCATGACCCGAATGTGCCCTGGGTGCGTTTGGTGGAAAGCGGCGGCAAGATTACAACACGGCCAGTGACGTAACTTACGCATAATGTAGCGCCGGCATCCTGCCGGCAAGAAGAATGCCGCCGGGACGGCGGCGCTACGGGGAGATCACGAATTCACAGGGAAGGGGAGGACCTTTGCCACAAGCGGAGATCGGAATCATCGGAGGGAGCGGCCTTTATAACCTGCCGGGAATCGAGCGCGTCCGGGAAGTTCGCCTCGCGACACCCTTTGGCAGACCATCGGACGCCTACAGGCTGGGCAACTTGGAAGGGCGCAAGGTGGCTTTTCTATCCCGGCACGGGCGTGGCCACACGCTGTTGCCAACTGAAGTGAATTCTCGCGCCAACATTTACGGGTTCAAGAAACTGGGGGTGGAGCGAATCATCTCGGTCAGCGCCGTGGGGTCCCTTCGGGAGGAATACCGCCCCATGGACATGGCTTTGCCTGCTCAGTTCTTCGATCGCACCCGTCAGCGCGCTTCCACATTCTTTGGGGGCGGTCTGGTGGTTCACATCAGTTTTGACACTCCTGTTTGTCCCACCGTTGTGGAGGTGTTGGCCGGGGCGTGCAAGGATTTGGGCGTCCGCTGTCACGCGGGGGGCACGTACGTATGCATGGAGGGGCCGGCATTTTCCACCAAAGCCGAGTCAAACGTTTACCGGTCATGGGGAATGGACCTTATTGGGATGACCAGCTTGCCGGAGGCCAAGCTGGCGCGCGAGGCCGAGATCTGTTACGCCACACTCGCCATGGTCACTGACTACGACTGCTGGCATCCCCAGCACGACGCCGTGACCATCAACATGGTGCTCGAGTACCTTACGCACAATGTCGAGAACTCTCAGAAGATCCTCCTGAAAGCTATTCGCGCCATGCCTCAACCACGAAGCTGCAAATGCGCGTCGGCATTGGCCCACGCCATCTTGACGGACCGCACGAGGATCTCCTCGACAGCTCGGAAAAAGCTCTCGTTGCTGGTCGGAAAATACCTAGGCTAGGGACTGGGGAAAAACAGAAGGCAGCGGGCGGTAGGTAGTAGGCAGAAAGCAGCAAGCGGAGGGCACAAGGGAGCGGGCAATCCAAAATCGAAAATTGCCCCAACCCCTAGTCCCCAGACCCTTTTGCAAAGTTTTCCGGAGATAAGGATTATCTATGGCGTTATTAGTAGTTGCTGCGGTGGCCTTTGATTCCATCAAGACCCCCCACGGCGAAGCAGAGAACATTCTCGGCGGAGCGGCGACCTATTTCTCGGTTACCGCCAGTTGGTTTGCTCCCGTTCGGGTCGTGGCTGTGGTCGGTGACGACTTCGGAGAAGAGCAACTTCGAGTGTTTCAAGACCGCGGCATCGACACTGCGGGCTTGGTGCGGGCCCCCGGAAAGACGTTCCACTGGTCGGGTGAATACACCGGCGACATGAACGAGGCGCGAACGCGCGAAACGCACCTCAACGTTTTCGAGCAATTCTCCCCAACTCTACCCGACTCGTATCTCGACACCGAGTTCGTGTTCCTGGGCAATATCGATCCGGTATTGCAGCTTCATGTCCGCCGGCAACTCCCAAAGGCTCGCCTGGCAGCCCTGGATTCCATGAATTATTGGATCAAGGGAAAGCCTGAGGAGTTGAGCCAAGCTCTGGCTGAAGTTGATATCCTGGTGATCAATGAAACCGAAGCGCGAATGATATCCGGCGTTTCGAACCTCAAAAAGGCAGCAGAAGTTATCCGGAAGATGGGACCGCGCACCTTAGTCATTAAGCGCGGAGAGCACGGGGCCATGCTTTTCTCAGAGGGGGGGATTTTCTCAGCGCCGGCTTTCCCCCTCGACCAGGTCCACGATCCCACCGGCGCCGGAGACAGCTTTGCGGGCGGCTTCATGGGGCACCTCGCCAAGGCGGGCGAACTGTCGGATGCCCAACTTCGCCGCGCGGTGATCTACGGTTCGGTGATGGCCAGCTTCGCTGTGGAAGAGTTCGGACTCGGGAGGCTCCTCCGGCTCACCCCCCAGGAGATTGAAGCCCGCTACCGCGAGTTCAAGAACCTTACCCATTTTGATGCTTGAAGAAGCCCTCCAACCAACCGAAGCCGATCGATTCCCGCCCCCTTTGTCTTTCCGGTCCGACGGCGTGGTGGCCGCTTGCATCGCTGCGGTCACCCTGGCGGCCCTTCACTTCTTCTACTCTCGTGGCCTGACCAACATTTATGGCGACGCCCTCGCTCACATGGAGGGCGCCCGGCGCATCTTTGATTCACTGACCCCCGGCTATGAAGAGATTGGAAGCGTTTGGCTGCCGCTGTTTCACCTCCTGGCCGCCCCATTGGCAGTGAGTGATTTCCTCTGGAGGACGGGGCTGGCCGGAAGCATCGTTTCATCCGCGGCTTTTGCGGGCACCGCTTGGCTCCTTTACCGGCTGGGGACGGGAATCAATGGCTGCCGGTCGGCAGGCATCCTTGCGCTCGCCGGAATTCTGCTCAGCCCCAACCTTCTCTATCTTGCAGGCACCCCACTGACGGAACCCTTGGCCATCTTTTGGGCGGTTCTGGTGGTGTACGAACTCTTCCGCTACAGGGAAACGGGTAGACTTCGAACTCTGTTGGGGGCGGCGGGGGCAGCGTTTCTTGGGACGCTCACCCGCTACGATGAATGGTACGTCCTGCCCTTCGCGGCCTTGTTTGTGCTGCTCGCGCAGCGTCAGACCTGGGAAACCCGCATCCGGCACGCCTTGATTTTCTCGATCGTTTCCGGGGCCGGTCCAATGCTCTGGTTGCTGCACAACGCCTGGCGCTTCGGGAATCCCCTGGAGTTTTACAATGGGCCATTTTCGGCCCAGGCTATCTATGCCCATCAACTTGCCACCACGGCGTTCCCCTATCCGACCGACGGCAAGCTTCTCCTCTCCGCGCGATATTATTTTGAGGACCTCAAACTGGTCCTCGGAATATGGCCACTCGAGCTGGCAATCCTGGGACTGGTGGCGTGGACAGCGAACTGGCGGGTTTGGGGAAGGGGAGCGGTGGCATTTCTGTTCTTAGTCCCCTTGCCGTTCTATATCCACGCCCTTGCTTCTGCCGCCCTTCCGCTCTACCTTCCAACCCTGTTCCCTTTCACCTATTACAATTTGCGCTATGGAGTGGAAATGGTTCCGGCGCTGGCACTTTTCCCGGCCTTCCTTCTTCCGCGAGTCTTGCCCCGGGGTTTGCGTTACGGCTTGCTGGCGTTCTTTGTGATCGTGCTTGCCTGGCAGAGTCGCTCACTCGTTGCCGGAGGAGCCGAAGGACTGGCAGTCGTCAAGGAGGGCGTCCTGAATACTCCTTGCCAATCACCGCGCCAGCAGGCCGTCGTCCGCTTCCTCCGTGGCAACTATGATGGACAGCGGGTGCTGGCGGCGGCGGGCAAGTGGCCGTGTGTTATGCCGCAAATTGGAATTCCATACCGTAATACCATTTCCCAGATGAACCGCAGTTATTGGCGCAGGCTCCGGCCGGATGCGGGGAAATGGGTGAAATGGATTATTCGCGGTGAGGGTGACGAGGTGGATGAGCTGATGCGTGCCGACCCTCAAGCGTTTGCGGATTTTGAGCTTTTCGAAAGAGACTCGTTTCGGAACGAACCGAGCGTAGCAATTTATCGCCGGCGGGACAAGGGCAGTGGCAAGTGACGAGTGACCCGCCGCGGCGGGACGAACGGAAAAGCAGAAGGTAGAAAGCAGAAGTTAGAAATCAGAAGCTGGAAGACTGAAGTAAAAGGGGGGGGAGGGACACAATCCACAGTTCTTAATTCAGAATTCACAATTTATAATTCATAATTCAGAATTCCCTCCTCCCCGTTTTTTCTGCTGACTAGGGAGATTCACCGATGACAAAAAACGTCAAAGTTCCCTTTGCGAAGTTTCACGGCCTTGGAAACGATTTCATTGTTGTGGGAGCGAAAGGTCTTCCACACTCTTTATCCAAATTTGTGGCAGCGATTTTGGATCGCCACACGGGGGTCGGAGCGGATGGCCTCCTGGTCCTGCTCCCGCCCCGCAACAAGAAGCATGATGCGCGCCTCCGGTTTTTCAACGCGGATGGCAGCGAAGCGGAGATGTCCGGCAACGGCATCCGCTGTGCCGGCGCCTTCCTGGCGGAGATCTCCCCGGCCAGACGAACCTTTCTCATCGAGACACTTGCAGGTCTGAAATCCCTCGAGAAGATAAAAGAAGAAAAGGGGAAGTGGCTGTTCCGCGTTGGCATGGGCGCTCCCATTTTGGACCCCGCCAAAATTCCGTTCAAAGCCCGTGACCATTCTGCTCCGGTCAGAGACTTCCTGGTGCACATCAAGCAGTGGGTGCTGCCAGCCGCGGTGACCTCGATAGGCAATCCGCACTGCTCCGTTTTTGTGGAGGACTTCGAACACATCGAAGCGCCCGTAGCGCCGGGCTTTGCTACGGCACCTGCCGCCGCAAAAACTGCAGAGTCCCTGAAATTCGAGACTCCGCACGGCCCCGTTATTTGGGAAACTCTGGGACGTGAGATCGAGAGAAGTCCTCTTTTTCCGAACCGCACTAACGTGGAGTTTGTGAAGGTGATCTCGCGAAAAGAGATCGAGGTGCGCTTCTGGGAGCGGGGCGTAGGGCATACGATGTCCTCTGGAACAGGCTCCTGCGCCGCGACCGTGGCGAGTATCCTGAAGGGTCTGACGGAAAGGCAAGTGCGGGTTCGAACGGAGGCTGGCTCCCTTCAGGTGGCTTGGCCGGAAAATGGAGAAATCATTCTAACGGGTCCGGTTGAAAGAATCGCCCAGGGCACATACAATTACCGTTGAACGGCGTGTCCAAGTAGGAAATTCTGCCCTCTCCCTTGGGGAGAGGGTGGCGAGCGGAGCGAGCCAGGTGAGGGGTTACTTCGTCGCGTTCGCCCATGTGATCCCTTTTCGGCGCGAAACCGACCCCTCACCCGTCACGCTCCGGTCAACTACTGAAACCTGGCCCTCTGGAGTGCTTACCATGACCTCTCAAGAAAGAGTTCTTACTGCCTGCAATCATCGCCAGCCCGACCGAGTGCCGGTTGATCTTTCCGGCCACCCTTCCTCAGGTATCGCCGCCATCGCCTACGCCAAACTGCGGAATTATCTGGGACTCCCCAAGAAGGTCATCCGTGTTTACGACCCTATTCAACAGCTAGCCATCGTGGATGACGATGTCCTGGAAAAAGTCGGGGTTGATGTCCTCGATCTCGGTCGCGGTTTCGCCCTCGACGAAGCATCCTGGGCAGACTGGACATTGCCGGATGGCACGCCCTGCAAGATGCCGGCGTGGTCGTTGCCTCAAAAGGCAGACGGAAGGTGGGTCTTCCGCTCCAAGAGCGGACGCGTGATTGCCCATATGCCGGAGGGCGCGCTTTATTTCGAACAAACTTATTTCCCATTCACGGATGAAAATGGACCCAAGACCATCCCCGGGGCCATGCAAGAATCCATGTGGCACGCGGTCGCTGGCCTTCCAGGTCCATGGGTTAATCAGGCTCAGTTGAGAGAGGGAGCAATACGGCTGCGGCAGAAGACTGACATGGCCATTCTGGGCGGCTTCGGCGGCAATCTACTCGAGACCGGGCAGTTCTTTTACCGCAACGACAACTTTTTTATGCTGCTGGCAGCCGAGCCTGAGAAGGCGCATAAGTTCCTCGACGATCTTGTCGAAATTCACTTGGCGAACCTGGAGAAATACCTGGGGGCGGTGGGAGACTGTATCGACATCATCAAATTTGGCGACGACCTGGGAATGCAGAGCGGGCCGCAGGTTTCCCCCAAAATGTACCGGGAATTCTTCAAGCCTCGCCACAAACTCATGTGGAGCCGCGCCAAACAACTGGCCAACGTAAAAGTCATGCTGCATTGTTGCGGCGGAGTGCGGGAACTGTTGCCGGATTTGATTGACGCCGGATTGGAGGCTATCAACCCGGTCCAGACTTCTTGCGCCGGAATGGACGCCCGTGAGCTCAAGGCTGAATTCGGGAAGGACATGGTATTCTGGGGTGGAGGGTGCGACACGCAGACCGTCCTGCCCAACGCCACGCCGGAGGAAGTGCGCCGCCACGTCAAAGAACAGGTGCAAATCCTCAGCCCCGGTGGCGGCTTCGTCTTCCAGCAGGTCCACAATATCCTGGCCAACGTTCCCCCGGAGAACATTGTGGCCATGTACGAAGCGGTGCAGGAGATCGGGTGATCGGGTGACCTGTTGATCGGGTGATCGGGTCATCGGGGGATTGATTGATGGGACGAGTACAAGAGACTTTGTAGGGTGGTGTTTCTTTGTTCGCCTGATCTCCCGATCTCCAGATCTCCCGATCCCCCCTCACGGCCGAATATAAAGAAAGATTTTGCTGGGGACTCCATTCTTTGACATGACTTCCACTGTCTGCACGGGCTGCCAGCCGGGGACCTGAAAATCGTGTGAAACGACGCGCGCCCCTGAACGGAGCTGCCTCTCGAGAATGGGGCGCAGGTGCTCATTCACGACGGTCAAAAGGTAAAGCGTCACCACTGTGGCGTGCCGAACATTGACCTCAAACATGTTCTCATGGAGTATCTGGACGCGGTCTTGCAGGCCCAACTTCCGGATGCGCGCCGAGGATTCCTCGTAAAGGCCGGAATCGAGTTCCACGCCCACGGCTCGAGCCCCGAACTTCTGTGCCGCCAGGATCACAATGCGCCCATCCCCCGATCCCAGGTCGTAGACCACGTCGTCGGGTTGCACCTTGGCAATTTCCAACATTTTCTGCGCCACTTCCAGCGGCGTGGGGACAAAGGGAACAACGTGATCGAGATGCCTGTCGGCGTCGCTCTCGGATGGGGAGAGAGGCACCGTTTGGCAGGTGACTGATCCGCCGAAAAGGAAAATCACAGGTAGGACGGCGAAAACCGCAAACCTGCCACAAGCTCTTATGGCGTAAATAACGAGCGCAATTCGTCGCATAAGACAATTCTATGGGTCCCGAGGAGTATTGTCGAGAGGGATGACAGTGGGCACAGTAAGTTAACAGTTGACGGTCAACAGTCGACAGTTAAAGGCCGATGATCTAAAGTGGTTTGTCTCGTTACTGTCAACTGTTGAGTGTGGGCTGTTGACCGTCCTGCTACCTTTGCTATCGCCATCATGAAACAACCCCCCAAGGCGCTGCATACCATTAACAGTCAACTGTCGACTGTTGACTGTCCTTCCCCCCAACCCTCTCTTCGCCGCGAGCTGACCCTCACCAACGGCACGGCCATTGTAGTCGCCAACATGATTGGGGCGGGAATCTTTGGCATCACCGGCTTCCTGGCGGGGGATCTGGGCAGGCCTTCCTTGGTGCTTGGCATCTGGTTGGCGGGCGCGCTGGTCGCCTTGGCCGGGTGCCTATGCTATGCGGAGCTGGCCATCAATTTGCCCCGCTCCGGAGGAGAGTACGTTTACTTGCGCGAGGCTTGGGGACCCGCCTGGGGATTTCTGAGCGGTTGGATTTCGTTCTTCGCAGGATTTGCCGCGCCCATTGCTGCCGCGGCTCTGCTTTTCTCCGAGTATCTGGCGCACTTTTTCCCCGCCTTGTCGCCAAGATCGGCAGCGGGAATGCTGTCCACCTTCTCGAGGTGGATCCATACGGGCAACGGGCACCTGCTGGCGGTAGGGGTGGTTGGGGTATTTGCTGTTGTCAATATCATCGGGGTGCGTTTCGCGGGAAAGATCCAAAACGTTCTTACCGGATTGAAAGTCGGAGTCCTGGGAGCCTTTCTGGTGCTGGCCTTCCTGATGGGGAAGGGAAGCATCTCCCATTTCTCGGCAGAGGCGGTCCGAACCTCTCACCACAGCCTGGGCGGACAATTCGCGGTGTCCCTCATCTTCGTCATGTTCGCCTATAGCGGTTGGAACGCCGCGACTTATGTGGCCGAGGAGATGAAGGCGCCGCAGCATACGTTGCCCGCTTCCCTGGTTGCGGGGACCCTGATTGTTGCGGTCTTCTATCTGGCGTTGAACGCCGCCTTCATTTATGCCCTGCCTTTAGAAGCCATGAAGGGCATCGAACGCATCGGCGGCGCCGCGGCGGAAGCGCTGTTTGGAGGGAAAGGTGGAGCCTTCTTTAGCGGGGTGATGTCAGTCGGGTTACTCTCCACAGTGAGCGCCATGGTGATTGTGGGGCCGCGCGTCTATTACGCCATGGCCCAGGATGGCTGCTTTTTTGGCGGCGCGGCGCGCGTGCATCCGCGTTGGGGGACACCGGTGCAAGCCATTCTCTGGCAGTCCGCAGCTACGGCCGTTATGATTCTGACGGGATCATTCGAAAGTCTGCTCTATTACATTGGCTTCGCGTTAGTCCTGTTTGCCGCCCTGGCGGTGGCAGGTATGGTGCGCCTGCGCAGCCGACCCGCATGGAAGCGGCTGGGGGCCGTAAGTTGGGGATATCCCTTGGCCCCGGCGGTTTTTATCTGCGCCAGTGTGTGGATGCTCTGCTACACAATGGCACTCCGGCCAAAAGAATCCTGTTTGGGTCTGCTGACCATGGCGGGCGGGGCCCTGGCCTACCGCTGGTTCTTCCAGAGCAAGCCGCAGATCAACGCCGATAAACGCAGATCAAGACAATAAAGAGATCAAAAGCCCGGACTTCCAGCTTTCAACTGCCTTGGCTTCAAGAAGCCCCCAGCATCCGCCGCCCTCGCCCTTCCTTCTTTGCCGGTCTTTAGCCGCGTTCATCTGCGTTTATCTGCGGCCTAAATTTCAACAGCTAACCCATTTGCCGGTGCGCGCGCTCTCCAGCACGGCCTCGACCACGGCCTGCGTCTCCAGTGCATCACGGAAGTCCGGGCGCACACGTTCCCCCTTTTCGATCCCTCTCAGAAAATCCGCGACCTCGTGCACGAAGGTGTGTTCGTAGCCAATCACGCAGCCCGGAACCCACCAGTTGGCCATGTAGGGATGTTCGCCCCCGGTCACCAGGATTGTCCGCCAGCCCTGAAGGTGTGGCGCATCCTCATGGTTGAAATACTGAAGCTGATGCATGTTTTCTAAATCGAAGTAGAGGGACCCCTTTTCGCCATTGATCTCGAAACTATTCTTGTTCTTGCGTCCTCGTGCGTAACGGGTGGCCTCAAAGGCGCCGTTGGAGCCGTTGGCGAAACGGACCAAGAAACTACAGAACGTCGTCGATTTCCACCTGTACTGGGCTGCCGTCCGGCCGGTGGCGGTCCTTAATGAAAATCTCTGTCATCCCGCAAACTTGAGCCACGGGGCCGTTGAGCCAGAGGGCCGTATCAATATTGTGAGTTGAGAGGTCGCCCGAGACTCCCGCGCCTGCTATATCCTTATCCAGCCGCCAAGTGCCCCGCCCGCCCACAGGCACATTGGCAGAGATGGTCCAATCCTGGAGGTATGTCGCGCGGTAATGGAAAATCCTGCCCAGTCTGCCTTCCTCAATGATCTGTTTGGCCAGGCCGATGGCCGGCACGCGGCGATAGTTGAACGAGACCATGTTAGGCTTGCCGGATTTTTCCACCGCCTCCGTCATCTCGCGCCCCTGCTGGAGGTTCATCGCCAAGGGCTTCTCGCAAAGGATTATCTTTCCTCGAGCGGCGGCCGCCAGGGCAATCGCGTGGTGGGTGTGGTTGGGGGAGCAAATATCGATCAAGTCGATGTCCGGCGCATCCACCAATTTTCGCCAATCGCTCTCCACGCGCTGCCAGCCCCAACATCGCGCAAATTCCTCTCCACGCTCCTTCGTGGTCACCGCCAAAGCCTTAAGCACGGGCTGGTAAGCAACATCAAAGAACTGATTTACACGGTGATAGGCATTGGAGTGAGCGCGGCCCATGAAGCCGCAGCCCACCATTCCGATATTAAGTGGCTTTGTCATGAGAACTCCTTGAGTTGGCACTAGGCAGTAGGCAGTATAGAAACCCACCGCTCCTTGTTGATTAGACCGCAAGTCGGCGCCAGCCCTCTCCCAGGGGGAGAGGGTGGCCCGCGACGGCGATTTCACCAGCCGACGAGGGCCGGGTGAGGGGTTCCTTGCGTCCAGTTGAAACAGACTCAAGCGAAGCAGACTGCCTACTGCGTAGTGCCTACTACGCTCAGGCAGCATACTTCCGAGCCATTCCAGCCAGGAATGTCCTGGCGTCAGCCGTAACTTCCCAGGCATTCGGCCAAAAACAGAGATCAATGGTCCACCAGTTCGAGGGACACCCGGAGCGGAGCAACTGCGGGATGAGCTGATCAAAGTCGAGCACCCCTTGGCCGAACGGAGTGTGGGTGCTGGTTTCATTATCATGGAGCGTGTTATCGGAGTCGATTAAATGCACGTGACCGATTTTGCCCTCAAGCCGGGTGAGGAGTTCGAAAGCGCCGCCGGGCAGTGTTTCCTTCTGGCCGGGTTGTCGCGCGCCGACTGCGGCACAGAGGTGCGCGTGGCAGGTGTCAAAAAGGACTCGAAAGTTGTTGTGGCCTACGTCGTCCACCAATTGCAGGACTTCGGAGGGCTTATTGAAGGCAAATCCCGGCTCGAACTCCCACACTACCCGGATGCCGCGATCGGCAGCCGTCCGTGCGGCCGCTTGGAAGGTCTTGGTCAACCGCTCCCAACCAAGCCTGGCGTCGAGTTTTTCTTTCTCGAAGACCTCGGGTGGGCTGACGCTGTCCACTCGTATGCAATCGATTCCCAAGTCGCTCGCAAACTCCGAGTTTTGTTCGAAGGTGGACATCCATTTGGAATTGTCGGCCACGGGAATGATCGGGCACGACCATAAGTCGGCCGCCAAACCCGAAAACTCCAGACCTTGATCGGCCACTTTCTTCTTCAGTTCGCCCCGTTTAGCCTTCGTATCGAATTGTCCCGGATTGGGATGTGGGGGAAACCCTCCGAGCTCTACGCCATCAAAACCCAGCCTGCCGAGCTTCTCTATCACGGTGTCGAAAGGAACCGGGTTGTCCTTATAGGGACCAAAGCAATATGCCCAACTGCCTATGGATAGTCGGACCGTCCTCATGCCAGCTCTCCTCCGGGGTTGCAAGAACTCCATCAGGGACATTACCGGTGGTGCGGTGACTATCCTACTCGCTAATAAAGCCCTTGACAACAAAAGGAGCCGGCCACACAATTGTCCCATAGGGATCTAGGAAAAATTGCAAGCATGATTTGCCGCGCGAGGCTCCACGTCACTCGTTGACGCAGGAACTTCGTGACTTGTCCGAAGGAGGAGACGAACCATGTCTAAAATCCGATATGCAAGGGCAATCGCGAGTTGCGCCGCACTTACCGGACTCGCGCTTCTCTTGACCCTTGTCTTGACCCACTCCGGGCCGGCCAAACCCCGTCCCGCTCCCCGACCCGATGGCACTGTTGTAACCGATTGGGCCCTCAGGCCCGGAACCTACGCGACGGCGATCAACATCCACAACCCCAGCCTTGGGCAGACCCCAGTCACACTTCACAAGCGGGCGGTTATCGCGTTAGGCGAAACGGCAACACCCTCTGCTCCGTCTGCATTCCAGACCTATTCCTTGGGCGCTGGTTATGCTGTGGAAGTCGATTGCGCGGACATCCTGACACTGCTCGGCAGCCAAGTTTCCCTTTCCTCCACTTTCATCAAGGGCTTTGTGACGGTCGTGGCCACATCGCAGCTTGACGTGGTGGGCGTCTACACGTCCGAGCCGCCGGTAGTGATTGGGAATTCGAATTACCCATCGACTATTCCTGGGATCGGTCTAGAGATGCTGAACATTACACCTCGAGTCGAACTCCTGGGGCCTGCGACGGCGGTGGCCGCGCCGGGCACGATTTATGAGTATTCGGCGAAGTTCCTTTGCGGAAACAGCCTACCTCCCGGATAGGCAATTGCGACCAGCAACGGCCTCGATCGAGTAAGTCGAAAGAAAGTTGCACCTATGGTTTTCCGATCGGGGCTCCGCGTCAAACCAAGACGTAGGAACCCCGTGACTGACCCCGCAATAGGAGGTATGCCATGCTTAGAGTTCGATATGGGAAGGCAATCGCGAGTTGCGCCGCACTTGCCGGACTCGCGCTTCTCTTAACCCTTGTCCTGACCCGCACCGGGCCGGCCAAACCCCGCCCCGCTCCCCAACCCCAAGCTGATAGTGTAGTAACCGATTGGGCCCTCAGGCTCGGGACCTACGCGACGGCGATCAACATCCACAACCCCAGCCTCGGGAGGACCCCGGTCACACTTCACAAGCGAGCGGTTATCGCGCTATCCGAAACGGCTACACCCTCTGCTCCGTCCGCGTTCCAGAGCTATTCGCTGGGTGCGGGTTATGCTGTGGAAGTAGATTGCGCAGACATCCTGACACTGCTCGGCAGCCAAGCTTCCCTTTCCGCCACTTTCATCAAGGGCTTTGTGACGGTCTTGGCCACATCGCCACTGGACGTGGTGGGCGTCTACACAGCCGAACCGCCGCAAGTGACTGGCAATTCAAATTACCCGTCTGTTATTCCTGGGATCGCACAGGAGATGCTGATTATTCCACCTCGAATCGAAGTCCTGGGGCCTGCAACGTCGGTGGCCGCGCCGGGCACGATTTATGAGTATTCGGCCAAATTCCTTTGCGGAAACAGCCTACCTCCCGCCCCGTAGTGGCGATTACGGTCGGCTATCGCCTTGATAAGCGGAAGAGCCGAGGAACAACCTGAATCGCGAGGACGGGCTGGCGGAGGCCTTCAGGCGCAAGCGCGCCGGGTCTCCGCCAGCCTTGAGCGGCGTTGTGTTGCCTCCCTGCTCGTCGCCGGGAGGCCCCTGACTACCAAGCCCCCTATAAGCCCTCGGGGCACACCTACCCACCAATCGAGGCGCTTCAACCCTTCGATCAAGTCGAAATGCCGGTCCCGGCTCAACCGGCTCAATTGTTTCAAACTCCCGCTCGATCAAGGTGTTGATTCGAGCCGTCTCCTTGCTCAAGTGCCGCAAGCTTCCTGCCAACTTCATCCTTGTTTTTTGCCGGGCCGGAGATCTCGCCTCCAGTTTCTCCGCCACCGCCTCGCTCACAAACTGGCGCAAGGGGATTCTCTGTTCGGCAGCCTTCGCCTTGGCGCGGCGGAAGAGGGGATCGGGAATCTCCAACGTAGCTTTCATGGCCTGATAATCCCATGTTTATGGGAAGGGATCAACGTCCCTGGGGCTGGCTGCCACAGCCCAACCGTACCGGTCATTATTCCGGGGTGAATCTTAGCGCATCTTCGCCGGAGTGCCCTTTCCGCTCCACTTCAACCACAGACTTTGCGCTTGACAAGTTCCAGCCGTTGGGCTAGAATTGTAGCGTACTATTGCATGAGGAGCAAGTCGTAGGTGGCGGATAGGAGAAGGCAGGTTCCAAGTGACAGGCGCAAGGGCTAGAGATAGGAAAATTATGAAATATGAAGTATGTATTATTCTGCTTCTCTTTGGTGACCCAGCCACCTACCGCTCCCTGCCTGGTGCATCGGAGAGGAGCGGAGGTCCGGCAGGAACCATTGGACGTATCGTCCCCAGGACAGGATGTCTTGCCGGACAGAGGAAGAAGAAAGCATATTAACTTCTAAAAGTAACCGAACGACGCGGGAATGTTATTGAAAACAAAGGGGCGCTGTAAAATGAGTCGGGTCGAGGCGGGAATATTGTTGATTACAAAGGAGATACGGCAGGAAAGCGGGAATATTATAGAAAACAAAGGTACTTGGCCAACATCCAGGGAAGGCTGTGACAGTGCAGGTCAGCCTTTAACAACTTGCCTGGTTGTCTCTGAACAACAGAATGCTATATTAGGGAGCCTGAAGGTGTGCAGTAGGAGTTTTCTGGTGGCAAGGCAGGAGTCAGGGTTCAAGAGTCAGGCAAGACCCACAAGCGCCCTTGCCTGAATCCCGAATCCTGAATCCTGTCACTCCGTGCCCCAAGGGCGACCGGCGGTCGGCCCCACAGCGAACTGAACGGGAGTATGTACCTGGGATCTGAAAAGACGGGCATGCGGCCATTGAAGTATGGTTGTGCAGGCCTGATTCTCGCCTGCTGCTTTTTCCTTCCACTGCTCGCGGAGCCTTCGTTTGCCGCCTCCAAGCCCATCCAGTACCTGCTCGACCTGCGTGAGCCTGCTTCAAACCTGGCGAAAGTCGTGATGACGGTCGAGGGGGCTTCACCTTCCACGGAACTCCAGTTCCCGGCTTGGAACAACCTCTACCAGATTCGAGACTTTGCCAAAAATATCCAGGAACTTGCCGCGGATTGCGATGGCGCGAAGGAGCAACTGACCCGGGTTGATCTTAACACCTGGAGGTCGGAGGCCAAGCCCTGTGAGAAACTGGCGCTTCGATACACTGTTTATGTGACAGGATCCCCGCCGTTTTCAAGCGTGCTGGACAGCCAGCACGCCTTTCTGAACTTTGCGACGCTGCTCTTCTACCTGCCCAAAGAGCGAGGGCGCGCCGCGCATGTGAAGTTCTTGATTCCTGCCGGGTGGAAGGTAGCAAGCTTGCTCGAGGAAGACGGAGACGGATTTCTGGCCCCGAATTATGACGTCCTGGTGGACAGCCCAACGGAGGCAGGGCAATTTCAGGATTACAGCTTTTCTCAGAATGGAGCAACCTATCGCGTGGTGGTTCACGCCGATGTTAAGGACTATTCTCCGGACAGCCTGCTGGCCACGCTGCAGAAGATCACCGCCACCGAAACCGCGCTCATGCGGGACGTGCCCTTTTCTCGCTACACGTTTATCCTGCATCTCGCGGGCGAGAATGGCGGCGGCATGGAGCACCGCAACGGGACCGCCATCACGGTCCGGGTCCCCCAAACTCGCGACCATTGGGAAAACCTGGAGGATGTGGCAGCGCATGAGTTCTTCCACCTGTGGAATGTGAAGCGCATCCGGCCACAATCGCTCGAGCCCATCGATTACGTCCACGGAAACGACACTCGCGACCTTTGGTTCTGCGAAGGCGTGACGAGCGCGTATGGCGAACTCGTACTGTTGCGGGCGGGACTGATCTCCCGCAAGACTTTTTACGCCCGCCTGGGATCGGCCATCGAGACGCTTCAATCCCGGCGCGCCCGTTCCTTCCAAAGCGCGGAGGAGTCAGGACTGGAAGCGTGGCTTGAAAAGTATAACGATTACCTGCGGCCCGAGCGGAGCATCTCGTACTACAATAAGGGTGAATTGCTGGGCTTCCTGCTCGACTTGGCCCTGCGTCACGCCACCGGGAATGGCGCCGGTCTGGATGACGTGATGCGCCGCTTGAACGAAGACTTCGCCCGCTCCGGCCGCTACTATACGGATGCGGACCTGCGGCATCTGATCGCACAGATCGCTCCCGGGTTTTCCGGGCTGGAGGCGTTCTTTGCTGATTACGTGCGGGGCACGCGGGAACTGGACTACGATACGTATTTCGGCTACGCGGGCCTGGAGCGGGAGATTGAACACCGGCCGGGAACCAATGAAGAGGCAACCCGCGGTGTGAAGGAAATTGCCCATCCTTCGCCTGAACAGGTCGAGGTGCGCGAAGGTTGGCTCAAAGGAGAGACCAACGCGCGCGGGCGCTGACGAACAATGATCCGAGCTTTCCTGGTAACCCTTATCACTTTCGCTTACATCCTGGTCCTAGGTCCACCGTTGCTGATTTATGCTGCCATCCGAGGGAATGGCGATCAGGTCTATAGATTCGGAACGCTGGGCGGAAGAATGGCCTTGTGGCTGGCGGGAACGCGCCTTGAAGTCCACGGACTCGACCAGATTCCTTCCCATCGGTCCGTTGTCTTCATGGCCAACCACCAGAGCAACTTTGACCCTCCCGCCTTGCTGGCCGTCCTGCCGCCGGCGCTCGTGCTGGTAAAAAGGGAGTTCTTCCGCGTTCCAATTCTCGGCAGAGTTATGGTGGCGTGCGGGTTTATTTCCGTCGACCGCCGGAACCGGGAACAAGCGCTCGAGGCCGTCGAAAAGGGCGTACAGGCACTGAAGGCTGGAAAGTCTTTCCTTGTTTACCCGGAAGGCACTCGCAGCCCCGATGGCAGGCTTCAGAGCTTCAAGAAGGGGGTCTTTGTTATGGCCATCAAAGCGGGCGCTCCCATTGTCCCGGTCTCGGTCTCGGGCAGCAACAAGCTCATGCCCAAAGGAAAGTTCGTGATGCGACCGGGACGTGTCCGCATCACCTTACACGAACCTGTCGCCACGGAAGGTTCTACTATGGAGGACCGCCAATCGATCATTGACCGTGTCCGCCGGGCCATCCTGGCAGGCCTTGAGAAGGATGAACGGCCGGTAGAGCAGTGACAAGTGACAAGCAGAAATTTGAATGGTGAATAGTGAATAGTGAATAGTGAATTGCGGGCGTAGAGTTTGCCTTGCGCTCCGCACGCAGAGCCTCTAAATACCGTAATTCCTCAATTCATAATTCATAATTTACTATTTACCATTCATAATTGCCCCACGCCCTCGCCCCTGACTTTCTGCTTTCTGCCTACTCTCCCTGGCTGGAGTTCTGGCTCTCCTTGTCCAGGAGCTTTCGGACCTTGCGATAGGTCGCGTACATCTCCGGAAGGCGGGGAAACACCGCCACGCATTTCACCCAGAGGGTGTTATCAATGGCCGGATAGCCGGAGATTATGCGATTCGGCGCCACGTCGTTGGGAATGCCGGACTGGGCAGAGGCCACGACGTTGTCTCCGATGGTCAGGTGGCCGGCAGCGCCGACTTGGCCGGTGAGGATCACGTTCCGCCCCACTTTGGTGCTTCCGGCAAGGCCCGCCTGGCCGCAGAGAAGGGTGTTCTCGCCAACCTCGCAGCCGTGCCCTACCTGAACGAGATTATCGATTTTTGCGCCACGGTGGATGCGTGTTTCTCCCACGGCGGCGCGGTCGATGCAGGCATAGGCTTGAATCTCGACATCATCCTCGATGGCCACCGTCCCGGACTGCACGATCTTGTAGTAAGAGCCGTCCGCTTGGCGAGCGAACCCGAAGCCATCCGTCCCTACAACCGCGCCATTCTGCAACGTCACGTCGTCGCCAATGCGAACGAATTCGCGCACCACGGCATGCGCATGGGCAAAGAAGCGATGCCCAATGGTAGTCCCCCGGTAAATCACCACGTGGCTTTTCAGCACGCAGTCATCCCCAATCTCAACTCCTTCTTCCAGGACCACGTAGGGGCCGAGGGAAGGATTTCGCCCCAATTTGACGTCCGGGGCGATGACCGCCGTGGGATGAATGCCCGTTGGAGGCCGGTAAAGGGGGTGGAAAAACTCGAGGGCCTTGGCAAACGTGAGGTAAGGATTCGCCGAGCGCAACGCGGGCCGGCCCTTGAGGTCCTCCACCGGGCTGGCAATAATGGCCGCAGCCTGCGTCGTCTTGATTTTGCTTCGGTACTTGGGATTGGCAAGGAAAGTCAATTCGCCGGATGTGGCCTCATCCATGCCGGCGACGCCGGTGATTTCGAGGTTCTCAGGACCCTCCAACTGGCATTCGAGCCGCGCCGCAATTTCACCCAGTTTCATTGTTGTCTCCTCCTCCGAGTTCGCCGGGGGGAACAACCACCTGGGCTGACCAGGTAATCCACCCCGAAGCCCGCAAGGTTAGCAGCGGTCCGCCGTTTAGGCAATGCCTCGTACAGAAGTACCGGTACGCTGGTACAAGGGGGAGTTTGCCTGGGGAGTTTTCCTCTTGCCCCGATGACAGAAACGAGATAACCTGAAATCGCCTGTAAGGCTCGTTTCGGTGGAGAGCCGATGAGTAACAGGCAGCGCGCCGGATTACGCATTCTGGTGAAATTCTCGGTGGAAGCGCGCTGGAGAATCGCTGGGGCCGCTCTCGCCACGTACGGGGAAAGACCGGAAACATCTTCCAAAGACCATTAGACAACCCCAGCGCCGGCGCGGGTGGTAGAGGCAGGCGGGCTTGGCGAACGCGTGGCGCTGAGACGTGATTCTGGATGAGCTTCCGCAACGGCGGGAAGAAAAAGATCCGAGTTCTCATAGCCGACCGCGAGGGCATCTTCAGGTTTGGGCTGAAAAAACTCTTTGCGGTGGAGGATGACCTGCGCGTCGTCGCGCAAGCCCAATCCGCAGCGCAGTTGATCGAACTGGCAAAATCCCTCCGGCCTCATTTGTTTTTCATCCAAGCAGAAATCATAACGGAAACGGGCGGCAACGTGTTTGCCGATCTTCGCCGAGAAGCGCCGGATTGCAAAATCGTGGTCACCTCCTCCTCAGCGCCTACAGAAGAGGAGGGCATGCAATTCGTCCGGTTGGGCGCTGCGGGCATTATCCTGAAATCAGTGGAACCGTCACTGTTCGTTAAGTGCGCACGCAAGGTGGTTTGGGAGAACGAAGTCTGGTTGCCGCATCGGCAGGTTGCCCGCATCGCGAAGTTTGTGGAAACGAATGCCTCCCAACCATTGCGGCCCGTGGATACGCTGACGCAGAGAGAGAAAACAATCATCAGCTACCTTATGCTGGGATGGCGAAATCGGGAAGTCGCCCGGCATCTGTCCATTACCGAGCAAACGGTGAAGAATCACCTGAGGTCAGTCTACGATAAAGTTGGGGTTTCGGATCGTCTGGAGCTAGTGCTTTACGCCATCCATCGGAAGATGGTACTTCCCCCCGTACAACCGACTCAGTCCGGAGCGCGCACCCAGCCTGCCCGGTGATATCACCCCTGAAATGATCGGGAGCGGCGCCCGAATGCGGGCTTCCCGGTATCCCGTGGAGACAGCTATTTTTCCTCCCGGCCGGCAGCAGGGAAAAGACCCATCTGGCCTGCGGCAATTGCGGTGTCACCCTGAAGTCCGCTGCCCCTCTGCGAAAGCTTTCCCGGCCGCCCATTGGATATCACGCCCAGGACAGTAATCTCGTTCAGCGCAGTTCGGGGAACGAAGATTCGCAAGTTATTGGAGTAGAGGTCCGCCGGCGTAACCAGAAATCCCTCCGGACTAAGTTCCATCAGGTTGCCAGGCAGAAGACCTTCCAGCACCTCATTGTCCTTGAAAGTCACCCGAACCCAAAGGCCGGCCAAACGGGGGCGGCTCTGGAAAAGTTTGCGTTCCGACCGCTGGGGGTTGCCGTCGAAATCCTTCACGAAGAAGACGCCCTTAATCTCGGGCAAGGGAATGGTCAGAGTCCGGCCTGCACAGTCGAGCATGCGGACGCCGTTGGGCCCCAAATAGGAAGCAGAGTCAACAAAACCCTTCATGAGGCCATGATCCAGCTTACGTATCACCACCTTCTTGTAAGTCGATTTGTGGTTGTCTTTCACGAGAGGCGCCGTCCGCGCGAAATTTGCTGCCGTGAAATGCAGCTTGGATACGGAAAACCGCTTGTGCTAGTATAGGTGCTGAGCTAGGTCTGTCAAGTCTTTCGACGCAGAGTCGGAGTGCGGATTCTTGAAGAAGGCTCATAATCTCTTGAAAAATAGTCGCTTAGGTTTCAGAGCGCAATTTGTGTCGTGGCGCTGCGGGAGTGCAAGCGCGTTCGCTTGTTCCTGTCGCGTCCCTTGATTTTTCCGGCTCCACTTCTGAGGCAAAGTGACGAGAATACCCGGCCGAAGCAAAGCTGAGCAGGAAAACGGAACGGCTGCGGACCACTTTGATCCGAAGCCGGCAAGCAGAGTGGCTGGCAGGAGAGCATTTGGCGGCCGGCAATATGGTTTGGATTCTCCACCAGGGCTGCTCGAAGTGCATGATTACCTTGATTATGCGCGTGTCGAAAGGGGTCTTGCCGCCAACAGTATCTCGAATTACCAACGGGACCTAATCCATTTCTTGAGGTTTCTGCATGGCCGCGGGATGAGTTTTGCGGACGCCGACCGGGATGATGTTCGCGCCTTCCTGGCCGCCCTTTATGGCCGCGGGCTGAGCGCTCGAAGCGTGGCTCGTCATCTGATATCCCTGCGGAATTTCTTTCGTTTCCTGGCGCAAGAGGATAGGATCCACAGCGATCCGACGGCGGACGTCGATGCGCCCAAATTGGAACAAACGCTGCCGAGGTATCTCACCACCGACGAGGTTGACACCCTCCTAAAACAGCCTGACATCTCCACGCCTATCGGCCTTCGAGACAAGGCTATGCTGGAGCTTCTATACGCCACCGGCATGAGGGTTTCTGAACTGGTTCATCTGCGTTGGGCGGATCTGGATTCCGGTCTGGGCATCGTTCGTTGTTTGGGAAAAGGGAACAAGGAGAGGCTGATTCCGGTTGGCAAGTCTGCTCTGCGCGCTGTGGAAGCTTACTTGCACGGGGGTCGCCCGGCACTCTGCAAGAACGGTAAGGAGCCCTTCCTCTTCCTCAATGGTCGGGGAGGGTCGCTATCACGGGTGGGTTTTTGGAAGATTCTGGCCGGGCACGGCCGGCGGGCGGGGATTTCAGCTCCCCTGGCACCGCACCTGGTGCGCCACTCTTTCGCCACGCATCTGCTGGAACGTGGAGCTGACCTGCGCTCGATTCAACTTATGCTAGGTCATAGCGATATTTCGACAACTCAGATATATACGCACGTTCTGACGCAAAGGTTAAAGCAGGTCTATCAGACTCACCATCCTCGAGCCTGAACTTTAGGCCCCTGAGTTTTCGAAGAAATGGACGCCCAACTCCCATGAGCGACTACAACTTTCTGATGGAAAGCAAGCTCTCGCAAGAGCAATACAGCGTACTAAGCCTGATCAGCCGCTCGGCCTACGAACAGGGGTTGAACCTGTATCTCGTGGGAGGCGCGGTCCGAGATCTGACGTATGGGCAACAAGTGGTGCGTGACCTGGATTTCGCCCTCCAAGGCGATCCCCTGAAGATTCTTCGCCGCCTGGGAACTGAAGACTCATCACCCATGACCGGGTTCACATCTCGCCCTGTCATGGCGAGTGGGGAGCCTCTGGCGCTTGCATACCAGGAGTTTGACCCACAAATTGCCGCGGCGGAACTTTGGTTCACGAATGGAGTGCGAGTGGAGCTGGGCCAGTGCCGGGAGGATGTCTTTTCAAAACCCGGCCAGCGCCCGGAGATGCGACCCGCCACCATATTTGAAGATCTGAAGCGGCGCGATTTTTCAGTAAATGCCATGGCGATTTCGCTTCATCCCAACTCGCGCGGCTTGCTTCTTGACCCCACCAACGGCGCTGCGGACATCGAAAGGCGGGAGCTCAGGGTTCTGCATCCCCGGAGCTTTTCTGAAGACCCACTTCGGATTTACCGCCTTCTGCGGCTTGGACTGCGCCTTGATTTCACGCCTGAGGAACGCACCAAGAACTACTTCGAGACGGCCCTTCAGAATCGCGCCTGGGAACGGCTGGGTGTGGACCAACAGGGCGATGAACTCCGGGCTATCCTGCAAGAGGAGAACCCAGCGCGTATTCTCAAAGTGCTTGTGGAGCGGAAACTCCTGGGGGGGCTGGACAAGAAACTGGCGTCCATACGGATAACCTACGAGCACTTTTCCAAGACTCGCGCGGCGGCCCAGATCGTTCCGGGGGCCGATTCCTACCTGGTCAATTTTCTTTGCCTGGTGGAAAAGCTGAGTGACAGTGAAAAACTAAGGATGGCGAAGAAAGTGCTCGAAATCGGCAAAGTGATCAAGGAAGTCCTGAACATGGAGTCGGACGCCACGAAACTCGCCCGGGTACTCGCCAGCTCGAAAGCCGATCTGCCTCACCAAGTCTACACTCTGCTGACCAAAGAGTCCCGCCATCTCTTACTCTTCCTGCTGGTTTATTATCCGCAGGCCAAGGTTCAATCCCGTGTTAAGAATTTTCTGACGAAGTACTTGCCACTTAGAGCGAAGCTGCCTCAAGCGGAATTAGAGGCCCTGGGGTTCAAACCCGGAGCCAAGTTCGATCAGATCATCGAGAGCGTCTTCCTGGATCAGTTGGATGGCAAGATCAAGACCCCTCAGCAATTGACCGCAGCCTTGCGCGAAAGGGCCGGCATCAAAGAGCCGCCGCCTGCGCCGGCTACTCGTGCCCACCCTCCCCGTAAATCCAAAGAAGTGGCGAAGCACAAGCAGGTCGGGCCGGAGGCGAAGGCGCTTTCGCCCCATCCTCTCGGGAGCCTATCTCCGGCCCAGAGTCCGGCGGGAGCAAAGGATAAGGGAAAACTCCCCGGCAAAAATCCTAGGGCGGGACGACCAAAGAACTAACAGGCTGCGGAATAACCCCTCCACACTGTCATTCTGAGCGAAGCGAGGAATCTCGCTCAGAGTGTTTTCAAGGCAATGCGAGATCCTTCGTCGCCTGCGGCTCCTCCGGATGACAGCCCTAAGGGGTTTTTCCGCAGCCTGCTAGGGAGAAGTCAGCGTGGCATCCTGGACGAGTGCAGCCAATCTGCCAGCCTTGGGGGGTACGCTTTCGCCTGGCCGGCATTAAATTCGCTATGCGGATCGCACGTCTTTGTCCCACCTCATCCAGGCATGCGTGCGCGGGCATGAGGATTGGCAACGTCGAGCCGAATGGCTTCCAAGACTTCCTCGGGAATGGCCAAGAATCCCATGACCACCTTGGGATCGAATTGCCGCCCCGACTCCCTGATGATTTCTTCCCGGGCAGCAGAGTACAGAAGCGCGGACCGATAGGGGCGATCCGATGTCATGGCGTCCAGAGAGTCGGCGACGGCAAATATCCTGGCCGGCAGGGGAATCTCATCGCCCCGCAGACCTTGAGGGTAGCCCGTACCATCGTAGCGTTCATGATGGGTTAGAACGATTTCTGCCGAGTCCGCCAGGAACGCGATGGAGCTCACCAATTCGTACCCGATCCTCACATGGGTGTCCATGATGACCCTCTCCTCCTCCGTGAGTTTGCCCGGCTTGAGCAAAATGGCATCGGGAATACCGATCTTCCCGATGTCGTGGAGGCAGGCGGCTCGGGTTATGGTCTTGAGCTGCTCGCTGCTGCAACCCAGCGCTTTGGCAATTTCCAGGCAGTAATGAGTGACCCGGCGCGAATGGCCGGCGGTTTCGTTGTGGCGCAGGTCCAGAGCTGCGGACAGCCCTTCGAGCGTTTCGTCGTGAGCCTGTTCAGTGCGTTGGTGGGCGACTCGGAGTTGTCCGGTCCGTTGGTCCACCATTCGCTCGAGGCGCTGGCGGTAGTTCTCGACTTCTCTCTCCAGGCGTTTCCTCTCGATCGCCCGATTCAGGGCGGTGAGGACCGGCTCAATCAGAAACGGCTTCAGCAAGTAATCGTCGGCTCCCTCCTTCATCGCCTGAATGCCCACGCGCAAATCATCCACGGCGGTGGCCATCAAGAAGGCCACTCCCGGATGTTTCTCACGAACACCTTTGAGGAGCTCCAGACCCGAGATTCCTGGCATCCGCAAGTCGGAGATCACTGCATCGAAGGGTTGGGTTTCGAGCAGCTTCAGTGCTTCCGCGCCGCCTGAGGCATCCCTGCAATCGAACCCTGCCAGCCCAAGCCCATAGCTCAGGAAGTGGCGGATCCCCTCCTCATCATCCACGATTAGAATGCGCCCTCTGCCCAGGCTGGTACCCCTTTCCGACGGGGCAGGGACCCCCGGCAATGATGGAGCGGCAGTGCTTGTGGATTGTCTTGTATTATCTTCCATTCACGAGATATGGTTTTCGGGGTCGTTCACGCCGTTTCCGCGTTTTTTGCGCCTCAGCGCACTGGATGGGAACAAGCACCTTTCCACCTCCCTGCGTCTTCGGGATAACTGAATCGGAACTCCATTTCAATTGTCGCCGCACTAGTAATATGTACCCGACCGGATTTTTTGGCAATAGTACTCTTGGGTCAGCAGTGGTGGGAGGCTTGTAGTAGAATGCTTGTCAGGAAATGTGATGCCAAGATGACGAGCAACTGGGCGAAATCACTGGACCGGTTCTCCCCGGAAGTAAAGACTCAAGTGGGCTTTGGGCTGGCACTCGGGGCACTGGTGCTGGTTGG
Organism: uncultured Acidobacteriota bacterium; assembly: GCA_963832915.1. Taxonomy (GTDB): domain Bacteria; phylum Acidobacteriota; class Terriglobia; order UBA7540; family UBA7540; genus CAVROP01. Next base: position 147,072 of record CAWHWE010000091.1, read on the forward strand.
AGTGCTCCAGTTTCGAACCATCCAGGCGCTCGAAGAGGCCGACTTCCAAGTAGCGCACAGCCATGAGGTGACGGCTGAGGCCGAAGGAATGTACTCCGCCTTGCAGCAAGCTGAATCGGGCGCCCGCGGGTACGTCGCCACGGGCGACGAGGATTACGTGCGGCAGCACGATGCAGGAATCTCGCGCCTTAGCAAGCATCTGGATGCATTCCGGAGCCTGACGGCCGACAACCCCCATCAGCAGCAAAACCTCGAAAGACTTATGCCCCTTATCGAGCGTAAGATTACGCTCAACCAGGAGCTCATCACGCTACGCCGGGAACGGGGATTTGATCCGTCCAGGCAATTATTGAGCCACGGCGAGGGCCTGAAGCTGATGAACGAACTGCACGATGGCGTCGATGGGATGCTGGCGGAGGAGAGGAGATTGCTGGAGAATCGCCGCGCCCAGAGCCGGGCCCGCGCCAAGACCGTAGAAACGGGATTAATTCTTGGAGTGCTGCTGGCACTGACCCTCGGTATCATCGCAAGCTTGGTAACGCACCGGTACAATTTGGGGAGTCAGCGGGCGGAGCAAGAACTTCTCAAAGCCAGCGCTTACAACCGGAGCCTGCTTGAGGCCAGTCTCGACCCGCTGGTGACGATTTCGGCTGACGGAAGGATCACGGACGTCAACACGGCGACCGAGAGAGTCACAGGCCTTTCGCGCCAGGAGCTCATGGGCACGGACTTCTCCGACTATTTCACGGACGCCAAGAAGGCCCGCGCGGGCTATCGGCAGGTGTTCCGGGAGGGCTCGGTACGCGACTACGAGTTGGAAGTTCGGCACCGCGATGGACAGGTCGTACCGGTACTATACAATGCGTCGCTCTACCGGGACGAGGCCGGGCAGGTAGTCGGCGTGTTTGCCGCCGCCCGCGATATCACCGCGCGCAAGCGCGCCGAGCAAGAGATCCAGAAACTGAACGAACAACTCGAGCAGCGGGTGCGAGAGCGCACGGCGGAACTTGAGGCCGCCAACAAAGAACTGGAGGCCTTTACTTACTCTGTTTCGCATGACCTGCGGGCGCCGTTGCGGCACGCGGACGGGTTTTCGAAGCTGCTCGTCGAAGAGCACGGTGCCGAGCTATCTCCCGATGCCCAGGAATACGTCGCGACAATTCGGGACGCGGTCCTCCACATGGGTATGTTAATTGATGACTTGCTCAATCTGGCGCGTGTAGGCCGAAAGCAACTGGACATGCAGGTGACAGGACTGAACTCCCTGGTAGAAGAGGTCAGTAAGGATTTAGAGCGCGCAAACCCCGAGCGCTTCATCGAGTGGAAAATTGAGACGCTGCCCTTCGTCGAGTGCGATCCGGCTCTGATGAAACAGGTCTTCGCCAACTTGCTCTCAAACGCCGTCAAATTTACGCGCCCGCGGAAACCTGCAGTCATTGAAGTGGGAGTGACCTATCACGACGGCGCCCGAGCCGTCTTCGTGCGCGACAACGGCGTGGGCTTCAGCATGAAGTACGCCAACAAACTTTTTGGGGTATTTCAGCGGCTGCACCGGGCGGAAGACTTTGAAGGCACGGGCGTGGGGCTGGCAACGGTGCAGCGCATTATTCATAAACACGGAGGCCGAGTTTGGGCAGAAGCCGAACTTGACAAAGGCGCGACCTTCTATTTCACCCTGGGATCGGCTGAAGATCCCCAACCGGAAAAACACCTAGGCTCGGGAGGCAACCCATGACCCAAGAAGTTCTGCAAATTCTTCTCGTCGAGGACAACCCTAACGATGTCAAGCTGACCCTGCATGCTTTGCGCGAGGAGAACCTTGTCAACAACATTCAGGTGGCGCATGATGGGGAAGAAGCGCTCGACATTCTTTTCTGTCGGGGTGAATTTGCCGGCCGCAGCTTTGATAACCCGCCCCGACTGGTGCTCCTGGACCTGAAACTTCCGAAAGTGGATGGTCTGGAAGTTCTGGCGGCGGTGAAGGGCGACCCGCGTACCCATGCGATCCCCATCGTGGTACTCACCTCCTCGCGGGAGGAAAACGACTTGGTGGAAAGCTATAAGCTGGGCGTCAACGCCTACATCCAGAAGCCCGTGGAATTCGGTTCCTTCCGCCAAGCGGTGAAGCAACTGGGGTTGTTCTGGCTGGTCCTAAACCAGCCTGTCCCCCCTAAGGCTTTCCAGCCCTGATAGGGAGCTCGAACTATGGATGCCAAGAAACCGGATTACACAACCGGTCCCCCGCCACTGCTGCGGACCCTCATCTTGGAGGATAACCCCCACGACGCAAAGCTGATGGTGGCCCTGCTGGAGAGCGGTGGCTACAAGGTCCAATCGACGGTGCTGGACTTGCCGGAATCTTTCCGCGAACACCTGGAAATAGCGGAGTACGACGTGATTCTGGCCGATTTCAATCTCCGCAATTGGACAGCGCTTGACGCCCTGGAGATTCTGAAACGCTCAGGAAAGGATATTCCACTTATTGTGGTGACGGGTGCTCTGGGCGACGAAGCTGCGGTGGAATGCATCAAGCAGGGCGCGGCGGACTTTGTTCTAAAGGACCGGCTGGCGCGACTGCCGAGCGCAGTCCACCGGGTGCTGGAAGAGAAACGCCTGCGTACCGAAAACAAGCGTGCTTTCGAAGCCACCTCCCGACTGGCCACTATCGTGGAGTCTTCGGATGACGCGATCATTGGCAAGACCTTGGATGGCGTTATCACGAGCTGGAACAAGGGCGCAGAGAAACTCTATGGCTATTCTGCCGCCGAAGTTTTGGGCCAGCCTATTTCCGTTCTATTCCCACCCGACCGATCCGAGGAGTTGCCGCACATCCTTGCCAGGCTCAAGCGGGGTGAGCGCGTTGACCACTATGAAGCGGTACGAGTTCGGAAAGACGGAAGGCTTGTTGATGTCTCCTTGAGTATCTTCTCCCTCACCGACTCGACTGGAAAGGTGACCGGGGTTTCCTCGATTGCCCGCGACATCACCGAGCACAAGCGGGCAGAGGAGGCGGTGCGCGAAAGTGAAACGGCGTTTCGGACGCTCGCAGAGGCGGTGCCGCAGTTGGTCTGGATGTGTACCCCCAATGGGTTAAACATCTACTTCAACCAACGATGGGTGAATTACACCGGGCTGACTCTGGAGGAGAGCTATGGAAGAGGCTGGAATACCCCCTTCCACCCCGATGACAAGCAGCCCGCGTGGGACGCCTGGAACCATGCGGTCGAGAGCGGTGATACGTACAGTATCGAGTGTCGCTTGCGGCGAGCTGACGACACCTATCACTGGTTTCTCACCCGAGGGCTGCCTCTGCGCGACGCCACGGGTGGAATCGTCAAATGGTTTGGGACCTGCACCGATATCGACGAACTGAAGCGGGCCGAGGAGGCGTTACGCGAGTCGCAGGCTCTGACGAATGCGATTGTTGAAAGTACGTCCGATATGATTTGGTCTGTCGATTCCGAGACCTTTAAACTTCTCACATTCAACCGCAGCCTCGGGGACTATTTTCTGCAGTGGTGTGGAATTCGCCTCCAGATTGGCACAGGCCCGAAGGACCACTTCCCCACTGAGGACTTAGTCAACCGATGGCACGAACTCTATCAGCGAGCACTTTCGGAAGGTTCGTATACTACAGACTACAATGTGACGGCAGGCTCAAGTGTTTTGCAATTGACTTTTAACCTCCTCAAACACGATGGCAAAGTATTCGGGATATCGGTATTCGGCAAGAACATCACCGAGCGCAAGCAGGCGGAGAAGGCGCTGCGTGAAAGCGAAGAGCGCCTTAAGGAGGCCGAGCATTTGGCGCACGTCGGCAGTTCAAGCTGGGACGTGGCTACCGACACTACAACGTGGTCGGATGAGCTTTACCGCATCGTGGGGAGGGATCCCCAGCAGCCCGCCCCAACGCACCAGGAACGCGCCGCGCTCTACGCCCCGGAAGACTGGGCGCGCTTGGATAGCGCCGTCAAGCGGGCGTTAGCCACAGGTGAACCCTACGATTTGGAACTGGAGGTGGTCCGCCCGGATGGTACGCGGCGCCAGACTCACACTCAAGGAGCCGCCGTGCGCGGCGACGACGGCCGCATCGTCAGGCTACACGGAACGCTACAGGACATCACCGAACGCAAGCGGGTGGCGGAGGCATTGCAAGCAAGTGAAGCGCGGTTCCGGACCCTGATGGAGAGGGCGCCGACCGCGGTCAGCATCAGCCGATGCGGGTTGACCTTGTTTGTCAACCAAAAGTATCTGGAACTGTATGGTTTCCAGAGCGTCGATGAACTGGTGGGGCGGTCCATTGGCGAACAGTGGTCGCCAGCCTGCCGGGCGATGGTCGAAGAACGCGCCCGGCAACGTTCGCTCGACCTCCCGGTTCCCGAGCGATATGAAGCGGTCGGCCAACGCAAGGATGGCTCCCAGTTCCCTGTGGAGGTTGCGGTGGCGATGATGGACCTTCCCGACGGCCAAGCGAGCGTAGGCTTCCTGACAGATATCACCGAGCGCAAGGGGCGGAGGAGGCGTTGCGCGACAGCGAAGAGCGCTTCCGTAGTCTCGTGGAAAACGCCACTGTTGGCATCTATCGCACCACACCCCAAGGCAATATCCTGATGGCGAATCGCACCATGGTCGGGATGTTAGGGTACAAAGACTTGGAAGAACTGGCTACGCGTAACCTTGAGAAGGAAGGATTCGAGCCCAATTACCCTCGAAGGCGATTTCGTGAGCGAATGGAACAGGACGGTGAAGTCAGGGGCTTGGAAGAGGCATGGACAAGGCGGGATGGGTCGGTAATTTTCGTTCGCGAGAGCGCGCGCGTGGTGCGGGATGAATCCGGAAATGTGTTGTACTACGACGGAATCGTGGAAGACATCACCGAGCGCAAGCGGGCGGAAGAGGCGCTGCGTGAGAGCGAGGAAAAATACCGCTCGCTGGTGTCGAATATCCCTGACGTCGCCTGGACAATGGACGCCGAATTCCGCTTTGCTTTCATCAGCAGGAACATGGGAAGGGTCAGTGGCTTTTCCCCTGACGAGGTTTATCAGCAGGGCATTCATCTCTATCTCGACTCCCTCCACCCCGACGACGTTCACAAGGTGAGGCAAGGCCTTCAGGCGCTCTTTGCCGAGGGTCAACCGTTTGACGTGGAGTGTCGTGCAAAGCGCAAGGACGGGGAGTGGATCTGGATACACGACCGGGCGCATGCCACCTATGAGAAGAACGGCATCCGGTATGCCGATGGTTTGCTCTCCGACATCACCGAGCGCAAACGTGTGGAAGAGAAGCTTCGGTTGACGCAATTCTCAGTGGAACATGCCTCGGATGCTATCTTTTGGATGGACTCACAAGGCCAAATCGTCTACGTCAACGACGCGGCCTGCCGCTCTTTAGGACGTTCCCGAGAAGAGCTCCTTTCCCTGTCAATCCCGGAAATCGATCCGCTTGTCCCCAAAGAAGTTTGGGGGATGTTCTGGGAGGAGGTCAAAGGGCGGGGCTCGATGACCTTTGAAACCCAGCACCAAGCAAAACAGGGAAGGGTTATCCCGGTGGAAGTAACTGCGAACTATTTCGAGTTCGACGGGAGAGAATATAGCTTTGCGTTTGCGCGCGACATCACCGAGCGCAAGCAAGCGGAAGCTGAGCATATCCGCCTGGTCACCGCCATCGAGCAGTCCGCAGAAGGTGTGGTGATCACCAGTACGACCGGTGACATCGAGTATGTCAACCCGGCTTTCAGCCGTATTACGGGGTATACTCGCGAGGAGATTCTAGGACAGAACCCCAGGGTCCTGAAATCGGGCAAACAGGAGCCGGCGTTTTACCAGCAGCTTTGGGCAACCATTCTGAATGGGCAGAGCTGGCATGGTGAACTTATCAACCGGCGAAGGGACGGAAGCCTCTACACCGAAGAGATGAGCATTGCCCCGGTGCGTAATCCGGGCGGTGAAATCACCCACTTCATCGCCACGAAACTGGACGTAACGGCTCGCAAGCAACTGGAGCAGCAATTTCTTCAGGCACAAAAGATGGAGGCCGTGGGGCGGCTGGCCGGCGGAGTGGCCCACGACTTCAACAACCTTCTTACCATTATCAACGGATTCGCCCAGACTCTCACCGAGCGAATCTCTCCCGAGGACCCGCGGCGGGGTCATCTGAAAGAAATCCTGATGGCGGGTGAGAGGGCAGCTTCGCTGACCCGGCAACTGCTGGCATTCAGCCGCCGGCAAGTCATGGAGCCAAGAGTCCTGGATTTGAGCAGCGTCCTTGCCGAAATAGAAAAGATGCTTCGCCACCTGATCGGTGAAGACGTGGAGTTGGTGACGACGTTGAGGCCCGGCCTGGGACGTGTCAAAGTCGATCCGGGGCAGATCGAACAGGTCATCATGAATCTGGCGGTCAATGCCCGCGACGCCATGCCGGAGGGTGGAAAGTTTCTTATCGAGACCTCCAATGTCGAAGTTGATGAGGACTACACGCGCAGCCATCCGAACATGATACCCGGCAAGTACGTCATGATGGCCGTGAGCGATACGGGAAGCGGAATGAACCTCGATACGCAAGCGCATATTTTTGAGCCCTTCTTCACCACCAAGGAGGAAGGCCGGGGAACCGGACTTGGGTTGGCTACGGTCTATGGGATTGTCAAGCAGAGTGGCGGCTTTATTTGGGTTTACAGCGAGCCAGAACGTGGTTCAACGTTCAAAATCTACTTTCCCCAGGTCGAGGAAGACCTGCCAACGACGGAATCAGCCGAAATCCGTACTCTGCAAGTTAACGGTTCAGAAACCGTCCTGGTAGTTGAAGACGAGGGGGGCGTCCGATCGCTAGTATGCGAGGCGCTCATATCGCACGGCTACAAGGTGCTGGAAGCAACAGGAGCCGCACAGGCGCTTAAGCTCTCAAAACAACATACAGAACCGATTCATCTGCTGCTGACCGACGTGGTGATGCCTGGAACCAACGGCAAACAGTTGGCCCTGCGTTTGTCCTCCCTACATCCCGAGACAAAAGTGCTCTACATGTCAGGGTACACAGATGATGCCATTGTCCGCCATGGTATCTTGGAGGGAGGCATACCCTTCCTACAGAAACCCTTTGCGCCAAACGCGTTGTTGGTGAAGGTCCGCGAGGTTCTGGAAATGAATTCGGGAACTCAACAATAGCCAGGCTCAAAGCGTGGGCTCATCGCCCTCGCTGTAGGGGTACGCTGGCATTTTCCAGGTTCTGTTTTCTTGTTTTCACTTTCCGGTTTCTCCGGGGCATGCACACTACGATATGGGGCCATGCTGGGCAGAACCATGCAGGATGTCGCTATTGTGCGACGAACCCGAATGGGTGTGCCATAACCAGATCATTTCTGTTACAATGTTTCCGGGATGCCATCCGAAAACTTCGTCCATCTTCATCTTCATACTGACTACAGCCTCCTCGACGGGGCGTGTGAAATCGGTCGCTTGATGGATCGCGCGGCTGAGCTCAAGATGCCTGCCGTCGCCATCACGGACCACGGAAACCTCTTCGGCGCCGTAAAGTTCTACGAAGCTGCGCTGAAACGGGGTTTGAAGCCGATTCTGGGCTGCGAAGTCTATGTGGCGACCACGAATCGCTTCGACCGCTCGCCGGACGCTGACCGACCCTATCATCTGGTTCTCCTGTGCGAAAACGAAAGAGGTTACCGGAACCTTCTCAAGCTGGCCTCTTCCGCCTTTCTGGAAGGTTTCTATTACAAGCCCCGAATCGATAAGGACCTGCTGGCGCGTCATGCCGATGGATTAATCGGCCTGTCCGGTTGTTTGCGCGGGGAAGTCCCCGTGGCCCTGAGCGCCGACAAATTCGAATCGGCTTGCCAGGCTGCATATGATCTTCGGGACATCTTCGGGAAGGGCAATTTCTATATTGAAATCCAGGACCAGGGAATTGCGGAAGAGAAGCGCATCAACCCGCACTTGGCGCGCTTATCACGCAACACCGGCATACCCCTTGTAGCCACGAACGATTGTCATTACCTCACCAAAGCGGATGCGCGCGCTCAAGACGTTCTAGTCTGCATTCAAACCGGGAAAACCGTCAGCGATCCCAACCGGATAAAGTTCGCCACAGAGGAGTTCTATTTCAAGTCTTTTGAGGAGATGCAAGCGGTCTTCAGTGAGGTCCCGGAGGCGCTTTCTCGAACCTTGGAAGTTGCCGACCGCTGTAACGTACATCTGGAAGAAAACAAGCACGTCTTTCCGCATTTCGAGGTTCCGGCCAGCGAGACGCTCGACAGCTTTTTTGAAAAGGTGACGCGGGAAGGGTTTGCGCACCGGCTCCAACGGCTGGAACGATTGGCGGCAGCGGGAAGACTCAGTCATCCGCTGCAAGCCTATGAGGAACGCCTGGAGCGTGAAATCGAACTGGTGAAGCAAATGCGCTTCGCAGGCTACTTCCTGATCGTCTGGGATTTCATCCGGCATGCGCGCGAGCAATGCATTCCCGTGGGTCCGGGGCGCGGTTCGGCAGCCGGAAGCCTGGCCGCTTACTCATTGCATATCACGGACATCGATCCGCTGCAGCACGGCCTGCTTTTCGAGCGCTTTCTAAACCCCGAACGCATCTCCTTCCCGGACATCGACATCGACTTCTGCATGCGACGCCGCAGTGAAGTTATTAACTACGTTACGGAAAAGTACGGGCGTGAGAACGTCAGCCAGATCATCACCTTCGGGACCATGGGTGCGAAAGCGGTGATTCGCGACGCCGGCCGGGCCCTGGACATTCCCTTCGCCGAGGTCGACAAGATCGCCAAGCTGGTTCCCAATACGCTGAATATCACGCTCGCGGAGGCCCTCAAGCAGACCTCGGAACTTCGCCAATTGGAAAAAAACGATCCGCGCGTGGCGGATTTGCTCCAGGTGGCGAGCCACCTGGAAGGCTTTGTGCGCCACGCTTCCACTCACGCCGCTGGGGTTGTTATTTCACCCCAACCTCTGCAAGAGATCGTTCCGCTCTACAAGAGCAACAAAGATGAAATCACTACGCAGTACGCCATGGATGACCTGGAAAAGATCGGCCTGCTGAAAATGGACTTTCTGGGTCTCACCACGCTCACCGTCATCGATGACTGCGTAAAGCTGATTGAAGCGGCGCGGGGAGAGAAACTAGATCTGGAAAATCTGCCTCACAACGATGAAGAAAGTTATGCCTTGCTCTGTAAGGGGCTCACCGCCGGAATATTCCAGTTTGAGAGTCGGGGAATGACCGACATCCTCCAGCGCGTCAAACCCAGCCGCCTGGCGGATCTCACAGCTTTGAACGCCCTTTACAGGCCCGGCCCCATTCAGGGTGGCATGATCGATGATTACATTGCCCGCAAGACCGGTAAGAAGCGCGTGACTTACGACCTCCCCCAACTTAAGGAGATTCTCGAAGAAACGTACGGTGTGATTGTCTACCAGGAGCAGGTCATCCAGATCTTTAACAGAGTCGCCGGATTCACTCTTGGCGAAGCGGATGTGGTTCGTCGCGCCATGGGAAAGAAGAAGCACGAGGAAATGGTGGCGAACCGGGAAAAGTTCCTGGCAGGGGCAGAGAAAAACAATGTTCCCAAAGCGAAGGCCGAGCGACTATGGGAACTGGTCGAGCAGTTCGCGGGTTACGGTTTCAACAAATCGCATTCGGCCGCCTACGCTCTGGTGGCGTACCAGACCGCTTATCTTAAGACTCATTACCCTGTGGAGTTCGTGTCGGCGCTCCTCTCTTCAGAAATAGGGAATCAGGATAAGTTGACGAAATACCTGAATGAATGCCGGGACATGAGCATCCCCATCCTGCCTCCGGACGTCAATTCGAGCCATCTGACCTTTACCCCGGCAGGGAACAGCATCCGGTTTGGGCTCACGGCGATCAAGAACGTTGGGGCCACAGCCATCGAGTCGGTGCTGGCCGCAAGACGCAAACTCGGGCGCTTTGATACGCTGCTGCAATTCTGCGAGAATGTGGACTTGCGCCTGTTGAATAAGCGGGTGATCGAGAGCCTCATCAAGGCCGGGGCCTTCGATTCGCTGGGCGCACGCCGCTCACAGCACATGGCAGTATTGGACCGCATGATGGATCTTGGCCAGAAGCGGCAGCGCGAAAGCAACAGCGGCCAGCATGGTTTGTTTATGGGCGAGGCCGACATGGGGCCACCTCCGCCTCTTAATCTGCCTGACGTGCCGGATTGGACAGAGGTGGAAAGGCTGGCGGGCGAAAAAGAAGTTATGGGTTTCTACGTCACCGGCCATCCTCTTGAAAAGTACATGGGACGCCTGGCGTCGATCACGCGCCACGATAGCTCCTCATTGGAGGAACTGGCTCACGAGTCGCCGGTTATTTTAGCCGGAATCCTAACCGGCTTGCGCGTCCGGCCCAGCAAGAAGGGCGATCTTTGGGCCAGCGGCATGCTGGAGGACAGCCGAGGATCGGTGGAGTTGCTTGTGTTCCCGCAAGCCTATCAGCAGCTTCAAGGAGTTCTGAAGCGCGACGCGGCGCTCCTGGTCAAAGGCCGGGTGCGCCACGAAGAGAACCAGCGCACCAAGGTGGTGCTGAGTGAAGCGCGGCCGCTCGATGCGGCGATGAACGGCGGAAAGTCTCAGCTCCGCATTCGAGTAAACCTTGCCCAAGTCAGCGAAGGCCTTGCCGGAGAACTGGCGGATTTGCTGTCTGCCCATCCGGGCAACAATTCAGTGATCTTGGAACTCACACGCCCTGGGGATTTTGTAGCGAACATCCGTCTCAACCGCCCGCATACCGTGAAGGCGGATGAGGAAGTAATCGCTCAGTTGCGGGCGCTCTGCGGCGAGTCTGCCATTCTGCTCGAGAAGCAAGAGTGAGTCGACAATAAATACCTGGATCGGCTAGGATATTGAAGTGATGTCAAATCCCGACACCCAACTTGCGGTGGTCCGCGAGATCGAAAAACAGATTGCCGAGCTGGAGCAGGCCTCCGACTCGGAGGTCACGCACGAGGAAATCGAACGCCTACGCCAGCAGTTGGCAGCGCTTCGAGGCAGGGTCGCCGGCACAGCCAATGACCCCTGGGACCGGGTGTTGCTGGCTCGCCACCCCCAACGGCCCTACACTCTGGACTACATCCAGATGCTGTTCACGGAATTCACCGAGATGCACGGCGACAGACGGTACGGAGACGACCATGCGTTGGTGGGCGGACCGGCCAAATTCGAGGAAAGATCAGTCATGGTCCTCGGCCATCAGAAAGGCCGCGACACCAAACAGAAACTGCTCCGCAACTTCGGGATGACCAACCCGGAGGGCTACCGCAAGGCGTTGCGCCTGATGCGAACCGCGGCCAAGTTCGGCTTGCCCATCATAACGTTCGTTGACACACCTGGCGCCTATCCCGGACTCGGGGCCGAAGAACGCGGGCAGGCCGAGGCCATCGCCTACAACTTGAAGGAGATACCCAAGCAGCGTGTTCCCATCGTGGTGGTTATTCACGGTGAGGGCGGCAGCGGAGGGGCACTCGCCATAGCGGTAGGCGATGAAGTCCTTATGCTCGAAAACGCCGTCTATTCGGTGATTGCCCCGGAAAGTTGCTCCTCAATCCTCTGGCGGGACTGGGATCATAAACAAGAAGCCGCGCGTGTCCTCAAGCTGACCGCCGAAGATATGCTTCGCTTAGGAATTGCGGACCGCGTGGTGCCGGAACCTCCGGGTGGCACCCACAACAGTCACCAACTTGCCGCCGATATTTTGCGGCCGGTGCTGAGGTCGTGCCTCCAGGACCTCGAAAAGCTGTCTCCCGACGAACTTCTTCGCCGGCGTCATGAGAAGCTGCGCAAGCTCGCCACGTTTGTCAGTGGCGAGTGATTGTCCTGCTTGCATCCTTCGAAGAATGGTGGGGTCGAACTCCCCCGCGTGCTGCCAATAAGAAAAAGTGAAATTCAAGCAGTTGCCACTCGCCTTCCGCGCTTTCCAATTGAAGTCTAAGAAATAACCATTTAATGCAAGTCCGTTTACTTTGACCCGAAGACAGTAAAATATGCTATGCGTCAGTCGGGGGTGTGCGCCTCCTCAAAACAGGGCTGGCTTGAAATCAATTTGTACGCAGCGAATGCCCGTGGCGAATGCGAGTTCGTTTGCTAGGCGAATGCGTCCTATGTGACCAGGAGACGTTCCGCTTGGCTGCCAAACCCTGGCTGGAATTCTGGAAACGAGGTGATGAATGAGCACTAGTCCGTTCAATGAAGTTCCGACGATTAGTGGGGGGTTGATTCAAATTTCCCCAAAAGACGAGTTGATCCGCCAGCGCTTGGAGGACGAGCGCCGGCGATTGGAAAAGGAAGCAGGCCTGGAGAAGCGCCAGACTCAGCAGTATCTCAAGCCTGTCGAGAACCCCTTCACGAAATCCCAACGTGACCGGACCACCATCCTTTTCGGTGGGCTTACCTGGAAGCATGAAAAGCTTATTCACGGGGCATTGGAAAGCCTCGGTTACAAATGCGAAGCTATGCCCGTTCCCAACAAGAAGGCGTTCCAACTCGGCAAGGAGTACGGCAACAACGGCCAATGTAACCCAACATACTTCACCGTTGGAAATCTTGTTGAATACGTCCAAAGCCTGGAAGAGAAGGGCATGAGCAAGCAGGAAATTATCGACCGCTATGTCTTCTTCACGGCGGGCGCCTGCGGTCCCTGCCGCTTCGGAATGTACGAGGCCGAGTACCGGCTGGCGCTGCGGAATTCCGGTTTCGACGGCTTCCGAGTGCTGCTCTTCCAGCAGAGCGGGGGCCTGAACCAGGCGGAAGCCGAGGCGGGGCTGGAAATGAACCTGGACTTCTTCCTCGGGATTCTGAATGCCATGAATATCGGCGACATTATTAATGATGTTGCCTATCAGATCCGCCCCTACGAAGTGAACCCCGGCGAAACCGACCGCGTGCTCGGTGAGTGCATGGATATGCTCCACGAGGTCTTGCGCCAGAAGCAGCCGTGGACGCTGGAAGGCAAACTCGCCTCATTGCTGGGCAAGACCGGGTTCGCAGGGACGGCGGAATACGTTGGCAAGTTCCTGAAACAGCTCTATGGTGACGACTACACCGCCGCACTCAACGTGGTTCGCGACCGCTTCAACGCCATCCCGGTGGACCGTACCCGCGTAAAACCCCTCGTAAAAGTGACCGGTGAATTCTGGGCCCAGACCACGGAAGGCGATGGGAACTTCAATATGTTCAAGTTCCTGGAGAAGGAAGGCGCACAGGTTCTCGTAGAACCTATCGGCACCTGGATCATGTATATGATTCACCAAGCCAAGCAGCAGACCAAGGACGAGCGCGGGCTGGACTTGATTCAGCAGGGCGTTTCAAAGTGGAACCTGGCGAAAGTCTTTGGCAGCCGCCTGACCACCCAGCAGAAACTCGCCAAGCTGTCAGCGGCTGAAGTCATATTCAAGCGTGAGTACCACCGGCTGATCACTGCACTTGGCGGCATTGCGCATCACCTGACCGATCAATACGAACTCCAGCGCCTTGGGCACCCGTTTTACAACTCCCGCGCGGGCGGGGGCGAAGGGCATTTGGAAGTGGCAAAGAACATTTATTACTCGAATAAGGACCTCTGCCACATGGTGCTCAGTTTGAAGCCTTTTGGTTGCATGCCTTCGACGCAGTCGGACGGCGCGCAGTCAGCAGTGGTCTCCACTTACAAGGACATGATCTTCATTCCTGTTGAAACCTCCGGCGAAGGCGACGTGAACGCGCACAGCCGCGTTCAGATGGCGCTGGGTGAGGCGAAGGTGCGCGCCAAGAACGAGATGAAGAGGGTTCTGGATGAGGCTGGCGTGACCTTGGATGACCTGAAGGAGTTCGTGGCCGACCATCCCGAAATGCAGCAACCCATGTACAAGTATGGGCACCGGAAAGGCGTGGTGGGTGTGGCGGCAAACTTCGTGCTCCACGCTGCCGAGCGCCTGAAAGCCGAGCAGCGGGAAACCGTCGCGGTTTGACCGAGGGAAGCGTAGCGCAGACCTCAGCCTTTGAGGTCTGCGGCTCTTTGCGAACCTCGCGCTCGACGCCGCCGAGCGCCTGAAAGCCGAGCGGCGTATGGCGGTCGCGGCTTGACCGGGGCGATGCGAGAGGGCCGGTTGCCGGGTGCGGAAAAAACCCGTGGGTGCTGTCATTCTGAGCATGCACAGCCGAGCACATATATCCGTTATGTCAGAAACGTGTGCCGCAGGGTAGGACCGAACAGTAGTTTTTTCATGCCCTGCAAGGGCACAAGATAGTAGCCGGGGGCAGCGCCCCCGGAATGCGCCGCGCTCGTTTCCCGACCCTGAAAGGGTCGTATTCCCTTGGGCCGTGGGCCGCAAGACCGGTGTGACGCCACCCCAATTCGATCCCGCGCCTGCGGGATCGGACCTTGTGGACAGGGCGTTTTCCGGAGGCGGTACCCCCGGCTACTGTCCGGGCCCTGCGGGGATCAAGGGTGCACCGTGCCGAGGGCGTTTTGGGGGCGCAAAAAGCAGCGGGAATTCACAACGGGGAGTGCTTGGGAAATGGCAGGCAAAGTTAAGGCCGTCCCAGAGGGAATGCACACGATTACTCCGCATCTGTCGGTGCGAGAAGCTTCAAAGGCTATCGAGTTTTACAAGAAGGCCTTGGGAGCAGCGGTGCTGGACGTCCACCACACTCCGGACGGCAAAGTCATGCACGCGCACCTCAAGATCGGGGACTCCCATCTGATGCTGGCGGACGAATTCCCGGGAGCGGGGACGCCTGCGCCGCAGACGCTGGGCGGCAGCCCGGTGGTCCTGCATATTTATGTCGAAGAGGTTGACACCTTATTCAACCAAGCAGTCGCCGCCGGCGCCACGGTGATCATGCCCCTGACGGACATGTTCTGGGGCGCCCGCTATGGTCAGATTGTTGATCCCTTCGGCCACCGCTGGGCGCTCGCCGCTAACCAAGAGGATGTTTCGCCGGAAGAGATGGAGCGACGCGGCAGAGCCCTTTTCGCGGAGATGGCCCAGAAGCAAGGGCACGGCGGCTAATGTGCTGTCCTATTTTGAACGTGGCGCCGCCATCTTGGCGGCCATCTGCCGGCTGGAAGCCGGCGCTACACTTCTTAGGACAGCACGGCGGCTAACACTAATCATCGCCAGGGGGACACAAAATGGGTGAGGCTAATCCCAAAAATTTGATTGTGGGTTTCGACGTCGGCTCAACTACCGTGAAGTCCGTGGTGGTGGATACCGCCGCCGACCAGATTATCTGGAGCGACTACCAGCGCCACGACACCAAGCAGCCAGAAAAGTGTCTCGAGTTCCTGAAGCGGATGGAAGCCGAGGCTGGGATCAAGGCTGGCAAAACCCGAGTCTTTATTACCGGGAGTGGGGGCGGTCCTGTTGGCCAGCACATCGGGGCGAAGTTTGTGCAGGAAGTGAATGCGGTTTCGCTTGCCGTCGAACACCTGTACCCTGAATGCGGCTCGGTAGTCGAATTGGGTGGGCAGGACGCCAAGATCATCATTTTCAAAGAAGATCCGGAGACCGGCCGCAAGAAGAAAATTCCCTCCATGAATGACAAGTGCGCGGGCGGCACGGGGGCCGTCATTGACAAGATAAACGCCAAGGTGAGAATCCCCGCCGAAGAGCTTTGCAACATGGGCTACTTTGGCTTGAAGCTGCACCCGGTGGCAGGGAAATGCGGAGTTTTCGCGGAGACGGACATCAACGGGCTACAGAAGAGCGGTGTGCCACCCAATGAGCTGATGGCTTCGCTTTTCGAGGCCATCATCCAGCAGAACCTTGCCGTGCTCACGCGCGGCAACACGCTGCGTCCGGTAGTGCTGTTGCTCGGTGGACCTAACACCTACATCAAGGGAATGCAGGACTGCTGGAGGGCCAACATCCCGAAGGTCTGGGAGGAAAGGAACTTCCCCCTGCCTCCTGACAAAGACCCGAAGGAGCTGATCCAGGTTCCGAAGAACGCCCAGTACTTTGCCGCACTTGGTTGCGTCCGCTTCGCCTTGGACGAAGACCCCCAAATCGGAGTTTACGCGGGTTGCGAGAAGCTCGAATGGTACATGAACGTCGGCCGCGCGGAGGAAAAGAAGAAGAAGGGCGGCTCGGGCCTTTATAAGAGCGAAGATGAACTGGCCGCATTTCGAGAGCGCTACAAGCCCAAGAAGTTTGTGCCCCGCCAGTTCAAGCCCGGTGAGCACGTCCGGGCCTTCATGGGCATCGATGGCGGCTCCACCTCGACCAAGGCTGTTTTGGTCAGCGAAGGTGGCGAAGTAATGGTGAAGTGTTACCAGCTCTCGAAAGGTAACCCGCTGGAAGACACCATGGAGATGTTCGCCAACCTGCGAAAGCAAGTCGAGTCGCAAGGCGCCACAGTCGAACTGCTGGGCGTAGGCAGCACGGGATACGCCAAGGACATCCTCAAGGACGTGTTGAACGCGGATGTGGCCCTGGTGGAAACCGTGGCGCACACTCAGGCGGCTTTGCACTTCTACCCGGATGCCGACGTCATCTGCGACGTGGGCGGGCAGGATATCAAGCTCATCATCTTGCAGGATGGGCGGGTCAAGGACTTCAAGCTGAACACTCAGTGCTCAGCCGGCAATGGCTATTTTCTCCAGTCCACGTGCGTCGGTTTCGGTCACGACGTGGTGAAATACGCCGACTTGGCCTTCAGCGCCAAAGCCATGCCGATGTTCGGGTATGGTTGCGCGGTTTTTATGCAGTCGGACATCGTGGACTTCCAGCGCCAGGGTTGGAAGCCGGAAGAGATCATGGCCGGGCTAGCCAATGTGCTGCCCAAGAACATATGGCTTTACGTTTCCCAGATTCCCAACCTGGCCTCGCTGGGGAAGACTTTCATCTTGCAGGGCGGCACGCAGCACAACCTTGCCGCCGTCAAGTCGCAAGTGGATTTCATCGAATCGCGCTTCAAGGACAAAGGGCAGAAGCCGAATGTGATTGTCCACGAACATTGCGGGGAGGCCGGGGCCATCGGCGCAGGAATTGAGGCGCGAAGGCTCTATCAATCGGGACATCGGACGAGCTTTATCGGCTTCGAAGCGGTGGAGAAGATCACCTACGCGACGCATCGCAATGAGAACACCCGCTGCTACTTCTGCAAGAACAAGTGCATGCGCACCTTTATCGACGTTCAAATCGCCGCTACTGACGAATCCTGGAAAAAATCGAAGATTCCCATCCTGCCCGGAGTCAAGCGGCTGATCGTCGGGAATAGCTGCGAGAAGGGGCTGGTCGAAGATGTTAACGACATGCGCGAGATCAAGAAGGGTCTGGATGCCGCCAAGAAGGACAACCCCAACATGGCGGAAGCCGGCGCCAAGGCTCCTTTCAAATCCTACGCGCCGCAGATTGTTGCCGATCCTCTGCCCAAGTTCACGATCACGCTCAAGCAAAGGAAGCGCTTCGAGCTGATGAAAAAGCGCCAGGACCTTCGCATCGGGATTCCGCGCATTCTCAACATGTACTCAGTGAATCCTATCTTCAGCGCCTACTTCGAGGCGCTGGGGATTCCCGCGGACAACCTCATTTATTCCGATTTCACCAATGAAAGCCTCTACAAGGAAGGCGCCAAACGAGGCGCCATTGACCCTTGCTTCCCCTCCAAGGTCGGCATCCCGCACGTCCATAACCTGCTCTATGTGCACCACAAGAAGAAACCGCTGGACATTATCTTCTGCCCCATGATTGACGACCTTCCCAGCGACCTGCAGTTCGCCCAGGCTCATCGTTCCTGCCCAACCGTGGCTTCGACGCCCGAAGCTGTCAAAGCGGCGTTCACCAAAGAAGGAGATATATTCAAGGAAAACAATATCCGTTTCCTGGATACCTTTGTGAATCCCGGCAAACCCGTTCTTTTGGCAAAGCAGCTCTACGATGAGTTTGTAGACATCTTCGGGCTGTCGTGGGAAGAAAACCTGCGCGCGGTTCAGGCGGGCTTAAAGGCGCAAGAGGATTTCATGAACAAAATCCTGCGCGCTCAGGGCAGGGAAGTCCTCAAACGACTCGAAGCCGAGGACCGCATCGGCATTGTCCTGCTGGGCCGTCCCTACCACAACGACCCCGGCATCAACCACGAAATCCTGGAGGAGTTCCAGAAAATCGGCTACCCCGTTTTGACCCTGCAATCGCTGCCCATTGACGATGACATTATCTTCCCGCTCTTTGAGGAAGATATGAAGGCAGGGCTCATCAAGCATCCCATGGACATTCGCGACGCGTGGAAGAACAGTTACAGTGAAAACACCTCGCAAAAGATCTGGGCCGCCAAATACACGGCTCGCCATCCAAACCTGGTGGCGCTGGAACTATCCAGCTTCAAGTGCGGCCACGACGCCCCGATCTATACCGCAGTTGAGGAAACCGTAACCAAATCGGGCACGCCTTACTTCTCCTTCAAGGATATCGACGAGAACAAGCCGACCGGGTCGATTAAGATCCGCGTGGAAACCATCAGCTATTTCCTGAAGCGCTATCGCGAAGACATGGTCCGCCGCAAGCAGAAGCACGCCGAGATCGATGCGAAGCTGAAGGAGTTTGAAGCGAAGCTGCGCGCCGAGCTCGACGCCCCGCCACAGCCGGTGTTTGCGCCCCCTCCCGCGCCTTATGAAGTGGAAATGCCAGTCGGCGTCAACGCCATCCGGCGCGAGGAGTAGGGGCTGGGGGCCATTTTGGATTTTAGATTTTGGATTAGGTGGCTGGCATAGCGAGGGGCGCTGCCTTCTGCTTTCTCGGACTGGAGGCTAGGGACTGGCAGCGGGATGCACTTCGCGCTCAATTCCGACCCCCGCCCCTGACCGTCTTTCGACTTCCAGGCCGAAGAAGTTTTGCAGGTTGAGCCAGAACTCAGGATTGGTGTTGAAGTAGCGCGCCAGGCGCAGCGCCGAGTCAGCAGTGATGCGGCGGCGCTCGTGGACGATTTCATGGATACGGGTCGCGGGGACGTGAAGATCGAGCGCCAGCTTGTTGATGGAGAGGCCGAGTGGCTTCATAAAATCTTCCCGCAGGATTTCTCCTGGATGGACGGGTGCCATTAGACTCTCCGACTCTGACTTGCCCATAGTCGCTTCTCCTCAGTGCTAATCCCGTTCAATTGTCCCACCAGTAAGAGCATGTTAGGATTGTCAATAGATTGCAAGGGGGGTAGCCGTACAGTTTGATGTAGAGGCGGCGGAACCTGTCCCGATCTTATCGGGACGCCGTCAATTGGCGAGGTAAACTCGCCGCTACAACATCAAAGTGTACCACTACCCAAGGGGGAACGTGGAGCTGACCGCCGTTTTCAAGCAAGTGCCGGAACGCGGCGGCGCAAGCGCACAAAGTGCGCGGTAATTAAAGACGCCCTACGCGACGCGTGGAAGAGTGATGCCAGTGAGGCCCGACCAACCGCGTGGGAAGTGTACTCACAGCTCTACCCGAAGCTTGGGCCCGCGCCGCCGGGTCCAAAGCGTGACCGTGCTCGTAACGTCAGCCGCTTGTTAAACGAGATACTCCATTGAACCAAGCTTCGCATTGACCTCGGCCTGCATCTCTGGTATCAAAATTAGAGGGCTTAGGGAAGCAAAGCAGGTGTGTTTTTGCCAAGCCCTAGCCCCGAGTCCCTTGTCCCGAGGAGTTTCATGCCATTCGAATCTGACAAGATCATGTTCGAAGTCTACAAGGAAGCCACCTACTCCGGGAAATACCGCGTCGTCTATTTCACGGAGCTGCAGGATCACAACAAGGAAGGGGAAATCAACCGCGCCATGGCCGGAGAGCATTTCGTTGACGGGTTCATCAGGGCCTATCGAAAAGACCAAGCCAAAGAAGCCATCGAAAAGCTCCTAAACCGTCTGAACGAAGGCGAGACAATCACCAAGGTGGATTTCGAGAGGGAACTCAAACCCTTCACACCGTCTTGACACCATTGATTCCTTGGCTCATTTTTTTATTGATTCATTGAACGCCTTCTCCTGACCTCGGTCAATGGTTCAATGAATCGATGACCAAATGATTCAATTAGACTCATTCCCCGACCTTTAGCACTTGGTCGAGTGCGTCCGCGGGCCCGGAAGCAGCGAGCTCGAGGCGGGAACCGTTCTGGTGGGCCTCCAGATTTTGGAGCACTGAAGCAGATCCGGAACCACCTCCCGAGGGCGAAAACACTGGCGCCGACTTGAGAATGTTCAGAAGCTGGAACAGTCCTGCGGCGCTCTCGGGCGTTACGCAGGCTACGCTGATGTGTACCGTGAAGCCACCGTCCCAATCCACGCGATAAAGGACAGCCTGAATCGGCTGCAGAAAGGCCGTCATATCAATAGTGCTTTTCTTTCCTCCGGCTAGCCACGGCGCAGCCACATTCCCGGCAGCTTTCCCAGTCAGGATTCCCCACTGAGGCGACCCCCCTTCAAGTTCGGCTTCAAAACCTCGGAGTTTTTGGTTTGTATCCAGGGCCTGTGCAGAGCCCTCCCGGACGTCGAGGATGGCTTTCAGGTCATGCAATTGGCCGAAGGCCGCCAGCGAGGAATCGAGGAAAGTAAAGAAGGTGCCTGCCGGGTCGGCGCCCGAGCCAAAGGCAAAAAGGTCAAAGCCAGCGTAGGATTGGACCGGCAATTGGGTTTGGGTAAAGAACTGCCGCACTCTGTCGGGATCGAAAGTTCCGGTAGCCACGCCGAAGCTTCCCGGGCCGCTTGGGGACTCCCCGCGCCATCCCAGCATCACCTCGTTAATATCCCTCTCAGGGTCAACGCCCACGGAGCGAAGGAATTCCTGAAATCCGCGCAACTGCTGGTAAAGGACGTGTTGACGGATTTGTGGGTAATCGGATGAGGAACGGAGTTGCGCGAAATTCGAGTAGGCAATCTGCTGGGTATCGGCTGGAAAGCTCGACAGTCCTGCACTAACAGCTTCCTGCGCGCCAAGCAGCCCAGCAAAGGAGAGAACTACCCAGACCGACGACACGGCGCGGATCAGCACCATCGACCTTTTGCCTTTAGAATCCGACATATTAAGGTGAAGGCAACTGATGCACCTGTGTTGCCACTTGAACGTTTGCCGGCACCGTCCAACTCTCGACCCCAAACGTAGTAGCACTCTGTTCATAAAACAGCAATCCTTTGACCAGGAGAAAGATGAGCATGCCCACGGCCGCTACCAATATCAAAGCCAGAATGTATTTCTTCACCGTAGCTTGCCCTTCGCCAAGCGGGTCAGCCAAGGCTCAGGCCCTGGAACCGTCGCAATCCCGCAGACCATCACCCCACCTATGTTACTGAATAATAAGCCCGCTTTCCAGGTGAATCACCCGCGACCCCTGGCCGGGGGCGGGGTTCCGTCAAAGTCGAACTCGGTAAGCCATCCCAGGAGCAGCAGGCCCCTGCAGGGTAATTCCCGGCCCGTCGTTTCGTCCTGATGGGAGACTTTGACGGAACCCCGCGCTAGAGCTTGATTTCTACGCATCTCTTTGATATGTTGGGGCATCAGATACTATGGGCGCCAGACAGAAAATAGTTCCATAAAGGAGTATTCGATGACAATTGAGCTTACCCCTAAGGCCGTTACCAAGGTGAAGGAAATCTTATCCCAACAGAATCCCGCCCCTGCCGGTTTGCGCGTTGCGGTAGTGGGCGGCGGGTGTTCCGGGTTCTCATACCAGATGAATTTCGAGAACCAGACCAACGGGGTTGATAAGGTTTACGAATTCGACGGCCTGAAGGTGTTTGTTGACCAAGCATCCTTGATGTACATCAACGGGACCAAGATCGACTACGTCGAGAGCTTGGAGGGCGCCGGTTTTAAGTTCGAGAACCCGAATGTGAAAACCACCTGCGGGTGCGGAAGTTCTTTCAGCGCCTAGACCCCCCATTTGCGATGGGTGATTTGCGATTAACAAAGTGGCGTACCGGCTTCGCCCGTTGTCACCCACGAATCGCAACAGCCAACCTTTGCGACTTCTGATTTCCGATCGCGATTCACAAAGTAGCCTGGAAGCTCGCATGGTAATTTGCGAATCGCAAATTGGTAATCTACCTCCATCACAAAGCCAACCATTTGCGATTGCTGATTTCCGATGCCCGATTAACAGAGTGGCGGCGCCGGCTCCCTCCGGTGTCACTCGCAAATCACAAAGCGCAAATCTAACTGTCTTGCTGCCTCCTACGCCCATGAAGTAGACTAAGAACCAGCCATGAAAATAGCGCTCGCTCAAATCAACTCCACCGTGGGAGATTTTGCCGGCAACATCGACCGTATCGTGAAGTTTGCCCGTAGCGCGCAGGAACGCGGAGCAGACCTGGTGGTCTTCCCGGAGCTGGCGCTTTGCGGATATCCGCCTCGCGATCTGGTGGAGAGGCCGGGCTTCATACGCAAGTCCGAGACTGAACTGGAGCGGCTGGCAGGTCTGCTGCCGCCCATCGCCGCCCTTGTGGGCTACGTGCGTCGGTCCAACGCTGTGCAAGGCAAAGCCGCAGCGGACGCGGCAGCTTTGATTAAGGACGGCAGGGTGGTGCTGGATTATACGAAGATCCTGCTCCCCTTTTACGACGTTTTTGACGAGTCGCGTTACTTCGAACCCGGTCAAGCCATCGGGCTCCAGGCGTTCAATGGTTTCAAGCTCGGAATCACCATCTGTGAAGATGTCTGGAACGACAAGCATTTCTGGAAGAAGCAACTCTACACCCGCGATCCTGTCGAAGAGAGCGTTCGCGCCGGAGCCAATCTGCTGCTCAATATTGCGTCTTCGCCGTACAGTACAGAGAAATTCCAATTGCGTCATGACATGCTCAAGACCATCGCGGATACGCGCCACATTCCAGTCGTCTATGTGAATCAGGTAGGGGGAAACGACCAACTGGTCTTCGATGGCTCGAGCATGGCTTTCGACGCGAAGGGAGAACTGCGCGCGCGCGCCCGGTCCTTTGAGGAAGACCTGGTGGTTTTCGACACCTCGGACCATCAACTCGAAATTCACCCTGCTCCTGCTTCCGAAACGGAAGCGGTGTATCAAGCCCTCAAGCTGGGCGTGCATGACTATGTGCTGAAGTGCGGGTTCCAAAAGGTGATCGTCGGCCTGAGCGGTGGCATTGACTCCTCACTCGTCGCCACGCTGGCGGCGGACGCGCTGGGCCCCGAGAACGTCACCGGCGTGGGCATGCCCGGCCCTTACTCCTCCGCCGGAAGTGTCCGGGATGCCGAAGCGTTGGCCCGCAATCTGCGCATCGACTTCCGGATTATTCCCATCACCCCCATCTTCGAAGCTTATCTCACCGCGCTCGATCCCGCCTTTGAAGGCAAACCCCGCGACGTGACGGAAGAGAATATCCAGGCTCGAGTTCGCGGCAATATTCTCATGGCCCTGTCCAATAAATTCGGTTCGCTGGTCCTCAGCACCGGCAACAAATCCGAACTTGCCGTCGGCTACTGCACGCTTTACGGCGACATGGCCGGGGGCCTGGCCGCCATCGCCAACGTCCCCAAGATCATGGTTTACGACTTGGCTCGCTACGTGAACCGCGCCGGCGAACGCATCCCGCTAGCCTGCCTGGAAAAGCCACCATCGGCGGAATTGCGCCCCAACCAAACTGACCAGGACTCTCTGCCGCCTTATGAAGTCCTGGACGCCATCCTCCGGGACTACATCGAGGAGGCTCTGTCCTCCCAGGAGATTGCTGAAAAGCACCGTCTCGACCTCTCTTTGGTAAAGGAGGCCATCCGCAAGGTCAATGGCGCAGAATACAAGCGTCAGCAGGCCCCCCCAACGCTCAAAGTGACCGCCAAGGCTTTCGGAATGGGGCGGCGGTACCCCATCGTGCAGAAGTACGCCGAGTGAGCTTTGGAACGGTAATGACCAAGCGAGATATTTTTGGCGAATTGATAGAAGGCGTGGAGGCAATGAAGAGCCACCGCGAAGGTAAGCTGACCCTGCGGAACTTCAAGGCCGAACTAGCGCCGCTACCCAGGGTTGACGCACAACTCATTGGCGACACGCGCAGGAAATTGCGCTGCTCACGAGCCGTGTTCGCACGGAAATTGCGCATCAATCCTAGGACGCTGGAGAAATGGGAGCAGGGTCGCGCCAAACCCAATCCTCAAGCTGCCGCACTGGTGCTCCTGGTTCGCGAATATCCCGATACTCTCGAACGGCTCGAGCAAGTCGCGGGCGGCGGCAGACCTACAGGCACAACTGCCTCGTAGCGCATTCGTGGGCCCGCTAGTGCCATAGCAAGATAAAGGCTCCGTTCGTCAGTCCCGTTAGCTTCTGCTGGTAATCTGACGGAACTTATCGATTTGCCCTCCCTCGTTGCCGAAGACCAGATATATTGCACCTTTATACTTCGCCTCCTCCTCAGCAAAGTTCCGAAGCTGGCAATCAATTTCACCCCCTCAAGAGCCGCTCGTGTCTCTTGACAAACGCAACAAGATAGGCTAGAACTGTACGTTGGAATTGGGCAGTAGGCGACGGCCTGCCGGGAGCGCTACACTGCATTGCTACCGGCCGCCCCAAGCCGCTCCCGAGAATGCACCAAACGCGACGAAAGGCCCACCAATTGGCTCGCCACGCCACAGACAAGAAGTCTCTCGTTGCAGGAGAAGCAAAAATGAACGAACGACGCGCGAATGTTATTGAAAACAAAGGATCGCTGTGGAAAAGGTCCTGACAAAGCGGGAATGTCTATGAGAACACAGGTATTTAGACTTCTAAGGCAGGAATGTCATTGAAAATACAGGTGGTTAATAGGTGGCTGGTGGTAACCGAAGGGCAGCACGTAGCGAAGAGCCGGAGCGCCTTTCGACCATTGGCAATCTGCCGACACCGAATTCAAAGTGGTCCACAGAGCCGCGCAAATGACCCCTCACCCGGCCCGCGTCCCAATGAAGTATATCGGGATCGCGGTCCCCTCTCCCCTTGGGAGAGGGCGAAGACCCCATGCAGCGGCGATCCCGCAAGCGGGATCGCCAAGTGGCGGCGTAAAGCCGCCTCTACATCAAATTGACCGACCACCTGCCAGTCTGATTAGGTCAACTCCTGATGCGGCTCAATGATAGAATTAGAGGTTTGTAATGAAAAGCTTTTGAGGTTTGGAGCAGGTTGTCGAGAATTTTCCATCAAGCACACAAATTGCGCGTGGTCGTCCTCGCGACGACTCTTTTCCTTTTCACGGGGATTTGCGAAGCCGTCACCCTCCCTCGAACGGCTATTCGAGCCTTGACCCTTCCAAACGGCCTCGAGGCCTTCCTTGTGGAAGACCACCAGGCGCCCGTGGTCAATGTTCAAGTCTGGTATCACGTAGGCTCCAAGAACGAGACCCCGGGGAGGACAGGGTTTGCTCACCTGTTCGAACACCTGATGTTTGATGGGACTACGAACATCGGGGCCGAGCAATTCTCCGACTACGTCATTCGGTCGGGCGGCATCGACAATGCGTACACCAACGAGGATTCCACCGTCTTCTGGGAAACGACACCTGGCTCCCAGCTTCCCGTCGTCCTTTGGCTGGAGGCTGACCGGATGCGCAACCTGGACATCACGGGAACTGTTTTCAACAACGAAAGGGAAGTCGTCGAAGAAGAAAGGCGCTTGAAGTTTGATAGCCCGCCTTACGGGACCGTAGTGGAGACTTTGTATCAACATGCCTACACCGTGCATCCCTACCAGCACATGACCATTGGCAGCATGCACGACCTGGACAACGCCCGGCTGGAGGACATTCGCGACTTTTACGACACCTATTACGTGCCCAACAACGCCACCGTGGTCATCGTCGGCGACATGGACCCGCAGCAGGCAGAATCCATGATCCGGAAGTATTTCGGCCCTCTCGAACACGGAGCGCGCCTTCCTGCAAACCACATCCGGCAGGAACCGCCCCAAACTGCGGGGCGGGTTGTGAAACTCGCTCTGAACGTGGCGCTTCCCGCCTTCGTCGAGGGTTACCATATGCCGGCGGATGGCACCCCGGACGCTTACCCGCTCCGGTTGGCCTCCAATATCCTCTCGGAAGGAGAAAGTTCGCGCATCTATCGGCGGCTGATTTATGACAAACAGATTGCCCTGGAAGCGCAGAGTACGGGCAACTTCACGGAAGACCCCAATCTCTTCTTTGTTTTTGCCGTGCTGAACCAGGGCCACGCGCCGGCCGAGGGGGAGGCCGAGGTCGAGGCGGAGTTGACCCGGCTGAAAACTGAGACGGTAAGCAATGACGAACTACAGAAAGCCAAGAACCAGATCCTGCGCGATTTCATCTTGAGCCGGCAGACGGTCCAAACGCGGGGGGAGGAACTGGGCTATGCGGCAGTCATTTTGAAGGATGCGAACCTGGTCAATACGGAACCCGCCCGATTCCTGGCTGTCACCCCGGCGGATATCCAGCGAGTGGCGCAGAAGTATTTCGTGGCGCAGAATTTGACGCTGGTGGAAGTGTACCCAAAGAGCGCAGCAGGGGATAAGCAAGCAAGTGGGCAAAGAGCGGGAGGCCAATGAGGTCACGAAGGGGGATGAGTAGAGGCGCGCTTTGGAGTGCGGCAGCTTGCTGCCGCTTTCCTGCCGCGGAAGCTCGCTTCCGACAGCGGATCGAGGAAGCGCGCGACGCAAAAGCGGCAGCAAGCTGCCGCACTCCAAAAAGGTGCTTGTTCTGTCTGGCGGCTTTGCTTTTGGCTGTTTTCTCGTGGGCTCGCGACTTCCCGCCGGAGGCGTTACCTCCCAAGCCCCTGGTTCTTCCCGTGCCTGCGCTACGCGTTCTTCCCAATGGTTTGAAAGTGGTCGTTATCGAGCGGCACTTACTTCCACTCTTAACGTTGCGGCTGGTGGTAAAGTCGGGAGCAGAATCGGATCCGGCGGCCTTGCCGGGAACGGCGCAACTGGCGAGCGCCTTGCTGACTGAGGGGACTCCAACACGCAGCGCCAGCCAAATCTCCGAGTCCATCGACTCGATGGGAGGATTAGTGGATGCGGGGACCGGCTGGGATGAATCGTATATTACCCTGAGCGTCCTCAACGACCATGAGGAGATGGCCTTCGATCTTTTCTCGGACATGGTGATGCATTCCAGCTTCGCGCCCGCAGAAGTCGAGCGCAAGCGCAAGCAGACCCTTTCGGGCCTCGAGGTTGTGCGCGACGATCCTGACTATGTTGCCGATGCGGTCTTGCGGCGCCTCGCCTTTCTCGGGACCGCGTACGGCCACCCCGAGGACGGAACGATTGCCTCGCTGCGCCGCATAACCCGGGAAGACCTCCTCGCCTTTTATAACAATTGTTATCAACCCTCGAATGCGGTTCTCGCCATTGTCGGGGATATCGAGACCAGCAGAGCCTTTGAACGCGCGGAGAAGCGTTTTGGCGCTTGGGCGAACCGGGCAACGCCCCTGCCACCTGCGGTGTCGCCAGCGGTGGCATCGCATAGGATTTTCGCCATCGACAAGCCCGATGCGGTTCAGACGGAAATCCGGATTGGCAACCTTGGGGCGTCGCGCAAGAGCCCCGATTATTTGGCGCTGAGAGTCGCCGACCAAATTCTGGGCGGACCCTCTGAAAACAAGCTCTTCAAGGCCCTCCGAAGCCATCAGGGTCTGACCTACGAAGCATCCAGTGAACTCCTCTCTTATCAGACTGCGGGGGTGTGGGTAGCCAAGACTTTTACCCGCACCCCCGAGACTATGAAGAGCGTCCATCTGGCTCTCGAACAAATCAAGCAGATGCACGAGCACCCCATCACGCCCCAAGAGCTTGAAACCGCGCAGGGATACCTGATTGGCCATCTCGCATTGGACTTTGAAACCTCGGAAGGTGTCGCCAGCCAGACACTGGAACTACTGGTCTATAATCTGCCCCTCGACTATTGGAACCGGTTCCCTGAAAACATCCGGGCCCTCACCGCCGAGGAGGTTTGGAACGCCGCCCGGCAGCGGCTTGCGCCTGACAACAGTTTCATTGTGTTGGTCGGCGATCTCTCCGGCTTCGAGAAAGACCTGAAGAAACTGGGCCCGGTGCAGTTTATTCCTTTGGCCGAAGTGGACTTCGGCTCTCAGACGCTTGTCCCCAGCGGGGGAAGAGCACAAAAGCGAAAATAGGTGGGAAGTGATGAAAAGAGCAGCACTCCTCCTTGTCATTTTGATCGCCATTTCTGCCGCGGCTGAGGTCATCATCTTACTTCAGGTCCATCCTGACCCCACACGACTAGCGGCCATACTGTTGAGTCTTGCCCTCACCCTGTGCGCGTTCGTGGGATTGAGCCAGCCGAGCCTCATCCGCTACCTGCGCCAGCGGGCGGTGGAATCAGTTTGGGCAGCGGTCGGCCTGCCCTTATTCTTGCTGGTCCCATACCTCGTCTACGCCTTTGGAACGGGATCGTTCTCGTTCCTCGGGGCCGGCAAATTGCTGGCATACGTCGTATTGCCTACTTTGTTGCTGCTGCCCGACCGACTGCATCGCTCCGCACACCTCGGGTGGCGGGATGTCGTCGCCATGGTAGCGCTGGGGCTTCCGGTGGCTGCAAACTGGCTGGGGGGAATATGGACCTGGCCATTCGACCTATACTTTTTCCGCCCACTCATTTGTGTGTGCGTCGGGATGTATGCCTTTGTGGTGGTCCGCAACCTTGAAGGCGTGGGGTACCGGCTAATATGGAGGAAGCAGGACTTGGCGGACGGGTTCGCCAATTTCCTCGCTTTTTCTCTTTTCGGAATTCCGCTGGGGATGGTGTTGCACTTTATTCACCCGCACTTTTCGAGCGCCTCGTTCGGGCAGATCCCCCTCCAGTTCTTTGCCATCTACTTCACGATTGCCATCCCGGAGGAGCTGCTTTTTCGAGGAATCCTCCAAAACCTCTTGTGCCGGAGCATACGGCGAGGGCCTACGGACATGTATGGCCTGCTGATTGCCGCAGTGGTGTTCGGGGCCTCCCATCTCCATCACGCGCCGGTTCCCAATTGGAGATATGCCATTCTGGCTACGCTGGCAGGGGTTTTCTACGGATACACGTTTCGAAATCGCCAGAGAATTTCCGCCTGTGCCTTGACCCACGCACTTGTCGACACGGCCTGGCATTTCTGGTTTTGAGGAAAACAGTTGACAGTCACCAGTTGACAGTGCGGAATTTGACAGTGCGTCCAAGCGTAACGGCCCCCAATGAATTACAGGGTTTCCGTAAATGGAGAAGTTAGTGGTTAACTGTTGACTGTTGACTGTTAACTCTTCTGGACGGAAAAGCCGGGGCCGCAGTAGAATGGCTAGGCAGCCCATTCAATGAGGTTTAATAAGGAGCAAATACATGAAGATGAGGCAGATGGTTTCAATCGTTCTGTGTCTGGCGTTCGTTGCTGTAGCAGCTACCTTACACGCCGGTGAGAGAAAACCCAAGCCCGGCCCTCTTACCGGGACATGGGACTGCACCGCGCACGGAGGGGCTCAGGGTGACATACCGTTTACGCTGTTCCTCGATCAGACCAAGGATTCGGTGACAGGTTCGGTTTCATCACCCATGGGCGGGACGCAGATAAGCGCGGGAACTGTCAAGAAAACTGATATTGAGATACACTTCGACACGCCGCAGGGCAACTACCAGTTGACGGGACGACTTAAGAAGGGGGAGCTTTCCGGTAAGTGGTCCAGTGACACCGATAGCGGCGTATGGGAGGGTAAGAAAAAGGCCACCGGAGACAAGTAGCACCATTATTCTCCTGCCGCTGCTCTTGTTAACTTACCGCAACCTGGGAACTTAATCTCTAATTGCCTCGAAATCGCCGGGGGCCGGTACGACGCCGAATGTGGAGTGTTTTCATGCGTGTGGTTGTCAAAATTGGAACCAGTTTGATAGCCCCAGATGGGCAGATCGACTTCACTTGGATGCGGTCGTTGATTGATCAGCTCGATCTGGCGCAACATGAGTATGTGATCGTCAGTTCGGGAGCTATCGCTTGTGGAATGTTCTCCTTGGAAATCAAGCGCCGGCCAAAGAAGCTGGGATTGATGCAAGCCACCGCAGCCGTGGGCCAGAGCCGGCTGATGCACACCTACGAAAGGCTGCTCTTTGGGAAGAAGGTGGTCGCCCAACTGCTGCTTTCGAATGACGACTTTTCCTCCCCCGTTCGCTACCGTAACCTGTGCAAGACACTTAGTCAGTTGCTGCGCATGAAGGTGCTGCCCATCGTCAATGAAAACGACAGCGTCTCGGTTCACGAGCTGGAAGGGGTGTTCGGTGACAACGACGAGTTGAGCGCCCTTGTGGCTTCTGCCTTGGGAGCGGACTGGCTGGTCCTACTCACCGACGTGGACGGCTTCTTCCGGCCCCAGGGCCCCCGGGGAAAACCCCGGTTGGTGCGGCTGATTCGTCGCGTCACGCCTGCAATGGAAGCTGCCTGCACCGGGAAGAGCCAGCTTGGGCGCGGCGGGATGCGTTCCAAGTTGCGCGCGGCTCTTAGGGCCACGGCGGCAGGAATCCAGGTGGTGATCGCCAACGGAAACCATCCCCAGGTTATCCCTCTTGCCTTGCAGCGCCGCGTCGGGACCTACTTTTCGCCACTGCGCACCAAGAGCGAGAACCCATCATGAGCACCCTGCCCTCGACAAGCCTCACGACAACACCCGGCAAACTGCGCAGAGCGCGAACCGCGGCTCCCAGCCTGGCCTGCTTAAGCACCCAGGAGAAGAACGCAATTTTGCAAGAGATGGCGGACCTCATCACGGGAAACCAGGAGGCAATTCTGGCTGCAAACCGCCTTGACCTTCAATCCGACGACCTCCGCCCCTCCAGCCGCGACCGGCTGCTGCTTAACCCAAAGCGCATCGCCGAAATGCTGGCTGGAATCCAAGCGGTCATCACCTTGCCGGACCCCGTGGGTGAAGTTCTGGCTGATTGGGTCCGTCCCAACGGCTTGCGCATACGGAAGGTGCGAGTGCCGCTCGGGGTTGTGGGCGTGATCTATGAGTCCCGCCCCAATGTGACGGTGGATGCCGCTGTCCTGGCGTTCAAAGCCGGTAACGCCGTAGTCCTGCGCGGTGGACGCGAAGCCGTCCATACGAACGAAATGCTCGTGGAACTTCTTAACCGGGCGCAGGGGTTGACGGAAGGGGCCATCGAGTTGCTCGATTCCCGTTCCCGCGAGTCTGCGCATGAGCTCATGCGAGCCCGCGGCTACGTAGACGTTCTCGTGCCGCGCGGCGGAGCGGAATTAATCAACCGCGTGGTGGAGCAGGCCATCGTGCCGGTTATCGAAACCGGGGCAGGGAATTGTCACGTTTACGTGGATAAGGATGCCGACCTGGATCTTGCGGACAGGATCGTGATCAACGCCAAGACCCAGCGTCCCTCTGTGTGCAACGCCGCTGAAAAGCTGCTCGTTCATCAGGATATTGCTGCGGAATACGTGCCCAGAATTGTCGAGAGGCTGCAAGCGGCGGGAGTGGAAGTACGGGGTGACGAGCTGACTTGCCGCATGGCAGGCGAAGGCAAGGTGCGAGCAGCTTCTCCTGAAGATTGGCTCACCGAGTATTCGGACTTGAAGATGGCCGTGGCCGTGGTGGCTGATCTGGACGAGGCCATCGCGCATATCAACCTTTACTCCACCCGGCACTCCGATGCCATCGTCACCCGTGACGCGATGCGCGCGCAGAAGTTTCTGGACCGAGTGGACTCAGCCGCAGTGTATTGGAACGCTTCCACACGTTTCACCGATGGAGGTGAATTCGGCTTGGGCGCGGAAATGGGCATCAGCACCCAGAAACTCCATTGTCGAGGTCCGTTTGCCTTGCCCGAACTCACTTCCGTGAAGTACCAGATCCTGGGTACCGGGCAAGTCCGAACGTGAAGGGCAGTGACGAGTGACGAGCAGAAGACGGAAGAAAAGGTTCCAGGTGTCAGGTGAAAGGTGTCGGGGGCAGAGGACTGGGGAAATTTGTGACTCTGAATTCGTTTCTGGTTTCTCCCGATGGTGTCCCGCCTTTTCCTTTTGAAGAGCCGCAGGTCCAGAGAGCGGGACATGCGCCACGGTTGTGGTGGGCTGGGATTCTTCTGACTCCTGACTTCTGACTCCTGGCTTCTAATTCGTGACTCCTGACTTCCAGTTTCTGCTACGAACTCGATACATTAGAGACGAGGATTCATATATGTCGAATGTGGCTCTGGCAGTCGTCCTGACATTGGTGGCTGGAATTCTGAACGGCAGTTTCGCAGCACCGATGAAGTACGCCAAGTTTTGGAAATGGGAGAACATCTGGTCAGTTTGGGCGGTAGTGGGAATGTTGGTGTTTCCCTGGTTCATGGTTTATGTGACCGTCCCCCACATGCTGGGCTTTTACCAGCAAGCAGGGAGTCGGGAGATCCTTCTCCTTGTCGGATTTGGGCTTGGATTTGGTCTGGCCCAGATATTCTTTGGGCTGGGCATAGCCGCTCTCGGTATCGCCTTGAATTTCGCCATCGCTATAGGCCTTTCGACCGCACTGGGATCACTCGTCCCGCTGATCGCATTGCATTCTGAGATGATTCCTACGACCAAAGGCATGGTCATCATTTTGGGAGTCGCTTTGATGCTGGTGGGGATTGTGTTTTGCGCCGTGGCCGGAAGACATAAAGAGAAGGCCATGCGGAGCTCAGCTCAGGAGCCGCAAGATGGGGCAGGGAAGAAGATGAGTTTCAAGGCCGGGTTGTTCATCTGCATTCTGGCGGGAGTGGGTTCTCCTCTCATCAACTTCGGTTTGGCGTTCGGAGCCCCGCTCCAATCCCTCGCCGCTCAACTGGGTGTTAGTCCCAGGAGTCAAACCAATGTGATTTGGGCGCCCTTGGTGACGGCCGCGTTCGTGCCTTACTTGATTTACTGCGCCTACTTGTGGAGAAAGAACAAAACGGCGAAGCTCTTCTCCTTTCCTGGAACGGGCATCAACTGGGTATTGGGCGCGATGATGGGAGTGCTCTGGTTTGGAAGCACAGTCATCTACGGTGCAGCCACGGCTGAACTGGCGGGCCTTGGTCCCATCCTGGGTTGGCCGCTTTTCATGTCGTCCATTATCATTACCTCAAATGTCTGGGGATTTGTTACCGGCGAATGGAAGACTGCCGGAAAGAAGGCGCTGACCACCATGCTGGCGGGAATTCTGTTTCTTATCGTGGGGTTCGTTACGCTAGCCGTCAGCGGGCGCTTGGCAGCGTGATCGCTAATCTCAACGATAGGGCAAGGCACGCACACTCACTGTGGAACCTCTGCCAGAGGGAGCCGCACGTAACGGATTCTCGTTCGGTTCCACGTGTAGGTGATGTGCAAGTCACCGTCCCTTCCCTGGATGATGGCTGGATAGGAGTACTCGCCGGGCTGGTCCTCAAGGACTGAAAACATCTGAAAGTGTTCCCCATCTTTGCTGAGGGCAAGATTGAGCGGCGTTCGCCCGCTTTTCGCATGATTGTATGCCAGAATGATCCGCCCGTCCCGCAGCCTCACCGCGTCAATGCCGGAGTTCGGGTTAGGCAGGTCGATCGGCCGCGCCTGCGTCCACGTGACTCCCCGATCCGAAGAATCGGCCACACAAATCGCCCCGATGTTTGAAGTGGAGCGCGCGTAGAGCCGTAGCCAATCCCCGCCCATCGGCACAATGGTCGGCTGAATGATGCCGTAGGTATTCTTCCATTCCGACGAGCCTAGAACCTGAGCTGGAACATTGGCAGGCGCGCCCGCCCCTGCGGAACCGAAGGGGACGGTGACAGGTCCAAATTTCGTCCAACTCTTGCCGTTATCCGTGCTTCGTTCGATCCAGACTGCCCACGACCGGGAGCTTTCCACCGAAGTGCCGCTGACTATCGTGCCGTCGTCGAGGACAAGCGGTTTGTCCTTAATGGGGCCATAGAGCCCGGCCGGCAGATGCTCCGGTTCAGACCACGTTTGGCCATGGTCCGCGCTCCACATTCGCCCCGCAGTCCAGGTGCTGGGACTGGGGCCAAACTTGTAATAAAGCCACAAGCGTCCGTCACGCGAATAGAAAAGGACGGGGTTCCAGGTGGGTGTTTCAGGCTCGCGCGCTAGTTGAACAGGCCGCAGCCAGTGACCCCCTGTGCGGCGGGCCCCCCAGATCGCGACATCCGGCTTACCTTCTGCGGTGCCGCCAAACCAAGCGACTAGCAAATCGCCGTTGCGCAACTCCACGATGGTGGAGGCGTGACACGACAAAAACGGAGCAGAGGTAAAAATGAATTCGCTCGCCGGGCCAGCTTGCATGCTTGCGGCAGACAAAACGAGAGAAAACCCCCATGAAAGTATCATGTGAGATCTTCTCACAACCGTTCCAGGCAACCTTTGCCGCATGCGACCGGAGCATTTTCAAGCAGCGAGCACTCTTTCAAATCCACCACCTGGAGGCAGCCGAATTCCGCCTCGCGCTGGTAAGCCAAGACTCTGGCCCCAACCCTCTTCTCCGGACATCGAACAGACCTCCTCCTTAAACCCGGCCCCCACTTCCAAATTGCATGCCCAAGGACCACCCAGCAAATTAATACCGCGAGTATTTCAAGTGCAATCATGCCGCTCATAACCGAGCTCCTCCGTGGCGAGGGATAAGCTCGAGCCCTCGAAGGCGGGTATGCCTCCAACCGGACCTTACCGCGGACGCAAGCAAAAGGCAAGCGGTTCCAGAGTCGCGTCAAAGTCCCCGAAGGTTAAGATCCCAAAGCGGCTTCGCCGTCCGGGCACCTGAGGATCCAGTGGAAGTTCTCCTCACTCGCCGGCGGCACTTTGCCCACCATTGTTTTGTGCTTCGAGCGCAAAGGACGTCATGAATCAGGCGCGGAACATTCACAGGTGCGAGGTCCCCTCCAGCCTTGGCAATGACTATGACCGATTACGTGTAACACTGCTGTAACATTCCATAACAGCCAATGTGTTATTGACAAAGTTCCAGCCACCCTGTATATTTCAAAATTATGTGGAACGAAAACCTTGAGATCGTATCTGCACAGGGAGCGCACGAGAGTGAACGAATTTTCCAACTTAATGGTCCAATAACTATTGCCACTCTCTATGGCTTTCGGGATGCCATCCGAGCTGAGAAGACCGCGAAAACTATCATTCTTGATTTCAGCCAGGTTCCCTACGTGG
Organism: uncultured Acidobacteriota bacterium; assembly: GCA_963832915.1. GTDB lineage: Bacteria > Acidobacteriota > Terriglobia > UBA7540 > UBA7540 > CAVROP01. The sequence goes on from CAWHWE010000091.1 coordinate 182,137, forward strand.
ATTCCGCAGGAGTGGGGGCCATTGTCAACGCGCACGTTTCCCTTACCAATTCCGGACGCCTCCTCGTACTGGCGGCAGTGCAGGACCGGATCAAAACGCTGATGAAAGTGACCCGAGTGGACGATGTCCTTAAGATTTTCCCGACCCTGCAAGATGCCCAAGCCGCCTGTCAATGAAAAGCGGGGGCTAGGGCAAATCTGAATTACGAATTGTGAATTGCTTTCTGCTTACTGCGTACTGCCTACTTTCTTTTCCCCAGTCCACAGTACCTTGCCCGCATTTCTCGCCCCGGGCGTGGAAAGGCGGGCCAGCCGCTGCAACCTCGCACCTGAAATCCGGCGCCTGTCTTTCCCATTGCGGGTGGAAGCCGGCTCAAAATTGCAATTGTAGCGGGTCGCCTCGATAAGTATTATTAGTGCTGATTATTGTCAACCGGTTTGCCGGTCAAAGGCTGCGGCTTGTACCTTAATCAGGGGCGACAAGCTGCGCCCCAACATCGGCGTGATGGGGAGGAAGCAATGAAAAGCGACAAGGGTTCGCACGAACTCGGCGTGACGCGCCGCGACTTTCTCAGGAACGCAGGAGCAGGGCTGGTGGCCGCAGAGCTTGGGGGCGCATCACCCGCGAAAGCAAAGGCAGGGCCGGCCGCCGCCCCGGTGCATTTCACCCCGCCAGGAGGGCTCACTCAGATCTCTTCCAACCTCTATTGGCTGCGGGACACCTGCGATGTTTACGTGCTCAAGGACGGGAATCGCGCCTTGCTAATCGATTTCGGATCAGGCCACGTTTTAAACCTGCTGTCCCAGATCGGCGTCAATCGAGTCGATGCCGTCTTGCACACTCATCACCATCGCGACCAGTCCCAAGGTGACCCCAGAGCGGTCGCTGAGGGAATCCCAATCATTGTCCCAGAGCACGAACGGTACTTGTTCGAAGATGCCGAGAATTTCTGGCGGAATCGCCGCATCTTCGAACTCTATTACGTCAAGAACGACTTCTTCACCATGACTCAGAACGTCCCCGTGGCGGGCGTCCTGCGGGATTACGATACGTACCGATGGGGACCCTATGAGCTGCTCATTTACCCCACGCCGGGCCACACTTTGGGCTCGGTCTCCCTGGTCGGCGGCATAGACGGAAAGAAGGTTGCCTTTACAGGAGATTTGATCCACTCGCCGGGAAAGGTCGTGAACCTTTACGAACTCCAATACAATTACGGGAGCACGGATGGCGTTGACTACGCGATCTTCTCACTGACTCGGTTGCGGGAGCAGGGACCCGAGCTGGTTTGCCCTTCGCACGGCGAGCCTTTCAACTCACGCGAGGCCGGGATCACGGACCTCATGAACAAGTTGAAGGGCTGGTACGCCGCCTATTCCCCCGAATCAACGCTCACGGTCGAAAACAAACCCTACGCCGTCACGCCTCATTTGATAGCTTCGTACCAAACGACCTCGAGCTCTTATGCTCTCATCAGCGAAAGTGGGAAGGCGCTCTTTGTGGATTATGGTTCAGCCAGCGGGAATTTCTTCAGCTCCTATATGAATGCCACTCCCGTGCACGATCGAATGGGCTTTGCTGAACACACCGTAAACGAACTCAAGGCGGGCTATGGCCTCAAGTCGGTGGATGTGATTATGCCCAGCCACATGCACGATGATCATTTGAACGGCTTCCCGCATCTAGTCCGGCACCACGGAGCCAAGGTCTGGTGTTACGAGAATATGGTGGACGTTCTTCAGAACCCGCGCGGTTACAACCTCGGCTGCATTCTGGGCGAACCGATCAAGATCGATCGGTCTTTCCGGAATGGGGACACCTTCAAGTGGGAGGAATTCGAGTTTCAGGTTTTCCATTCGCCCGGCCACACGGAATACCAGATGGCCCTGTTCTCGACGATTGATGGTGCCCGAGTGGCTTTTACGGGCGACGCCTTCTTTGCCAGTGGCAGCTCCAACAGCCTCCTGCGCCATAACCTGATATTTCGCAATTGGGTGGAGAACGATAGCCATGTGAAGTCCATCCGCACGATTCTCGAGCACGAACCCAACATCGTGGCGCCCGGCCACGGCAAGCCGTTTGTGAGCAACAAGGCGGACCTGGAAAACCTCAAAGCACGCCTGGAAAACCAGCAGAAGTATTTCTTTGACGTCATCGCTGACCCAGACTGCGACTTCGGGCTGAACCCCAGTTGGGTCAGGCTCTATCCCTATCAACTCCTGGCGAAAGCGGGTTCGACTGCGGGCCTCGAGCTGCGCGTTCACAATTACCGCTCGAATCCCTTGCGCCTGCAAGCCGCGCTGGTCCTGCCGGCCGGATGGAAGGCTTCGCCGGAACTCCTGGAGTTGGCAGTCTCTCCCAAGGGGGACGCTTCAGCAGGGTTTTCAGTGGCTATCCCCGAGAATTGGGACAGGGCAAAGCCTCGCGTGGCGCTTGCCGCAGATATCATGGCCGACGGCCAGTACTTGGGCCAGATCGCCGAGGGCGTTGCCGACGTTCAGTTCAGCAGATGAAGGCGCTCCGGAGTGCGGCAGCTTGCTGCCGCTTTGATGAGGCGAGCTTGCTCGCGCCCTGGAATGGCCAGAGGCGGCGCGGCATTGCACAGCCAGCAAGCTGGCCTGACCGAAAGCGGCAGCAAGCTGCCGCACTCCAGAACTCCCGTCAGGCTCTTGAGCTGGACACGACGAACGGAAGTCGGAGCGACCCACAGCGCGTACCTCCGCACTACCCCTACCTTGGGCTACCCACTCCCACGAGGGGCGCCTATACAATGCAAATATGAGCGTTAGAAGCGCAGCGTGGCTCGAAGCCTGAAAGGAATCCGCAGTGACAACGTGAATATCCACGACCTCCGCCAGCCGGAGCAGCCGATCCTTGACGCCGGTTACAAGCTTTCCGCTGAAGGCCAAAGTCCCCGTGTAATCGCACAGGATGGCATCGATTTGCACCTTGCCGAATCCGGGGACGTCTATCCTTATGCGAGACTTTTTCATGAAATCCCCCGAGTCATTTTGGATTTTAGATTTTGGATTTTGGGTCAAAATCCAAGACCTAAAAGCTAGATCCAAAATTGCAAGACCGACCAGCTAATCCAAAATCTAAAATGTTCCCGCGCCCCCAGTCCCCAGCCCGAGACTTGCCCAGAGGGCGTCCACCTTCTTCTTCACCGCGGGGTCCATCTTGATCTCGCCAGGCCAGGGGCGGGTGAAGCCCTCGGACGGCCATTTCGAGGTCGCATCCACGCCCATCTTGGAACCGAAACTAGGCAGGCGGGAGGCGTGCTCGAGCTGGTCCACCGGGCCAAGAGTGAATTGAATATCGCGCTCCGGGTCGATGTGGTTGAAAGCCTTCCAGGCCACCTCGCGCAAGTTGTGAACGTCCACATCGTCGTCCACCACCACAATGCACTTGCTGAACATCGCTCCCGGCAAACCCCAAATGGCGTTCATCACTTTTCGGGCATGTCCCGGATAGCTTTTGCGAATCGAGATAATTAAGAGATTATGAAACACCCCTTCTGCGGGCATGTGCATATCGACAACTTCCGGCATCTGCTTGCGAAACAGGGGGAGAAAGATGCGTTCCACGGCATAGCCCATCCAATAGTCTTCCATGGGGGGAGGGCCGACGATGGTGGAGACATAGATGGGATCGCGTCGTCGCGTCAGGCAGGTAAGATGAAACGCCGGGAACCTGTCTTCCAGCGAATAGTACCCGGTGTGGTCGCCGAAAGGCCCCTCGACGCGAATGTCGTCGAGGTCCACAAAGCCTTCCAGCACGATTTCGGAGTTGGCAGGCACCTCGAGGTCAACGGTGCGGCATTTGACCAGCTCGACCGGTTCCTGGCGCAGGAAGCCTGCGAAGAGGAATTCGTCCAGGTCCTCGGGCACCGGCAAAATCCCGGAAATCATCGCAACCGGATCGGCGCCGATCGCCACCGCAACCTCCATGCGACGGCCTTTGCCCTGGCGCTCCAACCAACGGAAATGCTCGGCCCCACCCTTATGGATTTGCCAGTGCATGGCGGTGGTCAGGGAATCGTAGACCTGCATGCGGTAGCAGCCCACGTTGCGGCGGCCGTTCTTGGGACTCTTCGTGACCACCAGCGGGAAGGTGATGAAATGCCCGCCATCCTGCGGCCAGCACTTCACGATCGGTAAACTGGCGAGCGAAGCATTCTCCGTCTCGACGATTTCCTGTGCGGGGCCGGACTTCACGCTCTTGGGGAAGAAAGACCCCAGCTCGGATAGCTTGGGGAGCATGCGCACTTTGTCGAGGAAGCCCTCGGGCGGTTTCATCTCCAACAAGTCTTCGATGCGCCGGGCCACGTCCTCGAGCGAGCTGACCTCCAGCGCCAGTTCCATCCTCTTCTTGGACCCCAGCATGTTGATGAGAATTGGCATGGAGTATTCGATGCTGTTCTTTGCCAAGCGCGGCTTCTCGAACAAGAGCGCCGGTCCTCCAGCCTTGGACACCCGGTCCGTAATTTCGGTGATCTCCAGATCCACATCCGCTGCAATGGAAATGCGCTTCAACTCTCCCTCGCGCTCCAAACGCTTCACGAACGCGTGCAAATCTTTGTAAGCCACAGGGACTCCTCAACTGAAACTGAAAATTGCTTCTTCGTTGAAGCATTACAGATTGCTCGGGCCAAATCAAGGTGTGCTTGGAAAAGGACAGGCGTTTGCGTCGGCCGCCCCTTCGGGGAATCTCGCGGGCGATGCGAAAGAGCCTGGCTTGACTTTGCATCGAGCCCGGCAGATACTTAGCTCGGTTGGTCTACGAACTCCGGACGAAAATGAACTGCGGTTTCGAGCGGCACTACCAGGGACCTGGTCTGATACCATGTGGGTCAGATCCCGTGCGCGCCTGGGAACCCTTCTGTCGGAGAGGGAAGCGGAGCGCCGCACTGCTGCTGTCGCTGTCCTTTCTGGTGGCGTGGATTTTCAGCGTGGCGCAGGCAATTGCCGGCCAGGCCTCGGGTGAAAAGGAAATTGCCACCCAGGATTTGCAATCCACCTTCAAGGTGCAAGTGCAGCGCAATATGGTGTTGGTGCGGGTGGTCATCCGCGACTCGAATGGCCGTCCTGTACCCAACCTGCGGAAAGAAGACTTTCGCTTATGGGACAGCGGTAAGCGGCAAGAGATTGACCAATTCTCCGTCGAATCTTCCAGCCGCACCGCAGCCGTGGCGCCCGGCGAGAAGTCGGATGAGGCAGGCGCTCCAGAGGCTGGAGCGGCGAAGACGACGGCGCGGAATTACCAGGCGCTTTATTTCGATGATTTGCAAATGGAGTTTGGCGACATAGCCCGCGCCCGCGATGCCGCCGACCGGTATCTGGCCGCCACGCTAACTGCTGCGGACAGGGTGGGCATCTTCACCTCCTCTGGCCAGGACAATCTGGACTTCACGGACGATCGCAGCAAGCTCCACGAAGCTCTTTTCAAAATCCGACCGAGGCCCGTTGTTCTACCAGGCGAACCTGAATGCCCTGACATTGGTCAATACCAAGCTTATTTAATCGTACACGATAGCGACCTGACTGCCCGGGAGATTGCCATGAGTGAGGCGGCTCAATGCGTACGCGAATTTGGCAGCATGGTTGAGCCGGTGGCGAAGCGGGTGTTCCTCCAGGGGGAGAGGGTGGCTGACCTCGCGTTGCGAGGTCTTGAACAAGTCATTCGCCGCACCGCGTTGCTCCCCGGCCAGCGCAGCGTCATTATCCTCTCGCCGGGTTTTCTCCGCTACTACCTGGAGTCCCAGATCGAGGAGGTCACGGACCGCGCGCTACGTTCCAGTGTAGTTATCAACGCCCTGGACCCGCGGGGCCTCTATGCCATAATTCCGGGTGGCGATGCCAGCCAGAAAGACAAGGTTCTCCCCGTCCCGAGTACCGGCGACGGACTTAACCTCGCTTCGCCGCTGAACAAGCAACAGATGATCACGGCTGGTTTCGCCCGCGCCGAGGATGTTCTATACGATTTTGTGACGGGTACGGGCGGCCAGTTTTTCCACAATAGCAACGATTTGGACAAGAGTTTTCGACTGGTGGGGACGCTTGCGGACGTTTCTTACGCTCTGGCCTTTTCTCCCCACAACCTCAAGTTTGACGGCCACTTCCACCCACTGAGGGTCAGTTTGGTGAACCCCGCGGGCTTCACCATTCAGGCGCGACACGGCTATCTTGCGCCGAAAGCCTCGGAAGATGCGGCTAACAAGGGCAAGGAAGAAATCGAACAAGCCATGTACTCTCAAGACGAGTTGAAGGAACTCCCGATTGATGTGCATACGCAGTTTTATAGAATCAATGAAGCCGATGCGCGGCTGACCGTACTTACCCATCTGGATATGAGTTCCGTGCGTTTCCGCAAGGAACAGGAGCGCAATCAGAACGACGTGACCTTTGTAACCGTCCTCTTCGACATGGATGGAAAGTACGTCATGGCTAGAGAGAAACGTGTGGAGTTTCGGCTCCGCGATAGTACCCTTGCGAGGCTGACGCAAACCGGGATCACACTGAGGGCGGAATTCGACCTGAAGCCGGGGACGTACGTAGTGCGCCAGGTCGTTCGGGACTCCGAGGCCGGCCGACTATCGGGGCTGAACCGTACCGTGGAAATACCTTATTAGGGGGTGGCATATGAGTCGAAGAGGTAAATTCGGTTTGCGCATTCTCCTACCGGCGGCCATCGCAATTCTGGGCGTGCGACTCGTTCTCACTCTTGCCCAGAGCGGAGGAGCGCCGAGCGTTCCTCCCCAGGCGCCTGCCACTTCCCCTAAAGTCATAAAGGCCGAAGCGAATCTTGTTCTGGTGGACGTCATTGCCACCGACAAGAAAGGGGGATACATCAAAGACCTGGAGATGAAGGAGTTCCAGGTTTTGGAGGACAATCGTCCGCAAGAAATCACGAGCTTCTCGCGTCCGGTGGAAGCTCGGGGTCCTCAAGCGCCAACCCAGCCTCGCTATATCGTGCTCTTCTTTGATGACTCCACCATGGATACCCAAGACCAAATGATGGCACGCCAAGCCGCAAACCAGTTTGTGGAAAAGACTGCGTCGCCGGAGCGCTTGATGGCGGTGGTGGACTTTGGTGGGACAACTCAAGTCGTCCAGAATTTCACCTCGGATGGCGAGAAGCTGAAACGCGCTACGGCGGGGCTGAAATTCTCCGCCGTTTCGCCGAATATACCCACAACGACGGACGATGTTGCGTCCATGGGACGGATTTCTCTGGCTGGAGCCGACTTCGGAGCCGAATCGTTCCTTCTGTCCATCCGCAACCTGTCGAAAACCCTGCGGACCGTTCCTGGCCGCAAGACGTTGATTCTTTTCTCTTCGGGCTTTCCACTCACTGCGGAACACCAATCCGAGCTCGACGCCACCATCGATGCTGCTAATCGCGCCAATGTGGCGATCTACGTGGTGGATGCGCGAGGTCTGGTGGCGACCCCACCCTCCGGGCCTGGCGCGTTTCTCCTCGATTCGCCATTCCCGCACGAACCGGGATTGCTCGCTTCCTTGGCGGGTTTGCCTGAGCCTGAGCCGCAGCATGGGCCTGGGGGCAGTGGCCCGGGTAGTGGCGGGGCCGGAGGAGGCGGAGGGGTTGGCGGCGGACGCAGCGGTGGCTCGTCCGGGGGCGGAAGTGGTTCCGGCGGCAGTGGTGGCGGCACCGGCGGTAAAGGCGGCACCGGCGGCAGTGGTGGTGGCGGCACCGGCGGTAAAGGCGGCACCGGCGGCAGTGGTGGCGGCGGCACGAAGGGCGGTTCAAGTGGAGGAGGAACTACCGGGACCGGCAATCGCGGTGGCCCAGGGGGTTCTTACTCGGGTCAACCCGCCGGCACTTCTCAATGTAATAACCCGGTGGCTGCCTCTTTGAATTCGGCTTGCCCGCAGAACCGCATCCAGGCTTTAATTGACCAAAGCGTTTCCGCCAACCAGGAGGTTCTCTACGCCTTGGCTCGAGGGACGGGCGGTTTTACCATATTCAATACCAACGATTTCCTTGCCGGGTTGAATAAGATCGCCAACGAACTGGACCAGTACTACATTCTCGGTTATGTCCCACCCAGCCAAACGCACGATGGAGCTTACCACAAGATTACCGTGAAGGTGACTCGCGCGGGAGTGCAACTCCGCAACCGGAATGGCTACTACGACCTGAAGGCTCCCGACCTGCTGGCGGGACAGCCCGAGGGGAAGAACTTGGAAGCGCTGGCGGCAAGTTCTCAGCCCGGACAAGTCCCTGTCCTATTTAGTACTCCTTACTTCTACAGTTCGCCGGGCGTGGCGCGCGTTTATGTCTCGCTCCAGATCCCGGCTTCGGCCATCGACTTCGAAAAAGAGAAGAAGGACTTTCATTCCGAGGTGAATGTGCTGGGTATTGCCTCGCGTGAGGACGGAGTGGTTGCCGCTCGATTCAGCGACACGGTGAAGCTGGACATGGAAAAGAAAGACCTGAAGGAGTTTTCCAAAGGGCCATTCAAATATCGGACCACTTTCAATATTGCACCGGGAAAGTACACGCTGAGACTGGTTCTAAGCGCGGGCGGGGAGAAGTTTGCAAAATATGAAACACCTTTGCCCATTGCCCCCTTTGAGGGCCAACAGCTCGGGATCAGCGGTCCCGCTCTCAGCGATGATTTTCGTCCAGTGAACGAGCTTATGGCGAGCCTGGACTCACAACTGCTCGAGGATCAAACTCCGCTGCTCTTCCAGGGTATGGAAGTGTTTCCTCAGCCGGGCAATCATTTCCAGCGTGGCGACAAGGTCGCTTTCTACGTTGAGGTGTTTGAACCCCAGATGCAAACGGCTTTTGTGCCCCGTATTGGGGTGCTCTTTAATATCGTGAATTGCAAGACCAACCAGCAAGTGTATTCCTCAAACACCATACTTGTGGGTGCTTTCGCGCGATCGGGGGATCCATTGATCCCCGTCGTGCATGAGATTCCCATAGATAGCCTTCAGGCAGGAGAATACCGGTTGGAGGTCCGGGCCCGGAATTCTACGGGTGGGGCGAGCCCCATACGCACGGCGGACTTCGTTGTCGAATGAGCAAAAGCAGGACTCCCCTTCTCATTTGAGGAGGGGTTGGGGGTGGTGCTGGTCCGCATTACTCATAATTCGGGATCCCCTTTGCTCCTGTCTCTCAGGGGATCGACTTCCCCCCGTCCACCACAAACACCTGCCCGGTAATGAAATCGCTCCGGCTGGCGAGAAATAAGACCATCTCCGCAATGTCTTCGGGCCGGCCCGCCTTCCTGAGCGGAGTACTGCTGATTATCCCCTCCATCCTTGCATCGCGCCTCTCGCCCGGGAAGAGAATCGTCCCAGGAGCCACGCTGTTTACCTGGATGTGCGGCGCGAGCGCTTTCGCCAGGGAGCGCGTAAGCGAAACGACGCCTGCCTTCGAAGCGCAGTAGTGGATGTAATCCGGCCAAGCCTGGAGCCCGCCGAGAGAGGAAATGATAACAATCCGGCCGTGGCCCTGGCGTTGCATGATCCGGGCTGCTGCCTGAGCACAGAAAAACGCTCCCTTCAAGTTCACGCCCAGCACCTTGTCCCAATCGTCTTCGCAGAGCTGATCCCACTTGACGGGAAAGAAGATTCCCGCGTTGTTAACCAGTAAATCGAGCCGCCCGAAGCGCTTCTCGACCGCCCGGAACATTGCCGCCACTTGTTTGGGGCGGGAAACGTCCGCACGCGCGGCGATGGCCTGGACCCCCACGCTCTCAATCTCGCGCACGGTGACCTGTGCATCCTCCTTCGACTCGTTGTAATTCACAATAACATTGGCCCCGGCGCGCGCCAGGGTCAACGCGATGGCGCGACCCATGCGCCTTCCCGCACCGGTTACCAAGGCGACCTGGTTTTGAAGTGGGCGATTGTTCATTGTCTTAATCCGCAGATTGCGCAGATGACACAGATTACCATAAGCGCTTTACTCATCTGCGTCATCTGTGCAATCTGCGCTTGAGTTTTTGCCCCTCCACCGTCTTGATATTGAACGGGTCAACAACGGTCCGAACCGGCAGCATGGCCCCCCGACAAAGAGTTCATACTTAGCTTAACGCATGCAGGGTAGCGAAAACCAGCGCTGCGCAATTCCTTGACGCTCGCTTACCCATCCCCTACAATCGCAAATCAGACTATGACTGAAGTGGTGGTTTATTCCAAGCCGGGCTGCCATCTGTGCGACGTAGTTAAAGTACAGCTTGAGACGTTGCGGGCAAGCCACGCTTTCAGCTTACGCGAAGTGAATATCCTTGAAGATCACGAGGCTCGCCAGAAATTTGAGCTGGAGATTCCTGTGGTCTTCATCAACGGGAAAAAGGCGTTCAAGTACTATCTGGATGAAAAGCAATTCTTAAGGAAATTGGAGAGCGAGCGCGGATAGTTGACAGCGCGGCCGGCCGCCATCAAAACAAGACCCTCCGTGTTCTCCGAACCTCCAAAGCCTCAACACAGAGAACGCGGAGGATCCTCCAGGCGCTCTGTGTTGAGTTTTTTCTGGCACGGAGGACACGGAGCCCCACACCGGATGGTGCAAGGCGAAGGCGTTACCGGTTCGAGAAAACATCTTCGTGCGCCGACAAGAAGTTTCGGAGTCCAAATGAAGACTTTTCCATCAACAGCTCAAAACCCCGGCGCAATGAGGCTCGACCTGCTCGCCATCGCCGCACATCCAGATGATGTCGAACTGACCTGTGGCGGCGCCGTTATCAAGATGGTCGAGGCCGGCTACAAAGTGGGGATTGTTGACCTTACGGTCGGCGAATCGGGTACGCGGGGGAGCGTTGCGCTGCGCAAGGAAGAATCCGATCGCGCCTCGAAGGTAATGGGCATTGTTCACCGCGAAAACCTGGGGTTGCCCGACGCGGGTGTCGAGGACCGGCGCGATTTTAAGCTGAAGATTGCGCAATGCATCCGCGCCCTCCAGCCGCGCACAGTGATCTTGCCCTACTGGGAAGGCCGGCATCCCGACCATTATATTGCCGGGCAAATCGGCTATGAGGCCTGCTTCCTTGCCGGTCTCGCCAAGTTGCCGCTGGAAGGCGCCCCGCATCGCCCCCACAAGATCGTTTACGCCTCACTTTATGTGCCCACCTTGCCCCCCACCTTTGTGGTTGACATCACGGACCAATTCGAAAAAAAGCTCAAAGCCGTGCTTTGCTATGCCTCGCAATTCTCTCCTCGCCAGGATTGGCGGAACATGTTTCCATCCCGCGCTGACTGCCGCGAGCGATTAGCGGCCCAAGCTCGCCACTTCGGGGACATGATCGGCGTGCGCTACGGTGAGCCGTTCGTTACCCGGGAGATTGCAGCCGTGGACGATCTCGTCAACATGCCTGTGCGCTCAGTCTAGCTCGCGCGGACGCGGTTCTTCCACCGGTTGCGGACGAACCAGACCAGGGCGAGAACAATAAGAACCGCCAGGAGAGTGTCAAAGCGGTGGAAGTAAACTCGTAGGGTTTCCCACCGCTGGCCGAGCTTCACGCCGGCGTAGGCAAGCGCCAGGCACCAGGGAAGTGAACCCAGGAAGGTATAGAGATTGAAGCGAAGAAAATCCATGCGAGCCACTCCCGCAGGAAATGCAATGAAGGTCCGGACCACAGGCAGCAGACGTGCCAGGAAAACCGCCCAATCGCCGTAGCGCCGAAAGAATCGGTCCGCCATTTCCAGGTCATGGTGCGTGACTAGAACGTAGCGGCCATATTTCTCCACCAGCGGCCTGCCTCCCAACGAACCCACGTAATACGCCACCAGCGAGCCGACGTTGCAGCCCAAAGCCCCGGCAATCGCTACCCACATCAGTTTGAATCGGCCTACCGAGACGAGGTAGCCGGAAAAAGGCATGATGACTTCCGAAGGCAGGGGGATGCACGCAGATTCAATGCCCATCAGCAGCACTATGCCCAGGTAGCCGGAGTGCGAAATCACCGAAATGATGAAACCAGCCAGAAACTCGAAAAAGGTCGTAACCATCGATTGCGTCCGCTAGAGCCGAGGAGTCGAGGAGTCGAAAAGCCCGTAACTCCTCGACTTTCGCCAGCCCGCGTCATTCCGAGCGCAGCGAGGAATCTCGCCCTGAGAAATCCTACGGCAATAATCTAACTTCTCCAGGTCCGGGAGTCAATCGCCCGGGCTCAGGTGGTGTCAAGCCCCGATAGAAATGTCCCCATCCTTAACCCAATAGAAATGTCCTCTTTTTCGGTTTTGTCTTTCACGTACTTTGTCTCTCCCTTTGTTTCTGCTGGAGTGGTGAGTTACGCCGTTGGTCTCGGCCGGAGCGAAGCCCTGCGGAGCCCGAAGGGCGGAGCGTCTAGGGCGAAGCGGAGGCCGAGACCAACGGCGTGCGGTCAGTCCACGGGCCCATCCGCCAGGGATGGTGCGGCCCTGGTTTCCACTTCTTCTTCGTCGCCTCCATGGCCACTGGAAGTTCGTCCTCTTGCTTTCTCGGGAGCGGGCGTGCTGGGATCTCTTGCCAGCTGAGCTTCTGCCCTCGGTAGTGAATCTCGATCCTCCCATCCTCCCACTCGCATAACCTCACCTTGCTCTTTGCTGGCGCGTGATGCAGGCGCTGCCGCTCCACCTGATAGAAGCGGTTCTCATCGCGTACCACCCAATCGTTGCTCAGCGCTCTCTCCCTCTCCAGCCGGAAAATGCTGTCCAGTTTCCGCACCCCAGGGCTGGGCAAGTGAAAGTCCTGCGGGGCTGCCGGCCGTACCGCGAAACGCGTGTTGTGCTCCTCACAGTATTTCTCCTGTAAGTATCGATTGGCATCCTCTAGGCTCGTTATGTTTCGTACGCGAAGCTTCTTTACCAGGCGGTCCTGATGCGTCCCGTGGTTCCTCTCCACCCGCCCCTTGGCCTGCGGCGAACTGGCCGCGATGATCTCAATCCCCAATTGACGGCACATGCGTCCGAACTGCGTCACAGGCTCTTCTCCTCGCATCCGCTCCTGCGCGCTGGGCTCTCGCACGTACACGTTCTTCCAGTCCGTGTACAACGCCTGCGGCACTCCGTAGCACTCCATCCACGCCTCCAACACTCCCACCGCCGCCCAGATCGTCTCTTCCTTGCCCATCCGGCACAGCGTCGTACCCGTCGCGTCATCCACCATGTTCATCAGACAACCCCGCGGACCTCGCCCTTCTAGCCAATCATGGAAACTTCCATCCAACTGCACCAACTCCCCAAAATGCGCTTTCCGCTCCCGCCTTCGCCGATGCGCTCGCCCTCTCCGCTCCCGGCTCCATAATCCTGCCTCCAGCATCCACTGCCGCAACGTCTCCACCCCGATTGCGACATGATCGTCTTGCTCCAAGTGCTCCGCCGCCAGCGTGGGACCGAAACGCTCGCCGGGCTCTCCACCGTACTTCTTCCCTATCAGCCCCAAGACCCGTCGCTGCAAACTCTTCGGCTTGGCATGGTTCGACGCCCGCCCCACGTTGCCATGCATCAGCCCCCTTGTCCCCTTCACTCGATAACGCTTCCACAATCGCCTCGCCTGCCGATAGCTCACTCCCATGCGCTCGGCAGCTTGCACCAAAGTCCAACCCTTCCCCGCCACCTGTGACAACACCGCCCCTCGCCTCAACTCCCGCTCATCCATCCTCGTCCTCTTCACTGTGGCCTCCTCAGAGGCCATGAGTTTAGGGGACATTTCTATCGGTGACAGAAGGGGACATTATCATCGGGGCACAACATCGCCCGGGCTCAGGTGGCTCAGAGGCTTCTGAAGGCCAAAGATGACAGTTTTCACGCGTCCTTTCCGCCTTAAAGGGTGAGGGCAACAGAGCTGCCCCGGCATTCACAAGGCGGGCTCGTAAATGGTATCTCAATTCTAGTATATCAGCGGGGCTCGGAAATACTTTGCGCGAACAAACAACTCACCCCAGACGTAATAGACGATAGAAGAGAAGGAGGCGCTATGGAAAACCTGATTCGTGACATCAAGGTCGGCGCACGGTCATTGTTCCGGGACAAAGGGTTTGCCGCGACGGTGGTGCTGACGCTCGCTATCTGTACGGCAGCGTATACCGTCACGTTTGCGATTGTGAATTCGGTTCTATTGCGCCCCCTGCCGGTACCAAACGCCAATGCGATCGTGCTGATGGCTAACCTCTATCCGAAAGCCGGCGCCATTGATCAGGATGTCAGCGCCGCGCCCGATTACTATGATCGTCTGCGCGCCGTGACAGCCTTGCAAGAGCAAGCGATGTTCGACCAGATAGACACGACGCTGGAGGTGCACAGCACAGCGCAGCAGGTTTCGGGCATGGAGGTGACGCCGTCCTTCTTCAAGCTGGTGGGGATTTCTCCGGCACGCGGGCGGGCATTCACGGCGGAGGAGGGCGAGATCGGCAACGACCATGAGGTTATTCTCAGCTACGCGCTCTGGCAGCAACTCTATGGCGGGGATCCCTCCGTGATGGGACGCGAGCTGCGTCTGAATGGAACCCCCTTCACCATCGTGGGGATAATGCCGCAGGGCTTTATGTTCCTCTACCCGGAGGTGCGCTTTTGGGTGCCCCTGGCGTTCACTGCTCAGCAAAAAGCGCAATATCACAATAACAACTGGGAGAACATCGGGCGGCTCAAGCCGGGGGCCACGATAGCCCAGGTCCAGGCGCAGGTCAACGCTCTTAATGCCGCCAACCTGGAACGACATCCGGAGTTTAAGGATTTCCTTATCAATGCGGGCTTCTACACTAGAGTCGAACCGCTTCAGCACATGCTGGTCAAAGACGTAGAAAGTGTGCTGTACTTGCTGTGGGGCGGAGCGGTATTCGTGCTGCTCATTGGAGGATTGAACGTCGCCAACCTGGCGCTAGCGCGTTGGAGTGTCAGGGTCAAGGAGGTCGCCACGCGACTGGCACTGGGCGCGGGGCGAGCTCAGCTCGTGCGCCAGTCGATCGTGGAAAACGTGCTGGTGGCAGGGGCTGGTGGCATCGCGGGCGTCCTGCTCGGTGTAGCGCTTCTGCGGGGGGTGGCGGCGATCGGGATCAACAGTTTTCCCCGTGCGCAGGAAGTCCGGCTGGACGGCACCGTGATTCTGGTTACCCTGGGGCTGGCCGTCGCCGTGGGCGTGCTGGTTGGATTCGTGCCGATTGCCGGCGCCTTCAAACTCAATCTGAACAGCATACTGCGCGAGGGTGGCCGCGCCGGCACGAGCGGCATGCGGACCCGCAGGTTGCGCCAAGCTCTGGTAAGCGCGGAGATTGGGCTGGCCTTCGTGCTTTTGGCCGGAGCGGGACTGCTGCTGGCCAGCTTTCGCCACTTGCTGGCGGTCGATCCTGGCTTTACGACCCAGGGTGTGGTTACCGCGTCCACGGACGTGCCGCAATCCCGGTACCGCACTGACGGGGACTTGCGGAATCTTATGAACCGGGATCTCGATTCGATTCGGCGGCTGCCGGGTGTGGCGGCCACCGGAGCCACTACCACGATCCCCTTCGGCAACAACCAAAACGACAGCGTGATTATGGCCGAGAGCTACGTCATGCAACCGGGTGAATCCTTCACCTCTCCGCACTACCTCTCCGTCACGCCCGGCTACTTCCAGACGATGAAGATCGCGCTGATAGGCGGAAGGTACTTCGATGATCGCGACAATGAAACCGCTCCCTTAGTGGCCATTGTCGATCAACGATTGGCCCGCCACTTCTGGCCGAATCGCGATCCGATCGGACAGCGGATGTACACGTCAGCGGATTTGCAGAATCCTTTCAAGCCTGGGGCGAATACCCGCTGGTTCCAAGTGGTGGGGGTGGTGCGCACCGTCAGGCTGGTAGATCTCGCCGGAACCGGCAGCGCCTTCGGGACGTACTATTTCCCTTACGCGCAGGAGCCATCTCGAGTTTATACGTTTGCCGTCAGGAGCAGCGCCGAGGGCACGGCCGTAGTACCCGCCCTCCGCACGGCGATGGCCCAGATCGATCCGGAGTTGGCGCTGTCTGACGTGAAGACGATGGATCAGCGCGCCGCGCTTTCGATGTCATCCCGCCGCACTTCGCTGATGCTGGCGTTGGCGTTTGGCGGCTTGGCGCTGTTCCTTTCGGCGATCGGCATCTATGGAGTTCTGGCGTACTTGGTGGCGCAACGCAGGCGTGAAATTGCCATCCGCATGGCGCTCGGCAGCACGGGAGGGGGGGTGGTGAGATTGGTGCTGAGGGAAGGCTTGGTGCTCGTAGCCATTGGGCTGGCGGCGGGATTCGCCGGCGCGGCCGCGCTGCAAAAGGCAATCGTGAGCCAGATCTACGGAGTTCGGTCGTCGGATCCGCTAGTGATCTTGGGCGTGAGCTTGTTGCTGGGAATCATCGCGCTGGCTGCCTGTGCGGTGCCCGCGCGCCGCGCCACCCTAATCGACCCCATCGAGGTGTTGCGCTATGAATGACGGCGTCGTAGGGGCAACCCTGGTAATTGCCCGAGGGCGGCCTCAAGGGCCGCCCCTACAACGAAGTCAGTTGCAGCACCCGGTCAATCTCCTCTTCAGTGTTATAAAAATGAGGGGAGACTCGAACCATCCCGCCGCGTGCCGCCACCTGCACACGGTGGGTGAGAAACCACTCCAAGAGGCGCTCCGCCCCACCTTGACGCGGCACAAAAGAGACAATCCCCGAGGCTTCTTCGCGGGCGCGGGGACCAAACACCGAGTGGCCTCTTGTAAGCAGTCCGGCTCGCAACCGATCAGTCAAATCCAGGACGCGCTCGGCAATGTTCGCGACTCCAATCTCAAGAAGGAGATTCACGGCGGCGCCTTGTCCGTAAACCCCGACTGTGTTGAGCGTGCCGCATTCATAGCGGCGGGCATCGTCCCGCCAGGAAAGGTCACGGCTGGAGAAATCGCTCCAATGACGCACTGTCGTCCATCCGACTTCCGAGGGGGTGATCTTTTCCATGACTTGGCGATTCACGAAGAGCAACGCTGAACCTTCCGGTCCCAGCATCCACTTGTGGCTGTCTGCGGCGAGGCCTGCAATGTTGGCTTTCCTTACGTCCACCGGAAACGCGCCCAGTCCCTGGATGGCGTCCACAAACAGTAGACAACCGTGCGCGGCGCAAGCCTGACCCAACTTTTCGAGATCTAGTCGGAACCCGCTAATGTATTGCACGAAGCTTACAGTCACCACCCGCGTGCGGGAGGTCAGTGCGCTTAGGATCGACTCCTGGGTCACCCGGCCTTGTTCTGCCGGCACCAGCCGCAGCACCACTCCACGCTTTTCCAAGGCTTTCCAGGCGTAAAAATTGGCCGGAAATTCGCCTTCCATCGAAACAACCTCGTCACCCGGCCGCCAGTCCAGGCCGTTCGCAAAAGTCGAGATGCCCTCCGAAGTGTTTTTGGCGAAGGCAATTTCACCCGGTTCCGCATTAATCAATTGCGCCAGGGAGCGGCGCACACCACCATAGGTTTCCATCCAATTTTGCCAGTGTTCGGCCCCGAATTGCTGGGCCTCGTCAAGCAGGCCAACCATGGCGTCGTGAACTCGCCGCGAGATCGGCGCCACCGCGGCGTGGTTCATGTAAATCGAAGATTCAGTGACTGGAAATTGTGAGCGGTAATGTTGAACGTCAAGAGGCACGTGAGAGTCTCAGGCACATCGCATGGTTTGGACAGCCATTCAGTATACATGAGCCGCGCTGAAGCAGCCAGGGCAGGGAACTGGCGCTCACCGCGAGAGATCAGGCTCCCTGGGGAGGCCCGTGCTGAACCATTCGACATCGCGCCAGACCTCGGTTTGGCCGCCATCCCACACCAGCGTAGCTTTCACTCGCAACGTGTGGCTGCCTCGTTCCGGGGGGAAGGGAACTCGGATCCCGAAGCGGGCGTATCCTTCCGGCTCCGCTGAACGCGTGGTCATGATCCAGCCGGGCAAGCCAGTGTCCGGAAGCCCTATTTCATACGCAACTTGGGCCGGGCCAATAGCCTCCGCATCATATTTCAGCTTGGCGATCACGGTGGGAGAAGGCGTCCCGGTAGCCTTCGCCAGAACCTCACACCCCAGCAGGGTAAGGGTCATGCTGCGAATCTCCCAGGGCTCAAACACAGCATTCGCAATCTTCCGGGTTGCCTCCTGGACGCTACGATCAGGCGCCGGAATCTTCCGCTGGGATTCGAAGGGCTGATCCACAAACGCTTTGAGCACCTGAGCGGTCATGGCGCGGAAATCGGGGGCTCTTTGTGCAATTCCACGCGGGTTCGCCACCAGATCATCCAGTTGGGTCTCGATCTTCTCGGTTTCGCGGATCACCTTTGGTGGCTTGCTGTGTTCTGCGCCATTGAGCAGGATTGCGTACTTCAGCTTCTCTTCATGTTTCACACTGCGGACCCGTTCGCGGTAGTCGAGCACCCTTTGCAGCATAAGCGCGTCGGCGAAAGTCCCCGCACCTTCCAATCTCACCGTCACCTTCTCGCCTATTCGAACTGGTCCGGTCAGGCGAATGGTGGTGATCCGCGCTTTGGTGTCCCAGCTCCACCCTCCGCATCCCACCCCGCACTCCCTAGCCTCCCTTTCCTCGAGCTTCCGCGCTCCCACTTTGACATCTTCGGGCTTCAGCAGCCCATGCACGCGCAATTCATAGCGGCGGCTCGTCACTTGCCCGTCGTATTCTCCTTTGCTCGGACCTATTTCGATCCGGTGCGCACCTCCTGCTTCCGCAATGTAACTGAGCGGCGTCCAGGCATAAGCGCCGTGGTGATATTGCAGCGAGGTGCCATCATCTTCATAAAGCTGAAAGGAAGCCGACTTGCCGGCGTACACATCCAGGATCAGCGGATCGAGAGGCTTCTGATCGTTGTAGTCCATATCCGGCGCCAGGGGCAGGATCGAGCCCGCCCGCACGAACAACGGCATGCGGTCCAAGGGGCATTGATAATTGACCACCTGCCCCCCGTGGTAGATTTCGCCCGTGAAATAGTCCAACCAATCCTCGCCCGCGGGCAAATAAACGTCCTTCAGGACCGGCTTCCCATATCCCGGCTCGCTGATGGGGGGCCACCAGCAACTCCTGGCCGAACATGTACTGGTGGCGATAGCTGTAGGCAGGCTCCTGCTGCGGGTATTCCACATACATCCCCCGTACCGTGGAAACTCCCGTCTCGTGGGCCAAGCGAGAGTAAGTGTAAAGGTAGGGTAGCAACCGGTAGCGCAACTCCATGAACTTGTGGGCCGTTCGGATGCCCTCTGGGCCGTACTCCCAGGGCAGCCGGAGGCCCCAAAGGCCGTGCCACCAAAAAAGGGGACTGAAGGAGCTGAACTGTAGCCAGCGCTGGTAGATTTCGGGGTCAAGCGTCTCCTGCATAACGCCGGCATTCAGGTCGTTGACGTAGGCAATAAGCATGTTGGCAGCCTGCACGTTAAATGGGATCAGCAGCTCCAGGGTGGACCAGTACGGCACCAAGTCCCCCGTGAAAAATGCGCCGTAGCGATGCTCGCCCCAGGCAGGCATGGGAGCGCTGACGGGTAAACCGTATTCCACATTGGCATGCGGGATGCCAAGCCTGCAAAAGACGAAGCCTCGTTTGCCGGTGATTCGCTCTGATCCCTCGTACTCGATGTGCCGGGTCCATATGGTGGGATCCAGTCCTGCCATGTCCGCGCCTGCCCAGCCATCTTGCCACCAAAAGGCGAGGCCCATATCAAGGGCGGGTTTGTGCATCAAGTCCATGAACGCCGTGGCATATTTCTTGTCCGCCAGATTATGGCGGATCTCTTGGGTTTCGGGAGGGAGCCCCATCAGGGTCCGCAATGTTTCGAAGTTGCTGAAGCTCTCCCTGGTCAGCGGCCCGTAATGCTCATTCAAGGTAATGTGGATGCCGTGCTTGAGCATCCAGGAGAAGAATTCCTGCGGGTCAGGCATCTGTTCGTAGTCCCAGTTGCAGCCGGACCAGATGACTTTGCAGGCGGACAATGAATCGATCACCATCATGTCCAAGGGGATCGATTCTTCCCGGAAGCTCGTGGCAATCATCTTCCACTGGTCGGCCGAATAGTCGGCTCGGGAGCCGAACCACGTGCCCAAAGCGTACCGGGGAACCATGGGGATGGGACCGAGCAATTTTGCCAATTCGCCAAGCATCCCCTTGAAGTCCTGTCCAGAGGCGAAAAAGTACCAGTCCTGGCCAGCCTTCTCTGGCCTAGGCTTGACCCACTGGGTTGGCTGGTCCCAAATCGCTGTGCCGCTGTCGTCCAGCAGGTAGTAGCCGTTGCGGCTGAGGGGCCCAGTCTCATTGCCGGGAACGGCGCGTGCTGCGATATCCCCGGGCACACCCCCCAGGTTTTTGTCGTCCTTGTCGCCAGGTTTCCATGTATGTTCGCCATCCGGCTCATTCCACATCACTTGAAGATTTTTCGGGCTGAACGGTCCCGTGCCGGAATGATAGCGCACGGTCAGCTTTTCCGCCTTGATTTCGAGCCAGCCGTTCGTTTTCGCAACCTGGAATGGAGTCTCAGGCCAACTGCGGTTCAGCACGGCCACGCTCGCCTCATCGGTGAACTTTCTCTCGGGAGAGTATTCCATCCTCACAAGGTCGGGAGCGAGTACTTGGAAGCGAACATTGCCCTCGACCAGCGATCCAGTTCGACTCGCTGCCTTGGCATCGCCGGATCCGACCATCAGATTACCCGCTATAATTAAGACAAAGCACCACGCGGCCCGCCTGGTCAATGACATAACTGCTCCTCCTTCACCTAAGAGTTTAATATTGAAATTGGTTGGAGATGATTCACCGGCTTTGGCCAATCCCAACCGGCAACGGCGTAGGGCGATCATCCTGTGAGCCAATCGCCCCTTGCGTAGGCGACTGCGAATCCCTCCTGACCGCGCCACTTCCAGTGAACTGCTAAAAAGAGCAAGCTCCGGCAGGGAACTCCACGCGTAGACTAAGCCAAACCTCACCGGTGATGTCAAGCCCAATTAGACGCTGGTAAGCATGCGGATCAAATTATCCGTCACCTTGAACGATAGACCGAGGGTCTGATAAGATATGTTATGTTAACTTATGATTCAGTGCCACGAAGATTCGCCAACTGCCGGGCCACCGCTGGACATCTCCCTCGGCAGGTTAACAAATTACTCTGCCGGGCGTTATAGCAAGTAAAGGGGCACGGAAAACTCTCTCGGCAAAGGCAGCGCCCGACGGGGTCCGAGGACCCTCTCACGGAGGCTTGATGTATTACGCTTGTAGAATGCGCTTGACCTCATTGTCATTTGCTTTGTTCATAGCACTCACTGCGTTTGCGTCCGAGCCGTTAGGGCGATATCAGGGCGTCGCCATTGACAAGAAGCCCGATGGGACTCGAGGTGCGCAAGTTAGTCTCTTTATGATCTTTCGAAGAGAGGGAGCCCAAACCGTGTGCACTGGCGGGACCGACTCCTTTAACGATCAGATTCCGTGCGAGGGAGTGGTGGTCAACGGAAGTGGGGTCAAATTTGGGATGCCCTTCGGCGGTGGCGTTGTTTTTGACCTAAAAGCTTCCGGGGACGTTCTAGCTGGGACCTTGCATTCGAAACCCGGCATCCCTACCGCTCCTTTTAACACTGTTGAGCTCAGAAGAACTGGCGACCTTACCCTTTCCGACCAAGTACCGCGGCTGGACTGGGAGTCCAGCGACCGGAGTCCGCTCCTGCTTCAACTCCGTAAGAGAGTCGCCGAAGGTCAATCTGCCGCGCTGGCAGAGTTCTGGACAAGCATCGAGAAATCGGGGACTCCGATACTTGAGACCATCGTGGGCACTGAAGAGAGCGTCCTGACAACTTTTGTCTGGAGAGGCAGGCCGGAAACAAAGAATGTGCTCCTGTTGTGGCCGCGACTGAGTTACGCGCGTCCTGACGATTACTTCTTCTCCAAGATACCGGGCACCGACGTGTGGTTCAAGACTTTGAAGGTTCGGCGCGGTATGAGGATCTACTACCAAGTGTCGCCAGACGATCCATTGGGCCAGCGTCCGGAAGGTAAGTGGCCACGGAAATCTCAGGCCGATCCCCTCAATCCAAAACGCGACAATCCCGATAGGTCAGTTCCGCCGGAGAGCATTCGGTCACTGCTGGAGTTGCCGGGAGCATTGCCGCAGCCATGGTACGCAAAACGTTCCGACGTGTTGCGTTATTCGCTCGTAGAAAAGGAGATTTCGAGCAAGCAGTTGGCAAGTACACGAAAGGTCCTCGTCTATACCCCGCCCGGCTTTTCAGCCCAGCACGAGCCATATCCCAGCATCTACTTGACCGATGGCGAAGACCCCGACGGGTTGGTGTTCGCTACGTGGACTTTCGAGAATTTGCTTGCTGGTGGCGAGATTCCACCCACGGTTGTGATTCGTATTGTAAATCCCGATCAGGAGACGCGGAACCGAGAGCTTGCATGCAACACCCCCTTCGCCGACTACTTGAATGATGAACTCGTTCCCTTCATAAGGAAGAACTTCAACACAAGTGTCGAGCCTTCGAAGACCGCCATTGGTGGATACAGCCTTGGGGGCCTCGGCGCGTCCTACGCGGGTTTTCGCCATCCCGAGACGTTCGGGCTGATTCTAAGCCAGTCTGGCGCATACTGGTTCGAGCCCACCCATAAGGATTATGCCGAACCCAATTGGCTGGCCAGACAATTCGCTGAACGCGACAAATTGCAGCTTCGCTTTTACATGGACGCTGGAACGAACGAGCTCGATATGACTGGACGCGGAGGCGGAATTCTAGTGACGAACCGGCAGTTTCGCGACATCTTGAGGGCGAAGGGCTACGAGGTTCAGTATCAGGAGTTTGCTGGGGATCATGACTATATCAATTGGCGAGGAACATTGGCGGACGGTTTGATCGTGCTGTTTGGCGACCAGACAAAGCTCGGTTTACTCTCAACCTCCAGACCAAAGTAGTTTTAACAAGGCGAGAAGGTCTCGACTGACACCGCAGCGCTTACCACTTATAAAGGAAGACTCCATCTCCTTCGATCATTCCCTCACGCTGGTTTGGATTTGTTATTATGGCAAGGCTGCCTTGATGAGCCCCTCGAGGAGGAGAATACGCATGCGCATTGCTACCCGGATCACCCTGCTGGTTACCCTTATTGTGGTCGTTGCCTTTGATCTTCAAGGGCAGTTACCGCCCGCGACGGCCAGCCGCATTGACGCCATTGCCGGCAAGGTGTTGACTGAGACAGGTGCTCCCAGTGTTTCGATCGCCGTCGTAAAGGACGACAAGATCTCTTATGTTCATGCTTATGGGAATGGGTGCGTGGAACCTCCGACTCCCGCTCTCCCCGAGATGCGATACAAAATCGGTTCGATCAGCAAGCAGTTCGCGGCCATGGCAATCCTGCTGCTTGTCCAAGAGGGCAAGCTCTCGCTGGACGATCCTGTGGGACGGTTTTTGCCCTCTTTAACGCGGGCTAATGACATCACCATCCGGCAAGTCCTCTCACACACCTCCGGCTACCAGGACTATTACCCCCTCGATTACGTGGCGCCGTTCATGACGCAACCGGTCACACCCGATGAGATCCTTGACCGCTGGGCTCGCAAGCCACTGGATTTCGAGCCTGGCACGCAATGGCAGTACAGCAACACCAACTTCGTCGTGGTGGGGAGAATCCTGGAACAGGTGACCGGCATGTCCGTGATGGCCTTCCTCGAAAAACGCATCTTCCGCCCGCTCGGCATGGAAAGCCCCCTCGACCTGGCCCATCAGTCCCTGGCCGATTCTGACGCGAAGGGTTACACACGTTTTGGGAGCGGGCCGGCTTCGTCCTGTCCAGCCGGAGGCTCTGGGCTGGCTCTTCGCGGCTGGCGAACTGGCCATGACGGCGCGCGATCTCGCCTTATGGGATCAGGGCTTGATGGAAGGGAAACTTCTGAAGCCCGCCTTAATGGACGAGATGATCAAGCCGGTGCGCCTCAAGAACGGTGCACCCACCGACTACGCTTTAGGCATTGAGAACACTGACGCCGCAGGGCACCCGAGGCTGCAACACGGAGGAGCGGTATCCGGTTATGTGAGTTTGAACACCGTCTGGCTGGATCAAGGTGCTGCGGTCGCCGTCCTTTGCGACCTCGACGGATCGAGCGCTCCCGGCTCCATCACACGTCAAATCGAGCCCCTGCTGTTGGCCGCAAAGGAAGACCCGCAAGCCGCCCCACAACTCGATCAGGCTCGCCGGATCTTCAGCCAGTTGCAGGAAGGAACGATCGACCGTTCTCTGCTAACCTTCGATGCGGACTCTTACTTCACGGCCCAAGTCCTGGCAGACGCGGCGAGTAGCCTGAAGCCGCTGGGGGCACCCGCGAGCTTCGAGCAGACAAGTGTGACCTTGCGCGGCGGCATGACCTTGCGCACCTTCCAGATCAGGTTCCCCGGTGGAACGGCCCTGCACTTGAGCACGTTCTCTGTGGACGGGGGCAAGTTGGCCCAATATTTAATTCAGTGACGGAGCGCTCACACAGACAAGATTCGAAACGCATCGGGTCGCATCGATGCTTGCTGCGAGCGGGGAGAACAGTCCCAGATCCTCAGGCATGCGTTGCACCCCGGAGTACCTCGCGAAGACGTCGCCCCACGATTAGGTCCTCATGTGATTGCAGCATCCACACACCCACCACGACTGTATTGGGACCGGAGGGCAATCCCGCCATGGCCGGCCCACCGCCCGTCGCCGGATTCAACTCAATGCGCGGACTTCCCTTCCGCAGCTTCTCCATTATTTGCTGCCCGGTAATAGGGATGCGATCCTGATCGTAGGTAATCAGCAGGTGCGCGATGTGGTTGGCAACCGGCGGAACAAAGATTTTGGTTTGCACGGTCGGAACACCCTTCACTTGATCAGCGATTCTCTCCGCGCGTTTCCGGAACTCCGCCTGCATGGCCGCCTCGTCCTGGCTCAACAGCCAATCAACTGCGGCGACCAGACCGACGATCTCTTCCTTTCCGACCTTCATGCCGCGACCCACCGTGTTCCCGTAAGGGGAGTTGTTCTTTACCGCAAACTCGATCAGATCTTTCCTCCCCAGCAACAGGCCGGTGCACTGCGGACCCCGGATTCCCTTCCCTCCGGAAAACGTCACGAGATCAAATCCCATTTGCACGTAATTCCAGAGATTCGAGATGGGAGGAATGTCGGCCGCAGCATCGTTGAAGCAGGGCACGCCGTGCTGGTGGGCCACCCGCACCCAATCTTCGCGGCCGATCTGGCTACCCTCGGCGGCGTTGAAAAAGTGGGCCATCACGGTCCGTTGGTTGAATGCCGCCTCGTACTCAGGCAATGTCTCGACCTCGACAAAATTAATCCCACAGTTACGGAGGGCGTGGTCGTACCCGTAACGATGCGTCTTTTGAACGATGACTTCGTTCTTCAGCCCTGCCATGTCGACCGGTATATTGACGATCGCCTGGTCATTCCCGAGAGTGATACAAGCGGCCGTTCCCAGAGTCAAGGCGGAGGCTGCACCGGCCGTCACCAGAGCAGCTTCACAATGCAGACGGCGCGCCAAGTACTCTCCTGCCGCCCGGTGCAATTCTTCGATGTTAACGGGCTTCTGAGCGGCGCGCGTCATTGCTACCTGCACTTCGGGAGGCAGAGTTGACGCCGAAAGAACTGTAAAAGTTCCGGCTGCGTTGATAAAGGGAGTGACACCCAGTTTGCTGTAGTAGTCCACCCCCTTTGCCATATTGTGCTCCTCGGCGCGAGCCTCGACAACTGCACCACCATACACGGCGGCCCCACCCGCCATCAGGGTTTGTCCTGTCTTGCCAAAGAACTTTCTTCGAGTCATGGATCTCGACATCAGATTCCTCCTTGAATCCTCTTCAGCGTGCCTTTACCGCGGTGGCCATAATCTCGACATGGGCATGATTGACCAACGCCGCCACTTGCACCGTGGCCCGCGCCGGCCTCGGCTCAGGTACAAGGGTTTTGTAAACCTTGTTCATATCTGCGAATTCATTAATGTCCGAGAGATAGACGTTCACCGACACCAAATCTGACATTTGGAAGCCGGCAGCCTCCACGATTTTCTTGATATTCTCCAGCGCGGCTTGGGTTTCAGGCCCAATGCCTCCCGCGCGCAGCTTGCCATTATCTAATCCCTCCTGCCCGGCAACGTAAAGCGTGTTGCCCACCACGATGCCGTTGCTAAAAGGCAGTCCTTCTACCGCACCAGGCGGATTAATGGCGCGTTTTGCCGAGCTGTGGGGGCGGTCAGCGGCAACCAGCAGAGCTGCCGCCAAGATGGTAATTCCCAAAACTACCCACTTCGTTGCTGTTTTGTTCACTATGGTAAATTCTCCTGTAAGGAAATTTAAGAGAGAGCGACAGCCCTTCTTGCAACGACCATCTGGCACCGCCGCAGCTCTCCGCGGACTGATGATGGCTGTCACTGGGTTTCGTCGTCCCAGGACATAAGTCTACCTCGGGTAATTGTCAGCCCTCGCCGCAGGAGAACCGCCCAATTCCGGCGTGACGAAGTACTGCTTGGGGGCTTTCTCCCACTGCACCATGCTCAGACCCGAAGGATCGTACAGAATTCGCCCCGCCCGGAGGGTCATTCGGGCCACTACTTTTACTTTTCCATCCATCCTGGCATATCCGTCGTCGATGTAACCGAATTGGCCGTGGAGCAATTCGAGCACAGCGACATCCGCTTCCTGTCCGACTGATAACGTGCCCAGTTCCGGGCGGCGAATTTCTCTTGCCGGGTTGACCGTTGACCTTCGAATGAGGTCTTCCAGCGGCACACCCATGGCGAGGAACTTCGACATCAATTCGGTCATGCTGAGAACATTGACATTTGCCAGGTGCAGATCCGTTGACATGGAATCTGGAATGAATCCTTGCTTTACCGCGGGTACGGCGTTGCGGAACCAGAAGCTGGCCGATCCATGCCCGACATCAAAGATCACTCCGCGTTGTCGCGCTTCTGCCAGGATCGGATTGAGCTTGCCGTCAGCGAGCAGGATGGGAAATTGCTGCGCGAACACGTGCGTGTGAATATCCCCCGGCCGCATCTTCTTCAGGATAAGGTCTGCGTAGGTCCGCTCCGAGCGGGGCCAGAAATCGAACATTACGGGCACGTTGGCCATCCTGCCGCATTCCTCGGCCCGATCCACGGCGACCCAGGGTGTGTGCACCGCGTCCCAGGGTTTATCTGTCCAGTAGTGCGCCGTCTTCACCCCCACAATGACGTCTGGAAACTTCCTGATGGTCTGGGCGCAGAGCTGGGGATCCATTTGCTCCACGGTCTGCTCCAGCCCGCCGCCCATGCCGTCAGCGACGATATTGAGAAAGGCCAGCACCCGGACCTCGGCATGGTCTATGACTTCCTCTTTTTCCTGTAGAAACGTATCGGCGCCGGCGGATCCCGCGTCCACAATTGTTGTCACTCCTGCCGTAAGCGCCAACTCCGCCGGGAGGCCCTCTGGGGCGGTGCGTGAGCGCGCATCCGGCGAAAACCAGTTAAGGGGAATTCCCGCGTGGCCTACATGAAAGTGAATATCGATAAGCCCGGGGGTTACGTACAGGCCGGATACATCGACCACTTTCCCCGCCGCGCTCGCCGGAATGCTTTCCGCCACGGCCGCTATCTTCCCCGCGGAAATACCCACATCGGCGACTTTATCAACATCATTGGCAGGGTCAATAACGTGACCACCCTTCAAGAGAAGGTCGTAGTGCGCTGCCTGTGCCTGCGCGGGAAGTTTCGACACGAGCGCTATTGTAATTGCCAGGCTAAGCGCGAAGAATCCCACTTTTCCCCAAGTTGACATCTTGCGGCGCCTTTTTCTGAGAGAATCCGTCTCGGAGTCTTAGCGGCCACCTCGAAGAGGTTGCTTGGAACTGATGGGGTGCGCTTGGTGGAGCCCCCTGGTCCTCTGAATGGACTCACCGAGCGTGAAAAACCCCTCCCGTCATTTCCGGCCACTAGCTTAACCGTTCGCATGAGCTATTTCAAGCCCGTCCGATGCCTGGTGTCAAGCCCCGATAGAAATGTCCCCATCCTTAACCCAATAGAAATGTCCTCTTTTTCGGTTTTGTCTTTCACGTACTTTGTCTCTCCCTTTGTTTCTGCTGGAGTGGTGAGTTACGCCGTTGGTCTCGGCCGGAGCGAAGCCCTGCGGAGCCCGAAGGGCGGAGCGTCTAGGGCGAAGCGGAGGCCGAGACCAACGGCGTGCGGTCAGTCCACGGGCCCATCCGCCAGGGATGGTGCGGCCCTGGTTTCCACTTCTTCTTCGTCGCCTCCATGGCCACTGGAAGTTCGTCCTCTTGCTTTCTCGGGAGCGGGCGTGCTGGGATCTCTTGCCAGCTGAGCTTCTGCCCTCGGTAGTGAATCTCGATCCTCCCATCCTCCCACTCGCATAACCTCACCTTGCTCTTTGCTGGCGCGTGATGCAGGCGCTGCCGCTCCACCTGATAGAAGCGGTTCTCATCGCGTACCACCCAATCGTTGCTCAGCGCTCTCTCCCTCTCCAGCCGGAAAATGCTGTCCAGTTTCCGCACCCCAGGGCTGGGCAAGTGAAAGTCCTGCGGGGCTGCCGGCCGTACCGCGAAACGCGTGTTGTGCTCCTCACAGTATTTCTCCTGTAAGTATCGATTGGCATCCTCTAGGCTCGTTATGTTTCGTACGCGAAGCTTCTTTACCAGGCGGTCCTGATGCGTCCCGTGGTTCCTCTCCACCCGCCCCTTGGCCTGCGGCGAACTGGCCGCGATGATCTCAATCCCCAATTGACGGCACATGCGTCCGAACTGCGTCACAGGCTCTTCTCCTCGCATCCGCTCCTGCGCGCTGGGCTCTCGCACGTACACGTTCTTCCAGTCCGTGTACAACGCCTGCGGCACTCCGTAGCACTCCATCCACGCCTCCAACACTCCCACCGCCGCCCAGATCGTCTCTTCCTTGCCCATCCGGCACAGCGTCGTACCCGTCGCGTCATCCACCATGTTCATCAGACAACCCCGCGGACCTCGCCCTTCTAGCCAATCATGGAAACTTCCATCCAACTGCACCAACTCCCCAAAATGCGCTTTCCGCTCCCGCCTTCGCCGATGCGCTCGCCCTCTCCGCTCCCGGCTCCATAATCCTGCCTCCAGCATCCACTGCCGCAACGTCTCCACCCCGATTGCGACATGATCGTCTTGCTCCAAGTGCTCCGCCGCCAGCGTGGGACCGAAACGCTCGCCGGGCTCTCCACCGTACTTCTTCCCTATCAGCCCCAAGACCCGTCGCTGCAAACTCTTCGGCTTGGCATGGTTCGACGCCCGCCCCACGTTGCCATGCATCAGCCCCCTTGTCCCCTTCACTCGATAACGCTTCCACAATCGCCTCGCCTGCCGATAGCTCACTCCCATGCGCTCGGCAGCTTGCACCAAAGTCCAACCCTTCCCCGCCACCTGTGACAACACCGCCCCTCGCCTCAACTCCCGCTCATCCATCCTCGTCCTCTTCACTGTGGCCTCCTCAGAGGCCATGAGTTTAGGGGACATTTCTATCGGTGACAGAAGGGGACATTATCATCGGGGCACAACAGCCCGTCCGATGCCTGGCGGGTGAAGAAGCTGAAAAGGCGGCAAGGTGGGAAAGGTATAACGTAAGTTACGAGGGTTTAAGTAAACTCCTCGACGACTTGCAGGCGACGCGGTAGCGAGAGGTGGAACTGGAGCAGATCCCAGTCGATTACACGAGGTAGGGGCACGCCGCGGCGTGCCCCTGCCTCTCTCAGCCGTCTTCAGTGTGTTTTCACAGCGATGGCGCTGATCTCGACACGGGCTCCACCGCCTAACTTCACCTCTATGGCGGCGCGCGTCGGCCTCGGCTCAGGGAAAAAAGTTTTGTAGACCTTGTTCATATCTCCCCATTCACCGATGTCCGCGAGATAGACGGTCGTGGACACCACATCGGTCATCTGGAAGCCGGCAGCTTCCACGACTTGCTTGACGTGCTCCAGGGCCGATTGGGTTTCGGGTCCAATGCCTCCCGGGCGCAGCTTGCCATTGTCGTCAAATCCCGCGTGCCCGGCAACGAAGAGCATGTTCCCCGCCACTAAACCTCTGCTAAAAGGCATATCGGGCTTGGTTCCAGGCAGACTGACGGCGTGCTTTCCCGAGCTGTGGGGATGCTGGGCGACAAGCAGCAGAGCTGCCGCCAAGATGGCGACTATCAAAACTACCGAGTTTCTAGCTGTTTTATTCATGTGTTCAATTCTCCTGTAGGATAATTTAATAGGGAATAACAATGTTTCTTGTAATGCAATCCGATGAACCTTATTTCTCGGGTAGTTGTCGGCACTCGCCCGAGGGGAACTGCCCAATTCCGGCACAGCGACGTCCGCTTCCTGTCCGACTGACAATGTGCCCAGCTCCGGGCGGCGAATTTCTCTCGCCGGGATGGCCGTTGACCTTCGAATGAGACCTTCCAGCGGCAACTACCTTTCCTAAGCTTGGGGCCGGAGCTTCAAACGGCTCTTGTTCGCTTCCAGGAAAGCCCGCAGATCCTCTGCGGCATCGAGCAGCTTGTTCCACTGCTCATAGTAAAGGGTCACCGGAAAGCGTCCCAATCCGTAGACGCTCACACCCCCTTTGTCGCCGACCTTGAACTCCAGCTTCCCGCTCGGCTTTGATCCCAGTTTCTTTTCAAGCTCGGCAATCCGGGCCATCAAATCTTCTTTGGTTGGTTCTGACATCGGACGCATCCTCCCGCCGTAGACCGACTGTGGCGCTATTCGTGTTCAGTCAACGGCTCCGCTTCTAACAACGGGGTTCAATGCGCAGCGCAAACGCGCTGCCAGTTTCGTGGACACGCTATGATAGCTTATTTCGCCGTAACGAAACAGCCGGGTAAAGGGTCAGGGTCGCGTCGAGGTCCCCGCAGGTTAAGATCCGCTTTTGCCCCGACTATGCCACGACCCTAGGTCAAGGGTGTCGCCGGTAAGGGGGAAGGCTCCCATGGCGTGTCAAATCGCAAGACTCTCGGCATTGGCCCTGGTTTTGGGTCTAGGAGTTGGCATGGCTCCGGCACAGAATTCGACAAGCTCAGTGCCGCTTGGCGACCTTGCGCGGCAGCTCAAAGCACAACGCGCAAAGTCTGAAGAAAAGTCGAAAGTTTTCACCAACGACGACCTCGCCACCCTGTCGCCCTCACCTGAGAAATCGTCCACGACCACGACCACCAAGGAGGCTAAGCCAGGGGAAAAGTCCGTCAAGAAGAGTAGCGAGAAGGAAGCCGAAAAGAAATCCGCGAAAGCGGCCCCGGTTGAAACGGGTGAGGAAACGCACGGGGAAAAGTATTTTCACGATCACATGAGCAAGCTACAAGATCGGTTGGAACTCGACCAGCGAGAACTCAGCGTGCTCGAGCAGAAACTGGGCCAAAACCAGATGATGTACTACACGGATCCTAGCAAGGGCTTGTTACAGGAGAGCGGGCCCACCGCCATGTCGGATGTCTATAAACTGCAAGACCAGATCGCCAAGAAGAAGGCGGCGATTGCCGCAGATCAGGAGGCTATCGATAACCTCCAGGAGCAACTGCGACGCGAAGGTCGTGACGCGGCGTGGCTTCGTTAGGGCAGTGCGAAAGAACGTGTAGCGGCCACTTAGCATCGCCATGGCCGAGTGGAGACCATTGGCGTAATGGTCCGTCAGCCGACGGATAAAATCGCCGCTCCGTCATGGGCGCGGCAGGTGCGTGGAATTGCTGCTCACTACGCCAAGCAGGAACATATGGTAGCAGGGACTTGTGCACTTTCCTTCCTGATCGCCGTCACTTCCCTGCCCTTGTTTGCAACGCCACAACAGTCGCTTGGAGACCTGGCTCGCCAACTACGCCAGAAGCAGCTCCAAGCGGGGCTGAAAGCCACTAAGGTCTACACAAACGATAATCTGCCCGCCCGTAGCCCGGATGAAGGCGGCGCGGCGGCATCGAGCGCGTCGAGCAGCCCTACTGCATCCGCATCTGACCAAGCACAGTCAGAAGGTAAGTCCCCTCAAGAGGACAAGCAAACCAGCCAGGCGCCTGAGACTGGCCAAGCCGCAAATAAATCCGAGAAGCTGGAAGAAAAGAATGAAACCAAGGGATACTGGCAAGCCAGATTCAAGTCTGCCCGCGCCCGACTAGCTGATGCCCAGGAACGACAACAGCTCGCAGAAGACGAGTTAAACCTCCTCCAGATTCAGGAGGTACGCGAACTCAATCCCGATGCGAAAGCTGAACTTGCCGACAGGATCAAGGCCAAGAACGAAGAGGTGTCACAGAGTCAAGCGGCGACGAAGGAGGCCCTGAAAACTCTGCAAGATCTTGAGGACGAATTCAAGGCGAGTGGCGCGCCCGATGAATGGAGCGAAACGGCGCCGGAAACTTCCGAGTGACCCCTCCACTTAACTGCCATCAGCATTCAGCTATCAGGCGTCAGCTTCCGGGCTTAATGCGGTCCAAGCGCGCAATCCGGACTGGCAACTGCCCTTGAAGCAACCGCTCGGAAGGTCGGAGCACTACGCTTGCTGCCCATCCGCTTACTCTTGACTTC
The DNA here is from genome assembly GCA_963832915.1 of uncultured Acidobacteriota bacterium. Taxonomy (GTDB): domain Bacteria; phylum Acidobacteriota; class Terriglobia; order UBA7540; family UBA7540; genus CAVROP01. Next base: position 214,641 of record CAWHWE010000091.1, read on the forward strand.
TAGCTCCTGGTCCCCTCGCAGCCTGCAACATGTACGTAGCTTACGCCATCAAGGTTTTTCCCCCAGATGAAGCGCCGCCACTCCGCCCGTAAAATTAGTGTAACGGATATTTTGAAAGCCCTCCGCGCCCAGTAACTGTGCGAGCGCCTGCTGGTTGGGGAACTTTGACACCGAATCGTGAAGGTACTGGTATGGCCCCAGAACGCCGGATATCCAGGTCCCAATCCTAGGCAATATATGGCGGAAATAGAACCGGAAGAAGGGTCCGAAAACAGGCCCGCGAACTTCTGAAAACTCGAGAATGGCGAGGATACCCTGGGGCTTGAGAACCCGCCGTATCTCCCTGAGGCCTCTCACGTAGTTGGCCAGGTTCCGAAAACCGAAAGCAAGGGTTGCAACATCCAGAAATTCGTCTGGAAATGGCAAGGACAGAGTATCCGCCTCAAGGAACAGCGTTGAGTGACGGCGGGCCTTCGTCTTGGCGAGCAAGAGCATGGGGTGACAGAAATCCGTCCCGAACACTCTTCCGCCCGAATACCGTTCCAGCTCGAACGCAAGGTCGCCTGTGCCACAACAAAGGTCTGCCACCTTGGAATCCGGACGCTCCAGGACGTGGCGCAATGCCTTCGCCGTGGCTTTCCGCCAGGCGATGTCCCGACCCGCAGAAAGGAAATGGTTCAGGAAATCGTAACGCGGCACCACCTGCGAAAACATCTTACGGACCACGCGGGAGGGCCGCTCAGTGGCGTCCGAGGAAACCGGTGGGGTTTCCCCGAGAGGAGCGTTCGCAGTATCACTCATGCCAGCCGCCCCGCTGCACGTCCCGGAAAGCGGCTTCGACGAGGTTCATAGGGACTTGATCTGAAATCCGAACCTTGCCGATCCGCTCCGGAATTACCCAGTGGATTCGGCCCTTGACAGCCTTCTTATCCTGCGGCAAAAGCTCTAAGATTCGGCGCACTCGAAGGCCATGCAGCGTGGGCAAGGGGCTGACCTGTCGCACTAGGTGCGCCATGCGTTCACCTTCCGAGGGATCGAGCACCCCCAACAACTCCGCCAGGCGTGACACTATGAGGATTCCCCAACCCACCGCCTCCCCATGCAAGAAACGCTCGTAGCCGGTCGCTTCCTCCAACGCATGGCCGAAGGTGTGGCCCAGATTAAGAACACGCCGCAGACCGGCTTCGCGCTCATCGCGGCTGACGACCTCCACTTTGACTTTAGCCGCACGCCCGAGGATTTCCTCCAGGCCTTTTGCCTGCTTCGGAAGAAACGTCAACGCCCTCGCTTCCACCTCTTTGAATAAGCCCGGCCCCGAAAGGATGGCGTGTTTTGCAACTTCAAAGAAGCCGGACCGGAATGATCGCTCGTCAAGCGAGGCAAGCACCGAAGGGTCTGCCAGCACCATGCGCGGGGGGTAGAACGTCCCCAGAAGATTCTTCATGGCGTGCACGTTGACCGCCGTCTTCCCGCCGATGGAGCTGTCCACCTGGGCCAAGACAGTGGTAGGAGCCTGCACGCAGTCGATGCCGCGCATGTAGGTGGAGGCAACAAAGCCACCCAGGTCGCCGACCACACCCCCGCCAAACGCTACAAGCAATGAGCGCCGGTCTGCCCCTTTTCCCAGCAACTCTGCCGCAACCTTCTCCACCATCGCCGTGCTTTTCGAATTCTCGCCGGGCGGGACGAACAACAGCCGGGCGCCCTTCACTGCACCCTCGCGGAGAAATTTCTTTCCCCAACGATCCCACAAATGTCTTTCGGTAAGTATGAAAATCGATGAATAGCGATCTTGTGGGAAGTCGGCAAAGACCCGCCAAGCCCCACAGCCTACGTGGACGCTGTACTTGAAACCTTTGGAAGTCACCCGGAAACGTTTCATATGCAATCCATCAAAATAGTCAGCCCTTGCACCACGGCGGGTCAGCTATCAAACACCAGCCTCCAGCCTTACATGGGCTTTAATTCGTCATGTCATCATAGCCGATCGCCCTCTGGTCGTCACTTGCCCGTTGTGAGAGCGGGGCTGCCGACAACATTGAATTGTGAATTTTGAATCCGAATTTCCTCCTCCGCGCTGCCCTCAGACTCCTGACTCCTGGCTTCTTGCCTCCAATTGACCTGCCCGCACTTCTTCCAAGCATTCTATCAAAAGACCACAAACGAGCCGTTGGTAGCGGTGCAGTTTGGAGTAGCGGCGATCACGCAAGGCGGGATCGCCACGTGGCGGCGTCCCGATAAGATCGGGACAGGTTCCGCCGCCTCTTCGTCAAACTGAGACACTACCGAACCGTTGAAATTGTTGCAGGCGCGGAATGGCAAGGCTATCATTGAAGGGCTATGTCAGGAAAGAGCGACTTCCAAGTTGATTTCCTTATTCTCGGGGGAGGAATTGCCGGCACCCGGGCCGCCCTCGAACTCGCCCCATCCGGTAAGGTCCTGGTTTTGACCAAGGACGAGCTCTACGAATCCAGTACAGAATACGCCCAGGGAGGAATCGCCGCAGCTCTGGGTGAGGACGATGAAGTGGGACTGCACCTCCATGATACATTGCGCGCCGGCGACGGGTTGTGCCGGGAAAAGGCCGTACAAATCCTGGTGAGCGAAGGCCCCCAGCAGATCGAGCGGCTGATTGCATGGGGGATGCGCTTTGACCGCGACGGGAGCAAGCTCGCCTTCACACGCGAGGGGGCGCACAGCCGTTCGCGCGTCCTGCATGCGCATGGCGATTCCACGGGCAGCGAAATCCTGCGTGCCCTGATGGCGAAGGCAAAGTCCCACCGCGCCATCCAGTTCCTGTCTCGCGCCTTTGCGATTGACCTTTTGGTGGATGTGGATCAGGTTTGCGGAGTGACTTTTCTCGATGAAAAGACATCGGCGCTCAAGACGCTGTACGCCAAAGCGGTGCTGCTGGCGACGGGGGGGCTCGGGCAGGTTTACAAGGAAACTACAAATCCTTCGGTCGCCACTGGTGACGGCGTGGCTATGGCGCATCGCGCGGGCGCACTGAGCAGCGACATGGAGTTTGTTCAGTTTCACCCCACGGCCTTGTACGTCAGGCAAGCCCCACGTTTCCTGCTCTCCGAGGCCTTGCGCGGGGAAGGCGCTTGTCTTCGCAACGTTCTCTTGGAACGGTTCATGCCCCGCTATCACGACGCGGCGGAATTGGCGCCACGCGACATCGTTTCGCGCGCCATTATCGTGGAAATGCAAAAGACCCAGAGCGAATGCGTCTATTTGGACATGACGGGGCTTGAACCGAAGCATGTTCAGGAACGATTTCCAAGAATCTACTCGACTTGCCTGCACTACAACGTCGACATCACCACGGATCTCGTACCCATTCGTCCAGCCGCTCACTATGCTATGGGCGGTGTCGCAACGGACTTGCATGGAGCCACTTCCCTGAAGGGTTTGTACGCAGCCGGCGAGGTCGCCAGCACAGGCGTCCACGGCGCCAACCGCTTGGCCAGTAATTCCCTTCTGGAAGGCTTGGTGTTTGGCGCCAGAGCGGCCTCCGCCATGATCGACCAAAGGCGGGAATTCGAGCCGCTGCTGCCGCGCAAAGATCCAAACTCCGGTGCAGGCCGGGCCACCCCCGGGCGTGCCCTGAACGCGCCAGAGGCTGACCCGGCTCGACTATCCCCGCAAGAAATCGTAGAGGAGGTCCGTTCCATTCTGTGGAATAAGGTGGGCATCATCCGCAACGGCAAGGATCTTTGCGACACCATGAAGCGGCTCGATTCGTTTATACTGGCCGGTCCGACGGCGCCATCCCGTCGGCTTTGCGAGGCTCGCAATATTCTGCAAGTCGGCAGGATAATCACCCAATGCGCCCTGGCGCGGAAGGAGAGCCGCGGCGCTCACTACCGGTCGGATTTCCCTCTGAAAGATGAAGCCACAGCAGCGAAGCACTCCGTTGCTTCAAAACACGCCCCCGTCTTCTTCGAATAACGACGCAGTGGGCAGAATTATGAATGGTGAATTGTGAACTCTGAATTGCCTCCTGCGCCGACCTCTGTCTCCTGACTTCTGACTCCTGACTTCTGCTCCTCACTCGTCACTTGTCACTCGTAACTGCTCTTCCGCCCTGCGCAACGAAGCGGCCGCAGCCAGGCTGATGGCGGCCACGATGACAAGTAATGTCCACCCCGTCGGGATTTGGACTATTCGTGCGATCAGCATTTTCACTCCCACGAACACCAGTACGACGGCCAAGCCGTGCCGCAAATAACGAAATCGCTTCACGGCATCGGCAAGCAGGAAATAAAGGGCCCGCAGCCCCAGCACGGCGAAGATATTAGAGGAATAGACAATAAAAGCATTTTGCGTCACGGAGAAAACCGCCGGAACAGAATCTACGGCGAAGAAAACATCCGTTATTTCGATCGTGAGAAGTACCAGCAAGAGTGGTGTGGCAAACCAGCGCCCCTCCCGTCGAACAAAGAACTTTCCTCCCTCATAGGTGGGAGTCATAGGGAGGAGTTTTCTGGCCAGGCTCAGAAGGCGGAGGTGCGCGAGGTCCACCTCCCTCCGGTCTTTGCGCAGCAATCTTGCTCCCACGACGACGAGAAAGATCCCCAGTACGAATACGAACCAGTGGAAATGAGAAATCAACTCCACGCCCGCGAAGACAAACACACCCCTCGTTACCAGAACCCCCAAAATACCCCAGAACAAGACCCGGTGTTGGTACTGGAAATCCACCGCCGCTGAAGTGAAGATCACCACAAACACCACGAGGTTGTCCAAGGAAAGTGATAACTCAATGATGTAGGCAGTGAGAAAGTCCAGGGCGTCATGGGAGCCACGCCAGAAGTATATCGAGGCAGCGAATATAATTGCCAGGAACACCCAGAAGGCGGTCTGCAGAGTTGCCTGCCGAAAGGAAACGGCATGGGGCTTGCGGTTAATGATGAGGAGATTTCTCCAGTTCGTTGAGCGTCGCCGCCACGACCCGGCCCACTATAGTCAAGCTCAAGGGACTGCAATGATCAAGCGTGTCCTGGGCCGAATGCCAGTAGGTGTTATTCGGTCCGTAATCAAAATCGATCAAATCCAGGGCTGAGACACCCGCATTGATAAAAGGCATATGGTCATCATCGATCGCGTCCTGGCTATTAACAAAATACTTGCCGTAGCCCAGGCGCTGGGCAACGTCGAATACCAAGTCACTCAGCCAGGGTGTGGAATGATATTCACGGGGTATCCGCAGGTGCGCGTCTGCGATCATGTCAACCAGGATCAGAGCCTGAATGCGGCTGAGCTCACCGCCCGAGGAAAGTTTCTCGACCAGGTGCCGGCTTCCGTAAAGGCTGTCGGTAGCGGACCAATTCCGCACGGCTTCTTCCCCGTCAAAGAAGACCAGCCAGTAATTCAAGGCGTTCTGTTGTCGCCCCAGGACGCGAGCAAGTTCAACCAGGAGCGCCGCGCTGGAGCCGCCGTCATTGGCGCCCACGAAACGGAATTCGTCGAAACGTTTTGTGTCGTAATGGCCGGCCACGATCACTGTCTCCCGACGCGAGCCGCGGAACCTGGCGATCAAGTTAGTCATGGGGATCGACCCGATGGGGGTATTCGCCAAGAAGGAATCTTCTTCCACCTGTGCCCCGGCGCCTCGAAGTTCATGAATTAGCCATTGGCGGGTTTGGTCCAGAGCTGGGGAGCCCGAAGGTCGAGGGCCGAAACTCACAAGGTGGTTAAGATCCTCAAAGGCACGCGCCCCGCTGAAGCCAATTGGCTCTGCGGCGCGAGTGAGTGAAGCCAGCGAGAGGCACACCCATGCCAAGATCAGGGCCCGGGGGCGCCACCACTCTGCTCGTTTAAGTCTGAGCACGCTTTTGCTTCCACTTCTTACGCTGATAGACAAGCCAGGAGAGCCCGATGCTGAGGACGTAGAGCCCCACCATGGGAATCCAGAGAATAAATAGGGTGGCGATGTCGGGAGTAGGGGCAATGGCAGCGGCAGCGACCGCCGTCACCAACACCGCGTACCGCAGTTGCCTCACGAGGAATTTGGGAGTCACAATCCCAAACAAAGACAGAACCAGAATAATAACCGGTAGCTCGAAGACCACTCCCACTCCGACGATGATGGTCATCGCAATACTGAAGTACTCGTTGATGGTCACCATCGGTTGGAATCTGTGGCCGAACCTCAGCAGGAATAGCAAAGCCGGAGGGATAGCTAGCTTGTACGCGAACAGCCCGCCTGCGATGAACAAGCCACTTGTCAGGAGGACAAACGGCCATATGTAACGCTTTTCATTGCGGTACAGCCCCGGGGAAATGAAAAGCCAGAGCTGATAGAGAATGTAAGGCGACGCTACAAAAAGCCCCGCCATTGCCGCGAGTTTGATGTAGAGATTAAATGGGTCGATGGGGTTCGTATAAACTAACTTATCCGACATGTGAAGGGTACGAAGGGTGTCGGTGAGGGGTTTGGCCAGATAACCGTAAATGTTATCAGCAAAGTAAAAGGAAATACCGAATCCAACGACAATCGAGATGACGGACCGGACCAACCGCTGTCGAAGCTCCTCGAGATGCTCGAGGAACGACATTTGCCTGCCAGTCAGTTCTCCATCCTCAGGATCATTGTCCGGGTTCTTTGGGGGTGGGTTCTGGATCGTTGTGGCCATACGTGGGGGTTGGGTCGGGCGGAGCCTCTTGGTGGCGGTCCAAGTTCTTGATTTCCTCTTCCAAAGAACTCTTCAATTCGTTGGACGCGCGCCGCAATTCGCCTAGACCCTTGCCAAGTGTTCGTGCGATTTCCGGGAGTTTCTTGGGCCCAAACAGTAAGAAAGCAATAAAAAGAATGAACCCGATTTCACCAAATCCGGTACCAAACAAGGTCTACCTCTCGCACTCATCATAGGTGGCGCGAGCAGGGTTGTCAAGCAAAACCACTATTTTATTCAGAACCTGTTGCCAACTCCAAGCATCCAACATACGTGGGCAAGAGCCGGGACGAAGGCCACTTTAAGCAACGGAATGCCTATGGTATACTCGATTATGCAGGGTGAGGAGCTGCATTTGACATGAAACAAGCGCCACGGTGGTTGTGGTTCATTCTCTCTACAGTTTTGCTTTGCACACTGCTCGGAGGGCTTTACGGTCGTCAGGTCGAAGCCACGAAGGCCGGAGACGACTCGGATGTCGAGAGCAGCCTCACGAAATTCACCCGTGTCTACAACGTGGTGGAGCAGAACTACGCCGATGGAGTGGACCCGGACAAGGCTATCTACGGCCCCAGCGAGACCAATGTTGGCGCCATCCCTGGCGCTCTCCGCACTCTGGACCCACACTCCAATTTTTATGATCCGATGGCCTTTTCGCGGCTGCGCGAGGACCAGGAGGGCAAATACTATGGCGTTGGAATGCAAATCGGGCAGCGCCCTGGGAAATTGGGCAAACTCGTGGTCGTCGTAATGTCTCCGATCCCCGGCTCTCCTGCGTTTCGGGCCGGTCTGAGGCCCGGCGACGTCATCGCCAAGGTCAATGGCCTGTCAACAGAGGGGATGAATACCCAGCAAGTTGCGGAAAAGTTAAAGGGGCCCAAAGGAACCCAGGTACACATCACAGTCGCACGCGAGGGCTACGACCAACCTCTCGAATTCGACATTACGCGTGACGAGATTTCGCAGCGGAGCGTGGATGACGTATTTCTGATCAAGCCCGGAATCGCTTACATCCACATTAACAGGTTTAACGAGAACACGAATGATGAGCTCACCGAGGCGCTAAAAAGTCTGGATGAGAAGAGCCTCCAGGGACTGGTTCTCGACCTTCGTGGAAACCCCGGGGGCCTGCTGCAAGAGGCCGTCGAGGTATCCGACCATTTCCTCGAAAAGAGCCAGTTGATCGTCTATCATTACGGCCGCCACTCGCAGGAAAAACGCTACTACACGACGAAGGGAGACAGTGGAAAAGAATATCCCATCGTGGTGCTCATCAACCGCATGACGGCGAGTGCGGCAGAGATCGTTACGGGAGCCTTGCAAGATCACGATCGTGCCCTGGTGATGGGTGAACCTAGCTTCGGAAAAGGCCTCGTACAAACTGTCTTCCCGCTCAGCGAGCGCACCGGCTTGGCGTTAACCACAGCCCGCTATTACACCCCCAGCGGCAGGCTGATTCAGCGCGACTACAACAACGTCTCCCTTTACGATTATTACTATCATCCGGAGGAATCCCCCACGCCGCACACGGATGTCCGCCTCACCGACGGCGGCCGCGAGGTTTATGGCGGAGGTGGCATCACACCTGATGTTAAGTACGGGGACCCCAAACTCACTCCCACTGAGGAAGCGCTCGTGCAGCATGGCGCTTTCTCTGAGTTCGGTCTGCATTACCTTGGAATTCACAAGACTATTCCGAACGACTTTCAAGTCACGGACGATGTTCTTCAGGAATTCCGACAGTTTCTTGCCGAGCAGAAAATCCAGATATCCGACCAGGACCTGAAGAACGATTCGGATTTCATCCGGACGCGTATCCACTTGCAGTTGGTCAACTCCATTTTCGGTGAAACAGAATCCAACCGGATTGCGATCGGGAACGATCCTCTGGTCCAGAAGGCTGTGGCGAGCATGCCCCAGGCCAGCGAATTGCTTGCCAAAGCCAAGCGCTACATCGCCAGCAAGACTCAGAGGTAAGAAGTTGACCGTACCGTAGGGCCGCCCCGCGTGGCGGTTTTCAGGGTCTTGTCCCCCGTCAGTGGGAACCCATTCCTTAACGCTAATAGCGGAAGTCCTTTTCTCAGTCCCGGCGAAATCTGGAAGAGACGTATCTCAGAAGTGAAAGGCCCCCGGTCAAGGGATAAGCAGGATCTGCTTGGCAAACGAGACCTTCTCCTTGGTATACCTGCGCTTTTCCTGCGCTCCATCTCTTGCTTGGACGACTAACATCGCGGCGTATTTCGCAAAGTCTACGCCACACTGGTCGCACTTGCCGCCGTGGCCTTGAAGGTGCCGGCAAGCGGGACACTTAAACCGAAGAGGCGCGTGACAGCGCGTGCAGAATTGCGAGTGCTCGGAATTCTCATGAAGGCACTTGGGGCATTGCATAGCTAACCATAATCGGCCATCGATTTATCCTTGGCAAGCGGATGTAAGCCGGGCGACAGAGGAGATGTTCCCCTGATAACCAAGAAAGGAAATGGTGGACGCGAAGGGATTCGAACCCTCGGCCTCAGCGTTGCGAACGCCGCGCTCTCCCAGCTGAGCTACGCGCCCACGCCTCTCGCAACAACGTCCCAATATAGCACGCGGGCAGCACCGTGCACAATTATCCGAGTTGTATGGGGTGACTCACATTGCTTTTTTCCAGCGCATGAAGGCGATCGCCGACCAAACCAGTTCCACGGCGCCGAACGGCCATGCTCCCTGCAAGAATCCATATATCGAACCCAAGATGCAGGCGGCGGAAAAGGCCAGAATAAACCCCCGGTGCCGGCGTTCTAGCGCGTAGCAAACTACCATGGCTGTCACTGAGAACAATCCGAATAGGGTCAGTTCGCTCACGCGGCTCCCTCCCCTTGAGAAAGGGCTTGCGCATAATCCAGAGCCTCCTCCAAGCGGCTCTCTTCCAGTCCCCCGCCCTGGGCAAAGTCACTCCCACCGCCCCCCTTGCCACCGAACTTCTTGACTGTCTGTTTGAGGACGCTGCCCATTTCTGAAGGTCCGCCCGAAGTCTGCGCGAATAAGAGTTTGGTCGGCTGCCCCTTGACTCCGAGCAGGGCCACTGCTGAGGGCAGCTTTGCCAAGGCATGCGCCAGCATTTTGGCCTGCGCCCATTCTTCTGCCGGTAAGACTTGGCGAACGACGTGCCGCCCCGCGACGACGGGTGCAGCCTGCCACAATTCTCTGGCCTGGTATTCGGCCAAGCGCTCGAGCAGCTTTTCCCTTCCCCGAATCTCTTCCCGCAGTTCCTGGCTTTGTTTGGCAATGAGTTCCGGCACCGTGTCCAAAGCGGCGGAAAACTGCCGCGCGGCTTCGCTTAATACCCTGAGATCCCGCCGCGCCTGCCGGTGGGCGCGGCCCCCGCACACGAACTCCAGGCGGGTCAAGCCCTTCATGCGTTCCACCTTGCGCACCAGAATCAAGCCGACGGCTCCCGTACGACTGACGTGAGTTCCTCCGCAGGCTGAGCGATCAAAACCCTCGACCTCCACCAACCGAACCTCCCCCTGGCGAGACGTCGGCTTGCGCAAGTCCAATCGGCTTGCCTCCCCCGCCGAACGAAAAGAAATCTGCACCGGACGGTCCTCGAAGACCACCTGGTTGGCCGCATTCTCGGCTTCCTCCAGTTGCCCGGAGCCAAGGCGGTCAGAATCCAGATCGATGCTTGAACTCTCCTCCCCTAAGTGGAATGAGACGGTCTTGTAATCGCCTACCTTTTCGAAGGCGGCCGACAAGATATGCTGCCCGGTATGTTGTTGCATGTGGTCAAATCGCCTCACCCAGTCGATTTTCCCACTCACGTCTTCTGCCTCCGGGGAGATGCGGAGGAGGTGCGCGATTTCGTCGCCTTCGTCAACAACTTCCAGCAGTTGGATCCCCGCGATGGTCCCGAAATCCGTCGGCTGCCCGCCCGAGGTGGGATAAAAGGCCGTCCGGTCAAGGTAAACTTTGAAACCGTTGGGCGCGGGTTCCGAACGAAGCACACGTGCCTCAAATTCACCCAAATAGCAGTCGGTGTAATAAAGTCTCTCGGTCTTTGTCATAGGATTCAATTACTGTGGCTTACAGTCATTGTTTCAAATGCTCCTTGACGGCGAAGGCCGCAGCGTACCAGAAAAGGCGCTCCACCACTACAAAGGTCGCAGGCCCGGCCGGGCTCGCAGTGCTTTCCGCAGCGAGCACACTTGACGTCAGCAACAAGAGACATGGAAGTTGGAGTCTAACATGTTAAAATCCTGATTGCATGTCGATTCGCCTGGTAGCCATTGACCTTGACGGCACTCTGCTTAACAGCCGCCGGGAAATATCGGAGGGTAACCGCCGGGCGCTGCTCGAGGCGGTTGAGCGCGATGTCCAGGTGGTCGTCGTCACTGGGCGCAGGTTTCATTCTGCCCTCCCTCTGGTCAGCCAAATTCCCTGCCTGGTCACACTGATTACCTCCAATGGGGCCCTGATCGCAAACTCCTCGGGAGAGATTCTGCATCGCGATTTCCTCCCCCGGGATGCGGCGCAACAGGCTCTGGAGGTGGCGCGCCAATACCGCCCCTACTCCGTCGCCATCTTCCACACGCCGGGCTCCGGCCAAGTCACTATGCAGGACAACGCCGTAGATGAAGGGCCCCTAGGCTGGTATGTCAAGACCAGCCCTCAGGGCCTGCGACTCGTTCCGGACCTGGAGGCAGCGCTTGACACAGATCCTATCCAAGTGATGATTGGGGGACCCCCGGCGCTCATCGAACCGGCGGAGACGTTACTGGCAGAATCCCCCATCCGTTCCAGCATTCATCTCACCTGGACCAAGTACCTAACCACCAATATTTCCATCCTCGACGTCATGAACCGGGGCTGCTCGAAAGGACGCGCGCTGAAGATTTGGGCAGACCGGTGTGGAATCCAACCCGGCGAAGTGATGGCCATTGGCGACAACTTCAACGACCTGGAGATGCTTCAGTACGCGGGGTTTCCCGTCCTAATGGGAAATCACTGCCCCGAGCTGCACCGGCCTGACTGGACCCTCACTCTCCCTAACGACGAGGATGGCGTCGCCGCAGCTATCCACAACTACGTTCTGACAGGTTGCTGAAACGAGTATTTCGGACACTTTGACGCAACCCTGCGCTTGGTGTACTATGGTGACATAGGTGCACGAAGGGTTACCTCGGCAAATTCAATCGTATGGGAGGTGAAGTCATGGTGTCAATCGTCGCTTCGGAGAAGCTTGAGCGTGCTCATGTGCAGGGATCGCAGGACAAGTCAGTCAGTTGGGCCGGCGCATTTGCGACCTGTGGTGGACGCGGGGCTATCCAGTCGTCGACCATCGTCTACGAGATCGAGCCGGGTGGGCACCTCGGCTGGCACACCGATGCGACCGAGGAGACGCAATACATAATTGCCGGCGCCGGCGAACTGCTCATGGAAGACCGAAAGCATCGGCTCGGGCCGGGCAGTATTTTCGTGGTTCCGACGAATGTGCGGCACGACCTCGCAAACGTGGGGAGCGAGACGTTGCGCGCTGTCGCCTTCTTCGCGGCGGCGATGTTCACCCAGACCTTCGACGAAGTGATGCTGCCACCCAACACCCATGTCCTCGGTACGCCCAACCGCCAAGGCTGAGACCGCTGGAGACTTCTGTGGAGGGGCGGAAGGGGGATGCACTCATCCGCCCTCATCCGCCTTCATGCACCAGAATTGACCGTAGCCCTAGACAATGTTAATGTCCTTCCTGCCGTTTGTCCGGACGGTTTCGTGGAGGCGAGTGTGACCGCTGCCACCCGGCCCCCCGAACGAGCACATGTATATTGAGGTCACCGCGCTCCCTCACCAAGACCGCGGTGGCTTTCCTGGAGCAGGACATGAAACCGCAAGAAATGATCGCTATCGACACGAATACGATGCCGTGGGAAGAACGCTACCAGGCAGCCATCGGCAAGAGCAACTTCCGCAAGCTCTTGCTTCAGGACCCGGACACGGGCATGGAGGTCAGGCTGGTTCGATACCCCGCCGGCTTCACCACGACATGGCACACTCACCCCTGCGCCCACGGCATGTACGTCTTGGAAGGCACTCTTGTCACTCACGCTGGCAGCTACGGGCCGGGCGCCTTCGTCTGGTTTCCGGAAGGTATGCTGATGGAGCATGGCGCGACAGCGCACTCGGATGTGGTGGCGGTGTTCATCACCAATAAGAAGTTTGATATTCACTTCGTTGAAAAAAAAGGTTCTTGACAATTCCTTCATGCCAGTCAAATACAACCTGACCTGGAGTTAAGTTGCGCCGCCGCAACACGCCCGCACCGCGTAGAATTCGGAAAGGTATACCACCACCGAAGCCCCCTTGACCATTAACCACTCTATCGGGAACGCAGACGGAAACTCGGGATTCTACGGAGGTAAGCATCATGAAAGATCGGCATCCAGTTTGGCGGCCCCGCACGCCCTCATTCCTCTTTCATTCCCTTTTCACTGCCTTGAGCTTCAGCTTGGTCCTAGTGGGGATTGTCTCCGCGCAGGCGTGGATCCATTCTTTACGCAGCATAAGCCAAGTGGTTTCCGCGCAGGCACGGACCCCTAATTACGACGAGGCCAAGGCCGGGAATTTCACCCTTCCCGACCCGCTCGTGTTCGATGACGGCACGCCGGTCAAGACCGCCCGCGAGTGGAGGGGGCGCCGTCGCGCCGAGATTATCGAGCTTCTGGAGACGAATGTCTACGGACGCACTCCGATGCCACCGAAGCATATCCGCTTCAAGGTTTTTGATGTTGAAAAAGAAGCGTTGGGAGGCAAGGCCATCCGCAAGCAGGTGACGATCTATATGCCCACCCCGCAAGCTGAGGTTTCCGAGCACCTGCTCATTTACGTCCCCGCTGATGCGCCCAAACCGGTCCCGGTGATCCTCCAGCTCAATTTCAACGGCAATCAATCCGTGACCAGCGATCCTGACGTGAAGGCCGCGGACCTTTGGATCGGGGATCCGCCCGTGCGGCAGCCAGCTCCAGAGCGACTACGAGGCATCGACAAGGAATTCAACCTGGCGAAGGTCCTGGCGCGGGGGTACGGCTTTGCTACGATTTACTATGGCGACATCGAACCGGATTTCAAGGAAGGGTACAAGCAAGGCGGCCTTCGCCAGGAGTTCCTTCAACCGAACCAGACCGGGCGGGCGCCGGATGACTGGGGCGCAATCGGGGCATGGGCTTATGGTTTGAGCCGCGCCATGGATTACCTCGAGAAGGACAAGGACGTTGACGCCCATCGTGTGGCGGTCATGGGCCACTCACGACTGGGAAAGACGGTGCTTTGGGCCGGCGCCCAAGACGAGCGTTTCGCCATGGTGCTCTCAAGCTGTTCGGGAAGGGGGGGCGCTTCACCGTGGCGGCGCAACTACGGTGAAACGATACAAAGTATGTCGGTGGCATTTCCGTATTGGTTCTGCCCCAACCTTTTTAGGTACGTTGACCAGGTGGATAAGCTCCCGGTGGATTTGGACGAGTCGATCGCGCTGATCGCTCCGCGCCCGGTTTACATTACCAGCGCGGTGGAGGATCAGTGGGCAGACCCGCATGGCATGTTTATGGCGGCGGTGGCGGCGGGCCCCGTCTACCAACTGCTTAAGGCAGAAAGCCTGGGCACAGAGCAGATGCCACCGGTCAATCAGCCTATCATGCACACCATGGCCTTTCACATTCGTGATGGAAAGCACGCAGTTACGGCTTTCGATTGGGACCAGTTCCTGGCTTTCGCTGACCTGCACCTGCGCGCTCATTAATAGAACCTTTTCGACCGGGCGCTGCGGTCATTTCCTGTAGCGCCGGTGTCCTAACCGGCGTCTTTCGGCGATGGGGACATCGCCGCTACAACAGAACGACAGTGCGGATATACTCACTGGAATCCGCTCCAGTGGCTGCTACCCGTAGCCCTTCCAAATCGTGTTTTGCGTGCCACCTAAGGGAGTTCGCCGGGATGGTCACATGGAATTCATGAAAACCACGGAAGTTGAGACAGGACGCCGGGCGCCTGCAAGCGGCGCGGTCCCCACCTCGCCGCCGGGCACGGGAAGATTGGTCTCGCTCGATGCGCTGCGCGGCTTCGATATGTTCTGGATTACCGGCGGCACCGCGATCCTGTTCGGCCTGGGCAAGGTCATACAGCGCCCCTTCTTCGACAGGTTCCTCGAACAGTTCGACCATGTGCCCTGGCAGGGCCTGCATTTGTATGACCTCATCTGGCCACTCTTTATGTTCATCATGGGGACGGCCATCCCGCTGGGGGTGGCGAAACGACGGGTCAGGGGCGAGGGCGACCGCACCCTTCTGCTCCACGCCGTTTGGCGGGCCATCGTCATGTTCTGCCTGGGAACGATCACGCAGGGAGGTCTCCTCTTGTTTGATTGGTCGAGATTTCATCCTTGTTACAGCGTACTGCATGGACTCGCCGCCGGCTATTTGCTGGCTACCATCGTGACTTTGAAGGTGAAGCCGAAATGGCATGCGGCCACTATCGCCGTTCTGCTTCTTTTCTATTGGGCCATGGTAATGCTGATCCCCGTGCCAGGGGTCGGCGCGGGAGTTCTGACTCCGCGAGGTAACCTGCCGACTTACGTGGACCAGCTTATTCTCGGCCACTTGCATTATGGTAAAAATACCTGGTTCCTGAGCTATCCGGGCTTCGGGGCCTCTGTGTTGCTGGGCGTGCTGGCTGGGCAAATGCTGATGTCCGACCGTACACCCATGAGAAAGATCTTTCGCCTGCTGACCGCGGGCGCGGTGTGCCTGGTGGGAGGGCTCCTCTGGAGTCTGTCGTTTCCCGTGATCAAGCTGATGTGGACAAGTTCTTACGTCTTGATCTCCGGCGGCCTGAGCTTTGTGGCCTTGGCGCTCTTCTACTGGATCATCGATGTGCTCGGTTATAAGAAGTGGGCCATCGGATTTATCGTGATTGGCATGAATTCCATTGCGGTTTACGTGGCCACTGAAATCTTTGATTTCCGGCACGTGGGCAACATCATTGTGGGTCACCTGCTGCCGCTTATCGGCCATTGGGCGGCGTTGGTCGAGGCCGGCGCGGCATTTGCGGTCGTCTGGTTAATACTCTATTGGATGTATCGCAGGAAGGAATTTATCAGGATCTGATGGCCGGCCCCGGTTCCTCGTCCCCTAAACCCTGTTCGACCAGAGAACGCTGGGACCGTGCACAGGCAAAGAGCCCCAATACTCGTCACTTATTGGGTTTCGGGAAATTAATGCTCAATTTATTCCGGTGTGACCCCGTCACTTGGCCCGCCCCGGCTGGAGAAAACGCCGGTTGCGGTCCACCCTCTCCCCAAAGGAGGAGAGGGGAGTAAATTCAGATTACCTCCCCCCTCGGTCGCCGCGGCGACGGAGGGCCGGGGATAAGAGAGTTGGATTGGGAACGGTCAGCTTGAATGATGAGTATTGCAGTTAGCCCGGGTTTTTCACCACGCTCTGTCGTTTTGAGTCGGGCGACCTGAAGGAGGCGAGAATGGTGAGCAGAAAAATCGAATCATCCCGGAGGGCGTTCCTGACCAACACCGGAGCCTTATTGACGAGTGGAGTAGTAAATCGGTGGGCCAGTGGTAGGCAGGACTCGCTAAGTTCAACCGCGCAACGGAAACAGGGCAAGCCGAGGGTCATTGATTGCCATGCCCACGCCGGGATCTCCCGGGAGCCCGGCGCGAAAGAGGAGCTTAGCGCACCTTGGGACACTGCGGCCGGCCCGGAAATAATCCTCGAACACGCCCGAGAAGCAGGCATCGACAAAACAATCATTTTCCCAATCAACAACACGACGTACAAAGAGGCCAATGAGGAAATCTCCCAGATATGCCAACGCTATCCTGAGAGGTTCGCCGGATTTGCCAGGCATGATGCACGCACGGAGTGTGGCAAAATCCGCTCGATGTTGTTCCATGAGATCCACGACTTAGGTCTGCGCGGTTTGAAGCTCCACACGCAACCGAATACGGAGATCCTGGACGCTGCGAAGGAATTGGGTATCCCGATTTTATACGACTCCAACCAACATGTGGAACTCTTTGAAGAGTTTCTTTCCTCTTACCCAACGATTAATTTCATTATCCCCCACATGGGAAGTGACCAGTCCGAGAACTGGCGAGAACATCTTCTGGCCATCGACTTGGCCAAACGCTATCCGAATGTTCACCTGGATACGGCTGCGGTGGTTCTCACTGAGTACTTGGAAAAAGCGATCAAAGAGCTGCCGGCAGAACAAATTCTCTTCGCCTCGGACGAGCCGGAAATTGATTGCCGGCTGGAGATATTTAAGATTCGGGTATTAAACCTGCCTAAGGAGAAGGAGGAGCTGATTCTCGGGGGTAACATAACGCGCCTCCTGGGAGGCCGCGTTTAGGAACCTACCCATCAGGAGTTATCCATGAAACCTTTGGTCATTGATTCTGAGGCGCAAATCGGCGTAGGGGAAACCTGGGGTTCGCCGCCACGTTGGTTAGACTATAACGTCGAAACACTGCTGGGGCGCAGCGCGGAAGCAGGTATTGATCGATCCTGCGTCATGGCGCTTCGAAACCCGCTCTACGACCTGCCCAACAAGCAGGTGGCGAAGGTCTGTGAGAAGTATTCCGGGAGATTGATCGGATTTGCCGTGCACAACCCGCAACTGGAGTCAAGACACTTGCGGCAACTGCTCCTGACGGAAGTGAAATCGCTGGGACTGAAGGGGGTAAGATCGGATGGGCATCCCAGCCGGGAACTACTGGACGTGGCGGCGGAATTGAATATTCCCGTGATTTACTACCCCGATCTCGAAGAATATCCCGGCCCCGCCCGGGCCTATTATATGATCGCCACCGCTTATCCTTCGGTGAATTTTATCCTGCCGCATCTGGGGGCCTACCGTTCCTGGCATTGGTGGGCGCATTACGAAGCCATCGACCTGGTGAAGCGGTTTCCGAATGTATATGTGGGGACCTCCAGCGTCATAAGCCGCAAGTATCTGGAGATGGCGGCCCGCCAGCTTCCCCCGGAGAGGATTTTGTTTGGTTCGTTCGCGCCTGAGCTGGATCCTCGCGTCGAGATTTTTTCTCTCAAGCTGCTAAAATTGCCCAAGCCGTCGGAGGCTTTAGTCCTCGGGGGTAACCTCCAACGTCTTTTGGGCCAATAGGGCGGAAAGGAGCCCGCATGAAACAACATCTTTCAGGCATAATAATAGCATTACTGCTTTTTGCAGCCATTGCCAGGGCTGGCCAACGAATCTACGAAACCGGCACTGTGTACATATACTACTCCTGGACAACGGACGAACAAATCGTTCACGACCTGGAAACCATAGCTGCCACCGGCATCAATACGGTGGAACTCTACCCTTCGTTTCTGCTGACGCTTGGAAACCCCGAGCCGGACTTCTCCAAGACCGACCTCATCCTTAAGACCTCTCAGCGCCTGGGTCTGCGCGTCATGCCCACGGTTTTCTGGAGCGGACTGCCTCCCGACTACGCTGCGGCAAAATGGCCGGATCGGTTCTCGCCCTTCATTGACGCCGAGGGTCGCGAGGCGCGGCTCTCCATGGCCGACCCGGAAGTCATGCGTCTGATTGACTACTACTCCATCGCCACCGTCCGACACTTTAAGGACTCCTCCTGCGTGATTGCCTATAACATTTGGGACGAACCGCACATGGATGGGTTCTCATTATCCGCCGGTGGACGGCGAGGTGGAGGTGACGACCTTCACTTCGACCGCTGGTTCGAGGAATGGGGACTGAAAAAGTATGGAAGCCCCGCCGCCTGGTACGCTCAGTGGAACGCCCCGTTGCTGAATCAGGAATATGCAAGATTTGATCGCCCGCTGTTCTACTGGTACGCCACCGGCCATATCCTGCAGCATCTTAACGAACTGGTGAAGTCCATCGACCAGGCGCATCCCACCCGGACCCATGACGTGGGCAGTACCGTGGTCAGCGGGGATCTGAGCCCTTATAAGCAGGATGACTGGACGATGTCGAAATATGTCGACGAGTATGGACTGTCCTATTATCCCGATATTCCTGCGCGCGCCGCCGAAGACGATCCGGAAAGGCTGGCGAAAGAAAAAGCCCTCTGGGACACGCCCTGGACGACCAGCCTGGACCTGACCGCCGCCCACGACGCGGCCGGCGGCAAGCCCTTCGTAATGCCCGAAGTGCAAACGGGTCCCCAGACCGGGTTCACACGCTACGGCGACGAGCCGGGGGCCATCTTTGACTACAACCGGATTCATATGCTCGCCTGGCAGATGGCGGCGCATGACGCCAAGGGGATGTACTTCTGGCAGTGGCGTCCGCATATGGACGAGTGGCAGGCCTTCGGCCGCGGTCTGGTGGCCTCTGACGGCAGCCTCACGCGCCGCGCCGTGGCCGCGGGGGACGCCGCTCGGGCTCTGAATTCCGACCCGGACCTTTTCCTGGACAGCAAACCGCTGCCACCCCAGGTGGCTGTGGTTTACGACGTGGTCGGCGATCTGAAGGCCAAAGCTCAAGGGGGCGATTGGGGGTCGTTCACAGTTCGAAATCTGATCGGAATCTACCATACGTTGTGGAGCGACCAGGTGCGCATCAACGTCCTCGACGGACGTCAAGTGACGGCAGCCAGCCTCAAACCCTACAAGCTGGTTATCTTTCCTTTCTACCTCTGCCTCCGCAACAATGTTGCCGAAGCGATCGAGGCCTACGTGGCGGACGGCGGCACTGTGCTCGCAGACGCCCGTTTCGGCATCATCAACGAACTCGACCGAGGTTTTCAGGTGAACCCCGGACTGGGCATGGCCAAGCTGTTCGGGGCACGGCGGCACGACCTTGTTGACAGTCACAGCCCATGGGAAATCCGCGTTACTCAGCCGGCGGGGTTGCTGAACGGAGTTAGTCTGCCGAGCCACTTGGTGGGCCGCGTGTTTCGAGAGGAATTGCAAATCGAGAAAGGCAGCGAAGGCAAAGTTGTAGCGGTCTTCGAAAAAACCGGGACGCCTGCAGTGGTCGTTCGGCGCACGGGCAAAGGGCAGACCATTCTTCTGGGCTTCTCGCTGGGCATTCCCCTGCTGGAAAATCACGATCCCGGCGCCCTTGCACTGCTGCGGGCCGTCTGGCAATCTGCCGGGGTGAAGCCCCCCATCCAGATTGTGGGCGCAGCCAACGCAGGACCCGTGGAAGCCGTGGTGCATTCTCGGGGCCGTGAGGATGAACGGCTCGTCTATGTGCTGAATTGGGGGCACCGCCAGGCGAACATCAGGGCGGAACTGCCTTGGTCTGGGCGAGCGCGGTTGCTGGGGAAAGACATGGTCTCAGGCCGTGCCGTGTCGATCGAGCACGAGGAGAATGGTGTTGTCTTTAGCTTAACCCTCCCTCCGGATCACGCGGCGGCCGTGCATATCCAGCCCTGATCCCAATACTGTTCACTTAATGGGTTTCGGGAAATTAATTCCTAGTGTCCTGAGTCAGAAGTTCGTTTAATAAATGGAAGTTCTCGTGCATTGGGTTTATAAGAAGGAGGACACCAATGCGACGAGGACGCCCTACACCGGAATTGACCTTGAGTGCTGAAGAGCGAGAAACCTTGCAGGGCTGGGCGCAGCGGCGCAAAACCGCTCAAGCCCTGGCGTTGCGCGCCCGCATCGTGCTGGCCTGCGCAGAGGGAAAAAACAACACGGCGGTGAGCGCTGCCCTGCACGTGTGTAAACCCACCGTGGGCAAGTGGCGAGGACGATTCGTCGTCCAGCGTCTGGAGGGGTTGCTGGACGAACCACGCCCCGGAGCGCCGCGCCGCATCGGCGATGCGGAGGTGGAACGGGTGTTGACCCTGACCCTGGAATCAATGCCGTGCAATGCGACGCACTGGAGCACGCGACTGCTGGCACGCCGTTGCGGCATGAGCCAGACGGCCATCAGCCGCATCTGGCGGGCGTTCGCCTTGCAGCCGCATCGCAGCGAAACCTTCAAGTTGTCGCGCGACCCACTGTTTATCGAGAAAGTCCGGGACATCGTGGGACTCTACCTGAACCCGCCCGACCAAGCCTTGGTGCTGTGCGTGGATGAAAAGGCCCAGATCCAAGCCTTGGACCGAACCCAACCGCTGCTGCCGATGCGCCCCGGACAAATCGAGCGGCGAACTCACGATTACGAACGTCACGGCACGACGTCGCTGTTTGCAGCTCTGGAGATGGCCAGCGGCAAAGTCATTGGCGAGTGTCATCGTCGGCATCGCGCCCTCGAGTTCCGCCGGTTTCTGGAGACGGTCCATACCGCCACTCCCGCGGACCTGGACGTGCATTTGATTCTGGATAACTACGGCACGCACAAGACTGCGATGATTCAGCGTTGGCTGGTGCGCCATCCTCGCTATCATTTGCACTTCACTCCCACCGGTTCGTCCTGGATCAATCTGGTCGAGCGTTGGTTCGCCACCCTGACGGAGCGCCAACTGCGCCGTAGCGCTCATCGCAGCACCCAAGAACTGGAGGCGGCTCTGCACCATTATGTGGAAACCTATAACCAAGACCCCCGGCCTTTCGTATGGACCAAAACCGCTGACCAAATCCTGGAGGCCGTCGCAAGGTTTTGCAAACGAACTTCTGACTCAGGACACTAGTTCATTTCGGGATGACCCCCTCGCCCGGCCCGCCCCGGCCGGTGAAAGCGCTGGTTGCGGTCCACCCTCTCCCCCAAGGGGGAGAGGGCAGCAAAATCAAATTACCTCCTTCGTCGGCCACCTTCTCCCCTTGGAGAAGGTTATTCGTCGATGATGATGAGCTTCGTTGACAAAAACAGGAAGGAGTAAAGAAAAGTGAAACGACGTGCGTTTCTCACATTGACCGGAACAGCGGCAGTGCAACTTGGGATCTCAAGGCCAGGAACCGCCCAGAATGTAGGTGAACCGTGCAGGGATGGGACATTACCTTCGGAATTGCGGTTGGCAGGCTTGAGCCTTCCGGAATTGCGTCAAAGGCTCTACGACCAGCTCTTCCAGGTTCTTTTGCCCTCCTGGGACAAGCACGGAATCGACCACGAATATGGTGGCCTCATGTGCAGTCTGGATTACGACGGCACCCTCCTGAATACGGACAAAAACCTCTGGTTTCTGGGGCGCGCTATTTGGGTTTACAGTTTCCTGTATAACCACTTTGGAAAAGACCCCCAGTTTTTGGAGGTGGCGAGTAAGACCAAGGAATTTGTGTTTAAGTACGCGGTGCAGAAAGACGGCTGGTGGGCGGAAGAGTTGTCGCGGGAAGGAAAAGTGCTGAGGCCCTTCAGCGGCGACACAGAAGGGATGTACCACCTCGCCGAAGGTCTCCACGAATACGCCATTGCCAGCGGAGACGACCAGTCCCGTGAAGCCGCTTTCACACTCCTGAAGAAGCTTTTCCGAGACTTCGACAGCCCGGCTTTCAGGTATCGGGGCGCGGATTTCCCATATCTGTGGGGCAGCAAGCGCGCCGTGCGTCCCCAGGGGTTGTGGTTTCTTAATCTCAGCCTCGCAACCCAGATGCTGGAGCGGGGGAACGATCCGGAAATCGCCGCAATCGCGGACCGCGCCTTGGACGCGATCATGAATAGACATTACAACCCGGACATCGGCCTCAATACCGAGATGCTTTATTTCGACTTCAGCAGGCCGAAAGAGGAGGCACAGAAGTCGCGCTTCGGCCACTGCGTCGAGAGCCTGTGGATGGTCATGGACGAAGCGAACCGGCGCAAGGATACGGCCCTGTGGAATACCTGCGCCGAGCGCATCCGTCACCATCTCGATGTGGGTTGGGACTATGTCTACGGCGGACTCTCCCAGTGGGTTAATGTGGATCACCCATGTTACCAATGGCCGGTGGAGACCCCGCCGGGAACGCACCTCGTATTGCGTTTCATGGGTGAGTATGAATACATGAAACCGTTGTGGGCGCAGAATGAGCTGATGGTCGCGGCTCTGAATGTATTTGAGCGGACGCACGCCGAGTGGGCGGCACGCTACTTTGAAATGGCATTCAATATCATTAACGAGAAGTTCTCGCAGAAGAACCGCGGTTACCCCGCCGGGTATGTTCTCTTCGCCGACCGCCGGATCACACCCCAGCCTCACTCCGGCCGCCAAGACAACTACCACCCTCTGCGCCAACTTATATTGAACATCTTGACCCTTGACAGGATGATACGGCGTGCTGGGAGTCCGCAGTGGCGCTTGAACGAGAATTAATAACTAACCCGGATTTCACGCCATGAACAGGGAAGGGTGGGGTTTTAACCCCGCCCTTCCGATCACCCGCAGACTCCACGTGTCGGATCTCCGCCGGGCCATTGGTGGCGGACAGCACCGGAGAATATCCAAAACTCGCTGGCGAAGGCTCACCTTGCAGGGTTTTGCGCGTCTAAAGAAACAGACCATCAGTTACGTATAACCGATGAGAAACGAGTATGAAAGGAGATCGGTCTTATGAAGTCTAAATGCTTGCTCCCCTTGGGTATTCTGACGCTTGTCGTTATGTCATTGAGCCTCGCTCTGCCCGCCCGCGCTCTGGAGGGACACTTCGCGCGCACTTTGCAGGTCTCCGGGGCCGTGGATCTCGAGGTTCAGACGGGCTCCGGAACCATCGACGTGCGCAGGGGCGACAGCTCCACCTTACGCATCACCGGTATAATCCGGACCAAGAGTGGCTGGTTCGATGGCACAGACGCGGAAAAAAAGGTGCACTACCTGGAAGCTAACCCGCCCATCGAGCAGCACGGCAATGTCATCAATATCGGCCACATTGAAGAAGAGGATCTGCAGCGTAACATCTCCATCAGCTACGAAATCGTGGCGCCTGCCGAGACACGCCTGCGCTCGAGCTCCGGCTCCGGGGAACAGAATGTGAGTGGACTGCGCGGGCCGGTGCAAACATCTTCCGGCTCCGGCGACCTCAGGCTGACCAATATTGGAGACACGGTCAGAGCTTCGACTGGGTCCGGACACATTTCCGTGGAAGGTGTTAAGGGAACGGTGCACGCTTCGACCGGGAGCGGCGAAATCTTGGCCACGGGCGTGGCGGGCGGCCTGCACGCCTCGACGGGCAGTGGCAGCGTCACGCTACGGCAAACCGCGCCGGGCGACGTGGAGGTAAGCACCGGCTCCGGCACGCTGCAACTCGAGGGCGTTCACGGGGCCGTGCGCGCCCAGACCGCCAGCGGCAACATCCTGGTGGAGGGCGAAGGCCAAGGCTCCTGGCGGCTCTCGACCGCTTCCGGCAGCGTCACCGCGCGCCTGCCGGGCCAGCAGGGATTCACGCTCCGCGCGCACACGGTCTCCGGCAGCGTTCACACCGCGCGAGAGATGACCGTGCAGGGCACCTTCGGCAAGCATGAGGTGGAAGGGAAAGTCGGCGACGGCGGCCTAATGCTGGAGGTAAGCACCGTCTCGGGGAACATTCAGGTTGAGTAGCCGCGAGCGACGTAGCGGGAACAGCCTCCCTTAATATGGGGCGTGGCGCAGTCCATGCCATAACTGGGACGAGCGAAGCTGCTATCCCCTTCAGTCGGCGCCATATCCGGCAAACGTCACACCTTTGTCAGACCAGCGGGGAAGTCTCTCGCCGGATTGTTCCCTACGCGGACCTTCACAGGCTTACCGGCACGTAATTCAAACCGCACCTGGTCGCCCGCAAACTCGACGTGTCGGATCTCCGCTGGGGCATTCGTGGCGAACAGTAATTGCCCGTCTTTACTAACCTCAAGTCCATCCGGGGATTGCGTGACATCGTAAACTGATCCGCTGACGTAATAGCGTCGGATACCAGCCGGGGCCACAGGTTCAAGATTGCCAAAGCGCAATCCATGCCATGGGTTGATGTCGATGAGTTCTTCGATGGCAAGCAAAGCCATCAGCGCGCCCCAGGTGTAGTGGGGATCACTTTGTCCCGTGCCTTCACCGGTGATGGCGCTGAAGTTCTCATGACATTCTCCCTTGTCGCGCCATGCCCTCAAGAACATCTTGGCGGAAGACTCCGCCAGCAGCCTCGCCTCGTGATCCCATTCGTACAGTTTCAACCCCTGATAGAGCAACCAATTGTGTGGCGGCCAGACCTTGCCGCGCCAGTAGTCCTGCTGGGGAAACAGGGGATCGTCGCGGCTGATGGTGGGCATTAACCATTCCCCGGCAAATTTCTTCGGATCGTGGAAAATTTTCCGCAGAGACTCGGCCTGCTCGGGTGCAGCCACCTTTCCGAGCAATGAGAAGAAGATGTCTGGACCCATCTGAGGAAAGAAGGGATCGCCGGCGAAGTTCTCCCAATGACGATTGCAGTAACACCCGCGGGACGGATCCCAAAGCAGACGGTTGATCGTCTTGACCATGCGTCGATGCTCAACCGTGAGAGCGGCGGCGTCTGCGGCCCTGCCTAATTGGTTGGCCATCCATGCCAGAATCCAACAATCCAGGGCGTACAGGCAGTTACGTTCAACGGTGTCCTGCTCGAGAGTCTGAGTCTCACGGTTGTAGTGAGCGACATGCCACCACTGCGGACTGTCATCGTTGGACTCGAAATAGGCTGTCTGCGCCCGGTCATCGTAGGGGATCTCCTCTGGGTAGTTTGAGCCCAGCTCGAGCAGCCCGTTCTTATTGCCGTCCCGCCAAGGTTGCCCGTCTCCGCGGTCCGCAAACCACCAACCTTGGTTCTTCAGCAACCGCGGGTAGATCTCCTCCAGGAAAGGTCGATTCGGACGCCGAAGATAGACTTTGGCAACCAACAAGCTCCCGATGGGATATTGCGTGTGTCCCCAAGCGACGGGGAATATCGAGCGGTCCGGGTGAGTCGGCCATTGTCCGTACTGGCAGAACATCCCCTGATCGTTTTGCCAGGAGGTGATATCGCGAATCAGGCCATAGGCCTTCTTTTCGTCTTCCTGGCAAACCAGCAGGCTGCTGAAAAAGCTGTCCCAGAGAAAATCCGGAGCCGAGTTGTTGGACTGCGCCCATTTTCGGCTGACGGTCACGTACGTCCTGCGACGCGATGGTGTATAGACCTCACTCCATTCGAGGTTGTCGTTGATGGCGGAGGGCGCATCGGCCAGCCAACCCGTGCCTTCCGGCCTCGATTTCAGATACCGCTCACGGTTGCCATCCAGCAACTCGTCAATCTTCCCCGCCCCCAGCCAGGCGCTCGCCGCCGCCTCGAGGGACTTGTAGCTCTGGCCTTGCCGCCCGCAGAAATAGAGCTTCTCGATCCTGTGGAAGTACCCATGCCATTTTACCGACCCCGTGCCGTTTACGTCGTCGGGGGCTACACTCAATGCCAGTACCCACCGCATGCCGTCGCGTGTTCCGGGAATCCAGGAACGGCCGCGCAAGAAGCGCCGCTCCGGACCTTCCGAGTAGAGCACTGAGAACTGTGGAGGCGCAGAATCCCATGGGATGTAGCCCTGCAACACCAGCGCGGCGGGTTGCGATTGCGTCAGGCGTCCCACGACTTCGTTCTTCTCTGTCTGTGCCCATTCATAAGTGACTTCGGGACCTCCCTCGGGCATCTGCCAGACGAGTCGCGCGTAGGAGTTGTCCCACGCCTTCGGTCCCACCAACTTCCACCATCCGGGTATACCGGCGGCGCCGAGTTGTTCGATGCCAAGCCAACCGGACCACCAGTTATCGAAATGCTTGGCGCAGTATTCGGCGCGATTGGCAGCCTTGGAGTCCTTCAGCCAGGCATCGGGAAGTGGTAGGGTTCGAAAGGCGAATATGTCTGCATCGTCGGCCACGAAAACGCTGCCGGACCAGCTATCGGGTGACAGAGGACCGACCCTCCAATTCTGCGTGTTCTTAAGCCGTTGCCAGAGCTTGAGCGGGTCTTCGCCAGTCATGGTGGCAAAGCCGAGCAGCCGGTAGATTTCCTGATTGTCCAATGTGGCGTCGAGAGTCCCCACTTCAGGCAGGGACCCGCCGGAGCCAGGGATGGAGGTCGCTTCACCTTTGAAATCTCCTGCCTTGAGCCGGGCTTTAAGCTGCGTCACGTTTCCCCACAGCGCGGTTGTCGCTGTTCCAGCCCACTTCACAAAGCCACGCCTGTTCAAAACCAGCATTTCGTTCTCCCCTTCCCTAATGCTCAGTGGCATTAATAAACGATATTGTTTATGAGCTTCGGAAGGGCGGGGCTTTAGCCCCGCCGCCTCGGGGCAGAGAGTTGAATGGGCCTTTAGGCCCTGAAGCCGCGTCGCTTCAGGGGCTAAACCCCCAAATCCCGCCTGGGCTCCGCAGCGGGGCTAAAGCCCCGCCCTTCCATCCCCCGACAAATACCATCGCCAACTTATGCAAGTAAGCACCAGGTCAGTTACCGTTTGACATCCTTGCTTACCAAGTGTCGCGGCCTCCTGAATATCGCACATGCTTTCCGCCGTGAACTGTCTTTTCGATTGGAAATTCATCAAGCATGATACATCCACCAACACTTCTGGCATAGAATGAACACCCGAACTGATACCACGAGCTTGGCGGAATAGCGCCAAGGGGAGCGATGCATGGAAACTGCTAACATTCATTTTGGGCTGCGGATGGTCAAGGCCTGCCCATCGGAGAGGAGTCAAAATCATGCCTGGTTCACACCGGAATTTCTTGCTAATTTCTTTCGTTGTTGCCGCCCTACTTTCCACCGCGGCCCGCGCTGATCAAAACGCCGGCGCTGGTCCGGCTTCTGAATTGGCCTCGCTTACCGGTCAGCTTCGCATCGGATCGGAGTTCTTCTTGAACCGAACCGAAACCAAGGAGAGCGTGGGACGTCACTTCCGGCTCATGCAGGAGAACGGACTCACCCTGGTTCGCATTTTCGTCATCTGGGACGACATCGAGCGTACCCCGAACAACTGGAACTTCGAAGCTTACGACTGGATCTACGATGCGGCAGCGGAGAATGGGATCAAGATTGTGGCCACCCTGTGCGCTGAAGATCCGCCGGGATGGGTGAAGAAGACCCCTTTCTACCACAACCGGACGAACCTCAACGATCCGGAGTTGCGCACCCACGCCGCGATCTACATTCGGAAGGTCGTTGATCGCTATAGGAACCATCCCGCGCAAGGGGTGTGGCTGCTGATGAACGAACCTACGAAGTACGATCTCGAGCCCGCTACGTTTCAGGCCTTCGGCGATTGGGTTAAGAGGAAGTACGGGACCGTGGAGGAATTAAACAAACATTGGTTTGAGCCGGTTGAAAACTTCTCTGATGTCCAAATCAGGCCGGATCAACTTATCGAATATTGGAATGACTATCATCGGGTTGTGGACTGGAGAGAGTTCAACATTGAAAACCTGGTTAATGAACTCCTCTGGATCAAAGGCCAGATCCAAGCGCTGGACACGAACCACCCCACTCATATCAATGTCACCGCTCCCACCGGCGGGGCCGATGGTCAGGACGTGTGGAAAGAGAAGCGCATCGTGGATATCCTGGGCGCCTCGATCCACCCCGCCTGGATTTTCCCTTGTACGTTGCCGGCCACTGAATACGGTGACCTGTTCGCTTACCGGCTCGACGTGATTGGGGGGCCAGCCGGAGATCAACCGTGGTGGGTCACAGAACTGCAAAGCGGACCAACCATCTATACAGGCGGTTTTCCACTAAACCCGACACCCGCTGATATGACCCGTTGGCTGTGGGACGCCTTTGGCGCAGGGGCCAAGGGAGTGATCTTCTGGTTGTGGCATCCCCGAGTGGGCGGCACGGAAGCAGGTGAATGGGGGTTGGTAAGTCTGGTTGGGGCACCCTCGATCCGGCTCGCCGCCGTCAAGACAGTGGTGGACGGACTCAAGCGCAATTCCTATCTGGCCGAGGCGCGGCCGCAGCCGGCGAAAATCGCCATTCTGTATAATCGTGAATCCGCAATCATCCACAGCCTCGACGACAGGACCCAGCATCGCGGGAATGAAGTGGAAGAGAGTTTGATGGGCTGCTATTTGGCGCTCCACCGGGCGCACATTCCCACTCGGTTTGTCGACATCGACCAACTCAGAAGGGGATCGCTGGGTAGCTACAACGTCTTGTATATTCCCTATTCGTACGCGATGGACGACCAGGCCGTGGCTGCTCTCCGGGACTTCGCAAGTAAGGGCGGTACGCTCTGGGCAGATGGGTTGACGGCGTGGAAGAACGAAACCGGCGAAATCCGTCCAACCATCCCGGGGGGCCTCAGCGACCTCTTCGGCATTCAGGCTTCCGACATCTATCCAGTGAAGGCAGACGAGCCTTATTCCGTCACCAGTCAGAACGAACGCGGGGGTGAATTGTGGATACTGCCCTTGGAGTTAAGGGGTGCGGAAGTGATTCTGCGGGATCGGCAAGGCAGGCCTTTTGCCACCCAACACCATTTCGGCAAAGGTCAAGCCATCTACTTCGAGTCGGCGCTCACCCTGGGATACTTCAAGCGTAGCAACCCTTTGGTCCAACAATGGATCATCGACCCCGCCATGAAAGTCCAGGCCAACGCGCTGGTGCAAATAAAGAAGGCTCCCAGCACGGTCGGCTTCCGTGGCCTTGTTCACACCTCCGGGCCGGTGGCCATCCTGACCAACTGGGGCGATACGGAGACTGTGGTTGTGAGTTTCCGAGGCGATTACGCCGTCGCCGACACGCTCACCGGCGCACCCGTCGAGGTGACACACCGGCAAGGGGAAACCCTCGCCAGCGTGAAGCTGCCAGCGGGGGCGGTAAGCGTGTTAAAGGCGAGCAAGGCACCCAGACCCTCTCGGAACCCACTTAGGTGAACTATCCTGTCACCGAGGGTTTGATGCCTTGGTCGCTTTCCTTGCGCTGGCCCATCGAGTTCTTCATGTTCATTGACGGGCTTAATCGGCCCAGGGCTGCCTACTACAGGCTCAAGCGGGTAGCGTAGCGGGTGGCGGTAGCGCAGAGCCAGGCGTAGTTTGCCTTACTCTGCGGTTCTTAGCATGCCGACATCAAGGCAAACCACCTTGCCATCAGGCCGGAAACTCCAATTCGTAATGCAAGATTTCCTCACGCCCTTCGCGATTGGCCTTCGCCAGCACTTCCCCTTGGGCCGAGAAGACCACGCACCCGCCTTTCGTGTCGTAGACCACGGAGCGTCCCACGCGGTTCGCTACCAGCATGGGCGCGCCGATACGCTTGGCGATTTTGCCGAACTCTTCGAAAGGCGGCAGGCTCGAGCGATTATTGGGGAAGAAGACCACCTGTGGTTTCAGGACTGCGGCACGTTCAATGCAGCGTCTGGAATCGCCATCCGCGCAGATGAAGCACGTGGCGCGCACGCCATCCACGGTGAAGACCTCCGGCCCTGAGCCGGGATCGTACCGCGCCCATTCGTTGCGATAGCCCCCGTCTTTGGGTTCCAACCACAGCCAGGTTTTGCGGTAATGGTAGAAGTACCCCTTGGGTCCTACGAATACCTGCGAGTCATATACCCTGTCGCGATGCCTCTCCGCGAGTCCGAAGGCGCAAATGACGCGCAGGCGTTCCGCCAGCTTTGCCATACGCCTCGTGGAAACTCCCTGCGGCACGAGTTCCGCGACACTCTGTGGCTTGTCAGCGTAATCACACACGGTAAGTTCGTGAAACAATATCCAGCGCGCACCCGATTTCGCCGCCTGTTCACCCAGGCGCTCCATGTTGTCAAGATTCCTTTCCACCTGCCCGGCCGGTGAATCACACTGAATGAGCGCCACTGGAATCCTTCTGGCTCGACCTTTCTTCCCGGCAGCGGGCAAATCTCCGGCCTCAGCCCCGGCCCAGAGTGCCCCGCTCGCCGCCCCTGCGGCCAGAGTCTCCAGAAACCATCGGCGATCTTCAGGCATGAGTGTCTCACTCCTTTTCCTTGAGATTTCCATCATGGCATCCCAACGGTGTTGAGTATACACAGGTTGGCCAGTGTTAGGACATGAACGAATTTGACGGACCACTATTGTCTTCCAGTCGCCGATCGAAAATCGTCAACCGTCAATGATCAGTTTGGTTTACGGACCGGAGGTAGGGGGTCAATGCTGGTCGATGACTTCGGTTCCGGGCGGGGGCGTGAACCGAAACAAAGAGCGGCTAAGCGGCACATCCCGCCCAATGTGGTCGAAAGAAAAGTCCATGGTGCTTTGATCGGGGAGGATCACGAGCAGGCGCCGGATATCAAATTGAGGACTTACCACCATGAGCACCTGCTGATAATCCCCTTCGTATTCCTTCTTGGGATATGCGCGCAGGACGTGGTCCGCAGGATCGTGCTCCGCGGCGTCCGGCGCAAGCTCAATCCGAGAAAAGACGCGGCGAAAGTTGAGCCTGGAAAGCAAGAGGCGAAACGGAATACGAATGTCGTCGCTCGCTTTGAGGGGTGAGCGGGTGAGTTGTTTCTCCTCCGGGATGTAAAGCACCAGGGTCTTCCCATCGGAGAGGAACAGCTTGGGTTGAGGCCGCTCGTAATCCCAGCGCATCAAGCCGCCGCGCGCGAAGTAGACGACGCCGGACTCGATGCGTGTCCTGCCTCCGCTCACGTAAGTCTGCGTGAAGTCCGCGCTTATAGTCTGGACAGCATGATAGCTCGACTCGAATTGACGCACGTACTCTTCCAACAAGTCCGTGCTCCGATCTTCCACTGCGCCGGCGGTTACCCACGCGCAGCCGAGGAGCAAGAACACCACGATGAAGCACTTAAGGTACTGGCGATAGCGTTGCGTTGTTTGTGGTCTCAACGCGTTGACCCCTTGGCAAAGAACCGGGCCTTTGCCCTCCCCCGAGGAGTCTGTGTGATAACTCGATTTTTCGCCCTTTTCCACAATGCAAGTGACTGATTCTCCGTTGGCGAAAACGCGAAATCAGAGGTTGTCACACAGACTCCCGAGGGGAGAGGGCTGTGCTTCCGAAGGACCCCATGTCCAGCCGAAGATATGTTCTCCAGATTAGCCGTTCTCCCGATCACCCGATCTCCCGATCAAGGTCGATGACGTCACGGATTCCTGCTTTCGCGAAAATGACTCAATGCTTCAGGCCGTTCAACCGTCTCAAGGCTTCAAGTGCAGCAGGATTCCTAGGATCCGTTTGGAGGCCTAACCCATACTCCTTCAGCGCTTCGTTAGTCCGGCCTTCTGCTTCCAAGACAGCTCCCAGCCCGAAGTGTGCATGACTGTCGAAAGCATCCAAGGCCGCCGCCTGCCGGAAGGCGTGCTCGGCGTCTTGCCTGCGGTTCCAGCGACTGTAGATCTCGCCCAACGAATTCCAGGCCTGAATCGTACCACCACTCGATATAGAGGTGCGAAACTGCTGCTCTGCCTCCGCAAACCGCCCGCTTTTGAGATAAAACTCTGCCAGTTCGTTCCTGGCCTGGACATACAGGGGGGCAAGAGCCACCGCCGCCCTCAACTGCATCTCCGCCTTTTCTGCGGCCCCGGTTTCGCCGTAGATTCGCCCCAGGTTCATGTGGGAGTCGGCATAGTTTGGGCGCAGCCGTATGGAACGCTGAAAATCCTCGATGGCTTCCTCATATCGCTTCTTCCTGACACAGACAAGACCCAGGTTGTTCAGAATCAACCAGTGATTGGGGGCCCGGCGGAGCGCCTCGCGCCACTCCGCCTCGGCTTGATCCGGGGAACCCAAATTCCAGTAAACCGCGCCCAAATTGATCCGAATCGCGATGGCGTCCGGCTGCGCCGCCAGCGTGCCTCTGTAGAAGGTCGGGTCATCATGCCAGATGCGGTTTCGCGTGACAATCCTAACCACACAAAGGACGGCCACCATTGCCAGCCCTGCTGCGTAGAACTTTCGAGCCGTGGGACGTCCTGCCAACCTCATCCACAACCGCCGCCCTCCCCATGCCGCGATCCAGCAAAAGCCCAGTGAAGGAAGATAAAGGTACCGCTCTGTAAAAACGTTAGCGCCCAGCCAGCGGGCATTGAGGACCGGCGCGAGATTCAGGAAAAACCACAAAAGGCCAAAACAGACAAGGCGCTCCCTCCTCCAGAAATAAGCAAACGCACCCAGGGACAATCCCAGAACGAGGCACCCCGCGATCACTCGAGGGTCAGACAGCGCAACGCTCTTGTGGAAAGGGTAAAAGCCGCAGAGATTCACCGGCCAGAGGACTTTCCAAACGTATTGCGCGACTAACGCAAATGAAGAGAAGAACGCCTCGCGCCGGCTGATCTGCGATAATTGCAGCACCGGCGCCAGCCCGCCAAAGATTCGGGTTCGAAACAACAGGTAGGCGACATCGAGCAGCCACAAGGTGAAATACCGGGAGAGCTTCTGCCCTAAACTTGTCTGCGCCCGGTCGTCGCGCAGAAAATGCTCATAAAAAGTTGCCAGAAAAGGTAACGTTGCCGCCGGTTCTTTGGCCAGCAGCGCCAGTGTGAAGCTCAGAACCATGCCCAGTTCTGCCACACTGGAGCGCTTCCCGCCTGGTTTTGCGACCCGCAGGAAGAACCAGAAGGTGAGCAGGTAGAACAGGGTGAGCTGGAGGTCTGTCACAGCGGCGATCCAGTCCACGGACTCGCTATGGATGGGATGCAACGCGAAGATGACAGCCACCACAAAGCCCATGGTTCGGTCGCGGAAAATCCTTTCAGTCACCAGGAAAACCAGGCAGACCACGCCGGCATTCAGGACCACGTTGGCCAAATGGAACCCGTAGGCTAAGGGTCCAAGGAATTGGTAGCAGAGAAGGTACCCAAGGGTCATCAGAGGCCGGTAGTAATTTGTAACGCCTTGCGCGCCGACGTAGGACCAGACATTACTGGCAAAGATTTCCCGCAAGTGGGAAAAGCTGCGCAGGTAGGGGTTGGACAGGATCTGACGGTTGTCGTCTTGTACAAAGCCGTTCAACAGCGAGCTAAAGTAGGGCAAGACGGCCACGAGGATAAGAACCGCGAGCAATTCGTGAGTCGCGAATCGGACGAGTCCGCTATGGGTTGCTGCCCCGGGGGCCTGCTCCGTTTCAACCTCTTCCCGGCAGCGTCGATCCGCGTTCATGGCTGGTCTCCAACCCTGCCGAGCGGCTTTATGGCTTTCCCGGCGCCGGTGAACCCCATTCGAGCTAATCCGTCGCCCCATGCCGCCGGAATGGGGATGGGAAGCGCCAAATTGCCGATGCGCCTAAAGAGCCAGTTGGCGAGCAGGAAACTCGCGGGCGCCAGCAACAAACCCGCCACCACATCGACGAGGTAGTGGTAACGGAGGTAGATGGTCGAGACCCAGAGGCTCAAGACCAACGGGGACAATACCCAGAAAAGAGGCCGCGAGTTGCGCAAGGCATATAGCCATACGAGAAAGGATATCGCCACGTGCATGCTGGGGAAAACGTCGCGCTTGATGCGGGCGAGATCCATGAACTCGAGTTGCTGTTTGAAGAGTGAAATCGGCTGGCGGAGCGGAACGGTATAGAGGTCGCGCAAGGTGTACAAGGGGCCGATGGCTGGAACCAGAATGTACCCGAGAAGCCCTAAGAAAGTGACGACCATCAGCCCGCACATCATTTCCCGGAAACGCGGGCGGGGGCGGCATAGATACACAAAGCAGCCGACAATGGGAATGTGCAAGATGTGATAAAAGTAAGAAAACTCCATCCACGCAGTCCGCGACGGCGTAATGAAACGCTGAATCGCCACGCTGGCCTGAAAACCAAACAACCGCTGGTCCAGGAGAATCAATTCCCGATCGCAATCGTGGGGCACCAGGAGATGCGTCGCGTCACCCCAAAGTGAGTAGTACATGAGCAGGATCGCCAGAAACGGGAACCAGTCTCGGACGATTTCCAAGTAGGGCCGAACGAACGATCGAGGGTCAGCAGAGGGAGCGGAAGATCCCTTCTTTCCAACCACGAAATAATGGACCAATTCCTTGGCCAGAAGCAAAGTCATGGCGGGAATAATAACCAAGACGTTGGCCGGGCCAAGGCTCGTATGTTCCGCCCCGCGGAAAACGACACGCAGAGCGAGGATGATCAAAAAAAAGGCCAGAGCCACCAGGTCTTCCAGACGCGGACGAATAATCAGGCGGTGGTTACTGGCCATACAGACCTTTCAGCGCCTCAAATCTTTTTTGCGTCTCGGTTGAAAAGGGCAGCTTGGTTGTTTCCTCAAGAACCTTGACAGCCTGCTGGCGGTTCCCCTCCAGGAAGTAGGCGTGCGCCAAGCCTTCCACCGCCGCCTGATTAGTGGGGAGGATCTGGAGCGCAGCCACGAAGGCCTGCTGGGCTTCGCCATACTTCCGTTGGGCAGTCAAGACGTCCCCTTGGAGGATGTAGGGAGGCATATAAGAACGATTTTGCTCGATAACTCGCTCGGTGATGCTCAGCGTCTCGTCGTATCTTCCCAGGAAAAACAGGCAGACCGCATACCGGTATGAATCCAGCTCATCCAAATCTCCGTCCGCGATGCGCTGCAAGGCCGGCCAATCGTCAACTACGGAGGCAAACTGGCCCAAATTGAATTTTGCCGCCTCAAGTGCTTTCCAATAACGTGGAACCCTTGGACGCAACGCGACCGCCTGAAGAGAGTTGAGGTAGGCCTTGGCCAAGCGGGAGTTCTGTGCATCGCTCAAACTGGCCCAATAATACACTTCCGCGGCAACATCGTAACCCAGGTTCCAGGAGCCGAATCCGACCAGGGCCAGAATAACAACGTACAACCATGGCTTGGCGCGAGCCAATCTGCTCGCCAAGCTGTTGCCTCCTGTCGCCTTCCGGCTCGCCACCACTTTGACTGCCAACAGGCTGGTAAATGCCACGCCCAGGATTTTCAATAATTCCCAGAAAATAAAACGACATTGCTCCACTTCGCCACTCCCGCAGTGGCTAGTGGTTAGTAGAGCAGCGGAGCCGCCAGGCACTAACCAACATCGACTAACCACTAGCCACTACGCTACTGCATCAAGTTCAAGTCAATCGAGCTTCGAGGATTCAAGCTGACCCGCCCGCCGGCATCAAGGATGTAAGGTGCTCCCGAAGGATCGCGAGGCAGAGCGCGCAGGTAACCTGCCACCACCAGCGCCTGGAGCGAGCGTGCGGGTCGTCCCTGGCGCGAATTGTAGAGGGCGACTAACTCCCCCAATTTGGTCATCTCTTCCGCCGCATCGAGGGCGATCAAGTGGTCCTCCGCGTTCTTGCGAATCTGGTCGTTGCCCGCCTGCCGTGCGATTTCGGACCAGAGAAACCTCGAGGTCGCCAGTTGGCCACCTTGCGCCGCCACCTTAGCTGCCATAGCCCGCATCCATTGCATGGCTCCGGGCCTCTCACTCCCGGTTTGAAACGCACGCGCCGCGGCAGCATAATCTTTCAAGTCCCAATAGTAAATGAAGCCAACGTCCTCCCATAACCGCCAGTGGTCTGGATTGGCAACTATGCCACGATACAAGAGCGCCAGCGCTTCCAGAGGTTGACCTGCTCCCCGAGGTGGCTTCTCCGCAAGGAAGATGGAGCCGAAGTGGTAAGCAATGAGCAAGTGGGGGTCCAGGTCGGTAGTGATCTGAAGCAAGGGCCCCAACAGCTTGAACTCTGTGGAATTCGCCAGTCGTTTTCTGCCGAAATATTGCACCACGCGCGTCCAGTAAATCTCTGCGAGTAGCCCTTCGTATCCCAAGCAGAGTGGGCGCAGAAACTTGCCTGAGGGCAGAAATAAGACCTCGGCAACTCCCCGGTCACTTCCCGTTCGGAGGTCAATGCTCCGTTGGATAGGGATCAATCCCAAAAGGCACAGTAGAAGTAAAAGCCAGCAGAGGCGCCGTCGGAGGCGAGGTTGGGAGAGGGGCGTGCCGGAAGATGTCATCGGAATTCCCGTTCCTCAAAAACAAGGACTGCCATGCCTAGGAGGATTGTTATGTACAGAAGAGCGTAAAGAGAGTTTCCAACCCACAGATAACCCGGGATCTTCTGTGCGTGGGCCACCTGACTGATGACATTGAAGTTCCCGAAATTAGGGAGCAAGTAATAAAGTATGTCGCACACCGTCCCGAACAGCGCGCTGTGAGCCTCCTGACCGAAGGCGCGCAAGTCGGGCGTGAAATTCCCTATTACATAAAGGCAAAAAGTGTATACGGCGGATAGCACGGGAGTGGATACACAGGAGAACACCAGGGCGATCCCCACCACTATGGCCAGTTGGAGCAGGATGAAATAGACAGCGCCTAAGAACACAAAATCGCCAAGCCCCAGGGCGTGCTTTTGATAGAACAAAGCGCCATAGAAACCCGCCGTCATGACAGCCGTGTTCACGAGGAGAGTGAGCAAAAGCCCCAAATATTTCCCGAGAATGAATTCCGGGCGGGAGACAGGCTTGGAGAGGATATTATAGATCGTCCGGCGTTCGATCTCCTTCGAGACGAGGTCGATTCCAATAAAAATGGAAATCAGCAGACCGAAAACCGAGATCGAGGTGAGCCCCAGAGTTATCAGGATAATCTGTTCAACACCCACAGAAATGCTTCCGACCAGGATCGCAGCCCCGATCAGCAGGAGCGCAAAAGCCATAAGATTGTACAGAACTTTTTGGCGAACCGATTCCTTAAATGTGTGGAAGGCAATTGTGGCCACGCGCATGCTCGCTCCCGTGATTAACTCCAGTCATAAGCACTCGCCGTTTCTTGGGAAGCCTCCGAGGCGCCGACTTTCTGAAGGAAGTAATCCTCCAGAGATCTCTTCACCGGATTTACGGAGATCAGCTTCGTTTTGTGGCGCAGTATAATCTCAAGTGCTACTTGAATATTGCTTTCCTCCGGTATCTCAAGACGCACCCGTTCACCAGTCCGGATCACCGATGACGCATAGGCCGCCAGCTCTGTCATAACCTCTGGGCACGGGCCTTCGAGCACAAACTCGGTGGTGGAAACTCCCAGGCAAAGGATGCTGTTCAACTCACCACAACCTTGCAGCCGGCCGTGGTGAAGGACCGCAACCCGGTCGCACAGCGTCTCAGCATCCGCGAGAATATGCGTGGAGAAGAATACTGTCTTCTGTCGCTCCTTCAACCGCAATATGACCTCCCGGACTTCCCTTCTCCCTAGTGGGTCCAGGCCGGACATAGGCTCGTCCAAAAACAACACGTCGGGGTCACTGATCAACGACTGAGCAATTCCCAGCCGCTGAATCATGCCCTTGGAAAATCTCCGCAGCGGAACATTGCGGGACGCGAAGAGACCCAACTGGTCGATGAGCTCGCCGACGCGGCGGCGGCGTTCGGCAGCCGACAAACCAAACAGGGATGCAACGTAGTTCAGGAACTCCTGGGCGGTCAGATGCTCATAGAAGGCGGGATTCTCCGGCAAATAGGCGACGCGGAAGCGAACGGAGATGTCGTCGAGTTGCTTCCCCAGGATGCGGGCCGACCCTGAGGTGGGAAAGATCAAGCGAAAGAGCAATTTCAGCGTGCTTGTCTTGCCGGCGCCGTTCGGTCCGAGCAAACCAAACACTTCGCCGGCCTCGACCCTGAGGTTCAGCCGGTCGAGCGCCCGCTTAGCCCGATTGCGCCAGAAGCCCAAACGGTACTCTTTCGTCAAGTCGATGGTTTCAAGGGCCAGCATGATCAACACACCGTATCCGGACGGCTAACTCTCCCCTGTGGCGCGGCCGCAGGCCGTCGCCGCGGACCCAGGACTAATATAGCCGATGGCGACAACCACAGGGAAGTCTAACCGACATATTTATGATTCTCGGTGCTGAGTGAGTCAAGTCAAGCGTCGAAGGTCAAATCGGGTGACTGGAATTAGTGTGGCAGTAATGCTGCCGCCTTCTTGCCTCTGCAAGGAATTTAGGTGGGACGGGACGCCAGCCAAAACCGGACATCCGTAAAGCGCCAAGGCGCCGCCGCGAACGCGCCGCAATCGATCCATTAAATCCAAAGGGCTTATGCGAAGACGTCCGGTGGAACGTTTACCCCACAATTGCAATATGACGCGGAGGTCAGGGGATATGCCGTAACAAGATACCTGCGAAGTATAAGGAGGGGCTGCTCACCCTCCTTGTGTCATTCGCTTGTTTCAAATGTCTAGCCAGCCAAGGGCGAGTCACTCGAACCGGCCACCGCCGTGCTGTTTTGACGGATCACGCCCGATGAATCGGTAAAGTAGAAATTGGTCCCGGTCGTTCCCAAACTGACCGGCGTGGCAGTGATCGAGTAAGTATTGACCCTGCCCGTCTGATCCGTTGCTCCCGCGGTGTAAGTAAACGTATAACCACTCTTGGAGCTCGTCGTGGCCGCTGAGCCTGATGATCCCGACATTCCGGAAAGAACGCTGTCAATTAATCCCGCAGCCGTGGCGACAGGGTTCTGTCCTGCAGCCGGTGGGCCCAAGTCGCCCAAGGTCGAAGTATAGCCAGTGTTGTAAGTAACAGAGTAGGTGACCTCTGCCGTGTTAAGGGTGCGGAGTGATCCCACCGCAGAAGCCTGATTGGCTGCAATACGCGAACGCAGAAGGTTCGGGATGGCGATTGCCGCAATGATTAGAATGATCGCGACCACAATCAGCAACTCAATCAGTGAAAAACCTCTTGTACCTTTCCTCATTCATCCTCCTTACCAAGCTGAAAACGTACGAAGATTTGCCAATCATTATAAGGCACTTTACCTGCCAAGACGGCGCCCCAGAATATCTTCTTGCCAAAGCCAACCATCTTGTATTCAGGTACTTGGCTGAGCCATTCAAGTCACCTCCGGACTCCGGGCCTTCCGGCGTACAATTTATGCCGCTTTTTGTCCAAGCAGCGAGACGGAATTTGTCACTCCGATGCATCGTGTCATTGCGAACGAAGCGAGGGATCCCGCCCTGATTTGTGGAGGAACGAGTCAGAAAGAGATTCCTCGCTGCCATGAAAATTGCCCCCCCTCGGCGGAGGAGGGGGCTAGTGGGCGGTTGGTACGGAATCGGCCAGTCTGCGCCATCCAGCGAA
Source organism: uncultured Acidobacteriota bacterium (assembly GCA_963832915.1). Classification (GTDB taxonomy): domain Bacteria; phylum Acidobacteriota; class Terriglobia; order UBA7540; family UBA7540; genus CAVROP01. The sequence goes on from CAWHWE010000091.1 coordinate 254,183, forward strand.
TTCGCCGCTCGAGGCTTCGCCCGGCGGAATTACTCCCGCTCGCGCTCGATTGGCTACCTGTTGAACGGGCAACTACAGGAGAAGCACCTTTCAGCTTGCAAGGTCAGCCAAGCTTATCCTGGCACACAGACGTATGATTCCATAATGTCGTCGGCTCCTTAGGTCCGGTAAGCTTGGTAGGTGTGAACGACCAAGGCTCGCCGGGAAAGGAGCCGAAGATGTCGATTATAGGATGTGATTTACATTCGCGCTACCAGGTTATCGCAATGCTGGAGACGGAGACCGGCGAGGTAATCACACGGCGGTTGGAACATGAAGGGGGAGAGGCCAAGGGGTTTTACGCGGGGTTGGGAAAGGCCGCGCTGATCGGGATCGAGGCAACGGGATACACGCAATGGTTCGAGCGCCTGGCAGCGGAACTGGGACACGAATTGTGGGTGGGAGATCCGGCGGAGATTCGGGCGCGGGCGGTGCGGCGGCAGAAGACCGACACGCGGGATGCCGAGCACCTGCTGGACCTGCTGCTAACCAAGCGTTTCCCGCGTGTCTGGGTGCCCACGCCGGAGGAACGTGATTTCCGGCAACTCGTGAAGCATCGGGACAAGCTGGTAAAGATGCAGACCTCGGTGCGAAACCAGTTGCACTTTCTGGCCATGAGCCAGGGGGTGTGCCGGAAGCAGAAGCTGTGGAGCGCGCGGGGGCGGCAGGAGTTGGAAGGACTAATCCTAGGTCCGTGGGCCAGTCGGCGACGGCAAGAACTGTTGGAGTTGCTGGACCAGTTGGGGCCGCGGATCGAGGAAATGGATGCGGCGCTGAAGGCGGAGGCAGCTCGCCGTCCGCAAGCGGTGCTGCTGATGGAGCAGAAGGGAGTGGGGCCGGTGACGGCTCTGGCCTTTGTGTTGACGGTGGGTCCGGTGGAGCGCTTCCCCACCAGCCGCAAGCTGGTGAGTTACCTGGGGCTGAATCCCAGTGAAGCCTCTAGCGGCGGTCACCAGCGCCTGGGGCACATCAGCAAGCAAGGCAATGAAATGATGCGCTGGTTGTTGGTGGAAGCAGGCCACACCGCGGCGCAGTTTGATCCAGAACTGGGACGCCAGTATCAACGTTTGAAGTTCCGGCGGGGCGGGAAGGTGGCGAAAGTGGCCATCGCTCGCCGCCTGGCGGTGCGACTGTATTGGAGGTTACGCCGCTACGCCGCCGGTTCGCATGTCCGGTAGCCCGAGGTGGCGCATGGTGGACGCAAGTCCATTGCTCGTATGATTGGGCGCCGGGCCTCCCGGTAGGGGACCGGGAGGTCGCAGAAAGAATCATGGCGTGGCCGCAAGCCGCGTCGAATAGATGGCTGGTGGAATCGGTCCACCGCAGGATTCAGGAAGGCGAGCCTTGGTCGGGACGAGCTCCAAGAATCCTAAGCACGAGGCCCTGGTGGAAGATTTTCACTCGATGGTCAGGGGGCGTTTTTTGAGGCATGGGAAGATCTTTCGCAGCGAGGAAGGAGAAGCAGGGCGGCGCTGGGCCGCCCCCCTCACCGTTGCGATGAGTCTTCGACCGGCTATTCCTCAGCGGGTTGCTCGGCCCGCCTCCGCTTCACCGGCTGGAAGTAGGTTGAAGTTTCGGGGAGGCGTTTGTCAAGCGTGGCACGAGCAGCACCTCCGGTTGAGGACGGATCGGGTGATGAAAAAGCAGCAGGGGCTCGCCGCTGTCACAACGCGTGCGCCGGGGACGCCGTCAAGACGTTCGGCGCGCCACGGGGGTGGTGTGCTTAAAAGGTACTTGACAGAGCCGACGACATTATAGATGCGCCACCCGCGTGATCGACCGCCGAGATCTCACTGCCAATCCTTCTGAAGCTGCGTGGCAAGTTGTTTGCCTCGCGGCGTCACGTAAAACCAACGATCGTCCACACGCTCAGCGGAGTGCTCGACAGGTGTTGAATAAGGGGGTGTGGAGGATAGCAGGTAAGCCTGTGCATAGCCTTCGCTGATTAGCTCGTCCAACGCTCTGAGGACTCCCTGAGGATCAACAGTAATCCCGCGCGCCGCAGCCCACCCAGTTACTTCTGCAAGAATCCTCTCGAACTCTTCGTAGTCATCAGCAACTGACCTGAGCACGCACTCCTTAAGAAGCTGATTCAGGTCCTTCATTCCGATCCCCCACCTCCCTTCGGTGACCCTGGTCGAACATGGCAGTCCCTGCTCGCGCCTGTTGGCGAGACGAGGCAATGGACCGTATAGGAATCCCCGTTGCAGATGTACTCCTGTTCCTCACTCGTCCAGCCGGGCCTCGATCTTGATGGTTCGACGACGCGCCTCCCAGGAGTGCAGCTCGCCTGCAGTTCGCCAATTGTGGGAAGCCCTTTAGAGCTTGCGCGGGCTGCGGCACGCACGGACGGCGGAGCGTCGCTCTCCATAAAGAGCACCCCCGCCAATATAGCAGGAAGCGCAGCGGGCACGCTCCCTACCGCCGCCACACCCCTCAGTATGTACGGCCAGCCCCACGAGGTCACACGGAAGATGAAGGGCCAATAATCAAGCACATCGGTTCCAGCGTATTGGAAGCCGCCTGGGATGCCCGGCATGGCCCCGCCCGCCGTTCCGCCACCGCCCCCTGAAGGAGACGGCTGCGGCAGAGAGCCGCCCCAACCGCCCATCTCAATTGGCTCCCCGTTGCTCCAAAGGCCAGGAGGCTGACCGCAACTGGCGTCAACGCTATTCGTGTAGGCGCAAGGGAAGTCGCTGGGATCGGTGTCCCAGCCGCCCCCGCCACCTCCGCCGGGTGGGTTCGACTGGGAGGCCTCCTCTGGTGTGCAATCTGCTGTTCCGATCGTAGCCGGATCGCATCCCTGAAGCCCCATCGGGTCGATGAGGGTCGTCGGATTATTGAGTACGTACGCATATCGGTTCAGGGTCTGGGGATTGGTAATGTCGCCGCCCAGCGGGTCAGGGCTGTGCCAGCGGCTCAGGTTCGGTGAAAACAGGCGGTTCTCGGTAAGGTCGGTGTTGGTCGTTGTGTCGCGGTAGGGCAGGTCGGCGAACTCAAGGCCGCCACCGCCCCACGATTGCCACAGGTCACCCCAAGGGTAGAACGTCATATCCTGCGTCGGCGTCCCATAGTGGTTCGTCATGAAGGTCCGCGAGCCGATGTTGTTGACGTGGTGGAACCAGGTTTCAGCGCTGTTGTACACCACCAAGGGCCGGCCGCCCTGCATAATTATACTGTAACTGCCGGCAACGCCCAGCCAGTTCCCTGCCGGATCAAACAGGTGGTCGTAGGTCACGCCACCGGACACCCACGCCACCCGGTTCCCCACGGCGTTATAGGTGAAGCTCCAGGTCGTGCCGCCGTCTACCGACGCGACCCGCCCCTTCGCGTCCCATTGGTAAGTGTGTGCGGTCGCGTTGCTCGAGTCCTTGGTCAGGTTCCCCGCCGCATCGTAGGTGTAGCCAGAATTGATGATCTGATTGGAGGTGGTGAAGCCGCACGTAGTCGAGTCGTAAACGCAGGTCATGTTCCCGTAACGATCGTACCCCTGACCCTTGCTGGTGTCGTCAAATGTCAGATTGTACCGCAGGGTCTCGTTCCTCGGAGACTCTGCGGCTTTTCCGTGCACCAGATTCGTGTCAAGAGAACCGTAACGATCATTGAGGATTTAATTCTTGTTAAGAGCCGCAGAGTTTGAACTGCACAAACTCTGCGCTACCCCCCACCAACGCTTCAAGTGTGACCTCACGACCGCCCTCGCATGGCTGGGGGCCAGGGTGGCTCGCTAGGCCTTCCCTGTACGACTCTTTCATTCGCTACTCCATGCCGGTTTATCCCGCCGCTATCAAGAGCTTCGCTCTGCGCCAGCCGGCGCGCATCATAACCCTAGGTGTGCACCCCGTCCGCTGTCAGGTTGCCTTGCAGCCCGTAAGTGTATCCTGTGCTGTTGATCGGGTTGGAGCCTCGGAACCGTGCAGGCGCATACACAAAAATCGATGCGCCACCTGCGGCTCTTTCATTCGCGACTCCATGCCGGTTTATGCAGGCGCTATCCAGAGGTTCGCTCTGCGCCAGTAGGCGGCGAATCGATATCAGGACCACGGGCCATGTCTTACCTGAGGCCGCGGGGGCCGACCGGAAGGGATGCGAGGTCGATCTTGGCGAGGCCCACCACAAGAAAGTCCAGGGGATCCTTCAGCGGGCCAATTTCCGGAGCACTACGGCAAACAATGTGATACTTGTCTTCTCTGATCCCCTCAAGCATCCAACCCGCAGCCCCCATGGCGGTCGGCTTAGCGAACTCTGTCGGCATAGACCAGAAGCCTGCCTCTTCCAGGAGTTTAAGGAACTTATCTACGTCCACACGTGCAGGGTCCGCAGTTTTGCTCACGGTCAGAATCTGGGGATGGCCGCCGTCCCGTCCGACCTTAGTAACGAGTTCACTGACGCCATCGGACCTGATCCAGAGCCGGACAACAACGGGAGCATTGTACGGTCGGGTCACGACTAATACCCTGTAGACTTGCGGACATTCCCGGCTCACGCATTCGGCTAACGGCTTTTCCTGCAAGGAGCGCAAGTACCAGGAGTATGCCCTGCCAACAATTGCAAGATTGCTCGTCAAAGCACCAGAGGGGAAGAACTGCGGATTCTCATCCGGCGGCCATTGAGCAACCACCGGGCTAGCAATCAACAGCACCGAGGCCACTGCCGCCAACGGTTTTCTGACACAATAAATGGTCATGGCTGTTCCTCTCTCCATGTTTCTTAGCATCGAAGTTAGCATCCGAAGCTTAGCCGGCCCGGGTTCCAGCGGCTAATTGCAAGACCCTTCGAGTCCATAGGACCACATCCCTCCCGTGAGTACGCACTCTTGCCCGCCGCTCCCGGGTCCATAATAGAGGACGCGTCCTGGACCGCTGGTGGTCCCGGTAAATAACGGATATGTCTCGCCCAATTGCGCGTTCCAAGAATTCACGACGCCAATATCACTCGGGGGCGATTCCGCGTTTGTGGCCCGCCACCATCCTCCCGGATCAGTACCGCCTGGGATATCTTGGAAAAAACCATTATCATTCATATTTACGAACCCTTGAGTCGATGGGCCGCTCGACCCCAACGTGCTTGAACAAATTCCGTATCCACACCAAAGGTCTCCACCGACTTCGCTGCCCGTCTGCTGCAGATACCAACTACCCCACTCGGACGCTGAGATTCCCGCCTGATCCAGGTTGTACTGCAAGCTCCCTACGCCCCATAACGAGTAGTAGCCGTCCATCGCTGCTGCCATCCCCCCAAATGAATAGTACTGCGTCCGCTGGCCGTTGTTATTGACGGGCCAGCAGTCGTTCCCCGGGCACAGCGCGGCCGCCTCCTCCGATATTAGTTCATAGGCGAAACCACAATTCATCTGTACGCCGTCTGCGTAGCAAGAGGCACCATTACCGGTATAAATACCCCCCAGCAGGCCGCCTACATTCGACTGGGCAGCTTGCTCTGCATTGCAAGCCGAGTAGATCGTCTGGCCCCGTCCGTTGGTCCCCTCTGGGTTGGCGTTGGGACAGGTGCCCAGCCCCATTGGGTCGGTAAGGCTCGTCGGATTATTGAGCACATACGCATAGCGATTCAGTGACTGGGGATTGGTGATGCTGCCGCCCAGCGGGTCGGGGCTGTGCCAGCGGCCGATGTTTGGCGAAAAGAGGCGGTTCTCGGTAAGGTCGGTGTTGGTCGTTGTGTCGCGGTAGGGCAGGTCGGCGAACTCAAGACCGCCACCGCCCCACGACTGCCAGAGCCCCCCCCAAGGGTAGAACACCATGTCTTGAGTCGGCGTCCCATAGTGGTTCGTCATGTAGGTCCGCGAGTCGATATTGTTGACGTGGTGGAACCAGGTTTCTGCGCTGTTGTACACCACCAAGGGCCGGGCACCCTGCATAATTATACTGTAGCTGCCGGCAACCCCCAGCCAGTTCCCTGCCGGGTCAAACAGGTGGTCGTAGGTCACGCCACCGGACACCCACGCCACCCGGTTCCCCACGGCGTTATAGGTGAAGGTCCAGGTCGTGCCGCCGTCTACCGACCCGACCCGCCCCTCCGCGTCCCACTGATAAGTGTGAGCCGTCGCGTTGCTCGAGTCCTTGGTCAGATTCCCCGCCGCATCGTAGGTGTAATTCGCCGATGTGATCTGATTCGTGTTGGCGCTGAAAGTCAAGTTCGCGGGCATATTCGCGCAACCGCTCGTGCAAGTCATGTTGCCATACTGGCCAGTCGTACCATCCGACGTTTAAATGAAGGATAGATTATACGTCGAATTGCCCGTGGCCACGGCACCAGTCAGCCGGTTCACATTGTCAAAGTTGTAGCTCGCCGTGTGGCTGAATGAGGAGTTCAGGTTGTCCTGGTACCAGTAGCCGTCCACGTGAGTGGCGCAGACATGCTGTTCTTTGGCGCGTCTACCGTCCGGTGTAAAGGAGCGTATACATCCCGACAAAAACCGTCGGGACGTTTGCGGAACCCGCGGTATCCCTACCGCGCCCCCCGCTGCCCCGCTACCACCTTTCAGGGGCCCACTGGCTTCGCCACATGTTTGGCCCGACTTCACGGCTGTTCTGCCAAACTGTCGGCGCCATTTCCCTTGTGTCCCGGCAGCCTCGTAGCCTCGTGAGGCAGTCCAGATTAACTGAATACGCCGCGGTCCGTTGGGCCGTTGTCGCCGCAGCGGTCATGGTGATGAGCGTTCTGTAAAGGTTAAGCCCCACCTCAAAGGAGCGCGAAATACGGCCCTCGCGAAACTCTTGCACCTGGACACCGTGGAAGCCGCCCGCAGTGGTAATTAACCCCATGGAACGGAAGCATACACAATTGTCCTTTAGGTCGATATCGGCGAAAAATGTCGTCTGAGGGGCGAAAAGACCCCAATGTATCCAACGGTTTTCAAAGACGAACTCAACTATCCGGGCCCCGGACCCGCAGGGTGTGACATCCATTTCACCAGGCGGAACGGGTGGGTATCTGCGCCATTCTCCGTGATAGATCGCTATCAGTGGAGCGACTTGGTCGAACGATGACTTCCCCACTTGGAGCTGCATCAGATCTGCCAGGAAGTCCCCCGCCTCATTCCGGGTCGTGTAGGTCTCGTAGGCTGCCAAGATGGCAAGCACCCCCCACAGCCCGACCAATAGAATGAACCCTTTGGTCAACTTCCAAATCAATGCACGCCTTGGGATCATCTGGAGAGCCTCCCTTATACCGCCCTACTGATGGCACGGGACACCATTTATGACGGGGTTCCCCTGCGACAGTTGGATTACATTCTGGCCGCGCGGCTGACTGCTGCCCGGCCCTATGATCATGACAAGTCGCCCCCCTGGCGCACCCGACGCGTTAGGTTGATGAAGCGAAACTCCGAATTGCTGAATGCTTGAGCCGGTCCCGAGACCGCTAATCCAATCGCTGAACGAGTTAAACGACGGATTAACGGTCGTGCCCGGGAACGGACCCCCAGCGGCGAGACTTTGGGCACTCTGTACCTCGTAGATGTAGAAACTGGGATTGGTGACAGTCGTACCATTTGTATTAGAAAGCTGGTATTCGACGTCGCGGCCTTGTGAAGTACATTGGTCCGATGTCATCTTCAGCACCAGTTTGAAGTAGTTAACCGTTGTCCCTCCGCCGCCGCGGCCGCCGCCCAAAACCGTGAACCAGTTTGTATCGATGAACGCGAAACTGGTATAGAGAACGTGTGAAGAAATTAACAACAATGCGCAGCTGTGGTAACTGGGGTGAAGCGGAGTGGAAGCATGAGCGAAAACACTCAGGTTACTCGTCCACGATTGGCTGCCGTAAATCGGCGGCAACTGGTCATGCGGACCATGGATGTGGAGTTACTGATTGAGGAGGATCACCCCGCGCGGTCGATTTGGGAGTTGGTGGGGCGGCTGGATCTGAGCCGGTGTTATGCCGAGATCGGCTCGGTGGAGGGGCGGGCGGGGCGAGATCACACCGACCCGCAAGTCTTGATCAGTCTCTGGCTGTATGCCTACAGCCGCGGGATCAGCTCGGCCCGCGAGGTGGCGCGGCGGTGCGAATATGAACCGTCCTTTCAATGGCTCTGCGCGCTGGAGCCGATCAGTTATCACACGCTGTCGGATTTCCGTTCCGATCAAAAGGCGGCGTTGGACAACTTATTCGTGCAGGTGCTGGGGATGCTGAGCGCGGAGGGTCTGATCACCCTGGAGCGCGTGACGCTGGACGGGACGAAGATCAAAGCCAACGCGGGCGGCAACACCTTCCGCCGCCAGGAGAAGCTGGAAGCTCACCTGCGACTGGCGCGCGAGCAAGTGCGGCTGATGGAGGAACAATCGGCCCAAGAGGAGCAGATGACGAAGCGGCAGGTGGCGGCGCGGCGGCGGGCCGCACGGCAACGCCAGAGCCGTTTGGAGGAGGCGGTACGCGAAGTGGAGAGAATGCAGAGTGAGAAAAAAGAGGATCGCGAGCGGTTTGTGGCACGCGCTTCGAGCACCGATCCGGAAGCTCACGTGATGAGAAACGGCGAGGGCGGCACGGTTCCGAGCTACAACGTGCAATTGCTGACCGACACCGCGCACGGGCTGATCGTGAATGTGGAGGCCACCACCGACGCCGTCGATCACCATCAGCTCGCACCAGCTCTAGAGCGCTGCGAGCAAACCCTGGGATGCCTCCCCCAGCAGGTGGTGGCCGATGGCGACTACACCAATCATGCCTCGGTGCAGGCCGCGGCGGACTGCGGCGTGGACTTTTATGGATCGTGGCAAGAGAGTTGGAAGCCCGGCGAACACGACGCCCAAGGCCGTAGCGCCGCGTTTCTGGCTAGCGCCTTCCCCTACGATGCCGAGCGGGATTGCTTCACTTGTCCGGCGGGAGAAACGCTGACTCACCAGGCGACGCAGAACCGCGAGCAGCGAGTTCGCATCCACGTCTATCGCGCTCCGAAGGCAGCTTGCCGGAGTTGTGCCTTGCGCCCCCAATGCGCTCCGCAGAAAGCGCGCCCCGCCTGGGTGCGGTCGATTGGGCGCAACGAGGAACCCGCCACGACCCTCGTCTTCAAGGCCAAGATGACGACGGAAGAGGCTCAGCAGATTTACGCTCAACGCTCGCCTATCGCGGAGTTTCCCCACGCCTGGATCAAGGAACGATGCGGCCTGCGCCAGTTCCGCTGTCGCGGCCGCCTGAAAGCAACCCTGGAAGCTACCTGGGCAGCGCTGAGCTATAACCTCACAAGGTGGTTCGCCTTGCGACGACGACCCACCCTGACTGATGCCGCTCTGGCGACGGCTTGAGGGAAGAGGGAGAGTGAAGAGAATGAAGACATAAAGGGGGAAGAACGAAAAAGATAAGGCGGAAGACGGTCGTCGAAGACAAGATCCGCCGCCGGGCGCTTACCACCCAACCAAGGTGACGTACTCTCCGACCATCGTCCCCACTCCGCGCTCCTCAAAATACATTTTTTCACACGTTCCTGACACCCTTCCTCTCCGTACGGATCCGCGCGAGGGGCGGGCAGCAATGTCCGTCCCTACCGCGACCCCTCCCTCCCGATGACCTTATAGATGCGCTACCCGCTTTCAGACATGCCCACCAGCCATCTCCCGTTCCACGGCAGCACGCACGGATGCCATCCACCTGATCAGGGGATGACGGGAAGATATGCCTCCTGGTGGTCCCCCGAGTGAGAAATGCACGGAGTTGCCTGTGGAATAGAACCAAAGCTCGTACTGCCATCCGTCGAGAACCACACCCTCATTGAGAGCAGGAGAGAATGCGAGCCGATCGAATTGCATTATAATCCCTTTCAGTTGTTCGCTAGGCTGGCGAATTACAAGGTGTTCTACATTAATCGATTTGGCGATGGCTCCAGGGTCGTCTGTATGGAGACGAGAGTGCAACGCCGCCACTTGGTCCCAAATCGAAGGCCCACCTGCCGGTACTCGCCAAGTCTCGAATGTTTCCTTTCCCGATTCTCCCTTTATAGAGATTTGAATCTCCTGTGGGATTCCGTAGGTGAACCTCAATATCATGATCGGCGACCTGCCAACCACAGCATCCGGGGCCACGGACGGAAACAGCCGCGCGACAACCCCATCATAAAGGATCGTGTCCCCGAAGGCAGCATTTTCCTCGGCGCGCGACCGCATTATTCCACAAGCCAACAGAGTCGATAACAGAAGGAATCGAGTCAATTTCTTGTACATCGGTACCTCTCTAGCGACAAGGTTTCTGCCATGAAGTATTGGGGCGCAACTGGACTGACGCCTTTGCTCCGGGGTTAAAGACGTACAATCCTTGACTGCTAAGAACGTAAAACGGCAGGCCGATCTTATTTGAGTTGAACATATCACCGGCCGATGGTGCCGCCACGGAGTTGTTTGGATGAGTGTGGGTCAGCGCTATCGCTCCGGTAGGAACTGCCAGCCCCGTTATCGTCAAGGGTTGATTTGTATAAGGCAGGTTTATGAAAGTTGCATTCTGAACGCTTCCTGTCGTCCAGAAACCCGCTTCCGCCGCAGTCTGCCCGTTGCCCGCCCTCATCCAGGCTCGGTTAGAAGCCTTTATGAAGCCTGGATTACATGGCAGCCCGCCAGCTCTGCCGCCCGAAAAGTCATTTCCTGAATCATCTCCGCCTCCGCCAAGCGACGGTAAGCCAAGCTCACTCGCGTCATCAATCACATCGCCATTCGAGGACACGTAGATCTCGCCTCCGGCCACCTGTACGACATTGATGACCGCCCCGCTTTTCAAAGTGAGGACAGGTTGCGAGCAACTCCCAATACACGCCGCTCCGCTGCCAAGTAAGCCCGACGCTTCCCAGGAAGTTATCGGCGAGTCGTCTAATGTCCAGGAGAGGCCGCCACCTCCGCCTCCCCCACCTTCGTTCGACTGGGCGTTCTGCTCTGGGGTACAAGTTGACGAGGGACCATTGGCACAAGGATTGTTTTGCAGCCCCGTCGGGTCGATGAGGCTCGTCGGATTATTGAGCACATATGCGTACCTGTTCAGTGACTGAGGATTAGTGACGTCCCCGCCCAGCGGGTCGGGGCTGTGCCAGCGCCCGATGTTAGGCGAAAACACGCGAAAGGGAGTGAGGGCGGTGGTGGTGCTCGTGTCATAGTAGTCCAGATCCGCGAAGTTGTAGCCGCCGCTGCCCCAGTACAGCCATGCATCTCCCCAAGGGTAGAACGTCTGGTCCCCCACCGCCGCCCCGTTCTGGCTCGTATACATGGTGGTCGAGTTGAGGTTGTTGACGTGGTTGAACCAGGTCCCGCCGCTTAGGTACACCACCATCTGCCGGCCGCCCAGCCAAACCAGGCTGTAGCTCCCCGCAACCCCGAGCCAGTTCCCTGCCGGGTCGAAAAGGTGCTGGGCGTCCCCGCTCGAATTCGCCCACTGCGCCCGGTCTCCCACGCCGTCGTAAGTGAACCCCCAGGTGGAGCCGCTGTCCACCTTAGAGACTCGTCCCTCCGCGTCCCAGCTGATAAGTGTGAGCCGTGGCGTTGCTCGAGTCCCCGGTCAGGTCACCTGCCGCATCGTAGGTGTAGCCGGACGCTGTAATCTGATTGGTGCTGGCGCTGAAAGTCAAGTCCTTGCAAGACCCCGCAGTGCAAGTCATGTTGCCATACTGGCCAGTCGAACCATCCGCCGTATAACTGTAGGATTGATTATACGTCGAATTGCCCGTGGCCACGGCACCAGTCAGCCGGTTCACGTTGTCAAAGTTGTAGCTCGCCGTGTGGCTGAATGAGGAGTTCAGGTTGTCCTGGTACCAGCAGCCGTCCACGTGAGTGGCGCAGACATGCTGTTCTTTGGCGCGTCTACCGTCCGGTGTAAAGGAGCGCGGGCTCGCGCTGGCGTCCGCCCTCGTGTTGCCTTCCCACCGCTCTGACAGCGTCGGCACCCGGAATCAGCTGATTTCGGAGTCTCCATGCCCTGCCTACGGATGCCCCTCTCCAACGCTTCTCGAGTGCGACCTCACGACCGCCCTCGCATGGCTGGGGGCCAGGGTGGTTCGCAACGCCTTCCCTGTGCGACTCTTTCATTCGCGACTCCAAGCCGGTTTATCCCGGCGCTATCCAGAGCGTCGCTCTGCGCCAGCCGACGATCACAGCCGCCTCACGAGGCTTTGTGGCACCGACCCCGATTGTCCGGGACCCGCTGCCGCAACAGCACGTCCAACACGTACGCCAAGGCCACCCACTCGAGGTAGCCGATAAAAACGAACCATAACAACGGGAACTGCTCGACCCTCAGCAGAACAACGGTATAAACCACTGAATGCGCCGTGAGGAACCCCAAAAATCCAGCCCAGAAACGGCCATCCCTCCAGTAGGGACGCATGGCCCGTCCGACGTAGCCAAACAGAACCACCGTCTCACCCACGAACCCCCACCACCGGATCGACGGGATCCACTGGAAAGGGCCGAATTCCGCGTAGAGGAATATCGTAGCCACCACGGCCAAAGCGAATAGAGCCTCCAATCCGAGATCTCGTAGCCTGTGTTGCCTCACTGGCATTCCCCAGCCTTGGCCGCACTGTATTCGCTGTACAGTGCTTGCCCGAGAGCCACATCCACCTGGATCATGGGCGTCGCCTCCAGGACGGACTGGGATGAGGACATGAGGTTACTGAACACGGTGGATTTGAACGGGTACAAAAGTCCTTGCCCCCCCAGGTAGTTCGTCCTCGACGCAGCATAGGCGAGTGCGGAATTGATCCTGTATGCGCTCCAGGCGCTGGCCGCAGGTTGCACAAGGTCACCTGCCGAGGGTAGCGTCGGAATGGGGTTCAGGCTGCTCCCGAAATTCGTCAAGAATTGGTTGATGCAGCCGTTGCGGCTTGTGAGGCTGTTCCATGTCGTTGTCAGGGTAGCGGACGAAAACAGGTCGCCGAGAAACGCCGCCGCCCAGGGAGTGAGAACAGCCAATGGGGTGGGGAAACACTGCACAGTGCCTGTCGGGTATTGTACCCCCCCTACGGTGACCGTCACCTGTGTGCACGTAAGAAGGCCGCCGAAGGCCGCGTTGCCAGCGCTGCCCGCCGTGCTGCCCGCCCCCGCGCCGCGACCAGCGCCACCACCACCGCCTCCCCCTCCACCCCAGTCGGGGGGCCAGAACCCTGGCGGCCATCCGGGGCCGCCGCATTCGGCGCCAACGTAATTCGGGTCGTTGCAGCAGTCGTTGTCATCGTTCGACTGTGAGCACTCCTCTGAGCCGAGCCCCAGCGGGTCGATGAGGCTCGTCGGATTATTGAGCACATATGCGTACCTGTTCAGTGACTGAGGATTAGTGACGTCCCCGCCCAGCGGGTCGGGGCTGTGCCAGCGCCCGATGTTAGGCGAAAACACGCGAAAGGGAGTGAGGGCGGTGGTGGTGCTCGTGTCATAGTAGTCCAGATCCGCGAAGTTGTAGCCGCCGCTGCCCCAGTACAGCCATGCATCTCCCCAAGGGTAGAACGTCTGGTCCCCCACCGCCGCCCCGTTCTGGCTCGTATACATGGTGGTCGAGTTGAGGTTGTTGACGTGGTTGAACCAGGTCCCGCCGCTTAGGTACACCACCATCTGCCGGCCGCCCAGCCAAACCAGGCTGTAGCTCCCCGCAACCCCGAGCCAGTTCCCTGCCGGGTCGAAAAGGTGCTGGGCGTCCCCGCTCGAATTCGCCCACTGCGCCCGGTCTCCCACGCCGTCGTAAGTGAACCCCCAGGTGGAGCCGCTGTCCACCTTAGAGACTCGTCCCTCCGCGTCCCATTGGTAAGTGTGCGCGGTCGCGTTGCTCGAGTCCTCGGTCAGGTCACCTGCCGCATCGTAGGTGTAGCCGGACGCTGTAATCTGATTGGTGCTGGCGCTGAAAGTCAAGTCCTTGCAAGACCCCGCAGTGCAAGTCATGTTGCCATACTGGCCAGTCGAACCATCCGCCGTATAACTGTAGGATTGATTATACGTCGAATTGCCCGTGGCTGCGGCGCCTTTCAGCCGGTTCACGCCATCAAAAGTGTAGGTCGCCGTGTGGCTGAAGGAAGTATTCACATTGTCCTGGTACCAATAGCCCAACACGTTTCCGTTGTCGGTCGTCCCCGCCGAGGGAAGGGCACAGCTCGTGGGACTGGTGCCATAGTAATTGTACACCAGGCAGTAATTCGCCGCAGGGTTGCTGGAGGTTCCCAGCTCGATCACCGCCGGTTGTAGCTGCCTGTTGTATGCATAGGTTTCTTGAGTGTTGGTGCAGCCGCTGCCCACGCAACCGTTCTCCAGCGTGCTCACCGCGCCCCAAGCAGTGTAGGTGATATTCTGGGCCAGGTACTGCGGATGGTACGAATCCTGCAAGGAGCTCTCAACCGCCGTAACCTGCTGCGCCGCGTTCAGGGTGTTGGTCAGTGTAAATCCTGCCGGATGCACCCAACTCGATATATCCCCCGCCAGGTCGTAAGTATATTGCGTGTTCCAAATGCTCGAGGTGCCGCAATTGGAGGGATTGCACTGCCAGAAGCTCGCCGTGCGCCCCACGGGGTCGTAGCTGTAGGCCGTAGCGGTCGCAGGGCTGGTGCAGGTTCCCAAGGTTGTATTCGTACAACTCAGGACGAGCCTCCCCTTGGGATTCGAAAAGCTTACGCCCGTCCAATAGGGCATTGTGCTGGGCGCCTGATCGTAAAAGAAGCTGGCGGACGGCGTCTGCGGAGTGTCATTGTAACTTTTCGAGGTCGGTCGGTTTAGCGCATCATAAGCATAGGTTGTGGTGACGCTGCGGGCGTCGGTGCGGGTGCACGGGGCGCTTGGGTTGCCGCTGCACAAACTGCCTGAAACGGGGTAGGTGTATGTCGTGGTGCCCGCCTCCGGAGTTGCGGCGCTGGTCAGGCGCCCCAGCATGTCGTAGATGTAGGTCCGCGTCTGGCTGCCCTGGGCCACTTGCGTGAGGTCGTCCAGGAGGTTGTAGGTATAGGTGGTCTGGTAATTCAAATGGGGCGAACTGCCGGGGTCCTCGATTACCGAAGTGACGCGCCCTAAGGCGTCCGAGCAGATCGTCCGTGCTTTGCCTGCAGGATCCGTGGTGGTTGGACAGTTCGCGGTGGTCGTAGGGTAGCTTATGCCTGTGGCGGCTGTGTCCGGGTAAGTGACGGACGTAGTGCGGTTGAGGGCGTCGTAGAAATACGAGGTGAAGCCATAGGTGGGATCATTCGTGGTGCAGTACGGGTTCGACACGCCGTAGACGCGGCCTAGGCTGTCATATATGGTCGTCACAGTGCTGGATGCCTGGTTGCACGCTTGGCTGTCCACAGATTTCCAGACGCGCCCCAGACCGTCAAGGTACTGCGTAACCTTGTGATTACCAAGGGCGCTACTCACTAGGCGTGAGGTCGCGATGCTGAAGGCCCCCTGCGTGTCGTTGTAAGTGAAGGTGGTATTGCCTGCGTCTGGGTACACTATTTCGGTGGGACGCCAAAAGTTGGGGTCGGTGTACTGGAAGGATGTGGTTTGCCCATTCGGGTCCTTGATGGAGGTGATAACGCCCCCGTTGCAGTCCCAGGCGAGCGTATAGGCGAGCGAGGTAATGGGCAGAGTAATCGTCGTCGGGAAGGCTGTGTTGTTCGCACATGTGAAGTTGCTGTACGTGGTGGAATTACCTTTAAAATCGGTGGAGGTCAGCAGTACACCGTAGGCGCCGTATGTGAAGCTGCGGCTGATGGACGAGGGCGAGCCTCCGGTGTTGGTGCGGGTTTCGGTTTGGAGGTTGCCGTAGCTGTCGTACGAATAGGCAGTCTCAGCCATCAAGGCCGAATTCACGGGGCAATTACTGGTAGTTTGGGTTGCGTTGTACACCATCTTATAGGAAGGCCGGTTCAGAATGAAATTCAAAGCATCGTAGCAAATCATCGTCTCACGCTTGAAGGGTCCCACGCTTCCGTTCCCAAAATCGTATTCGTCAAGTTTGGTCACCAAGCCGTTGCCATAGGACGTACTGGTCTTGGACACCTCGGTCCCGAGCGTGGTCTGGACGGTTCGCTGGGTTATGGGGAGAGTAATCGCCGTGCCGTTGCAGGGAACCGTAGCACCGTTGTAGCAGGTGTTCACGGTTTCAAGCACAGTGCTCGAGCCTTGGTAGACGACGCGCTGGGTTTCGTAAATCCCCTGGAAATCGTACCAGGTTTG
>CAWHWE010000092.1:0-43749 GCA_963832915.1 uncultured Acidobacteriota bacterium
TGCTCTTGACCACGCTGATGGTGTTGGCCCCGGGCTGGCGTTGCACATTCAGGATCACCGCAGGGGTCTGGTTCATCCACGCGGCCAGATTATTGTTCTCTACGCCGTTCACTATCCGTGCTACGTCGGTCAGCATCACCGGCGCGCCGTTACGGTAGGCAACGACAACCTTCCCATAGTCGCCGCTGGTAACCAATTGATCGTTGGCGTCGATCTGGTAATCCTGGCGCGGCCCATCGAAGTTCCCCTTGGCGGCGTTCACACTGGACTGTGTCAGCGCCGTGCGCAGGTCTTCCAGGTTGATGCCGTAGGATGACATCGCCGTAGGGTTGGCTTGAATGCGGACGGCGGGCTTTTGGCCGCCGCTGATACTTACCAGGCCGACCCCGTTGAGCTGCGAAATCTTAGGCGCCAGGCGCGTGTCCACAAGGTCTTCAACCTGAGACAGCGGTATGGAATTTGAGGTGATGGCCAGGGTGAGCACAGGGGCATCCGCTGGATTCGTCTTACTGTAGGTCGGCGGCGCGGGCAGGATGGAGGGCAAGAGACTCTGCGACGCGTTGATGGCAGCCTGCACCTCTTCCTCGGCCACATCAATAGCCAGCGAGAGATTAAACTGCAGCACGATGACGGAAGTGCCTCCGGAGCTGGTAGAGGTCATCTGGCTCAAGCCCTGCAGTTCGCCGAATTGACGCTCCAGGGGCGCCGTCACCGTAGTCGCCATCACCGTGGGGCTGGCGCCGGGATAAAACGTGAGCACCTGAATGGTGGGATAATCCACTTCCGGCAACGCGGAGACCGGCAGTTGGGTATAGCCCACCAGACCGACCAGGAGAATGGCAGCCATCAGCAAAGCGGTGGCTACCGGTCGCAAAATAAACGGACGAGATGGACTCACTGCGCGCTGCTCCCGCTCGTGTTGGCCGTGACCGGCTGGTTCGAAATAACCACCGCAGCTTTGTCCTGCAACTTATCGAAGCTGCTGTTGGCGACAACGTCTCCAGGGTTGATGCCTTCAACCTGTGTTACACCGCCGTTGGTAACCCCCGGCGTTACGCTGCGCATGTGAGCGAAATTGTTTTGAATCAAATAGACAAACGACGCTTGCCCGTTCTGTTGAACGGCCGATGACGGAATCAGCGTCACGCCCTCGAGCGTATTCACCAGCAGGCGCGTGTTTACAAACTGGTTCGGAAAGAGTGCATCATTTGCGTTGGCGAAGAGCGCTCGCCCTTTTACTGTCCCTGTTGTCGTGTCAATCTGGTTGTCGAGCGTCAGCAGCGCCCCGCTGGCAATCTTCGTCTGCGCAGTGCGATCAAAGGCATCGACGGGGAGTTTGGCCTTCGCGTTTAGGCGGGCTTCCACCTGGCCTAGACTGTCTTCCGGTATGGTGAAAATTACCGTGATGGGCTCGAGCTGCGTAATGACGGCGAGGGTAACAGTTCCATCGGACTGCACCACATTGCCTGGATCCACCAGCCGTAAACCCACTCGGCCGGCGATGGGAGCGGTGATATGGCAGAAGTCCACCTGAATCTGGTCAAATTGCACCGTTCCCTGGTCGTTCTTAACTATGCCCTCGTCCTGCAGGACAAGCTTTTCCTGGTCATCCAAAGTTTGCTTGGCAATGGCGTTGCGTGCCCACGCAGCACGGTAGCGTTCCAAGTCCATCTGCGCTTGGGCGAGCACGTTCTGGTCTCGCTCCAACGCCCCTTGTGCTTGCAAAAGACTTGCGCGGTACGGACGCGGATCGATGTCAACCAGCGGATCGTCCTTGTGTACCCGCTGGCCCTCCGTATAATGCACGGCGACCACCAGGCCATTCACCTGGCTGGTAATCGAATTGGTATAAACCGGAGTGACCGTACCGATGGCGTTAAGGTAAACGCCGATGTCACCCTTTTGAGCCGTCGCACTCGCAATGGTGATTCCCGGCGTGACACGTTTCGCGGCTGCCGCTTCTTTCTTGGCTTCCTCGTGATGGTGCAAAACCAGGAGGATCGGAACCGCCAGGATCAAGAGCAGCAGGATCCACATGACGACGTGCAGACCCTTATGGTGGGGAACAAAGGCCGGGAGTTGATGGTCAGGGCTGATTGCTGGATGCTTGTTAATGTCAGCGTTCAATCGGAATCTCCTTCTTGAGCTCCGAATCCTCGCATGGTGAAGTTCGTCAGCGGCTCCGTCAGGTACAAAATCTCGGGCTGGTCAGTCCCGTGCCACGGAAGGGAGCGGCACGGGCTTAGCCGTAGGACAATCGCCTTGCTCCATTGCAGGGTTTCCATTTTTGAAATTCCAAACAACGATCAAAGCATTCTCGGCGGCGGCGTGTCTGTCCAACATTGCTCACCTTGGCGGGACATTATCGGAGGGGGAAAATGCACCGAAAAGGCTCGGCTGGAGTCAACCGGGTGTATACTCTCAGGCAGGGCTTTTGCGCAATGCTGAATATTAAGAAGATTCTTTTGCCGGTTGACTTCCCGCTTGCTTCACTGGTTGTGATCCATCAGGCTGCGACGTTGGCGCGCCATTTCCATTCTGAGATCGTGTTACTGCACGTCGCGACGGCGCAGAGCCATGCCGCCGGTGTGCCGGAGGACAGCCGCGAGCTAGCTGACTGGGACTTGCTCGCGGCGATCATTAAACAGGCCCGGAAAGAGCAGGACCCGTCTCTGGGGCCGGAGCTTGACGGCCTTACCATTCAGCGCAAGTTGGTCAATGGCGACGTGACCCAGGCAATTATGCAGACGGCTCTGGAGGGAAAAGCCGACCTGATCATGATGCCGTCACATAGCTTCACGTTCTACCAGTTTCTTATGGGCTCGGTGACAGCAAAAGTGTTACACGAAACCGAGTGCCCGGTTTGGACTGGTGCGCACGTGCAAGGATCGCCAGTGCAGGAGTTGGCGATTCGCAACGTCCTATGCGCGGTCGAGTTCGGCCCCCGTGCTGACCTAACCGTGTCGTGGGGCGCCCAGATGGCCGCTGAATTTGGTGCTCGTCTTACGCTCGCTAACGTCACTGCCAGTGTGGAGTTTTGGGGACCCGGCGGCAGCTACGTCGATCAAAAGTGGAAAGAGGAGCTCGTCGGCAACGCTTCCGGGCAGATGGCAAAGCTCCAGCAAGACACGGGCATCAAGGCAGACGTATTCATCGGCAGCGGTGACGCGCCCAAGGTGCTGAGCCAAGCTGCAAAGGAAACGAAGGCGGATTTGCTGGTTACCCGGTGCTACCCTTATGGCGGTCACCTGCGGACCCACGGCTACGGAATCATTTGCGCGGTGCCGATTCCGGTCCTCAGCGTGTGAGGGCGGATCGTTCCTCGATAAGCCTGCCATTACTGCCATGATGGGCGGGGACCCCCGCCTTCCGAATCCAACACATCGGAAAAAGCGTGACCCTTGCGCAACCCGCGGAAATTGTGAGGGTACGACAAGCCGCACCCCTGCGGTTCCCAACGCACGAAGGCGATTCATGGCTGGGCTCAGTGTGATATTTTGACCAAAGGTGTGAGCAAAATTGAACTGACACCTACCTTAGGCTGAAGGTATAAACGTTATACCTTCATCGTCGGCAAAGATAAGTGGCGCGGACGGAGGGTGGGGAACGCAAGATGCAGGTTCTTCAGTACTAGGTTCTATCGATCGACACACGAGACAAAGAGAGGAGTTTTCATGCGAATGAATTTCAAGCCATATGTCTGGGTTCTGGCGGTGGCGGTGGCGGTGGCTACGGGTATCACTGGAAGCACGATACGCGCAGTGGCGTCCCCGGCATTAAATGGCGCAGGTCAGGACCAGGATTATTCGAAAAACCCGAGGTACCAGCAAGGGTTGCGCGAAGGCAAGGTTGACCAAGCGCATAAGCGTGACCACTACAAGAAGCACCACTTTAAGAAAGACGAAGACCAGAAAGCTTACGAGGCTGGCTACCAGAAGGGTCACAACCCCGGTAATTAGCACTGGAGATGACAGGCCGGGTCTCTGGCAATGAAGCAAGCGGAATGCACTTGAAGGCGTAGTCGTGGGTGGCGCCGACATGGTGTTTTCATGTCGGCGCCTTTTCTTTGACTCCAACTGGGAAGGGCGCCACGAGGCTGGCGCTAACTGGATTCAGTCGCGTCCACCAACTCGAAGAAGTGGTGTCCCATGATGGCCAGAGTGAAGGCCTGGTGGAGATGCTGGCGATGGCGGCGCACCGCCTGCCCGATGAACTTCCAGTATTCCAGGCGGTAGTCCGCGAGAAAACCTTGCCGCCAGAGGGAGCGTCCCACGGCCATGAGATCGGAGAAGACCACCGGAGTTTTTGCGGCCACGCCGAGTTGCGACAGGCACGCCGAGGCGCGTTCGAAGTACTCTGCGGGATTATAGATGGTCCTCAGGATGCGGCGGTAACCCTCGATGAGCTGTTGCGTATCCATCTTGGGGATGAAATTCAGGTCGAGCAGGGTGTTATTGCCGAGGCTTTCCTTCAGGAGACGGCCTTCGGCCTTCAGCCGATGCCACAACTGGGTGTGGGGCAGCGCAGTGAGCAGGCCGACCATGGAGAGGGGAATCGCCGCCTCTCGAATGAATTGAATCTGGCGATCGAACACGTCTGCCGGGTCGTTGTCAAAGCCCACGATGAAGCCCGCCATCACCTCCATGCCGTAAGACTGGACGAGCTTTACGCTCTCCAGCAAGTCCATCCTCAGGTTCTGGAACTTCGTCGTTTCCTTGAGGCTCTCGACCACGGGCGTCTCAATGCCCATGAATACTCGCTTGAAATTGGCCGCGCGCATTAATCGCAGCAGGTCTTCGTCTTCGGCGAGGTTCAAGGAAGCCTCCGTATAAAGCGTGAACGGAGACTTGTTTTTGTGCATCCACTCCACCAGGCGGGGAAGCAGGAGCCTGACGTTTTTCTTGTTACCGATAAAGTTGTCATCCACCATGAAAACAGAGCCGCGCCAGCCCAGCCGCTGAAGCTGGTCGAGTTCCGCGCACACCTGATCGGGCGTTTTCGTTCTGGGCCGCCGGCCGTAGATTTCGATGATATCGCAGAATTCACAGGTGAAGGGACAGCCACGGGAGTACTGCAGCGACATGGAACTATAACGCCGCAGGGGTGCGAGATGCAGGTCCGGAAGCGGCACCTGCGTGACGTCGGGCCATTGCTTCTTGAAGTAGTGAGGCTGGGCCTCTCCCCGTTCGAGGTCCGCCGCGAGCTGGGGGATAATCTCCTCGGCTTCCCCCTCCACGGTGTGGTCGGCTTCGGCGATAGCGGGGTCCTTGGCGCTGACAATCGGGCCGCCAACCACCGTGCGCACCCCGTGACGCTTGGCGCGCGCGATTTGCTCCTTCATCGATGGTCCCTGCACAATCATGCCGCTCAGGAAGACAACGTCCGCCCAGGCCAGGTCGGAATCCTTGAGGCGGCGCACGTTCAAATCCACGAGCCGGCGTTCCCAGTGCGCAGGCAGCATCGCGGACACGGTGAGTAAACCCAAGGGAGGAAATGCCGACCTTTTCCCTTCAAAAGGTAAAGCGTGCTTGAAGCTCCAGAACGTGTCCGGAAACTCCGGGTAGACCATTAAAACCTTCACGAAAACCTCCTCTAAACCTCGGATGACTCAAGCAGTTTGCAACCCGAAGCACCATGGATGGGCGCCACGCTGAATTTCCATTCAGGATTTCCCTTTTAGGTCCCCGAGTGGCTGGTGGTAGACCCAGGGTTTTCATTTTTTAGCCCCGCATAACGATTAAAACGTCCTCGGCGGCGGCGTGTCTGTTCAATAATGCTCACTTTGATGGGAAATCACTTCGGGACCATGATCTGGCGTACGTGCAGCCGACACCTCAGACACCACTTCATCTCTTGCGCCCTCGCGCAGTGGGGGAACCTGCTCCTACAGAGCCCGCACGAGCCAACCACCGCCCACGCGAGATTGCGCCCCTGCTTCACGTTGCCCATTGCCGAACCGCCCTACAAGCTGGGGAGCCGGGCCGTGGGTGTTGGACCGGCATATCAGATCGGGGCCGATTTTGAGGACCTCTCCTGAGCGCACCGCGCTTCGCCAGATCACGGGCAGCAAAGGGGGATCTATGGCAACTCATCGAGCTTTGTCCTCGCGGGTTTGCACAGGCCTTTCGGGGTGGTTGCCAGCATCCTCGACGCCCTCCACCGCCTCGGCCTCGTAAGCCTGATCCGTCTCGGCGAGTTCTTCGACGCTCTCTTCGTCAGCCTCCGCAATTTGCGAAAGCCCCTGGGCATCACCCGATTGCCCGGCGCTGTCAGAAGCTAGCTCCTCTGCCTCCGGATCTCTTTCAAGGTCATCGATCGCAACCTCGTCTTTCCGCAATCTACGTCTCACCATGAACATCTCCCCAAAGCGCCACAATCGAGTGCCCAACAGTGGCTACTCATTGGATGAATTTCGCCGACAATTGGATGGGGCGTTTTGTTCGCAACGATGCTCTTCAGTTTCGTGCGGTCTTGCACCATCGCCCGACGAAATCGGGTATCACGCTTTACGTTTGCGAGATCGCCCCTTCGGTGCTCCGGCGCTTCGCGCCAGGTTCTTTGCGTCCGTGGTTGCAGAGAGCTGCTTTGTCTTCGACACCAGCTTCTTAGACTCCTGAACAGTTTCCGCTTCCTTCGCGTTCACGCGAGCAGTGATCTCTCGTCTTTCACCTGTGTTTGGCATATCTTTATGGTATCTCATTTCCGCCATGCACGACGTTTAGTTTTCCACAGATCCGCCACCCTCACCTTTCCAGGTCCTATTGCACCCCCGAACCCTAGCAACCCAAGTTGGATGAAGAATCAACGGTCCCATCAAATTCGTGGCTATTCGCATTGTTCCAAGATCTCGATCTGCTTTCTGATGGACGCCACCCTGTCGTCTACATCCTCGGCCTCCGCTTCGAGATTGGGAGAAATTGTTCTTAGCTTCCGAGCGTGGTGTTCCAGTCGATTGCCATCATGTTTAAGTGCGTCGATAATAGGCTTTAATGCTACTTTCATGATTGCTCTACTCCCCAAGAAACGCTCATCCCGGAGCCAGAACGCTTGTCAAGCCTTCCTCTCCAGGAACAGTACATCCCATGGTTGCAGATGAAGCATTGCACGTCTGTTCAGAATTGCTCACGGCCTCAGTTTCGCCTATTCCGTCAATCCACGCCAAGCAGATTTCATTTTGGAGAAGCGATTTGAAATAGAGGCCGTCGGCTATGGTGTTTTCCGCAACTGGGCTGGTTTTGGCGCAGCACATGAGACAGTCCGGCGTCTTGTGGTGGAGGCCGGGTTAGAGAGAGACGGAGTGATCTCCATCGCTCAAGACAATAAAGTGTCGCCCGTTTTCCTCGGACCATTCGCTCATAATTAGATTTCCTCCACAAGGTTTGGCTCTGATAAAATTGTGTAGGACAACTGTCTCAGGAGCACTGATTGCCAAATAACAAGATCGCCGAACAAGAACCCGCCTTCGCAGTGGAAGGAGCGTTGCACCTCCGCGTGTTGGGCATCGTACTCGCCGGCGGCAAGGGAACCCGGCTTTTTCCCCTCACTCGGGAACGCGCCAAGCCGGCGGTTCCCTTCGGGGGCAAGTACCGCATCATCGATTTCGTCCTCAGCAATTTCATCAACTCCGGAATCAACTCGATCTATGTGCTCACCCAGTTCCGCAGCCAGTCGCTGCTCCAGCATTTGAGCGAGGGATGGCAGTTCAGCGGATTGCTGAAGAGCTACTTCATTATCCCCGTGCCGGCACAGATGCGTTCCGAGGACGAAACCTGGTACCAGGGCACTGCCGACGCCATCTTGCAGAACATCAACCTCGTCCAGCAGTCCGACCCGCACGTGGTGGCCATCTTCGGCGCCGATCACGTCTACCGCATGGACATCGCCAGTATGATCGACTTCCACATGACCAAGCACGCGGAAGTGACCGTCGCCGCCATCCCCGTGCCTCAAAAGCACGCCACCGAATTCGGCGTCATTGAGGCCAACGAGGACGGACGCATCCTGGCCTTCCACGAAAAGAACGCCCTTGCGCCCACCATGCCCGGCGATCCCAGCCAGGTCTATGCCTCCATGGGCAACTACATCTTCTCCAAGCGCACTCTTGTGGATTTGCTCACGGCCGACGCGATTGACCCCGACAGTCACCACGATTTCGGCAAAGACATTCTTCCCAAGATCGCCGGCAACTCCCC
Source organism: uncultured Acidobacteriota bacterium (assembly GCA_963832915.1). Classification (GTDB taxonomy): domain Bacteria; phylum Acidobacteriota; class Terriglobia; order UBA7540; family UBA7540; genus CAVROP01. The sequence continues at coordinate 8,193 of CAWHWE010000092.1, forward strand.
CATCTACGCTTACAACTTCCGGACCAACCGCATCCCCGGCGAGGCCGAAGGGTCCGTCCCCTACTGGCGCGATGTCGGCAACATCGACGCCTACTACGAAGCCAACATGGACCTGCGCTCCGTCAAGCCCGAGCTCAATCTCTACAATCGCCAGTGGCCGCTACGCAGTGCCAGCTACCCGGATCCGCCCGCCAAGTTCACCTTCGACGAGACCAATCGGCGGGGCGAGGCCATCGATAGCATCGTATCCGGCGGATGCATTCTCTCCGGCGGCGTGGTGCGCAACTCCATTCTTGGACGCGGCGTGCGCGTCCACGCCAGCGCCCTCGTGGAAGGCTGCGTCATCATGGACAACTGCGACATCGGCCGCCACGCCAAGGTGCGCCGCGCCATCCTGGATAAGAACGTTCGGGTTCCCGAAGACGCTATGATCGGCTACCATCACGATGCCGACCGCGCGCATGGATGGCACGTGACGGATTCCGGCATCGTCGTCATCGGTGGAGAACGCAGCACGGTGCCAGTGGCAACGCTGGTCGTTTGATGGAACAACAGGTACTGGCGTAGATTACGCCATAAGAACCGGAAGCACGGTAACGGAAGGGGCACGGGCCTGGGCACCCCTCTCAGCCCTTTGGATAGTCTTGCGAGTCACCACCTCTGAAAGAGAAATGGGTTACGCTATGCTTTGGCGGCGTGAAGGTAGCGACCCATGCGGCCCAGCACATCTTTGAGGCGGAAGGGAGGAAAATGAAGAAACCGACTGCAATCTCCGGCGTGTTTCTGGATATCGGCGGTGTCTTGCTCACCAACGGCTGGGATCATCATGCCCGCATTCGGGCGGCGACGAAATTCAAGCTGGAGTTGGCCGAAATGGAGGCTCGGCATCACCTGACCTTCGACACCTACGAGGAGGGAAAACTCACGCTGGAAGAATACTTGGGTCGGGTAGTCTTCTACCAAAAGCGGCCCTTCAGCCGGGCTCAGTTTCGGCGCTTCATGTTCGCTCAATCGAAACCTTACCCCGAGATGATCGAGCTGTTCGCTCAGCTCAAGGTCCGGCACGGGTTGAAGATCGTCGTGGTAAGCAACGAAGGGCGCGAGCTAAATGCGTATCGGATTCAAGAATTCAAGCTGGATGGGTTTGTGGATTCTTTTATTTCCTCCTGCTTCGTCCACGTTCGCAAGCCCGACGCGGATATCTTTCGGCTGGCGCTGGACATCGCCCAGGCGCCAGCGCGAGAGGTGGTCTATATCGAAAACACCCCCATGTTTGTCCAGATCGCGGAAGGTTTAGGGATTCGAAGCATCCTTCACACGGATTACAAATCCACCTGCGCGAAACTGGCTTGGTTCGGATTGCGGAATGACGAGGGAGTCACCCATGAAACCCGCTAACCCACACATCCTGACGATCAATGGGGGCTCGTCGAGCATCAAGTTCGCGCTGTTCGAGGCCGGTGACTCACTCCGACGGATTATGGAGGGCGGGATCGACCGGATTGGACTGCCGGAGGCCACCTTGCGGGTGAAAGGCTTGAACCAGTTGGACAACTTTTCGCGGCCAGTGACGGCGCCAGATCACACGGTGGCGGTGGGCGTTCTGATGGATTGGATCGAGGAACGCGGGGGGCGTGACGCATTAACCGCGGTGGGGCATCGCGTGGTGCATGGCGGGCCGAAGTATAGCAAGCCCCAGCGAATCACTGCGGAAATGGTGGAGGAACTGCTTCGGCTCAGTGCATTCGATCCTGAGCATCTGCCGGAGGAGATCCAGTTGACCGAGGCGTTTCATCGCCGATTTCCTGACCTGCCCCAAGTTGCGTGTTTCGACACGGCTTTTCACCATGACCTGCCGCGGGTGGCCCAGTTGTTGCCGATCCCGCGCCGCTACGAAGCGCAGGGGGTGCGGCGGTATGGATTTCACGGGTTGTCGTATGCGTTTCTAATGGGAGAACTGGCCCGCCTGGCCGGAACGGAAGCGGCACGAGGCCGGGTCATCCTCGCCCACCTCGGCAATGGCGCGAGCCTGGCAGCGGTGCGGGACGGCAAACCCATGGACACAAGCATGAGTTTCACCCCCACGGCCGGGGTGCCGATGAGCACCCGCTCCGGCGATCTCGATCCCGGGCTGGTTTGGTATCTGGCGCGCACCGAGGGCCTGAACGCAAAACAGTTTAATGCGATGGTCAATTTCCAGTCCGGTCTGCTCGGCGTGTCGGAGACCAGTTCCGACATGCGCGACTTGCTGGAGCACGAAACGCAGGACGTGCGGGCGGCAGAAGCCGTCGCGCTGTTTTGTTACCAGGTCAAGAAATGGATCGGCGCATTCGCGGCGGCGTTGGGGGGCTTGGACACGCTGGTGTTCGCCGGCGGCATCGGAGAGAACGCGCCCGCAGTCCGCACCCGGATTTGCGATGGCCTGGGATTCCTTGGTATCGAACTCGAAGAAAAGCGAAATGCGGCGAATGAGGGCGTGATTTCCGCGGGAACCAGCAGGGTTCCCGTCCGCGTCATTCGCACGGACGAAGAATGCATGATAGCCAAGACGGTTTGCAGCGTTCTCGGTATTGGCTGAAAAAAGGGGGAAAACCACATGCAACTGGGCATGATCGGACTGGGGCGGATGGGAACCAACATGGTGCGGCGCCTTCTGCGGGCCGGCCACCAGTGTGTCGCTTACGACCTCCAGCCGGAGGCCGTGCAGGCGCTCACCAAAGACGGAGCGGTAGGGACAACGTCGCTCGAAGACTTCGCGAAGAAACTGAAATTGCCCCGCACCGTCTGGATGATGGTGCCAGCCGCCGTAGTCGATCCGACGCTGAAGACACTCATCCCACTCTTGGATCGTGACGACGTGGTCATTGACGGCGGCAACTCCTACTACCACGATGACATCCGCCGCGCTGCCGAACTGAAGACGAAGGGCATTCACTACGTGGACGTGGGGACCAGCGGCGGGGTTTGGGGGGCAGAGCGAGGCTACTGCCTGATGATCGGTGGTGATGAAACCATCGTCCGGCGCATCGACCCCATTTTCGCCACCCTGGCCCCAAATATCGAGACGGCGCCACGAACGCCGGGTCGGGAGAAGCTGGGTGGCACCGCTGAACATGGCTACCTGCACTGCGGTCCGAGCGGCGCGGGCCACTTCGTCAAGATGGTCCACAACGGTATCGAGTACGGCATCATGGCCTCTTACGCGGAGGGGTTGAACATCCTGCGCCACGCCAACGCCGGCAAGCAGCAGCGCACCGTGGACGCCGAAACCACGCCGTTGCGCAACCCCGAGTACTACCCGTACGACCTGAATTTAGCCGAGATCGCCGAGGTCTGGCGCCGTGGCAGTGTCATTGCTTCTTGGCTCCTGGACTTGGCCGCCATGGCGCTCCTCGATAGCCCGGACCTGGCGAAGTTCGCCGGCCGGGTGTCGGACTCGGGGGAGGGGCGCTGGACGATCAAGGCGGCCCTCGACGAGGCGGTTCCGGCCCCCGTCCTCAGTGCCGCGCTGTATGAACGCTTCAGCTCGCGCGGCCAGGACGACTTTGCCGACAAGATGTTGTCCGCACTTCGTTACGAGTTCGGCGGCCATCAGGAAAAGGCTGCCACCAAGAAGGAAGGTGCTTGATGACAGCCTCCCGTTCGGATGCGCTGGTGCTTTTCGGTGTGACGGGCGATCTCGCCCACAAAATGATCTTCCCGGCACTCTACGCGATGGCGAAACGCGGCGCTCTCGAAGTCCCGGTAATCGGCGTCGCCTTCCCGAAGTGGAGTCTGGAGCGTCTGCGCAAACGCGTGACGGACAGCATAAAGCGATCAGGCGGGATCGATAATCAGCGTGCCCTGCACCGTCTTTTGTCCCTGCTCAGGTATGTAAGTGGGGATTATCATGACCCGGGCACGTTCAGGGCGATAAAGAAGGAGCTGGGCGGCGCCCGGCGCCCAGCGCACTACCTGGCCATCCCGCCCTCGCTCTTCGAGACGGTGATCCAAGGGCTGGGCGCCGCGAAGTTGGCCGAGCAGGCGCGCGTCATTGTCGAAAAGCCGTTCGGACGCGACCTGGCCTCCGCGCGGGAGCTCAACCTCGTGGCGCGAACAGTGTTCCCGGAAGACTCGATCTTCCGCATCGATCACTTCCTCGGGAAGGAGGCGATCATGAATATCCTTTATTTCCGTTTCGCCAATTCCTTCCTGGAGCCGATCTGGAATCGCAACTACGTGTCCAGCGTGCAGTTAACCCTATCCGAGGATTTCGGCGTGGGGGGCCGCGGCGCGTTTTACGAAACCGCCGGATGTCTGCGCGACGTGATTCAGAATCACCTCTTCCAGATCGTCGCGTTACTCGCCATGGAGCCGCCGGCCGGTAGGGACTATGGAGCGGTGCACACCGAGAAAGCCAAGGTCTTCCAAGCCATGCGCCCTCTGGAGCCCGACGACTTGGTGCGCGGCCAGTACGCCGGCTACCGTAAGGAGCCCGACGTGGCGAAGAATTCCGACGTCGAGACTTTCTGCGCCCTGCGGCTTTTCATCGATTCGTGGCGCTGGGAGGGGGTGCCGTGGTTCCTGCGCTCCGGCAAACACCTGGCTGAAACCGCGTCCGAGGTCCTGGTCGAGTTGAAGCCGCCGCCGCAGAGGCTTTTCGCCGACTCAGCGCCCACGACAGGACGGGCCAACTACCTGCGCTTCCGGCTCTCCCCCTGCGCGGCCGTCGCCCTGGCCGCTCGTGTGAAGCTTGCAGGGAAGGAGTTCATCGGGGACCAGCGAGAGCTGTACCTGTTCGAAGAACAGCCGACAGAGGAATCGCCCTACGAGCGGCTTTTGGGCGACGCCATGGCCGGCGATGGAGCGCTCTTCACCCGCGAAAACGCGATCGAGGCCGCCTGGGCAGTGGTCGATCCAGTCCTTAAGACCCACCAGCGGGCTCGCTCCTACAAGCGCGGCACCTGGGGGCCGAAAGAGGCTGACGCGATCATCGCTTCGGACGGCGGCTGGCACAACCCCAGACCCAAGGAGGCATCCGCATAGGCGTTAACCTAATGCCCGGAAGCCGCCGGGAAGCCCGCAAATCGGGCGGCATCTTGTGGCCCACGGCGGCAGCCGTGGGAGAAGGAGCATCCCACATAAGTTTTTGAGCCCCGCCAGGGGCGGCATCAGTCGGTTGCGTCTCGCCACTCCCCCGATGCCGCCCCTAACGGGGCTGGAGAGGCCCCAGGGCCTATTCCTTCCCCACGGCTTGCGCCGTGGGCCAGAGGATGTCGCCGCTAACGCGGCTTGGGGGGCACGCGGAGTCAATTAGGCTAGCGCTTATGAGGTGGCAGACGGAGGATTAGCCTGCCGCACTAATGAGAAGGTACGATACGTCTTGGGAAATCGAACATGCCATTGAATTGGACGGGGACGCGGCCACTGGGCTGGCAGGAACTCGAAGATAACGCCGCGGTTCGCTACACGCTGCAAGCACGCGATTCTCTGATCCGAGACGACCGGATACGTTGTTGCGTCCGCAACTGCCATCGCTGGCTCGCGAAGCGCCATCGCGGCCCAAGCGACCCCAACGCCTTCTGTCCGGACCACGGGGTCAGTGTTTCGGCCAGTCCTACTTACGTCTACAAGGATTATCGCCACAACTTCATCATCGATGTCCCCACGCTAGAGCGCGTTAAAGGGCTCAAAGTCGAGTCATGGAGGGTGGGCAACGAGCGAAGCGAGGACGCCCTGAGCTGGAACGTTTTCGTGGGGCTGGCCGGCCTAAACGGCTTAGGGTCCGCTTTCCAGAGCTTGACCGGCATTAAGGTTGACGTCGAACCCGAGCTGTACCTCTGGGGAGTCAGGATTTCGGACGAAGTGCCGCGCGTCTGGTGCAAGTTGAATGAGGCGCGTCTCGCCCTGAAGGAGGGCACCCGCTGGCCTACAGAACCTGACGTCATCTTGCGGGTGCCCGGGCAGGCGATCGTTCTCATCGAGGCAAAGTTTGGCTCGCCCAACGGCACGATGTCGGGCAAAAAGGAGCGATTCGGGGATGTGGGTGAGTTTCTCGATTCCTACCCGTGCGTTGCAGGAAAGGTCGAGCCGCTCAACAGAGAGTGGATCGCGAAGCAACCTCCTGGACAGGTCCTACAGCAGCTCGTGCGAAACGTCATCTTTGCACAGCGGCTGGCTGAAGAAGGGGAGATCCCGCTCGTTGTCAACCTCGTGCGAGAGACCGAGGAGCTGGAGGTCGCTGAGCGGCTCACGGCCCACCTTGCTCTTAACAGCCCGGTCTGCTTCCGGAGGTGTGCGTGGGAGGGGCTGTACCAGCTCCCCATACTGTCCCGCCAGGACGCCAAGCCGCTGATGCGTTATTTCGAAAACAAGACCAATAAGCTTGTCAAAGCTTTCGGGGACCTCAACCTCGGATCAATTCGGGAGAATAAACCATGAAGAAGACGCTCACGCCGGAACTGCTCCACAAGATGGATGCCTACTGGCGTGCTGCCAACTACCTCTCGGTAGGCCAGATTTATCTTTATGACAATCCGCTGCTGAAGCGGCCGCTGACGCTCGCGGATGTGAAGCACATGCTGCTGGGACATTGGGGCACGACCCCCGGGCAAAACTTCATTTACGTGCATTTGAACCGGGTCATCAAAAAATACGACCTCGACATGATCTATGTCTCCGGCCCCGGTCACGGCGGCCCGGCCGTGGTGGGCAATACTTATCTCGAGGGCACTTACAGCGAGATCTATCCCAACATCAGCCCGGATGAGGCCGGGCTGCGGAAGCTCTTCCTTCAGTTTTCGTTTCCCGGAGGAATTCCCAGCCACGCATCGCCGGAGTGCCCGGGATCGATCCACGAGGGTGGCGAGCTGGGCTATTCGCTCAGCCATTCGTTCGGGGCGGTGTTCGACAATCCCGATCTGATCGTCGCCTGCGTGGTCGGTGATGGCGAAGCGGAAACCGGACCACTGGCCACCGCATGGCATTCCAATAAGTTTCTCAACCCAATTACCGACGGAGCGGTGCTGCCGATCCTGCACCTCAATGGCTACAAGATCAGCAACCCCACCGTCCTGGCCCGCATCGAGCGCCAGGAATTGGAGCAATTTCTACGCGGCTGCGGCTGGACGCCCCACTTTGTGGAAGGTGATGAGCCGGAAGAAATGCATCAACTCATGGCGAGTACTTTGGAAAAGGCCATCGAGGGCATTCGGCGAATCCAACGCAATGCACGGAATAAGAACGACGCCACTCGGCCGCGCTGGCCCATGATCGTGTTGAGGTCACCCAAGGGCTGGACGGGGCCGAAGATGGTCGATGGTTTGCAAGTTGAGGGCACGTTCCGCGCGCACCAGGTGCCGCTGTCCGACCCGGCCACCCATCCCGAACACCTCAAGCAGTTGGAAGACTGGCTGAGAAGCTACCGGCCGGAGGAACTCTTCGATGAGCAGGGCCGCCTGAGATCGGAACTGGCCGAACTTGCGCCCAAGGGCGAACGGCGAATGGGCGCCAATCCCCACGCCAACGGCGGCATGCTGCTGCGCGACCTGCGCATGCCGGATTTCCGCGAGTACGCGGAGGACGTGCCCTCGCCGGGGGCGCCCGGCATCGGCGACACCCATGTGCTGGGGCGTTTCCTGCGCGATGTGGCGAAGCTGAACAGCGAGCAGCGGAATTTCCGGGTCTTTGGCCCTGACGAGACGCTCTCCAACGGCTTGGAAGCGCTCTTTGAAGTGACCCCACGCCAATGGGATGCCGCCACCGTGCCCAACGATGAATTTCTCGCCCCTGAGGGCCGGGTGATGGAAATGCTCAGCGAGCACCAATGCGAGGGCTGGCTCGAGGGCTACCTGCTCACCGGGCGGCATGGGCTCTTCAATTGCTACGAGGCGTTCATCCACATCGTCGATTCGATGTTCAACCAGCATGCCAAGTGGCTGAAGGTCACTTCGCAACTGCCGTGGCGGCGGAAGATCGCCTCGTTAAACTACCTGCTGGCCTCGCATGTATGGCGCCAGGATCACAACGGCTTCACACATCAGGATCCCGGTTTCATCGACCACGTCGTCAACAAGAAGGCCGAGGTGGTGCGTGTCTACCTTCCGCCGGATGCAAACTGCCTGCTGTCGGTGATAGACCACTGCCTGCGCAGCCGCCATTACGTCAACGTGGTGATCGCGGGCAAACACCCGGCGCCGCAGTGGCTGACGATGGACGCCGCCGTCAAGCACTGCACCGAGGGCATCGGCATCTGGCAGTGGGCCAGCAACGACCAGGGCGCTCGACCCGACGTGGTCATGGCCTGCTGTGGCGACGTGCCCACGCTGGAGACGCTCGCCGCTGTCTCGATTATGCGCGAGCATCTGCCCGAACTGAAAATCCGGGTGGTCAACGTCGTCGACCTCATGAAGCTGCAGCCGCAAACCGAGCACCCGCACGGGTTGAGCGACATGGATTTCGACGAGCTCTTCACCAAGTCGAAGCCAGTCATCTTCGCCTTCCACGCCTACCCGTGGTTGATCCACCGGCTGACCTACCGCCGCACCAACCACGACAATTTCCACGTGCGCGGCTACAAGGAAGAGGGCACAATCACTACGCCCTTCGATATGACGGTGCTGAACGACCTGGACCGCTTCCACCTCGTGATGGACACCATCGACCGCCTGCCGCAGACCGGCGAGAAAGGCATCTACCTGAAGCAACAGCTCAAGGACAAGCTCATCGAGCACAAGCAATACATCGACAAATACGGCGAGGACTTGCCGGAGATTCGGAACTGGAAGTGGAGCAACCCCGAATGAATGAGACAAGGCACAGTCACCACCGCCACGGAGAGCCGGATCGCGACAGTGTTCATTCCGGCCATAGTCCTTACTGGACACGTGCGCATCGTGATTGGAAGTTCTGGGTAGCGCTGTCTTTGATGCTTGCGGCCATGATTATCTATGTGATGAGCAATGACTTGGCGTTGCGGCCTCGCCGCCGACCGCAGCAGCCTCTGTCAGGCCCTGTCGGAAAATAGCGGAGCCCCATAGACTTTCACAACTCAGGAGGATCGTCATCATGAAACCGAATACAGATAAGCCCAAGGTTTCCGGACCGAACCCGGGATCGAAGCCCAATGCAAAGGACGATCTGAAATCCCTTTCCATGACGGAGCTACAGGCAAAGTTGGGGTCCTCGCCGGACGGCCTCACTCAAGCCGAGGCGCAGAAGCGGCTGGCGCAATACAGCCCTAACGAGATTGAAGAAGAAAAAACGAATCCATTCCTGAAGTTCCTCACCTATTTTTGGGGTCCCATCCCCTGGATGATTGAAGCGGCAGTGATTCTGTCGGCGGTTGTCCGGCACTGGTTGGACTTTTTCATCATTCTCCTTTTGCTTGTTTCCAACGCCGTGGTCGGATTCTGGGAGGAACACCAGGCGGGCAACGCCATCGCCGCTCTGAAGGCCAAGCTGGCGGTAAAGGCCAAGGTGAAACGTGATGGGAAGTGGACCAACCCAAATGCATCCGAACTGGTGCCTGGCGACGTCATCCGCGTGCGGCTGGGTGACATTGTGCCGGCGGATGCGCGCTTGCTGGCGGGTGATTCGATCGAGGTGGACCAGTCGGCGTTGACCGGTGAATCCTTGCCTGTCACCGCCCAACCTGGCGGAGTAGTGTTTTCGGGGTCGATTATCCGTCAGGGTGAAATCGACGCCATGGTGTATGCCACGGGTACCAAGACCTACTTCGGCAAGACCGCGCAACTGGTTCAAGAGGCTCACACCGTCAGCCATTTCCAGCGCGCCGTGCTGAAGATCGGCGATTACCTGATCGTCCTCGCGGTGGCTCTGGTGCTGTTGATATTGGTCGTGGCGCTCTTCCGTGGCGACAAGGCTCTCACAACCTTGGAATTCTGCCTGGTGCTTTTGGTGGCCGCGATCCCGGTGGCGATGCCTACGGTGCTCTCCGTGACGATGGCGGTCGGCGCGCGTCTGCTGGCGAAAAAAGAAGCAATCGTGACGCGGTTGTCAGCGATCGAGGAACTGGCGGGCGTCGACGTGTTGTGCTCAGACAAGACCGGCACCCTGACCCAGAACAAGCTGACCTTGGGCGATCCCTTCACCGTGAACGGTATTCCCCCGGACCGAGCCATCCTCTATGGCGCGCTCGCCTCTCGTGCGGAAGACAAGGATACCATTGACCTGGCGGTGATTGGCGGCGTGAAGGACGATAAAGCGCTGAAGAGCTGTCAGATACTTCATTTCAAGCCCTTCGACCCTGTGCATAAGCGCACCGAAGCTACCGTCGAGGGAGGGGACGGGAAACAGTTCTTTGTGGCCAAGGGAGCGCCGCAGGTGATCCTGGCCATGTCGACCAACGCCGGTGAGGTGAAGCCCGCCGTCGAGAAAGCAGTCAATGAATTTGCGGGACGCGGCTTCCGTTCATTGGGCGTGGCGCGGGCAGATCAGGAAGGCAAGTGGCAGTTTGTTGGCGTGTTGCCCTTGTTCGATCCGCCGCGCGAGCAGGCCAAAGCCACCATCGCCAGCGCCCGGGAAATGGGCGTGAACGTCAAGATGGTTACGGGCGATCAACTGGCCATCGCCCGGGAAACGGCAAAACAACTGGGGATGGGCACGAACATCCTCGACGCTACCTCTTTGGGCGACAAGAAGCAACAGGACGCGGAGCAGTCGGCCGAGGCCATCGAAAAGGCGGATGGTTTCGCCCAGGTATTCCCCGAACATAAATTCCAAATTGTAAAGGTTCTGCAAAAACTCGGCCACTTCGTCGGTATGACCGGCGACGGGGTGAACGACGCCCCGGCGCTGAAGCAAGCCGACTGCGGCATCGCCGTTTCCGGCGCACAAGATGCGGCCCGCGCGGCAGCCTCCATCGTACTGCTGGCATCCGGTCTGTCGGTCATAATCGATGCAATCAAGGAGAGCCGGCGCATCTTCCAGCGGATGAATAGTTACGCGATCTACCGTATCGCCGAAACGTTGCGCGTGCTGTTCTTCATGACGCTGGCGATTCTGGTGTTCAACTTCTATCCATTGACCGCCGTAATGATCGTGATGCTGGCGTTGCTCAACGACGGCGCCATCCTGTCCATCGCCTATGACAACGTGCATTACAAGGATAAGCCCGAGGCTTGGAACATGCGCCTGGTGCTGGGGATCGCCACAGTGCTGGGCGTCATAGGAGTCGTGGCCGCGTTTGGACTGTTTTATCTGGGCGAGCGCGTCTTTCACCTCGACCGCGCGCACATCCAGACGCTGATGTACCTGAAGCTGTCCGTGGCCGGACATCTGACGATTTTCCTGACGCGCACGCGCGGGCCTTTCTGGTCCATACGCCCCGCGCGGATTCTGTGGATGGCGGTGCTCGGCACACAAACGGTGGCGACGCTGATTGCGGTCTATGGGCTGTTTATGACACCCCTTGGCTGGGGCTGGGCAGCGTTCGTCTGGGGCTATGCTCTGGCCTGGGCGCTCGTGAATGACCGGGTGAAACTGCTCGCCTATCGGATTCTTGACCCTACTAAAGCCCCATTGTTGGCCAAGGAACCGCTTGATCTTTCACCGCAGATCGCCACACGGGCCTATGAACTCTACCAGCGGCGAGTCCGGGGCGATAGCCTGGCAGATCAAGACTGGCTGGAGGCGGAGCGCGAGATTCGCAAGAATTAAGTGGGGAGAGGGGGGCGGCTGGGTCAGCATCCTCCCGAGCCCCACGAATGCTAAGGGCAACCCACGCAGATGGTGACACCGGAGGGATGAAGATGAAAATCAATTCCAAGGATTTCCGTGTGCGGCCCGGAGAAAAAGTCAAGCTCAGAGAGTGGCCGACGATTGTGAAGCCCTTTTGCAAGTCGAAGAAGCGGTATCAAAAACTCCTGGATGAACACGTCGAGGAGATGAGCGCGCTGCAACAACTCCACTTCGCGTCCAACCGCTATGCGTTGCTGATGATTTTTCAGGGGATGGACGCTGCCGGCAAGGACGGCGCCGTCCGGCACGTCATGTCCGGGGTCAATCCGGCAGGCTGCCGGGTTTGGAGTTTCAAACAGCCGAGCGCTGAGGAACTGGAACATGATTTTCTCTGGCGCACCACGTCCCGGCTTCCCGAGCGCGGGCAGATCGGAATATTCAATCGTTCCTATTACGAGGAAGTGCTGGTCGTCCGTGTGCATCCGGAGATTCTACGCAGCCAGGGGATTCCGGAGGAGTTGCGCGACAAGAAAACCCTCTGGGAGGAGCGGTATCGCTCCATCGTGGATCTGGAGAGCCACCTTTATCGGAACGGGACGCGGACCATCAAAATATTCCTCCACCTTTCGAAGGAGGAACAGCGAAAGCGATTCCTGGAGCGCATTGATGAGCCGGACAAGAACTGGAAATTCAGCCTCGCGGACATTCAGGAGAGGAAATACTGGAAGCAATACGTGAAGGCTTATGAGGATTGCTTGAGCGCGACCAGCACCCACCACGCGCCCTGGTACGTTGTTCCTGCCGATGATAAGGAAAATGCCCGGTTGATTGTTTCCCAAATTGTCCTGGATGCGCTTAAGGAACTTAAAATGGCATATCCCAAGACCACGGCGAAACGCCGGCGGGAATTGAAATCTATCCGCAAGCTGCTCGCGTCCTGAGCTAGAAAAAGACCTGCGCCTTATGGATCAGCCAATCACTCCCCAATCTTCCGTTAAGGACGCTCATCTCTCAACCGGGCTCACGAGCGCTGAAGCCCGCCGCCGGATCGAGAAGTACGGTCCCAACGCCGTGCCCGACACGGCTCTGCATCCCTTGCGCAGGGCGCTGACCAAGTTCTGGGCGCCGGTTCCATGGATGCTCGAGGCTGCGATCGTGCTCGAGATTGTCCTCGGCAAGTACGTCGAGGCTGCGATCATCGCGGGTCTTCTGGCCTTCAATGCTATTCTAGGATTTCTCCAGGAAGGGCGCGCTCAGGCAACTCTTGCCGCGCTGAAGGCACGGCTCGCCTTGAACGCCTCGGTGCGCCGCGATAATGCTTGGGCCACCGTGCCCGCTACGGGACTCGTGCCTGGCGATGTAGTGAAGCTATCGGTCGGCGCGGTGGTTGGCGCGGACGTGCGTCTGACCGAAGGCCAGATCCTGCTCGACCAGTCCATGCTCACCGGTGAATCTGTGCCCATCGAAGCCGGGCCCGGCCTCGAAACCTATGCAGGGGCGCTGGTGCGGCGTGGCGAGGCGGTGGCGGAGGTCACGGCCACCGGAGCGCGCACGAAGTTTGGGCGCACCGCGGAGTTGGTTCGCACCGCGCACGTCGAAAGTTCACAGCAGAAGGCCGTTCTCCGCGTGGTGCGAAATCTCGCCATGTTCAATGGCGTGGTCATCGTGTTGCTGGTGGGGTATGCCTACTCTCTCAAGCTGCCGCTGGGTGAGATCATTCCCCTGGTGCTCACGGCGGTTTTGGCGTCGATCCCCGTAGCGCTGCCGGCTACCTTTACTCTTGCGGCGGCGCTCGGCGCGCGGGATCTGGCACATCTGGGCGTCCTTCCAACGCGCCTCTCCGCTGTGGACGAAGCGGCAAGCATCGACGTCTTGTGCTCGGATAAGACGGGCACCCTGACGCGCAACGAGCTGGCGGTGACCGCCGTACACCCTATGCCCGGCTTTGACAAATCACACGTGCTGGGAATTGCCGCCCTCGCCAGCTCGGACGGCGGGCAGGATCCCGTCAACGCAGCCATTCGCTCCGCCGCCTTGCAGGCCGCCGCCTCCGATCTACCGAAACTGAGCAAATTTGTGCCCTTTGATTCCGCCACGAAGATGTCCGAGGCCACGGCTGTGGATGGGAGCGGCGCCACGGTGCGTGTCGTGAAGGGAGCCTTTGCCGCAGTCATGGGCCTCACCGAAGCATCGCCCGATGCGTCCACGATAGAGAACCAACTCGAGGCGCAGGGCTTCCGGGTGCTGGCCGTCGCGGTGGGTCCGCCGGAGGCGGTGAAGCTCGCGGGAATCATCGCGCTCAGCGATCCGCCTCGAACGGATTCGGCAGCGCTCATAACGGAGTTGAGCAGGTTGGGCGTCCGCACCGTCATGGTGACGGGCGATGCCCCTGCCACGGCAGCCATCGTGGCTCGCGCGGTAGGTCTCGAGGGCGCCGTCTCGCCACCCGGACCCATCCCCGACGCCGTTCACCCCGAGGATTTCGCGGTCTTCGCCGGCGTCCTCCCGGAGGGGAAGTACAACCTCGTCAAGGCGTTCCAGAAGAATGGCCACACGGTTGGGATGTGCGGCGACGGCGCCAACGACGCCCCGGCGCTGCGCCAGGCACAGATGGGAATCGCGGTATCAACCGCCACCGATGTTGCCAAGTCAGCGGCCGGCATCGTGCTGACCACGCCAGGGCTCGGTGGTATCGTCGCTTCGGTAAAGGAAGGCCGCGTGACGTTCCAGCGTATCCTGACTTATACGCTAAACTCACTCACTAAGAAAATTGTGCAGGTGCTCTTCCTGGCAGTAGGTCTGGTCATGACTGGACACGCGATCCTGACTCCCATGTTGATGGTTATAATCATGCTCACCGGCGACCTCCTCGGCATGTCCACGACCACCGACAACGTGCGCCCGTCCCCGATGCCCAATGCCTGGCGAATCGGCGAATTGACCATCGCGGGTGTTTTCTCGGGCGTCTCCGAGCTGGTCTTTTGCACCGCCATTCTGGCTATCGCCAAATTCCGCCTGGGTCTGGGAATCGAAACGCTAAGAACGCTGGCCTTCGTGGTCATCGTGTTTGGCAATCAAGCAACCACCTATACGAATCGCGAACGCAGGCGCCTGGGGTCCTCTTGTCCAAGCCGGTGGCTCATCGGGTCGTCTGTAGTTGATCTGCTGATCGCCTCGACGCTGGCGACTTGCGGAATCGCCATGGCTCCTCTGCCTATATCCGCTGTGGGAGGAATACTCGTGGCGGCAGCGGTCTTTACATTCCTCTTGGACTTTGCCAAAGTTCCAGTGTTCAAGCGCCTCAGGATCGCATAGAGTCATGATTAGCCTCCCCGCTGAGCTCGCGGCAGTCTCCCCCCGGTCCACACCGTAGTTCCTCGTCACAAACTCGATGAGCACTATTGACCAGGTTGGTGAGCAATACTGGGCAGCCACGGAAAACCTGCCGGGGTATAACCATATCGGCCGGTTCCCGGAGACCACAACATTGCCAACTGGCCGGGTCGAAACATCGACCTGCCGAGTAGCAGGGATCGCCGCGCCAAGAGGCAAAGGGTGAATGCCTCCGTGTTTTCAGAAATGGCGGGACGGTCTAAACAGCATAGTGAGCAAGGAAGTGAATCCTTGGACTATGGCAGTTCGCAGAACCGGACGCCTTTGGCGATCGACGAGAAGGCGGCCCGGTATACGTTTAGGGAGGTAGCGATTATGAGTAGTGATCTAGCGACGCAACAAACCCGGAATTCACCGCATGAGGAGGTCGCGCGCCGAGCATACCGTTTTTGGGCGGAGCGTGGCTGCCCAATCGGCTCCCCGGAAGAGGATTGGTGGCGCGCCGAAGAGGAAATCCGCGATGAACAGGCGGTTCGCGACGAGTGGGTGCGGGCTCGCAACAAGCGGGTACGGGCTCACCGCGACGCGCCGGAGGCCGAGGGCCCCCCTGCTTTCTCAGATCATTCGGGACAGCTTTGATTTGTCATTCGTCCTACGGAACCCGGCATCGAGCTAAGGTCGCGTCGCCTGTGCGGCACTCGGCGCCTTACTCGGATTTGAGGGAGTCGTCGCCGCTCAGGGTCGCGGAGGAGTGGTTCCATCCCTCGGTTAGCAGCTTACGAACGAGGCCGAGGGGAGGGAGGTGCGATGTGAACACGGGAAGGGTATTGCTGGTCTGCGACGACCTCCTGGAGTTCCCATCATACGGGAGCATGCTGTCAGCTCTGGGGTACGATGTCGTCATCTGCGGTTCCTATGCAGAAGGAGCCCGTCGAGTCGAAATGGAAGACTTCGACTTCGCCATCGTCGGCCAGGGAAGCGCACGCTTTGAGGGACGATGCGTTCTGGAGCGAGCTGCAAAGATGCATCGGAATATTCCCATCGTCGTGGTGGCGCGCTACCTGGACATCCACTGCTATCTGGAAGCGATGGAACTGGGCGCCGTGGACTATCTCGAAAGGCCGCAGCCGGATGACCTCGGGTGGGTGCTGGAAACCCAATTACTCCGACGCGACGCAGCTTGAGGGTTTTCAGCCTCGCGAAGTTGCTCGAATTCCAGCTTTGACCTCTCGTCGCTCATCGACGAAGGGCCATTCAAAAGTGATGAAGCGAAAGCGCCTCGACTCAATGCAGGAAATGGCGGGACAGGACTACGGCACAGAACGTGGCAAAGCCGAGGAGGATAAGGCCGAGGATGGCGTTGACGAGGCGGAAGAAGGGTGGGCCTATGCGCTGGGGGATGAAGCGAACGGCGGCGACCAGCGTGGCGAACCAGGTCATCAGGCCGGCGGCCACCATCAGAATTCCCCAACCGGGGGCTTTGGAGCCGAAGATGGAATGGGCGAATGGGAGCCAGTTGGCGGTAACGCCGACCCAGTAAACCATGGTCAAGGGGTTGAAGAGTGTCAGGGCGGCGCCGGCGGCGACGTCGGCGACCAGATGCGCGGGGACGGTGCTCTTGTCCCAGCGTTTCCGAGCTCTAGTGTAGGCTCGCAGAGGTTCCTTGACAGCACGAACAAGGAAGTAGACCCCCAGCGGCAGCAGGACGATCACGCCGATGGCCTCCAGGACAGCCTGGAGAGTCGGGTTGGACAGGTCGGAGAGGAGATAGTGACCGCCGAGGAGGACCAGGGAGAAGAGGATCAGGTCGCCGGCGACGGAGCCAATTGCGCAGGCGAGGGTGCGGCGCCAGCCGCCGATCATGCCGCGGCGGATGGCCAGCATGTTGACCGGGCCCATCGGCGCGGCCGCCGCCAATCCCATGAAAAATGCGGCCGCGAGTACGTGGATGTCGGAGAGAAACACCATGTTGCGCCAGGCCGGTAGAATCAGGCCGAAATTCCATCCCAGCATTCTGGCAATCAAGAATATACACCCGATTACCTCCCACTGAGCCCTTCGAGCGCATTTTTTCTCCTTGGCTCGTCCCCGTGCTTTCGACGGGGCGCGCCAGGAGAGGAGTTGCTTAGTGATGTGGGCCTATCTGATCACTCCTCGCCGCGCAACTGACTGCTCACCCGGCCCGCGTCCCGATGAACTGCATCGGGATCGCGGTCCCCTCTCCCCTCGGGAGAAGGCAAGCCCTAATTAAGTACACAATGCAGCGCCTCCGTTCCGGTGGTCCCGCCGCATGGACTAAGATGAGCAAACTTTACCAGATGTGTGTGCAAAACTGTACAGACACGGGATTCAACCACAATATATAAAATGATCAGGGCCAGGACCGCTAGCCAGTGTGTCGAGGAGAATATTATGCGCCACATTTCCGACAATAGTGTTTTGCTGGTGGAAGATGATCCTGCCATTCGGTACATTCTATCAAACCAATTGGAAGAAGCAGGTTTCAAAGCACAACAAGCTGAGGACGGAATCGACGGTCTGGTGAAACTGCGGGATATGCTTCCCAAGGTTATTATCTCCGACATTTTGATGCCCCGCATGTCAGGATTCGAATTCATATCGGTGGTGCGCCGGCGCTTCCCTTCCATACCCGTAATTGTCCTCTCGGGATCAATCCAGCGCGAACTTCCTGCGGGAGTCAAGCCTGACCGCTGGTTCAGAAAGAGTCCGCAACAAATCCCCGACCTCTTGCAGGCCGTCCACGATCTGGCTTCAAAAACGCCCGATCGCGCTTACCTCCCGCAAGTGATCAGTACGCCTGTGCGGACACTCCCGGGCGGCGCCGGTTATTTCTTTCTGACCTGCACGGACTGCCTGCGCTTATTCCAGGTGACAAGTACGCCTGAGAATAAGACCGTGGAGCGAATCGCCGTCTGTCTCCACTGCGACGCCCGTGTACCATTTTTGGTCGAAAGCTCAACGCCCGCCTAAGGCGGCACGCGCCCCGTGCGCGACGCGCTGACGAGGGTAACGTGGCCCGGTTGCGAGATTGGGCCTATGGAGGTATCTAGTTTGAGCAGACATACGCTCACTTTCAATTCCCGGAACTTCCTCAAGAGGATCGGCACTCAAAAGACGACTCGGGAGTACCAAGACCATCAGGCCATCTATTCGCAGGGGGATGCCGCTGATGCGATGTTCTGCATCCAGAATGGCAACGTGAAGCTGGTGGTTGCATCGCCGCGCGGCAAACAAGCAGTCCTCGCCATTTTGGGGCCAGGCGATGTGTTTGGAGAAGGTTGTCTGGCAAAACAATCACTGCGCATGTCAACCGCAACGGCGCTTCAACCCTCTACCATAGCCCGCGTGAACAAGGGGGCTCTTGTCCGCCTGATCCATCAAGAACCCGCCTTTGCAAAGCTCTTCATCTCCTATCTGCTTTCTCGTATGGGTCGAGTGGAAGAAGATTTCGTGGATCGACTCTTCAATTGCAGTGAGAAACGCCTGGCCCGGATTCTCTTGCTGCTGGCGCGTTTTGGCAAGGAAAGTCGAGCCGAAACTACGTTTCCCAGAATCAATCAGGAAAGCCTGGCGCAAATGGTGGGCACCACCCGGTCGCGGGTCAGCCATTTCATGAACAAGTTCAGGAAGCTGGGCTTCGTTGATTACAACGGCAACGGCGCGTTGACAGTCCATGGCGATCTCCTCAGCGCGGTCCTACACGACCAGCCTTGAAGGACATGCACTTCCCCCGCAATCACCAGCCATGCTCTGTAGAATCGGAGCGTGAACGGCGTCTCACCTCAGGTTGACGCGCGTTGTGCTATGCTTGTTGCATGTTGAGTTTGCGCCGGAGCAGGTTCGCCTATCTAGGCTGCGCCTTATGGTTCCTGTGGGCTGCTCCGCCGGTGGCGCCGCAGGGGACCGCTCCTGCCGGGCCGGATGCACCATTTTTCAAAGCCTATCGCCACAGCGACGCGATCACCAAATGGCCGCTGGACAAAACGCTGCACGAGATCCCGCAACTCTCCGGACTCGAGCCCGCCACCGACCAGTCCCGGCTTCCCGAGATTTTACGCCGGGTCGCTGAGAATCTTCAGAACTTCATTACGAACTTCGTCAATACGACTTCGCTGGAGACCATCGAAGAGACCCGAAAGGAAAAGCACGGGGGGCGTGAAGAGCAAATAGTGCAGCAGTTTCGCTACTTGATGCTGGCTCAACAGGAGGGCAACGCTCAGAGTCTTATCGAGTACCGCACCGATCTACATGGGCGGGAAGAAGATTCTCACAATCCGATGGGGAACTTCCTGAAGACGACCGGCTTTGCCTCGATGCCCCTTTTCTTCGGGCCTCTACAACAGCCCTGGTCTGACTTTCGTTACCTGGGTGAGCAGTCCATTGGCGGCCGCCGTACCGAGGTAGTGGCCTTCGCCGAGCACATTGATCCCGAAGCGGTTATGGGCCACTTCGCCATTGGCCGAGAATCCGTACCGATCCTTCTCCAGGGTGTGGCCTGGATTCATTCCACCGATTACCAGGTCCTCCAGATGCGGACGGACCTCCTCGCACCCCAGCCGGGTGTGGCGCTCAGGCGGACGACGACGGTTGCGCTCTTTGCAGGGATCCAGTTTCAAAGTGGCCCCACGGCTTTCTGGCTTCCCCAAGAGGTGGACGTCACAGTGGAGCGGGGCAATTACATCTTCGCCAATCGTCAACGGTACTCGGATTATCGACTCTTCAAGGTCAACGTTAGCCAGCCGGTGCCCGGGCCGGACCCAACGCCGGCTCAGCACCCTTGATCCCAGACGTTACAACTGGAACGTTTCGCCACGTCTTAACGAAATAACGTGTAGGCGTCGAAGACGCGACATGCCGCCCATTATCGGCCTCGAACCCGCATCCCCCACCCGTCATTTCCCAAAGAAGACCCGCAGAGCAATCCCGCTCGGCTCAGTGTGACTCGGCAATGCAAGGCCGTAATTTATTGTTTTCTTAGCAAACATTTTGTGACTTGAGTGGGGCGACATCTCCGGTCCATTTATGACAAGTCATGGCCTGAGCTAGCGCCCAGCGCTTTGGAGTGCGGAAGCAGCAGCTACCGCCTTTCTGGCTCTCGCTCTGGCGCGATTGCGGCGTGAATCAATGGCGGAAGGCGGTAGCTGCTGCCACCGCACTCCACGGCCGGCTTCGCCGGCATGAAGGGCGCCCACTTCGAACTCGGACCCACAAAAGACGCTCGGTTGCGGCTCTGCCGCGCTACGCCGCTTTCATCAAATCATAATGGATAGCGGCCGTGGTTGAGCGCCGTTTCGTACATGGCCACCACGTTAGCCACCGGGACCAAAGCCTGGATGTTATGGACGGCATTAAAGACAAAGCCGCCCCCAGGGCCAAACACCTTAAGGCGCTCGCGCACTTCACCTCTAACCTCGTCGAGCGACCCAAAAGGCAGAGTACGTTGAGTATCTATTCCTCCGCCCCAGAAAGTGATGCGCTCACCAAATGTCCTCTTCAGCTCTCCAGGGTCCATGTGGGCGGCCGAGGTTTGAACCGGGTTCAGGACGTCGAACCCCGCGGCGATAAAATCTTCCGTCAAGTCGAAGACCGATCCGCAGGAGTGGATGAAAGTTTTCCACGTGGTATGTTTGTGTACCCAGTCGTTAATTCGCTTGTGAAAGGGAAGGAACAACTCGCGGTAGGTTTTTGGCGCAATAAAAGGACCGTTCTGGGCGCCAAAATCCGCCCCAGTCAAATATGCCGCTGTCGCCCGGTTGCCGACCGCCTGCTGAATCTTCTTGAGGTTTGCCAGGTTAATCTCGGTCTGGGCCTCAAAGACGCGGTAGATGAACTCGCGCCGCGTGCTCATGCTGATGTACCATTCCTCAACGTCGCGGATTCCCTTCGGGTGTTTAAGTCCCGGGCCTGGGACTCGAGAGATATTACCTAAAGCGAGCTGCCCCAGATTCAGGACAATCGCTTTATCTGTTTCTGTGTAAAGTCTCTCGCTTTCACGCTTGAAATGCTCCAGCTCCGCGTCGGAGATCAGGCTCCACTCTTCCAAATTATCCTCAACCTTAAGCTTGCTCTCCTCGATCGGAGGCTGCCGGACAATGACGTCAAAATAGTATCCCCCCCGCGGCATCCGGCCGCTGGGTGGAACAGAGCGATCACCCTGTGGGTACATAAGAAGGTCCCCCCCGGGCTCAGGAATCGTATTGAACCCGCCAGGAACCAAGGTTGGGGTGCCATCAAAGGACGTCCACTCCTTCCACCCTTCTAATTTGAACCCGAAGGAGGTGCCTAACCCACCCAGCACAACCACATCGATCCCTAGCGCCGCCATCAGGTCGGGCTTGATCTCACCTAACATCTGAAACGGCTCGATGACCTTAACCGGAGTGCCGGGCTTATCAAGCCCCAACGCCTGGCGCAGGCGGTAAACTGTACTGATATGCATCCCCGTCACAGTGGTTCCGCCAAGGTCCAGGGGAACCCGGTCCGCTTCCTTGTGTTGAAGTGCCAGACTCACTCGCTCGCGTGAATTCATCTGCAATTACTCCCTCCTAGACCCAATACTGTCCATTTAAGCTGACCGTTCCCAACTCGATCCCCTCACCCCCGGCCCCCATAGGCGCTAGTGTTCTGTAACATTTAATTCTTTACAGCGTCGGACCTTGTCGAGAATGATGTCCGCCGTGGCTATCCAAACGAACGGTCTGGGAGTCTGGTTCCACGCCGCCAAGTACTCGTAGATGGTTGTTTCGAGTTCTTTAACACTGTGGAAACTTCCCCGTCGGATCTGTTGGCGGGTGATTTCGCCAAACCAACGTTCCACCTGATTGAGCCAAGAACTGCTGGTGGGGGTGAAGTGGAAATGGAACCGCTGCCGCTTCTGGGGCTTCAGCCAGCGTTGAACGGGTGGGCACTTATGCGTGCTGTAGTTATCCAAGATCAGGTGGACCTCCAAGTCCGGAGGTACCGCTTGTTCCAACTGGCGGAGGAAGAGCACAAACTCGCGGCCTCGATGCCGAGGCAGGCACTGACCGATGACTTTGCCGGTGAGGATGTTAAAGGCAGCAAACAACGTGGTGGTGCCGTGCCGGATATAGTCGTGTGTCTGGCGCTCAGGCAAGCCGGGCCGCAGGGGCAGGATCGGCGCCGTTCGGTCCAGGGCCTGAATTTGGCTCTTTTCATCAACGCAGAGCACCAGGGCGCGATCCGGGGGATTCATGTACAGTCCCACCACGTCGCGCACCTTGGTCTCAAACTGAGGGTCGTTGGAGAGTTTGAATTTTTCCACCCGATGGGGTTGCAGATCGTAGCGTTGCCAAGCCCGGTGAACGGACATGTGGGACACTCCCAGTTGCCGAGCCAAGGTGCGGGTGCTCCAGTGGGTGGCATGGGGCGGAGGGGTGTGCAGCGTCGTCTCGATCAACTGCTTCTCCAGGGCGGGCCTCAGCTTGCGGCGCGAGCGCTGGCGTTCGGGGTCATGTCGAAGGGCGTCCACTCCGCCCTGGGCAAAGGCGCTACGGACGGACGACACGGTGGGCCGAGAAACACCCACTTGCCGGGCAATCACCCGGTTGGGGGTTCCCTGCGCCGCCAGCAGAATCACTCGGCAGCGGCGCGCCACTCGTTGGGTCGTACTTCCGGCCCGCGCCAGGGTTTCCAAAGTAGTCTTAACCTCGCCGTTGAGGGTGATAACCGTGCTTGGGCTCAACATCCACCCAGCATACATTATTGACCCTATATGGTCAATTATTAAATGTTACGTTACACTAGAATAACGATAAAGGGCACCCGAAAGCCCGCCTTGGCGGGCGGCATATTGTGGCCCACGGCGAGCCAGCCGTGGGATGCTGACGGCACACGAGATTCGTCAGCCCCGGTAGGGGCGGCATCCGGCGGTCCTCAGGCAAATAACATGGCACGCGTGCCTACGACCCGATGTCGCCCCTTGCGGGGCACAGGACCCCTTTTGCTACGTCCTTTCCCACGGCTGGCTCGCCGTGGGCCACATGATGTCACCACTGCCGTGGCTCAGACTTCGCCCAGTGCACTTATCCTAGCGCCTATGCCCCCGGCCCCTCTCCCCCAAGGGGGCGAGGGGGGGAGGTCATTTCATTTTACTACCCTCTCCCCCTTGGGGGAGAGGGTGGACCGCAACCGGCGATTTCTCCAGCCGGGGCGGGCCGGGTGAGGGGGTCGCCCCGGAACGACTTGCGAGTTAATTTCCCGAAACTCATTAAGTGAGCAGTATTGCTCCTAAACCACACGGCCTACCTCTACTCCGCGCGGGACATGTATCAGTGTCCGCAAAAGCGCCACGGCCTCAGCCGGTGGGGGTAGTATATTCTCCCCTGACAGGCATCTCAAGCAAACCGGATTTCGGATAGTGTCTCAGTTTGATGTGGAGGCGGCGGAACCTGTCCCGATCTGATCGGGACGCCGCCATTTGGCGATCCCGCCTTGCGGGATCGCCGCTGCATCATTGAATTGAGTCACTACTGGATTTCGTCAAAAGACTTTGCGGCTGCCTCGAGGGTTAAAGCCACGTCGGCGTCACTGTGGGCCGTGGAAACAAATGCGGCCTCGAACTGTGAGGGGGGCAAGTAAACACCACGCTCCAAGAGCGAGCGGAAGAAGAGAGCGAACTTGCCGGTGTCTGATTTCTTGGCGGAGGCATAATCCGTCACCGGCTCGCGGGTGAAAAAGCAGGTGAACATTGATCCCACGCGGTTAACGGTGACCGGCAGACCGGCTTTCGCAGCCGCAGAGGCCAAGCCCATGGCAAGCTTTTTCGAGATCATCTCGAGGCGCTGGTAAGTGCCGGGGCGGCGCAGAATTTCAAGCGTCTTGAGCCCCGCAGCCAGCGCCAGGGGATTTCCGGAGAGCGTTCCAGCCTGGTAAACAGGACCAGCCGGCGCGACCCAATCCATCAGAGAGGCTTTGCCTCCATAGGCTCCCACCGGCAGCCCTCCCCCGATGATCTTTCCAAGTGTAGTGAGGTCCGGCTGAATCTTATACAGTTCCTGCGCGCCGCCGTAAGCCACTCGGAACCCCGTCATGACTTCATCGAGAATGAGCACAGTTCCCTGCTCTGCGGTCAGCTTGCGGAGCTTTTCAAGGAATCCGGCCTGCGGTGGTATGCAGCCGGAGTTCCCCACCACGGGCTCAACAATGACTGCGGCGATTTGATTAGAATGAATACGGAACGCCTCATTGAGGGCTGCCGGATCATTGAAGGGTAGCGTGAGGGTCAGCTCCGCCAAGGCGCGAGGGACGCCCGGGCTGTCGGGCAAACCGAGAGTGGCAACACCCGAGCCGGCTTTTACCAGCAAACTGTCCCCGTGGCCGTGGTAGCAACCCTCGAACTTCAGAATCTTGTCCCGGGCTGTGGCCGCGCGCGCCACGCGCAGGGCGGAAAATGTAGCCTCCGTCCCCGAATTCACCAGCCGCACACGCTCGATGGAGGGATAAGCGTCGCGAACCCGCTCCGCCATTTCGATCTCGGCTGGAGTGCATGCCCCAAAGCTGGTTCCGGTCTCGATTGCTCTGGCCAGAGCTTCCACCACTTCCGGGTGGCAATGGCCCAGAATCAACGGTCCCCAGGACAAAACATAGTCAACGTAGTTCCTGCCGTCCACGTCAACGATGGAAGAGCCTTTGCCGCTCGCAATAAACACCGGGTCGCCCCCCACGGCGCGAAATGCGCGAGCAGGCGAGTTCACTCCACCGGGCATCAGGCTCAGGGCTTTTTGAAAGAGTTCGTGGGATTTAGTGGGCATGAGATTTTTTCCAGCCGGAAGGTACGTCGTCGCCCGGCCCCTCCGGGACGGCGCGAGGCATCTGGCGAAGAGGACCCCCACCAATGGCCCAAAGCGCAGTGGCAAGGCCTAAATGGAGCTTTGCCGCCATTCCCAAATAGGACTGCGACCCCTCGAACATATCCTGGATGACTGCCAGGCATCTCTGGCTTCGCGCCCCGAACTCGACCAGGCGCTTGGGGACCGCTCCCCCTATGTATTCTCCGTAGTAGAACGTGCGGGCCAGGCGCGCCTCCAGCGCCAGCGCCTTGCCGAATTCCTCCAGGACGCGCGCCGGGTAAAGCTCCGGCGCCCCCTCCAGCAGCGACTCAGCGAGCAACTCGCCGGAGCGCATCGCATAATAGATTCCCTCACCGGTGACCGGATCAACTAGACCGCCGGCATCTCCCGCCAGCGCCCACCCCGGACCTCCCAGCCGCAGGGCGCTCCATGCGTCCACACTAAGCGCGGGAAGCAAGTGGCTGTACACGGTGGCGCCTTCGAGGGAATATCCGAATTGGCGCATGAAGCGGTGCAGCCGTTCCCTCAAACCCGCCATGCTATCCTCACCCACTTTTCCGCAGATGCCCACGGAGAGGTGATCAAGGCGAGGGAACGACCAGATATAGCCTTCAAACTTTTCGAAAAACTGCGCGCGCAGCAAATCTTCGTGGCCGGGCACGTAATAGCCAAAGGTGAGCATGAAATCGCCGGGTCCAAAATCCTGCGTCAGAAGGGACCGCAGCCGGGTTCGCGCCCCTGCCGCCAGGATGAGAAAATCCGCCCTGTAAGCGCCCCTTCTCCCCCGCAAATCCCAGCCCGAGCCTGAACGCCGAAAATCAAGGACCCGATCTTCCGTAACTTCCGCTCCCGCCGACTGGGCGCGGCAAAGCAGCAGTCCATTCAGATTGCGTCGGGAATAAATGGCCAGGGGCTGGCGCAGCCGGAACCGGAGCGAGGCATCATGGCCGGCCAGAAACTCAACTTCCTGGACGCGCTTCCCTTCCCCGGCCGCCGGCAGCAAGAAGGGATAGTGTTGCAAAGCCTTGTGAGTCAGCCCGCCTCCACACGGCTTCTCCCAGCCAAGCTTTTCCTCGAACACCGTGACGCGCCCTCCGCCACGGGCGATCATTTCCGCAGCAATAGCTCCGGCGGGCCCGCCTCCGATGATCACCGTGTGCGTCGATTTCATAACTGCGTCGGCTCGATCCTCTGAGAATAGCACGCCGTCACGTGGCGTGCAAAATCCTACGCGTCTCCCAATTCGCCGAAAAGGATGTCGAAAGCGGTGGACACTGGATTCGGGGCGTGAGAGGTTAGCGCCCACGGGCACTGATGAGCATAGCCGCCCTGCGTTTCGACTGAACAGGGCGCAGAGTCTGCCTGCTCTCCTGCATCCAACCGGACGAGAAGTGTTGCAGCCATGCGTCCGAACCTTGGGACCTCCTTGGGTATCGGAAAATCTCCCCTTGATTATTGACAAGAGGTGGGGTAGGATTCGTTGTCGATAACTGAGGGGAGTGTGAATGAGCAAACCAACCGATTTGGTCCAAGGCACGTTGGACCTCCTGATCCTCAAGACCCTTGCTCTTGAACCCATGCACGGCTGGGGCATCGCCCAGCGCATCCGGCAGGTTTCTAAAGAAGTGCTCCAGGTGAACCAGGGAGCGCTATATCCCGCCCTGCACCGTCTTGAGCAAAGCGGATGGATCAAAGCGAAGTGGGGCGAGTCGGACAACAATCGCCGCGCCAAGTTCTATTCACTGACACCAGCGGGGCGCAAGTATTTGGAACAAGAGGAGGCCAACTGGCTAAGGCTCTCCGCAGCTATTGGGTTGGTGCTGGAAACGTCGTGAAGGCGAGGATTCAGGATTCAGGAATCAGGATTCAGTGGGAGGAGCCGTCCGTCGTCAGTGGTCCGTGGTCCCGCCGCGGCGGGTCTGTTGTGAGGACTAGAAGTCGCTTGCGCCTGAGAACTGAAAACTGAGAGCTGAGAGCTTCTAATGCGCTGGATTTACAAATTGCCGCTTCGAGTACGGTCGCTTTTTCGGAAGGGGCGTGTCGAACAGGAGCTTACCGACGAACTCCGCTTCCACCTGGAAAAACTTATTGAGGAGAACGTCGCGCAAGGGATCAGCCTGGAGGAAGCCCGTTACGCAGCCCTGCGCGAGCTGGGCGGCCTGGAGCAGATCAAAGAGGAGTGTCGTGATATGCGTCGAATGAGTTGGATTGAGAATTTCCTTCAGGATGTGCGTTACGGCCTTCGCACGCTGGCCAAGAATCCCGGCTTCACCGCCGTCGCGGTGCTGACGCTGGCGCTGGGGATCGGAGCCAACACGGCGATATTTTCGGTGGTTTACGACATTCTGCTGCAGCCGCTGCCCTTTCGGGATGCCTCGCGCCTGGTCCTGCTCAACGAGACCACGCCGCTGGTCGGCAATATGAGCGTCAACTATCCGAATTTTCTGGATTGGAGGGCGCAGAGCCGCACGTTTTCGGAGATGGCGGTGGTGGGCAGCGTCCATTTCAACATGGCCGGCATCAGTCAACCGGAGAACATCGGCGGCCTGGCCGTCTCGCCGAACTTTCTTTCCATGGTGGGCGCACGGCCGGTGATCGGCCGCAGTTTCGCCCCCGACGAGGAAAAGGCCGGCACCCCGCCGGTATTGCTCCTAAGCTACGCGCTCTGGCGGTCGCATTTCGGCGCGGCCAGCAGGGCGATCGGACAGACGATTCGCCTGGACAGCCGGACCTTCACAATCGTTGGCCTGCTGCCGCCGGACTTTCGCTGGGTGGAGAAATGCGACGTAATGGTGCCGATTGGGGTTTGGGCCACGAACAACAGCGCCGCTACAGGCAGGGGAGAGCGTGGCGACCTGCTGGCCGTGGGAAGGCTTGCGGCGGGCGTAAGGATCGAGCAGGCCCGCACGGAAATGGAGGGCATTGCCGCCCGCCTGGCGCACGGGTATGGACAGGTTAATGCGCGGTCCAGCGTCAAGCTGCAGCCGCTTCGCGAGACCTTCTCGGGCGACGTACGCCCCGCGTTGCTGGTGCTCCTGGGAGCAGCGATCTGCGTGCTTCTGGTGGCCTGCGCAAATGTGGCGAATCTGTTCCTGCTGCGGGGCGCGGTGCGGGCCAAGGAGATGGCGCTGCGCATCGCCATTGGGGCAAGTGGCGGCCGGATTGTCCGCCAGATTCTGACGGAGAGTTTTCTGGTGGCGTCGCTGGGCGGCTTGGTCGGCGTGGGTCTTGCGATCGCGGGAATTCCGGCCATCGCACGGCTGATTCCGCCGGACACCCTGGCCGGCGCGAGCGTCAGCGCGAATGGCGCCGTCCTGCTCTTTTCGGCCGTCCTTGTTGTCCTGTCGATGTTTGTGTTCGGGCTGGCTCCCGCGCTGCATTCCGCGAGCGGCGATATTCAATCGGAGTTGAAGGAGGGAGGCAGGACTACGAGCGCGGGTCGGCGGAATCGTTGGTGCGGCTTTCTCGCCACCAGCGAAATCGCGCTGGCGCTGATTCTCCTGGTGGGCGCCGGGTTGATGATGAAGAGCCTGTATCGCCTGCTTTCGGTGGATTATGGTTTCCGGGTCGAGCGCGTTCTTAAGATGGAAATGAGCCTGCGCACCGCGCAATACGACAAGGCCCCGGCGGTAATCGGTTTCTGGCAACAGACGCTGGACCGCGTTCGTGCCTTGCCGGGAGTGGAATCCGCGGCGGCCGGGACGGCGATTCCGCTCACCAACGACCATTCGCGCCTCGACATTACTGTGGAAGGGATGCCCTTGCTGAATCCGGGCGGTTTCCCGCATCCGGACAGGCACACCGTCAGTCCGGATTATGAGAAGACGCTCGGCATTCGCCTGCTAAGGGGCCGCGGCTTCACGGATGCGGACCAGGAGAACGCTCCAGGGGTGGCCATGGTCAATGCCACTTTCGTGGAGCGTCTCTTCCCCAGAGCAGACCCCGTTGGCAAGCGGTTCATCTTCGGCCACCCCGTGGCCGGCCATACGCCGAATTGGGTCACGATCGTGGGGGTGGTTGCGGACACCAAGATGTACGGCATCGCCAATCCCGCACGTCTCGAAGTCTATGTGCCGTTCCGCCAACAGCCGCAGAATGAGATGGTGCTGTTGGTGAAATCGCGCCAGGAACCAGCCACGTTGGTTTCTGCGATTCGTGGGGCTGTCGCTTCGGTCGACAAAGAGCAGCCCATCTTTGGCATTGCAACCATGGAGGAAGTGGTGAACGCTTCGGTTTTCCCGCGACGCATCACGCTGATCTTGCTCGCCCTCTTCAGTGGGCTGGCGCTGTTGCTGGCGGCCGTCGGGATCTACGGCGTGGTTTCCTACTCTGTAGCGCAGCGCCAGACAGAGATCGGGATCCGGATGGCGCTTGGAGCGCAACGCGGCGATGTGCTGCGGCTGGTATTGGCCCGGGGCGGGAAGATCTCGATTGCGGGCATCGTGATCGGCAGTGCGGCTTCTCTGGCGCTCACCCGGTTGATGGCGAACCTGCTGTATTCGGTGAGTGCGGTCGATCCACTAACGTTCGCCGTCGTGGCCTTGGTGCTCGCGCTCATCGCGATGGTGGCGTGCTATATTCCGGCTCGGCGGGCTTTGCGGGTCGATCCACTCATTGCGATGCGGCACGAATGAAGTTCTCAGTCGTCAGTTTTCAGTTATCAGTCAAAACTGAAAACGACTGCACTGAGAACTGAGGACTGGCAACTAGAAATGCGCTGGCTTTACAAATTCCCGCTCCGTTTCCGCTCGCTCTTCAAGCGCGCCCGCGTCGAACGGGAACTCAGCGACGAACTTCGCTTTCACCTCGAGAAGCTGATAGAGGAAAACTCCGCAAAAGGAATGACGCCGGAGGAAGCCCTTTACGCCGCCCTGCGCGAGCTGGGCGGCCTGGACCAAATCAAAGAGGAGTGCCGCGACATGCGCCGGGCGAACTGGCTCGAGAACTTCATTCAGGACATTAGTTACGGCTTGCGTCAGTTGCGGCGCAGCCCGAGTTTTACTGCCGTTGCCGTCCTCACCCTCGCCCTTGGCATTGGGGCAAATACAGCGATTTTCAGCGTGATTGACGCTGCTCTGCTGCGCCCGCTGCCCTACGAGAAACCCGACCAACTCGTAAACATCTCGAACCTCTCCATACACGGAGACCCAATGGTCATCGCTCCGGACTTCAGGATCTGGCATGAGCAGAGCAGATCGGTGCAGGCGGTTGAGGCTTTCTGTCCCGGCTTCAACGGGTACAGCGATGAGACGAATCTCACTGGATTTGGCGAGCCGGTCCGAGTCAATGCCATCCCTATCACGGTTGGTTTTTTTCCGTTGCTTGGCGTCAAGCCCATTCTGGGCCGCGGCTTTGGCAACGACGAAGGGCAGCGAGGCAAGGAAAGGGTGGCGCTGCTCAGTGCCTCTCTTTGGCGCCAACAGTTTGGTGGAAGCCGCGAGATCCTGAACAAAACGATTCACCTGGATGGAGCGCCCTACACCATCATCGGAGTCATGCCGGCCGGCTTACTTTATCCGCCAGGAAAACTCTGGGTGCCGGAAGTGCTGGACGCCTCAAACTCACTGCCGGGAAATGCCGATTGGCCGATGCTCTACGTTTTAGGCCGTCTCAAACCAGGGGTGAGCCTGGCGAGTGTCCAGGCGGACATGCAACTGCTTAAGCAGCGGCTTGACCCGCAGTTTTCAGCAGGGCGGCAGAGGGCCCGTTCGCGCTCGCGAGTTCGTGTGATTCCGCTTCGCCAATTGCTCGCCGGAGACGTCGGACATATTTTGATGATTCTCATGGCGTCGGTGGGATTCGTGTTGCTGATCGCCTGCGCGAATTTGGCGAACCTGCTTTTGGCCCGCGCCGCAGCGCGCGGCAAGGAGGTTGTGCTTCGGGCGGCGCTTGGAGCGGGGCGCAGCCGCTTGGCGCGCCAATTCTTGGCGGAAAGCCTAATCCTCGCACTCTTTGGAGGAGTTCTGGGATTGGTGCTCGGACTCGGAGTCGTCAGAGTCCTGAAAGACCTTGTTCCTCCTCAGCTTCCCGCCGTGTTTAGCCTCAACCTGAGGGTTTTCGCATTCGTTGTCGGCGTTTCCGCATGTGCGGTGGTCTTCTTTGGCTTGATTCCGGCCCTTGCCGCATCACGGGTAGACGTGAATGAGGCTTTAAAACAGGGGGGGATGCGCGTCCGCTTCGGAGGCGGCACACATCGTCTCCGTAGCTTGCTGGTGGTAACACAAATAGCGCTGGCGCTGATCTTGCTGACGGGTGCGGGCCTGTTGGCGCGCAGCTTTTTGCGGCTCACGGAGGTCGATTTGGGCTTCGACCCACACCACGTGCTGCTCGCCTACGTCTGGCTTCCTGTCACTTCTTTTGACGATCACCCGCGCCCAGCCAATATTTACTTCTTTCGAGAGACCCTCGAACGCCTTCGCTCGCTGCCGGGTGTGGAAACCGCCGCGGCTACGACCCACTCCCCGGTGAGCATCTTCAACGAACTGGCAACGGATGTGCGAGTGTCCGATGGACCATCCTCCACGTCGGGCAAGCCGATTTCAATTGCCGACATCAGTCCCGAATACTTCCGGACCATGGCGATTCGATTGCTCGAGGGCCGCCCATTCGACGATCGGGACACAATCGACGCCCGCAAAGTTGTCATCCTCACGAAAAAAGCGGCGATGAGCATCTTCGCGGGCCGGGACGCAGTCGGAAAAGAAATCAGTCTCGACGGCCCCCAGGGCCCCTGGCGGTCGGTCGTGGGCGTGGTAGCGGACACCAGGAATTACATGCTGGAGCGGGAAGCTTGGCCCGAGATTTTCATTCCATACCAGCAGGCGCCATCGTTCTTCATGGCTCTGGTTATGCGGACCACCGGCGATCCGATGCGAACGGCGAACAGTTTGAGAGAGGCAGTCCGCAGCGTGGATCGCAATCAGCCTGTTTCGGGAATTCAGAGCATGGACGGCCTCGTACAACAAATGGTTGCGCCTCGGCGGTTCAAGCTGGGCCTGCTGGCTTCGTTTGCGGCCCTCGCACTGGTTCTTGCAGCCGTCGGGCTGTATGGCGTGATCTCCTACTCGGTCACGGAACGGACGCACGAACTCGGGATTCGAATGGCCTTGGGAGCAACGCCTGAGGATGTTGTGAGGCTCGTGGTCGGGCAAGGTTTCCAATTGGTTTTGATCGGTGTGGCGACCGGAGTCGGGGGCGCTCTCGGCCTGACGCGCTTTGTATCCAGCTTGCTCTACGAAGTCAAGCCCACCGATCCGGTAACGTTCGTCGCCGTCTCGTTGTTTCTTGTCGGCGTGGCGCTGCTGGCCTCCTACATCCCGGCGTTGCGTGCGGCGAAGGTCGATCCCATGGTGGCGCTGAGGCACGAATAACAGTGGACAGGGAACAGGTCACAGGGAACAGGAGGAGGTCTCAGTCATCAGTCGTCAGTTATCAGTCGGAGCCCACGTCAGCCAACCGCGCAGCCGTCGTGCGGCCTCCGTCTGGGAGTGGCGGGCACAGAGAACTGAGGACTGAGAACTGAAAACTAAACATGCGCTGGATTTACAAATTGCCGCTTCGCGTGCGGTCGGTTTTTCGGAAGAGCCGCGTCGAGCATGAACTGACGGACGAACTCCGCTTTCACCTGGAAAAGCTGGCTGAGGAATACGCCGCAAAAGGAATGACCCCGGAGGAAGCCCGTTACGCCGCCCTGCGCGAGTTGGGCGGGGTGGAGCAGATTAAGGAGGAGTGCCGCGATATGCGACGAGTAAGTTGGATTGAGAACCTGATTCAAGATGTTCGTTACGGCCTGCGGATGCTGGCCAAGAGCCCGGGCTTCACGATTATGGCGGTCTTGACGCTGGCCCTGGGAATTGGCGCCAACACGGCCATCTTCAGCCTGATCGATACGGTCATGCTACGCGCGCTTCCGGTGCAGAAGCCCGAAGAACTCATGCAAATCCTCCTCTACCAACCCCGCTGGGGCGCCGAAGCGTCTCCCATCTTCACCAATCCTCTTTGGGAGCAAGTGCGAGACCGGCAGGACGTCTTCTCAGGGGCGTTCGCTTGGCACAGTGAGCCTTTTGACCTTACGCGGGGTGGGGCGGTGCAGAATGCGAATGGCCTATATGTGAGTGGCGGATATTTCCCAACGCTGGGTGTGCGTGCCGCCGCCGGGCGTCTCTTCGGTCCGTCCGATGACCAGCGCGGCTGCCCGGCGGTTGCTGTCCTTAGTTACAACTTCTGGCAGAGTCATTACGGCGGCGCGGAGAGCGCCATCGGTGGCACGATTTCTCTGGACCATGAACCATTCCAAATCATCGGGGTGAGCGGTCCGGGCTTCTTCGGCACGGAGGTTGGCCAGAAATTCGACGTGGCGGCGCCCCTCTGCGCCACCGCGATTTATGACGGCAAGGAATCCCGTCTTGACCAGCGCTCCAGGTGGTGGCTGAGGGTTGGCGGCCGCGTGAAACGCGGAATCAGCCCGAAGCAGGTGATCGCGCGGCTCAGCGTGCTTTCGCCCGCGATAGCCTCCGCTGCCCTTCCCCAGGACTGGCGCCCGGAAGAGCAGCAGAATTTCCTCAAGCTGTCGCTCATCGCCTCTCCGGCTGCTACCGGAGTTTCAGTTCTGCGCCGCCAGTACAAAGAGCCGCTCAATGTCCTCATGGCGGTTGTTGGGCTGGTGCTGCTGATCGCCTGCGCCAATATCGCCAGCCTCATGCTGGCTCGCGCCGCCGCCAGAAACAAGGAGATCGCGGTACGGCAGGCCCTCGGCGCCTCTCGCTGGCGGTTGATTCGCCAGTTGCTCACGGAGTGCCTCATGCTTTCCGCTACGGGCGCGCTGCTGGGCCTGCTGTTTGCACGTTGGGGCTCGGCGTTGCTGGTGCGCTACCTTTCGACAGCTCGAGATCACGTATTCCTGGATCTTTCGCCGGATGGCCGCGTGCTCGCGTTCACTGCCGCCTGCGCCGTACTCACGGGCCTGCTGTTCGGCGTCCTGCCGGCGCTCCGCTCCACGCGCGTCACTTTGACAGCGGCGATGAAGGGCCGAGGATACACCGTAGCACACGAGCGCTTGCACTCCGGTAAGTGGATTGTCGCCTCGCAGGTGGCGCTGTCGCTGGTTCTGCTGGTGGCTGCCGGGCTATTCTTGCGCAGCTTCGCCAAACTCGTTATGCTCGACATCGGGTTCGACCGCCACAACGTGCTGCTGGTAAGCACCAATCTCAAGTCTGCGAACGTGCCGGAGGGGCAGCGGTCGGCAATCTACGAAGAGATCGAGGGCCGGCTGCGCGCCCTGCCCGGCGTGGTATCGGCCAGCCGGTCCTGGAACACGCCCATCAGCGGCTACGAGTGGGACCAGTACATCCAGGCGGACTCCCCGAACCCGCCCACAGGAGAAGCCTCAGATACTTGCCTTAATTCTATCTCTCCGACCTACTTCAAGACCCTGCACACGCCCATCCTGGCGGGCCGTGACTTTAATGACCGCGATACCAAGACCTCGCCCTGGGTGGCCATTGTCAATCAGACCATGGCGAATAAGTTCTATCCCGGCCTTAATCCCATCGGGAGGTACTTCCGAGCTGAAGGGCCACCGGGAAACGTAGCGCCGCCTATCCAGATTGTGGGGGTGGTCAAGGATTCGAAGTACGGGTCCCTACGTGAGAAAACTTATCCCACGGCGTTTTTCCCCGTTACGCAACAGGCGCCCCGACACGACGCGGAGGAGAACTTCGAACTGCGCACCGCCACACCACCCTCGTCCCTTATCTCGGCCGTCCAGAAGGCGGTGGCAGGCGTGAACAGAGAGATTTCCTTGGAGTTCCGCACGCTCGCGGCGCAGGTGGACGACTCGATGGTCGAGGAACGGCTGCTTGCCCTGCTCTCCGGCTTCTTCGGTGGATTGGCGTTGCTGCTGGCCACGATCGGCCTTTACGGCACGCTCAGTTACCTGGTGGAGCAGAGGCAAACCGAATTCGGCGTACGTATGGCGCTGGGCGCGCAGGCGAGTTCCATTCTGCGGCTGGTCATGCGGGATGTGATCTTTGTTCTCATCGCAGGTTTGGCGGCCGGAATTGGCATTTCGCTCGCCGTCGTGCGTCTCGTCCAGAACATGCTGTTCGGGGTCGCCGCGCGTGACACGTTGACGCTCGCCGCGGCCGTACTCACGCTCTCTGCCGTGGCGCTCATCGCGGCTTATCTGCCCGCGCGACGGGCAACCAAGGTCGATCCCATGGTGGTCTTGAGAAACGAATGACCTGATTGACGCATGCAATTGAAGCGGGGTAGCGCCTCGATGTATCGGGGCGGTTCGTCCCCGATTGACAACCAAAAGCCGCGGACCTAAACACCAGGTCCGCGCTACGCTTGCTCTGGCCATCGATCGTGTACTGCTGCCAGCCGACGAACCGGGCCGCATTTGAAGAGAACGCCGCAGAGTCTCTGAAAAACGAGACTCTGCAATGCCAGGTCGTGTTTTCTTGTTCCTTTAGCAGACATTTTGCGACCTGCCTCTTGACAAAGGAAAGAAGATAGGCTAGTAATGTAAGTATATGCTCGGAAAGAAGAGTCAGGAGTCAGGACACGGGACTCGGGGTTCGGGACTCGGGGCCCGGGAGGGAGATTTTGAGAACGCACCACCTAGCGCGACGAAGGTCAAGAATCACTTTACCCACATGGACATCAAGCCCGTACACAGAACCGAAAGAGAAAAACGGATGTTTAGATTTTAG
>CAWHWE010000093.1:0-17772 GCA_963832915.1 uncultured Acidobacteriota bacterium
CCATTGCGGCGGAGGTGTTCCAAGCCCCTCAAAAAGACGACGCTTGGCTTCATAATAGTGCTCGAAGTCTTTGTGGTAATCCAAATGGTCCTGGGTCAAATTGGTGAAAACAGCGACCGCATAGGGGAAGCCCCAGACCCGCTCTTGCGCCAGGGCGTGCGAGGAGACTTCCATTACCACTCCCGTGCCACCCGCATCGACAATCTGCCGAAAGTAAGACCACAAATCAAGCGACTCCGGAGTCGTGTTGAGCGCAGGCAGGACGCGGTCACCAACTCGGTACTCGATAGTCCCGAAGAGGCCGGTGCGGATTCCTGCGGCGCGCAAAATGCTGTCCACTAGAAAGGCTGTCGTGGTCTTTCCGTTCGTCCCGGTTATTCCAATGAGCTTCAGGCGTAAATCAGGTTGGCCGAAGAAAACGCGTCCAGCCGTCGAGAGCGCCCGCCGAATCCGGGGGACTCGCACCCAGCGCGATGCCAGATCGCTGGGCGGTATGCGCTCACTGACGACGGCCACTGCGCCCCGCTCAAGGGCTCGAGGGATAAACGCATGCCCGTCCGCTTTCTCACCTTGAATAGCGAAGAAAAGGGTTCCCGGTTGAACGCGACGCGAATCGTAAGCTAAGGAAGTGACCTCGCTCCCGACTTCCGAACCCAGTTGGAGGCCGTCCAGTCCTTGGAACAACTCTTTCAGTTTCATTTCTCACTCGCATTATCTCACTGCGAGAATCTCGACAGCTTTACCACCAGCCGTGTTCCCGGCGGCACCTGCGCATGCGCGGGAATATTCTGCTCGACGGCTAATCCACTGCCTAAAAGGCTAAGCTCCAGACCAAGCTTCTGACACTCTTGGGCAACGCTTCGAGCCGCTAAACCGGAGAAGTCCGGGATGGTTACACGAGGACCGTTATCCAGGACCACGGTAGGGGGAGGCGTGGCTGCCTCCGGGTCGCTGTACGTTGAAACTTGGGTCTGCTCGACCTCCGAGTATGAAGCGGTTTGAACGGGGGAGGCGGCAGCCTGTACGTGCTCAGGGCCCTTGGGGAGGTGCTCCGCAAGGTCGCCGGGTTCCTGGTCTAGAATCCCTGCGGGCGTTGGGGGGGCGAACTGAGGCCCTCGGGAGGGGATGTCCGGCGGAACGTTCAAATAACCCAGAGTCTGCTCTGCAATGGACTTGAACACCGGGGCTGCCACATCGGCCCCGTAAATTGCTCCCACCGGTGAGTCGATAACCACCAAAATGGTTAGCGCCGGATTTCCCGTGGGAGCAAACCCAACGAAAGAGGCCACGTAGTGCGATTTTGAATAGGCGCCGGAAGGATCGATTTTCTGCGCGGTGCCGGTCTTGCCGGCGGATGAGTAGCCTGCAAGCTGACCAGCCTTGCCGGTTCCTCTCTCCATCACGCCCGCAAGAATTTCCCTCATGAGACTTGCCGTCCGCTGGCTGATAACCCGATGACCGAGAACTGGAGGCATCGCATCGTGTGCCTGGCCGAGAAAAAGGTCGTGGACCAGGCGTGGCTGGATCAGCACCCCCCCGTTGGCGACGGCGGAGTAAGCCGTGACGAGTTGAACTGCCGTCACGCCAACTTCCTGCCCCATGGAGATTTCACCAATCGAAATTCCTGACCAGCGGCTGGGAGGCTTGAGTAATCCCCGCTCCTCCCCCGGCAGCTCGACTTCAGTTTTTTCACCAAAACCGAAGCTGCGGATATATTTGTAAAGCCGCTCATCCCCCAAGCGCAGTCCCAGCTTAATGGCCCCCACGTCGCTGGACTTCGCCACCACATCCCGCACGCTTAGGTCCGCGAAAGATTTGTGGTCATGAATGACATGTCCCGCAAGCACGATGCTTCCCCGCTGGCAGTCGATGACTTCGTCCGGGTCCGCCAGTTTCTCTTCCAAGACGGCAGCGACGGTCACGAGCTTAAAGGTCGAGCCGGGCTCGTAGACCCAGGACAGGCCGCGGTTCTGCCGTGCTTCCGGCGGGCTTTTTGCAAAATCGTTGGGATCGTAAGTGGGTTGGCTGGCCATTGCCAGGATTTCGCCCGTATTGGGATTCTGGACGATAGCCACACCCCCGGCGGCACGCCATTTTTCAACCCCCTCCGCCAAGGCCTTTTCCGTAATGTACTGGATCTTTTCATCCAGGGTCAGGACAAGGTTCTTTCCCGGTACCCCCGCCCACTCGGTCGATTGGAACGACTTCCGTCGCGCGTCCGTCTCCACGAGCACGCGTCCGGGGCGGCCCCGAATGATGTCATCCATGCCGAACTCGAGACCCGCGAGCCCCTTGTCATCCAAACCCACGTAACCCAATATGTGGGCGGCCAAATCCCCTTTGGGGTTGAATCGCTTGGTCTCCCGCTGGAAGTGAATTCCCTTCAGGTTGAGGTCGCGGACACGGCTGGCTTCCTCGACGGTGACCTTCCTTTTCACCCAGCAAAACGAATGGGAGTTGGTGAACCGGCCCAGCAGGTCGTGCGCTTCCAGCCCCAGCACGGGGGCTAGCAGGTCCGTCACCATTTTGGGATCAGGAATTTCGCTGGGTACGGCAAAGACGGAATCCACCGCCAAGCTCATGGCCAGCGGGTTCATCTGGCGGTCGAAAATTTCGCCACGCTTGGGAGCGACTTCAATGACGTGCTGCTGCTGGCGCTGAGCCCGACCCAGTAAATCCACGTATTCAATGATCTGGAGGCGGTAGAGTTGGACGACCAGGCCGGCCATCCAGACAACCAGCACGCCACCCAACCAGAGGTCCCGATTCGTTGCGCGGGACCTGTCGGTTTTCTCCGGCCTCGCCTGGGTAATGCGAAGTACCATGAGATTATGGCTCGCCAGGTTTACCGTCGCCGACGGTGGGGGAGTTGCGTGCAATCTGCACGCTCTCCTGTTGTTGCAATGATGACGCGTCCGCCCCGCTCCACTGGATCACTTGTTGCGGGCCGGGTGAGACCATGCCGAGATCCTTCCGCGCCAGAGTATCGATCCTTTGAGGATCGGCCAGCGCGGCTTGCGTCAACCGCAAATGATGGTTCCATTCCTGCAACTCGACGCGCTGCGTCTTGAGCCCCTCGATCTCATAACCGGCCCGCACGCACTGGAGATGCAGCCACGAGAAAAGCAAGACAAAGAGAAAAGCCAGAATGCCCAGCCCGAGCAGGCTGAAACATTCATGCCACTTCTCCAGACCCACCTCCCGCACCAGACGGGAGTTATCAATGCGCTTGGTAAAATAAATCTCCGGAAAACTCGCCCGGCCCGCCGCCAGCGGGTTTAATGGACGCCGTCTTGGTTTCGGTAACGTAACTGCCGCAGTCGCCATATTCCAGGAATGGGGGGCTCGGCATCAGGAACTGGGACCAACCAAACCCTGTTCCGTACCTCGCCCCCTCTCCTCCTCTCCGCTGGCTTGCGATTTCGAAAGCCCCTGTCTGGTTTCCCCGTCGCAGGTTCTGGAAACTTCCCGCCCTCAACATCTACCCTGGGGCCCTTTCCGCGGCGCGCAGCTTGGCGCTGCGCGAGCGCGGATTAGCCCGCACTTCTTCTTCACTCGGGCGCACGACTTTGCGCGTCAGGATTCTTGCCCGCCCCTGCCGTTGCCAGGTTTGGAAGGCACGCTTTACCATGCGGTCCTCGAGCGATTGAAAACTCAGAATCACCACTCGGCCGCCTGGCTTCAGCACTCCCAACGCCTCCGCCAGCAGCGATTCCAGGCATTCGAGTTCCCGGTTCACCGCCAGCCGCAACGCCTGAAAAGTGCGCGTGGCGGGATGAAGGTGGAGAAAGGCCGCCCGGGAGGGGATCGCTCGCGTCACCACCTGCGCCAGTTCGGTGGTTAATCGATACGGACGGCCCTTCACAATGGCTCGCGCAATACGGCGCGAGTGGCGCTCTTCCCCCCACTTGAAAATTAAATCGGCCAGCTCGCGCTCGCTTATCTGGTTCACCAAGTCTGCGGCCGTGGCCCCTGTGGTCGGGTCCATGCGCATGTCGAGCGGTCCCGGCGCGTTGAAACTAAAACCTCGGGAAGCATCTCCGAGCTGAAGGGAACTCATCCCCAGGTCGGCCAGCAGGCCGTCGGCGGGCGGAAGTCCGCTCGCCAAGTGCATTGAGTCAACCTGGGTAAAGTTCCCGTGCATTACAATCAGCTTCTCCCCAAAACCCTTCAGCCGTTCACGGGCGGCAGCCAGCGCCGCTAGGTCCCGGTCTATCCCCAACACCTTCCCGCTTTGCAGGCGTTGAAGAATTCCCTCGGCATGTCCCCCCGCCCCCAGAGTCGCGTCAATGTAGAATCCGTCAGGCTGTACATTCAGAATCTCGATTGCCTCCCGCCACAGAACCGGCACATGCAAACTGCCGGGTTCGGCATCGAGGTTGCGCGTTGCGTTTTGACCGATCGCGTCATGGGTCACGTCTCACAATCCCAATCCCGCTAGGGCTGACTGCGCATCCGGAATCTCGAATCGTGGATTCAAAATCCCAGATTGCTAGATCCCCAAATCACTCAGCGCCTTCTGGTCTTCTTCAGTGAACGGTTCCCGCTCCAGGTGCTCGAGGTAGCGCTGGTTGTTCCAAACATCGAGATACTTCAGGTAGCCGAGTACCGCCACCTCACCGTGCATCGCCGCCGATTCGCGCAATACGGAGGGGACCAGAATCCTTCCCTGGCTGTCCGCACTGCTCATCTGACCATAGTAGTTAGTGCGGTCGAGGAACTTCTTCACGGACTTGTTCATGGAAGGCTGCGCCTTCAACCTTTCCTCGATCTCGCTCCACACCGGGAAAGGGTAGATGCGCACGGACAGTCCGTCTAGGCTAGTCACGTAGAAATCCGCTCCGTAGGTCTGATCCAGATAGGCCTTGAAGGCAGCCGGGATCTTCAGCCGACCCTTCCCATCCACAGTCGCCGGGCAGTTGCCACGCAGCATCTGGAACCCCCGAAATCCTTTTCAACCTACGGAAAGACTACCCTGAAAAACACTTTTTACCACTCTAAGCCACTTCCCTCCACAAAAATAAGACTTACCTAATCTCTTGTCAAGTGTTTTTTATGGTTTTTTTTGGCTTGTGGTTTTCTATGCTTGGTTTGTCAGGGCACTCTTGCCGCTAGGGCCGCAGACGCGGAGGTGGCGGTTGCGCCGTCGGGCATATTAGCGTAACCGCCGATGTATTTTCCCTTACTGAAAAAGCAGACGCCGCCCAGATACTTGTCCTGTAACTGGAGGGCTTCGTCCGCGACCTGCGCAGCCTGGGCAGTTGGGTAACGCTGGCGGAGTTTGGTCATGACCGCCGCGGCGGACTGGGGGGATGTTTCCAACACCAGAAAAGCCTTCCCTTGGTCATACTGCGCTACGTAGCCGCGCTTGAGCACTCGTACGCCGAGGACGCTTTCCGGAATCAGCCGAGCACTCACCAGCTTTTTAGGCAGAAACCAAGCAAGAGCGTCCGGAGGTGTGCTCCGCCCCTCCAGGCGCTTTTCCATGGCGCCCACGAAGGCGGTTAAGGCGGGAGTGTGATCGATATCGGGTGTGGCGGAGATCTCGACGTAGTAATTCCCCTTCGAGAAGGTGCCCCGGCGCGGAAGGACCTGGCCCCCCATGCCAATCTTCTCGATGGGATGACCGGGGTCGCGGTTGCCACTGAATATGCCGTAGGCGGCGTCAGCATCAACCATTTCCGAGATGTCGATGACGAGCGTATTCTCGCCGGATTTGCACGTTACTCCCTGCATTTGGGTGAATCCGTAAGCCAAGTAGCTTTCCGAGTTGCCGTCCATGTATTCGTAAAGGTTGTCGGCAGTGAAGTGACGCAATGGACCTTCTTGTCGCCAGCCGGGAACAAGCGAACAATCGGCCACCTCCGCTGCCGGTGTAAGTGGCGCTACAACCGCGGCGCCAACAAGCAGCAAGAATGCAAAGCGAAGAGCACGCAAAGGAATCTTCATGGTCGAAACCCAAAGGGCTACTCGTAGCGCCGGGGCGCAGAGCAAAGAAGGTGTCAGGTTCCAGGTGTCAGTAAAAGCCTAACACCTGACACCTTCCACATGACACCTGGTACCCTTTCTGCGTCTCCGCGCCTCGGCGGTGGGATGGGTTTTGCGTATTAGCTCAAACCTCCTACGCAAACATCTCCTGCGCGCGGCTGAGGCGCTCGCGGACCTTCACGCCATGGCGGCAATTCACCGTGCACGTGGGGCAGTCGCCGCAGCGAATGGAGGACAATTCCACCGGCAATTGCTTGAAGTGGTCGCGGCCCAA
This sequence comes from uncultured Acidobacteriota bacterium, assembly GCA_963832915.1. GTDB lineage: Bacteria > Acidobacteriota > Terriglobia > UBA7540 > UBA7540 > CAVROP01. The sequence goes on from CAWHWE010000093.1 coordinate 6,263, forward strand.
TTCGAACTGGCCATAGCCGTCGGCATACATCGCGTAGCGGAGCACATCCGCAACGGGCAGGCCCTTGGCGCAATGGCCATCGCACTCCCCGCACATGCGGCAATAGAGCGGCGTGATGAACTCCAATTGCCGGGCCAGGAGCTTTTCTTCCCGGGGCGAGTAGGGCTCGCTCATCGCCTTCAGGTTCTCCTCGAGCTGATCCATGTCGGTCATTCCCGGAATGGTGGTGTGCACGTAAGCGTCCCTCAGCGCCCACTTAAGCGCCGCCAGCATGGCGCCCTCGCGCTTCAGCTTGGCGGTATTCGGATCGCTTGGGTTGCTTCGGCGGAACCCGCCCGCCATGACCTTCATGGCCACTACGCCCATGCCCGCCGCGTGGGCCTGCGCCATGGCATCTGTAAAGGCCTTTTCCATGGTGAAGTTGTAAGTCGCCAGCACCACATCCGTGGCGCCCTTCTTGACCAGGATCGGAATGATATCCTTGGCGTTGTGGGTGCTCACACCCGTAAAGCGAATCTTGCCTTGTTTCAGGGCAATCTGCTGCGCCTCAAAAAGTTCGTCCAGCAAAGCACTGGGACTGTTCTTCTCGTGCAGATACCAAATGTCCAGGTGGTCGGTCGCCAATTCGCGAAGCGACGTGTCAAGCTCTGCCAGCGCAGCTTGCTTGGTGCCGCCATCGGTTTTACTGGAAAGATAGATGTTTTGCCGCTTGCCTTTAAGGCCTGTGGCCACCAGCCGCTCGTTATTTCCATGTTGATAGTTGCGGCAGGTGTCAAAGTAATTAATGCCCACGTCCGCCGCGCGCGCAATCACGCTGGCGTCGGAAGTAACCATGCATCCGAAACCTACGCTGGTCACTTTGAACCCAGTTTTCCCCAACACGCGGTAGCTGAGACCCTTGGAGGAGTGCGCTTCCGCCTGCGCCCAGACGGTGGGAGCCGTAGCAAAACCCGCCACGGAGGTAAGAAGCCCTGCAGATAAGAAATCCCGACGAGTAGACATTTTGTCTATACCTCTCATATAAGCATTGACCACTGTCACAATCTTCGAACGGTGCTATCATAGGGCGCATGGAGGGATTAGTCCAGTGCCTTTATCACGCCGCAGATTCTTGCAAGCAACGGGAACCAGCCTTCTCTTTTCAGGCGCCCGCCGACTGAGTTCGCAGGCCCCGCCCGCCCTTCCTGTGGCGCCGATGGTAAAGGAATTCCCCGGGATTTCGCAAGTCTCCATCGTGCAGGGTGACGACCGCCGCAAGAATGTTGGCGCGGCGCTGGCGGCCATCGATGACCAGCTCCTGCCGAGATTGCGGCAGAAAAAGTACGTCCTGATCAAACCGAACGTCGTAAACACGGTGAATCAGCTCGCCTCCACGCATGCCGACGCGCTGAGGGGAATCGTTGAATACCTGGCGCCGCGCTTCCACGGGCCCATCGTTATTGCCGAGTCCTCCGCGGGCGAGACGCTCGAAGGTTACGAAAGCTTCCATTACACTCGCTTGCCGGGCGAGTATCGCGATCAGAAGATCAGTCTCCTGGACCTGAACCGCGAGGGAAGGTTCGAGGTCATTCCCCTGATCGATTTTGACCTGCACGTGACTCCGGTGCGCTTGGCGGCGCGTTTGCTCGATCCTGATGTCTTTGTCATTTGCTCGGCCGTGATGAAAACACACAACGCCGTGGTGGCGACGCTTTCCGTGAAAAACCTCACGCTGGGCGCGCCGCTGCACAATCCGCCGGGGGAGAAATCCTGGAGCGACAAACGGAAGTTTCACGTGGGCGTGCGGCAGAACCACTACAACATGCTGCTCACCGCGCAAAAGCTTCAGCCCCACTGGGGCGCCACCGTGATCGACGGCTATGAAGGCATGGAGGGCGATGGCCCCAATTCCGGTAATCCTGTGCCTTCCCATGTCGCGATTGCCTCCACGGATTACATTGCGGCGGATCGCGTGGGGCTGGAAGCCATGGGCATCGACCCGTCGTGGGTGGGCTACCTGGTGTATAGCGGGCAGGTGGGACTGGGAAACTACGACCTGAAAAAGATCCGGATTCAGGGCACGGCGCTTGAAGCAGTGCGCAAGAAGTACCGCCTGCACCCCGACATTGACCGCGAGCTGCAATGGATGGGGCCGATGGAAGACCTTCCACCAAAGTTGGGCTTGCACTGGAACGGAGAGAGCAAAATCTTCGGCTGAAGCGCGCCCGGGGCATAGGCGTTAAAATAAGCCCGCATCCCAAGCGGTAATTTCTTGAAGCCCATTACGGGAGCTGTATCGCGGTTAAATCCCAAGCTTGTCGAACTCTCATCCCCGGTCCCTGAGAAAAATGCTCGTAGCACTCATGCCGCCATCGGCGCGCAGGTGGCAAGTGTACAGGCCTGGAGGCCGTTGCCGGGTCATCCAATCCACTGCGTGCACGCCGCGGCGGAAAAAGCCCTCGGCCGGCACGCCCACCGGTTCGCCAAAGGCATTGTACATTTCCAGTCGCGCCTCCGTGTCGTGCGGCAGGTTGAATTCCAGCGTGACCGCTGCCGCCCGGTTCCCAAGCTGTGTTTGGCCCAATACTCGCAGTCCTGGCAACTCGCCTCCGCTAAGGCAGGCGGCCTGGGGTTCGGAGGGGTAGGCGTAAGGTTCATTGCAAAGGTGATAGAGCGGTTCGCCTTCTCTCTGTAAATAGGGGGTCGCAAGCGGCGTGCGCGCCAGCGTATCGAGAGGGGTAAGCTTGGGCCCGGCGTTTTCCCAGACATAAAGCGGAATGTTGTGAGGATTGAGAGCCGTGGAGACGCCCCGTTCTTTGCCGATGTGAAAGAGGCCGAAGTTGCCGGGTTCTTGCCCTCCCAACCAATGCCCGATGATATCGACTCGGAAAGCATCCTTGCCGAAGATCAGAACATTGGTCATGAAAATTTCCGGCGTCCCACCTTGCCCCGGCCCGCGGGTGAACCCGTCACCGTTCTGGCCATAGACGCCCTCGACAATATTCAGCAAGACGGAAGGGCGCACGAGTGAATAGGAATCGATGGCGCGCTCAACCCACCTTTCCATATAGCCGGCCTTTGCCGTATCCCAGCGCGGAATCCCCGCCTGCTGGTGCTTGTCCTGAAGGTCGCTCAGATGATTTTGAGCGCTTGGCTGGAAATCCTGTGCAATCGCTTTTTCAAGAGCACCACAAAAGTGAATATAGGGGGGGATATTGGTGCCTTGCAGGTTCTTGACGCAGAGCGTTAAGCCCATCCCGTGGGTCTTCAGTTTGGCGACATTGATGAGGTGAGTACCCGGATAGTTGAACGGGCCGAGATATTTCGTGCGGCGGAAAACCACACCGTCCGGGCACTCCTTGGTCATAGGTGAGCGGCAATCATCATCGTTGTAGTGCACGCCGGAGCGCTGCGACATTTCTTTATAGCCGATATTGGGTTGGTTGACATACAGGCCATCGCGAGCATAAATGTTGCCGGCGCTTACGCCCGTCTGGCGCAGCCCGTCGATGAGGCCCTCCACAACCCAGGGGTCAGTGACAATAGCAAAATCAAGCCCTCTGCCCTGCGTCGTAGTGAGGTTTGGCTTGATGGCAAATTTATCGGTGAGACTCAGGCCGGGTGAATCGCGACGGGAAAAGATTCGTCGAGCTAATTCGAACGCCTCGCGCCGCTTGGCCTCCAAATCATTTCTTGCGGACACATGGGTCTGGCGAATGAAGACCGCTTCCGGGTGCGCCTCAATGAATGGATGGAGCCCGAGATAAGCGGGAGCAGCGCCGTCAGGCCCAGGCAGGCCAAAGCCGGGCCAAGCGCTGGACGCAAGGCCCACACCCGCCGCGGTCCTCAGAAATGCTCTACGGTCCATCATTTGCCCTCTCCGCGCTCCGTCTTCGGACAAAAATACCGCCTTCAATCGGCCGCGCCAACTTCCGCTGGAAAAATATTATACGAGCAAACGCAGTGCCACAAGTCCCCCTGTTTGAGGCCTCGCAAGAATGAGTAGGAAGCTGGCAGCGTGTAGGCGCCACTTAAGCTCCAAATGATAGCCTGTACCCATAGCGATACTGACCCGCAGCATGCTTCGCTCCCGCACCTTGGCTTCGCGACCCTAAATTTAGGCTTGACACTCCAATGCAACTCATATAGTGTGTCGATAGACTAGTAGACTTTGATGATGATTTTTCGTCTCAATCCGTCGTCCGGCGTGCCCATCTACCTCCAGCTCATGGAGCAAATCAAACACGCCATTGAAACCGGCGCGCTAAGAGCGGGCGACCAGCTTCCCACCATTCGAAAATTGTCGGAAGACCTGGTGATGAACCCGAACACGGTGGTGCGGGCCTACCGCGAACTTCAGCACGAAGGAATCATCGAGTTAAAGCACGGCTCGGGAGCCTTCATCAGCGAATCGGTCGCGGGCCAAGCGAGAGTCACGCGAAAGGCTCAGACCATTGTGCAGTCGGCCCTGGAGCGCCTCATGTCCCTCGGTCTTACCAAAGACGAGGCGAGAAGGCTCTTTGAAAATGAGCTGGCGCTGCTCCGCGCGGAAACAAATTCTGAAGGAGGAAAGAATGGCTGATCCCGTCATAGAAACGCAGGGACTTCTGAAATCATTCAAAGGCCTTAATGCCCTGAACGGACTCAATCTTAGCGTGCCCGCCGGAAGCATCTTCGGTTTCCTCGGCCGGAACGGCGCGGGAAAGACCACCACGATCAAGCTCCTGATGGGTTTCCTGAAACCGGACGGAGGCAATGCCCGCGTCTTCGGCCTGGCTGCCACGGACGCTTCCGCGAGCGTGGAAATCCGGCGGCGCGTTGGCTTCGTTTCGGAGGAGAAGGATCTATATCCGTACATGACCGTGCAGCAAATCATCCGCTTTACCCGAAGCTTCTTCCCCAAATGGCGGGACGATTTGGACCGGCGATACCTGAAGCTGTTCGATCTCCCACCCAACCGCAAGATTTCCGCTCTCTCCAAGGGCATGAGGTCGAAGCTCATGCTGTTGCTCGGAATCTCGCATGGCGCGGAGCTTCTTATTCTGGACGAGCCCACCGAGGGTCTGGACCCTGTCGCCGTAGAAGACATGTTGCGCGAACTGGTTGCCATCTCCGGCGCCGGTGGAACCACGATTTTCTTCTCATCGCACCAATTGGAAGAGGTCGAACAGATTGCCGAGCACGTCTGCATCATCGATCGAGGGGCCGCGCTTGTTACCGGTTCACTCGACGACCTGAAGGCGCAGTATCAGCGTCTGCGCATCGTATTGGGCGAGGAATTACCGGCCCCCATCCATTGGGTTGACGGAGTCGAGACGGTCCGCCAGGAAGGGCGAACCGTGGAAATCCTCGCCCGTCGCAATGTCGACGCCATTTTGAGTCAAGCCCGGTCTTTGCCCGGGGCTTCGGTGGAGCGCTTTCCGGTCACTTTGAAGGAAATCTTTATGGAACACGCCAGGAGGAACTAAATGCTTTGGTACAAAGGCTGGCTTGAAACACGCTTTCGGATCCTGTTTATGCTCTCGTACGCAGTGTTCCCCATACCCCTACTCACTATGACCCAGCATGTCGCGACTCCTGGCCACACGCTTTCCCTGGCGGAAGCGTCAGGCGCGCTCGGGTTTTTCGCGTTTTATTATTCGATCATTCCGGTGATGCTGGCCGGATCGGGGATCAAGACTCAAATTGACATTCAGGCGAGAAAAGGCCTGCATGGATCCATGTATTTCACCCTTTCGCTGCCGGTCAGCCGTTTGCGGCTTTTCGCGACCAGAGCCGGGCTCGGCATGTTGGAAGCGGCCGGAGTCCTTGCCATCGCTCCCTGCGCAGCATGGATCATGTTTCCCTCTCTGAGGACGCACATCACGGGCGCGGATTTGTTTGCCTATTGGGTTACCGTTTCTGTATGCACTTCCGCGTTCTACTCTGTAGGAGTATTACTCTCCACCTTTATGGAGGACGTTTGGCAAAACATGATAAGCATGTTTGGGGTTATGTTTCTCTGGGGGCTCTTATCCAGGCCCTTCCTGCCGCCGTCCCTAAATATCTTCCGAGCCATGGGACAGTCCTCGCCGCTCTTCACGCATACGTTTCCCTGGGCCAGTATGGGACTCTCGCTGGGCGCTGCGGCGCTTCTGTGTTTCGCTGCCCTGCGAGTGGTGCAAACGCACGAGTACTAGAAGGCTAAGGCGATGATCGTCCGCCTAAGGAGATTACAAATTATGAACGTGAAAATAGCGCTGCTAATGATCGCCTCTCTTTTTCCGACCGTCGCACATGCCCAGGTTTCCACGCCGAACCTGGTTGGAAACTGGCAGGGAACGCTCAAGGCGGGGTCCCAGGAGCTTCGGTGTGTCATTCAGATCGCGAGAGGGGATAGCGGCGGTTGGAAGGCTACGATGTACAGCATCGATCAGACCACCAACCCTATACCCGTCAGTTCGGTGAACCTGGATGGTTCAAACCTCAAATTGAAGGTTGACGCAGTGCGAGGCACTTACGAAGGGAAGATCAGTGCGGACGGGGCCTCCATCGACGGAACGTGGACACAGGGTCAGCCGTTACCGCTCGTATTGCGGCGTGCAACCAAAGAAACGGCGTGGCAACTGGACCCAACCCCTCATACCGTGCGTTTTATTACCGTGGACAACGACGTGAAGCTGGAGGTTCTCGATTGGGGCGGTTCTGGACGGCCTTTGGTTCTGTTAGCAGGCGGGGGAAACGACGCACACGTCTATGATAAGTTCGCGCCCAAACTCACTCCTTCGTACCATGTTTACGGGATCACACGGCGCGGATTCGGTGCCTCCAGTGCTCCTGTACCCGCAAACAGCAACTACTCGGCCGATAGACTTGGCGACGATGTGTTGGCGGTACTCGACGCACTCAAGCTGAACCATCCGGTTTTGGCGGGCCATTCCATCGCAGGCGAGGAGTTGAGTTCCATCGCAACCAGGCATCCTGAAAAGGTTGCAGGGTTGATCTACCTCGATGCCGGCTATTCGTACGCGTTCTATGACCGCTCGCATGGAGATCTAACCATCGACTCGATTGAGTTGCGAAAGAAGCTGGAGCAGTTAGCCTCTGGGATTGGGTTCGATCAAACGGCGCTAATCCAGGAATTGCTTCAAACAACTTTGCCACGGCTTGAGAGGAACTTGCAGGAGAGGCTAAAGAACTTGCAAACGACGCCCGAAGCCTTGCTTGCCGCCCAACGGGCGGCTCCTGTTTCTGCGATTGTTCAAGCACTCATGGCTGGGCAACAGAAGTACACGAATATCAGCGTTCCGGTTCTCGCCATTTTCGCGGTTCCACACGATTTAGGACCGGCACTCGGCAGTGACCCCACCGCACGGGCGGCATATGAAGCGCGTGACGGGGTTACGACCGGTGCTCAAGCAGACGCATTCGAAAAGGGGGTACCCTCCGCGCGCGTGATTCGATTGCCGCATGCAAGTCACTATGTTTTTCTGTCGAACGAGGCGGATGTGCTGCGCGAAATGAACGCTTTCCTCGCAAGCTTGCCATAATTGGCAAAGCGCTGGAAGGTATCGCGCGACAAGGATTACCTCTATTGGTATAGACAGCAAGCATCCTCACGAGTTTGTTAGCTATCCTAATAAATCCGCGGAATCCCATCGTTCCACTTCAATAGTTCCCTCGCGCCGACTCTATCTGAGAGGATTTCCTGGGCACCGCAACGTACAGCACACTTTCCTTGCAGGGTCCGCGCCTGGGTGAAGGCGAAATACCGCCTGTCCCCGGAGATGCCCGATAGACCCCCTGAACTGCCGTAGGGTAGAGCGAAGTCCCTCAACTCCTGCATCGTCGCCTATTCGGAAACCGGTGCGAGTAAACCGGCCTCCGTGCGCCGGTATCGGTGTGACATTGACCTTCAACCCAAAGGACTTAGGTTAACGCTTATGGGGCTTCCGCCCTGGTCCCGCGCACGCGGGAATCCGCCCCTGACGGGGCTGCGAAAAGGCCGCCAGCACGAGGAAGATTTTGTGAACGAACTTATGAGACACGACACTATTTGGCGATGTAAAATCGCCGCTACAACACCGAACTCGAATCTGCTAACATTTCGCCTCTTGACTCCGCTGTCAGGCAGGAAGAGTAGTCCCATGAGGAGTCCCTGGCAGGCTGCGGAAAAACCTGCCTGGACTGTCATTCCGAGGACTCCCCCATTCTTATTGGCGGACGACGAGGAATCTCGCTCTGCGTTGAAAATGCTCAGGGCGAGATTCCTCGCTGCGCTCGGAATGACAGCTTGGAGAGGTTTTCCGCAGCCTGCTGGAGGCGGACTTTACAGACTGAGGCAAACAAAGCAGCAAAAAGGGAGGCCGGTATGCATAGTGTTAGATCTAGTGCTGCTACCGTCAACTCGAAGCCAACGCCGCGAGGGGACTTCAGGAACTGGAGAGCGGCCCTCACACTTTCGGCTCTACTCGTGTTGATGGTGGGCGTCTTTGCAATGTCCGAGGATAAGAAGGTCGAGGAATCCGTCAAGAAGATTGAGGGAGTCATCGCTAAGGGTCCATACAGTGCTTCTTGGGATTCTCTGGAGAAATTCAAAGTTCCAAAGTGGTACGAAGACGCCAAGTTTGGAATCTTCATCCATTGGGGCGTTTATTGCGTGCCGGCCTTCGATAGTGAGTGGTATCCACGTAACATGTACCTGAAAGACAGTCGCGTCTTCAAGCATCACCTGGAGACTTACGGCCCGCAATCAAAGTTCGGCTACAAGGATTTCATCCCCATGTTCAAAGCCGAAATGTTCAATGCGGAACAGTGGGCGGAGTTGTTCAGGAAGGCCGGGGCGAAGTACGTGGTGCCCGTCGCTGAGCATCATGATGGTTTCCCGATGTACGCCTCCGACCTTACGGAGTGGTGCGCCGCGAAGATGGGGCCGAAGCGCGACGTGGTGGGCGAGTTGGCCGCGGCCGTGCGCAAACAAGGCTTGCATTTTGGCGCGTCTTCGCACCGCGCCGAGCACTGGTGGTTTTACAACGGCGGCACCACCTTCGATTCCGACGTCAATGATCCGCGCTACTCGGCTTTCTACGGCCCGGCCCAATCGGATAAGGTCCAGCCCAACAACGCGTATCTGGACAATTGGCTGGCGCGCATAGGTGAGATCGTGGACAAGTATCATCCGGAAATCGTCTGGTTCGACTGGTGGATTGAGCAACCTGCCTTCAAGCCTTACCTCCAGAAGTTTGGCGCCTTCTACTACAACCGCGCCGCAGAGTGGAAGCGCGAGGTCGCCATCAACTACAAGAACAAATCCTATCCCGAGCACGCCGCCGTGCTCGACATCGAGCGTGGGCAACTGGACACGCTGCGACCCATCTTCTGGCAAACCGACACTTCCGTGGGAACGAAGTCCTGGGGATACATTAAGGACGAGAGGTTCCGCACACCAGAATCGCTGATTGACGAACTGGTGGATATTGTAAGCAAGAATGGCTGCCTGCTGCTGAACATTGGACCCAAGTCGGATGGCACCATTCCCGAGGAAGTGCAGAAGATCCTGCTGGACATGGGCAAGTGGCTGTCCGTCAACGCGGAGGCCATCTACGCCACAAGGCCCTGGAAGGTTTACGGCGAGGGCCCGACCAAGGTGGTGGGCGGTTCTTTCAAAGACACTGCCACCAGCGGTTACTCCGCACACGACATCCGCTTTACGGCCAAGGCCGATACACTTTACGCGATTGCACTGGCGTGGCCGGAGGATGGAAAACTGAGCATCAAGTCGTTGGCCTCCGGTTCCCAGTTGACGAAGCGGGAGATCAAGGCAGTCCGGATGCTCGGCTCCAAGGCCAAATTGAAGTGGACCCGTAGCGCGGACGGTTTGATTGTGGAACTGCCCAATGAGAGGCCCGGTAATTACGCTTTCGCGCTAAAGATTTTCCCCGTGGATCGAGCCTCGGGACAGGCGGAGTAGGCCAGCACTACCTACTGCGGATTTTTGGGCCTGCGCCCGCCGTTCCACATCTCGGGCTTGCCTGTATCAGAAGGCCAATAGCCAGCGCTGGGATCTTCCTTCCACCGCTTGCCGCACAGCCCTGAAATAACGTCCCACTCGGGTGCGCCCAGGTCCGGGTCGGGTTGGTAAACGAAGCGCTTCAGTCCGGCTCGTTGCGAGGCAACCAGAATTCGGTACAGGTCATGGGCTGACATGGGGTCGCCGGAATGGGGGTGTCGTCCACTTGAGACCCAAGCGATCACCTTATTGTCGTCACCAACTCCTTCCAGGGCGCGACGCGTTTCGGGGTAGACAACTTCCGAAAAGAACTCGTCGGGGAAACCCACCGAGTCCACGTCGTTAAGAGTGTGGATGCCGGGGAGCTCGAGACCCAACCAGGCCTTGACCACAGCAAAGCAGTCTCGTTCGCTCAGCCCAGGGTTCCAATCTGCAATCTGCCGCACCCACCGGGCCATGGTCCCGTACATCCCATCGAAGCCCCGGTTCCAGAAATAATGCTTGGGAAAGATGTAGTCAAAGTACGGGCCTATCTTGTGATAGTCCGCAGTCGTGGTAAGAGAGAAAGCTGCGGAGCGGGGGATGCCACCCAACTTTATCTTGCGGTTGAGCCTTTCGATCTGGCGGCGATTCGCCTCCAAGAACTGCAGCATTGTTTCTTGACGCGTCCGTAGCCAGTAAAGACCATCCTCGTCGAGGTCGAACAGTGCCAACCCACCCAGCATTCCGCCTGGGGAATAGTATCGAACCATCGACGGATCGAGGTGATGAAATCGGTCACGAAGGTGCGTCATCCCGCGCTCCATTCGCCCCACATCTCTGCCCAGGATGGCAAGCTCGAGCACTTCGAGTCATCGGCTGTCGAGGGTAACGGCGTTTTTGAGACGCTGAAGGCGATCACAAAGGCAACCCTAAAGTCTCTACGCCGGCGGATGGCGACCCAGGAGACTACCGGGACAACCGTGCCGGCGCCCGCTCCCAAGTCGGCGGCCGCCAAGCCACCGGCAGTCAAACCCATCACTTCCTTTAGCCCCGCGGCGCTCAGTGCCGCGGTGGAAGAAGGTCTTGGTCCGCTTGCCCCCGAGGGGTCGCTACCCGTACCACCAGAAGCCGCGCCGGCCGAAGCGCCCGTCGAGGCACTACCTGACGAGATCACAGCGCGTCCAGTCAGTCTTTCCCCGGCCACCGGCGTTTCCCCGATCGAGGTGCTGTCGTCTCCCATCGAGGAGCTCCCACCGCCGCAGGAGGCCCCGGCGCTTCCACTAGCGGAGGAAGTTGAAGAGGCGTCGGTTGAGTTCGCCACCACAGCCGAACCAGCGGCGCCCGCGGCCAAGACCGAGATGCGGCACGTCAAGGTGGCGTCCTCGCTCGACATCCTCGCTGAGCTCGAGACCTTGCGAAAATCGAGCACCTTCCGCCCACCGAGCAAGCAACAGGCGACAACTGCATCGGGACCATCACTCGACCTCGACTCGCTCCTCCAGGGTTCGCTCAACTCCCGCCAGGAAGTCAAACGGCGCCTTGAGGAGCATGTCGGGACAGC